>NZ_CP042410.1:0-1477500 GCF_007954785.1 Leuconostoc citreum | reverse complement strand
GCATGATATTGAAATTTTAAATGAACCTAATGGCCGACCGATTATGCAGGTCAAAAATTTTCGTTATAAAACATATGTTGCGATTACACATAGTGGTGATTTCGTGAATACTGTTGTTATTATTGAGCGATTAACAATTCTAGAACGTCTGAGTTTGAAGTTTTTTCCAAAACGTGGAGTTTTATAGTTATGACAGAACAAAAAGATACTTTATTGACACGGCCATCTTGGATAGAAATTGATTTAGGGGCCATTCAAGAAAACGCTCAGAGTATTATGGCACATGCTGGGGCGAAACGTTTAATTGCTGTGGTGAAAGCAGACGGTTATGGGCATGGGGCTACACCAGTGGCTAATGCTCTCTATGAGATAGGTGTGCGAGATTTTGCTGTTGCAACTATTGGTGAGGGGATTAAACTGCGCCAAGAATTAGCATATCAAAATTATCGTATTGTATTGTTAGGGGTTCAAGATATTGCCCATGTAGACGTTATGGTCAAATATCGGCTTTCCCCTGCAATTGAGTCAATTGATTGGTTGTCAGTCGCATTACAAGCAATACCAGAAGGTGCTACCTTAGATGTTGAATTGGCTGTTGATACAGGTATGGGGCGTATGGGTGCTCATTCCAAAGAGGCTGTTGATTCAGTATATCGTTATATCAAGAATAATGACAAACTAGAGCTTGGCGGTGTTTTTACACATTTTGCCACAGCGGATGATAGTAATATTGGTTACTATAAACAGCAAGCACAACGATTTAACGATTGGGTAACTGCTGCCGGTATTCCACGTCAATATTGGCATTTGGCGAATTCAGGTTCTGCGTTGTGGCATACCCAGGAAATTGATACACGTACTATCCGCGTTGGTTCGGTACTTTATGGTTACAATCCGGGCGCGCCATTGTTGACTTTGCCAATTCCGCTCAAACACGTTTTTGCTTTAAAATCACGTATTGGGGCAGTACATCAATTAATAACAGGTGAATCGGTTAGTTATGGGGCAACCTATACGGCACAAAAACCACAGTGGGTTGCAACTTTACCTATTGGCTATGCAGATGGTTACTTACGACGTATGGCTGGGATGCGCGTGTTAATTAATGGGAAAGTAACATATGTCATTGGCCGCATTACCATGGATCAAATTGTGATTGCCTTAGATCAAGCCTATCCTATTGGTACAGAGGTGACATTAATAGGTCGTGATGGCGATAATGAGATTACTGTTGAAGAATTTGCTGATTATGCAAATACGATTCCTCATGAAATTTTGACATCTTTTGGTCCGAGATTACCTAGAATATATAAAAAATAGTTTAAGCGCTGTGGCGCGTACATAATTAAGTGAGACATTTTATGAAAGAAGAATATCAAGTTGTGACACGTGGCGATGTTTTCTATGCCGATTTGAAACAAGGCATTGGTTCAGAACAATCAGGTGTAAGGCCAGTTCTGATTATTCAAAACGATGTTGGTAATGCAAACTCACCAACAACAATTGTTGCTGCTATTACCTCTCAAATTTCTAAACCAAAGCTACCAACGCATGTATTGTTGCCAGCTCATATGGGCGGCATTAAGCGCGATTCAGTGATTCTAACAGAGCAAGTTAGAACTATTGACAAGCGCCGGTTGCGTGACAAAATAGCGCATATTAGCGCTAATTCACAAGAGATGCAGCAGGTTGCTCAGGCACTTCGTATCAGTGTTGGTTTGAAATAATTCAAATGATTATCGTGGAGAATAAATTGTGAAACGCATTGCGTGGTTAGATTTAGCAAAAGGGATCACTATTTTTTTTGTCGTACTTGTTCATGTCCTTGAAGGCATCTATAAGACAGGACAGTATCGCCAGTTCAATTTTTTTGCAGAAGCAACAATGGGTATATTGTTTACATTTGTAATGCCAGTTTTCTTTGCATTATCAGGGTTTGTATACAAACCAGTGAGTGGGTGTAAAGAACTCTTAGCTGGTTTAAAGAAAAAAATAATAAGTTTAGGCGTACCCTATATCATTTTTTCAGTGATTTACGTCATGTTACAGCATCTGGGTACAGATGTACACCATCTCAATTCATGGCAAGATTTGGCCCACATTGGTGTTTTACCGATTGGTTATCTGTGGTATTTATATGTGCTTTTTTTTGTTTTTGTTTTGGTTGGTCTGTTGTCTATATTAAATATATCACCTATTTTACAATTAACCATTTATCTGTTATTACTTGTTCTAAGTCTCAGTCAAATCATTCATTTACCATATATACTACAAGGCGTATGTATGTGGACAAGTAGTTTTTACATTGGATATCTGTTAAAAAAGAAACCATTGATGTTACATGATCGATTGCTATTTATTATGAGCGTGGCTTTATTTGCTTTGGGCTGCATTGTTCAAGCAAATTTTGGTGGTTCAACTTGGTTTGTTACTGATATGATGACGCCAACTGACGTTTTGGCGAAGTTGAGTAGCATACCGTTATTTTTATATCTGTTTTCACATATTAAATTGGGTTCTGTTGGCAATCATTTCACCGATTGTGGCCGGTATTCTTTGATTATTTATTTAGTCCATGCGCCTGCTGCTTCTGTCATCAGGATAGCACTACAGAAGTTAGGTCTGGAATCTTATGTTTTATTGGTTTTTCTGACACTAATCAGTGCTTGGTGTATTAGTTTACTGGTGGTACGTCTAGTACAAAATATACCTTGGCTATCTTTGGTTTTTAATCCATATCAATACCCCCATAGGAAGCAAAAATAATGTATATTTCATGAGTTCACGCTATATGAACTCATGTTAACTTGACGGACACTAGAAATTCTAGTAAGATTAGGATTATCTTAGAGGATTAAGCAAATACATGTGTAGAGAGCTGATGGTGCTGTAAATCAGTCATGTTAATGCCCAAGGTTGCTAAGTGTTTAAAATTTGATAATTGTTAGAGTGGTTGGCGCTGTAAATAGCGACAGCAAATAAGGTGGTACCACGGTGAAAATCGTCCTAATTGTGTTTTAGGACGATTTTTTAATTGGTGCACTAAATGAGGAGAAATTAAGTTAATGCGTGATATTGATATGTCAACAAAATATGAACCAACGTCAGTTGAATCAGGGCGTTATGATACTTGGCAAGCAAAAAAATTATTTGCCCCTGAATCGAACCAGGCCATTCAAGGAAACGAGCCAGCTCCTTATGCCATTGTGATTCCACCACCAAACGTAACGGGAAAGCTACATCTGGGTCATGCTTGGGATACAACATTACAGGACATGATTATTCGACAGAAAAAAATGCAAGGAATGGATGTTTTGTGGTTACCAGGCATGGATCATGCAGGTATTGCAACACAGGCTAAAGTTGAACAACGTTTGCGTGCTGAAGGAGTATCACGCTACGATTTGGGCCGCGAAAAGTTTGTCGAACAAGTTTGGGATTGGAAAAATGAATATGCTGCAACGATTAAACAACAATGGGGTAAAATGGGTTTGTCGTTAGACTTTGACCGTGAGCGTTTTACGTTAGATGAGGGTCTGAATAAAGCAGTTAATAAGGTTTTTATTGATTTATACAACAAAGGCTTAATTTATCGTGGTGAATATATTATTAACTGGGATCCACAGGCACGAACAGCATTATCTGATATTGAGGTTATCTATCAAGATGATGAAGGCGCCTTCTATCACGTAAAGTATCCATTTACAGATGGGACAACGTTTGATGGGCAAGATTATATTGAAATTGCGACAACACGACCAGAAACGATGTTTGGTGACGTTGCTGTCGCGGTACATCCTAGTGATGAACGTTATAAAGATCTCATTGGTAAGACTGTGATGGTCCCATTGGTTGGACGTGAAATTCCTATTATCGCCGATGAATATGTTGAAAAAGATTTTGGTACTGGGATGGTCAAGATTACGCCAGCACACGATCCAAATGATTTCCAAGTAGGTAACCGTCATAACTTAGAACGTATTAACACCATGACGGACGATGGACATCTTAATGCCTTGGCTGGTAAGTATAATGGGATGGAACGCTTTGAAGCCCGTAAAGCTATTGTGGCTGATTTAGAAGCTGGCGATTATATGTTAAAAGTCGACCCAATTGTACATTCAGTTGGGCATTCTGAAAGAACTGGTGTTCCAGTAGAATCAAGACTATCAACGCAATGGTTTGTTAAAATGGCCCCACTGGCTGAACAAGCGTTAGCCATGCAACAAAAGCCAGATGAAAAAGTTGAATTTGTACCCGCACGATTTGAAGACACATTTACACGTTGGATGGAAAATATTCGCGACTGGGTAATTTCTCGTCAGTTATGGTGGGGTCATCAGATTCCAGCTTGGTATAAAAATAAAGGGACGGATCAAGAGGAAATCTTTGTGGGGACACAAGCCCCTGACGGTGATGGCTGGGAACGTGACCCTGATGTTTTAGATACGTGGTTTAGTTCAGCATTGTGGCCATTTTCAACCATGGGCTGGCCGGAAAACACAACCGGTGATTTCGCAAAATATTACCCAACTAACACATTAGTGACAGGGTATGATATTATTTTCTTCTGGGTTGCACGTATGATGTTTCAGGGGAAAGAATTTACGGGACAAAGACCATTTAAAAATGTGCTCATTCATGGTTTGATTCGTGATGGCGAGGGACGTAAAATGTCTAAATCATTGGGTAATGGCGTTGACCCAATGGATGTCATTGAAAAATATGGTGCCGATGCCTTGCGTTGGTTCTTAGCTACGGGATCGACACCTGGACAAGATGTCCGCTTTACTTATGACAAAATGGATGCAGCGTGGAATTTCATTAACAAAATTTGGAATGCGTCGCGGTATGTCATTATGAACCTAGATGATCATACACCTTCAACATTACCAGATTTAACGCAATTAACATTGGCTGATAAGTGGATTTTGTCGCGCTTAAATACAACAATCGACAATGTGACGCGAAACTTTGATAAATTTGAGTTTGGTGAAGCAGGTCGTGAATTATATAATTTCATTTGGTCAGATTTTGCTGATTGGTATATCGAAATGACCAAAGAAACGTTAAACGGTGATGGCGATAAAACGCCAGTGCAACAAACATTGGCCTATGTTTTGGATCAAACATTGCGTTTATTACAGCCTATTATGCCGTTTGTGACGGAAGCTATTTGGCAAGAGATGCCAGACCAAGCCGGTAAAGATGTTGACTTTTCAATTACACGTTATCCTGTCGTCAATGCAGCACTTCACGATGAACAAGCTGAATCAGCGTTTAAATCACTGCAGGATTTGATTGTCGCGGTTCGCAATATTCGTTCAGAAGCGAATGCCCCAATGTCAACAGAAATTGATTTACTGATTAAAACGACAGATGATAATTTAATTCAAATATTTAATGAAAATACAGATTATATTAATCGTTTTGTCCATCCAAAGTCACTAAGTATTGCTGCCGACATTGAAGTACCAGATTTGGCTATGTCGCAGGTGATTACAGGAGCAGAAATTTATGTTCCTTTGGCAGAATTAATTGATATCACAGTTGAAATCGAGCGGTTATCAGGAGAAGTCAAAAAGTTTACTGGTGAAGTTAAGCGTGCATCAGGTAAGTTGAATAACGAAAAATTCGTCAATTCAGCACCCGAGGCGGTTGTAACTGCTGAAAAACAAAAGTTAGCAGATTGGCAAGAAAAGTTGCGGGCGACGCAAGAACGTTTAGCAGCACTTGAAGCAGTGCAATGAGGTATAAGGAATCAGTTCGAATCACGAGCTGATTCTTTTCCTGTTTATAGCTTTTTATCGAGACGAGCAATAAAACGATAGAGGGAAAAAACATGTCATCATTTTATAAATTAAACACAAATCACCCAAGTAATTATGTCTTATCAAATGTAGCAGATATGGCTGTTGAAACGGTATGGGAGATACAATCCGTTGCACATAAGCAACACAAAGGTTTAATAGCGCAAGTTTCTGATAATATTAGCAAAGGATTTTTAGAAGATAGAGGATTTGAGACACTATATCATACTTATTTCTCTAAATTAAATGTCCGTGATTACAAAGGAAATCCAGTTATTTCTATTTTAGACTTGGAAGGTGATTTAAAGCATGAAGTGCTATTATTATTGCGTGATCATTATGAACGTATCAATCGCGTTAATCCTGCCTCTGCTAATATTGATTATCGCCAGTTAACTTATAACCAAGCGTCTTTTGATTTTGAGCATAGTATTGTGAGGTTATCACGACAACATGTTGTTGCTGCAATTCTTATTTTTCAAGCACAAGAAGATTATCGTCTGGGATGGACTTTTGGTGATGATGTCCCAACTATAATCGATTTGTGGCATGACTTATTAGGTATTTTACCGGTAGGTAGTGTTTTATATGCTGATTTTAGAGATACTGATTATTTGGGCATGAGCGTTTATCATGCTTTCAATTGGCATCGATTCGATCAACCCCAAACAACTTTATTGTGGCGTGATAATGCGAACAACTTGCGTTAAGCATAAAATCAGATACAATAATATAAGTATAAATAATTTTAATCAGTGCACAAAATGAGCACCTATCGCAACACTGATAGACATTAAAGGGGAAAAAACATGCCCGGAAGTAAAATATTAGCCAGCGCTCATTATGTACCAAGTGATATTGTCACAAATGATGATTTAGCCAAAATAATGGATACCAGCGATGCGTGGATTCAATCTCATACCGGGATTAAAACGCGACACATGTCGTTGAAGGGGGAAAATACGAGTGACTTGGCAACTAAAGCAGCACAGCTAGCTTTGGACAAAGCCGATTTGGCCGCTGAAGATATTGATTTAATTATTGTGACAACATTTACGCCTGATGGCTTAGCACCATCAACTGCTGCATTGGTACAGCGTAATTTAAACGCCAATAAAGCATGGGCGTACGATATTATGACGGCTTGCTCAGGATTCATCTTTGGATTGAGTACGGCTGACAAATTTCTACGTTCTGGTGTTTACCAACATGCATTAGTCATTTCGGCTGAAGTGAATTCAAAAATGATGGATTTTACTGACCGGACGAGCACAGTTTTTTTTGGAGATGGTGCCGGTGCGGTTGTATTAACAGCTGATATGCAAGGGAATGGCTTCTTAGCTGGTGAAGATATGCATACAATTGGAAATGCTGATGTTGTGCACTCAGGCCGTATTCCACCGTTGCAGGAATTGTCAGCTGAAAATTACCCAAAGACTGATGCTTTCGTCCAGATGGGTCGAGATGTGTTTAATGAGGTGACAACTCTTATTCCACAACACATAAGGGATTTTCTGGCATCAAAATCTCTGAAGCCAAGTGATATCGACTATTTCATTCCACACCAAGCTAATCTGCGTTTAATTGAATACATTGCAAAAGACTTAGATGAACCGTTATCAAAATTTTCAACAAACATTATTAGAAAGGGCAATACATCATCAGCAGGCATTGCTATTGGTTTTGATGAATTGAATCAGTCAGTCAATTTAACTGGGAAACGTGTCTTATTGACTGGTTTTGGCGCTGGATTTACTTACGGTAGTATTTTGATGCAATTCTAAAGAAAGTGTTAAGAGCTTTAATAAATCAATAGTGTAAAAAAAGAAATGGCGAACGGGTCTGGTGAGACGGTTTGTCATTTTTTTTAACGCATTGAAAAGGGTCAAGGCAGTTTAAAACCCTTGATATAACAGCGTTTTTTGTCCATGTCACATATTTGTAATAATGTTATATAATTGATAAATTAGCAAAATGTTGACGTTATACAAGACAGCTATACTAGATAATGTTCTTAAGATTTATATAACAACTGAACAAAAAGTTAAACAATATTAAGAGAAACTAAACTATTCGGAGCCTATAACATAATGAGTAATAATATCAAGAAAACATTATTAGCAACTGCTGCTGGTGTTGCAGCATTTGTTGGCGGTCATGCCGCTGCGTCAGCTGATACAGTATCAGTTAAATCAGGCGATACATTAACAGGTATTGCTTCAGAAAACAATACGACTGTTGATGATTTGGCTAAGGCCAACAACATCAATGACAAGAATCTTATCATTGCTGGACAACAACTAACTGTGGCTGCACCAGCTGCCAAGTCTGTTTCAGCTGATGGGGCAACATACACGGTTCAAGCAGGGGATAGTTTATCAAAGATTGCTGAACAGACAGGTGTTAATATCGCAACTTTAGCATCATTAAATAATTTAGCAAGTAACAATGTGGTGGTTGTTGGTCAACAATTGTCATTAAAGGCTGCACCGGTGGCAACAGCACCTACTGTAACAGCTAGTGAACAAGCACAACAGGCAGCACCAGCAGCACCTAAGTTATCGTATATTGCGGCAGCTGATACTAACAAAGATGGCTTTATGTCATTAGAAGAATACAATACATATAAGGCGAATGGTGGCGACACTACTGTGACTGCGTCAACACCAGCAGCACAGCCCGCACAAGCTTCAGTACCTGAAAATGTGCAATATATTGCGGCAGCTGATACCAACAAAGATGGTTTCATGAGCGCAGCAGAATATGCAGCCTATGAAGCAAACGGTGGTTCAGCAGCACAACAACAAGCACCAGCAGCACCAAGCACGGCGACAGCTCAAGTGACCCAAGTCGCAACAACACAAACAGTTGCAACAACGCAGCAGGCAGCGCCAGCTGCATCATCTGATGTTGAAACATTAGTTAACGCAATGAATGCCCGACGTGCAGCATTAGGCTTAGCTCCTGTTCGTTTGGATGCTGGATTATCAGCGCGTGCCCAGGGTCGTGCCCAAGACGCGGCAGCCAATGGTGGTATTCCTACAAACCATTTCTCAACAAATGGTGAAGTGGTTGCTGATGGCTTCTCTACAGGATCTGTTATTGATGCTTGGTATAATGAAACAAATATGATGACGCCAAATGGCCAGCCAGGACATCGTATGTGGGTAGCTAACTCACGTGCTTCTGCTGTTGGTTTTGGTATTGTTGGCGGTGTGATTGTCGGCGAATCTGATGCCGGACAATTCTAATTATTGATAAAGATCTATGACAAGTAATTGGCTAGATGTTGCATTAACGCAGTTGGGGAAGACGTATCCTTCCTCAGGTGCGTTTGTTGCGTTTGTCATGAATGAGTCGAGTATTCGTGCTGATGGTCAGACTGGTGAATGGTCCACAGCATTACTTGATTTAGTTTATGATGTTTATGAATTAAATTCGGTTGAGAATACTCGGCCTGGTGATTTATTGTTTTGGGGTATTCCAGAGCAACCTTATAGTGTCGCGATTTATGTTGGCGGTGGTCATTTTGTGTCGGTAGATGAAAATAGTAAGCGAGTTAAAATGCAGACATTGAATCAAAATTGGTATCCGTCATTTACAGGAACAGTTCTTTAATGACATGAATTTGTTGGTGTTTTGACACTGTTTTGTCACAAAGATAACCAAAAAGACTTTTTAGTTACCTGATTGTGTTTTTGATAACGAAGTGCAAAAAAGATAAAACATCCATGTTATGCTAGTTTGGTACACTTATAAATGTCGAGAAGACCTCAAACAACATTAAGCATTGCTTAACTGAATGAACTTTAAGGAGTTATCCCTGTTATGAAATCATCTACTATTATTAAATCTGCTGTCGCCGCCGGTGCGTTTGCCGCAGCTGGCGTTGCAACTGCATCTGCTAACTCAGTTACTGTTAAGTCTGGTGACACACTTAATCAAATTGCCCGTGCCAATGGCACAACAGTTGATGCTTTGGTTAAAGCCAACGGCATTAACAACCCCAATTTGATTTTTGTGGGTCAACAACTTCAAACAGAAGGTACAGCTTCTGCTGCGCAAGCTAAACCAGCGCAAGCACCTGCTACAACAACTAACGGTGCTTATACTGTTAAAGCTGGTGATACATTGTATCGTATCGCGGCTGCAAATGGTACTTCTGTGGCAACACTTGTAGCAGCTAACAATATTCAAAATCTTAACTTTATCAGTGTTGGTCAAGTGTTGAACTTGTCTGGTGATGCAGCACCAGTAGCAGCAGCACCTGCTGCTAAGCAAGTGACACAACCTGAAGTAGCGCCAGCAACTGTTGCGCCAACTCAGACGGTAGCACCTGCACAACAAACAACTACTGTTACAACACAAGCAGCAGAAACAACTACGGCAACGACACAAGTAACACCCGTAGCTCAGACAACTACGCCTGCAGTGCAACCAGCACAAACTGCAACACCAGCAACACCAAATTCTGCTATCCAAACATTATTGAACACTTTGAATGCAAAGCGTTCAGCATTGGGATTGGGCCCAGTTAGCTTAGATGCTGGTTTGTCAGCTCGTGCAGCGGCTCGTGCAGCTAATGCAGTTGCAAATGGCGGTTTGCCAGTAAATCATTTCCGCACGAATGGTGAAGTAGTCGCTATTGGTTGGGGCTATGGAGATGTTGTTAATGCTTGGTACAATGAAACAAACATGGTAACAAATGGCACACCTGGTCACCGCATGTGGGTTGCCAATCCTAGAGCAACTTCAGTTGGTTTTGGTATTGTTGGTGATACAATTGTTGCTGAATCAGACGCCGGTCAATATTAATTATAAAATTTCATTAAAACGTCCGCAGGGCGTTTTTTTATTTTATATAATAGATGTTAGAGGATAATTTTTTATGCCGTATCGTTTTGTTGAATTACTACCAAAAGAATTTGAAAAATTTGAGCAACAGCATGCTTTGGGTACTTATACACAATCAATTGCACAGTATCATGTTTTATCGGCACGTGGGCGGCACCCTTATTTAATTGGTGTTAAACATGATGAGCGGGTGGTTGCTGCCGCACTCGTTTTAACCGAAACAACTCGCTTCGGTTCTGTTTTTTTATTTGATCGCGGGCCATTAATTGATTTTAATGATCGGGCACTTTGTCATTTCTTTGTGACTAAATCGCGACAATTTGCTAAGCAACGAGGCGCACTATACATAGAATGGACACCTAATGTCACTTATTTAGTCACAAACAACAAAGGCGATATGCAACAAAGTGTTAATGACTCATTCATGACAACTATGAGTGGTCTTGGTTTTCAGCATGAGCCCTTTACTTTTGGCATGTCAACGACTGGGTCACCAAGTTGGGAATATGTTAAAAATATAAGTGATTTATCCGATGAAAAGTCCATTTTGAAGTCCTATAGTAAAAATGTACAATATTATTTAAAAAAGAATAAACAATTTGGCATTCAATTACGTGAATTATCACGAACTGATTTGCCAAGTTTTAAAGCGTTGACTGCAAGTACAGCAGAGCGATTACACTATCATGATAAAGATTTAGCTTTTTATGAATCGATTTATGATATTTACGGTGATGATGCTATTTTTGTATTTGCTGAATTGAATTTTGAGACTTATATTGCTTCTGAGAGAGACAAAGTCTCTGCATTAGAACAGAAATTAGCTAAAATTAATGAAAAAATAAGCAAATATCCGAACCAAGACAAATTCAAACGACAGTATCATGAATTTGAAGATCAAAAACAGCACCACAGCCAACGCATACAAAAGGCAACGAAGCAATTCTCTGATGCTGGGCAAGCAACGGTTGTCGTTGCTGGTGCGCTGTTTATCAAACAGCCACAGGAGATGACATATTTGTATTCTGGTACATATGAGGCCTACAAAGATTATTATGGTCCTTATCAGATTCAAGATATGATGATTCGCCGCGCGGTTGCACTTGGTATTCCAAGGTATAACTTCTATGGTATTTCTGGCCGTTTTGATGGCTCAGATGGTGTGTTAGGCTTTAAAACAGCTTTTGAAGGCCATGCGAGACAGTTAGTCGGACGTTTTATTTTACCAGTTAGACCCTTGAAGTATAAAGCTTATCGTGCTTTAAAGAAGATAACGGGGCGTGCATAAGCACTAATTGCTTTTATCATTAGCACCCAGTGGCCGACAATATTTCGTTTAATGGTATAATAATTGTTATCGAGCGAGGATAACCATGGATAACCAAAATTTGAGTCGTACAGAACGACGTGAACAACAAGTAAAACAAAATCATCATGGTGGTGATGGCAGGCCACCTAAAAAGCCAAGGCGTCGTCGCAGAATTTGGCGCTGGCTGTTGGCGCTGGTTTTGTTGTTAGCTGTTATAGGCGGAGTAGTTTTTGCGACCGTTCTTAATAATGTGCATCAATCAATTAATAAAATGCAACGCAGTGCCGATATCACTAAAGCCAGGCAAGTGTCTCAAGTTATTAAAGATGGCAAGCCATTTTCTATGCTCGTTTTAGGAACGGATACTGGGGCCTTGAAACGTGATCGCACTGGTCTCACAGATTCAATGATGCTGATTACTGTCAACCCAAAAACAAAAACCACAACAATGATGTCCATTCCACGTGATATCATGATGTCGATTTCTGGTGCTGAAAATACATTCCCCCAGAAGTTGAATGCAGCTTTTCCCATTGCTGGCGTAGGAGCTTCAATGTTGACATTGCAAAACTATTTAAATGTGCCAATTGATTTTTATGTTTTGGTAAACATGGGTGGTTTGGAAAAACTAATTGATCAAGTTGGTGGTGTAAAAGTGGCCTCACCCTTGACGTTTACCTACACACCAGAAGCAGATACAACCCCGGCAACTTATAAGTTTTTTAAAGACCAAGAAAAGTTTGAATATGCTAAAGATGGCAAAAACTTCAAAACTTATACAACGATGAATGGTGACGCCGCTCTGTCATTTTCTCGTATGCGCTATGATGACCCACAAGGTGATTATGGTCGACAACTCAGACAGCGTTTAGTCTTAAAAGCGCTATTGAAAAAGTCAGCAAGTATATCGACATTAATGAATGCTAAATTTATGGCATCAATCTCAACGAATGTTGAAACAGATATGACCTATGCTGATATTATGAACCTCGCTAAAAAATATATGCCCGCAACTAAGAATCAAGTATCTGATCACATGCAAGGCGTTGGAGATATGTATGGCGGGGTGAGTTATCAAATGGTACCAGAATCAGAAAAGCAGCGCGTTACCAATAAGCTCAGGCAATCGTTAGATTTGTCAGCTAAAAAGACTGGTACGCAATTTGGCAGTAATGTACCACAAGCCTCGCTAGGAGTTGCTGAAAATAATTTAAGTGTGATTAATGAAATATTAGATCCACAATGAAAATAATGTAAAAAGTCGACTGAAAGCAGTCGACTTTTTACATTATCTAGATATAATCCTGACGTAATAGCTATACTTCCGGTTTAAAATGAAAGTATAGAAAAGGAAATGGAGTAAAAAGATGCAATTAGCAGGGGATAATAGCGTTCGACCATCATATTTAAACTCAGGTAATGGTTTAAATCACAGTAGTTTTCGAACCACAAGTGGGGAGAAAAAAGTTGTTTTAACTTTACTTGGACTAGGCATATTGTCATTATTGATAGCCACCTTTTTCGATAAGAATGTGACACAAGCAGTCATGAATCAAAATTCTATTTTTGGTAATATTTTTCAGAATTACGCCGACCAAGGTGCACAAGTTGTGACATTTGTCTGTGCTGAAGTGATTGCTTGGTACATTTGGCGTCGAGTTGCCGATGACGTGATTCGTTTTATTATGACAGGTGGGATGTTAATATTTGCTTTCAATCAGGCGCTGTCATTGCTACAAGATGCTTTAAGTTATACCTTTTCAATGCTGAATAATATCGCTAAAGGTGTGCCTATGGGGATTGCTAACAACACAGCGGCTGTTAAAAATTATCCTGAAGCTTTGCGTTGGTCGTTAGCGTTGGTTATCACGATTTTGCTCTCAGCGCTATTTGCTCGGTGGTTAAGTCAAAAAACGGATGAAGATATGGCGTACTTAATTGTTGTTGCAATTGTTGGTATTGCAACAGTATTTATTGCCCAGACAATGATTGGTGAAATGAAAACAATTTGGGGACGTTTTCGACCATATGAAATGACAACAGTTTCGGGACAAGCATTTAGTGAATTTACGCCTTGGTACCATATTAATGGTATTAATGGTCATAATTCATTTCCTTCAGGACACACCATGTCAGGCTGGTTATTCTTATACTTAGCATTGTTTGTACCACGTCAAAATGTTTCTCTTCAAAAAAAGATGACAATTTTTGGCCTCGCAATGGGTATCTTGACTGCCATGAGTCGTGTACGCATTGGTGCACATTGGTTGGGCGATGTAACGGTTTCGGCAATTTTGGTTGGATTATTAGTTTTTGCAGCTAGTCGATTAATCGGTGCACACTTTGTCGAATCTCAGTCCTAATAGCCGTGCATTAATGCTTTACTGAGAAAAAGCGATGCAGCAGGGAAATGAACCTTGGTATTAATAAATTAAAATAATAACATTTCGATGTTCTTGTGGTGCTGGGGTCAGATTGACGTTAGTATCTTGAGGCATTGAAAAAAACTGGCAGACATCTGACTGCCAGTTTTTTATATATTATTATTTATCCAGGAGTAAAACTCATACTGTTATAAGCACTTTTTTGTTATACTTAAAGATAATACTAGAATTTAGGATGTCTACATGAGCTACTTAGCAATTGTCGATCTTGGGAGTAACTCGGCGCGCATGGTCGTCGAGCGGCTAAACAATGATGGCACTTATACCGAAATAATCCGTGAAAAAGAAGATACCCGCATTGCTCAAAATATGGGCCCAGAGCGCGTGCTAAAAGAGGTGCCAATCGCACGCACCATTGCTGCACTGAAATACTTTCAAAGCCAGTACAGTGACTTTGAGCCAACTGTACGTGCGATTACCACAGCTGCAGTTCGTGTTGCCAGGAATCAGACACAATTTTTGACGCGTGTTAAAAATGAAACCGGTATCGATTTTGAAGTGTTAACAGGTGATGAAGAAGCGTATTATGATTATTTAGGTGTTATCACAACGTTAGCGATTGATAATGGTATTATTCTTGACACAGGAGGGGCATCGGTTGAGTTAATTGCCGTAATTGATGGTCAGAACCAATCAGCAATCAGCTTACCTTTTGGCGCCGTGACATTGTCCGAAACGTTCAATTTGGCAAACGAGGTCAGTCAACGTGATATTGCTGCTGCGTGCAAAGATATTTTGTCGCAATATGAAGTCTTGCCTTGGCTGAATGCACATCGGGGTCTGCCAGTCATACTATTGGGGGGTGCCAATCGTTCTCTGGCCCGTATGGGCCGAACAATCCTTGGGAAAGATATTATTAATCAAATTCACGGCTTCGAAATGTCTGTTGAAATGGTTGAACATATTTTTCAAAATCTGAGGTATATGTCAAGACAAGAACGTGAGCATATTGCAGGATTAGAAATATCACGTGCCGATATTATTATTAGCGGTTTGTTGCCTTTACTTAATCTTATGCAGTTGATAGATGCACCAAGAGTAATATTTTCAGAGAGCGGTGTACGTGAAGGGTTAATCGCGGAGATGATGAAAAATAATGACTAAAAAATATTATGAATTGACGCCAGATGAACGTTTGGCGTCTTTACATTTAGACCAAAGGGCAACTACATTGTGGCATGACAATCAAAGTGAGACTAATGCACAACTCATTGAAAATTATGTGAGTGATATGCGCATACCAATAGGAATATTGAAAGACATTGTCGTTGATGATAAACATTATGCAGTGCCTATGGCTACGGAAGAACCTAGTGTTATTGCCGCAGCAAATCATGGTGCTAAATTGCTGAATAATCTTGGTGGCTTACATGTAAAGTCTCCTCGGCAAACGGCAATGATTGGGCAACTATTGTTCTATCAGACTGCAGATGATGCTATAGCGCAGTTTGTGAGTGCCAATCAGCAGGCCTTTTTTGAATGTGCCAAGCATGCTAAGCCAAGTATTTATCGCAGAAACGGTGGGTTACTTTCTGTTAACGCTAGACGTGTATCGCCAACACAAGTTAGTGTCGACTTTTTAATTGATACAAAAGATGCAATGGGGGCTAATATTGTTAACACGATATTAGAGGCAGAACGTGCTGTATTTTCATCGTTTCAAGCCAACTTTTTGGGCGCTATTTTATCAAATTATGCAACTGAACAAGTTGTGACAGTCAGTGCTGAAGTTACCGTACAACAAATTGGTGGGCAGCATATCGCTGAAAAAATTGTTGCCTTAAATGATTTTGCAAAACATGATATTTATCGTGCGACAACTGAAAATAAAGGTATTTTTAATGGGATCAGCGCTGTCGCTTTAGCAACTGGTAATGACTGGCGAGCAGTTGAGGCTGCAGGACATGCCTATGCTAGCAGGACGGGGTGCTATCAAGCGTTAACAACATGGCATATTGTTGACAATTTATTACTCGGCGAAATATCCATGCCCATCACTGTTGGTACAGTTGGTGGAACGATTACGGCATTACCTCAAGCAAAACAAGCGTTAGAAGTGATGGCTATTCAAACGGCTAATCAATTGCGTGGCATTATGCTCGCTGTTGGCTTGGCGCAAAATCTAGCTGCTTTAAAAGCCATAGTAGACGGTGGTATTCAGCGCGGCCATATGCGCATGCAATACCGCGCTTTGGCGCTACAGGTCGGCGCAACTGTCGAAGAACTTCCTAATCTTGTATTCAAACTAAGCCAAGAACAGCAAGTTGATGCCAGAGTAGCACAAGAATTATTAACGGAGATGAGAAAATGAATCCACAAATAAAATCACTTTTAGAAGCGGTGAATAATATTTATCCGGGAACTGTACTAACACGTGTTGCTGGCAATCAGACAGGGGAGCTGCATATTGACCGCGTTTCACAAGAAGTATTCGAAGATCGACTACTAATTGAATTGGCCGAAGCAACCGAGTCTGATTTCTTGATAGGTAACGAATTACTCAAGATGTTATTAACTTTGAATGGTATTGTACCACAAATATTTTTTGGACTAACATTTAAAGATGATACGTTAGATGAACAAATGATTCAAATTGCCACGCGCATGCATCGTACTGTCATGCATGCAATAACATACCGTGAGTTAGAAGCAAAGGGTATTTTGACGCCGAAAACTGTTGATGCTTACTTGGCAGGTGTCAAAGCTGAACTAACACCAGAAAATGGTGAGGTGGATGATGAAAGCTTATGGCGTTTATTGACATTAGCAGATGCTTTAGTATTCGCAAGTGTCAGTGGAGCTGATTTTAAGAGCTTATCAGGCTTGTACCCATTGGCCTATACTGCGGCTGAAAAGCTAGTTACCCCAATTTTATCAGCGGATTTAAAACAGCCACGTCATGTGCGTCGACAGATGGTTGCTATGTTTGCTGGCGTTGATGATATTATGAGTCAATGGGGACGACCAACAATCAATGCAAAAGAGTATGTGACATTGACGAGTGTTTTGTCAGAGCGGCAGCTTAACTTGCCAGTTAGCCAAGTATTTACTATTTATCATTCTGAAATGATAGATTATCAAACGCACCAAACAGCTTATGTCGGACTTAGTAAAGTGGATAAGCAAAATAGTTTTGTTATTTCTAAGCCAGATAATCAAGAATCGTCTGAATTCTTTAAATCACTTTATCGTATGCGTGTCAGCGATTTATTTAAGAAATTAGCGTTACCTTATATTTTCAGGGGGGAATAATGCAAGAAGATAAGATGTTAACAGCAGATATCCAACAACAATTTGATCAAGCTAAACACATTCTTTTCATGACCGGTGCTGGTATTTCGACGGCATCAGGTATTCCGGATTATCGTTCAAAAAATGGTATTTATCAAGGGGTGAGATTGCGCCCAGAATATTTATTGTCAGCAACAGCTTTCCAAAATGAACCATTAAAGCAATATCAATTTATGATTGATAATATGTATTTTCCAGCGGCTGAGCCTAATGTGATTCATGAAAAAATGGCTGAATTAACGCGACAAAATCGTGCTAAAATTATTACTCAAAATGTCGATGATTTGCATGTTAAAGCCAAATCACAAGCAGCCAATTTGATTCGCTTTCATGGCTCACTATACGATATTTATGCACCAAAAGATGGTCAAAAAGCAAATTTGTCAGCGTATATGAAAAGTCCTAAGCGTGCAGATGGGGCAATGCTAAGACCTAGAATTACATTTTATGAAGAAATGCCTTTTGAAGTGGAAAAGTCTGCTGCGTGGGTCCAAGCAGCGGACTTGATTGTCATTGTTGGCACCAGTTTTCAAGTCTACCCATTTGCAGGGTTGCTTAATTATGCTAAGCCCGACGTACCAGTCATTGCAATCAATCTTGAACATATTCAGACAACATTCCCAGTGACGCAAATATTAGGGGATGCAACAACTTTTTTTGAAGCGCTTAAAGTATGAAGTTATGCTTTTTGTTATTTATTGTATGAATTTATTTTCATGTGTGCTATAGTGGTTCATGGAGGTATAGTGATGGAACAAGTGAAAATGAGACAAACGCCTTACGTGATTGGCATCACATTGAATTTAATTTTCGTGCTGACGGAGTTAGTGTTTGCTAAATTAGCCCATTCAACCGCACTGTTTGCTGATGCATTTCATAATTTAAGTGATGTCTTAGCTTTAGTCATTGCTTGGCTTGCAGTTGTTGCTTTTGGTTTAAAGGCTACGCGAAAACATACATATGGGTGGCATAATGTCTCGATTTTAGCCAGTGTATTTAATTCAATTTTATTGTTGTTTGCAGTTGTCACGATTTTTTATGAAGGTATTCGCGATTTAATTGTTGTGCCAACAATACATACCAACGGTATCATGATTACGATTGTTGCTGCTGTGGGTATTGGGATTAATTTTTTTACGGCAATGTTGTTTAGAGCCAGTGGCGCACCAGATGAACATGGACACCACCATGGCCAGGATTTGAATGCTAAGACTGCTTATATACATTTGTTATCTGATGCAGGCGTTTCAGTTGGTGTTATTCTGGCTGGTATTTTAATTCAGTTGACAGGCATTCATATGATTGATGCGATTGTATCGATGATTATAGGTGTAATTATATTAGTCACTTCGTGGCCTGTGATGACATCAACATTTACTATGGCTATTAATGGGGTACCAAAAACGATTAATGAAACAGCCATCTTAAGTTATCTTAAACAGTATCCTGGTGTTGAAAAGTTACACGACTTACATATTTGGCCATTGTCAACAACAGAGACGGCTTTAACCGTTCATCTTTCTGTTTCTCCAGATGTTGATACGCAGGTTTTGTTAGAAGATATGTCACAGACATTACGTCAAAAGTATGAAATTCACCATGTCACCATTCAAATAGAGCGTCACGCAATGAATCAGCCATGTAATTTGATTTAAAATGTTACGTAATTGTAACTTTCTCATGAAAAGGCTTACAAAGCTATATAATAATAAGGTGCTTTTATCATTATAGTCAGAAAATGTAATAAATAATGGCAAGAAAACATTATTTATGATTTTTTTAGTTGACGAATTTTTAAAAGCGTGTATCATTTATTATGTATTAGGGCATTAATAGCCGAGTTAGATACCTTTCATAAGCTTTCAACACTGTTGAATGAAATCCTTTATGAAAATTATTTAGCACTGTTAATACGTGTTTAGCTCACCGTTAAGTAGCTTAAAAAGTGAATACTAAATGCGTATTTTGGTCAAAATTCGTATATTTTTTGTCCTGAGGAGAAATCTTAAGGAGAGTTAGAATGCAAGATTCTAAAAGCGTTAAGCCAAAGCATCATTTTGTGGAGAAGGCAGATGATCAACTGAGCTTGAGTGACGTAAACGGCTCAATTGAAGCACCTAAAGATGGGTCTTTTTGGCGTAAATTATTAGCCTTTTCAGGACCAGGTGCCTTAGTTGCCGTTGGGTATATGGATCCAGGTAACTGGGTAACTTCAGTTGGTGGTGGTGCACAGTATCATTATGTTTTGTTGTCGATTGTTTTGATTTCGTCATTGATAGCAATGATGCTACAGTATATGGCTGGCAAGTTGGGTATTGTAAGGCAAGAAGATTTGGCGCAAGCAACGCGTGCACGTACTAGTAAGACTGGTGGCTTTACACTTTGGATTATTACTGAATTCGCCTTGATGGCAACTGATATCGCTGAGGTTGTTGGTGGAGCCATTGCCTTGCACTTATTGTTTGGCTGGTCAATGATTGCTTCAGTTTTGACAACTGCATTTGATGTTGTACTGTTGTTGTTATTGATGAAGTTTGGTTTTCGGAAGATTGAAGCAATTGTCATGACTTTAATTATCACAATTTTAGTAATATTTGCTTATTTAGTGGCATTGTCAAAGCCTGATATTGTTGCCTTGTTTGGTGGCTATTTGCCACAATTACAGGCTGTTTCAGGTCATGGTCCAAAGGGTGTTGATTCACCATTATTGATGTCACTAGGTATCATTGGGGCAACCGTTATGCCGCATAATCTTTATTTGCACTCATCAATCGCACAAACACGTAAGGTTGATCGTAAAAATCCAGAAGAATTGAAAGAAGCTGTTAAATTGATGACTTGGGATTCAAACATACAATTATCATTGGCATTTGTTATTAATTCTTTGCTATTAATTTTGGGAGCGGCATTATTTTTCGGTCATGGTGACCAGGTTGGCACATTTGGATCGATGTACAATGCTCTTGGTAATAAAGAGATTGCTGGTGCGGTCGCTTCGCCAGTGTTATCAACATTATTTGCCGTCGCCTTGCTTGCTTCAGGTCAAAATTCGACGATTACGGGTACCTTGACGGGTGAAATCATTATGGAAGGCTTCATTCACATGCGTATTCCAATGTGGTTGCGCCGTGTTATTACACGTGGATTGGCTTTGATACCAGTTATTGCTTTCACTTTAATTTACGGAGGTGCAGAAGGTAAATTAGATCAATTACTTGTTTATTCTCAAGTATTTTTGTCAATTGCTTTGCCATTCGCTATGGCACCGCTAATTTACTTTACATCATCTAAAAAAATTATGGGTGAGTATGTTAATCCACGTTGGATGACAATTCTTGGATGGATTACGTTTATTGTTTTAACGGGATTGAATATCCAAATTATTGTTAATTTGGCACAACAAATGATGGGTGCTTAAGAGTAACTAACGATTAAGGAGAGATAATATGAGTGAATTAAACTTGAACATCGAACCAATTCAATTTAAACGCGTGTTAGTTGGTGTTGATGAATCTGAGCAAGGTTATGTTGCTTTGGCTAACGCCATTCATCAAGCTAGTGAAGATGAAGCGCAACTAATCATTGCATCCGTTTTGGAGATGGGGGATTTGTCAACCATTGATGCCCTTCATCTGGATGTCATTAAAGAACGTCGCGCTCAAATCGAGGCGAACCTTGCACGTTATAAGGCCTATGCTGAATCACAAGGGGCTGAAAACGTTATAACGGTCTTTGCTGATGGTGCCAAGGCTGGAGAAGTTTTGTTGCAGGATGTTGCGCCAAAAGTACAAGCAGATTTAATTATTGTGGGGGCGCACTCACGTGAGGGCTTTTGGGAATCATTGGGTTCACAAGCCGCATACATTGCCCGTCATGCAAAAATTTCATCAATGGTTGCTCGTAAGTAATCAAAAAGACACTGCCATAATAGACAGTGTCTTTTTTGAAAATTAGCTTTTGTATAACACGAAACCCCGATAAGCTAACGCGCTTATCGGGGCTATTTTTTGGGAGAGATTTTAGAGAAGAGAATATTGGGAGATTATAGGAGAGAAAAGTTGCCCGTATGGGGTTTCGTGTGTTGATGCCGTGGAGAACATCAACGATAATCTAGCATATACAATTCCTACCTTTCTAAAACGCGTCGTTGTTTGAGATGACTTGTTTTGTTGTTGTATATAATATAACTTGACCAGATTAAATCAGTATAAAAATTTTAAAAAAACTGAAATAAATTTTTTGTGGTATAATATATGAAAAGTATTTCATGTAAAAATAGTTCATATAAAGAGGTCAACATGGTTCAAACACTTTTAACGGCACTTACATCTTATATTGGCACAACATCTGATTATTTTGTTGTTTTACTACTGGTCTTCGGACAATATCGGGGACCAAAGCAGACACGGTCAATTATCTTCGGTGCCTATTTAGGAAATGCACTCTTGGTTTTGATAGCGTTACTCGTTGCGGTATTGCTTAAAAACATTCCAGAATCTTGGCTGCTTGGTTTTCTGGGAATTGTGCCGATTGTAATTGGTATTCGCAAATATTTTTCAAATGACGATGAAACAGAAGAAGTTAAAGATAAGTTAGCGCAGGATAATAATAGAAACTTGATTAGTAACATGGTTATCATTACGATTGGTGCCTGTGGTGCTGATAATTTGGCCTTGTATATGCCTTATTTTGCTACTGCGAATCTTGTCTACTTACCCGCAATTTTACTGATTTTTATTGCGGTGCTAACAATTGTTATCTTTTTGGCTAAAAAGCTAACCGACTTTAAGCCAGTTCATACTTTCTTCGAACGTTTTGGTGACAAAATTCAAGTGATTATTTATATTGTTCTTGGCTTATACGTTATGTTTGATGCAGGAACGATTCAATATCTTATAAGCCTGTTATAATAAAAGTATGAAGACAAAAGCAATTAGTGAACTTGAAAAAATATTTAAAATATTAGGGAATAAACAACGATTAACGATTCTAGAGTTATTGCGATCACGCTCATATTCGGTCTCTGAAATTGTTGATATTTTGAATATGGAGCAATCGGCTGTTTCTCATCAACTACGCGTACTCCGCGAAGCGCAATTAGTTCAAGCAGAGAAGCGAGGACGTGAAGTATTGTATTATCTGAGTGACTCGCATATTCTAATTCTTTTAGACAATGCGTTAAAGCACGTTGATCATGTATTTAATTTAGGAGACGAATAATTATCATTTGAATTATAGGGTTGACGTGAATGTTAAAATTTGGTATTCTAATATAGTTGTTTAATACAAACGGTATTAGATATATGCCGTTGTGGCGGAATTGGCAGACGCGCTGGACTCAAAATCCAGTGGTGGCAACACCGTGTGGGTTCGACTCCCACCGACGGCATCATTGATTTAAAAAGACATTAAGTTAACTTAATGTCTTTTTTAGTGATTTATTTTTAGCAAGCATGATTGGCTTAGTACGTCTATGCTTAATAATTAGGACTGTAATGCCATGAGCCGCTGACGTAGTGCATCATCGTAAGCAGTCAGATACAGGCCGTATTTACCACGCTTAAGGAGAACGTTTAAAACATTGGCAATAAAATCTTGATATTGTGCTGGTGTAAATTGAATATCTTGCCTTTTTTTGAAAATTTCTTTATGAGAGTATTTTTCCGGAATAATAGTCATGCTATCGGTTTTAGGATTGTAACCGAAAGAAGGACCAATAATCATACCGACATAATTTAAATCGAAACCTTGTAATGTGTAAATTGTCCCGACTTGAGTAATAGATGATTCGCGTTTTGCCCAGTGGGTGCGTTGCGGATCCCATTCATCCCAAGGTAGGGAAAAGGTGTCCATCTCGACATTATGACGGCCATCGATGCGTGGGAATCCAGATGTTGCAACGACACGGCTTAAACCATACTCACTATTGCGCGCTTTGATTTTGTCATAAAGTGCACCAGCTGTAGGAAAAACTTCAAACTCAAATTGACTATCTTTTGGAAAAGGTGTGATTGGTTGCTGTGCGGTGAAACTATCTAGCCAAGCTACTTGTTTGTCACTTGTAACCATACGATACTGGAAATCCATATTGAATTCACGATATGGATGGTGACCGATTGTCTTAAATAATAGCTGCTTGGACCAATACATCTTTGATTGAAATACTTGTTTAAAATCATAAACAACTACGACAACTTTTGACAAAGCCATTAAATCAGTTAACTGATTTTTACCGCGATAATGGGCATACGGCTCTGATTTAGAATAGAGCAAGTGTGCTTCGTCAACGAAAATGACGTCATAGTGACGATGGTTTTTTTGTGCATCATTAATCAGAG
Organism: Leuconostoc citreum; assembly: GCF_007954785.1. NCBI lineage: Bacteria > Bacillati > Bacillota > Bacilli > Lactobacillales > Lactobacillaceae > Leuconostoc > Leuconostoc citreum. The sequence goes on along the minus strand of NZ_CP042410.1, from coordinate 1,453,454 downwards.
CAGTTGGCCGTCTAATGTCGCGTGGATTGAGGCCGTCAAAACTTTTAGCCATATCTTGATAAGCCTTATAAAGTTCTGGGTGGTTAACGACAAGCGCACTTTTGTAGCGTCTGTCAGTCATATATTTTTTAACAAGTTGCATGAGTACGACCGATTTACCAGTACCTGCTGCGCCTTGAATGATGGCAACTGCATGTTCTTTTTTAGACATGTTGTGATTGATATAGCTATTGAGCTCTGTAATCTTTTTTGTTTGATCGTCAGAGAGCGTATCAATTAAAAACTGTTCTTTTAGAATCTTATTCATTAAAATTACCCCACTGTGATTTATTATACTATAACGTTTGACAATTACTCGCGTTAAACCTAATGACACACTAACAATATTCTCAGCGTATAATATAGTATATGGAAAAAACCAAAATAATAAATGATGATAGCGTGAACCTATTAATCACCATCGATGAAAATTATATTAAACCGTTACGTGTTTTACTTTATTCACTTAGGCAAACTAACCCAAGAGAAAATATGACAATTTGGTTGGCTCATGACCATATTGAGGCGGCGCAGTTAGAAAAATTACATCAATTTGTTGCGCAATTAGGTTTTGTTTTGCACACGATTAGAGTCGATACAAGTCTATGGGCAAGTGCGCCAACTTTCAAACAGTATCCGCCAGAAATGTACTTTCGACTATTATGCGGTGAATATCTGCCTAAAACACTACATCGTGTGATTTATCTTGATCCAGATATTTTAGTGATTAATCCAATTAGGCCATTAGCTAATATGCCATTAAAAGGCCAAATGCTGGCTGCTTCAAGTCATATGGGGCTAACAGGTATTAGCCAAACGATTAATCACTTACGACTTGGTACCCGTCAAGTATATTTCAACTCGGGCGTGATGTTAATGGATCTAGATATGATGCGACAACGAGTTAATATGAAAGCTATTTTGTCTGTTATTCAGCAATACGGCAAAGAGCTTATTTTACCGGATCAGGACATTTTAAATTATCTCTATGGTGATGAGATTTTAAGTTTACCCGAAGAAATTTGGAATTATGATACACGTGATAATATTATGCATTATGCCAAAAGCTTTGGATCAGTTGATATACGATGGGCTATGGAAAATACAGTGATATTACACTATTGCGGTCGGCCAAAACCTTGGGAAAAGAGTAACAGTATCAATCCATTTATCATGTTATATCAACATTATGAACAATTACTAGCTATTTCTGGTTTGTAAAACGGGCAGAGAAGGGAAATAAAAAAAGCTGCTGGATAGCAGCTTTTTTTATTTAGACCAGCCATGCGATTGAAAATCGGTCAAGATACGATCGAACGCCAATATTTGCGCATCAAGGGGGAGTTGATGCGCAATGTGAAAGTCTTCCCATAGATTTTGAACACGAACAGGGACATGTTCAAGTAATTTATCATCAGTTTCTTTACGGTAAGCCTTGCGACCCCATTCTTTGATGATGTTGTATTCCAGTCCAGTCATTATACTGTCTACCTTCATGCTAATATTTGTGTTAGATATATAATATAACATATATTCGGAAATGCGCCTATATATTTAATGAACAAAAGTAATAATAGGATGTTAATGTTTACATTTTGCAATATTTCTCTCATAATGATAAAGGTTTAAACTGGATTTATCCAATAATGAATAAGACTAGCATAATTATTTATTACAATGCGTTATTAAAAATAAGTTGTAATTGTATGAATATTAATGGAAATAAGTAAAGGGTTACATAAATATAAAATGGGGTATTTTTTATAATTGCTAGTGCAATCTGAATTAGAATCATTTTAATTCACCACATGTGGTAAAGCTAAATAAATAATGTATTGAGAGATAATCCAAATCAATCTCTGGAACTTGTGATGAATTTGTTATAATTAAAGTAAATTAATAATGGAGGAATACGTATGTTATTTGAAGCCCTGATTTCTTTGATCATTACTTTAAATAATTATCGTTCTTGACTGATGAAAAAGAAGATACCTATCATTTTTGATACAGATCCTGGCATTGATGACGCTGCTGCTCTGACTATTCTGCTGACCAACCCAGCCTTTGATGTGCGTTTAATTACTTCAGTTGCGGGCAATGTTTCAGTTGATAAAACAACATTGAATGTACTAAAGTTGACGCATTTTTTCAAAAGAGAAGATGTTGCGGTAGCGCGTGGTGCTGAAAAGCCATTGGTGCGGGAATATCACGATGCGGCCAATATTCATGGTGAAAGTGGTATGCCGGGTTACGTATTTCAAACACCAACGACTGAAGCCATGCCAATAGATGCTGTTGAAGCGATGTTCAATGCCTTAGTGACTAGTCCAGAAAAAGTGACACTTGTTGCAGTCGGCGCGTTTACTAATTTAGCTAAATTGCTGACAATTCACTCCGAAGCGATGACCAACATTGCGCGTGTTATTGTCATGGGTGGTAGTTTATCTGGTGGTAATATGACTTCGGCAGCTGAGTTTAATGTCTTCACTGATCCCGATGCGGCCAAAATTGTGTTTGAAAGCGGCTTAGATATCACTATGATTGGCTTGGATGTCACGCTAAAAGCACTATTAAAATCAGAAACAATGACAACATTATCCAATATGAATCACACAGGACAAATGTTGATGCAACTCTTTTCTTACTATGGCGATGGCTCCATGCAAGCAGGCAAGCCAATGCATGATGTTAATACTTTATTTTATTTGTTAGCACCGGAAAAGTTTACTTTACAGGATTATTGGGTTGACGTTGTCACAGACGGACCAGCTATTGGGGCAACAGTAGCTGATATTCATGCGAGAACACATCAGACAACCAATATTCACGTCGCAATGGCAGTTGATGTGGCAGCTTTTAATGCCTGGTATTTATTGGAAATTAATAAAATAAACGACGGGATGGTTAATGCTGGAAAGCTTGAAAATTAAGGCTTTTTCAGGTATTCTAAAAGTAGTTGTAATTAGCGCTTTTTGTGCTGTACAAACTTGAAATGGAGCAAATAATTGACAGTCGAAGCGTTTATTTCAGCCTTAAATGATGCTGGTATTACATTAACAGAACAACAGATTGAACAATTTCAACGTTATTTTGAACTACTTGTTGAAGCTAACAAACAATTTAATTTGACAGCGATTACCGATGAGAAAGATGTTTACTTAAAACATTTTTATGATTCATTAACCGTTGCTATTTATGTGAAGGCGTTACAGCATCAATCAAGCACATTAATTGACGTTGGTACTGGTGCAGGTTTCCCATCTTTGCCTTTAAAAATTGCTTTTCCACAATTGAAAATCACCATGGTTGATGCTTTGCAAAAGCGTGTACGCTTTCTCCAAGATGTTGTGGATACGTTGGACTTAAAAAATGTATCAATTGTTCATGGCCGAGCAGAAGACATTGGTCAAAATGTTGCCTATCGCGAACAGTTTGATTTTGCAACGGCCAGAGCGCTCGCTCGAACTAGTGTTTTAGCTGAGTATACGTTGCCCTTTGTTAAAGTGGGCGGTGCGTTGTTAGTGATGAAAGGCGCTGCTGCAGAGCAAGAATTGGCTGACGGACAACAAGCTTTAGCAACGCTGGGGGGCACAGTATCAAGTGCCTTTGACTTTAAGCTGCCCAATGGCGACCAACGTGTCATTCAAGTAGTTGATAAGCACAAGAAAACCCCTAAAAAGTATCCGCGTCAAGCTGGGACACCCAATAAAAAGCCAATTGCTTAATGAGGCACGACTGAGATACTATTTCCATATTCAAAGAAAGGATGCCAACAGCATATGGCACATATAATTGCATTAGCCAACCAAAAAGGTGGTGTTGGTAAGACAACGACAAGTATTAATTTAGGTGCGGCATTGGCACAGGATGGACAGCGCGTTCTCTTGGTTGATATTGATGCACAAGGTAATGCTACTAGTGGGTCGGGCATTGATAAATCTGAGTTAGCACTAGATAGTTATGACGTGATAGTTGATGGCGCTGCCCTTAGAGATGTAATTGTACCAACTGATAATTATGATTTATTACCAGCCACTATCCAATTGTCTGGTGCTGAAATTGAACTTGCTACGCAAAAACAAAGAGAATACCGACTCCAGAAGGCATTAATGACTGTCAGTGATGATTATGATTTTATATTAATTGACAATCCACCAGCCTTAGGACTATTAACAGTTAATGCTTTTACTGCAGCTGACGCTATTTTAATTCCTGTGCAGACAGAGTTTTATGCTTTAGAGGGTCTAGGGCAACTACTGAATACGATTGAATTAGTCCGTAAACAGTTTAATGAGTCACTGGATATTGCTGGCATACTATTGACAATGTATGATGGCAGAACTAATTTAGCTAAACAAGTTTCAGAAGAAGTTCGCCAATATTTTGGTGATAAAGTGTATCACACAGTTGTGCCTCGTTCAGTACGTTTAAGTGAGGCGCCTTCTTATGGTCAAGCCATTATTGATTTTGATCCAAAGTCTATTGGTGCTCAGGTGTATACAGAACTTGCACAGGAGGTTTTGAAACAATATGGCAACTAAAAAAGGTGGGTTAGGTAAAGGCCTAGGTGGTTTGTTTAATGCAAATAATGTTACTGAAGAAACTCTTGAGCATACTAAACAAGCAACCAAAAAAATAACAGAATTTGAACGTGTTGAACGATTGAATTTGAACCGTATCACTGCAAATCCTTTTCAACCAAGACACCGTTTTGATGAAGGTAAATTACAAGAACTTGCTGATTCTATTCGTGAAAATGGCGTATTGACACCCATTATTGTGAGACGGTTTGGTAATGATTTTCAAATTATTGCTGGTGAACGGCGCGTGCGTGCTTCGAAATTAGCTAAGCAGGCAACAATTAGTGCCATTGTGCGTGATGTTGATGATAATACAATGGCTGCCGTTGCATTAATTGAAAATTTGCAACGTGATAATTTGGATGCTATTGAAGAAGCACAAGCGTACAGTGGGTTGATGTCACAACTTAAGTTGACACAAGCACAAGTAGCTCAAAAAGTAGGTAAGGAACGTACGACAGTAGCGAATGCGGTCCGTTTGTTGAAATTGCCTGAAGCTGTGCAAGACATGGTACAGTCTGGTTTGTTATCAATGGGTCAAGCGCGTGCGCTACTAGGCTTAAAAGTAAAAGCTAATATTGAAGAGTTAGCGCAGACTGTGGTCAGTCGTCAACTGACAGTCCGTCAAGTCGAAGTATTAGTAAAACAGATAAATGAGGGGCCTGTCGAAAAGCAACCAGCAACACCAACGTCACCATATATTCGCGCATTAGCCACACAACTTGAAGAGAAATTTGGTACGAAAGTTAAAGTCAATGCTACGGAAAAAGGTAGCGGAAAAATTGAAATTAATTATCTTTCCAATGATGATTTGAGTCGTATTTTAGCGCTGTTAAATGTTGAGGTAGACTAAATGGCTGAACCAATAACTTATGAATTACAAGATGTCGTGGAAATGAAAAAACCACACGCTTGTGGGACCAATTCGTGGCGAATCACAAGAATTGGTGCAGATATTAAATTAACTTGCACGAATTGTGGTCGCGGAATTATGATGCCACGATTTGACTTTAATAAACGTTTAAAAAAAGTTTTATCATCTCAAAAAGATAACTAATACGAAGTATTTTAAGAAAGGAGGATATATTTTGCTAAGAATAGCTAGATACTTAGCAAAATATATACCTAAACTATGGCACTTACTGCTGGAATCGTCGGTCTTCCTAACGTCGGCAAATCAACGCTCTTTAATGCAATCACTAAAGCTGGAGCTGAAATGGCAAACTATCCGTTTGCAACAATTGAACCAAATGTAGGTATGGTTGAAGTGCCTGATGATCGTCTGGCACGTATTCAAGAATTAGTGCCGGCAGACAAAATTATTCCGACAACCTTTGAATTTACTGATATTGCAGGTATCGTTAAAGGTGCTTCGCAAGGTGAGGGTCTCGGCAATAAGTTTTTAGAAAATATTCGTCAAGTTAATGCCATTATTCACGTGGTTCGTGCCTTTGACGGTGATGACATTATTCACGTCAATGGGGTAGTTAATCCATTAGATGATATTGATACAATCAATACTGAATTGATTTTAGCTGATTTAGAGACTGTTGATAAGCGCTATAGCAAGGTAGCACGCGCAGCCAAAGGTGCAGATAAAGCAGCAAAAGCCGAGTTTTCGGTTTTAGAAAAAATCAAGCCAGTGCTTGAAGCTGGTAAATCTGTACGAACAATAACATTTACAGATGATGAGCAAAAAATTGTAAAGGGACTATTTTTACTGACGACTAAGCCTGTATTATATGTTGCTAATTTGGCTGAAGATGACATGGCAGATCCTGAATCATCTAAGTATTTTAAAGCTATTCAAGATTTTGCTGCCACAGAAGGGGCAGATGTTATTGGGATGTCGGCTAGTGCTGAAGAAGAAATTGCTCAGTTAGCTGACGAAGATAAGGCTGAATTTCTTGAAATGGCTGGTGTGACAGAGCCTGGCCTAAACAAATTAATTCGCGCAGCATACCACCTGCTTGATTTACGTACATTCTTTACCGCTGGTGGTAAAGAAACGCGTGCGTGGACATTTAAAGCAGGTATGAAAGCACCACAAACTGCTGGCGTTATTCATTCCGATTTTGAGCGTGGCTTTATTCGTGCTGAAACAATTGCTTTTGCAGATCTTGATAAACTTGGTTCGGTTAAAGCTGTTAAAGAGGCTGGTAAATTACGATCAGAAGGTAAAGAATACATCGTTAATGACGGTGATATTATTGAATTTAGATTTAACGTCTAAAATAAGACAACCTGCGGGTTGCGTACATAGTCTCGGAGGACGACCAACATGGTAGAAGAAAAGCATCAATTAACTAAGAAAAACGAAGATTTTATTTTTCGTTTCAAAAAAATTGTGGCGCAAAACAGTCATTTATCAGCAGAAAAGATAGAAGAGATTACTGATGAAGTTACCGCAGAATTGCTTGCAGCACAAGGAACAGGAACCACAGCTGTTCAACTATTTGGAACGCCTACACAGGCGGCGCAAAAATATTTAGATCCGACAGTAACTGCCAAAAAATTGCATGATTATAAATTTGCCCCCTTAGCATTAGATACGTCACTTGTTATTTTTATGCTGTTTAGTGGTGTATTTGGCTTATCACTGTTTTTCGCTAAACAGCAAGCAAATCAAGGTGCTGGCATTATTTCCCTATTGCTTATTGCTGCTTTAGGTGGGTCAATCTACACGGGAATTATTCTCAAGCTTACACCTAATCCAAAAGCACCCGAGAATGCACCATCTAATTCACGAAGATGGTTATACCTCATTGCAGCAGTTGTGGCATGGTTAATTGGCTTTTTGATACTTGGTCTATTACCACCAGTTATTAATCCAACTTTGCCGCCAGTTGCTTATATTATTTTAGCTGCGGCTGCATATGGCCTATTCCGTTGGAATCGCCAAAAAGCTGGTTTGAAGGGCGGTTTCTTTGCTATTAGCCAGTTATCACAACAAGCACGTTTGGATTCAGCCAAGACTAAAAAATAGGAGACGCTACTGATGAAGATTTTAGTTGTTGACGACGATATTGAAATAGCTGAATTGCTCGAAATTTATCTTAAAAATGAAGGCTATGAGCCAGTCATGGCTGCAGATGGTAAAGAAGCCATTTCAAAACTGAATACCAATCCAGATATTGGACTGATGATTTTAGATGTTATGATGCCCAATATGAATGGGCTAGAGGTGGTTAAGATTGTCCGCAAAGACAGTCGTGTGCCAATTTTGATGTTGTCAGCTAAGTCGGGCGATATGGACAAAATTCAGGGACTGATTACAGGTGCGGATGATTATGTGACAAAACCTTTTAATCCATTAGAAGTCATGGCCCGTGTTCGGTCGTTATTACGACGGGCAGACAATGCCGTACAAGATAAAACGCCTGATGTTTTAGATATTGGTTCGTTAGTGATTAACAAAGACAGTCATGAAGTGAAAACGGCCAATGGCGACATTGTCAATTTGACGGCCTTAGAATTCGGTATTCTTTACTTATTAGCCTCTCATCCAAATCGTGTGTTTTCAGCCGATGATATTTTTGAACGTGTTTGGCAACAAGAATCGGTTGTCTCAGCTAAAACAGTTATGGTACATGTATCACATCTACGTGATAAGATTGAAGAAGCCACGAATGGTGACCAAGTCATTCAAACCGTTTGGGGTGTCGGCTATAAGATTGAAGTAAATTAATGAACAAACTATCGTTATTTTTTAAGCACAATCGCACCAAAATATATTATGCGGTAGGAACAGTATTGTTACTACTGCTTTTTAGTTGGTTCGTATTGTCTGCCACAGTATTACTAGGGCAAGCGGCTCACATAGCTTTACGATGGCGTTTCTGGTTAAGTATGTTAATTTTGATACTAGGTGACTTAGTGATTGTGTTTTGGCAATACGTTCGTTGGCGCCAAGCAGAAAGTTTAATTCACTTAATCCGTGATTTACACCAAATTGCCAAAGAAAATTCAGATATGACAATTGATTGGCATGCACACTACGCCCCGCGAACACAAGCCCTTATTGACGTCTCTAACAAGATAGCCAAAAATACGCGAAAAATCCGGGAAGAAGAACGTGCAAGTGAACGCTCCAAGGATGAAATGATTACTAATATTTCACATGACTTACGTACACCGCTTACTGCTATTATTGGTTATCTTGGGTTAGTGGAAATGAACGCAACGACTTTGAGTCCTGAAGATCGTGCTAAATATATTCATACTGCTTATGATAAATCGAATCAAATGAAAATATTAGTCGAGGATTTATTTGAATTCTCAAAAACACAGGCTCGAGATGCAGTCTTGAATTTAACAACTATTAGTTTAGGCGATTTGTTTGCACAACTTCTCGCCAGTTATGAAATCGAAGCACACGAACATCAAATTGAAATGATGCAAATCACCAACCCAGAACTCATTATTTTGGAAGCAGATTCTGATAAATTAGCGCGCGTATTAATTAATCTCATTACGAACGCTTTTAAATATGGCGAAGGGGCAACATATATTAAGCTAACCGCGCAGGTAAAGGCACAAGAAGTAGAAATTCGTGTGATTAACAATGGTGTTCAGATTCCTCAGGAAGCCCTATTGGAAATTTTTGATCGTTTTTATCGTGTCGAAAGTTCTCGTAATAGTAAGACGGGTGGGACAGGTTTAGGTTTAGCCATTGTTAAAGGCATTATTTTGCAACATGGGGGCACTGTTCGTGCAACATCAGATGCTGAGTTAACAACATTTATTATGACGTTGCCACTCAAGCAAAGTAGGGGAAATAGAGATGAAGTGGATTAAATTTGTCGTATTTTTTAGTGTAGGATTAATAAGTTTCGTGCGTATTGTGTCAGCAGCACCATCGGCTAAGCCAATAGATTTAAAAGAGTCATTGACCTCAGCAGTTGTTGTTGATGCAAGAACAGGACAGGTATTAGCGACTAGAAATGCGACAAAACTTGGTATGATTGCGTCACAATCAAAAATGTTAACAGCATATGCTGCACTTCGTGCGATTCATGACGGCAAACTAACCTGGGATACACCGATTCCAATTACGAGTAAAGCAGATTTATCTCATCAACCTAAGTATGTTTATTCTCATCTTGATATTAAAGCAGGTGACCATTTAACCGTTCGAGAACTGTACAATGCTATGCTCACGATTTCCGCAAATGATGCATCATTTGCACTGAGCGAATATTTAACACCTAAAGGTATGACGACTCAAGCAGCATTACAATCATGGGCTAATGAATTGAAATTAGATCACTCCAAATGGTACAATGCCGCTGGTCAAGTGAATGGTAATGCTTTTGAAAATAAAATAGCTCATGAGCCTGGTGAGGCCGCTAATTTAGCCAGTGCCGAGCACTTGGCCATGCTAGCACGTGAAATTATTAAATTAGATCCTAATATTCGTACTTTGGGTGAGAGCGATTTTATTTCTTATAAATCGGCATCAGCTAATCGTACTGTGAAATTAACCACTGACCAGTTTTTATTTCGTCACCAACACTCAAAGAAAGTATCGAATCCAAATCATTTAATCATTGAGGGCTTAAAGACAGGGTCAACCCCAGAATCAGGGGCTGCTTTTACAGGAATTGTCAAAGATCAAGCAGGCCATGAATTTATTACTGTAGTGAATGGTGCTGGCTATTATACTGATACAGTAACGAGATATCAAGAGACAATTAACATTGTGAATGATGTACTCAAATCACAGGTACCAGAGACTTTTGAGGCCGGCAGCGTACTTTCTGATTGCAAAAAAGTAAAAATGTTAGATATGAAACGAAAAGAAGTACCGGTTGTTGTTGGCCAAACTAAAACTTTTTGGCATCAAAAACAGGCACCAATCAAGGTGAACCACACAACATTAAGCCGACATCCTAAAAAAGTAGCTCGGGGTCAATCCGTTGCACTAGCCCAACTGGCACTACCTGACGTCGTATTTTTACCGAACACGTCTGTTAATAGCCGTAATTTATTATTAAAATCAACGATAGACACAACACAAGCACCATGGTGGACACGTGTCTGGCGTGACATTTTTGGGTAATTATAAGCAGGACAAGTTGTTATTTAAAATAATAATTTGTCCTTTTTTATTGTACCTTTTCAAAGCCGTAATAATGTGGTATTATATTGGTATAGACCGAAGTGGTATAGACCAATAGGAGGAGTAACGATGAACATTATAAAAGTTAACAACGCAAGCCAAGGTGCTGCACGTGCCTATGACATCTTTGCAGAGACCTTAACCAAAGGGGCAAGGGTTTTTGGCTTAGCAACGGGTTCTACACCGGTACCTTTATACCAACGCCTTGTTGAAAGTCCACTAGATTTTTCTCAGGCTACTGCTATTAATTTAGACGAATATCTAGGTCTTTCTGGTAATGATCCACAAAGTTATCATTTTTTTATGGCGCAACATTTATTTAATCATAAAGCGTTCAAGCAAACATTTATCCCTGATGGCAAAAATCCTGACCGCCAAGCGGCCACGTCACAGTATGACAGAATTATTGCAGAGAATCCTATTGATTTACAGTTGCTCGGTCTTGGTCGTAATGGACACATTGGTTTTAACGAACCCGGCACAGCTTTTGATAGCAAAACGCATATCGTTGATTTGACGCAGTCTACAATTGATGCAAATGCGCGCTTTTTTGATCATGAAGTAGATGTACCGACACAAGCAATTTCCATGGGCATTGGTTCAGTAATGAGCGCCAAGCATATATTGTTAATGGCATTTGGTGCTGAAAAAGCAGATGCAGTGGCACAAATGATATCTGGACCTATCACTGAAAAGCTCCCAGCTTCTGTGCTGCAACAACATCCCAATGTTACAGTCATTATTGATGACGCAGCGGCAGCGAAATTGTGATAAAATAAATTTGTAAGCGCTTAACATATTTTAAGGAGGAAACGCGTCACTAGCTGATAATAGCAAATGACGTTTGGCTAACACTATGGCACACATCACATTTGACACAAAGAACATTGAAAATTTCGTGGCAGCACATGAATTTTCAGAAATGCAACCATTAATCACAATGGCTGATGAACAATTACGCCATCGTACAGGCGCAGGGGCAGAGTATTCCGACTGGATTACTTTACCAACTGATTACGACAAGGCAGAATTTTCACGTATTCAAGCAGCAGCTAAGCAAATTCAGTCAGATTCAAAAATTTTGGTTGTGATTGGTATTGGTGGTTCTTACTTAGGCGCAAAGATGGCTGTGGATTTCTTGAATCCAATGTTTAATAATGAACTAGCAGATGACCAGCGCCAAGGTGTCAAAATTTATTTTGCTGGTAACTCAACATCGGCATCATACTTAAATGATTTGGTGCGTGTCATCGGTGACCAAGATTTCTCAGTGAATGTTATTTCTAAATCTGGCACAACCACAGAACCATCAATTGCTTTCCGTGTATTCAAGCAATTACTAGAAAAGAAATACGGTGCTCAAGCGGCTAAAAAGCGTATTTATGCTACTACTGATGCTAAGCATGGGGCATTGCATGACGAAGCTATCAGTGAAGGTTATGAGACATTTACTATTCCTGATGGTGTTGGTGGTCGTTTCTCAGTCTTAACGCCTGTTGGATTATTGCCAATTGCGGCTAGTGGTGCAAATATTCAAGACTTGATGAACGGTGCAAAAGATGCCCAAGAAGAGTATTCGGAATCAGATTTAACTAAGAATGAAGCCTATAAGTATGCTGCTGCACGTCGTATTTTGTACGATAAGGGATACACAACAGAGCTGTTAATTAATTGGGAACCCACAATGCAATACTTGTCTGAATGGTGGAAACAATTAATGGGTGAATCAGAAGGTAAAAATCAAAAGGGTATTTACCCATCTTCTGCGAACTTCTCAACTGATTTACACTCACTAGGTCAATATATTCAGGAAGGCCGTCGTGACTTATTTGAAACAGTTGTCAAGTTAGATAATCCGGTATCAAATTTGGATTTGCCACATGAAGCGGGTAATAATGATGGTCTACAGTACCTTGAGGGTATTACCATTGATGAGGTAAATACTAAAGCGTCACAAGGTGTTACGCTAGCACATGTTGATGGTGGTGTACCTAATTTGGCGGTTCATTTGCCAGCGCAAGATGCCTACACATTAGGTTACATGATTTACTTCTTTGAAATGGCTGTGGGTGCCTCTGGGTACACATTTGGTATTAATCCGTTCAACCAACCAGGTGTTGAAGCTTACAAAACAGCCATGTTTGCGCTTTTAGGTAAGCCTGGCTATGAAGAAGCGACAAAAGACTTCCGTGCTCGTTTAGGTGAATAAAATTATTAATATTTAGAATCAACATAAAAGTTGGTCAGCGTAACATTTTTGTTACGCTGGCCAACTTTTTTAGTACCTTAAATAATTCAGATGCTTTCTTTTAGGGGATAATAATAAGATAAATTTGTTGTTGTCACGTATTATGCCATATGAAAGTTAGAAAGGTCGTAATATATGAATGGAAAAAATACTGAACGAAGCGATGTTAAAAGGTGTGAATGATATTTATATCTCGCCAACTAAGGAAGAAAAATATGTTATCAAGTTTCATGTTAATGGGAAACTGAAGATATCTAAGTATGTAGAGAATACTAACGTACAGCGGTTGATTGCATCAATTAAATATCGTGCTCACATGGATATTGCTGAGAAGCGAAGGCCGCAAATAGGGCGATTTATTTTTGGTAAGATTTGGATCCGCGTATCTACCGTAGGTGATTTTTTGAACCGTGAAACCGTTGTTTTACGATTTATTTATACCAATCAACAGCAGCAAAATTGGGTAGATGATGGTCAATTTAAGCAACTCAGAGCTGCCATACCAAATAGTGGATTGTTTGTTATTGCTGGACCCACGGGATCGGGGAAAACATCAACACTGTATCGCCTATTAAACAACATAGCAGCTGAGAAGTTAGTCTTGACGATTGAGGACCCAGTTGAAATTCAACAGCATCAATTTATACAATTGCAGGTCAATACGTCAGCACAAATGGATTACGATGCACTAATCAAAGTAGCGTTACGTCACCGTCCTGAAGTGTTATTAGTAGGCGAAATACGAGACACTGCTACTGCAAAAGCTACGATACGTGCAGCGCTTAGTGGTCATCTAGTGTTCAGTACGGTTCATGCTATGTCAGCACGTGATGTTGTTTTACGTCTATTAGATCTTGGTATCAAATCGGAGCAATTGAAACTAGCGCTTGGTGGTGTTGTCTATCAACGCCTAATTACAACTATATCTGGAACTCAAGCAGCGCTTATTGATTATCTGTCAGAAGGGTTAATTAAGCGTATTATAGCGGGAGAATCGGTTGAAAAATTTTCTAATATGTGGCGAGAGACACTCCAATACGCGCTTAAACACAATATTATATCCAAGGCGGTCTATGAAACATACAAAGCGATTTAAACAACAGCAGCAAATAGTATTTTTTCAATCACTCGGCGCTTTATTACAATCTGGGTATGATATGGCACAAAGTTTAGACACACTATTTTTAGCACACCATTCATGGCGTTCTTGGTTATCTGATATCCAGAAAGATTTAGCAGCAGGTCAGTCATTTTCGGATAGTCTTAGACCATATGTTAGCCTAGATATTTTGTTACAGCTCCGATTAGCAGATCAGCATGGCAATTTATCTGAATCCCTAATACTAATTGGAAAAAATTTAAGGCAAATACAACGACAAAAGAATAAAATCAAACAAGTTATGCGTTATCCTATGATACTACTTATTATTTTAGGCGCACTGTTAGTAGGCATTAAATATTTTATTTCACCAATATTGAATCAGTGGCAAAATGTCGATATGTCAGAAAATAAGTCACTTTTTGTCTCAATGCCGTTTGTTGTAACAACAATACTTTTAATTGTTAGTGTTATGGTAATGATATGTTGGTTTAAAATTAGTTCTCGAAAAAAATTGCTTATTTTGGTTAAACTACCAATTATTGGTGCAATTATAAGAACAATTGTAACGTATCAAGTTTCACAACAGTTGACGGTATTGCTGGCTAATGGTTTAACATTACCACAAGTATTAGAATCATTATCTGATGTTCCTCAGCGCAAAGTATTGTCAAAAACAGCATCAGTCATAATTGCTCATGCGAAACAATATTTGGCAGATGGCGAGTCTGTTGAAAACTATATTTTAAGACAAACTTATTTTAATGAGTCACTGGCAGGTTACTTTGCTCGTGGACAAGCACCTAAAATTATTGCAAAGCATCTATCATATTATGCTAAAACTCAATTTGAAATGGCTATGAGACAAATTGATCGACTCATTAACACGATACAACCGATTTGTTTTGGTGTAATTGGGCTGTCAATCATCGGTGTCTATATGTCTATGTTGTTACCCATGTACCAATCTATAGGAAGGTTGTATCAATGAATTTTAAAAGATTACAATGCAAGCATTTATCATCTGGATTCACACTAATTGAATCAGCTATTGTACTGTTTATCATCAGTCTCTTAATGTTGTTAATTTTACCCAATCTAAACACACAACGCCAAAAGGCTGTCGAAACACATCAGGTAGCAATGGTATCGACTATTCAGACACAAATTGATTTATATATTAATGACCATCCAGACAAGAAAAATGTCACAATCGAGGAATTGAAATCAGCCGGTTACTTGACGTCAAAACAGGCACAAAAGGCTAAAGAGTTAAAGATAGTAATTGCTAATAATGAAGCACATAGATAAAGGATATACGTTAATTGAATCGCTGATTGTATTAGGTATTATTGCGGGGGTGATTACTTTTGGCGTACAGAATTCGCTACCACAAACATCAAATATTAACCATTGGGAAACGGCTTTTCACTCGAATTGGCAACATGTTCGTCTTACTGCGCAACAAAAGCAGCAAAAATGCTATGTTTGTTTTAAAGAAAAATCTGTTGCAATGGCTCATGCTAATTTGATTTATCCTAAGGGGTATCGCCACAAAGGACAGCAACAATTAGATATTTTACCCACAGGCTATGTCGCACCGACTACTGTAACATTAACTAATGGGTCAGCATACATAAAAATTATTTTTAGTTTTGGTGGAGGAGAATATCGTGTGGAAAAATCGTAGATCTGCCTTTATCTTGACGGAGGCATTATTATCATTATTCTTGGTGACGGGATTGAGCATATTTGAATATCAGCAAATTGCTAACTTTAAACAGCAAGAAACGAAATTAAAAGCGCAATATGAGGATGCTACTAAATTTCGTGTTATTTCAGCAAAAAAATGGCGAGATTATATTAGTGGGCGATAGAAAAGGTTTCACTTTAATTGAATCCCTATTATCGTTTGGTATTATAGCATTGCTCTTACTCACAATGCAGTTGGTGTTGCCAATGTTTAAGTATAGAAGTGAGTTGTCTTCAGATATGACATTAAACATAATTGTGCATCAACTAGCAGCGCAAAAATACTTGCTTGCTGATAGATTCCCAGACCAGATAATATTAGAAAATAGTGAAGGTAAAAAAATGATATTAAAAGTAGACAATCAAAAACTTAAGTTACTAGGCGAGGGTGCTGGTCAAATTATTTTGATGAATAATATCAATAAAATGAAGATAGTTCGTCATCAAGGATACACAGACATAACTGTGGTAAACAACAAGGGACAGGTAGCAACAGATATACTCTTTTTAAAAGAAAGTAAAGCGGCCAAATGATACGTGTAGAAGCAACAATTACTGTCACAACGGTCATAATGTTAGCAATGTTGAGCTTTGGTTTACTATTACAAAACAATGCGTTTAATGCGCAACTATCTAATCGCCGACAAATGATTTTGGCAGTCGAATTAGATCGGCTTCAATTAGAAGCAAGTCTTGAGTTTGCAAAGTCTGGGCACCGTCACCAAAAAATTGATCAGCATGACATTATGATAGATGGGCAAAAGATAACTATCAAAATAGGGTCACGCTATCACAATAGAGATTTATTGGCAGTGACATCTTCTTGAAAACACAGGTGAAAGACGCTAAAATTAAGCTATGACACAAGAAAAAATAGCACAATACTTTGATAATTTAACGGCAATAACGACTGATTTTTCTAAAGATGTTGACATGAATTTTACAGATGCACTTGTTGAAATACTTGAAGACATCAATGATGGATCTGTTCATGTCGATGCTAATAAACCTAATTCAGTTATAGTTGAGCAAATACAAACGTTAACACAATCGCTCAGGCAAGATAAACTGTCAGCTGATGATTTGCGTAAACTATTACAACTTGTTACGCTCAAAGTTCATCGTGAAGATAAAGTACCCGCCAATTCTCAAATTACACCCGATGGTATTGGTTATTTGTTATCGGATTTTCTATTACAAACTGCGGCACTCAAAACGGGTGATACCCTAATAGACTTTAATGTTGGTACAGGAAACTTACTCAACACAGTTAACAATTTGTTAGTAGATAACGGCATTACAGTTGCTCGAATAGGGATTGATAATGATAGTAGGCAGTTAGCGTTAGCTTCAGCGGTTGATGGCTTGATTAACGATAGAACAACTAGTTTTTATGAGGCAGATGTCGTTCAATTAGAAGACACACCAAAGGCTAAGGTTGTTATAGCTGATTTACCAGTAGGCTATTATCCAATGGCAGCACCGAGTTATTATGCCACACAGCTAGCCAATGGACAGTCAATGGTACATCAACTATTAATAGAAAAGAGTCTAGACTTTTTAACGCCTGATGGTTGGGCATATTTGCTTGTTCCAGCGGATGTACTATCGGGAACTGATTCAAAAAAATTGTTAGGCATGCTTACAGCAAAGGCACAAATTAAAGCATTTTTACAATTACCGAACAATTTTTTTCAAAACCAGAGTGCTGCGAAAGCTATTTTAGTGATTAGAAAAAAGCAGGCAGAGAATACTGGTGACATTTTAATGGGACAATATCCACCACTGAAAGATGTGGATAATTTAAAAAAATTTTTGCAAGATATCAAGGCTTGGGTTAAACTGGATAGAGAAAAGAATGAAGCGTGAGATTGTAAACATCGCCTAAATGTATGGCAAAGTCTACTGAATTATTTTTGTCTTATATTTTCAACATGCGTCCAGTCAAGAAACGTTTAAGAAAGACAGGTAAAAATCATATTATGGCTAAAACAATGGCTGTTAACGCCGGCAGTTCTTCGCTAAAGTTTCAATTATTAGAGATGCCAGCAGAACAAGTAATTGCACAAGGTGTTATCGAGCGAATTGGGATGGATGACGCTATTGTGACAATTAAGTACGGTTCAGAAGTGCAGGGTGAACGTTTAATTGGTAACTCTGAAGATGATGACCATATTGTTATTTTAAAAGACGGTAAGGGGCACAAGTATGAAAATGTGCTGGCGATTAAAGATCATCAGCAGGCCATTAATTTCATGCTTCAAAAGTTAACAGATTTAGGCATTATTGAAGATTTTAATGAAATTACAGGTGTTGGACACCGTGTCGTAGCTGGTGGTGAATGGTTTAATCATTCTGTTGTTGTGACCGATGCCGTTTTAGAAAAAATTGATCGTCTTGCCGATTATGCACCCTTGCACAATCCAGCTAATGCCATGGGAATTCGTGCCTTTCAGAAGCTTTTACCCAATGCGCTATCTGTTGCCGTATTCGATACATCATTTCATCAGACGATGCCCGAAGAAAACTATCTCTATCCGTTGCCTTATGAATACTATACGCGCTATGGGGCACGTAAGTATGGTGCTCATGGTACCTCGCATCGCTATGTGGCCTCTCGTGCGGCAACTATGCTTAAGCAGCCGTTAGAATCACTTAAACTCATCACATTACATTTAGGTGCCGGTGTATCTATTACTGCTATTAAGGATGGTAAGTCATTAGATACATCTATGGGCTTTTCACCGCTAGCTGGCGTAGCAATGGCTACGCGATCTGGAGATGTTGATACATCACTAGTTTATTATATTCAAGAACGAGAGGGCTTATCAAATGACGAGATGCTGACTATTTTGAATAAAAAATCAGGTTTATTAGGTTTATCAACAATCTCATCTGATATGCGTGATTTATTAGACGTTCAGGACACGAATGATCATGCGC
Source organism: Leuconostoc citreum (assembly GCF_007954785.1). Taxonomy (NCBI): domain Bacteria; kingdom Bacillati; phylum Bacillota; class Bacilli; order Lactobacillales; family Lactobacillaceae; genus Leuconostoc; species Leuconostoc citreum. The sequence goes on along the minus strand of NZ_CP042410.1, from coordinate 1,434,672 downwards.
GGTTGGCTGTCGATATTTTTGTCAATCGTATTGTTAAGTATGTGGGGCAATATATTGCCGAAATGGGTGGCGTAGATGCGTTGGTATTCACAGCTGGTATTGGTGAAAATTCATCTCCAATTAGAAAAAGAATTATCGATCGTTTAGCTTATTTTGGTATACAATTAGATTCAGTAGCTAATGAGAAGCGTGGTGAAGAAATTGAAATCTCAACAAAGGACTCACAGGTCAAGGCGCTATTAATACCAACTAATGAAGAACTAATGATTGCACGCGATGTAGAAGCGTTAAAGTAATCTTCTCTTAATCTATCCCATAAAAAAATATGCTAAAATATAACAAGTCGACTAGTATTAATGATACTGGTCGCTTTCATTATTATGATAATTTATTTTAGAGGATAAACTATGGAATCTCGAAAACAACGGCATCAACATGAAATAAAAGCAGCAGAAGCTTTAGATGCCACACAAAATAGTACATCAAATAATCCATTTGCTGGACCAATAGGCGGTGGCCGTGGGCCACACAAAAAGCGATCTAAAAAGTCTAAATGGCTAACGGCATTTTTGGCCGTTATTGTTGTTGTGGGCTTTGTACTAGTTATTAAGGCACTTTTTACGGATAACAATGCTGCTTTAAACCCACAGGATACCACTTTTAAAACTGTCAAAATTAATGATGGTTCCACGGCCATGCAAATGGGTCAAACACTAGAAAATAAAAAAATTATTAAGAGCGCCAAAGCGTTTTACAAGTATGCTATGTCTCAAGGAGCAGAAAAGTTACAAGCCGGAACGTATCATCTATCACCTTCACAAACGATACAGTTAATTTATCAACAGATGGTGAGTGGTCCGACAGCTGAACCGAGTCTACCAAAGGGGTATGTCATGGTCAGCGTTGGACAATCTGCTAGTCAAGTTGCTAAAAATGTTTCTGATAAGGTCAAGAATGTCTCAGAACAGTCTGTCTTAACAGCACTTAATGATAAAAAATTAATCGCTAAGATGTATCAGAAGTATCCAGATTTGTTGCGAGGTGTTAATCAATCAGATACGCAGGATGCCAAATTATTAGACTATATTTATCCACAAGCCTTTAATTTAACAAATGCTAAAAATGCTAGTGATGTTGTTGAAACAATGTTAAAAACTTCTGATACAACAATGCAACCATATTATAAAACGTTAAAAAGCAATGGTTTGGCAACGCCAAATGTTATGGCATTGATTGCTACTTCTGGTAAATCGGAATTTGAACGACGCTTAGCTTTTGTTAAAAAAATTGCTCCTTATGCACAAGAGTTGTCCAAAAAGTATGGGATCTTAGCTTCAGTTTCTATTGCACAAGCAGCCCATGAATCGAATTGGGATAACTCTAAGTTGTCATCAAAGTATAATAACTTTTATGGTGTTAAAACACAAGATACCACACCAGGTAAGTCAGTTGTTCTAGACACTACAGAATATGTGGACGGCAAACCTGAAACACAACAGGCACGTTTTGCTGTCTATGATAGTTGGAAGGACAGTATGCGGGAGCATGCTGAAACAATTGTGAATGGTAATTCTTGGAACCCTAATCAATTTAAGGACGTTTTATCAGCTAAAAATTATAAACAGGCAGCTAAGGCGCTCTACGATGATCATTATGCAACAGATGTTAACTATACTAAATTACTCATTAATGTAATTGAAACTTGGAACATGCAAAAATATGATAAATAAATAAAATAGGCTGATGAGTGAAGTCACACTCGTCAGCCTATTTTTAATAGATCATCATGAGTTTTTTCATAAAAAATACGCGATAATCAAGTTAAAGCAGCTATCAGCTTGTATCTCATTTTAATATATAGAGAGATTGTGATGTAAGTTACAAGAATAATGATGAAAACGTTTACAAAATTTCCTAAAAAGACTTGTGTAAACGTTTTCATTCGTGTAAAATAGTTTTTGTTAATCAAACACGATGAAGGAGTATTAGATATAATGAATGCAGCAATTTTGTTGGCACTTGTGCCTGCATTAGCTTGGGGATCAGTTGGTCTCGTCAATACAAAAATGGGTGGCTCAGCTGGGCAACAGACATTAGGCATGACATTTGGTGCGCTATTATTCGGACTAGCCACTATGTTTTTCTATGTGATGCCACACCATGCCTATTTAGGAAAAGAAATTTGGACAGTGGGCGTCGCATCTGGTCTTGTGTGGGCAGTTGGTACTGCCGGCCAATTCTTGGCAATTAAAGATTTAGGTGTGTCCTTGGCTATTCCATTGTCTACTGCTGGTCAAATTGTTACAAATGCTTTAATGGCAGCAGTGGTGCTTGGCGATTGGAAAACAGGGAAGATGTGGGCTATCGGTGTGATATCGATTATTGCCGTTGTTATTGGTGCAACACTTATTTCTGCGCGTGATAAGGCATTAAATTCAGGCATTGAAAGCCAAGCGAAAAGTATGACTAAAGGGTTAGTGTATCTAGCTATCTCGACTGTTGGGTATATGTTTTATTTCGTATTACCTAATTTTTTGAATAAAATTGGCTATATTTCTGATACCATTAAAGCTAAGAATAATGGTGTTGACTATATGACTGCAATCGTTGGGCCTCAAGCGATTGGACAAGTAATTGGTGCATTTTTGATTGTTATCTTTGTGTTAAAAGAAGCGGATAAAATGTTTAACAAACCAACATGGAAAAACATTTTGACTGGGTTAGTTTGGGCGACTGGTAATATATTTATGTTTATTTCAGCCGCTAACCCAGCCATCGGTCAAACAATTGCAACGACGTTCTCACAATTAGGTATCATTGTGGCAACATTTGGCGGTATTTATCTATTAGGCGAAAAGAAGTCTAATTACCAAATGAAGTTAATAATTATTGGCACAATACTAGTTGTTGTCGGTGCAATTATTATTGGAAATATTAATCAGTTTGCATAAAGAAGTAATAAAAAGGACTTGCTAACAGCAAGTCCTTTTTATTACTTTTCAACTTTTAGAATTTCAACGTCAATACTTTCACCACTTGGTAGCGGAACAGAGACTTTGTCGCCAACTTTTTTATCAAGTAGTGCAACTGCCATAGCTGATTCATTAGAAATTTTACCAGCCAACGGATCAGACTCAGTTGAACCAACAATTGCATACGTTTCAGGTTCTTCATCGGGTAGTTCCTTGAATGTGACAGTCTTACCGAGGGACACAACATCTGCAGCTGTTGCGTTTGGGTCAATAATTTCGGCATTTTCAATCATTTTTTTCAATGTGAGAATGCGACCTTCAACGAAAGCTTGTTCATCTTTAGCAGATTGATATTCAGAGTTTTCAGATAAATCACCGTATGAACGTGCAATTTGAATGCGATTTGTAATTTCTGGGCGTTGACGTGTAATGAGATCTTCCAATTCAGCTTGGAGCTTATCGCGTCCTTCAGCTGTCATTGGAAATACTTTTTCTTCTGACATAAAAAGATTCCTTTCAATTTTGCGTATTTCTCGCAAATAATAGCAAGACGAGCATATCATGCAGAGCGTTTTCTTGCAAGCATTTTATAATAAAACTGGAATATGCCTAAAATCAGGACAGCAGTGCCTGTTAACATGACACCTAGCCAGAAAAAAGGTGGTGTATATTTAAAGGTGACATGATGCTTTCCAGGGGCGGTTCGCACAGCGATAAAGTAATTGGCCACTTTTTCTGTTTTGACACGTTTTCCATCAACCAGCACTTGCCAGCCAGGTGTGCTAGGAATAGTTGTCATAAGTAGGGGTTGTTGCTTAGTTGTCGTGATATTGCCAGTAATCTTATTGTCGCGATATTCATCGATAGTTAGGGGATGTGCTTTTAACTGATTAACTTGTTGCTGGAAATTATCTTGCGATATGCGGTATAAGGTAACATTGTTTAATAACAACGAGCGAGTTTGTTTAAAACGTATGGTAACAGTTTGTGGTTTATTTTTAACCTGTGAGGCCAAATTAATAATGACAGTATGGCGGTAAGAATTAAACTGTGTAATCACTTGGCCATTAATGAGTAAATCAAAATCTTTAATCGGTAAGCCACTACCAAGTGTTAAATAATAGCTATCATTGGTTTTTGGATTAAACGTGAGGTCAAGGCTAGCTGGCTCGTTGGGTTTGTTTTTTACCAATAATGCATCCGTAATTGTAGCTGGCGTATTGACGTTATGGCCAACGGCTTGGCTGAAATTTTCTGCCGTCACTAAGGGTGCTTTTTGAGCGTTTAGTCCTTGCCAGATATTATTTTGGTTCTGCATAGGGTTATTTAGTAGCATTGCTGTTTTGAGTACAGTATCGCTAGCTGCAAAAGCCAGTGGCAGCGCGTATGGATTTTCCCATACACTTGTTTTGTCTGTTACTGCTTTAAGATGATACTTTGATGTATCAGGCCGATAACCAATCAAATGTGTACTTGGATCACCGGGCAAGTGTTTATCTTGATTATTTGGGGCCACAATGTATTTCATATCTAACAAGGCATCCGATAATAAACTACCATTACTATAAGCAACGTAGTTATCACCATCTGGTTGACCTATATTACCAAAGAAAGTAGGTGTTGCCTTTGGTAGCGTTGAACTGAAATGTGAACCACCATAAAAATCTAGCATCATACTATCGCCGCGTGTACGTTGAAAGGTTTGTGCTATCCGATAAAAAGTTCGATCTGTTTTAATTTTTTTGATGGCAGGTGTAAGTGATTTAATTGTTCTTTGATATTCAGTGTTTGTGAGGTAGGAAAAACGGTTGAGTGTTAGCAAAACGTTGACGACTAGCATGAGAACGGTAAAAGAGAGCAATAACCACTGATAGCGATGATGTGATGGAAACATCAGTTGCGCAAGTATAAGCATAGCTAAAATCGCAAATAACGATATACTACGTTGATCGATGTAGCTGAGATGATGACTTTGTTGATAAGCGTAAAAAGTGATAGTAATGATACATACGAGACTTAATGAGCTACTCATAAGATTTAATGGTTGATTTGGTTGCCAAGCCAACGCGCCTAAATAAATGAACATGAAGCTAATTAGAAAACTAAAACGATAGGGATACCAGACAGGATATTGCATACCGTGGAATATAATTGTTAAAGGGGCCCAGGTTGTTGCGATTAATAGAATACCAAGAAGCAATAGTGCGCCTATTTTAATGCGCCAATGAACCGTTTTGACAACAAAAAAGCCAATGACTGTAAACAATATAAAAGCAGAGACGAAAAAATTAGCTTGTCCACTTTGCATTTGATTGAAATCGAAACTACCTGGAATTAGTTTCAGGATTAATTTAACGGGATCATTGTCAAATTTGAAAGACCAATTCGTATTGTATTGGGCCTTACCTAGTCGTAATTGATAATATGTGGGTAATATCAGCCAAGCACTTAAAGCACCAGCAAGTAAGCTACCGTAAACAAAATGTTTGATTACTTGCCAGCGCTGCTTAATTTGGTTTGGCCAAGTTAAACGCCAAATAAAATACAATATAACAAATAATGTAATCATGTAGCCAATGTAATAGTTACTGGTAATGGTTAGACTTAAAATTAGGGCATAGCGCCACCAATTATTTTGTTTGAAAAGAGCCTCGATTTGTACAATCAGTATTGGGAGTAATATGGCAGCATCTAACCAGAGCAGGTTTAAATCGTTGGCGATAAACCACCCAGATAAAGCATAATTAACGGCAAATAATGTGATGTAGTAACCGCGTTGCAACTGTAGTTGTTTTAAAAGCCAAGCCATACTTAAGCCAGCGCTACCAAATTTCAGTACGGTAACAAATAATATGGCAGAGGGTAAGTGCACAATTGGCGTGAATAAATAGATGACATTAAATGGGCTCATAAGGTAGTAAGCCCATTCGCCGAGCATATCACCACCTAGCGCATTACTAAATGAATAGAAAAAACTTGTAGGATGGGATAAAAATGTGTGTTTGAAAGCAGCAAATTGGTCAATATATTGTTGGCCTAGATCAACTGTTAAAATAGAGTTTGGTCCAAATGGCGCCATACCCCGATAAACAAAATAACCCAGTATTACTAAAGCTGGGAGCCAAAAGCTAAGTGCTAATGGTGAAATAAAGTAGTGTTTTTTATTCATGTTACTAATATACCAAATTTTTAGTCTTTTTTAGCGCGAAAACAGGATTTGTGGTAATCTAGTTTAAGTAACTTATTGATAAATTGGGGTCAAATATGAAGCGTAATCCTTACTTAGAAGATCGTGATAAAAAAAATAGTGCTAGTGGTAATCTACCCGTACGTTTAAACATATTATTGGGTATTTCACTCACCTTAATGATAGCACTCATTATTCAGTTAGCATTTCTGACAATCAAACAAGGTGCATATTATCAGGGAGAAGTAAACCGTAGTGATGAAACCATTGAAAAGGGTAACGTTCCGCGCGGTATGTTCTATGATGCAACTGGAAAAGTTATTGTTGGTAACAAGGCACAGGCTGCTATTACGTTTACACGTGGGACGGCAGTGACAGCACCAACAATGCGGCAAACGGCTATTAAGCTTGGGAAAATAGTAGCAGTTGATACACAGCGGCTAAGTGAGCGGGCTAAAGTTGACTTTTATTTAGCCGATAACAAAAATAATACAAAATTATCGGCCATTATGGTCAAAAAATATCAGAAACAGAAGAGTACGCTGACGCCAGACCAAATTAATAAATATATGGTGGCTTATGTACAGCAAAATCACTTAGCTGATAACGTTGATAGCAATGCTGCCATGATTTTCCAGCGCATGAGTGGCGCTTACACATTATCAACTACTTTTATTAAAGAATCAGGGGTAACGAACACAGAGTTAGCTGAAGTTGGCGAGCGATTAAGTGACTTTCCTGGTGTGAAGCTTGGAACAAGCTGGTCACGCCAATATCCTGAGGGGGATGAATTTAAAGCCTTGGTTGGTACAGTAACCAATGAGGCGACAGGTTTGCCAGAAAGTAAGTTACACACACTTTTGGCACAAGGCTACTCACAAAATGAGCCGGTTGGTAATTCTAGTTTAGAAATGGGCTATGAATCAATTTTGAAAGGCTCAGCATCTCAAACCCTAGTGACAACTGGCAGTAATGGTCAGGTTAAATCATCACAAATTAAATATAACGGGCAAGCCGGTGATAATGTCAAATTGACAATCAACGCACGTTTCCAAAGTGAGGTTCAAAAGATTTTGGAAGACAATGTGCCTGGCGGTGATGTGGAAGGCGCTTATGCGACAGTCATTAATCCTTTCACTGGCGGTATTTATGCAATGGCAGGTGTTGATCGCAATTACGAAACGGGTCAAAAAACGGCTGACCCATTAGGTAATATGAATCATGCAATTGTGATGGGATCTGTTGTTAAGCCAGCAGTGATGGCAACAGCCTTTCAAAAAGGGGTTATATCACCTAGTAACACAGTGCTAAATGATCAAGCGATTAAAATTGCTGGGACACCTGAAATTACCTCTTACTGGAACAAATCCGGAGCACCAGTGCCTATTGATGCTGGAACCGCATTTGAGCGTTCTTCCAACACTTATTTTGTACAGTTAGGTATGAAAATTGGTGGTCAAACCTATAGTCCAGGATCACCATTAGCTTTGCAACCAGATGCCTTTCAAACATTACGCAATGGGTTTGGTCAGTTTGGACTAGGTACTAAGACTGGAATTGATATTTCTGGTGAGACCGCTGGTTATCGCGGACCAACGACCGGTGAGGCACGTGGAAAGTATTTGTATGCCTCGTTTGGACAATATGATTCTTATACGACTTTACAATTAGCGCGTTATGTATCAACAATTGCTAATGGTGGTTATCTTGTAGCGCCACATGTCGTTGGAGCTGTCCAGCAAAGCATGCCAAATAGCGATACGCAAAAAACTGTTTGGACCGCAACACCAAATATTCAAGGCCAAGTTAATCTTACCGCTGATGAATGGCAAGTCATTAAAAATGGTATGGAACGTGTAGCCAATGGTTCCGATCCTTGGAACACGGGTGGTAGCGATATGCACAAATTACAGCCCCATGTTTACGCAAAAACAGGAACTGCGGAAACCAAAACTAATGGACATGATACGTATACTGAATCAATGGTAGCTTACGTACCAGGCCAACCATTTGCTGTTGCAATGGCCATTCCGGGTATGAATAACTACTTAGATGGTACTAACGGTAAGATATCAGCTAAAATTATTGATGCTTATTGGAAATATGTTGCCGAAAAACCAAAGTAAAATTAAAACACGAGCCACTTTAGTGGCTCGTGTTTTAATTTGTTTTATTAGAAATAGCAACAGACATGCTATTGTAGGTTGTCGGATTTAAAATAATTTGCGTAATAAATTCAGCAACACTTACTCGGGTAACCGGACCACCTTGAATTATTTCTTTTGGATCCGTTTGAATAGTTAACTGTTGCATGATATTATCATCAATTAATTCATTTGGACGAATAACTGTATAGTCTAAACCAGAAGTCATAATCCTTTTCACAGCTGCGGCCTGATCACCCATGTAGGTATTTTCATTATCTGTTGTGCCGAGTATATTTGCCCATAAATCACTTTGTTTTTGAGGTAATTCATCATGAACACCAACCGTGGCAACCCAAATTAAGCGGCGCACGCCAGCTAGATGCATAGCATTAACAACACTGTTAGCGGCTGTTTTTTGTCGTCCTTCTGCACCGATATTTGCATAAACGATATCAATATCTTTTAACATAGAGACTAACTGCGTTTCATTGACAGCGTCAAGTGTTTGAATATTCTTGTCAGAACGTCCATGTAATGAAGTTAAAGTAGATTGTACATCGGTATTAGCTAACATAGGGACGACGAGTTTAGCAATCTGACCGTTAGCACCGAGAATAAGTAGTTTTGTCATGTCTTTATTTTAGCATGAAAAACAAATTAGCGGTAAAATTGAGTTAAGTAAAAGAGGGCAAAATATGGCATTATCATTTCAACAACTATTAACAGCTGTGCCTTTGATCTTAAAGGGTGGCAATGTGCCAACAATTGTTGGCGAAGCGGGGATTGGGAAATCAGCACTTGTACAAACTGTTGCTAAGCGTTTAAATGCAACACTATTTACAACAGTGGTATCACTATCTGAAAAAGGGGATTTAGCGATACCTATACCACCATTAACTGATGCAGCTTTTATAACGACGAAAAATTATGGTCGTTTAGCGGATGTTCAATTTGGTTATACCCATACGTTGATTCAAATTATTCAACAAGCTGAGGCCAACCCAGAAAAACCCATCATTTGGTTTCTAGATGAATTCAATCGTGGGTCACAAGCTGTGCAAGGTGAGCTCATGAATTTGGTTTTACAGCGTCAGATAAATGATTTGATTTTACCCCAAAATGTCAAATTAGTTCTAGCAGAAAACCCAGATGATTCGATGACTGGGTTTGAAGACTCAGAATATGCTGTGCAGACTTCCGATGCTGCCATTAAAGATCGTACCACGCGTTTGGTTATGTCGGTTTCAGTGACTGATTGGTTAGATTGGGCTAAGCAAGAACAAACTCAGCATCGAGAGCACATTCATCCACTGGTAAGACAATTTATTTCGCAGCACGCCACGCTCTTATATCCAGAAGTCAGACAAATTGACTTGAACCCAACGCCGCGCGCATGGCAACGTGTATCTGATAATTTGTACGAGTTACGACAACTAGCAACGCCTATGCAAGACCAACTGCTATTTGATATTGTGGCTGGTGATTTAGGCCATCAAGTTGCTACGCAATTTGTGACGTTTGTTCGTGAACAGACACCTAGTCTAACGGCAGCAGATGTTTTTGAGACAGAACCGGTGGGACCGCAGTTACCTAAGACAATTCGATTAACGTTTGAAAAACTTTCCGATATTCAAAAATTAAGCGTTATGAAGACATTATTATTAACAGCTAATATGACTACTGATAATAACGCTGGGCGATTTAGTGAATTATTAGGTTTGGTATCACCAGATGGGCAATATGCTTTAGTTAAGCAAATGACAAGTGCCCCGATTTTAGATGATTTGTATGCTTCTGATGCGCATTATGCCAATGTTTTGTATCAGCAAATTATGGATATTGCGACACGATGACAAATTTAAATAACAATCTGATTGTTGATGGCATCAAAACACTTTTAGATGTTTCACCGCTGTATGGTAATATTGTGATGAATTTAGCACGCGATGATGACGAAAAAGCATTGACGGCCTTGCAGCTGAGATGGCAAGCACATCGTTGGTTTTTGATTGTGAATCCAACCCGATTTAACCGTCAATTTAGTAATCATAATCAAGTTGCATTAGCATTGGCTCATGAGGCATTACATATTGTTTGGGCTCATCCAACTCGCTATGCTTTTGATAGAAAGCAACGTCGTCAATTGGTTAATTTAGGAACGGATATAGCAGTCAATCAATATTTGCCATCACATTTAGGTGACCTGCCAGAGGCCATCACGTTACAGACCATCTTGGGGATTTATGGTAAGCTGTTACCACCATATCAAGATTCTGCGCAGTATATTGCACAACTGGCGGAACTCGATGATAAGTTATTACCACAATATGCTGGCAATTATTCAGGCCATGAAGAATGGCAAAGTGCTGGTGTATCATTAGATGAAGCCGAGGCAGCATTAGAGACAGTCATCAGACAGGCACAAAAAGATGCACAACGTTCCGGTCGAGGACAGTTGCCGGGAAGTATCCAGCAACGGATTGATGAAATTATGGTACCCAAACGTCATTGGCGAGCGATTTTACGTGCAGGATTAAGTGCTATACCTAATCGCCGTAAAACAACACGTGCACGATTTAACCGACGTCAAGCCTATCGTTTAGATTTGCCAGGAGAACTCAGTACTTATGCATTACAATTGATAATTTTTGTTGATAATTCTGCTTCGATATCTAATCACCAAGTGAGTATGATGTTGGCGCAAGTGGCACAGATTACGAAGCAGTTCGATGCAAATATACAAATATTTTCTTTTGATACAACAGTGCATGTTGTTAAGCGTATTAAACAATGGGTCAGACATGCAGGTGGGGGTACATCATTTCAATGTATCTTTGATATGCTTGTAGCAAAACACTATGAGCCAATGCGGACCGTTATCGTTATTTTAACCGATGGTGATGGTGAGCACACTGCTTTATCAACAAATTTTCATCAAGTATATTGGCTATTACCTCGTGGAAAGCGCTTAAGTATTAAGCAACCATTTGGAAAAATGATACCAATTGATTTGGCATAGGAGGTGAGGAAAATTTTAAGCGAACATATGGATAAAAAATTAGAGCCGATGGATTTACGTAGCTTTATTGATAAAGACAGTCGTTTCAGACGCGCCGAGGCAATATTGACAAATCAATGGGAGTCACTTTTATTAAATGATTCATGGGGCGTTAGTATGATGACGCAGGCTGATATAACCTTTGCGAAAAAGCTTGCTGCTGCCCATGTTATTAAACCTGAGGTTGATTTGACAACTTTTTCTGGTGTACAACACTTTATTTTATCTCATCAAGCACGTTTATCATCAAATGTCGTGAATGCGTTAAAGGAGCCATTCTTATGAAAATCAATTTAATTTTAACACCGGAACAAGAACCTGCAACATTACTTGCAATGCAAGCGCAACATGCAGACAACTTTTTTTATTTGGGTAAAGAGTCACAACTAGCTGGAACAAACGTCTTGTTGTTGGACGCTCCTGACTTGGTTGCGAAATTTCAGAGACCAATGTCTTTTGATAGTCGCATCGTTAAGTCGCCCATAGTTGGCGATGTGGTACATCAAATTGCTTTTCAAAGCAAAGAACATAACGATGAATTAATCAAGCAACTCGTGCCGAACCACGCAATTTTAGCGCAAAATAGTAATGGTAAAGCTGACTTCATGCTATGGACTTTTTGGCCGGATCACGATGCACTAGCTGATTTTTTAGCCAGTGATTTATTTGCACAAATGAAACACTTAATGAAAAACCCATATACTACAAGTTATAGTCGGGTGACCTCTGAATCACAATTATCATTGACGCAGCAAATGCGTGATTTTGATGATAAAACATGGTAAGCCTTAAATTGAATCTTGCATATCGTGTTAAGCTAGGTTACAATTATGCCATAAACTAAATAAACCTATCTGGGGTGCCTTTATTGGCTGAGAAATACCCATTGAACCTGATCGTGGTCATGCGCGCGAAGGGAGATACACTAATGGTACTAATAAAGCACGTTTTTTTGGTAGCCGTTACTTATTTCCAGCGTAAATAAGTAGCGGCTTTTTGATTGCTCATATGGTGGCATGCTAATAGGTAAAAGGAGTATGTTTTGGAGATAACAGTAAAATCGGGTAGCCATAAAACATTACGTCAAATCAGCATAGCTGGTGTGTTAACCGCACTATCGTTTGCAACGTCTAGTATTGTTGTATTACCTAATATGGCCCCTTTTCAACATTTTTTTAACGTTATTACAGCTGTACTATTAGGACCCTGGTATGCAATTGGTGTTGCCTTTTTAACAGGTGGCTTGCGGATGGTATTAGAAGGACGCCCAATTTTAGCTATTACAGGCGCGGTTTTTGGTGCAGCGCTAGCTGGTCTATTATATCGTCTAACGGACAACTACCTAGCCGCGGTTCTGGGTGAAATCGTTGGAACAGGCATTATTTCAGCTATTGTTTCCGCGCCAATAATGACTTGGCTTTATCATGTTAAAGTACCACATTTTTATTTTTATATACCGTTTTTTCTGCCAGCATCGGTTTTTGGTGCCATACTAGCTTATTTGTTTTTAAAAGCTGTGGCGGGCACAAAAATTTTGTCGCAATTGATTGGAGAATTAAAAATATGAAGTTATCAACATTAAAAGAAACAACACCTTTAGTATTTAATTATGCTAACTATGTGACACCGCAGTTTGTTGCAAATGCTGTTAATGTTATTGGTGGCTCGCCAATTATGGCACGAGAAGTGGCAGAGTTTTCGGATCTCGTTGCTGTCAGTGATGCCGTGGTAGTTAATACTGGTACCTGGCGACGAGCAGAGCTGCTTGAGACAGTAAAGCTGATACAAATTGCCAATCAAACAAAGACAGTAGTGGTTTTGGATCCTGTTGCGGTAGGTATACCGTCTAGAAGCGTTCCTGTTCAAGAGTTGCTCACAAATAGTAAAGTTGATATTATTCGTGGTAATGCTGCCGAAATTGCCTGGTTTGCTGGCATCGATTTTGCCAGTCATGGTATTGATGCCGTTGGATCAGGAAATATAGAGCAGATTGCACAGTTAGCTGCGAATAAAACCGGCGCAATTATTGCAATGAGTGGCCCTAGCGATGTTATTTCTGACGGTAAAACAACGCGTGTGCTACCAGTTAACGTACCATTACTAGCTAGCAATGTTGGTACGGGTGATGCATTATCAGCTATAATCGGAGCATTCAACGGTGATGAAATTTCTATGGACAACACTGTTCGTGCTATGGCTATGATGAAATTAGCTGGTTTAACAGCAAGCCACAAAGTAACCACACCTGGTTACTTTGCTAATCAGGTATTAGATGAATTATACTTATTATCAGAAAGCAAGCTTGAAACATTTATTGCAAAGGAGGTGAAAAAATATGAATGATACACCGCAGGCTATGACAATAGCTGGCACAGATTCAAGTGGTGGCGCAGGTATGACGGCAGACTTAAATACATTTTCAGCTCAAGGTGTTTATGGGGCAAATATTGTGGTGTCGGTGACGGCACAAAATACTTGTGGTGTTCAAAAAGTCCAAATGATTACACCAGATATGATTATGGCACAATTGTCAGCTGTTGCTGATGATTTGAAAATTCGTGCGGTGAAAACGGGCATGTTAGGCGATACGGCCACGGTTGAAACGGTGGCAAAAGCAATGACTAAATTTAACTTTGGGCCGTTAATTTTAGACCCTGTTATGGTTGCTAAAGGTGGCGCACAGCTATTAACTGATGAGGCTGTTTCAGCAGTGAAAACACTGTTGATGCCTTTGGCAACACTAGTGACACCGAATCTACCTGAAGCAGAAGTATTAACTCATCTATCAATTAAAACCACAGATGATATCATGCTGGCTGCACAACAGTTACAGACGTTGGGCGCAAAAAATGTGCTACTAAAGGGCGGCCACGGGGATGCACCAATTGTTTTAGATTATATTTTGTTGGCAGATGGTCGTCATTTTTGGCTAAGGACAAAGCGCTTTAACACAGCACGGACGCATGGTACTGGCGATACAATTTCCGCTGCGATTACAGCACAACTCGCACTAGGACATGATTTAGAAACTGCCATTATTGCTGCCAAGACTTATGTTGATGCAACTATTCGTGATGGTATTTTGGTTGGTCATCGCTATGGGCCGTTAAATCACCTAGCCCAAAGTACAATAAAAAACCAACCAGAGGTGATTTATGATATTTGATAAGACGATGTTAGCTCGGTATTTCATTATGGGCACACAAGATGTTGCTGACGAAGCAGAATTTTTAAGAATCTTAAATAAGGCATTGCGAAGTGGAATTACCCTATTTCAGTATCGTGAAAAAGGGCAAGGTGCGTTAGTTGGGCAAAAAAAGTTACAATTAGCAAAGCAAGTACGCGCACTAACAGCGCAATATCATGTCCCTCTGGTAATCGATGATGATATGGCATTAGCACACGCCATTGCTGCTGATGGTATTCATTTTGGTCAGGATGATGGTCGGCCAGTTGATAATATTAAACAATCTGGCAATTTGTTTGTCGGTGTTTCCGTGTCTAACCAGCAAGAATACCAGCGAATTGCTCATGTAGCGGGTATTGACCATATAGGTGTCGGCCCAATATTTGCAACAACGAGTAAGTCAGATGCCAAACCGCCAATTGGCATATCTGGACTCAGCCAATTGATTCGCATCGCGCATCACCCAATTGTAGCTATTGGTGGGATTCAACGTGATAATTTATCGAAGGTTTTATCAACGGGCGTAGACGGGGCAGCGGTGATTAGCATGATTAGTCAAAGTGAAGATATCCAAAAAACATTAGCAGATTGGCGCAACAGGACATAATGAGAAAAAACATATTTAATGAGTATATTCTAAAAATATGTTAGGCTATTATTATGGAAAATCAAATCATTAAAAATTGGATTAGCCGTTTTGTTAAGGGTATATTTATCGCACTTGGTTTTATCTTACCAGGCGTATCAGGTGGTGTACTCGCAGCAATACTTGGTTTGTATGAACGTATGTTAGATTTTATGGCTCATGTACGTCAAAATTTTAAGCGTGACTTTTGGTATTTCTTGCCGGTTGGTCTTGGTGGCATTGTAGGTATTATTTTGCTTAGCAATCCGTTGTCCTACTTGTTGACGACTTATAAGGCAGTTGTTTTGTGGGGATTTGCTGGGGCAATTGTGGGGACTTTACCAACTTTGTTTAAAGAAAGTAGCAAGACAGGTCGTCATTGGTCTGATTGGTTGGTATTGTTTGCCACAATTATTATTGGTGGTGTGTTCTTATATAATGTCGCAGGACTAGTTGGCCAATTACCAGTTAATTTCTTTTCTTGGTTACTTGCTGGCGGCTTAATTGCATTAGGGGTCATTGTACCTGGTTTAAGCCCTTCTAATTTTCTGCTGTATCTCGGGTTGTTTAAGCCAATGATTCAGGGTTTTAAGCGTGCTGATCCGGGGGTTTTCATCCCCATCACACTAGGTGGTTTAGTGACACTTCTTTTACTATCAAAGATTATGCATTTTTTGATTAGACAGTATCATGCGAAAGTGTATCATGTGATTTTAGGAATTGTTATTGTCTCAACTGTATTAATTATTGTGCCACCAGTTGCCGATTATAGTGGTTTTAATCTGGTCAGTGGCATTGCTAGTGCGTTATTATTCTTGATAGGTACTAGTATAGGCCTATGGATGAGTCAGTTGGAAGAAAAATATAAATAAACAAAAAGCCAAGCATTGTGCTTGGCTTTTTGTTTAAATAAATTGTTCCGACAATCTCAAAAAGTCGTTGATGTCTTGTTGAATCAGGTCAGCACCTGCTTGCCAGAAATCAGGTTGCGTTAAATCAACACCAAGATGTTTTTGTGCCAGTGCTTCTGAAGTCATGTTAGCTGTGTCGCGAAGCAGCGCAATATACTTATCTTCAAATCCATTAGGATCTTTTTGGGCTTCAGCATAAATGCCAGCTGAGAATAAATAACCAAAGGTATACGGAAAATTATAAAATGGCACGGAATCGATAAAGAAATGTAGTTTTGAGGACCAAAAATGTGGATGGCGTATATCTAGGATGCCATCAAACGCCGAAATTTGAGCCTCATCCATCAGTGCATTAAGTTTTTGCGGTGTAACGACGCCATGCTGACGTTCTTTATAAAAAGCATCCTCAAATAAAAAGCGTGCATGAATATTTAAAAACATGGCAATAGGGTTTGTCATTTTCGCATCAAGCAGCACGAGCTTTTCGGCATCAGAAGTTGCTGCCTTAACATTTGCATCGTTAACAATTAACTCAGCGAATGTTGAGGCTGTTTCAGCCACATTCATCGCATAGGCATCACGCCAAAGAGGTAAATCCGTTAGCTGTGCAGAATGAAAAGCGTGTCCTAATTCGTGTGCAATTGTTGCTGCATCATTGACAGAGCCAGTGTAAGTCAGGAAAATACGGGATTCATGCAAATCAGGAACAGATTCCATATAACCACCTGGTTGCTTGCCAGGACGATTTTCAGATTCTATCCAACGCTTTTCAAATGCCATTTTAGCAAAACTAGCCATTTTAGGAGAAAATTTGCCAAACTGTGTCACAATAAAATCTGCTGCATCGTCATAAGACACTTCGGCGGGTTGATAATTACCAATGGATGTCAGTGGCGCAACTTGATCTTGCCAGCCAAGTTGCGTTAAACCGAGCAGTTGTTTTTTACGTTCAAAATAAGGCTTGAACATGGCTTTATTATTATCAACAACCGACCACATGGCATCTAGTGTTGCTTGGGACATACGATTCATTTCTAATGGCTGTTCTAAGTGTGATTGACGACCATGTGCCTTTTGATTAGTTAAACGAAAACCTGCCAAATGATTGAGTGTATCAGCAGTTAAGTTTTCAGCATTGCCCCACATTTTCTCATAATTTGTCATAATGTTGGCACGCGTTTTGTTATCGGGTTCGCCATCTAACATATTGAGTGCTTGTCCTGCAGAAATGCGACGTGTTTTGCCGTCATTGTCATCTGTATAAGTCATCGATAAGCCGGATGAAATTGTATCATAGTGCTGTGACCAAGCTTGCTGACCGTCTAAATCAAATTGGTTGATTAATGTTTCAGTTTGGTCATCGAGTAGTCGCTTTGCATCAGTTCGCAATTCGCTAAGGTAAAAAGCGATTGGTTCTAAGCGAGGTGTTTTTAGTACATCTCTAAACGCTGATTCGTTCAAGCTTAACAATAATTTTTTGAATTTGTTCATGGGTGTAGCAAAATCAGCAAACAGTTGACCCAGTTTAGCAAAATGAGGGCCATAAATACTGTTGCCATAATCAACTGAAGCCCAACCATTAATGAAAATACTGATTGTGCCCAACCCAGAACCAATTTTTTGTGCTAAATCAGATAAATCGGCAAGGCTATCAGCTGAAGTTTCTGCTGATGTGAGGTCCTGCTCAAACAATTTAATATCCTGTGCTACTGCTTGATATTTTGCCTCTAAAGCTGGTGAACTGATGCCGCCGGGATAGATACTTTCTAAATCCCAGGTCTGTGAGTAACCCATGTTTATACCTCTTTTTGACTTTCTTTTTAGTATACCATTTTTCATGATGAGTATATTGCAAGTAAATGAATTTATTATCATATCAGTAAGTGATTGCTCAGAATAAGTGCCCTTAATTGCGAGAAAGATGATAGGGGTGTACAATAATTACTTTAAGGGGTAAACAAATATGCACAACTTAGTCAAATGGCTGATCGGGTTTGTGGTTGTGATTGTCATTATCTTGCTGCTATCAGGTATGTATTTTTTTCATGTCGCGCAAGTACGTAATCCAAAGTCAAACCAACCAGATATCTTGCGCTCAAAAGATAACTCACTTTACCGATATGAAAATACATTTCTGGCACGTCACAAGCAAATTTGGCATGAAACAACGCGTGATGGCTTAAAATTAGATGCCTGGTACGTACCAGCCGATAAAAAAACCAACAAAACAGCGATACTCGCTCACGGTTGGCACAATAATAAAACAACCATGGCAATTTATGGTGAACTATTTCATGAATTAGGGTACAATGTTTTGATTCCTGATAATCGTGCACATGGTGATTCTCAAGGAAAAATCATTGGCTATGGTTGGCTTGATCGCCGTGACTATATTCAATGGTTGAATCAAATTATTAAATACCAGGGTCAGGATACCGATATTATTATGTACGGTATGAGTATGGGTGCAGCAACGGTACTGCAAGTCTCTGGTGAGCCTGACTTACCACATCAAGTTAAAGCAGTTATTGCAGATTCTGCCTATACAAATTTAGCAGACGAAACAAAATATCAAGCGAAAGCAATGTATCATTTGCCAAGTTTTCCGTTTGTTAATGTTGTTTCCGGCATTTCAAAAATTCGTGCTGGTTACTTTTACGGCGAAGTGAGTCCCTTAAAACAAGTGTCTAAAAGTTCATTACCAACCTTCTTTATACATGGCAGTGCCGATGATTTTGTACCAACCAAGATGGTTTATCCATTATATCGAGCTTTAAAAGCACCAAAATTATTGTGGGTTAGTCAAGGCTCAAAGCATGTTCAGAGTTTTCATGACCACCCAGTACTTTATCGTGACAAGATTGAAAAGTTTTTATCAGAATATGATCGCTAAAAAATAAAAACATGAGTCGCATCATGTTTTTATTTTTTTATACCTGTCTATTCATGATATAATGATAAATGTTAAATGAGAAAATCATTATACCGTGCGTTATTACCTGTGTCAGACATAGCTAACAACCATGAACATGCAAGTAAAAAAGGACGCAATTATCATGCAATTATCACGGTCAGACATTCAATCTGATAAAGCGTGGCGACGCATTGTCGTTAAAGTTGGTACCAGTACTATTGTTGATGCTACTGGCGATATTAAGTATCCAGTAATTAATCGTTTAGCACAAACACTCACACAGCTACAAAAATCAAATTATGATGTTATTTTAGTTACTTCCGGTGCCATTGGCGTTGCATTAAATCAGATGAATAGTCGCACACGGCCAACTGACATTCCTGCGCAACAAGCACTTGCAGCTATTGGGCAAAGCTATTTAATGGCAATTTATAATCAGAGTTTTGCTTTTTATCAACAACATGTTGGACAGGTACTTTTAACCTATGATGTTTTCAACAATAAGCAAATGTTACGTCATACAATCGATGCCATTGAGGCTATGTTGCGTCAAAATGTTATTCCGATTATTAATGAGAATGATGTTATTGCGGTTGATGAGTTAGACCACCAACACTCTTTTGGTGATAATGATCGCCTAGCAGCAATTGTGACACATGAGACATCTGCTGATAGTCTTGTGGTCCTAAGCGATATTGATGCGTTATACACAGCTAATCCACACGTCAACCCAAATGCACAGGCAATCCCACTAGTGTCTGAAGTGACAGCTGAATTGTTGGCTGGTGCTAATGGCTCATCAACACTAGGAACGGGTGGAATGGCCACTAAATTGTATGCAGCCGATTATTTATTAAAACGAGCACGCCAAATGGTATTAATTAATGGCGAAAATCCCGCTACAATATTAGATGTAGTTAACGGAAAACAAGTTGGTACTTTATTTAAAGGAGTTTAATATGGTAGTAAGCGTACAAGAAATTGGACAGCGCGCTAAGACAGCAGCGACTGATGTCGCGGGACTAACAATAACAACACGAAATGATTTATTACGTCAAATGAGTCAGGCATTGTTAGATAACCAGTCGGCCATTATGGCAGCTAATAAGGAAGATATAGCGGCTTATGCGAATACTTTAAGTCAACCGATGATTAAGCGATTGACTCTGGACCAACCAACCATTAAAGCTATTGCGACATCGTTATTGGCAGTTGTTGCATTACCCGACCCATTAGCAGGGCCTTTTGATACTTGGCAAACACATGTTGATTTGAAAATTGTTAAAAGAGTGGTGCCATTAGGCGTGGTGGCTATGATTTATGAAGCACGTCCGAATGTCACAATCGATGCAGCAGCATTAACTTTGAAATCAGGAAACGCTGTTATTTTGCGTGGTGGGAAAGAAGCCATTCATAGCAATACCGTGTTAGCAAATATTTTGCGTGATGTTTTGAGAGATAATGCGCTGAATCCAGATATTATCCAATTGATTACGGATACATCTCACGAGTCAGTGAATGTCTTGCTAAATATGCGAGACTACGTTGATGTCCTAATTCCACGAGGTTCAGCAAAATTCATTGACTTTGTTGTGGCTAATGCGACAGTACCTGTGATAGAGACTGGGGCCGGAAATACCCACATTTTCGTGGATCAATCAGCAGATCAAGAGCAAGCTATTGCAATTATTCACAATGCTAAGACACAAAAACCTGCTGTCTGTAATGCAGCAGAAAAGTTATTGGTTGATGTGGCTATTGCGGCTGAATTTATACCTAAGATTACCGAAAAATTGGTCCGTGCACATGTTGAATTGCGTGGGGATCAAGCCAGCCACCAGCTAGACCCACGGATTAGCTTGGCATCAGAACAAGATTGGGATACTGAGTATAATGATTTGATTATGGGGATTAAAATTGTTTCTGATACCAATGATGCGATTGATTGGATAAATAACCATACAACACATCATTCAGAAACGATTATCAGTAAGTCTTCTGAAAATGTCGCACAATTTATGAATCAAGTAGATGCTGCTGTAGTGTATCAAAATGCATCAAGTCGCTTTACTGATGGTTTTGAATTTGGTTTTGGCGCTGAAATTGGTATTTCAACCCAAAAGTTACATGCGCGTGGGCCGATGGGCTTACCAGCATTGACAACAATTAAATACGAAGTCTTTGGTCAAGGCCAAATACGTGAATAAAAAAGTGTTGCAACGTTATCGCGTTGCAACACTTTTTTATTAAGCTAGAACAGTCAGCATCATCTTTTGAAAATCAGAGACAAAACGAGTAGTGTCAACTAAAATAGCTGCTTTAGTTGTTGTTGGTTCAAGCAATTTTTCTTTATCACCAATAGTACGACCATAATCACCACTATCACGATCATAGGTAACATGCATAGCTAAAGGCATTGTTGTCACATAAGTTGGATCAATACCAACAGCTACAGCTAATGGATCATGTAGCGCTGCGCCTTTTTTGTCGATATCTAAATTGTAGTAAGCATCAATGTAGAAATCCATCAAGTCGGCATATTTTTCACCCGCTAAGGTGCCTAAAGCACGCCAAGCGGCGGTTTCTGTTTTTGTCAGCAGTGTCCGCAATGTCACGTCTAATCCCACCATTGTCAGGTTCTTTTGGCGAGTAAAAGCGTAGTCAGCATCTTCAGGGTCTTGGTGAATATTGGCCTCGGTAAATGGCGATACATTGCCAGGCACTGTCAGTGCACCACCCATTAAGGTGGTGTTGCCAATTAAGTGAGCAACTTCAGCGTCTTTTTTAATTGCTGTAGCCAAATTTGTCAACGGGCCGGTTGGAATGAAAATTAAATCCTCAGCATATTGATGAGCTGATGCAATCAAAAAATCAACGCCAGATTGTTTCTCAACACCACGTGGGGCGACATCTAAGGGTACCTCACCGACACCATTTTTACCATGAATTAACTGAGAAATTGGCATAACATCAAAATGGTCAGCTGTTGAGGCGTGGCTTTCTCCCAAAAAGACAGGCACTTCATCGGCGCCAAGTAGGTGCAATAGATTCAACGAATTTTGTGCAGCCGTTTCAACATAAGTATTACCGTAACTTGCGATAACGCCAATCAAGTCAACGTTTGGATTGCCAACAGCATAAGCCAGAGCGAGGGCATCGTCAATGCCAGTATCAAGGTCAAGAATCATCTTTTTTTGAGCCATAATTTTTTTTGTGTTGTCGCTAATGATGCAACACATCTATCCTCCAAGTCATTAATATCTCTATTATACCGACTGTCGAAAAAAAGTGCGTTAAAAGATGTCATAATAGGTATAATAATGGGAGTAGAATTTTTATTTGAAAGGACGGTTGCCCAAAAAATTGGGTTTATTGAAGGTAATATGGCACAAGAAATTTATGATATTGCTATCATTGGTGGTGGCCCAGTCGGCATGTTTGCAGCATTTTATGCTGGTTTGCGTGATACAAAGGTGATACTCTTAGAAAGCCTAGCAACCCTTGGTGGGCAAGTTACATCGCTTTATCCGGAAAAAACAATTTTGGATGTTGCTGGTTTTTCAGCAACTAAAGGAACCGATTTTATTGCTGCACTATCACAGCAATTACAGCGTTTTCCAGTCGATATTAGAACGCAGACAACAGTGGTTAACTTAGAAAAAAGCGGCAATTTATTCACAGTAATAACAAATAATGGCACGTCTATTCAAGCTAAAACAGTTATTGTCGCAACGGGTAAAGGTGCTTTTGAACCACGTAAAATTCAAGTTGCCGGTGTTGATAATTTAGTGGGTCAAGGGGTGCATTATTTTATAAAAAATAAGCACGACTTTGATAATCATCATATTGCGATTGCGGGTGGTGGTGACTCAGCCGTCGATATGGCAACGATGTTAAGCCATATTGCAGCAGAAACAACTTTAATTCATCGACGCGATAATTTTAGAGCAATGGAACAAAGTGTTAAAACGTTGATGGCATCTAAGGTTATTCGAGAAACGCCTAAAAAAATATTATCAGTTTCAAAGCAACCCGATGGGCGTCTGAAATTACGTTTAGCACACGTTAAAGATAATCAACAAGTTAACGACATCATAGTTAATGACTTAATTATTAACTATGGCTTCATTTCTGAAAACAAAACTATCCAAGCTTGGGCAGTTCAGCCAAAGTTAGCTGGGCAAGTCTTTGCGGTAAATCAGACGCTAGAGACAAACGTACCAGGGCTTTTTGCCATTGGTGATGCTAGTCATTATATTGGCAAAGCAGACTTAATTGCAATTGGTCTAGGCGAAGCGCCAAGTGCAGTGAATGCTGCTATTCGTTGTTTTGATCCTAATCGTGGGGGACCAGGACACTCAAGTTCGATGGTGTTAAAAGATACAATCGTAAGAAACGACTAATAAGTGATTATGCTAAAAAAGCCAATCGTCTTGATTCGATTGGCTTTTTATTTTGCACTATTTTGTATGGTTGCTTTACCAGTTTGATAATCAATAGTAATGCCAGGTTGAACATTAAAAATCCAATAATTTAAGTTTAATATTTTACCATTATCTTGAATGGATTTAGCCATGTAGTGTACGCCGCGTGGTAAGCGTTCAGTACCAATATATAGCGGTGTAACTTGGCCTCTAATCATGATATTTGGATGCTTTTTAATTGCGTTGCGGATGTCATCTTCGGCCACAAGCTGTCCAGGGTACGCATTTTCGACGCGCGTACCAGTGGTCATGTTTTCTGTGACCATGGTTGGCATACCAAAAAATTGATAACCCACAATATGCGACTTGTTCCATAGTGCCTGTTTGCTATTACCTAATTTAACATTTGGGTTATTATGGTAGCCACCAACCCACTTTGTGCCATCAAAGCGGTCATCAATGAACCAGCCAGAAGGGCGTACATCGTAACCAATACGATCTGGACGTTTGGTAACTTTGTCCATCGCTGAACGACTAGCAATAAAATTACCTTGTTGTGAACGACCTAGATTATCCAGCGGTGATAAACTCAAACCATCGACAGGGCGGAGCTTAGACCCTTGTGAGGGGAAAGTTTCCCCCATTTCAACATTTGTAAAGGTTGCTTTATCGCTATTAATATGAACCACATCACCATCAAGTGTGCCGTCCCATTTTAAATTAAGTAAGGCTTGATTATCAGCAGCCACAGCACTCGAAAACGGTTTAGTGCTTGTTGCACCTTGATTAGAATGGGAGGCTTGGTTGTTTTGCCAGAGATAAAAACCAATCACAGCAACTAAAATGAGCACTGATAATATTTTATTTTGTGATTGGTTTCGACGGTTATACGTGCGCTTTCTAGCCATATCATACTCCCTAATTTGTGTCATGAAATCATACTATTTTAACATATAAAAGTTTGTTGATTTCGTTTAAAATTGCATGGCACTTAAAAAATTTTGAATGCGGGGATTCGGGGCTTCGAAAAATTCATGGGCTGCACCTGCGTAAGTGATTTGCCCAGCTTCTAAAAAGAGTACTTGATCAGCAACACGTTTGGCAAACTGCATATTATGTGTCACGATAATCATCGACGTTTTTTGTGATGCCAAATCACGTAAGATGCGTAGAACTTGTGCTTCTAATTCTGGATCTAAAGCACTTGTTGGTTCATCTAGCAATAAATACTTAGGCTGCATCGCTAGTGCACGCAAAATCGCTACTCGCTGTTGCTGACCGCCTGATAGTTGATAGGGATAACGTTCAGCTAAATCTGTCATATTAAACTGTTGCAGGAGACGATCTGCTGTTAAATTGGCATGTTTGATAGACATTTTTTTGACTTTAATCGGACCCTCAGTTAGGTTTTTTCGGACAGTTAGATGTGTAAACAGTGCTTTTTCTTGAAAAACCATGCCAAACTGCTGTCGTGTTGCTAATATTTGGGGCATGGTTAGTGGTTGATCAAAGTCAATCGCTGTATCATTACCTATCTTTAACGTGCCTTTGCTTGGCATTTCTAACAAATTTAATGCCCGTAACAAAGTCGATTTACCTGAACCAGAAGGTCCTAAAATCGCGGTGGTTTGATGTTCTGGAAACGTAGCCGATACGTGATCAAGGGCTAATTTATCATTGTATTGCTGGACTAAATTATTAATACGAATCATTGGATAAACCTCGATGTATAACGTTCTAAGTAATGCTGACCGATAGACAAAATAGTTGTCATGGCAGCATAAACTAGGGCAACAAGTAGATACATGGATAGAATTTTATAGTTTTCAGCTGCAATTTGTTGACTAAGGTAAAACATCTCGACAATCGTAATCACGCTAGCCAATGAAGTATCTTTTAGCAAGCTAATGAGCGAATTACTTAGTGGTGGAATTGAAATGCGCGCTGCTTGTGGCAAAATAATATGACGATAAACCTGAAAAGGTGACATGCCTAATGATTCGGCTGCCTCTTTTTGTACGGCTGGGACAGAAGTTATTGCGGCACGGATACTTTCAGCAGCATAAGCACCTGTGTTTAAGGAGAAAACTGTAATGGCGGCAACCCAAGCATTTGCAAAAAGCGTGATATGTGCATTAGGCAGGCCATAAAAAACAATAAATAATTGTACTATCATAGGCGTCGACCGAAATAACCAAACATAAAAGCTGGCCATACTTTTAATGATAAGAGTTAACAAACGTATGATTGGTGACTTTGGTAATTTCATGATGCGAATGACTGCCGTGATAACGGCAAAAATAATCGCCAACGTAAAAGAAATGATAGTTAATGGTATCGTGTAAAACAATGCCGCACGCAAAATCTCTGGTAAATATTTGATAGCTAAATTGATAAAATCTGACATGTGATATCCTCAGTTTTTAGTGTGGGTCAAAATCGAAATCACTGATTTTTACCGTGTAATCATTTCTTTGTTAAGTCAGCGTTGAAGTAAGTTAATGACAATTTTTGAAGTGTGCCATCTTGTTTCAAATCTGCAATAGCTTGATCAATACGTTGCTGTAATTTTTTATTATTTTTCGCTAACAATGGTGCTGCCGGTGCTGCGGGGCTTTCTTTACTCAAATCAATGGCTGTCGTATCAGCATCAGGGTTGGCTTTTTGCCAGGTAGCATAGGCACCAAGATCGTTGAGTGCACCATCAGCGCGCTGTGTTGTCACCATATTCATGGCTTCAGTCATACCAGGGACAGCAACGATTTCAGCACCATTTTTTTTGGCTAGCACACCAAAATTTGATGTGGTTGATTGTGCCATTTTCTTACCTTTGAGATCTGCTAGAGAATTGAGTTGCGTATTGTTTTTACGCTTAATTAAGACTGTTTTGGCATATAAATAAGGCGTGGAAAAACGGTAAGCTTGCTGTCTTTCTGGGGTCACACCAACGTCGTTAAAAATCACATCGTAACGTTTAGAACCCAAACCGGCAATCAAAGAATCCCATTTTGTCTGGACGTATTTGGGCTTTAAATCAAGTTTTTTGGCAATAGCAGTAGATAAATCGACTTCAAAGCCAGTCAGTTTACCGTCTTGTCGATATGAGAATGGCGCAAATGTGCCTTCTAATCCAATGGTTAGTGTATTAGGCGATATGGTATCAGCTGACGCTTGTTTATGATGCGCTTGCTGTCTAGCCAATCCAATAGCAGCGGCTAATATAATGACGATAGTGATGACGGCGATAGTGATTTTCTTCATGTTTTTTCTCCTGTGCAAACAAAAAGCGCCAACTAGTTAATTTCTAGTTGGCGCTGAGTTAGTCCGTATGATAGTTTGATAGAATGAACGTCAAAATACCGGTGCTAAACAATGCGCCGGTTCGAGCAATATGCAATTACTGCTTGTAATTTTAACATGGTATCCTCCAAAACAATATCATTCTAACTGGGATTAATAGCGTTGTCAAATCTTTTACTTAGTTAAATCCCATTCTGCTTTAAACTGAGCTAGAAAATCGAGCATGAATTGATGACGACTAGTTGCAATTTTTTTTGCAGTGTCAGTATTTAAACGGTCTTTAATCAATAATAATTTTTCATAAAAGTGATTAATTGTCGTACTATCATCATTCCGGTACTCAGCTTTGTTTTGCGCAATACGGGGTGGAATTGCTGGGTCATATAAGATGCGATTTTTCACGGCACCATAAGTAATGGCACGTGTAATGGCAATGGCGCCCACAGCTTCCAATCGGTCAGCATCTTGCACGATTTGACCATTGATATCAAGGTGTTGAGCTTGACCACCAATGCCTTTTGACCAAGACATATTATCAATAATGTAAAAAATCCGTGAAATATCGTCTTGAGATACTGAAATATTGCTCAAAAATGTTTTAAGATGTGATTTTGCTAATTGCACATCCGATGCATTATTAAACAATTTATCATCGTAGACATCGTGCAGTAATGCGGCAGCACGAACGATAAAAGGGTCGGCCATAGGTTCATTGATTAGAATTTTGTTTGCTAACGCCACGACACGGTCAATGTGATCGGCACTGTGCCCTGAATTATCTGAAGCGAGTGCTGTCTGCATGTATTGCGTAATTTGTTCGAGTTGCGTCATATCAAGCTCCCTTAAATTATTAATGTGGTATATTCTACCTTATCAGTTTCTGGTCGAGTAATAAAGGGGCAATATTTCCCACAAATCGGCAGCACGAGCTGAAAAAAACTATGAAAAATAAATAAAATTCGTTATAATTATCTTAGTAAATCACGCCTCATACGGCAGAAAAACATGCACAAGACCCTTGTTAGCATGTTAGAGAAAGAGAGACTCATATGTCAGAACCAAATAATGTTCTTTTTAATACAGCTAATCTAACAGATTCAGCTGTCATTTACGATAAGTTTTCGAAGGCAGAACAACAGTTTTCTGTGCAAAAAGACAAGACTTTCTATATTACGACACCAATTTATTACCCATCCGGAAAGTTACAATTAGGGAATACCTATACTACTGTATTGGCTGATGCTGCAGCGCGCTATCATCGTTTGCTTGGTGAACAGGTGCATTTTTTGACCGGAACGGATGAGCACGGCCTCAAAATCCAGCAAAAGGCAGAGGCAGCTGGCACGTCTGAGATTGCTTATCTTGATGGTATGGCTAAGCAAATTAAAGACTTGTGGCAACTGATGGACATTTCATATGATGATTTCATTCGGACCACGGAAGAACGTCACGAGAAGGCCGTCCAAAAAATCTTTAATACATTGTTTGAAAAGGGCGACATTTACAAAGGGGAGTACGAAGGCTGGTACTCTGTTTCTGATGAGGAATACTTTACTGAATCACAATTAGCAGAAGTATATCACGATGATGCTGGGAAAATGATTGGTGGTAAAGCACCTTCAGGTCACGAAGTAGAGTTAGTTAAAGAAGAAGCTTATTTCTTCAAAATGAGCAAGTACGCTGATTGGCTGTTAGATTATTATAAGACACATCCTGAATTCATCCAACCAGAAGCGCGCATGAACGAGATGATCAACAACTTTATTGCACCGGGTCTTGAAGATTTGGCTGTGACACGTACAGCTGTTGACTGGGGTATTCCAGTACCAGGGGATGAAAAGCATGTTATCTACGTTTGGATCGATGCTTTGTCAAACTATATTACAGCTTTAGGATATGATTCTGATAATACAGACTTATTTGATAAGTTTTGGCCAGCAAATGTGCAGCTTGTTGGTAAAGAAATCGTTCGTTTCCATACCATTTATTGGCCGATTATGTTGCATGCCCTTGGATTGGAATTACCAAAGTCAGTGATTGGACATGGTTGGTTGGTTATGAAAGATGGCAAGATGTCAAAGTCCAAGGGAAACGTAATCTATCCGGAAGTGCTTGAGGCACGTTATGGTCTGGACGCTGTCCGTTACTATCTGCTACGCGCCATGCCTTTTGGAAATGATGGTGTCTTTACACCAGAAGACTTTGTGGCCCGAGTCAATTTTGATTTAGCTAACGATCTTGGTAATTTGTTGAACCGTACAGTTGCTATGATTAATAAATATGAACATGGTGTTGTGCCAGAATTGCACACCGGTAAAACGGACTTTGATGAAGATCTTGTACGTACAGTTGAAGATGCTATTGCAGACTACAATAGATATTTCCAAGACATGCGTACAGCTGATGCACTAGAGAGCGTTTGGACGATTATTCGCCGGGCAAATAAGTATATTGATGAAACGCAACCGTGGGTATTAGCTAAAGATGATACGCAAAAGGTCGTTTTGTCTAATGTCATGGCACATCTTGCCGCAGCCTTGCGAGTTGTTGCTGTATTGTTACAGCCTGTATTAACACAAGCACCA
The DNA here is from genome assembly GCF_007954785.1 of Leuconostoc citreum. Lineage (NCBI taxonomy): Bacteria > Bacillati > Bacillota > Bacilli > Lactobacillales > Lactobacillaceae > Leuconostoc > Leuconostoc citreum. Next base: position 1,405,362 of record NZ_CP042410.1, on the reverse strand, counting down.
AAGAAAATTTATGAACAGCTTGGATTCACTTATCCAGAAAATGGCGTACGTATTGCTGGCTTAACTTTCGGTAAATTACCAACGGGTGGCACAGTGGTCAAAAAGGGCGAACCAATTTTCCCACGCCAAGATGTAACGGAAGAAGTTGCCTTCATTTCCGGCTTAGTATCAAAAGATACCAAAGGCAAAGGCCGTGCTGCCAAGGAAGCGGCCAAGCAGGCAGCCAATGAGGCACCGCAAGAACCTAAACGGGATTTGATTACTTATGATGATTTTGCCAAAGTGGAAATTTTAGCCGCTAAAATTGTTGCCGGAGAACTTGTTGACAAGTCAGAAAAGTTATTGAAGTTTACACTTGATGATGGTTCTGGCAAGCCACGTCAAATTTTATCAGGTATTCGCAAATGGTACCCTAATCCAGAAGTGCTCGTCGGCAAGACAGTTGCCATTGTTGCTAATATGAAGCCACGTAAAATGGCGGGTGAGGTGTCAGAAGGTATGATTCTATCAGCCGAAAAGAATGACATTGTTACTGTGACAATATTACCCGACACGATTGTGGCTGGTTCTGGAATTGAATAATAGCATTTATGCCAAGATGTTTTGACGCATCTTGGCATAAATTTTATGCTGAGTAGCAAATAGGAGATGTGATGAATACAGCAGATAAGTTACTATACTTGTTAATTCAGGCCGACGGCTGGGTATCGGGGGAATTGATTGCCCAAAGTCTTGGTATGACACGTACATCTATATGGAAGTCTGTACAAAAATTAGAAGCACAAGGGCACACGATAGAAAGTGTCCGCGGGCAGGGTTATCGTTATGTTGAAGGGGCTAAAATATCAGTTGCTGGTATAGAAAAATATCTCAAACAACATGTGAATCTGGAAGTTTTTGATACCATTGATTCAACAAATATCTACGCCAAGGAAAAGCTTGGTTCACGTGAAATTAACGAGACCACAGTACTGGTGGCTGAACAACAAACAGGCGGTGTTGGCCGTTTAGGTAGGCAATTTTTTTCACCCAAAGATACAGGATTATATGTCACATTTGCGTTACCATTAGATTCACATAGTGCGGTCAATCCTGGGCGATTAACAACAAGCACAGCGGTCGCAACATCAAAAATGGTAAAAGAATTGTTTAATATCGACCTAGAATTCAAGTGGGTTAATGATTTGATTTACCATAACCGTAAGGTTGGTGGTATTTTAACTGAGGGCACCATCGATATTGAAAGCCAACAATTTTCGTCTTTAGCTGTTGGTGTTGGGATGAACTTGGCTGTTCCGGCAACAGGTTTCCCCGAAACAATCAGTCAAAAGGCTGGGGCGTTAGTCGACAAATTAACTGTGTCGCGAAACCAAGTCGTTGCCACGCTAATTAATTATTTTTTTGATATGTATGCTGACTATCAAGATGGTCGGTATATCGACCAGTATCGCCAACGTGTGGTTGGGATTGGGCAACAAGTGGAAGTACAACGTGGCCAGACACACATTAATGGTGTTATTAAAGAGATTGATGAAGACGGGCGTTTGGTAGTAGATACTGAAACAGGGTTAGCATATATTAATTCTGGTGAAATTACTAAGTTAATGTTGCCAAACAACGGGTATAAAGGCTAAACAGTATTTTCCTCTTATGACTAAGGAAAAGTGTAGGTTTATCTTTTAAAGTTCACTCAATCACAATGTTGTGATTGAGAGTTGTTTTTTACGGCTATTGATGTGACAAGATACAGGCTATTTTATCATTTGACTATATTTTTTGTTTGTGAATCATCGAGGTAAAAGTACTTGTGCGCGCTAGCTTTTGACGATGGAAAATCTGGTGGCGTGTTAATTATCATGCTATTTCATGTTGTCGTATAACGAACGGTGGCAATCGTTTGTGTTGTGCTTTCGTTCGCTCAATCGCTAACTTTGTGCTATAATATTGGTGTTGACATAAGTCAAAAATTTTTGGAGGATCTAAACACATGACTGTTAAGATTGGTATTAACGGATTTGGACGTATTGGCCGTTTGGCTTTCCGTCGTATCCTTGAATTGTCAGATACAGCTTCAGATATTGAAGTGGTTGCAATTAACGATTTAACTTCACCCGAAATGTTGGCATACTTGTTGAAGTATGACTCAATTCATGGTGTGTTGAAGGCAGAAGTTTCATCAGATGAAACAGGTATCATCGTTGATGGTAAGCACTACACAGTTTACGCAGAACGTAATGCTGCTGACCTAAAGTGGGTTCAAAATGATGGCGTTGAATATGTACTGGAAGCTACTGGTTTCTATACATCAGCCGAAAAAGCACAAGCTCACTTGGATGCCGGTGCCAAGAAAGTTTTGATTTCTGCACCAGCAGGTAAGGTGCCAACAGTTGTTTACGGCGTTAACCAAGACATTTTGAAGGCAGAAGACAAGATTGTTTCTGCTGGTTCATGCACAACGCAATCATTGGCTCCAATGGCAAATGCTTTGTCAAAGGAATTCGGTGTTAAGACTGGTTTGATGTTGACAGTGCACGCATACACTGCTTCACAAAGCTTGCAAGATGGTCCTAAGAGCTCAAACTTTGCAAAGCGTCAAGCTAACCGCGATGCTGCTTCAAACTCATTGCCACACTCATCAGGTGCTGCCAAGGCTATCGGTCTTGTTGTGCCTGAATTGGATGGTAAGTTGACTGGTTCAGCTATTCGTGTTCCTGTTCCTGCAGGTTCAATCACTGAATTGTCAGTTATTTTGGAAAAAGAAGTAACTGTAGAAGAAGTTAACGCAGCTATGAAGAAGTATGAATCAGATTCATACGGTTACAATGGTGATGGTTTGGTATCAACAGACATCATCGGCGACACACACGGTACAGTATTTGATCCTACACAAACTGAAATCGTTTCAGGTGAAGATGCACAACTTGTTAAGGTTGCTGCATGGTATGATAACGAATACGGCTTCACTTCAAACATGATCCGTACATTGTTGCACTTCGCTACATTGTAATTTGATTGTTTCGTTTCATTAAAAGAAGACCTACTTGTGTAGGTCTTTTTTGTGTTGTGTCGGTATTTTTTACCAATCTATGCTATACTTTATTCAGCTATTTGAAAGAGGTTTTGTTTGTGAAAGTTGCGTTTTCATCAGATAATCATTTTGATCTCAATAAGTTGGATGTCCAGCGGATGATGCACATTCAAGCATTATATTTGTTGAATCATGCGGTAGATATTTATGTGATTGCCGGTGATTTATTTAATGATTTTAACCAATCGTTAAAATTTGCGCGCGACATGCAAGAAGCCCTGGGTGATAAAATGTTGATTCGATTTATTGCCGGCAATCATGATATGGGTTATGGAGTGACTTACGAAGAGTTAGAAAGTGATATTGATCCCTTGTACTTTCATAATAAGTTCATTGATTTAACACCAGAAGTTCGCTTGATTGGCAATAACGGTTGGTACAATTATGATTTTGTTGGTGATGATTACACAGAAGAGCAGATTGCACAATTTAAGGCGGCGTTCTGGTATGATCGCCGAATTAAACAACCTGTTTCAGATAAAGAGCGCTTTAATCGTAATATGTCACAGTTGTCAGAACAGTTAAAAGCTGCAGGGCAGAAGCAAACTGTCGTTGTGTCACATTTTGTTCCCCGACGTGACTACATTAAACGTTTTCCAAACGGTAATACGCGACTAGATATGGCTAACGCGCTACTGGGAAGTGAACAGGTCGGCCATATCTTAGATAAATCATATACGATTAATACAATTACCGGCCATCTGCACTTACACCCCGCCCCATTAAAAGTTGGCAATAATGTTTATTACAATGTTGCTGTTGGCTATAACACATCGCGTGTTCATGAATGGGCATCAGATGATTTTATTTCTGAGTGGCAGCAACGATTAATTATTCTTAATTTTTAAGCACCTATAGCGGGTGCTTTTATTAATTCTTAAAAATTAGTTTGACTATCGAAATAAATCATGAGATAATTTGACTATTATATATTTCGATTATCGAAGTATTTGACGAAAGGAAATGTGTTTTGGCTAAGTGCTTTTTTAGTCAAATCATGCTAGTGAATTATGCCAGTTCTTACAACAACAGAAATTATGGATCTTATTCCCAATCGTTATCCCATTCTCTATATGGATTACGTTGAGGAGATGGTACCAGACGAATCAATTGTAGCGGTTAAAAACGTCACAATTAATGAACAATTTTTCCAAGGTCATTTTCCAGGCAATCCAGTAATGCCAGGTGTTCTAATTATTGAATCACTTGCCCAAGCCGCCTCAATCTTGATTTTGTCTTCACCCCAATTTAAAGGTAAGACAGCTTATATGACAGGTATTGATGACGCCAAGTTCAAGAAAATGGTTGTACCTGGTGATGTTTTGAAGTTGCATGTTACTTTTGGTAAGCTTCGCGCAAATATGGGGAGCGTGATTGTGGAAGCAAAAGTTGACGGGAAGACAGCAACATCGGCAGAGCTGATGTTCGTTGTTGCACCAGATGAAACTAATGAATGAAACAGTACCAGTAAATTTTGAATCGTTAAACGGTGAATTAGTTGATGTTTTCAATAATGTGATGTGGATTGAAGAAGCTGCCTTAAAGCAGAGTGATTTTTCAGATATTACTTTGAAAGATATGCACACCATTGATGCTGTTTCGATGTACTCGGAGAAAAGTGCATCACAGGTAGCAAAGATTGTACACTTAACACCCAGTGCGATGACGACTGCCATCGATAAATTAGTCGATAAAGGTTATATTGAGCGACGACGATCTAACAAAGATCGTCGCGTTGTTCGTTTGGGGTTAACACACAAGGGACGAGTGGTTTATCGTGCACATCAAGGATTTCATCGTGATTTAACACATAATTTGTTAAAAGACATGGCACCGCAAGAGACCGTTATTGTCCAACGAGCCATCCATAATTTGGTATGTTATTTAGCAAATGTTATTAAACATTAAATAGGGGAAGCCATGGAACACCTAAAAATTGTGGCATCAGCAAGGCAAATTCCAAGTCGACAGGTGACTAATGACGAGTTGAGCACGATGATGGACACAAATGATGAATGGATACACAGTAGAACTGGCATTCATCAACGTAATGTTGTTGTCACTGAAAACACCAGTGATTTAGCTACGAAAGTGGCAGAAAAGCTGCTTGAGCAGACAGGGACGACGGCAGAGAGTATCGATTTTATTATTGTCAGTACAATGTCACCAGACGCCTTGTCACCTAGTACTGCAGCGATTGTTCAAGGCGCAATCGGCGCCAATCAGGCGTTTGCTTTTGATTTGAGTGCGGCTTGCTCCGGATTAGTTTATGGTTTGAGTGTTGCCACAAGTTTATTAACGCGTTATCGACGCGGTATTGTAATTGGTGCCGAAGTGTTATCAAAATTAGTCGATTGGCATGACCGAACAACGGCTGTATTATTCGGCGATGGCGCTGCTGGTGTAATGATTGAACGCACATCAGATGCAATTGGCCTAGCTGGTGAAGAACTACGTACTTTTGGTGATAAAGGGGAAAATTTAGTTGCCGGACAATTTGGCAACAGTAACCCTTTCTCTGGTGAAATATCTAGTTTAGATCCATATTTTCACCAGAATGGTCGAGAAGTTTATAATTTTGCCACGCGTGAAGTGCCTGAAGCGTTAGAAAGTGCTTTGAAAAAGGCGAAAGTGGCTGCTGATGATGTTGATTTCTACTTATTACATCAAGCAAATGCAAGAATTGTGTCATCTATTGCTAAGCGTTTTGGACAACCAATTGACAAATTCCCGATGAATATGGGAACCAATGGTAATACGAGTGCAGCAAGTATTGGTATTTTATTAGATGAGTTAAGAGAAGCTGGAATTATTCATCCTGGCCAAACAATTGCCTTTGTTGGCTTTGGCGGTGGCTTAACAGTTGGCGCTCAAATTTGGAAAATCTAAAATAATCGGTGTAGATCGGCTGCACCGTAAAAATCTAACGACAATACATAAAACGAATATTAGGAGACTTATAATGACAGATGCAGAAATTTTTGACAAGGTTAAGGAAATCTTGGTTGACCAATTTGATTTGGAAGAAGACGAAGTAACGCTTACAACAGATTTGACAAATGATATCGATGCCGATTCATTGGACTTGTTTGAAGTGTTGAACCGTGTTGAAGATGATTTCGACATTAAGTTGGCTGTTGCCGAAGATATCAAGACAACCCAAGATTTGGTTGACAAGGTTAAGGAACAATTGGCAGCTTAATGTATCAAGTGATCAGCTATGGTCACGTACATAATTATATTCAAAGGAAAACATAATGGTAGTAAACGTAGACAACCCAATTTTTAAAAAGTTAGGCATGAAATACCCAATTGTAGAAGGCGGGATGACGTGGGCCGGAACAGGTGCATTAGCAGCAGCAATTTCTGAAGCTGGTGGCCTTGGATTTATTGGTACTGGTTATTGGCACGGCGAAGATGTACGCCGAGAAATTAAGCGTGTGAAATCATTGACAGATAAGCCTTTTGGCGTTAATGTGATGTTGTTGAGTCGTCATATCCGTGAAGTATTTGATGTTATCATCGAAGAAGGCGTTAAAGTTGTGGCAACAGGTGCAGGTGATCCATCACCTTTCTTAGATGAATTGCATGCTGCTGGGATCATTGTTATGCCTGTTGTACCGTCTGTTTCTCTCGCCAAAATGATGGAGAAAAAGGGTGTTGACGCTGTTATTGCAGAAGGTATGGAGTCTGGTGGTCATATTGGTATGTTGACAACAATGGCTTTGGTGCCTCAGGTTGTTGACGCCGTTGATATTCCAGTGATTGCAGCTGGTGGTATTGGGGATGGTCGTGGTGTTGCGGCTGCCTTCATGCTAGGTGCTGCCGGAGCACAAATGGGAACACGCTTCCTAACAGCAACTGAATCAGAAATTCATCCTAACTTTAAAGCGAAAATTTTGAAAGCTAAAGATATTGATACGATTGTAACTGGTAACTTATTAGGTAATCGTGCACGTGTCTTGAAAAATAAAATGGCTAAAAACTTCGTTAAAAATGAAGTTAACGAATTACAAAAAGAAAAGCCAGACGCTGCTGCTATCGAAAAATTGGAATCAGGCACACTGCGTTGCGCAGTGCAAGAAGGCGATAAGGAAGGCGGAGCCTTTATGGCCGGCCAAATTTCAGGCTTAATTAAAGATGAAAAGCCGGCTGCTGATATTTTGTCTGATATTTGGACACAGGCTACCGGTGTAATGGGTATTGAGAATAAAACACTATCATAAGTTTAGAAGGCGTACAGTCTTCGTAAATAGATAGTATACGGGGTTAAACATGAAATTAGGTATTTTATTTAGTGGTCAAGGGGCACAGAAAGCCGGTATGGGTTCTGACTTGTATGACGCACTACCAGGTTATCAAGAAACGATTGATCGCGCATCGAATATATTGGGTTATGATTTACAATCAGTTGCTAATGATGATAGTAAAATTTCTCAAACAGCATATGCACAACCTGCTATTCTTGCAATGAGTACGGCGATTGTAAATGCTTTGGGCGACGCGTTACCAACACCACTTGCGGGATTGGGATTAAGTTTGGGAGAATATTCGGCTTTGACAGCTGCTGGTGCATTATCGTTTGACCAAGCAGTTGCTATTATCAAAGACCGGGGCATTTATATGCAGACTGCTGGTGAAGCTAATCCTGGTAAAATGGTCGCTGTGATGGGAGACAATCAACAATTAGTTAAAGATGTGCTGGCAAAATTACAGTCAGAGGGTAAGCGCGTTTATCCGGCTAATTACAATACCTTTGCACAGTTGGTCATTGGTGGTGTGGCGGCTGATGTTGATGTAGCAATGACAGCATTAACTGAAGCAGGCATTCAGCGTATGGTTGAATTACCGGTATCTGGTGCATTTCATACACCATTGTTGACTCAAGCAGCAACGCAGTTAACTGAGCGTCTAACTAATGAAACGTTCGCCCCATTTAATTACCCCGTTTACTCAAATACAACCGGTGAAGCATTTTCAACGGACACCTTATTTGATACATTAACGAAGCAAATTATTTCACCAACCTACTTTGCACAAGCACTACAACGTATGTTGGATGATGGCGTTGATACCTTCATAGAAGTTGGCCCATCTGACACTTTAATTAAATTTGCAAAGAAAATCGCGCCAAAGGACGTCAAGCGCTATGCGATAACAGATTTGGCAAGCTTCAATGATGTCCGCGATATGCTATTAGCCGAAAAGGAGCAATCACAAGCATGACAGATTTTACTAACCAAACAGTCTTAGTTACAGGATCATCACGTGGTATTGGTTTGGCAATTGCCAAAGCTTTTGATGCCGCTGGTGCGCAATTAATTTTACATGCACGTTCAGAAATTAAGCCAGAAGTGTTAGCTGAATTTAAGCAAAAGCCACAGACATTGCAATTTGATATTGCCGATGCAGAAGCTGCGGAAGCAAGTATCAAAGCACTTTATAAGCAAGAGGGCTTTGAAGGTATCGACGTTTTGGTCAATAACGCTGGGATTACTAAAGATCAACTTGCTATGGCAATGGCACCAGCTGACTTTGCTAATGTCGTTAATGTCAATTTGAATGGTACCTTTAATGTCACACAACCCATTTTCAAAAAAATGATTCGTCAAAAGCATGGGGCTATTATTAACTTAAGTTCTGTTGTGGGACTCATGGGCAACATGGGCCAAATTAATTATGCTGCTTCAAAGGCTGGTATTATTGGCTTTACAAAGTCATTAGCCAAAGAAGGTGCGCGGCGTGGTATTCGTGTCAATGCGATTGCGCCAGGCATGATTGTGTCAGATATGACAGCAGTGCTACCTGAAGAGACACAGGCTGAAATATTGAAAAATATTCCTTTGTCTCGATTTGGTGAGGCTTCTGAAGTAGCAGATGTCGCTTTGTTCTTGGCAAGCAACACATACATTACTGGGCAAACATTGACAGTTGATGGTGGATTGTATATTTAATTAATGAAGGAGAGTAACATGTCACGAGTAGTAATTACTGGTCTTGGTGCAGTAACACCACTTGGAAACGATACAGAAACGTTTTTAAATGGTATCTTCAACGAAGAAATTGGTATTAAGCCAATTACAAAGTTTGATGCAAGCGAGACAGGAATCACAGTAGCAGGTCAAGTTGATGGGTTTGATCCAGCACAACGTGTTGGTAAACGTGATGCACGTAAGTTGGATTTATTTTCACAATACGCAATTGATGCAGCCGATCAAGCTTTGGAAAATGCTGGATTGAAATCCCCTGAAGGTTCTGAAAATCCAACAACAGTTAAAGATCCAACACGTTTTGGTGTTATTTTAGGAAATGGTATTGGTGGTTTGACGACTATCCAAGAACAAGTGATTAAAATGCACGACAAAGGGCCACAACGTGTTAGCCCACTATTCGTGCCTGAATCTATTCCAAACATGGTATCTGGTAACGTATCATTACGTTTTGGTGCCAAGGGTGTGAATTATACAGTCGTCACTGCTTGTGCTTCGGCTACTAATGCCATTGGTGAGGCGTTCTGGCGTGTACAATCAGGCAAGGCTGATGTCATGTTGACTGGTGGGTCTGAAGCCACTGTCAACGAAATTGGTATTGCTGGTTTCGCAGCTTTGACTGCTTTGTCAACAGAAACAGATCCAACTGAAGCATCAAAACCATTTGATAAGAACCGTCATGGCTTCGTATTAGGTGAAGGTTCTGGTATTTTGGTGATTGAAAGCCTTGAACATGCTCAAGCTCGTGGCGCAAATATTTTAGCTGAATTGGTTGGTTACGGTGCATCTTCAGATGCATACCATATGACTTCACCATCGCCTGATGGTGAAGGTGCAGCACGTGCCATCAACGATGCACTACGTGATGCATCACTTGAACCAAACCAAATTTCATATATCAATGCTCATGGTACAGCGACAGGTGCTAATGATTCTGGTGAAGCACATGCCATTGCGACAGTCTTTGGTGAAAATACTGTGCCTGTTTCTTCAACAAAGGGTATGACAGGACACTTACTAGGTGCTGCAGGTGCTATTGAAGCATTGATTTCGGTTGGCGCTATTGATCGTGGCCAATTGCCTGTTAACGTTGGTGTTGATGAACAAGATGATGATACTAAAGTCGTTAACTTAGTAACAAAAGCAACACAAAACCAAGCACCTGAATATGTTATGAGCGCGAACTATGGCTTTGGTGGTCATAATGCAGTTATAATTTTCAAAAAATGGTATGAAGAGGCGTAATTCATGAGTTTAACAATCGAGGAAATTCGTAGTTTAATAGCGGATTTAGAAAACAGTTCACTACGTGAATTCCAAGTTTCTGATGGTGATTTTAATTTACACCTGTCAAAGAATGAAAATGTTGCACCTGTTAGCCCAGTTGCAGCACCAGCACCTGTGGCAGCTGCCCCAGTAGCAGCGGTAGCTGAACAAGCTGCTACGCAACCAGTAGCTGCTCCTGAACAGGCTGGTACTAAAATTGTTGCACCTATGGTCGGTACAGTTTATCTACAACCTAAGCCAGACGCACCTATGTTCAAGAAAGTTGGCGATAAAGTTGCGGTTGGTGAAACCGTTGCAATTATTGAAGCTATGAAATTGATGACAGAAATTCACAGTGAAGTTTCTGGGACTATTTCTGATATTCTTGTTGAAAACGAAGAAGTGGTTGATTATAATAAGCCACTCTATGTTGTGACAGAAGATTAATCAAAGCGGTTTTAACCGCGTACATACCTGAATAGGAGGAAAGGCGTTATCATTTTGTTACACAGATAAATGATACGTTAGAAAGACAAATGAGCTTATTAAATACCCAACAAATTATGGAAATTATTCCTCATCGTTATCCTATGTTAATGTTGGATACAGTTGAAGAACTTGTACCTGGGGAACGCGTTGTTGCCTACAAAAATATATCAATTAACGAAGAAATTTTCCAAGGCCACTTTCCAGGAAATCCAACTTTTCCCGGCGCATTAACTGTCGAAGCATTAGCACAGGCAGGTGCTGTTGCTTTATTATCAATGCCTGAATATAAAGGTAAGACGGCATACTTTGGTGGTATTAAAAAGGCCCGTTACCGTCAAATGGTACGTCCAGGAGACCGCTTGAAGTTAGAAGTGAATATTGAACGTCTACGTGGTCCAATTGGTACTGGTAAAGGTATTGTTTGGATTAATGACAAAAAGGCGACGACGGCAGAACTAACATTCATCATTGGAGATTAATTGTGTTTAAAAAAGTATTGGTTGCAAACCGTGGCGAAATTGCGGTGCGTATTATCAGAACGTTAAAAGAAATGGGTATCGCTTCAGTTGCGATTTATTCTACGGCCGATAAAGACAGTCTACATGTGCAGTTAGCCGACGAAGCTATTGCAGTTGGTGGTCCAAAGCCAAAAGATTCATATTTACATATGAAAAATATTTTGACTGCTGCACTTTTGACAGGCGCTGAGGCTATTCACCCTGGTTATGGTTTCTTATCTGAAAACGCTTTGTTTGCAGAAATGGTTGGTGAAGTTGGTATTAAATGGATTGGCCCTCGACCTGAAACTATTGATTTAATGGGCAATAAGTCAAATGCGCGTGAAGAAATGCGACAAGCTGGTGTCCCCATTATTCCAGGATCGGATGGCTTTATTCGTGATTTTGATGAAGCAAAAGCTGTGGCTGATAAAATTGGTTATCCGCTATTACTGAAAGCTGCCGGTGGTGGTGGTGGTAAAGGCATGCGGTTTGTGTATCATGAAGATGAGTTATCTGAAAAGTTTGACTCTGCTCAAAATGAAGCACGTGGCGCAGTTGGCGATGATCACATGTATGTGGAAAAAGTCATGGAAAATGTGCGTCATATCGAAATGCAGTTAATCCGTGATGATAATGGCCATGTCATTTATTTCCCAGAACGTAACTGCTCATTGCAACGTAATAACCAAAAAGTCATTGAGGAATCACCAGCAACTGGTATGACACCAGCCATGCGTGAGCACTTGGGTGAGATTGTGACTAAAGCTGCTCAAGCAATTACCTACGAAAATACTGGAACAATCGAATTTTTGCAAGACAAAGATGGCAATTTCTATTTTATGGAAATGAACACACGTCTGCAAGTTGAACATCCAGTGACAGAGATGGTTACTAACCTTGATTTGATTAAGCTGCAAGTCATGGTAGCGGCCGGTTACGATTTGCCACTGACACAAGATGAAGTTGAGGTTGACGGACATTCTATCGAAGTACGTTTGACGGCTGAACAGCCTGCTAAGCACTTTGCACCGAGTGCGGGAACCATTGATTTTGTCTTCTTACCAACAGGTGGTCCTGGTATTCGTCTTGACGCACCACTTTATGATGGCTACAAAGTACAGCCATTCTACGATTCTATGATTGGTAAATTAATTGTTAAGGGTAAAACACGTGAGGAAGCACTGATTAAAATGCGTCGTGTTGTCGATGAAATCGTCATTCAAGGTGTCGAAACCAGTCGCGACTTCCAAAAAGCTTTGCTAGATGATCCACATGTACAAAGTGGTGACTTTGATACGCGCTATTTAGAAAATGAATTTTTGCCACAATGGATGGCAACTTTATCAGATAGCGAATAAACAGACATACCGCGTATGGTCACCATATGCGGTATTGTTGTATCAACCTTAAAGGATTGTGTCTTTTGTTTTATCAGAACGAATAGGAGGATGTGTATTCATCAGTTATTGGCAATTGGTGAATACACAAAGCTAATATGGATTTATATGAAAATCAACGATCAACATCAAAAATTAAACGAGATGCCTCAGTTAACGATCGCATTCCCGATGGGCTATTTTTAGCTTGTCCTTACTGTGGTACACAAATGTACAATAAGCAGTTGGGCGACTATCGCGTTTGCGCTAAATGTGGCTATGGTTTCCGTTTACAGGCACGTGAACGTGTGGCTCTCCTGACAGATAACTTTGAAGAGATGGATGCTGATATTGAAATGACAACGCCAGATTTTCCTGGTTATGCGGAAAAGTTAGCACGAGCTAAGTCACAAACTGACTTGGGTGAATCTGTATTGACAGGTGTTGCAAATATTGAAGGCGAGCAAGTGGCATTGGGTGTGATGGATTCATACTTCATGATGGGATCACTGGGTTCAATGACGGGGGAAAAAATTACACGCCTGTTTGAGTACGCCACGGCACATCAATTACCGGTTGTTTTGTTCACTGCTTCAGGTGGTGCACGTATGCAAGAGGGTATTAATTCATTGATGCAGATGGCTAAAGTATCCGCTGCAGTTGCTGCACATCAAGAAGCCGGTCTGTTGTATTTGGTTGTTTTGACTGATCCAACCACTGGCGGTGTAACTGCCAGTTTTGCAATGCAGGGAGATGTTACTCTGGCTGAGCCACACGCTTTGGTCGGTTTTGCTGGTGCACGTGTCATTGAATCAACGATTCATGAAAAGCTACCAAAAGACTTTCAACGTGTAGAAACATTGCTTGAGAATGGTTTTGTTGACAAAATTGTACCACGTGCAGAATTGGGTCAAATTATCGCCAAAATAGTAAAGTTACACCACAGGACGGAGATTTAATATGGCAGTTAATATTGGATTGAATTTATTTAGACATGAACTGACACCTGCTGAAGTTGTCAAAAAATCACGTGAAGATCGTTTCTTTGCAAGAGAAATTATTGATGGTATTTTCACTGATTTCATTGAATTTCATGGCGATCGCCAAAGTGGTGATGACATGTCAGTTATTGGTGGTATTGCCGCATTGAATGGTAAGCCAGTAACTATTATTGCCATTGATAAAGGTATTGATATCAATGATAAGTTGAGCAAAAGAAATGGCTCACCTGAACCTTGGGGTTACCGTAAGGCACAGCGTTTGATGCAACAAGCTAACAAATTTCACCGACCAATTGTTACTTTTATCAATACACCTGGTGCCTTCCCTGGTAAAACAGCCGAAGCACAAGGACAAGGAGAAGCTATCGCTAAGTCGATTTTAGAGTCAATGAAACTCACAGTCCCTATGATTGCAATTATCTATGGTGAAGGTGGCTCAGGTGGCGCATTGGCTTTAGCAACGAGTGATCAAGTCTGGATGTTCCAAAACGCGACATATTCAATTTTATCACCAGAAGGATTTGCCTCAATATTGTGGAAAGATAGTAAGCGTTCTGACGAAGCAGCTGGTGTGATGGGATTGACGCCTAAGGATTTACTGAACAAAAACGTGATTGAATACATTATTCCTGAATCACGTAACCATCCCCGCGTCTTTAACTTAATTCGTAAGCGTCTGGATGATGAATTTACACGATTAAATGAATTAACGCCTGATGAATTAATTGCACAGCGACGGGCGCGCTTCAGAGCTTTCTAGTATGGTATAATAGTTACGGACATTATTGTCGGTAACTATTTATATTTTGGGGTCGTTTTTGGAATTCGACAGGCTATTTAGGGCATTGACTGCGTTTCGCCATCCGGGCGTAAAAACGGGCAGATATTTTAACTGCAAAAAATGAAAACTCTTTCGCAATCGCTGCTTAAAACACAGTGAAGCGTAACTTGGCTTTGGTTGCTGGCGTCTGAAGTCAGGTCATAGAAGGTCAGATCGTTTGTGTATTTACATCTGGAGTACATGAATTAAATGAATCAGGTTAGTGTCTTGTGTGAGCCTCGTTTTGTGGCGTTACAGGGCATGAAAATTAAATGACAAGACTATAAGCGTAGATGTTGATGTACCGGGTGGCTTGGACAGGGGTTCGACTCCCCTCGACTCCACTAAGCATTTTATGGCGTTGCATAAGGTTTTAAAAACCTTGATGTAGCGCCTTTTCTTATGAATATGGTTTCATTAGATTGCATAGTATTTTAATCAAAATAACGCATAAATTAAAATATGGTACATAATGTATAAATATTTGTTTGAGATTGCAATATATACATAATTCCCTACAACTGTACACATTAAAAGCCACCGATTGTTCGGAGGCTTTTTTATTATTCTATACGAAATATTGATAAAGGGTTAATATGAACATTAGTGCAAATATAGCCGATAATAATAAATTACCAACTATTTTTATATTGATGTCCTTCAACAAAAAAGGAATAGTAAGCGTTGCAATGTTTTATTTTCTACAAAGTACAACATACGCTGTATTAAAAAACATATACTTTTATAATTCACTGTTCTGATATGACTTGTTTTTACCGATAACCCTTGTGTTTGCAAGTTGTTTAGTTGGTAAAACAGTAACAATAAGTTCAATAATAGATACAATGCCTATAGTTGAAAAATAAATAGAAAAGAAGGTATTTTGAGAATCATTTGGTGACGTAATCCAACTTGAAATCAATGTTAAAGCAAATAAGAGCCATACTGATACTTCATTCAGACCACTATCACGGTAACGTCTCACTGTAAGCGATAATGATGGAATAACGAAAGCTAGTAATGTTAGTAAAGATAGTAAACACCAAACTATTAATGTACTTGGAGTATTGTGAATAAATTCAGCGAATGTATTAAATTTGATATTTACTTTATCTTGGCTTGCTAATGAAAATATAATGATGATTATAGTTGCAATGAACCATATAATGCTGATAATAAGCGCCCACAGCGCCATCCACCAGTATTCTGAACGAGTAGCCGTGCCCGTAAAATTAAAATAGTTTTTCCAAAAATTCTTAAATGATTGTGTCATAGTAATCATAGTTTTCCCCCTTAAGCTTTTAACGTGGTTCAGTGCACGTAGTATTTGTTATTAATTGATGATCAAACAACTACCTAAAAAGAGATATTATGGCTACTAAAAGTAGTGTTTACACACCACTTAAAAATAAATCAAACTCAAATCCACTAATTTTGTTAGTAAATTTGAGTTTGATTTTTATTTTGTAGTGTTTAAAGTTGAAGAATCAATTCATTTTTATGTTGTCTATCTAAGTACTGATGATTTATTTTTTTCTCTTTGCGTCAATTAAAAATTGCTTTGTAATCGTGATATTTTCAGGGAATTTTGTGCTGGCTAACAGCCATGTTGTGCCACGCTGAACCATCAACGAGAGGCCTAATGTGACTAATATTGACAGAGAACTATATTGCCAGAGACTGCTAAATGAATATTTAGCCGCAATAGTTAGTAGCCAAAGTAGGAGTGTCAAATAGGTTCCTTGTCGAACAATCACACCCTCAGTGTTGAGAAAGATTCTACTTGAAAAAGCTCTTAGAATACCTGATATGACAACTGTTAGCAAGGATAGCGTAACGAACAGATAGAAATTTGAATTAATATCTAGATTGTGGATTTTTGTAAATTGCGATAAACCAACCACGATTAAAATAATATACAATTTTATTTTGAAATTAATGACATGGATGGTTAGTTGCCTTTTGACGATAAAGACTAATATGATAAGCGCAATTAAAATATTGGAAATTGTCAAGTGATCGATGTTCATGAATTGATTACCCCTAAATTTTATGGAAAAAGTAAGTTAAAGCGCTAATAATACTAGCTATTATCATCAAAAACCCAGTTATCTTATATTCCTTATTGTGTTTTTCTTTGGCTATGCTTAAAAAAGAAACACCGCTGCAAAAAAACATGAAAGTGATTGCTAAATTCATTATATGCTCCAATATATAGTGTTTACTACTATCATCTTTTGTTCAAAGGATGCTTTGTTGGTGCGGTAGCAATAATCGCGTAGGTCGACATCCACGGACCACTCCACCAGCCAATGATACCGTAAGTTTTTTGTTCTTGAATCATGAAGCCATTCGATTGTAGTATAGATAGATATTCTTTTTTCTTATGTCCTGTGTCAACAATCACCAGTGTGCCGGCAGATTTTAAAACACGTCTCGCTTCATTCAGAGCTGCTTTACGTGCTGTCGCTGGCTTAATGTTGTGCAAAGCTAAGCTAGTAACGACAAAGTCGTATTGATTATTTTTAAATGGTAGGTCTAACATGTTTGCGGTTTGCACACTTGCCACTTTATCCAAATGATATGATTTAATTATATTTTGAGTGTTTTCAATACTATTATTTGATTGGTCTTGATTACGCCATAGGTCAATTCCCGTGGCATGACCGTTTTCTGATAAACGTGATGCAAATTTTAGTAATACAAGCCCATGACCAGTGCCTAAATCAAGGACTTTGCTATCATTAGGGATAGTCAGGGTAGATAAAATATTATCCCAAATGATGTGTTTCCCGCGCATTGAAGTATGTATGAAAATCAGGCCACCCAGAACCATAATGATGCCATATAAAAGCGTCCATAAGTAGCCACTATAATTGTTGCGAAAAATAACAGCACAGCTAGTAGCAACTAAGCCAGCAATAATATACAAAAGTGGTACGATTGGTGCGTCTAATCCTTGTTTTTTTAATGTGTTCATCTTATTTCATCTCCAATAATGCTTTTAACGTGAGTCCCGCACGTGATATGTACGCACTCTATGAGTGCTTTTTAGTGAAAAGATGCCAAAAAAAGTCTTATTTGTTGACTATTTTTTAGTATAACGATGTTTTTGGATCCTTTACTAGCAGATAACATTTTATATATGCTAGGCCTTCTTTTTTCAGGAAAGGTCAAAATCCATTTTAAAAAATCGAAGTCAATTTTTTCGGGGCAGTTATCGTGCATATCTGGGCGAGATTTGCCCTTATATTTTATGAAACGTTTGAATACATTTAATAGACATACAAACCTATTTCGGTCTAAAAAGATAATTGTATCAGCGGCAGCGATTCTTAATGTCATTGTCGCACCATAATTGCCGTCAATGACCCAATTATCCTGACTAATCACATTGTTAATGACTTTTTGTTGATATGGTTTACTAGTCATTTGCCAATTATCTCGCCAAAAAAGCTTATCTAGATGGTAAACAGGTACGTTGATTTTATTGCTGAGCGCTCGTGCTAGGGTTGATTTTCCAGAACCACCACAGCCGATAATTATGATTTTCTTGCTAGCCAACATGATGCTCCTATTCATGCTTTGATTTGTAATCACTCAAAAACAACGATGACTTGGTGTTATTTATCTGTGACAATCACAGTGTCG
The DNA here is from genome assembly GCF_007954785.1 of Leuconostoc citreum. Lineage (NCBI taxonomy): Bacteria > Bacillati > Bacillota > Bacilli > Lactobacillales > Lactobacillaceae > Leuconostoc > Leuconostoc citreum. The sequence continues at coordinate 1,387,181 of NZ_CP042410.1, read as the reverse complement.
TTATCACCAATGTAAATAGCTGTTTTTTTACCCGTCTTGCTATCGACAAGATTGACACCGTGACCATTACGATCAAAGCTAAATGTACCAGTATGTTGGTAAAAAGTTTTACCCTGATAGTCTTTGATGATAATCTCTCGTTGTTGATTATTATTATATTCCAGTTGATATGATTTTTGTGATTTGATATAGCTTGACGAGTGCGTATAATTATAATACTTTGAAGAAGCACCGAGTAATGCAACTACTACAATACCGATTAAGCCTATCACTCCGAAGATGTTCCCCAGCTTGGCTTTATGACTGACAAAATAAATACCAATACCAATAATAATAATAATGATAGGAACAGCAAACATAGCAAGCCATAAAACCCAAGATATTGGTGTTGGCTGAATATGAAACATAGTCAATTCTCCTTAGCCTTTTTATGTGATTGCCCAGCACATAATTTGTGTTTTAATTGCGTATAATATTTTTGGCTATTAGCAGAATTATAATTGTAAGTCATCAATGCGTCTGACTAGATTAACCTTAATTAGAAAAATAAGTCTATTTTTATTGGTTCACGTGTTTACTAATCCGAATTATAATAAATTCAACAAGCACCATTATAGTAAAAAATATGCACCAAATAGCTAAGTTTAACAGTCGTAGTTTTGTATTCATAATGGCACCAGAGCCATCGACGTGTCGAAACCATAAGAAAATACTTACAACTAAAAATAAGACACTACTAAGGATGTTGAAAATAAACCATTTTTTATGTTTCATGATATGATAAATCCTTTCTGAAATGATGTAATGGATTGAATTTTTACTGTATTTGACGAATTGAGGAGACTAAACTGTCCCATAACGTGCATAAGAGCATATTATAAAAATGGCCAAGTCATGGATAAAATAAGTAAGCCAGACGTAATACCACTTATAGTCGTGATATAGCAGTGATTATTACGGAAAAAGTCTAGTACAGAAAAAATAATACATTCAAAAGCAATAAGTGTTAATCCAATTTGTGTTAGTAAGGCTATTCCAGTGAATAAACGCGCTATTGTGAGTATAAAAAGTATTATAAGAGAAGCAGTAATAAGCCGTAATATTGTTTTTTGCATATAAGTACCCTTCATTTCGTTTTGAAAATTTACGAAAACCAGTATTTTTAAATTAATGTTTGACTCTCTCGTATAGCTATATTGAAGATGACAGGTTTCGGCAGTATTATGACAAAAAAGCAGGGAAAGGTGCTACGACGGTATTGCAAAGGATCATAGTTCAGTACGCAAAAAAGGTTCAATGAATAAAAAAAGATAAACGATGAACAATTATACGTGATTTTTAGCCACTTATCTTTTGATAAGTGGCGTTTATATGGGCCGTAACCAGCTGCTGCTCAGAGGAAATATGACTATCATTTGTTGCCATCGTGCATCGTTTTAAGAACAGCGAATATTGCTTGCTTATAATCATCCGACAAGTCTTGTCCTTCGTAAGACAAAATCAATTGTTTATCTGCCAGATCAACACGTGTTGCATTTGGATGAGTTGGCAATGCCTCTTGTGACAAATTTCTAACTGGACTATCAGTTTTGCCCTGTAAATAGTCAGTTGTTGTATTCAAAGCTTCAGCTAGTAAACTAAGCATACCAAGCGAAGGGGTATTTCGATTTGTTTCATAATTAGCAATCGCCATACGCGAAGCGCTGATTATATTAGCTAGTTCGCTTTGCGTCAATTGTTTTTGCTTTCGTAATAGCTTAATACGGTCAGCAGTTTTAGACATGTGATAATTACCTTTTGAGTTCGTTGTTTGACAAAATAAATAATAAATTTAAGTTAAGAAAGAAAAATGATTTGTGTATTTAGTAATCAAATGATATTATATTAATAATAATTGTTTATTTAATAAACGTTGATATGTGACGTGTTTAGAATATACACATTAATCATACCAAACACAAAAAGTTATTGAAAGGGAAAAAGCACAACAATACGATTAACCGCTGACAGATACAAAAAAGCTTGTTTGGTAGTCACGGTATATACTTTTTATTGTTGTGCGTTAGAGTAAAAATGGCCATAAAAGACACACAAAAATTCAGATTGACGATTGTTGAAGTGCAAGCCATCAATGATTTTTTTAATCAACCAATATTCAACATTGATTATGAACAGGCAACTTTTAGTATTGGTAATTACCACATGTTTAGACAAAATTTAGCCCGTTATTTAAAGCAAGCTAACCAAGGGGATGTTTCGAAAAGTTAGTGTTATAATAAAATTAATTAAAAATTTAGTAGGAGCAATAATACAATCGTATGACAAAGTATGGTATTTTCGAAAAGCGCAGTATAAGAGATGTAATTTGGAATATTGGCAATATCACTGCTGGTAAAAATCGTGCTTATTATTTTTATGCTCAACGTGAGCCGGAAAAACAGGTGGCTTTGTCGAAAAAAGAAGTATTAATGTTGTTAGATAAGAACGAACAATTAAAGGAACTGGTTTTGTCAAAAACAATTAATATGTCAACACATGGAAAATTTTATATTGATTTGACAAACATGGATAGTATTAAAAAAATTGTGACATACTTAAACGAAAACAACTAGTATGCTATTTTTTTTACGATTTATTCAGATCATTGGTCAGTAGATATTGCATTGTGGTGTTACATTGATTATGTCAAAAGGTTGGAACGGTTAGTTGTTAATATTATTGATTAAGAACAAAAGAACTGTGGATTAAACGCCTTAATCCACAGTTCTTTTTATTGCTATTGTCTAGCATACCAATCATTTTGAAAAATAGCGTAATGATCAATATCAACCCATTGACCATTATAAAATACTTCATCTTTTGAGCTTCCTTCTTTGTTGAAGCCAGCTCTCGTGTATGCTTTGATGGCACCAATGTTAAAGGGATAGACAGATAATTTGATTTTATGCATATTCAAATTATTAAAGCCATAGTCTAAAATTAAATCAAGTGTTTCAGAGCCGTAGCCTTGTGAGCGATCTTCTTTTCTCGGAAAGCCGATACCTAGTTCACACGAGTGATTTCGAATACTAATATCTAATAAATCGACAAAACCAATCAATCGATTATCGTCAATTTTTCTGACAGTGAATTCAACACGTTCATAACTATCAGCGGCCTCACGAAATAATTTTTCCCAATTTTCAGGCGTATAAGGATGAATCATATCGTTACACAAGGGATTAATGAAATCATCATCCCACTGCCATTCAGCTAGTTTTTTAGCATCATCTTCGTGATAATGTGACAATTTAACGTTTTTACCTATAAACATTTTTTTCTCTTTTCTTTAATGTGCCATATAATGATTTACAGAAATTAAAGAAAAATATAGATTAAGTCAACTCTATTGCAGTCATACGCAACCCTCTAGAACATCTTTTAATGTGGATAAGCATTTGCACATTTGATATTTAACCATGATATTTTTAATCATGTGAATAATTGATAAGCGATGATACCATGGCAGCAAAGAATAAGAAATACAAAATCATAGCGGCAATTGTAATAACGAACTGCACTAGCCCAGCACGGTTCCATGTGGCTTGTACGGCCTTAAAAGTCGCCACATCCTTGTAATCATTCTTTTGCCAAGCCCACTCATTACCCTTAAAGCCGCATACGAAAATCCAAACAAAATTAAAAACGGGAATTAAGCATAGTAAAGGCAAATAGGTTTTGTTGCCAATACCCCAAAAAATGTTATACATGAAAGCGCCCCAGTTCCAGCCTTTCACTTCAGCAGGTACGTTTGTGCCATTTTCATCCATGTTTTCTCTCCTTAAAGTTTTTCTCGTGATAGGGATGCGCGTGATTACACACGTCGCTGTTGTAATTCACTACGATGACCTAATAATATTTTTTTAATTTCTTTAGCGAAGTATGTTCTAGGAATTGCCCTTAGCTTATAAAAGTAAGATATGCCTCGCAGGCGAGCCACCATTAAGCCAGGTAGGTAAGAACTGGTGCGATCTTTGTCAAAAATAATTCCTGGGTAAACCGAAAAAGAACGCTTAGGAAGTAGTTGTGCCATATCTTTCTCAACGGCACGTTTTGCTTTGAGATAGGGTCTCATAAAGAAGGGACCGGTGTTAGCTGAAACAAACAAAAATTTTGTTTTTGGCGATTGCACGACAACATCGATCAATTTTTTTGCCGGTTCGTAACTACTATTTTGGTAATTTTGTTTTTTGATAGGGTTAGGCAATAGAATACCAATTGCGTCAATCACCCAATCAGCATCCATGATAACAGCTTGTAGCTGATCAGGCTGATTAAAGTCAACGGCATGGTAGGTCGTTGACTCGCCATTCTTTGGTTGACGGCCATGGCGTGACAGACTGTGAACATCAAATAATTGTGGTGGTAGTTGTTTAATGATGCCTTGTCCCACAAAGCCAGTACCACCAGCTATAACGATTTTTTGTTTGGTTGTGGTCATATCAGTTACCTCCTTAACAATGTTGCCTTGTCCAAGTGATCAGTTTAAAATACGTGGCCGTCGAATGTTAGAATAGAGTAATAGGATGAATAGAAAAGTAAAAAGGAGAATCATGATGAAACAATTATCTGTCCCAGTGAAAGCTGTATTGTTTACAGTAGCTATTTTAATTTTAGGGTCTTTATCGTCATTTAGCGTCGAGTGGATTAGGGGTGTGTCAATTGCTAAAGTCTATGGCGAATTTAACTTACCACCACTTGCACCACCACGCTGGCTATTTGGCCCTGCCTGGGGTATTTTATATATTCTACTTGGCATTTATTGTGCCAAGCTTAGCAGTGTGACAACCAATAGGCAGGTCATATATTATGCCATGTATGGCCAATTGACTTTGAATATACTTTGGACGGTGGTGTTCTTCTCTTTTGCCAATTTATGGTTAGCCTCAATCATGATTGTTGTGATGGATAGTTTAGTTGTTTGGTTATTAGTGTTAGATCAACGCCGCGTAAAATATTTACTAATCCCATATCTTGCTTGGCTATTGTTTGCATCGTATCTATCAATTGCTGTTCTGATTTTAAACTAATGGTCAGTAGTTTAACTTAAAGCAACTTTTTTCCATTTTCTAATTTTGGTGCGAAAAGTTTTGAACGGTGCGACAGTATTGATGTGTAGCCATTTCCATACTGGCCATTGTGCCTTGGTATATGCCCAGTCACGTTGGTTAGCTTCAAAGAGTACCTCATCGGGTAACCGTGTAATCATGTCACAAATTTCCGAGACACGCTGATTCAATAAAACGATTTTGTCCTCAAGTGTCATATCTGCATATGTCTGGTAAAACGATTGGTATAAATCACCGAGATGTCCCCAGTTATAACCTGGTGCGGGCACCTCGGCTTTTTTTCCTGATAGTTCATCACTCTCCCAGCGCAATATGGCGGTCAGCCAACCTAACTGGTATGCTAAGTTTTCGCTAGGTGTGCGGTCAACCTCGTCGATGCGCTTATCTTGCAGGGCATTAGGAATGGTTTCAAATTCATTGATGTATTTAGCATAATTACTTTGAATGGCATTTAGAAGCGCTGTTTTATTATCATATGTCTGCACGGAAAAATCCTTTCTTAAAATAAAACAAATATGCTTGCAAGGTTTTATGAGATTATACTTATATTATAGCAGATATTACCTACATTAAGATGTTCTTATTTTATACGCTTAATCTTCTCTTGAAAAACGAAACGTATCGTTTTATAATTAGTGGCAGAAGGAGGTCACAATGAATAATTTGAACACAAATATGACACACGCAGGTCGACCACGAGATGAAGCAGCCAAATCAGCAATTATGACAGCAACAATGACACTATTAAAAGATTTTAAATTTGCTAATTTAACAATAGAACGGATTGCAAAAGAAGCGGGTGTGGGTAAGGCAACAATTTATCGTTGGTGGGGTAGCAAGGAAAACTTACTACTTGAAACCTTCCTTGATACAGCTGATGATCATGTGGTTTTCAATCAGGAAGCACCATTACTAGATGATTTTAAGCAAGTCATCGTGGAATTGACTGTTGTTTTAGATAGCGCGCTGGGCCGTGCACTAATCACTGCGATTCTAGAAGATCGCGACTTATTAGACCAGTTTCACCAACGTTTCTTTGAGCCAAGACGACAGCAGGCAAGTCAATTATTAAGACGGGGCATTGATGATGGGCTGATTAAGGCAGATATTAATATCGATGTGGTCTTAGATATGCTATTCGGTGATGTTTATATGAATGTGTTCTTCTATGGTAAAGCGTTAGACACAGCATCGATTGACGTGATACTCACGTCATTTATGAAAGGTATTATGATCTAGTATTAGGTGAAGAGGTAAAAAATGGCAGATGAAGCAACAGTAGTTACGATTTCACAAGGGCAATTATTAGGAACAAAAGAAGGGCAAACAAGCGCTTTTTATGATGTACCATATGGCAGTAATCAAGGGCGTTTCAAGCATGTCGGGACACCTATATCTTGGACTGGTGTGCGAGATGCTAGGCAACCTGGTGTGATATTCAAGCAAGGGCCAAATCGTTTAGCCTCTGTTATGGGTTCTAAGCCAGGGGAAAAGAATCAAAGTGAGGATGCTTTTCGCTTAAACGTTTGGACACCGGATGTCAGAGGAAAAAAGCCTGTGCTTTTCTGGATTCATGGTGGTGGATTTCTGACAGGTGGCGGGGCATTATCATGGTATGATGCACGTCATTTAGCTGAGAATGGGGATGTTGTCGTTGTCACCGTTAATTATCGACTAGGCGTTTTTGGAAACTTACGATTACCTGGCATCTCTGATGGTAATTTAGCTTTGAATGACTTGATCACAGCCCTAAAATGGGTAAAACGTCATATTAGTGCCTTTGGTGGTGACCCAGAACAAGTAACAGTGGCAGGTCAATCAGCCGGAGCCTGGTACAGCTTAGCTTTACTAGCTTCTGACGAGAGTTATCAACTCTTTAATCGCCTTGGATTAATGAGTTTTCCTGGTAGTGTTGAAGCCTTATCGGAAGAAAATGCGCAACTGCTCGCATCCCTACTGTTGTCACATTTTAATTTATCTAGCAAACAAGCTTCAAAACTATTAGATGTGGCCGATGATGAATTAATTGCCGCACAGGGAGCGGTAACGTTAGCCATGCAAAAGCGGACGCACGATTATGTTCCTACTGGATTTATTCCAATGATTGACGGCAAACTGTTAAAGGGTGATATTATTTCTGAAGCTGTGCGACATGCGCAAGGTCATGTGGCAATCTTTGGCGGAACGACAACGCACGAGACGACCTCATTTTTTCATCAAACACCACAAAGTAAAAAAGCCGATTATTTAGATTTTATTGCAACGAGTACAACAACGATATTTACTGAACCAACATCCAGACTGTTTAAGGCAATGGCAGATAGGCATAATGATGTTTTCCAATATGTAATGGCCTATCCGGCAGCTGACCCAAACATTTTGGCTTGTCATTGTATCGAATTGCCGTTTATATTTGATAATTTTGAAATGTGGGACAATGCGCCGATGTTAGCTGGCATGGATCAGTTATCAGCTCAGCAATTAGCACACCAAATGCAAAGTTATTTCTATCAGTTTATTAAGTATGGCAATCCAAATATTGCACCGAACTTGACATGGCCAAAACTGACGTCAAATGATTCTGAGACGATGGTGTTTAATAAAACCAGTTCAATTCAAAGAATAGTTGAATAACTGTTAACTAAAAAAAGGTGTCCTTACGTCAAGGAGACCTTTTTTTAATCGACTTTTGGAAAACGCAGTTTTAAATGGTTAAAGATATAAATAATCGCGGGTCGAACAATAAAAAAGAATAAGGGAATAGCGACAAAAAAGGTTTTGGCCCAATTATCTATATAACCAGGTAAAAACAGCGGATATAGCTGACGATGTGTTTCCGTAAGAATTGCCATCATAATCGAGACGTTACCAGTAATAACCAGCAAAGGCACAGTGATATGACGCGGAATTTTGTTTGAAATAGCTTTTGGGAAGTAGTGGTGCAGGCGTATGACCAGTGGTAAGGTCACATAAGTCCTTAAGCAATAGATGAAAATAACTGCCAGAGGATAAATTTTGATGACATTTAATAAAATTGGCCAAGAGAAACCATAGCGAATGACGGTATTATAAGTCAACATAAACATGACCATGGTGCTTACCAAAGCCAAAGCTAACGTTGTCGGATGGTGCACTAATGTGCGTAAGGTGGGTTTGTAATTTTTCATAATAGTAACTACTTTCAGATATGTATAAATTGTGAAATTATGTGCATAAGAAAACATAAACTATGCTAATTAAAATAGTTCAATAGAACAATCATATCAGAATGAACTTAGAATATAAAGAAAAATGCTTATTAATTATTAGTGTGTTTTAAAAAGAAGATATGCATTAAAAAACACCTCACGAATTATCGCGAAGTGTTTTTTTGATTTTAATGTTTATCTTTATCGACTTCTTCAAAATCGCCATCAAATGTTTGATCATGACTGTCGTGATGGGGTTGTTTAGGTGGTTGAATAAATGTTGCGCGGATCCAGAAAGCTAAGCCGATGAGTAGCAAGACACCAACCACTGCGAAAAAGTTTTTAATAACAAAACTGATTAAGAGAATAAAAACAATTGCTAAAATCAATCTTGGTAGAATACCAAATGTGTTAGCAAAAAGAGAAGCGAAGAAATAAACGACAAATAAAACAATAAGTAGCGGTACGAATAACATGAAAAACATAAGTGAGCCTCCAGTATATAAGTTATAAATTTAATTGACGAGTGATTTAGCTTTAGCCGTATTTGCAAAATGTAGTTTAGCAAAGTGATTTAAATCTTGACCTTGACGTATTAATTTTGCCGCAACTAAATCCACAGCTTTTCCTGCTCCAATAGGGAGCGTCATGCCAGCTTCGTGACTTAAAGCTACCATAGTATCTAATTCTACCACACGAGCGAGTATAGAAGCAGCTGCAACACTTAAATGGTACTGTTCGCCCTTGGTTGTAAAATAAACATTTTGTCTAATGACTGGGCTTTGTTGTGCTTTTGATAAATAGTTGAAATAAGTGGTTGCTTGGGCGAATTGGTCTATTAAAATGGCATCAGGTGTTATTGGCGCAATTTTTTCTAAGACTTTATGCAAAGCAAAATTATGTGAGATGGCCTTGAGTTGATTAACATTATTGTGAGGCTGTAGGGCATTGTATTTTTCTGGTAATAAATTGACCACATGGTGAGGGAGGCGTTGAATAATTTCAGGGGCTATGTCCCGCATTTTGGCATCAGTCAGAGTTTTTGAATCAGCTATGCCCAGCGCTTTTACCCAATCAAGGTCATTTTTAGATACGAAAACAGCCGCTGTTGTCAGTGGGCCAAAGTAGGCTCCCGCACCGACCTCATCAGACCCAATAACAGACCAATTAGCAAAATCAGTTGGGATAGTCGCACCTGGCGTTACGTGACTAGCATTCATTTTTTGAGTCGGCTGGTTTGCATTGTCTTGCCAACGAGCAGCTTCTACTTTAAAACCGCTCCCTTGAAATAGGACTTTACCAGATTTGTAAGCTGTTACTGTTGCTTGTGATAATTTAGCTGCAAACACTGCACCTTTTGGTGCTTTGGAAACAGCGTAAGGAGCGTAATAGGCCGCCATTTTTTTAAGTTGTGGTATAGAAACTTGAAGAACGATTTGCATAATATAAGTATATCAGTTTTTGTTGAGAAAAATATGGTGTATAATTGGTAGGACATCATAAGGGATAATACAATGGCAACTCAAAAAGAGAAACGACAATATAAAGCAAATTTGGCTGGTAAAAACTACATCATTTCAGGGCAGGCAAGCTTACCACACTTTAAAGCAGTAGAAACTTTGTTGAATAAGGAGTGGCAACAAATTAAAGTTGTTGCCCCTAAAATTTCAACGATGGATCAAGCCATGTTATTGACTTTTAATGCATTATCAGATCAATTATATAAGCAAGCTGAAGTAGACAACTTAAAAAAACAAGTTGTTGAGCTAGAAAAAATGTTAGCAGCGCGTGAACAACCAACGAAACCGGCAACAAGACGTGAATCAAAAAGTGCGATTGGCTCAATTATTGACCACGCGAAGCAAGATAGCCAGGCACGATCAACTAATAAACTTTTTAAACAAGGAACCTCAATATGATTTTACTTGGCGCTGCCATCATTTTTATTTTAATATGGTTTATATCCGGCTATCGACATGGTTTTGTCAATGGTTTATTAAGAATTGCGCTCTGGTTTGTTGTTTGGTATATAGCAATTAAATTTGCCAAGCCAGTTGGTTCAGTAGTAACTAATTTCGTGAACGGGCAATTTGTAAGAACGAGTGTACCACAAGATGTGGTTAGTCACGGGACACAATTTTTGGGCTCAGGACTAGTGTTTATTGTATTACTTATGGTTGGTGGTGCAATCAGTCACTATGTGTTACGTTCCTTAAAAATTATTCGACATATTCCGCTATTAGGGTGGGTTGATGGCGTACTTGGTGGTATCCTCTACGGCTTTATTGGTGCAGTGATTGCTTTTTTCACACTCCAATTATTGTCGGTTGTCCCAAATACATGGATTCAAGACCAGTTCTTGAACACACCCCAGTTAAATCAGATCCTCGACAATGTCCCTTTTTTCGCTGAACAAATTTATCATTGGTGGCTATAATTTTATGGGCACCTTATTGTGATAACTTTCGTACAGCCTATAAATAAGATAGATACTAAACAAATATGAATAATAAAGTTTTACAAACATTAGAATACGATAAAATTAAATTACAACTCAATGATTTTTTATCAACGCCAACAGGTTTGCAAGAAGCTAATGAACTACAGCCTGTCAGTGATGTTGATCTGATTAATCACTGGTTAGCAGAAACAGCCGATGCTGTTTTGATTGATCGCTTAAAGGGTGGTATACCACTATCTAAATTGAGTGACATTACCCCACACTTAAAGCGATTGAATATTGAAGCAAGTTTGAGTGCCACTGAACTATCTGAAATGAGTCTCGTGTTACGTAACACAACTACGATTGCCAGTTTTTTTGAGCAAATGCAGGACGAGGCGATAGGCGAATCATTACGTGTGCTACCTGAACAAGCCAAGAATTTAGTGACATTGCCTGATATCACACGTCAAATTCAGATTGCCATTGATTCCTCAGGCCGCCTTAATGATGAGGCATCCTACGAATTGAAGCATGTGCGTGACCGTATCAACGGAACAGAGCAGGCAGTTAAAAATCGAATGCAAGCATACACGCGAGGCAAGACGGCACAATATTTAAGTGATCCAATTGTGACCATACGCTCTGATCGCTATGTCTTGCCTGTTAAGGCTGAGTATCGTAGTCAATTTGGCGGTGTGGTCCATGATCAGAGTCAGACGGGACAAACGTTGTATGTTGAGCCACAAGCAGTTGTGACGCTTAACAACAAATTAAGTGAACTACGTGTCCAAGAGCAAGCCGAAGAACAACGTGTGCTACAAGAACTATCAGCGACCTTAGCGCCACACACAGAAGAAATCGCCAATAATGTGATGATTCTGGGGCATTTTGATTTTGTAAATGCCAAGGCACGACTAGCAGCTCGGTTGGATGCTATGCAGCCGATGGTTAATACAGAAAATAAAGTTGACTTGCAACAAGCTTGGCATCCGCTACTAGACAAAGATTTGGCTGTTGCCAATGATATTGCACTTGGCGATGGTTATAAGGCTATTATTATCACGGGTCCCAATACAGGTGGTAAAACAATAACTATCAAGACGCTAGGCATATTACAGTTGATGGCGCAATCTGGTTTGTTTATTACGACAAAACGCCCATCAACTGTTGGTGTGTTTCATGAAATTTTTGCAGATATTGGTGATGAACAATCAATTGAGCAAAGCTTATCAACCTTTAGTTCACATATGGCTAATATCGTCTCGATGATTGATCGTATTGACGATAAAACGCTTGTTATTTTTGATGAATTAGGCGCCGGTACGGATCCTGCTGAAGGGGCTGCACTGGCAATTGCTATTTTAGATAAAGTTGCTAGCTTGGGTGCCTTTGTGATTGCAACCACACATTATCCGGAATTGAAGCTATATGGTTATAACCGACCGGAAACGCTTAATGCATCAATGGTTTTTGATGTCAGTACGTTAAAGCCGACCTATCAATTTTTGATGGGGGTACCAGGTCAATCGAATGCTTTGGCAATTGCTAAGCGCTTAGGTTTTGGCGACGATGTGATTGGTGCAGCAACAGCTTTGACTAGCGATGCCGATCAAGATCTTAATCAAATGATTGCTGATTTGGTTGCGCAACGTGACGCGGTTAAGCAACATGATGTAGCACTTTCTGAACAATTAAAAGCAACGGAAAAACAATCAGAAGCATTATCAGAACAGCAACGGCAGTTGGAAAAAGAGCGCGCCAAGATTGTATTAGATGCCAAAAATGAGGCGAATCATATTGTTGCAGCAACTAAAAAACAAGCTGAACAAATGATCTCAGAAATTCGTAAAGCACGACTAAATGCAGGTCAAAGTGCGGGTGAGCTTAGTGAGCAAGACTTACAGGCTAAAAAACGTCAGCTGGATGGCTTGCGCCAAAATAGTAGTCTGGAAAAGAATAAGATACTTCAAAAAGCCAAGCGAGCTAAACAGCTAGTAGCTGGTGATGAGATTACTGTGCAATCCTATGGCCAGCAGGGAACGTTAATTAAACAGCACAGTAACGGACAATGGGAAGTTGAGATGGGTATTTTAAAAATGCTTGTTGACGAAGATGACATTGTTAAAACAGAAGCAACTGCCAAAGCCCAACAATCTAAAGCCAAACAAAAACAACAGAAAATTGTTAAAACCAAGACGGCTTCTGGTTCAGCACGTGCGACAGCGAAGTCTCGTTTGGATTTACGTGGCGTCCGATATGAAGCAGCGTTGGCAGAATTGGATCGCTATTTAGATACTGCAGTGCTTGCTAATCTTGGTACTGTGGAGATTATCCATGGTAAAGGGACAGGTGCCTTAAGACAAGGTGTCACCGAGTTTTTAAGATCTGATCGTCGTGTTAAGGCCTACCACTTTGCTAACGCTAACGCAGGTGGGGATGGGGCAACAATTGCTGAATTATCATAAAGTTTTGTTGTTTGTTTAAAAAGAAGTCATTGCATTAGTTGCATAGCTTCTTTTTTTATCAGGCTATATACTGTAAAAATTGCTACAGCTTTTATTGTGGTAAAATGAGTATTAACGACATGCCGTCACACTGTCAACGCATCATTGTGTTTGGCTAGAAAGGGAATTTGTTCAGTATGCCAGAGTTACCAGAAGTTGAAACGGTTCGCCGTGGTCTAAAAAAATTAATTATTGGTGGACATATCGTTCAGGTGAAATTACCGTATCCAAAAGTCATTAGCGGTGATTCAAATGCTTTTATTACTGGCGTTATGAATGCCTCTTTTACAGCAATTGATCGCCGAGGAAAGTATTTATTATTACGTTTGTCCAATGGCCATACCATTGTTTCTCATTTGCGCATGGAAGGGCAGTACTCTGTTGAACCGCGTGAAGCAACACCACATAAACACACGGAAATTATTTTTGAACTATCGGATAATCGTGCCGTTTTCTATAACGATACACGTCGTTTTGGACGAATGGTTTTAGCGACAACAGGACATGAAAAAATTGACGTGCCCTCGTTGGCAAAACTGGGTCCAGAACCCACTGCTGATGATTTATCCTTAGATTATATGGTGACTGCGTTTGCCAAATCAAAGAAGCCAGTCAAAAGCTTCTTATTGGATCAAAATCAAATTGCTGGCATTGGTAATATCTATGCTGACGAAGTGCTTTGGCAGAGTAAAATTCATCCTGAAACGCCAACCAATAGTTTGTCACGAACAGTGTTAGCCGTTTTAAGACAAAATATTATTGACGAAATGGCACGAGCCATTAAGCATCATGGAACAACCGTGCATAGTTTTAGCAATGTTTTTGGCGAAGTCGGTCAGTTCCAAAATGAATTACAAGCCTATGGACGTGTGGGGCAACCGTGCTTACGTTGTGGCACTTCCATGTCAAAGATTAAGGTTGGACAACGTGGTACGACATTTTGTCCGTTTTGCCAGCTTAAACCAAATTCAGTTATTTAGGAGAAAGAATGAATTCAATAGAACCAATTAGCATTCGTAATGTTAAGCGTGAAGCACGTGCGTTATATCATGGTCGTTTAGGCACAGCTATTAAAATCAACATCGTACCAATTGTTTTAACGATTTTGACAACAGTTAGTACACTCTTATCTCTGTATATTGTATTCCGACAATTCGCAACGATAAGTGATGTTAGTGTTTCTAGTGATGATCGTATTAGCCAAATGTATGAGACGATTCAAGATATTTTGAGTCAAGCAGTGCAGCTTGTATTGACGTGGAGTGTGTGTTGGACACTAATTGACTGGTATGAGCAACCCAAAACAAAACCAACCCTAAAAACCGCTTTTCAAGCTTTTACGCATGGTAATATTTGGCACACATTGTTGTTAGCTATTGTCCAAAGTGTCTTGATGTTTTTGTGGACATTATTATTGATTGTACCAGGAGTGGTTAAGTATTTTGCTTATTCACAGACTTATTTCATTTATAAAATAGATATTGAACATGGGACACGTCAACGTCAGTTAACTGATTACATCACGATTAGTCGTCGACTAATGGCTGGTCGTAAATGGGAGTTATTTTTGTTGGAATTGAGCTTTATTGGTTGGCATATTTTAGGTTTTGTAACAGCAGGACTAGCTTACATTTATGTCATTCCCTATCTTAATGCCACACGTGTTGCTTATTCGCGTCATCTTTTGACGCTCAAATTAGCAGAAAGGCAGGCGGCCTAATGGTTATTATTGGTTTAACGGGTAGCATTGCTACTGGAAAATCGACAGTCAGTACCATGCTACGAGATGCAGGGATGCCAATTGTTGACGCCGACGTCGTGGCACGTGAAGTTGTTGAGCCTGGCACGCATACACTAGAAGCCATTAAACTCGCTTTTGGTCCCGGTGTCATTGAAAACGGTGTGTTAAACCGTAGTCAATTAGGGAATATTGTTTTTGATAATCAAAGTGAATTACAACGATTGAATGCAATTATGCAACCAGCGATTCGTTCAGTGATGGCAGATAAAATAAACTTTTGGCGCACACAACACGTACCTGTTTTAATCCTTGACATCCCGCTCTTGTTCGAACGAGAATATGATAAAAATTATCATGTGGATAAAATCATTGTTGTCAGCGCTGACCCTGAGGTACAATTAGCGCGCTTAAAATCTCGTGACAGTTTAGATGAGCGACAAGCCAAAAACCGTATGCGTACACAGATGCCAATTGCAGAGAAAGTAGCTCGTGCTGACTACGTGATTAATAATAACGGGGATAAATCACAGCTGAAAGCACAAGTAGACAATCTCATAGAAAAATTAAAGGACATTGCACCAGAATATGACACAAAGTAGTGAGACAATTGAATTTCACGCCACTTCAGGTGTTTTCATTCGAAGTGATCATCTTATTACACCAGACGACCTAGAACGTGTGTTTACTTTATATTTGCCTTTTATTGGCTCGACAAGTTATGCCTTGTATCATTTGTTAGTCAATGAGTTACCTTATACAGCCAATCAGTTACATCGACAAGATCATAATTTTTTGATAGATAGTTTGAATATTAGTTTACCTAATTTTGTTAAATTTCGTCGCCGTCTTGAGGCTGCAGGACTCATTAAAACTTTTTATGAACACGATGCTGTAGGTGAAGTTTACGGCTATCGGTTGATGATGCCATTAATGGCAGATCGCTTTTTCAAAGAGCCCTTACTCGCTGGCCTTTTATATAAATTTGTTGGTGAAGAACGCTATTTAACACTACAAATGCGTTACGATGTTCAGGGGCAAAAGGAACTATTAGGCAAGGATATTTCTGCGCGGTTCTTACAAGTTTTTCAGAATCAAAGTGATGAGAGTGTACCAACCACACCATTAGCGTATCAAGAGGCAAAGGTTACTGCAGAAGCAACTGACTTTAGTTTCAATGATATGGCAGAGATGGTACATGGTACAACGAAAGATGAAATCGAGAAACACCATAATTTTCTAGTTGCCATGCATTTAAACTATGGTGTGGATGAAGTGACATTAGCAAATATCATCAGTCAGAGTGTCAGTCTTGATAAACATGAAATAAGTGAAAAAGATGTACAACGCTTATTACGAGCGCAAGTAGCGCGACCACAATCTGTGATGGTACCGGCTACTAATCAAGTAACTGACGAAAAAAATAGGATGCCAGAGATTAAAAATTCAGAAGCTAAGGCTTTGATTGAAATTGCAAATACAACGAGCGCCCAAGACTTTTTAGCCTATGTTAAAACGACGCTAAAAAATGGCTTAGTGTTAAAAAATGAACGTGATTTGGTGGATTATTTAGTGGCACAAAGTGTTCTGCCAATGGCAGTTATCAATATTTTGGTCCATTATGTGTTGATTGGTCTGCAGAATGATAGTCTAAAAGGCGCTTTGGTCACAACAATTGCTGATTCATGGACGCAAAATCGTGTTGATTCTCCTGAAAAAGCATTAGTTCAAATTCAGCAACATCAACAAGCTAATTTATCCAGACAGGAAAAACGTTTTAGTCGCTCTAAAAAAATTGAAAAAACAGCGCCTAAATTTTTACAACAACAGGCAAAAACAGTAGCACCGGAATCGTCAGCAAACATGGGCACCGATGCAGCTGCCGCTGCGTTAGCTAAACTAAAGAATATAAAGACGAGAAACTAATATGCAAAATTTATCAGACATTCTCAAACAATTTCAACAAAAATATCCTAAAATTGAAGAAACTAAACTAGCCGAAATTGTACAAAGTATTGCTGAGGACTCAGATATACGTCAATTTTGGTCTGCACATCAAAAAGAACTGAAAGCAGATGCTTTTCAACTCAAAATGATGGACTTACATGAATTTATTCAACAAAAAAAACGTATTCAATCTGGGGAAAAGTCTTTATATCCTGGTTATTATCCACAACTAGAGATTGAAAAAGGCTACCCACATGTTCGTTACGTTGCCGATGAAAAAAAGCAGCAACAGTTGATGCAGGCTGATAAGCTCATTACTTATAAAATGCCTAAGGCGATTAAAAATGCTGATCTACAGACCATCGCCGTAGAATCTGGTCGTGCAGAGGCAGTGACAGAAATTGTAGAGACGTTAACACAACTAATCGCTAAACCAGACCAGTATACACAAGGGTTGTACTTGTATGGTGATTTTGGTGTCGGTAAAACATATTTGATGGGGGCGCTAGCCAATGCTTTAGCGGCCAATAATATTGGCGTAATGATGTTGCATTTCCCGTCATTTGCTGCTGATTTGAAAGATGCTATTGGGCGATCTAATGACTTGAAATCACGCATGATGGCACAAGCAAAAAGCATACCCGTATTAATATTAGATGATTTAGGTGCTGAAAATTTAAGTATGTGGATACGTGACGATATTCTAGGGGTTATTTTAGAATATCGCATGCAAAACGAGTTGACGACATTTATAACTTCAAATTTTGATATGACGGAATTAACGTCTTATTTGGCTGAAACACGAGATGACCGTGACAAAGGTAAGGCTGCGAGATTGATGCAACGCGTGAAATTTCTGACGCGACAAATCACTGTATCCGGTAAGAATAGACGGTTAGATAATTGAAAAATATGAGGCACACAATAAAATATGGCTTGTTATTGGTTGTCGTGCTCTTTGTCTGGCTTTTTTTACGACACGATGCTTTTTTATATCAGAATCCAGTTGGCCAAGTGACACAAGTACAGGCATCGGTGACACAAAAAACCACCGATGAACATGGCAATGCTGACGTCATGATAACACAAAGATTAACTGTCAAGTTATTGAATCGGGAAAAAAGGATTATTGTCATTCACAATGACTATGCAAAATCACAAGTGATGACACAAAAATATCGTGTTGGAGACCAATTATTATTAGAAAAGGTTGCTGCCAATACACATATTTTATCGCTGAAACGTGATGCTTGGGTCGGTGCATTAATGACATTCTTTTTGGCGCTGTTATTAATGTATAGTAAGTGGCGTGCGACGAGTTGGCTATTATTGAGTATGTTGATTAATATTGCTTTATTTGGCGTCGCTTTGTTGGTAGATATTCATAACAAAGATACGAATGTTTTATTGATTTTTAGTATTTTGAGTATACTTTTCGCGGCAGTCAGTTTGATTCTGGTTCTGGGTCGAACACTACAGATGGCATTAACTTTAGCAGCCACCTTAATCACTACGTTCTTGACAATTATTTTATTAATTATTGTTTTGGATGTAACTCACAATGTTGGTGTCCATTTTGAGACCATGTCATATGTTACACAAGTACCGGCCACCTTATTCATGGCACAAACGGTCATTGGTGTTTTGGGCGCTGTTATGGATGAGGCTTCTGATATTGTGGCGATGCAATTTGGGATGCGACGTGAAAATAGCATACGTGAGTTTGGTGATTATTGGCATGCCGGTGTGTCTGTTGGCCGCGAAATTATGGGTACATTAATGAATGTGTTATTTATGATATTTATAGCTGAGACCTTGCCAATGGTCTTTTTGATGTTACGTAATGGCAATAACTGGGCCTACATCATGGATCAAGTGATGAATCTTGGTATTTTGCAAACTGTCATTTCAGCCATCGGAATTGTTTTGGCGGTACCTGTAACCAGTGTTATTGTTGGTCTCGCACTGACAAGAAAGGCAGGTAGGCAATGAATACAATCGGTGTATTAATTATTATTTTATTTGTATTGATGCTGTTAGTTGGTCATATGCAAGGACTAAAAGTGTTCATTGGTCTGCTGCTGAATTTTGCAGCTATTTTTGTTCTGATTGTTTTAATTAATTGGCAATTTAATGTTTATATTATTACAGGTATCATGAGTCTAATCATTTTGGCTGTCGCCATTTATTTAGGTGCTGAAAATAGTGAGGTCACAAACAATGCCTTTAAAACAAGTGTTATTGTTGTTGCTATTTTAATGATAATTGCCGTTATTATGCAATATTTTGGCCAATTTCAGGGCTTTACAACCGAAAATTCTGAAGAACTAGAAGGACTGTCGCTAACTGTTGGTATTCATTTTGGTGATGTGGCGATTGCCGTGATGTTGTTATCTGTTCTTGGTGCAGTTGCTGAAGCAGCGATGGCTATTGTAGCCGATTTAAATGAAGTGTTGGAGCGGACACCAGAAATGACCAGTAGCAGTCTATATGGCCATGCAAAAATCATTGGTGGACAAATTCTAGGGACAGCAATTAATACACTGTTTTTTGGTGTATTGGGCAGTAATTTACCGTTAATTATTTGGTTTGTACGCTTAAAATATCCGATTGCTATGTTTATTAATGCTAAGCTGTTGGCAACTGAAGTTGTGACAATGTTACTGGGGATGCTAGGCATTCTGTTGAGTATTTGGGTTGCGAGTTGGTTAGTGGTACGTGATAATGTGAGACAGCAAAAAGTGGGGATAAGGCATGAAAGAGACATTTAATCTCATTGAAGAAATAACGCGTTTAGATGGTTCAATATATTATGAACTTGGCAATATACCACACAATGGGCGTGCTGAATATGCAGCTGAGCACGGCTACATCAAGTCAGTACGCATTTTAAAAATTAATATTCCAAGATCTTCTTATGTAGAACAATTAGAAAATTACATTAATGCTAACTATCAACTACTGCCATTGGAGTATGACGGTTGGGAAGAGTGGCAACGTACACCTGAGATGGCGGAAGCCATGACACAAATTTTATTAGAAAATAAGTTAGGCTGACCATGTTTAGCCAAAATACCGATACAAGTATTTTTAAGAGGAAAATGTTATGCAATCTGTTTTTTATCAACCAGAAGCGGTTGTGCTGGTTTCCAAACATCTATTGAATGGTAGTGGCAGTTTACGCTGGATTTATAGAGAGTTAGCCCCAACGCAGTCACAAGATACGGGCTGGCTGCTATTTGCTGATAATGATAATGAGCAATGGAACCAAGAACCAAATAACTTTATGCCAGTTGTTGTGGCAACTGCCTTAGCTATTGAACCAAGCCTGCAATATATTTTAGATTTACCTTACGGTACTGATTTAGTATTTGTGAATCGCAATCAGATTAAAGGCTGGTGGGAGCCAAAATCGCAAACACCGATTTGGTTATCTGATGGCACAATTACACCACATATAGTAATTAAGCAAGGTGAAGTGATGGCAAATGACAATAATTAACAAAGTGTTTGTAATTTAGGTGATTTTACCCTATAATTATAAACGTTGTTGTGGTTTAAAAAATGACAAGCCTTAATCATGGTAATATAGCCAAGTGGTAAGGCAACGGTCTGCAAAACCGTCATCGCCGGTTCGACTCCGGTTATTACCTTAAAAAGCGCTGCATTAGCAGCGCTTTTTTATTGTGTTAATTGTGCTAAAGTCGCTTTTGTGAAATAACCAGAAGCAAGTTGCTGTGCTAATGGTTGCATATTTTGTTGCCATAGATTGAATTGGGCAGCTGTAGTCTCAGATAGCTGCGCTGGTAACTGATTCAACTTGTCAATCACAAAACCAACTTCCTGCTCGGCAATTATTTGGCCAATGGCACTTTCGCGCCAAGCAATGAGCGGTAAGCCGGCGCGAATATAAAGGCTTGCTTTGTGAGGTGCGTTATATTTAGTATACGTTTTGTACGTTTTATCCTCAAAATCATTATCCCAAATGAGACCGAATCCATCACGAAAAGCCATGATTAACTGCTCAGGATCAAGGTTGCCTTTGTAGGTCACATTAGCGGGAAAGGTTGTGTCGCGCCATTTTTTTGGTTTAGCACCAAATAAATTGATATGTACGTTTTGTGCTTGTTGCAACCAAGGTGATTTTTGAAAAGTACCAGCAAAGTTAATCTCATGACTAAAGGATACAAAGGGGTATGATAGTCCCAAATAATCAAATAAAGGTTGTATTATGAATTGACTTGTGACACCCAATGACTGAAGTTGCACTTTCATGGCCTGAGAATGAACAATAACGATATCATAAAGATTTAATAAATCAAATTCCCAGATTGGATGTTTCATCAGTCGCAATGGTTCAATATCGTGAATGAGAATGGCACGTTTAACTTGGCGTGCTTTTAATGTTTTGGCGAACTGTACTTCAAATTTTTCACTCATATATGAAGGAAACTGGTGTAGGACAATATCGTTTGTGTTGACTTGCTGTAACCATGAATTAATAAACTGCGTACGTGTTGCATCATCGTAACGTGCATCATTATAGCGAGCTAAGGGTAACACGGTCCACCCAGATTGATCAGCAATATGCGCGTAATCGGCTTTGGCTTTGAGTGCACCTGGAGGCATCCAAGGTTCAATTGTATGGGTAATGAAATTAGACATAAGCTTATTTTACCAAAATCCGAACCATAGTTTGCAAAAAGTTTCTAAAAACGAACTAAATAAATAAAAAAATAATAATGTTCGCTTTTTAAATGATATTTTAATGAAATTATCATGGTTTTAACCATGATATGTCGCATAATAGAGTTATAAATTTGAGAGGAGATGTGTAAGCAAAATGGGCTTACACGTTATAACTTATTATGCAACGTTCAGCGCAAATTGGAATTGGTGTTATTGCAGTGGCAGTCATTGGTGGTGGTATTTATGCTGCAACGCAAGGAAATTCAAAATCAGCCGGTAAAAATAATTATACGGTTGCTTTAGTTACTGATGGTGGTGGTATCGATGACCGATCATTCAACCAATCAGCTTGGGAAGGTTTGAAAGCCTATGGTAAAGATAATAAGTTGTCGCAAGGCACGAAGGGTTATAATTACTTCCAAAGTACAGATGCGTCAGATATTAAGACAAATCTTCAAACAGCCGTTAAGGGTGGTTATAAGCTTGTGTATGGTGTTGGTTTTGCGACAGCTCCAGCTATGAATACAGTAGCTAAGGCGAACCCAAAAACAAACTTTGCAATTGTTGATGCTGTTGTGCCTGATAAGAACGTGGCATCTTTAGCCTTTAAATCAGAGCAATCATCATACTTGGCTGGTGTTGCGGCAGCAAAACAAACAAAATCAAAGACAGTTGGTTTTATTGGTGGTATTCATGGTGATATTATCGATACATTTGAAGCTGGATTTAAAGCTGGTGTCAAGGCAACAAACCCAGATATTAAAGTCGTAACTCAGTATGCTGATTCATTTACCGATGCTGCTAAGGGTAAGACTATTGCTGCTTCAATGGTTGCTGGTGGTGCTGACGTTATCTTCCAAGCAGCTGGTGGCACAGGCTCTGGTGTTTTTGCTGAAGCCAAGGCAACGAACCAAAAGTTATCAGACGATTCTGATAAAAAGGTTTGGGTCATCGGTGTTGACATGGATCAAAAGCGCGATGGTGATTATAAGGATAAAGACAATAAGCAGTCTAACTTTACTCTTGTATCAGCCGTTAAGCGTGTTGATAATGCTGTTAAGTCACTTTCTAATAAGGCAAAGGATGGCAAGTTCCCTGGTGGGCAGACCATTACTTATGGTTTGAAGGAAAACGGTGTTGGTGTAGCTAAGGATTCCGCTTCTTCAGAAGTATGGTCAGCTATCGAATCAGCGCAGAAGAAGATTATCTCAGGTGATATCAAGGTGCCTGTGCATCCATAAATGATGACATGACAAGCGCCTCAATTTGCTTGAGGCGCTTTATTGCGCCTTCAAAATAAAAAATATAACGAAATTTTAACATGTCATAAAAGCTAACATTCATCAAAAATTAAGAAGATGATGCTGTTAGAATGAAGTTACTATGAAAAAAACAAGTCAATTTTTAATTTTATCTTTGATTGCATTCGTATCTTTGATTAGTGGAACGGCTTATACTAACGCTTCAGAAAAGCCAAACTATGTGATTACAACTGATGCGACTTATCCACCTTTTGATTTTCAAGACAAAAATAATCAGTATACAGGTATCGATCAAGAAATTCTCAAGACAATCGCTAAGCGTGAAGGATTCACCTACACATTAAAACCTATGAGTTTTAATGCCGCCACACAATCAGTATCTTCAGATCAGGCTGATGGCGTTATTGCGGGGATGTCTATTACAGATGAACGCAAAGCGGTTTATGATTTTGGGACACCTTATTATCGGTCAGGTATTGGTTGGGCCGTTAAAAAGGGCTCAAATATTAAAGCCTTAAAAGACTTGAAGGGTAAGACTGTTGCGCTTAAAACTGGTACCTCTGGTGCTGACTATGCTTTATCTATACAAAAAGAGTATGGTTTTAAGGTGACTTATTTTAATGATTCAGACACGCTGTATAATGATGTCATTAATGATAATGCACAAGCAACTTTTGGTGATTTACCAGTGATTCAATATGCTGTTAAAAATGGTACCAAATTAAAGGTTATGAATCCAAAAGCACCAATACAAGCTGGTTGGTATGGTTTTGCTGTCAAAAAGGGACAAAATGCCAAGTTATTAGCTTCATTTAATCACGGTTTTGCCGAAATTAAAAAAGATGGTACTTATGACAAGATTGTCGCCAAATATTTAGGCGCCAGTGCCGCGACTTTTACCGGTAGTAAAAAAGATAACAGTACGGTCATGGGTATTTTAAATGCCAACCGTAACGCCTTTTTGCAAGGATTATGGCAAACTGTTATTTTGACCGTATTTGCCATTGTATTGGCTTCAATTTGGGGTATTTTACTTGGTGTTATGGGTGTTAGCCAATTACCATGGATTAGGGCAATATCGACAACAATTATTTATCTTTTCCGTGGGTTGCCACTGATGGTATTGGCATTCTTTATTTATATTGGTTTGCCTGGTGTGATAGGAACTAAAATTCCCGCCTTTACCGCAGGATTATTAACGCTTATTTTAAATGAGGGTGCTTATACCGCCGCATTTGTCCGTGGTGGCTTTGAAGCTGTCGATCGTGGTCAAATGGAAGCGGCACGGTCACTTGGTTTACCGTACAGTAAATCTATGCGACGTGTTATTATGCCACAAGGTCTCAAAATTATGATACCAAGTTTTATTAATCAATTTATCATTACGTTAAAAGATACATCAATCCTATCGGCGATTGGTATTTTAGAATTAACACAGACAGGTTCACTGATTGTTTCACGTAATTCTCAAGGTTTTCGTGTATGGGCTATCGTAGCTGTGATATACTTGATTGTGATTACTTTACTCACATGGTTGAGTAATTGGGTAGAAAAGAGGACACGTGCATGAGTGAAGCACAAAAAAAAGTAAAAGTACACGTCGACAAAGTTAATAAATCATATGGCGATAATCATGTTTTACGCGATATTTCATTAGATATTGCTGAAAATGAGGTTGTCGTAATGATTGGCCCTTCTGGTTCTGGTAAGTCTACTTTCTTACGTATGCTTAACCAACTCGAAACACAAGATGATGGCACAATTGTTGTTGATGGTTTTGATATTTCTGATAAAAAGACAGATATTAACAAAGTCCGTGAAAATATCGGCATGGTGTTTCAGAATTTCAATCTATTTAATAACTACACCGTACTTGAGAATATTATGCTGGCCCCAGTTGAATTGGGCAAGTTAGATAAAGTTGCGGCTGAGAAGAAGGCACGTGAATTACTTGATACTGTTGGTTTGGCAGATAAAGCAGATGTTTCAGTTAATTCACTGTCTGGTGGTCAAAAACAACGTATTGCTATTGCGCGAGCCTTAGCAATGTCACCTGATATTATGTTGTTTGATGAGCCAACTTCGGCTTTAGATCCAGAAATGGTTGGCGATGTGCTTGAAGTTATGAAAAATCTAGCTGACTCAGGTATGACCATGATCATTGTTACTCACGAAATGGGATTTGCTAAGCAAGTTGCTGATCGTGTTGTATTCTTTGAATCCGGTAAAATACAAGAATCTGGTGCACCTGAACAAGTATTCAATGCGCCTAAAAATGCACGATTACAAGAGTTTTTGAGTAAGGTTATGCACGCTTAAGCATTGACAATACTGCTCTTGGCTTAATATATGATCAAAATAATTAAAAAAGCCGACCACTAGGTCGACTTTTTTGTGGGATAAGGGAGAGTTCATGACTATGTTAAAAAAATGTTTACTTGGTCTAGCAACGTTCGCTGCTTTCTTTACTTTCGTTTCAACGAGTCAAGCATCTGAACCACACTAC
Source organism: Leuconostoc citreum (assembly GCF_007954785.1). Lineage (NCBI taxonomy): Bacteria > Bacillati > Bacillota > Bacilli > Lactobacillales > Lactobacillaceae > Leuconostoc > Leuconostoc citreum. The sequence continues at coordinate 1,361,796 of NZ_CP042410.1, read as the reverse complement.
ACCATTACAACTGATGCAACTTATGCACCATTTACATTTCAAGATAAAAATAATAATTATGTCGGTATTGAACAGGACATGATGCAAGCAATTGCTAAACGTGAAGGTTTCACCTATACAATGAAACCGATGAGCTTTAATTCTGCCGCTCAGCTAGTCTCTAATGGCCAGGCTGATGGTATTATTGCGGGGATGTCAATTACCCCAGAACGTAAAGAAGTTTACGATTTTGCAACGCCTTATTATAAAACTGGTGTTGCCTGGATTGTTAAAAAAAATAGCACCATTAAACAGTTAGCTGATTTAAAAGGGAAAACTGTTGCGTTGAAAACGGGGACGGCAGCGTCTGAATACGGTAAATCTTTACAGAGTAAATACGGTTTTAATGTCAAGTATTTCAATGATACAGATACGATGTACAATGATGTTGCTGTGGGGAACTCGGCTGCAACATTTGAAGATATGCCAGTAATTCAATACGCAATTAAAAATGGCATGAAACTCAAAATCATGAACGCTGATAACCCCAGTAATGCGGGTTGGTACGGTTTTGCGGTTCAAAAGGGAAAAAACAAAGCCCTACTAGCTGCCTTTAATAAAGGTTTTGCAGCAATTAAAGCTGATGGTACGTATAATAAAATTACAGCTAAGTATCTAGGTGCTAGTCAAGCAACATTTTCTGGCAGTAAGAAAGATAATAGCACAGTATTGGGGATTTTAACAGCCAATAAAGCAGCCTTCTTAAAGGGCTTGTGGCAAACAGTGCAACTCACTGTGATTGCGATTGTATTAGCTTCAATTTGGGGAACCTTATTAGGTGTCATGGGTGTCAGTGAGTTGAAGTGGGTACGTGGTGTATCGACAACGATTATTTATATTTTCCGTGGCTTACCTTTAATGGTATTAGCGTTCTTTATTTATATTGGTTTACCTGGTGTCACTGGGGTCAAGATTCCGGCTTTTACGGCTGGTATTATTACCTTGATATTAAATGAAGGTGCTTACACCGGTGCGTTTGTTCGTGGTGGCTTTGAAGCTGTCGAACGTGGTCAAATGGAAGCGGCAAGATCACTTGGCTTGAATTATAATAGCGCTATGCGCAAAGTAATCATGCCACAAGGGCTACGTATTATGGTGCCAAGCTTTATTAATCAGTTTATTATTACGTTGAAAGACACCTCAATTTTGTCAGCCATTGGTTTGCTTGAATTAACGCAAACAGGAACATTAATTGTTGCGCGTAACTCTCAAGGCTTCCGTGTCTGGGCAATTGTAGCGGTGATATATCTGATTGTTATCACACTATTAACATGGTTAAGCAACTGGGTTGAGAAAAAAATTAAATAATTATGTGTTATAAAAGCCTTCAAACCGTATTATGGTTTGGAGGCTTTTATGTTTGTTGCAATTAATCGAAAAGAACAATATGTTTTGGCACGTGATGCTAAAAAAAATAGTCAATTTAATTGTCCGGGCTGTCATGAACCAGTTATATTACGTGTTGGTGACATCAAACAGCAGCATTTTGCGCATATTGTTGGTGCAAAATGTCAGACATTCTCTGAGAATGAAACAGCTGCGCATCTATCTGGTAAACTACAATTAGCTGAGCAACTGGCTACTCACGGTGTTGTTCAAATTGAAGCTAAGCTCGTAGCTATCCAGCAGAGGCCAGATATTTTGTTAACTATAGGGGATAAACAGCTTGCAATTGAATATCAGTGTAGTCCTATATCTCAAAAGAGACTGGCTGAACGTAATGAAGGCTATCGGCGTCAAAATATTGATGTGATATGGATACTAGGGGAGACTTATTTTGAACGGCATTTATCACAAAAAACGATTTTAAAATTCATGACTGCTCATGATCAAGTTGTTTTTTATTTACCAACGCAAGGGCATTATATTCATCGCGGCCATTTTATCAAAAAGGACTTTGAGCGTGTCCACTATACCGAAATTTGTGATACAATGCCTTTCACTGTTATTTCTAAGCTGTCAAGACAAAGGCCGTTAGATATCAAAAAACAAATCTATAAATTGCAAAATCTGCTGTTACAAAAAAGAGTCAATCAGCAAATGATTAGTTATTTTTATAATCAAAATAGGCTGATTATTCTAGCACCGTTGTGGATACATTATGGTGAGACTTTTGGTCTGATAATTGCAAACTGGCAATGGCGTTTATTAGCAGTTTGTTTAATTGAAAAAGTAGGGATTGGTCATAAAGTGCGTTTACGGTGCATTGCAGACAAATTATTTACTTATGTAGCAGGAAGTGACAGGTTTAGATGGCGCCAAGTAAAAAAATTGCTAGATAGTTTGCAACAACAAGGCTACATATTTTTACAGGGAGATTATTTATGTGTTTTGAGTGAGCTGCCCTGGTTTATATCGCTTGCAGGTAAGTTAGATAAAGTGAGAAAAAAGTGATAAAATAAGATATTATATCTTAGAAAGGAACGCAACACCCGCTGTTTTGTCTTCTTAATGAAGCAGCAAGTGTTGATCAGTAATAATATGCCACAGATAAAGCGTCATGAAGTGCCAACAGCGTTAACATGGGATTTAACAACTATTTTTTCATCAGATGAGGCCTGGGAAAAGACTTTTCAAAAAGTTCATGAATCAGCTCAAAATATGACGCGTTTCGTTGGGCACGTCGGTGATTCGGCTGACATGTTACAAGCGGCATTAGTGGCAGATTTATCGTTGGAACGTTTATTAGAGAAAGTTTACGTCTACGCCCACCAAATATATGATCAAGACACAACTAATCAGCAGTATGCAGCATTTAACGCTCGAGTACAGGCGCTTTGGGCTGAAGTTAGTGAAGCGACGGCCTATTTTCAGCCTGAAGTATTGCGCATTCCTGATACGGTATTAGCTGAGTATCTAGCAACACCTGGGTTAGAACCATTTAGTCATTTATTTGATACGATTCGTTTACAAAAGCCACACACACTACCTGTTGAACAAGAAGCGCTACTAGCTGGTGCTAGTGATATTTTTAATGCGTCTGAAAATACATTTGGTGTGCTTGATAATTCAGATCTGTCTTTCGGAGATGTGCATACTGAAACAGGTGAACTGGTGCCTTTGACTAATGGTTTGTACAGTCTATTATTAGAATCGCAATCACGCGACCTACGTCAGGAAGCATTTGATACACTCTATGACAGCTATATTAGTTTTCAAAATACTTTTGCTTCAACACTGTCATCGCATGTGAAAGGCCATAATTTCTTGGCGAAAGCACGACATTATAATTCAGCGCGCGAGGCCGCTATTTTACCACATGGCTTACCTACAACGGTTTTTGAGACCCTAAGAAAATCAGTTAATGATCATTTGCCATTACTACATCGATTTGTCTCGTTACGTCGTCAAGTGTTGGGTGTTGAAGACGTCCATAGCTATGACTTATACGTGCCCTTAGTTGATGATGTTACATTTGATGTTTCCTATGATAAGGCGCAAGACATTGTGATTAAAGCATTAGCGCCATTGGGCGAGGATTATGTGCGTATTGTCCAGCGTGCCTTTGATGAACGTTGGATAGATGTTGTTGAAAACAAGGGTAAACGGACAGGAGCATACTCTAGCGGCGCGTACGATACCAATCCTTTTATTCTATTGAATTGGCAAGATAATTTAAATAATGTTTATACTTTAGCTCATGAGTTGGGACATTCTGTTCATTCTTATTTAACAAGACATACACAACCTTATCATTACGGTGACTACCCCATTTTTTTGGCAGAAATTGCTTCTACAACGAATGAAAGTCTATTAACAGATTATTTACTGAAAACTAATCATGATCCTAAGGTGCAAGCTTATGTCTTGAACCAATATCTAGACGGTTTCAAAGGGACGGTCTTTAGACAAACGCAATTTGCAGAATTTGAAGATTGGATTCATCAACAAGCTGCTGAGGGCGAGGCTCTAACGGCTGATAAAATGAGTAGTTATTATGGTGAATTAAATCAAAAGTATTATGGCCCAGATTTGTTTCCTGATGAGGCTATTGCGTATGAGTGGGCACGAATTCCGCATTTTTATTACAATTACTATGTTTATCAATATGCAACAGGTGAAGCAGCTGCTACAACACTAGCTGACCGTATTATCAATCACGATGGTGCTAATGACTACAAAAATTATTTACGTGCTGGCGCCTCTGATTATCCGCTAAATGTTATTGGAAAAGCTGGTGTTGATATGAGCCAGTCAGATTATCTGAACCAAGCTTTCCATGTCTTTGAAACGCGACTGAACCAGTTAGAAAAGTTACTTGCAAACTAAGACAAGCACTCGTTCTGCTGTGGTAAACTATTAACGAGGAGAAGAGTTATTATGTCGCCAAATTCAGCACCTGAAAAATTAATCAACACCGCTTTAATGGCTCTTGATGAGACATATACACCATATTCGAACTTTCCAGTTGGTGCTGCACTACAAGTCGCTGATGGGCGTGTTTTTAAAGGTATTAATATTGAGAATGTTTCTTTTGGTTTGACTAATTGTGCTGAGAGAACGGCCATTTTTAGTGCGATGGCTGCCGGCTACCGACAGTTTGAAGGGTTAGTGATTGCGGGACGTACAAAAGCACCAATCGCACCATGTGGGGCATGTCGGCAAGTGATGGTTGAGTTTTTTGACCCAGATATGCCGATTTGGTTAATTAATGATTCAGGTAAAGAAATAAAAACGAATATTGCTTCATTAATGCCTGGTTCATTTAATGGATTAGATTAAGCAAACGAAGGAGTAAACAATGAAAAAAGTATTAGTATTTGATGGTATTGCTCAGGTTGCCATTGATTACCTCAAGTCCAATCATATTGAGGTAATATCAAATCAACAAAAAAATGATGACGATTTCTTAGTGAATCAGGATTTGAATGGGATGATTTTGATGATGCATCCAGTGGATAAGCACATATTATCTCAGCTTCCGGATTTGAAAATCGTTGCGCGGTATGGTGTCGGTTATGATAACGTTAATTTAGAGGACGCCAGTCAGCAACATGTCATTGTGACAAATACACCTGGTGCTAATGCAACAGCTGTTGCAGAGACAGCCTTAATGCACATGCTCATGAGCGGACGTTTATTTTATCAAGAGAGACAAAGCATCACGGATGAGACAGATGCCCCAGCCAAAGGACAAGAAGTGTCACATAAGAAAATTGGTATCATTGGTTTTGGTGCGATTGGTCAAAAAGTAGATGAACTCTTAACTGGTTTTAACGTTGAGGTACTAGCTTATGCGCGACATAGTAAATCAGTTAAAAATGGACGTATGGCAACTTTAGAAGAAATCTATTCGCAATCTGATTTTATTGTGTTAGCCTTGCCGGCAACGTCTGATACCCAGAATATGATTGACGCTGAAGTGTTTAAAAAAATGAAAAATACTGCGGTATTAGTGAATATAGCACGTGGTGCCATCGTGGACGAAAACGCGTTGTTTAATGCACTAAAGTCCGGAGAAATTGCTGGAGCTGGTTTAGATGTTGTCACTAACGAACCAATTTCTGACAACAATGCCTTACTAGGTCTTTCTAATACATTTATCACGCCGCATGTTGCTGCTAAGTCTCGAGAAGCTTTTGATGCTGTCGGATTAGCTGCAGCAAAAGAAGTTGTGCGTGTATTAAATAACGAAGCACCATTGAATCAGGTGAACGCATAAAAAAACCACATACCAGATTTGGTTGTGGTTTTTTATTTTGGCTCATGTAGTGTGACTGGTAGTAAATCGTTTTTAACAGTTGATTGTTGATTGATTTCAGCAAATAACACTTCAATTAAGCGTTGCGCTGCTTCGTGAATTGGTTGAATAATCGTTGGTAAGTCAGGATGAAGTAATTGCACAATTGGTGAGCCATCATAACCAACGACAATGACATCCTCAGGAACTCGAATGTTTGCAGTTCGCAGTGCGTTTTGCAGTTGAATAGCCATTATATCATTATAAGCAAAAACTCCATCGATATTCTGCGTTTGGATATCCTTTACGATGTCTTGAATAATATTTGGTTCGGATATTTTGTTGGAATCAAAATCCAGAGCACTAATCTTACTTTTTGAGCCGACAGCATCAACAAAACCGTTATAACGTTTTGACGTAGGCGAGATTGATTGATCGTTATCGTTCAATACTAAAAGATTTTTGGCGCCTTGTGAGACAAGGTAGTTACCAAGAAGAAAACCACCTTGGTAATTGTCTTCGCTAACAATTGGCACATTATCAGACAGATGACGATCATAAGCGACGATAGGCAGCAAACTATTGCTGTAACTTTCAATGCCAAGATTATGTGATGATGTAATAATACCCTCAACCTGATTAGCAGCAAGCATTTGCAAATATTGTTGTTCTTTTTCTATATTATTTGCACTTGTTGCAATAATAACCTTGTATCCTTTTTCAAACAAAAGTTGTTCTATCTCACTTGCAAGTGCTGTGAAAAAAGGGTTTTGTATGTTAGGAAAAATAAGACCGATAAATTGGGAAGATTTTCCCTGTAAAGACCTTGCCATTGCATTAGGTTGATAATGTAATTCACGCATAGCAGTGTGGACTTTATCAATTGTTTTTTGACTTAATGAACCATAACTATTAATCACACGTGATACCGTTGTTACTGAGACACCTGCTAATTCAGCGACGTCACTTAGCTTTGCAACCATAAACACCTCCATTGGTGGAGAAACTAATCTCAAAAATTATATTTATACTAGTCCATTATACACGGTTTTGTAAACGCTCACGATGATTACTGCAATATATTTTTTGAACAACGCTTGACAACAAAAAATTTAAGGTTTAACATTGTCCTTGTAAGTTAAAGGAATCACAAGAAAAGAGGAGCATTAATCATGGATGCATTAGTATTAACAGGCATTAAGTCACTGGAATTGCAAGATATTGCACAACCAGAAGTAAAACCAAACGAGGTGAAAATTCATACTGCGTTTGCGGGTATTTGTGGTACAGACCACGCTTTGTATGCTGGTTTGCCAGGTTCAGCTCCAGCCGTACCTCCAATCGTTTTGGGACACGAAAACTCAGGTGTTGTTGCCGAAGTTGGTTCAGCTGTAACCAATGTTAAAGTAGGGGACCGTGTGACTGTTGATCCTAATATTTATTGCGGACAATGCAAGTTCTGCCGTACAGGTCGTCCAGAATTGTGCGAAAACTTGTCAGCCGTTGGTGTGACACGCGATGGTGGCTTTGAAGAGTACTTTACAGCACCTGCTTCAGTCGTTTATCAAATTCCTGATAACGTATCATTGAAATCAGCAGCTGTTGTTGAACCAATTTCATGTGCTGTCCATGGTATTAAGTTATTGAAAGTAACACCATACCAAAAAGCTTTGGTTATTGGTGATGGCTTCATGGGTGAACTCTTTGTACAAATTTTGCAAGCCTATGGTATTCACCAAGTTGACCTGGCTGGTATCGTTGACGAAAAGTTGGCAATGAACAAAGAAAAGTTTGGTGTTAAAAATACCTTCAACACGATGAAGGGTGACAAGATTCCTGAAGGCGAATACGATGTTATCATTGAAGCTGTTGGTTTGCCACAAACACAAGAAGCTGCTATTGAAGCTTCAGCACGTGGTGCACAAGTATTGATGTTTGGTGTTGGCGGTCCTGATGCTAAGTTCGAAATGAACACATACGAAGTCTTCCAAAAGCAATTGACAATCCAAGGTTCATTTATTAACCCTAATGCATTTGAAGATTCATTGGCTTTGTTGTCATCAGGCAAGTTGAACGTAGAAGCATTGATGTCTCACGAATTGGACTATAACACAGTTGATGACTTTGTTAATGGTAAGCTTGGTGTAGTTTCAAAGGCTGTTGTTAAAGTTGGTGGAGAAGAGGCATAATTTCATGAACGCTAAAAACGTAGCACAGACGACATCTAAGAATGGTCGCACGCTGACGATTGGCGCCTCATTATCATATTTTGTGCTTTCTTTGGTAATCAACGCGGCTGGTAATGTCTTAACAGTCGTTACAAGTCAAAAAATCCACCCAGCTTTTCTGGGCTCTGCTTATTGGACAGCCGCTGAATCAGGTTTTAATAAAGCAGTGTTTCAAGGATCAAATTTGATGCTTGGTTGGGTATTTTTCATTGTAGGTGTCTTAATTGCAATATTGAATGTATTCTTACAAGGCTATTTTGATTGGAAAAAGTTTGTTGGCAATATTGCCTTCATGGTACCTTTCTCAGTGTTGATTAGTTTCTTTGCAGGTATGTTCTCACAGGTGCTACCCGAGTCACATAGTGTCATGACAACCATAGGTTATACTGTATTGAATTTCATTGGTGTTGCAATGATTGCAATTGCTATTTCAATTTATCAACGTACAAACCTTGTCCTACATCCCGCAGATGATTTGATGCAGATTTTGAGATTTAAGTATTTCAAAGGTTCTGCCGCTAAGGCGATGTGGGCGTCATATATTCCGCCAACAATTATTGGTATTATTGCTATTATTATCTTGCCTGATTTTACCAATTATGGTGTCGGTACAGTGTTCGCATTTCTATTTCAAGGTGGGATTACGGGTTGGGGAGATAAAGCGATTTTCCCAAATCTTAAACATCAAGGAATTTAATTATCATGAAGACGTGGGACAACATATCGTTCCAGCCTTTGCATTCTAAATTATAGGAGCATAACATGTCATTTTCAGATTATTATTCAGGCGTACAACACATTGGTATTCCCACAAAAGATTTAGCAGCTGCTGAAGCCTTTTGGACAAAGCTAGGTTTCACTAAAACAGGTGATTTTCCAGTTGGTAATGTTATTTTCATGAAGCGTGACAACCTCGTGATTGAAACTTGGCAGCAGGACGAGGTTGCTGGTAAGCCTGGTGCAATTAACCATATTTCTATGGATACAACTGATGCTGACGCAGCATTTGTTGCTGCAAAGGCTGAAGGTTTCAAGCTAATCGATTCAGAAGTACAACATTTAGCTTTCTGGGAAAAAGGTATTAAGTTCTTTAATATTGAAGGACCAGACGCTGTTATCGTTGAATTTTGTGAAATTGTAAAATAATAAATAAAAAAACGCACGCTTTGAATAAAAGTGTGCGTTTTTTATTGCTTAGAAATGTTAAAAGATAGTTGATATCATCGTGTTTTCAATTTGTTTTCAGAAAAAATGACATATGATTGTTTTGTTCTTTTCAATAATAAGTGCTGACAAGCGCTTGACATGTATCAATATAATCGATTAAACTAGTTATGTAAGCGCTTAACAAAAACTGAATATGACAAAGGTAAAGACATGGAAATTCAAAACAAAGCAATGCTCATTACGTATGCTGATTCTTTGGGCAGTAATATCAAGGAAGTCCACCAAGTTTTGAAGGAAGACATTGGCGATGCGATTGGCGGGGTACATTTGTTACCATTTTTCCCTTCTACAGGTGATCGTGGCTTCGCCCCTTCTGATTACACGCGTGTTGATGCAACATTTGGTGATTGGGATGATGTTGAGGCACTTGGGCAAGAATACTATTTGATGTTTGATTTTATGATCAACCATATTTCTCGTGAATCGGAGATGTATCAAGATTTTAAAGCAAATCACGATCAATCAAAGTACCGTGATTTCTTCATTCGCTGGGAAAAGTTTTGGCAACAGGCTGGGCCAGATCGACCAACTCAAGCAGACGTCGACCTTATTTATAAGCGCAAAGACAAGGCGCCAATTCAAGAAATCACTTTTGCTGATGGCACGACAGAGCATCTTTGGAATACATTTGGTGAAGAACAAATTGATATTGATGTTAATTCTCAAATTGCTAAAGCCTTCATTAAAGCAACGCTAGAAGACATGGTCAAACATGGTGCCAATTTGATTCGTTTAGATGCTTTCGCCTATGCTGTTAAGAAAGTTGGGACAAATGATTTCTTTGTCGAACCAGAAATATGGACTGTTTTAAACGAAGTGCGTGACATTTTGGCACCTATGCATGCTGAAATTTTACCAGAAATTCATGAACATTATACAATTCCTCAAAAGATCAACGCCCATGGTTATTTCACTTATGATTTTGCTTTGCCAATGACAGTACTTTATACGCTTTACTCAGGCAAAACAAATCGACTAGCCAACTGGCTCAAACAGTCTCCGATGAAACAATTCACGACGTTAGATACGCATGATGGCATTGGGGTTGTTGACGCACGTGATATTTTGACGGACGAAGAAATTGATTATGCTTCTGAGGAATTATACAAAGTTGGTGCCAATGTCAAAAAGACCTACTCATCAGCTGCGTATAATAACTTAGATATTTATCAGATTAATTCAACTTACTATTCAGCTTTAGGCAATGATGATGCCGCATATTTGTTGAGTCGTGTTTTCCAAGTTTTTGCACCTGGTATTCCACAAATTTATTATGTTGGGTTACTTGCAGGTGAGAATGATATTGATTTGTTGGAATCTTCAAAAGAAGGTCGTAATATTAATCGTCATTACTATACTCGTGAAGAAATAAAATCAGCTGTTAAGCGGCCAGTTGTTGCTGACTTATTGGCACTATTATCATGGCGTAATCAGTTTTCAGCATTTGCTCTGGATGGGACAATCACTGTCGAGACACCATCAGAACATGATATTAAAATTACACGAACGGATCATTCCGGAGATAATATAGCTATTTTGCTAGCTAATGCCAAGACACGCACCTTTGTCATCACAGCAAATGGCAAGACAGTCTTACAAAACAAATAAGAAAAGAGAAGAAAAGAATCATGGGATTATTAGGCGCAATTGAAGCAGGTGGCACAAAGTTTGTGGTCGCCGTAGCAGATGAAAATTATAATATTGTTGAACGGACAGCATTCCCAACATTAGATGGGGAGAAAACATTAGATCAAGTTATTGCGTTTTTTGACCAATTTGACAATATTGATGCTATTGGTATCGCTGCTTTTGGACCAATTGACATTGTTCCTGAATCTAAAACATATGGTTATGTTTTGGACACGCCAAAACATGGTTGGTCAGGCTATGATTTCTTAGGTCGTATGAAGGCTTGGCGTGATATTCCTTATTTCTGGACAACAGATGTAAATGGTGCTGGTTGGGCTGAATTTGAGACTGGTGCTGCCAAAGATGCTCAAAATATGGTTTACTTGACAGTAGGTACGGGCGTTGGTGCTGGTATTGTGTCAGGTGGCAAATTGGTGAGTGGTTATGGGCACCCAGAAGCTGGACATATTTTCTTGCAAAAGCATCCTGAAGATCACTATGAAGGTCATTGTCCATTCCACGGGGATAATTGTTTGGAAGGCTTGGCAGCTGGTCCAGCCATTGAAGCGCGTTGGCATAAGAGTGCTAAAGAAATTCCTGACGGAGATAAGGCATGGGAAATTGAAGCCTTTTATCTAGCACAAGCAGCGCTAGACTATACCATGATTTTGCGACCAGAAAAGATTGTTTTTGGTGGTGGTGTGCCACATCGCGAAACCTTATTCCCATTGATTCGTGCGAGTTTTGCTGAACAAATGAGTGATTATTTAGATGTACCTGATTTAGAAGATTACATTGTGCCAGTAGCTAACGGCGATAACGCTGGTATTCTTGGTTGCTTCTATTTGGCTAAAACATTGTTGTAAAATTCTTACTTTTTGTCAACGTTATGGTTCTATGTTATTATTAACATATCAATAATTTCGAGGGCAATCTCATGACAAAAACAATAGATAATACAGAGAGTATTCTATGCCAAAATTTTACTAATACATTTCAAATTTTAGGCAGAAAATGGAACGGACTCATTATTGAGACGCTCCTCATTAGTGGACCAAAACGATTTTTGGAACTTTCGAGAGCCATTGTGAGTTGCTCTGACCGTGTGTTAGTTGAGCGACTCAAAGAGTTAGAATCCGTACACTTGGTTAAGCGTGTAACATATGATAATTCTAGCTTAATTGAATATAAATTAACTGAGGCTGGTGAGGCGATGCGGCCGATGATGGCTGCGATACACGAGTGGTCCGATAAATATAATGATGTCACGCAAGCAAAACATGCAGACAGTAATGACTGAGCATGATATACTATAAGTGATTTAATATACTTTTACACGGAGAGTGGCCTAGTAATTGCGTTTTTCATGTTAAGCGAGTGATATATTTGGTGTAAATATCATCATGCAACGATGCAATGAATTTCAGTCATGAGTGTTTGGTTTAATCACCAACGTAAGACTGCGTTATAGTCCTAGAGCTGGTAATTTATCAGAAAATTGGGTGGTACCACGGTTGTTTGACGTCCCATGTTATCTTAAGAGAAGATAACATGGGATTTTTTGTTGCAACAGGATTAGATTAGATAAACTAAATGGCATAATAGAGAGGAAAAATGATGAGTTTAATTGAAGATCTTAAAGCCTTAAAAGCGACAGCTGTCGCAAGAATTAATGCTACTGAAGCGGATGTTGAAGCGCTAAGAGTGAGCTTATTAGGGAAAAAAGGTGAGTTAACGGCCTTATTAAAGGGTATGAAGGATGTTGCGCCAGAAGAGCGTAAAACGGTTGGTGAAATTGGAAACGATGTTCGCCAAACGATTACGACCCTGTTAGCACAAAAAAAGGCAGCAGAAGAAACGGCACGACTAAATGAGCAATTAGCTGCTGAAACAATTGATGTGACATTGCCAGGTAGTGCACACCAAGTTGGTCAGCCCCACGTTTTGCAACAAATCATCGATGAAATAGAACAGCACTTTTTGGGATTAGGGTTTGAAATCATTGATGACATTGTTGATTCGCCAGAGGTTGAAACGGATGAATATAATTTTGAACGTGAAAATCTACCTAAAGACCATCCAGCACGTGATATGCAGGATACCTTTTATATTACGCCAGAAATCTTATTACGCACACAAACTTCACCTGTGCAGTCACGCTCGTTGGAAAAACATGATTTTTCAAAAGGACCATTAAAAATGATAGCGCCAGGCAAGGTGTATCGTCGTGACACTGATGATGCGACACATTCGCACCAATTTCATCAGGTCGAAGGGATGGTTGTCGGCGAAAATATTACCATGGCCGACTTAAAGGGCACGTTGTTATCAATCATGCAAAAGTTATTTGGCGAAAAGCATCAAATTCGTATGCGACCATCTTATTTCCCATTTACGGAACCTTCAGTTGAAGTAGACGTATCTTGGAATGAAGTCACGCCAGATATGAAACCAGAGGATATTGAATGGATTGAAGTGCTTGGTGCAGGCATGACCCACCCGAATGTTTTGCGAATGGATGGTATTGATCCGGAAAAATATAGCGCGTTTGCCTTTGGCTTAGGACCAGATCGCTTTGCTATGTTGAAGTACGGTGTAGATGATATTCGTCAATTCTATTTGAACGATGTTCGCTTTTTGTCACAGTTCAATCGAAAGGGAAATTAACAATGAAGACAAGTCTAAAATGGTTAAATGAGTATTTAGAAGAAAGCGTTGCCGTAGATGAACAATCAGCTGCTGATTTGGCTGAACGTATTGAACGAACAAGTGTTGAAGTTGATTCAGTCACAACACTGGCTGGTAAGCAAGATGGTTTAGTTGTTGCTCAAGTCAAAACGGTAGCACCACACCCAGATTCAGATCATATGGTGATTACCCAGGTTGATATAGGCCAAGATGAGTTGATTCAAGTTGTTACTGGCGCACCAAATGTTGCTGAAGGACAATATGTTATTTTGGCACAAGTTGGGTCACATATCATTGATCATAATACCGATGATATAATAGAAATAAAGCAGGCGACACTGCGTGGTGAAACTTCATTTGGTATGCTAGTGGCACTGCAAGAGATTGGGTTTGATAATAAAATTGCTCCTAAGGATTTTGATGCGGGCATCTATGTTTTTGGCGAAGAAGATAATGTGCATGCTGGCGATGATGCCATTGCTATTTTGGGCATGAATGAACCGGTCATAGATACAGATTTGACACCCAATCGCTCTGATATGCTATCAATGCTGGGTACAGCTTATGAGTTTGGCGCAATGCTTGGCATAAAAGTTGTCATCCCCGATTTTGATTTAGTTGAATATGAGCCGTTGGCAGCCGACCAGATTCAAATATCGGTCGAAAGTGATGAACTAGCGTCGAAATATGCTGTTCGTGTCATTAATAATATTACAGTGAAAGACTCACCACTTTGGTTGCAAAAGCGTTTGTGGAATGCGGGGATGCGACCAATTAATAACGTTGTTGACATCACGAATTACATGATGTTAGTTTATGGGCAACCACTGCACGCGTTTGACTTAGATAAATTAACAACAAAACAGTTAGCAGTACGCCGCGCCAAAAACAATGAACAACTCACCACGCTTGATGGCCAAACGCGTCAATTACGAGCCGGCGAAGATATTGTTATTGCAACAAATGATGCACAACCATTGATGTTAGCCGGTGTGATGGGTGGTATGAGCTCTGAAGTTGATCGTTCGACCAAAAATATTGTGATTGAGTCGGCTGTATTTAACCCAAGTTTAGTACGTGCTACCGCTCGACGTCACAACATTCATTCCGAAGCGTCATCACGATTTGAACGTGGCGTGAATAGTGATCATACGTTTACAGCCTTAGACCATGCTGCAAGTTTGGTAGACACATTAGCTACAGGGCAAGTTGCACGCGGATTACTGACTGCTGTCAACCAACCGCGTGAAGCAATCCAACAAGCGATAACTGTTAATCGCGTGAATCATATCCTAGGCACAACGTTGACACTAGCTGATGTGACGACTATCCTCGACCGTTTAGCATTTGAGTACACGATAGTGGATTCGAAAATTAACGTTGTGTTACCAGCGCGTCGTCCAGATATGAGTATTGAAGCAGATTTAATTGAAGAAATTGCTCGACTGTATGGTTATGATAATTTACCGGTTACTTTACCATATGGGCCAACAACACCAGGCAGCCTGACCAAAGCACAAAGGCAAATTCGTGCTAGTCGGAAAATTTTGGAAAGTTTGGGCATGAACCAAGCGATTTCATACGCCTTAACAACACCTGAAAAAGCGCAACAGTTCGCAGAAAACCCAGCAGCCAAAGTGGTAACATTAGATTACCCAATGAGTTCTGATCGTACAACAGTACGGCAAAACTTATTAGCTGGTTTACTAGAAGATGTTGCGTATAATGTTAATCACAGTGTGCGAGATATTGCACTCTATGAGCAAGGTCGTGTATTTGTGGCCAATGGCAAAAACGAATTGCCAACTGAAATTGAACATTTGGCTGGTGTACTGACTGGCAACATTGTTGAGTCATCTTGGCAACAAGAAAAAGCAGAACGTGTTGTTGATTTTTATGATATAAAGGGTATTGTTGTAGCTTATCTAGAGCAAATCGGTGTTAAAAACGTGCGGTACGTTGCGACTGACCGTCACGCTAATATGCACCCAGGGCGAACTGCCGATATATACACTGATGATGTTTATCTCGGCTTTGTCGGTCAAATTCATCCTAAAATGACACGTGCTAAAAAAATGACACCAGTGTATGGTTTTGAGTTGAATTTGTTTACTGTCATGTCTGCTGCAAAGGAAACAGTAAGTTATCAACCGGTGACACGATTCCCACAAGTAAGCCGTGATGTTGCGCTGTTGATAAACGACACAATCACAAATGAACAAGTGATGACAGTTATCCACCAAGCTGCAGGTAGTAAGCTAGCTGATGTGACACTATTTGATGTTTATGCAGGAGACAAACTCCCAACCGGTAAAAAGTCGTTAGCTTATCAGTTAACCTATCAAAATAATGAAGGCACACTAGTCGAAGCAGAAGTTAATGATGATTTTGAGGTTGTCACAAAAGCCCTTGTAGCTGAGTTGGGTGCAGACATTCGGTGACCATAGGCAAATTGATTTGAGTTCAAGAAGAATTCACTGTATAATTAAAAACGGACTATAACGTTTTTTAAGGAAAATTCATGGCTAAAATAATTATTCGTGGTGGCAAACGTCTCCATGGTGAAGTCACAATCGGTGGTGCAAAGAATTCAACAGTTGCACTTATTCCAGCTGCAATATTAGCTGATACACCGGTTAAGTTCGACACCGTACCGCAGATTCTTGATGTTAAAAACTTACAATTAATTTTGGATGCAATGAATGTGCATTCCAATTTTGAAAATGGTAATTTAGACATTGATCCAACGCAAATCACGGAAAGTGAATTGCCAAGTGGCGCGATTAAGTCTTTGCGTGCCTCATATTATTTTATGGGGGCATTACTAGGACGCTTTAATCGCGCAACAGTTACTTTCCCTGGTGGTGATAATTTAGGTCGTCGACCAATTGATCAACATATTAAAGGATTTGAAGCACTTGGTGCAACAGTCACTGAAACTAATGACATTATCCATATTGATGCCACTGAAAATGGCTTGATTGGTGCACGTATAGCATTGGATACTGTATCGGTTGGGGCTACCATTAACATTATTTTGGCTGCCGTGCGTGCTAAAGGGCAAACTATACTTGAAAATGCTGCTCGTGAGCCAGAAATTATTGATATTGCAACATTTCTAAATAACATGGGTGCCAATATTCGTGGGGCTGGAACAGATACTATTCGTATTGCTGGTGTACCAAGTTTGAAAGCGCGTAACACGCATACAGTGATTCCAGATCGTATTGAAGCCGGTACTTATATGAGTATGGCTGCTGCTTTTGGTGACGGAGTCACAATCAAAAATGTTATTCCAGAGCACTTGGAGTCATATACCTCAAAACTCATTGAGATGGGGGTTAATTTGGATATTGGCGAAGATGCCATACATGTTTACCCTTCAGACCAATTGCAACCAGTTAGTATCAAGACCATGCCTTATCCTGGGTTTGCAACTGATTTACAACAGCCCATTACACCATTACTATTAATGGCCAATGGGGAAAGCATGATTCAAGATACCATTTACCCTAAGCGTGTGAAGCATATTGCAGAATTACGTCGTATGGGTGGAGACGTTGATTCTGAAAAGCCAGGGCATATTCGTGTCAATTATTCACCGAGATTAATTGGTACAGATGTAGAAGCTGCTGAAATACGTGCTGGCGCAGCTCTTGTGATAGCAGCAATTATGGCTGAAGGTGAGACGGTTATCAATGATGCAGATCATATTTTGCGAGGATATGATCGGATTCAAGATAAGCTAACTGCCTTAGGTGCAGATGTTTCAATTGAAGGCATTGACTTGATTAATTTAATGCCGTGAACCATTGATAAAATATGTTGCAACGTAAATCATGATATGATAAACTATACTAGTTATATACTGACTCTGTTACAGAAGTTTCAGGGCGCTAAGGAGAAATAGTTATGCAAGCAGAAATCCACCCAAATTACCGTCCAGTTGTTTTTCTTGATGCAACAACAGGTAAGAAGTTCTTGTCAGCTTCTACTGTTACATCAAATGATACAACTGAATTTGAAGGTCAAGAATACCCAGTTATCCGTATGGATATCACATCTGACTCACATCCATTCTACACTGGTAAGCAAAAGTTCACGCAAGCCGATGGTGCAGTCGACAAGTTCAACAAGAAGTTTGCTGGATTTGGTTTTAAGAACAACGAAGACAAGTAATTGTTCTTAGTAAAAGCGTTCACGGTAGTGAGCGCTTTTATTTTTTATTCATCTTATTATTGAGAAATGGAGGGCATATTGTTATTGCAGCTTTGCTATTTGGTTTTGCGATAATCATATGTTGTGTATAATGTCGAGAACAATTCTTCCAGTTAAATTACATGAAATAATCGTTGCAACGGTTGATGATATTAGACTTGATGGCATGGGGATTGTCTATGTCACGTCAAAATATCCATTGTATATTGCCGATGCGATTCCTGGCGAAATGCTCAAAATTGAAGTTATTCAAGTTGATAAATTTTCCGGCTATGCTAAAATTATCGAGCGATTAACAGTTTCTGATCAACGTCAGGACAGTCAAAGGCAATATTTAATTGAGGCGGGAACAGCACCATTAGTTAATTTGAAATATGAGGCACAACTCGAATTAAAGCGGCAACAGGTAAAGCGTTTATTTGAAGCACAAAATATTGAAGTTGTTGTTGATAGTACGATAGGTATGGCCAACCCTACCTATTATCGTAATAAGACAATTGTGCCTGTTAAATGGCAAAATGGTCATTTAACTAGTGGTTTTTATCGTCGTGGAACACATGAATTGGTTCCTATGACTGATTATTTCGTCAATGATGCCAACATCGACCAAGCGATTATTACTGTACGTGAAGTATTAGAAAATTATCAAATTAGTGCTTATGATCCTGATACACAGGTGGGCGCTATTAGATATATTATGATTCGCCGTGGCTATTATTCACATGAATTGATGGTGGTTCTCGTCGCAAATGATGCGCAGATTAATCATGAGTCGGCAATTACACAAGAATTACGACAAAACCTCCCTGAACTTAAGAGTCTGATTTTTAATTACAGTCCTAAAAAAGATTATGTGTTGTTGAGTCCAAATAATCGGACATTATGGGGAGAAACGGCTATTAAGGATACCTTGTTAGGTTATACTTTTCTCATTGGCCCAAACTCTTTTTATCAAGTTAATCCACAGACTACAGAGGTGTTGTACGATTTAGCGGCGCGTAAAGCTGATTTAAAAACAACAGATATTGTTATTGATGCTTATTCAGGTATTGGCACAATTGGTATCACGGTGGCTAAACAGGTTCGAAAAGTACTTGGGGTTGAGGTTGTACCTGGTGCTGTGGCAGATGCACAATTAAACATGCGGATGAATCACGTCGATAATGCGGAATACATTTTGGCAGATGCGCCACAACAATTTAAATTATGGCAAGAAGCCAACCTACAACCTGATGTGGTCTTTGTTGATCCACCGCGGCGGGGATTAACCAATGCGTTGATTAAAGCAACGACAGATATGGCTCCTGACAGGATTGTATATGTCAGTTGTAATCCTGTCACATTAGTTCGTGATGCGTCAGAATTAGTGCAGCAAGGTTATCATATTGACGGACCAGTATTGCCAGTGGATCAGTTCCCACAAACATCGCATGTAGAAAGTATTACAGTATTTAAGAAAAATTCTTGATATAATATACGTATGACAGAAACACCGCGTATCACCAAGATGGCTATATGATATTGTTGTATGTCATGTACAAAATTGGCTAGATAAAACGGTGCTTTTATTTTGGAGATAAAATGAACGACTCACTTAAAAACATTGCTTCAGTGCTTCAGGCTAATTCGCAAGGGGACGCCGATATTACTGGTGTTGCCTTTGACTCTAGACAAGTTAAGATAGGTGATTTATTTGTAGCCCTCGTGTCAGAACATGATGGTCATCTTTATATACAACAAGCTTTGGCTAACGGTGCTGTGGCAGTGCTAGTTGATGATCAGCATGCTATAACACCAGATATACCAGCTATTATTGTGCCAGATACATTATTAGCTTTACAACGATTAGGACAATATCGTCGTGAAATGGTTAATCCAAAGGTTATTGCTATTACGGGGTCCAACGGCAAGACAACGACAAAAGACATGACTGCGGCTATTTTGTCGACGAAATTTAAAACATTTAAGACACCTGAAAATTATAATAACGAAATTGGTGTGCCTATGACGTTATTGTCTATGCCAGATGACACAGAAGTATTGGTTGTAGAATTAGGCATGGACCGCCCTGGGCAACTAACGGTATTATCACACTTGGTCATGCCAGATATTGCGATTATTACAATGATTGGTGAAGCACATATTGAATTTTTTCAGACAAGAGATAACATTGCCCGTGCTAAATTAGAAATTACACAGGGACTTAAATCTGATGGTATTTTACTTGTGCCATTTGATGAGCCCTTGTTGACGCAAGCAGCTGTTAAAAGTGATAGGCAGTACTTTGGCGAAAAAGTATCGGCCATTCAAGCCTTGGCTACTGTCACAACATTTACATTTGAACAACAAAAATTTGCAATTCCTGTCATGGGTAGGTATAATGTTATGAATGCGCTCGCAGCGATTTCAGCGGGTAAGCTACTATCTATTGATTTAAAACATGCCGCCTTGGCATTAAAAAACTTTGATTTGACGAAAAATCGAACTGAAAGATTAGTGACATCACAAGGCGTTGTTTTAATTAGTGATGTCTATAATGCTAATCCAACAGCTGTTGCTGCTGTATTATCAACCTTAAAGTCACTTCCTGCTCGGCGAAAGTATGTTGTGTTAGGCGATATGCTAGAATTGGGAACACAAGCAAATCATCTTCACGCTGAATTGGGACCAAAAATACTCGATACAGATGTTGACGGTGTATACTTAGTAGGATCATTATTTAATCAAAATACCGCACCACTTTTAATGTCAAAAATGGGTGTGGAAAGGGTGCATTTGTATCAAACGGATCAGCTCAAGCAATTGGCTTCAGATTTATTGGCTATCAGTCAGCCCGGTGACGTTATTTTGCTAAAAGCCAGCCATGGGATTCATTTAGAAGAAGTTGTTCAGCAGCTCACATCTGAACAACCTTAGTTGTCATTGGGGAAGCAGCATTGAAACGTACACAACATCGTCAACTTAAATATTTTACGTGGCGTCATTTTCTGATTACTACGGTAATTATCCTAATCTTAGGCGTTGGTACTTGGGGATTCTATCAAGTTACCAAAATGCATGAAGCTGAGGCCGCACATCCAGAAACACAAGATGCGTTAGATCAGATTGATCAAAATGTTTTTCTTGAAGACAATGATCACGCTGTATCGGCTAACCATCAACTTGAAAAAGCTGGTTTTACAGGGACTGCTTTGCTTGTGGAAAATAATCGTATCATTTTGCAAAAGGGTTACGGTTATGCGAATGAGGCAGAAGATCGGTTCAATAACCCGCAATCACTGTTCCAAATTGCCTCAATACAGAAAAGTTTTACGGCAACGTTGATTATGCAACAAGTTCAGCAGGGGAAGCTGAGTCTAGAAACACTGTTAGCAAGATATTACCCTAACGTACCTAATGCAAGGCGAATTACGATTAAGCAGTTATTGACGATGACTAGTGGTTTATCACAAACAGGCGAAGATCAAAACGTTATCTCTGAGTTAGATAATGTTAACTTCGATGCCAGCCATGTTAAGCTGTTACCATCAAATCGGTGGACGTATCAAGCTATTAATTTTCGTTTATTAGCTGGCATTTTAATGAAGATTACGCACCAAAGTTATTGGGAGCTATTTAACAATGTGTTTAATAAGCAGTATCATTTGAATATTGCTAACTATGAAAACTTTATGCATAGTGAGCATCGAACGATAGCTTATCAAAATGGTAATATCGTCCCCGATAATCCGCGTCAGTACGCACGAGAAACGGGCACCGGCAATGTGGCAATGTCTGCGGGCATGCTATATCGTTATTATCGCTTGTTGATTGATCACAAGATTATTACTGTCTCACGTTTGCATGATATGTGGCAACCAGTTGTCGGAGAATCCTATTCAAGTGGCTTATATCATTGGGGTAAGTACAATAGTGGCCATGGCATATTGGATGGGTTTGAACCGACAATTGTTATAACAAATAATGGACGTAGTGCAGTTATTTTGTTAAGCAACAGCCGCGTAAGAGGGAAAAGCTGGCAACCGCTGGCAAAAGCACTATTTACACAAATGACAGCCATTAAAACACGTTAGATGGCTATAGGCGCTACAAAGCGCAGAGGAGAAAAATTTTGAAGTTTAGTGAATTAGGTTTGTCACAAGATATTTTGGATGCTATTGCAACACATGGCTATGTGGAAGCAACACCCATCCAAGAAAAAACAATTCCGCTAACATTAGCGGGTAAAGATGTTATTGGACAAGCGCAAACAGGAACTGGAAAAACAGCTGCCTTCGGTTTGCCAATATTAGAACACATTGATTTAAGTAATAAAAACATTCAAGCTTTAATTGTTTCACCTACACGTGAATTAGCAATTCAGACGGCTGAGGAACTTAAAAAATTAGGCCGTGATAAGCACGTTGATGTGCAAGTTGTCTTTGGTGGTGCAGATATTCGTCGTCAAATTCAAAACTTGAAATCGCATCCACAAATTCTTGTCGGTACACCAGGCCGTTTGCTTGATCATATTAACCGTAAGACAGTTAAAATTGATAATGTTAAGACATTGGTGTTGGATGAAGCTGACGAGATGTTAAATATGGGATTCTTGGATGACATTGAATCAATTATCAAGAACACACCAGCAGATCGTCAAACATTGCTATTCTCAGCAACAATGCCACCAGCTATTAAGCGTATTGGTGTCAAATTCATGACTAATCCTGAGCATATTCAAATCGAAGCAAAAGAATTGACAACTGATTTAGTTGACCAGTATTTTGTACGTATGCGCGAGAATGAAAAGTTTGATACAATGACACGCATCTTTGATGTACAAGCACCTAAGTTGGCGATTGTGTTCGGTCGTACCAAGCGTCGTGTTGAAGAATTATCACGTGGTCTAGAAGCACGTGGCTATCGTGCAGCTGGCTTGCACGGTGATTTGACGCAACAAATGCGTTCACGCGTTTTGGCACAGTTTAAATCACACGAAATCAATATTCTGGTAGCAACTGATGTTGCTGCACGTGGTTTGGATGTTAAGGATGTTACACATGTTTATAACTTTGATATTCCTCAAGATCCTGAATCATATGTTCACCGTATTGGCCGTACAGGTAGAGCTGGCGCTAAAGGCGTTTCAGTAACACTAGTTGCACCAAATGAAATGGATTACCTTCGCGCAGTTGAAGATCTTACCAAGAAACGTATGACACCATTGGAGCCAGCTTCTTTGAAAGAAGCACGTATTGGTAAAATTAAAAATGCGGCAGATGAAGTGCATAATATTGTCAAAAAAACAGATGTTAGCGAAATTCAAACAGAAGTTGATAAGTTGACAAACCAGTATTCTTCAGAAGAATTAGCGGCAGCACTTTTGTCATCTGTAGCAGATTTGGAAAAGCAGAATACACCAGTTGAAATTACCCGCGAACGGCCATTACCACGGCGTAGAAATGGTAGTGGGTCACGTAATGGTGGTGGCCGTGGTGGCGATCGTCGTGGCAATGGCGGTGGTTATCGTGGTGGTAATCGCAGTGGCGGCTCAAGAAACGGTGGTGGCAACCGTGAGCGTCGTGGTAACAGTGAACGTCGTTTTGGTGATTACAAGCGTCGTGATGGTCGTTCAAATGAGGGACGATCAAATAATTCATCACGCCAGCGTCGTGAATTCACTGTCCGTGAAAAAGATTAACACTGAGCTATTTATAACTACTTAGATAAAACGATGAAACCGTCCAAACAAGCTGTTGGTCGGTTTTTCATTTCCCAGTACAATTGCACTTATTGGAGGATAGTCATGAAGACAGTAGAAGACGCGATTACCTTTATTCATAGCCGCCCAAAGGGTGGGCAAAAGGAATCTCTGCATCGTATGTTTACGCTCTTAAATGCATTAGATAATCCGCAAGAGCAATTACCGCCGGCAATCCATGTGACTGGTACAAATGGTAAGGGATCAGTGTCTACAATGGCTAGTAACATTTTACGTGTTGCAGGTTATCGTACTGGTTTATTTATTTCCCCTTATATTGTTAATTTTAGAGAGAGAATACAGATTAATAATCAGTGGATTGCCGAACAAGACTTACTAGAAGTGGCACAATTAGTAGAAAAAAAATTAATCACTGTGGATCAACAGTTGGCACCAGATGTGCCCACCGAATTTGAAGTTTTGACGGCAATTATGATGACCTATTTTGCTCGTGAAAAGTTAGATGCTTTGGTTATCGAAGTGGGTATTGGTGGTCAACTTGATTCGACAAATGTGATGCCAAACGCAACTGTTGCTGTCATCACAAGTGTTGGCCTAGATCATCAAGCGCTGTTAGGTGATACCATCGCAGCAATCGCTGAGCAAAAAGCCGGAATAATTCATGATAATATGGCGGTTGTGATAGGTGAATTGCCAGAAGCAGCGCAATGGGTTATTGAAAAGCGATCAAAAAGGCCAATAATTCATGGACATTCTGGCCAATTTGAGCAAGGTCTACCTGGACAATATCAAGTACAAAATACTGCCACTGCAGTGGCGGCAGTCAACGCTTTTGATGAGAGTATTACGGTTGAACAAATTCAAAATGGTCTGAAGCAAAGCCAGTTTGCTGCGCGTTTTGAGACAATTAGGCCAGGTATCATAATCGATGGCGCACACAATTACCAAGGGTTAATGCAATTAGTGACCGCCCTGAATACGGGAGAATATGAAAAGCAAACGAAGACATTAATTATCGGCAGTCTGATGGATAAAAACGTTGTGTTAGCCTTCAGCGATATTTTGACACAAGCTAAATTTGATATTGTGCTGGTACCTTTTACTGGCCCTAACGGTAGACACAGCCTAAATATTTCATCAGTTGCTAAGCAATATGCCATCAAGACGGCTGATAGTTGGCAAACAGCTTTTCATGAAAGTCATAGTGATATGACAATTTTTACAGGTTCTTTATATTTTGTTAGTGAGGTGAGAAATCAACTATGATGAGAATACAAACTGAAAAAAAATTATCCATTCGTTTAATATTGAGTGTGTTAGCAATCGGACTTTTAGGTTTTTCCGATATTATGTTGGAGACGGCTTTGAATGTTAGTTTCCCAGTGTTGATGAGAACCTTTAATGTGCCGTCAAGTACAGTGCAATGGTTAACATCTGGTGTTATTTTATTGACAAGTATGGTAGTTATATTGTCACCATGGTTGAAGAAGCGGTTTACCAATCGTAGTCAATTTGTTGTAGCGACAGTCATATCGATTTTAGGGGTTTTAATTGACGCAGTCAGTAGTCATTTTGGTCTGACTTTGTTTGGCCGCTTGTTACAAGGCATCGGTGGCGGTGTTGGCATGCCGCTGATGTACAATGTTATTTTTGAACAGGTACCTGAAAAAAAGCGCGGCACAATGGTTGGTTTGGGTTCACTAATAATTTCTTTTGCGCCAGCTATTGGACCGGCTTTTGGCGGCTATTTAACGCAAAACTTCGGTTGGCGTACAGTGTTTTGGGTTGTGTTACCTGTTCAGATAGGGTCACTTATTTTAGGCTGGTTTACAATTAGACAAGTTTCAGAGGTCGTCCGAGAAAAATTGGATTTATTCGGCTGGTTACAATTAAGTTTGTTTTTTATATCAGGTATCTTCTTAATTGAACGACTTAGCACACATGGATTGATCAATGTGATTAGTGTTGTCTTGTTACTAGTAATGATTATTAGCTTGCTGAGTTACTTCAAACGATCAAAACGTATTACATATCCACTGATTGATCCGGCTATTTTTAAATTTAAGAGTTTTTCTTTGAGTGTTGCGGCGTCTTTTACGACACAGGTCGCAAATTTAACATTTAATTATGCCATACCAATGGCGCTTCAAATTGTACTTTTGAAAAATTCACAAGTGGCTGGGCTGACGTTATTGCCTGGCGCACTGGGTTATGCTTTTATGGCTATTGTCTCTGGTAGACTTTACGATCGTTACGGGCCTAGATTGCCAATCGTCACTGGCATAACAATGATTATTGTTGGTGCAATGATGATGCTATTTTTACCATTAGGTGTTTTCAATATGACATTGAGCTTTATGGTAGTGCAACTTGGTGCCGGCTTTTGGTTTGGTAACAACATGACACATGCAATCAGCCATGTACCGGTTGCGTACCAAAGTGCGGGAAATTCAATTTTTTCAGCAACCAATAACTATTCAGCAGCTGTCGGTATTGCACTTGCTGCTGGTGTGATGACTATTTTTCAAAACCACAATAGCACTTTGAACTATATGGCCAAAACAAGTCTTGGGACAACCTGGCTATTTGGGTTAGACATCATTATTGTTATTGTGGCGGCAACACTATCGCTTAGGGCGTTAAGGGTTGTGAATAACAAGGCTTAATCACGTATCATTCTAGTAAGAGGTAGAAAATGATATTAGATGATCAAGTCGAAAAATTTTATACATTGCTAGGATATGATGGGCGTAAGGGCGTTGATGACTTAAGACGGTTTTTCCCCCATGATTATGATTTGAATGAGATTGGGCATGATACGATGATGGATTTTATTGCGGATAATCCAACGTTACATGGCGCATTGCTCACCGGTATTGCGATTGGGCAGCAGGTGGCAGCGAGTATACGACCAGTATTATTAAATGCAAAATTTTCCGAAAATATTGGCCACTTTGCTCAGCAGAAATTAGGTCATTTTAAGCAAGAACAGTTGTGTGTGGCACTACTTGATGCCCAGTTAAATGTTATAGGTTGGGAAACGGTATTTATTGGTAGTTTAACCAGTGTCCAATCTTCACCACGTGAAATATTTCAGCGCGTCTTGATAGCAAACGCGTTAGGATTTATGATAATTCATAATCACCCGAGTGGGAATGTTATGCCATCGGATACCGATATCGCCTTTAGTCAACGGTTAAAGAAATTAGGTGATCAGATGGCGGTGCCAATGTTTGATTCTTTTGTTGTCACCTATGACAGCTACTGGAGTTTATCTGAAAATGCACAACTCAAGTGTCCTGCTTAATTAGATCATGATGATATGCCGCCTGCACAAGAACACGCTACTTTTTTTGTGCATCAAAAACTGGTAAAATAATATGGGTAAGTTTGATATCGACATTGATAGAAAAGGAATAAGCTATTGCGCCGTTGCATAGTCAACGTCTTTAGCCTAACAGATAAAACATGGGACAAGAACATCCAGCAGTATGGTACGAACACCTTCATACCGAAAAACATACAGGGGCACGTCGAGGGCGTATACATACGCCACATGGGACGTTTGAGACACCCATGTTTATGCCTGTCGGTACACAAGGTGCAGTCAAAGGTGTAGGTACACGAGCGTTAAAAGAAATTGGTTCGCAATTTATTTTGAGTAACACTTATCATTTATGGGTACGGCCAGGTGATGAATTAATTGCCGAAGCTGGTGGCTTACATAAGTATATGGGCTGGGATCAAGCAATTCTAACGGATTCTGGTGGCTTTCAGGTTTTTTCTCTATCAGATGCACGAAAGCTAAAAGAAGAAGGCGTTACCTTCCAAAACCATGTTAATGGCGATAAAATGTTTTTATCACCAGAAGTGGCCATGCGTATTCAAAATAACTTGGGATCTGACGTTATGATGCAGTTAGATGAGGCGATTCCGTATTTTGAAAGTTTCGATTATATTAAAGAATCAATGCAGCGCTCTTTACGGTGGGCTGATCGAGCACAAGTTGCGCATCGTAATCCTGAAAAACAAGCATTGTTTGGTATTGTGCAAGGCGCTGGATTCAAGGCACTCCGTACAGAATCGGCTAATGGCTTGGTGGGAATGGACCTACCAGGTTATGCCGTCGGTGGTCTATCTGTAGGGGAATCCAAACTGGAAATGAACCGTGTACTAGATTTCACTATGCCATTATTACCAGAAAATAAGCCACGTTATCTCATGGGGGTTGCTGCACCGGACTCACTGATTGACGGTGTAATTCGCGGTGTAGATATGTTTGACTCTGTGTTGCCTACTCGCATTGCACGTAAAGGGACCTTGATGACACGCTATGGCCGCGTTGTTATCAAGAATTCTAAGTACAAAAATGATTTTTCACCATTGGATCCTGATTTGAGCTACTATTCACCAAATCATATTCGACAAGCGCAATTCGGTAATCAAGCACAATTCGATAATCCAGACTACAATCCTTTCCAAAATTTGACACGTTCGTATTTGCATCACTTGTTTAACGCTAACGAAATATTGGGTGCCCAACTAGCATCGCAACATAATTTACGTTTCTTGTTACAATTCATGGAAGATATGCGAACGGCCATCGAAAATGATGAATTACTTGAATTCCGAGCAAGAGTAATGGAAGAATACGGTTATAATAAGCCAAATGCGCGCTTATTTTAAGACAATTATTGTGTATTGTTTGGTATAATTAAGTTATACTGTTTACACAACAATGAATCGTATCAGTTAAGAAAGTAGGAAATATTATATGAATTTAAGTTTGATTCTCCCATTAATTTTGATTGTTGGTATGTTTTGGTTTATGAGCCGCCAACAAAAAAAGCAACGTGCAGCGCAAGAGGAACGTCAAAGTAACCTAGTAAAAGGCACAAAGATTATAACAATTGGTGGTTTGCATGCGGTTGTAGATAGTGTTGATCAAGTTGCAAAGACAGTTGATCTAGATGCAGAAGGTGTCATCTTAACATTTGATATGGCAGCTATTCGTACAATCGTACCTGAAGCACCAAAGGCAGAACCAACAGTTGCAGTCGAAGATTTGAAGCCTATTGCTAAAGATGAAACTGCAGATGCAAAAGAAAATATTACATCTGAAACTGATAAGCCTTCAGATAAATAAGCGGTATAATAAAGAGAGCAATAGCTCTCTTTTTTGAATGGAAATTACTAAATGACAACAAAATCAATTATCGTGCCGGATGGGACAAAAATTGTATATGACGAATATGGTAGTATGACACATGCGACCATTTTTTTGTTGCATGGGAACGGTAGTTCTGCACGTTATTTTAAGCCTCAAATTGAGCAATATGCAAGATATTTTCATGTTATTGCGCTAGACTCACGCGGCCATGGTCGCTCTTCCAATACTAAAAATAAAATAGAAATTATGGCTATAGTTTCAGACATTGAGTTTATGAGAAAAACTTTTAATTTGTCGCAATTTATTATACTCGGGTATAGTGATGGTGCAAATATCGCTATAAAATATGCGACTGTATACCCTAATCGTGTTTATCGGATGGTACTCAATGCACCAAACCTCAGTAAAAAAGGCATTTATAAGATTCTATGGTGGCTTGATAGTTTTGCGCAGCATTTAACGCGTGTATTAGCACCGATTAGTCATTATGCAGCCCGGCGCCACAAACAGCTGCATGTTATGAGTGAGCCACTCAACATTTCGCGGGGCGATTTACAGCGTGTTGCGGGTGATGTGTTACTCGTCATCGGTAGCTTTGACTTGGTTAAGCGTCGACACATTGAGAGAATCAGACAATTATTACCACATGCTGAAATGATGGTCATACCTAGACACAGTCATTTTATAACTTACACTAATCCTAAAAAATTTAGTCGATTAGTCATGCCATTTTTACTCGGGGGAATAAAACATGCCAAAAATTAAGTCAATCTTGTCACATTTAATTATTCCAGCGGTTACAGTAATATTGATTAGCCAACTAGTCTTTATGACGCGTGAGATTACGTGGAACATGATTCTAGAAACAATTAGTCAAATTACTTGGTGGCAAGCGCTACTGCTAATTATATTTGGATTTGTCACTATTGTACCCACGTTGTTGAGTGACTTTATTTTGGCACGTTGGCAAGCATACAATATTAAACGAACTGACTTGATACAACGTGCTTGGTTGATTAACGTTTTTAATATTAATGCTGGTTTTATTGGCACAGTGAGTTTGCTATTGCGGCGAGTGTTCTATTTTGATCAAAAAAAATCTAGTCATTTGAAGCCCTATCTTCAAGTATATTTGTTGGGTCTTACTGGTTTATTAGTGGCAAGTGCTGCTGCTATTGTCGCAATATGGCTGCATTTTCTGACGGGATTTGAAGAAAACATGATTTGGTTAATAGCCATCTTAATGATGGCTATTGTTGTTGGTTTCATTTCTATCGTACCGCGTTTTCATTTTTGGCAAGGCATCAACTTATTGGTTGTTAAACGGCTATTAACGGTATCACTCGCTTCTTTTGTTTTACAAATGGCGCTATTTGTTGCTATCGGTGTCACATTAGGAATTCATTTGCGCTTGGCCATTATGATGCTGGCATTCATCTTAGCCAGTACAATTGCTTTAGTTTCCATGACACCAGGTACGTGGGGCTCATTTGATGTGGCTGTACTTTTTATCCTATCAGATTTATCAGTCAACTCGGATCAGGTGGTTGTTTGGCTTATTTTATACCGTGTCGTATATAATGTAATACCCTTGCTGAGTGCGTTTATTTTACTGATTTATCGACTATCCAAAAAAATTAATAGCGATTACCGTGGTGTGCCACATTATGTTGCACGCGCAGTAACACATCAAGTCACAACAGTGATGTTATATTTGACTGGTATTTTACTGGTTTTGTCAGGCACAATGCCAACCATTGTGCAGCGTGTTATGATATTAAATCATTTACGGTCTTGGCCGATTACATATGCTTTAGCTAATCAATTACCAAATATTTTGTTGGGATTTTTATTACTCATTAGTGCCCGAGGGGTGGCCAATCGTGTTAAAAGGGCGTATCAGTCAACTATCGTCTTATTAGTTGTCATTATTATTTATGCACTGTTTGAATATCGGCACATTGTACCGATGGTTTTGGTGGGGGTGTTGTTATTCGCGTTTATGACAACTCGGCAAACCTTATACCGAGAACAATTTATTCATTCATGGGAAGAGCAAATTGTTGACGGGGCAATTTGGGGTGCGTTGATTATCAGTTATTTATTACTCGGTATTGTAAATACGCCAATATTTAAACACAACTATCATTTTCATGAACGAGGCATGATACCTTCTGTTCACTGGTGGGTTATGGGCGCCATTGTTATTTTAGTTGTTGCTACCTTTAGCTTATTGCTATCGCGCTATTTACATGCCCATCAACAACAATTAGGTGAATCATTTGATGAAATACGGCTTAATCGTATTTTAACAATTGGCGATACGCATTATACCAACCTAGCATTTTTAGGTGATAAACGCTTTTATTATTATCAAGTCAATCACGAAGATAGCGTAGGCATGCAGTTTAGATTAGTTAACAATAAAGCTATGGTGATGGGTGATCCTTTTGGTGATGCGAGCTATTTTGCTGAAGCGATGCAACAATTTGTTGATGATGCTGATGTGTTAGGCTACGTACCAGTGTTTTACGAAGTGAGTGAACAAATTGCGATGTTAGCACATGAATTTGGGTACGATTTTTTCAAATTAGGAGAAGAAGCACATGTTGTATTAGATGCATTCTCTACGGCGGGTAAAAAAATGCAGAATGTCCGGTCTGTTGTTAATCAAGCTGGACGAGCTGGTTTTGAATTTAAAGTTCTCACACCACCGTTTAATGAAGAAATCTTGAAGCAATTACAAAAAATTAGTGATGAATGGTTAGCTGGGCGAGAGGAAAAAGGCTATTCCTTAGGTTTCTTTGATCAGAATTATATACAACGTTACCCGATTGCTGTCTTATCTAAAGATAATCGAATTGAAGCTTATGCCACTTTAGTAACGTCCCATACCGAACGACAAATGGCTGTAGATTTAATGAGATTCACAAAGGCAGCGCCAAATGGCGTTATGGATGTTTTGTTTGTTAATACAATTGCTTATGCCAAGTCTCAAGGATTACAAACACTTAATTTAGGCATGTCACCGTTAGCTAATGTTGGACAACATAGGCAAAGCTTTGGTCGAGAAAGATTAGCTAATCTGGTTTATCAATTTGGCTCAAAAGTGTATTCCTTTGAAGGGTTACATCATTATAAGAGTAAGTTCACAAAAACATGGGTGCCGATGTATATTGCCTATTCTAGAAAATCATGGATTATCATGGTAATGATTGGCTTACTCAAAATTGATAATAAGGGTGTCAAACGTGCACCAGCGTTTAAAGTCGTGTATGATAAAGATAATGATTTTTAATATATAGAGGAGGAAATATGATGCCATCATTATCTCACTGATGCGTGTCATAGACCAATTAATGATGCCAATGCACGAATTTTTTATGGGGATGAATCAGTTAGAGCTCATCAACCGGGCACCAGGATTTTTCAAATATCAACCACACAATGTTGCGGCGCATTCTTGGAAAGTGGCGCAGATTGCACAATTTCTAGCAGATGTCGAAGAGCAAAATGGTAAAACCATCAACTGGCAATCGGTCTATGAAAAAGCGCTGAACCATGATTATACTGAGCGCTTTATTGGCGACATTAAAACACCAGTTAAATATGCCACCGCAACCTTGCGTTCAATGTTAGCTGATGTTGAAGATACGATGACTGAAAATTTCATTAAAACTGAAATTCCGACACAATTTCAAGCAGCCTACACCCGGCGATTGGGTGAAGGAAAAGATGAAACGATTGAAGGTGAAATATTATCTGTTGCCGATAAAGTTGACTTAATGTATGAGGCCTACGGTGAATTAGAAAAATTCAATCCAGAACCTGTTTTTGTTAACATTTTCCAAAGCAGTTTGGAAGCATTAGCTGAATTTCAACATATGGCGAGTGTTAAATACATTGCAACAGATATTTTACCTGATATTTTTTCAGAAGATTTCATTCATAAGGACTTGTTATTTGACTTAGCTAAAAGTCTGTTACCAGATTTTGCTGCAGCACAACAATAACTGACTGAGAAAAAATGGGGGGATATCAGATGACAGAACAAAATTATATTAGTCGTATGCGTGAAAAAATAGGTCATGAGGGCATGATTTTTGTTTCAGCATTTGGCGTATTGTGGAATAAGCAACATGACGCGATATTACTTGAAAAGCGCTGGGATTCCGACGAGGGGTGGGGGTTTCCAGGTGGTTATTTAGAATATGGCGACTCACCGATGCAAGCCGTGGTAAGAGAGTTTAAAGAAGAAACTGGGTTAGATGTTGCCGTTACGAGGATGTTAGGTATGGCAACCCATGTGACAGATAAAAATTCTTGGGGTGATGCGCAAGAAACAATAGGTATCGGCTTTGAAGTTGAACAGGTTGGCGGTACACTGAGAAAGGACGGCGTTGAGACACTAGATTTACAATTTGTCCCAATAAATCCTGTGCCAAAAATGTTTGTCCCACAGGCGCAAAAAACGTTGCATCGCGTGCTGAACGATAATATGGTTAGTGAGCAGCCATGGCTGAGAGAGCATGGCGAGTAGTGTAAAATAACACAGTTAGAAAACGAAAGTAGGTTAACATGGCATTTTTAGAACTTCAGAATATCAAAAAATCCTATTACTTAGGCAAACAGGTTTTCCCTGTGTTAAATGGCATTGATTTATCCTTTGAAAAGGGTGAATTTGTCTCAATACTAGGCGAATCCGGTGGTGGTAAGTCAACCTTAATGAATATTATTGGTGGTTTGGACCGCAACTTTGAAGGCGCTGTTTTAGTTAATGGCGAAAAGTTGGACCATACACAGGAAAAAAAGTTAGATGTTTATCGTCGGGAAACAATTGGCTACATCTTTCAAAGTTTTAACTTAATTAACTATCAAACGAATTTAGAAAACGTCGAAACCAGCTTAAATATGACTGATTTATCTGCTAGTGAGCGTAAAAAGCACGCCGTAGCATTATTGACGAAAGTTGGTTTGGCTGATCATATTAATAAATATCCTTCACAATTATCTGGTGGACAGAAGCAACGTGTTGCCATTGCAAGAGCATTGGCATCCGATCCGGATATCATGATTGCTGATGAGCCCACTGGGGCACTTGATTCAGCTAACACAGCGGAAGTTTTAGAGCTACTTGAACAAATTGCCCAAGAAGGCAAGCTTGTTATTGTTGTGACGCATTCGCAGGCTGTTGCAGAATATGGGACGCGTATTCTACATATGTCTGATGGTAAAATTGATGAAGAAAAACAGCTAAAGGACAAGTTTCTGGCAACTACTGCTACTGAACGCTTTAAGTCACGACCGCTCAAAGCGGCTTCAGTATGGGACATGGCCTTTGATCATTTGAAATATAAAAAATTACAAAATGCTTTGATTATTATTGGGTCAGCTATTGGTGTCTTTTCAGTAATACTATTTTTGGGATTAGGTAATGGTATTAAGGGTTATATTGCTAACCAGGTTAATGACTTAGTCAATCCAAACTATCAGACAGTTGTGCGTAATACAACCACCAATAAACAAGCTAATGCAACAGAACGCATGCAAGAAACGATGCAACTGATGGCCACTGATTACAAAGCAACCACAATGAATGAGGCAACTCTTAAACGGTTGGCATCAGTTAAGGGTGTGGATAATGTTTATGCTGGTGGTCAGTTTAACAATGCCGTATTTACTTATGGCAATGTGAAATCTCAACCAGTCCAGCTGAAATCATGGACACCTCAGTATGCCAAGAAAACAATCAAGGCAGGTCACCAGGCTGGTGATGGTGAAGTTCTCATTGATCGTGAATTTGCTAAGAAAATTCAAAGTAATTATAAAGCACTCATTGGTAAAGATATTGCTTTTACTTATATTGCTTTTGACCAAGATAATCACCCGATTCCCATTGCGACAACAGCAAAAATTGCTGGTATGACTGATGGTGGTCAATCTGGTAAGATGTTTATACAAAATTGGGATACGATTCAAAAAGATCTCAAGAAGAATAACGCTGTAACAGATGCTAACTATGCTTCGGTTGAAATTCGCGACACAAAGAACGTGAAGGCCACAATGAAGCGGATTAACCAAGTACAAACAGATGGTATGCAAACATTTGCTGGTGTATCTATGGATGATATCCTAGGCACAATCAATACGATTACCAGTCTTGCTTCTTATGTTTTGGCAGCTATTGCTGGGATCTCACTATTGGTATCGGCTATTATGATTATTGTGACAACTTATATGTCAGTCTCAGAGCGTACACGAGAAATCGGTGTCTTACGCGCATTAGGCGCGCGTGCAAAAGATATCAGAGGCTTGTTTACAAACGAAGCCTTATTAATTGGCATGATTTCTGCGGTTTTGGGAATTGTTCTAGCCTATGTTGCACAAGTCGTGATGAATCAGGCACTGAATGGTTTAATTCATTTTAGTATTGTGCAAGTATCAATTGGCAATGTTATTTTCGCTGTTGTGATTTCACTTGTGATTGCGTTAGTTGCTAGTTTTGTGCCGTCACGTCGTGCTGCAAAATTGAATACAATAGATGCATTAGCATCAGATTAATTCAAAAAAGCGCACATGAATGCGCTTTTTTTCACTTTTGATTTTTTTGTGTTAGAGTAGATGTTACAGTAAAATCTTTCTTTTCATCAATAGTTAAGGATTTTGATAACATTGATGTATGAATAAGGAGTTTGTAATGCAAATTTTAAGAGAACATGCTAAACCATATCACAAAGATATCTTTTTTTCGTTGCTTGCTGTTGTGATTATGGCTGGTGCCTCACTATGGCAGCCCAGACTGCTACAGCACGTGATGACAGCTATTATCAAAAATGATCAACAAAATGTCTTGTTTTATGGAACGGAGTTGATTATTTTAGCCATCATTGGTTTGATTGCGGGTGTTATCAATACAGTTTTTGCTGCTAAGATTTCACAAGGTATAGCTGCTGATTTGAGAGCCAATCAATATCAAAAAATTCAATCTTTTTCATTCGGAAATATTGAAAAATTTTCTGCGGGTAATTTGGTTGTTCGCATGACAAATGATGTGAACCAAGTACAACAATTAATTATGATGATTTTACAATCATTAACACGTATTCCCATTTTGTTTATTGGGGCCTTTATTTTGGCGCTCATTACACTGCCACGGTTGTGGTGGATTGTTGTTTTGATGGTCATTTTAATTGCACTATCTTCTCAGATTGTTTTTAAACAAATGAGTAAATATTTTTCTCAAATTCAAAAGTTGATTGATAAAACAAACACCATCGCCAAAGAAAGTCTTCAAGGTGTTCGCGTGATTAAGTCATTCAATCAAGAAGATAATGAAATTAAGCACTTTACCGATAACTCGAATGATTTGACCCGTGTTACCACGATGATTGGCTATTTATTTTCTACCATGATTCCAATGTTCATGCTGATTTCTTACGTGGCCATTGGTGCCGCTGTTTATTTTGTTGGGCAAAGTGTTGTTGCACATCCAACTGACTTAGCAGCTATTACATCATTTATTTCATACTTAATGCAGATTTTCTTCGCAATTATGATTGGTGGTTTGATGTCGACATTTGCTTCACGTGGTTTTATTTCACTTGGACGTATAGGCGCTGTATTAGCAACGGTGCCGGATTTAACTTATCGTGCTGATGCACCTGAACAGCCATTATCAGGTGAAGTATCATTTAAGAATGTGTCCTTTACATATCCTAATGATGATAGGCCATCGCTGAAAAATATTTCTTTTGACATACATGCCGGAGAGATGATTGGTATTGTTGGGGCAACAGGTTCTGGGAAAACAACGTTAGCACAATTAATCCCAAGGTTGTATGATCCGACACAGGGAGATGTCCTTGTTGGAGGGGTCAATTTGAAGTCTGTTAATGAAAAATCCCTTCGTTCAGCGGTTTCTTACGTGTTACAGCGGGCAATTTTATTTAGTGGCCGCATCGCTGATAATTTACGCCAAGGCAGTAAAGATGCAGATGAGTTAGCACTAAAAAAAGCAGCTGATATTGCGCAAGCAGCAGAATTTATCAATCGCTATGATGATGGGTTTGATCATTATGTTGAAGAAAGATCTGCAAACTTATCTGGTGGTCAGAAGCAACGCTTATCAATAGCCCGTGGCGTTATTGGTAATCCAAAAATACTGATTCTGGATGACTCAACCTCTGCCTTAGATGCCCGTTCTGAAAAATTGGTGCAAGAGGCACTGAATCAGGAGTTGTCTAATACAACCACGATTGTGATTGCTGAAAAAATTAGTTCAGTTATTCATGCTGATCGTATCTTCGTATTAGACCAAGGCGAATTAGTTGGCATCGGCTCGCATCAAGAGTTGTTAACAACATCACCTATTTATTCTGAAATTTATCAGACACAAAAAGCGAAGGGAGCATCATAGCGTGAAAGACTTAAAACGTTCATTAAAATATTTTGCAACCTACCTCAAACGCTATTGGTTGGGTTTGTCATTTACCATTGTTGTGACAGCTGTTTCGACTTATTTTCAAGTACAAGCGCCAATTTATATGGGTAAAGCTATCACAGCATTATCCACATACTTAGGCCAATATATGAATCCCATAACGCAAAGTCAGGCTAACAAGACAGCTTTTTATCAGGCACTTGAAGCAATGATGATTTTCTTCATACTAACCGCTATAACGATGTTTATTTCGAGCTTTTTGGCATCACGTATTTCGGCTCAGGCTTCAGGCCAAATGCGCATTGGGCTATTTAGTAAACTCCAGCGTATGACCATTAAGTATTTTGACACGCATCGTGACGGTAAAATTCTATCATTGTTTACCTCTGATCTAGATAATATATTTAATGCGATGAATCAAGCTATTTTCGAATTGTTGTCGCAATTTGCGTTGTTTGTGGCTGTCATTTGGATGATGTTTAGTCAGAATGTTGCCTTAGCATGGGTGACGATGGCAACTACACCTGTGGCTATCTTAGTTGCCTGGTTTGTCATTTCTAAAGCGCGTCGTTACATAGATATGCAGCAAGATGCAACTGGTGAAATGAATGGTTATATTAATGAGCAAATCAATGGTGAAGCAATTATTATTACACAAGGACTGCAGCAGTCTTCCATTGCTGGATTCCAACCTTATAATGAAAAAGTACGTCAAGCGACATTCAAAGGACAGATGTACTCAGGCCTATTATTTCCATTGATGCAGGGCCTTTCTTTACTTAATTTGGCCATTGTTATTTTCTTTGGATCATGGCTTGTAGTTAGCGGCAGTATGAGCACTGCTGCAGGTTTGGGATTGATTGTTGTGTTTGTAAACTATTCGCAAGAGTATTACCAACCAATTACACAAATTACTTCTATTTATAATATGCTACAACTCGCAGTTACAGGTGCACGTCGCTTGTCTGAAGTGCATGAGCAGGCTGAAGAAATTAACCCTAAAAATGGTCATCAATTAACGGCCATCCAAAAAGATGTGACACTGGATAAGGTTAAATTTGGTTATCAAAAAGATAAAGAAATTTTGCATGATGTCACGGTTAACGTTAATCGAGGCGAAATGGTTGCGCTCGTGGGTCCAACAGGATCAGGCAAAACAACGGTGATGAACCTATTAAATCGTTTTTATGACGTGACTGGTGGCTCAGTAAAATTTGACGGGGTTGATATTCGCGAATTTGATATTAAGTCGTTGCGAGAACATGTTGGTATTGTCCTGCAGGATTCAGTTTTGTTTAGTGGTACTGTTGCTGATAATATTAAATTTGGGCAACCAGATGCGACAGATGAGGCGATGATGAGTGCGGCTAAACAAGCTAATATCCATGATTTCATTATGACACTGCCTGATCAGTACCATACTTTTGTCAACGATGAAACATCGGTATTTTCAACAGGCCAAAAGCAATTACTTTCCATTGCCCGTACTATTTTAACAAACCCAACGTTTTTGATTTTAGATGAGGCGACCTCAAACGTTGATACGGTTACCGAATCTCGTATACAAGCTGCAATGGATAATGTCATTGCAGGTAGGACGAGTTTCGTTATTGCGCATCGACTCAAAACAATATTAGGAGCCGATAAAATTGTTGTCTTAAAAGATGGCCGTGTGATTGAACAAGGTAACCATGATGAATTAGTTAAACAAAATGGTTTTTACGCTGAACTATATCATAATCAAATGGTTTTTGAGTAAAAAAAGCTGCGTCTTGAGACGTAGCTTTTTTATTAGCGACGTCTTTGGTTTATCTGAAGTCGTGGTAAGTTATGTTATAATGGTAATATTGCAATTCATAGGCTTTTAAAATCTACTATTGACACAAAATATGGAGGAGACAATGAATATTGGTCTTTTCACTGATACCTACTTTCCGCAAGTAAGTGGGGTCGCAACATCAATTAAAACACTCAAAGATGCACTTGAAGCTCAAGGCCATCAAGTTTATATTTTTACTTCGACTGATCCGAAAGTACCTAAAAATAAATTTGAACCACATATTTATCGCTTCTCTAGCGTAGCTTATGTGGGATTTAAGGACAGACGTTTAGCTTTTCGTGGCTTAATACAAGCAGTTGAGATTGCAAAATCGATACAACTTGACATTGTTCATACTCAGACAGAGTTTTCTCTGGGGCTACTTGGTAAAATTGTAGGCCGTCAATTAAAGATTCCAGTTATCCATACTTATCATACGATGTATGAAGATTATACGCATTACGTGGCTAAAGGGCTGTTAATAGGCCCTAAGGGTGTGGGTACGATTATGAAAGCTTATATGATGGGTATGTCAGCGGTGATAGCCCCATCTCAATTAGTACAAGAAACGCTACTACGCTATGGTGTAAAAGCACCTATACGTATTATTCCTACCGGTGTGGCTTTACCAAATCCAAGCGTTGCAAGGCAAAACTTGCGTGACCAGTTTGGCTTTTCATCGCGACAGCCTGTGATTTTATCATTAGGTCGATTAGCGTTTGAAAAAAATGTTGCACTGACTATTTCAGTCTTTTCAGAATTACTGCAAACATGGCCAGACGCGCAACTCGTTATTGCTGGTGACGGTCCAGCACGTAAGTCGTTAGAAGAACAAGTCAGTGAATTGTCACTAGAGAAGCAAGTCACTTTTGTAGGTATGGTCAATCATGATGATATCATGAACTATTATCAAATGAGTAATGTATTTGTTAGTTCTTCAGATACAGAGACGCAAGGGTTGACTTTTATTGAGGCAATGGCGGCCAATCGACCATTTGTGGCAATTCATTCGCCATACCTCGATAATTTAGTCGATAATGATGCCATTGGTACGCTAGTTTCTGATTATGATGAATTATTAGCTGGCATTGAAAAATACCTTACACATCAAGCAGCAGCTAAAGATCAGGCAATTCGTGCTAAAAAAATGCAAGATGTCGATGCCAATACTTTTGCTAAACGTGTCTTGTCTTTGTACCAAGACGTTTTATCGGACTATCATCAAAGTGACGATGTAGATGATGAATACCCCACAGATGACGAAGTTGGCTATATGAAGCGCATACTGCGTAATCCTTTCAGGAGAAATTAAGTGAAAGTACTACTTTATTTTGAAAATCAGAAATTAATCGCTAAATCAGGTATTGGTCGTGCGCTCAAATTACAACAAAGGGCACTCAGTTATACTGACGTTGAGGTGACAACTGATCCTAAATCGCGTGACTATGATGTTTTGCACATTAATACTTACGGTGTGAAGAGTCATTACATGGTCAACCAAGCGCACAAAATGGGTAAAAAGGTTGTCTATCATGGACATTCAACCTATGAAGATTTTCGGAATTCATTCACTGGATCTAATCTGATTGCACCGTTCTTTAAACGTTATCTCGTCTCATTATATAAAAAAGCAGATGCCATTATTACGCCAACACCTTATTCTAAACAACTACTACGCGGTTATCGACTGAGCCAATATATTGCTCCTATTTCTAATGGCATACCGCTAGAGAAGTATGC
Organism: Leuconostoc citreum; assembly: GCF_007954785.1. Taxonomy (NCBI): domain Bacteria; kingdom Bacillati; phylum Bacillota; class Bacilli; order Lactobacillales; family Lactobacillaceae; genus Leuconostoc; species Leuconostoc citreum. The sequence goes on along the minus strand of NZ_CP042410.1, from coordinate 1,321,217 downwards.
AGCGAGTGACGAAAAAGTAAAAAAATTTCGTGACTATTTTGATTTATCACCGGAACAAAAAGTGGTTATTAGTGTTGGCTTATTTTTTGAAAGAAAAGGCATTCTTGATTTTGTCACTTTGGCAAAGAAACACCCTGAATATGTTTTTATATGGTTTGGCTACACAGACTTACGTTTAGTGCCCCAAAAAATTAGTCGCTTGATTAAGGGTAATCATCCAAGAAACCTTATTTTTCCAGGTTATATTACAGGGGATGTTATTCAAGGCGCTTATCAAGGTGCTGACCTCTTCTTATATCCATCGTTTGAAGAGACAGAGGGGATAGTTGTCCTTGAAGCTTTGGCTTCTAAGCAAAAAGTGCTAGTCAGGGATATACCCGTTTATCATCATTGGCTGGCTGATGGCATTAATAGCTATAAAGCTAAAGATGTGGCTGCTTTTGAAACATTAATGGTTAAAATATTAAATCATGAACTACCTGATTTAACTGACGCAGGGTACCAATTAGCGGTGGAACGCAACTTGCCTGAAATAGGGCAACAGTTAAAACGTGTTTATCAGACCGTGTTGAACACATAAACCTGTTAGGGGGAAATATGTCAAGAAGAGATAAAATATCAGCAGTTATCGTTATTGTACTCACTGCTGTTGTTGTCTACTTTTTAACAAATGAATTACGTGGCAAGGGCGAACAGTTGAAACTTGCTTTACAGCATTTGGATTGGCGTTGGCTTTTTTTAGGGCTGCTCATGATGATCATATCGTTTTTCTTAGAATCAGCAGCCACCTATGCGATGCTTAATCAAGCAGATCGCAAAAAAACCTCTGTTGTCGCGTTATTGCGAGTACCGCTTTTGAACCAACTTGGGACAGGCGTGACACCGTTTGCAACTGGTGGGCAACCAGCACAACTTTATGGACTGACACGTTCAGGTGTTGAAGCAGGGCGAGCATTATCAGTCATATTGATGAAATTTTTAGTCTATCAAGTTGTGGTGGTCGTATGCTTTGTGATAGGTTATTTTGCCGCAGAGCATTTTATATATGCACAAGTTGACCCAACGTTTGCAACATTTATTCCGTTTGCAATTGCCATTCATGCAGTGGTAATCGTAGGTATTGCACTAGTCATGTTTTGGCCAGCGCTAACGATCAGAATTGTGGATATGGTGTCTCCGCTATTCAAAAGATTCATGTCAGAAGTGCGTTATAGGCGATTGATTAGAACAGTTAAACAAAAAATTGACAACTTTCATCAAGAATCACGTCGTGTGATTAGTAGTTGGGAATCTTTGTTAGGTGGTACATTTTTCACAACCTTACAATTGATTGTCTTCTATATGATACCTTATTTTGTTATTCGCGCTTTTGGTTACAGTGAAACCAATCCATGGCTAATTGTGACAATGAATATTATGATTGTGATGGTGATATCACTTTTCCCGATTCCGGGTGGTGTTGGTGGCGCTGAACTGAGCTTCCAATTGCTTTTTTCACCGTTTGTTAAAAATCCGGCAACATTAATACTTGTTATTTTAATTTGGCGCTTGATTACCTATTATTTTGGCTTATTTGCTGGTATTGTGGCGTATATGATACCAGCGCGCCATGTTACAAGGAGCAACCATGAAGATACAAAAAAATCACCAGATTAGTGATTTAAATCAGATATTGGGTCGTTTGCGCGCTATGATTGACGCAACTGACAATCAATTTCAAAGCCGGCGTTTTGATGTTTTTGGCATTGAAGCGTTACGAGTAGAATACGACCAGCTTACAAAGATTTGGACCGTGTATGAGCACCGCCAAATACGTCATTTTCAGTTTGATGACATTGACCTTGTAGCCATTGAAATTTATGATGTCCTACATGATTTTAAATTAATCTTTTGATTGACAGTGTTATATTGACGACTAAGCTGTATATGCTCGTCTCAGTCAAAGTATTATAGTTTGTAGGTATGTGAAGGAAAAGAATATGTTTAACCGTTTTAAAAAAATCCCAAGTCTGAAAACAATTTGGCAAAAAATTAAACGCACAATGGATACATCTGCACCACTGGTTTGGTTTTTTGTCTTAAATGTTGTGCTTGTTTGGTTTAAGACTTTTGTCAATTATCATATGAATTTTAATTTAGGTGCAGAAGGTGCGACACAGCAATTTCTGTTGTTCCTAAATCCAATACCAACTGCCATTATATTTTTGAGTATCGCACTGTATTTCCGTGGTGTGGTTAGTTATTGGGTGGCAATTGCTTTTAATCTGATTCAGTCGATTTGGCTGTTTGCCAATGTTTTATATTACCGCGAATTTTCTGACTTTCTCTCAATGGGTATTCTAAGTTCAGGTAGTTCAACGGGGAATAATTTGAGTAAATCAATTGCGGCAATTATTCACTGGTCAGATTATATGGTATTTGTTGATATCATCATTCTGATCTTGTTGGTGGTATTCAAGCAACTCACAATTGACCGTAAAGGTGTTCAAAAGAAATTTGCTATTTTAACTACAATACTTGGTTTTGCTTTGATGTTAGTTGATTTTGGAATTGCTTCAGCAGATCGATCAGGCCTGTTGACACGTTCATTTGATAACAATTATATTGTGAAATATTTAGGACTAAATGAATATGCTGTCTTTAATGCCGTACAAACGTATAATCAAACAGAGAGTCGTAAAAGAGCCAAGCCGGCTGATTTAACAAAAATTAAGAAATTTGTTGCCACACAAAAATTACCTGATAACATCCAATATTATGGTACGCAAAAAGGTAAGAATGTGTTTATGATTCATTTAGAATCATTTCAACAATTTTTAATTGATTACAAAGTAGACAATCGTGAAGTTACACCGAACTTGAATAAGTTTTACCATGATCAACATACATTAAGTTTTGATAATTTTTATAATCAAGTGGGCCAAGGTAAGACATCAGATGCTGAAATGATGCAAGAAAATTCGTTATACGGTCTAGCAACTGGATCTGCAATGGTGAAATATGGCACGAATAATACATTTGAGTCACTACCAGGTATTTTAGACCAACGTGGCTATACGACAGCAGCTTTTCATGGTGATGTGGCTAGTTTCTGGAACCGCGATAATACTTATAAATCATTTGGTTATAACTACTTCTTCTCAAAAGCTTACTATCCTAATGCTAGTAAGCCAAACTTCAATGTTGGCTATGGCTTGAAGGATAAAATTTTCTTGCAAGATAGTGCGAAATATATTGAACAATTACCACAACCTTTCTATGCCAAGCTGATAACTGTAACGAACCATTATCCATACGAAATTGATAAAGCAAATATTAGTTTTCCGGCAACCACGACAGGCGACAATACAGTTGATGGCTACGTTCAAACTGCCCATTATTTAGACCAAGCTTTTGGTGAACTTATGACTTATCTTCAAAAAGCTGGTTTATATGATAATTCTGTTTTTGTGCTTTATGGTGATCATTATGGTATTTCGGAAAATCATCAACCGGCGATTGCACAGCTACTTGGTAAAGATAAAGTCACGAATTACGATTTGGCACAGTTCCAGAAAGTACCTTTCATGATTCATGGCAATAATTTAAAGGGTGGGATTAACCACACTTATGGTGGCGAAATTGATATGCTACCAACGTTGCTTGACCTATTAGGGGTACCAGATGATAACATGACGATGTTTGGTCAGGATATGTTGTCACCAAAGTATGAAGGTGTCGTACCAATGCGTAATGGTAATTGGATTACGCCAAAGTATATGAAATATAATAATCAATATTTCAATACCACGAATGGGCAGCAAGTGACACTCGATTCTGATTCAGAGTTGAAAAAGATTGCAACAACAACGCAAGATTATGTCAATAAGGTATTGAGTTACTCAGATGCTGTAATTACTGGCGATTTATTACGTTTTGATACAGGTCGTTCTGATTTCCATCCAGTTAATAAAAAGGATTTTGATTATAAAAAGAGCACTGGCTTAGACCGGCTTAAGGAAGCGCAAAAAACAAATCCGTCTAGTGTACTCGCTAAAAATAATGGCAAATCGACTTTGGATATGTACAAAACTGATGCGCCCGAACTCAATGGGACATCAGCAGCAAATAATGATAATAGTAGTAGCAGTAGTAAATAAAACGAGCAAACAATAGAACGTTTGTTCGTTTTATTGTATAATAATATTAAAAGTCTATGAAAGAAGAAACCTATGCGTGAAAATGTTGCGGCTCAAGATTTCGAGGTTGTGTCTAAGTATCAGCCAACTGGTGATCAGCCTCGGGCAATTAGCCAGTTAGTCAGTGGAATTAATGCAGGTGTTAAAGAACAAATCTTGTTGGGAGCAACAGGCACAGGAAAAACATTTACCATTTCAAATGTCATTAAAACCGTTAAGAAACCGACACTAGTTTTAAGTCACAATAAAACGTTGGCGGGACAATTATATGGTGAATTAAAAGAATTCTTTCCAAACAATGCGGTTGAGTACTTCGTTTCTTATTATGATTACTATCAACCTGAGGCCTACGTCCCCAGTTCTGATACCTTTATTGAAAAAGATTCTGCCGTCAATGATGAAATCGATCAATTACGTAATTCGGCTACAAGTTCGCTTCTATCTCGTCGTGATGTCATTGTTGTGGCTTCTGTGAGTTCAATCTTTGGATTAGGCGATCCACATCAATATCAAGAACACGTCATTAACTTGCGTGTTGGTAATGAATATGGACGTGACCAGTTAATGCGTGATTTGATAGGCGTTCAATTCACACGTAACGATATTGATTTTCATCGTGGTTCTTTTCGTGTACGTGGCGATATTGTAGAAATTTTTCCGGCTTCTGAAGACGAGGTCGCTCTGCGAATTGAATTTTTTGGTGATGAAATCGATCGTATTAGAGAAATCAATGCCCTGACCGGCGAGACAGCTTCAGAACGTGATTTCGTGTCTATTTATCCAGCAAAACATTTTATGACGGATGATAATCAAATGCAACGCGCATTAAATGGTATTCGTCAAGAAATGGCAGCGCAAGTTACCAAGTTTGAACAAGAAGGTAAGTTATTAGAAGCCCAAAGGATTAAGCAGCGAACCGAATATGATTTAGCCATGCTTGAAGAAATGGGCTTTGTTGGTGGTATTGAAAATTATTCTCGCTGGATGGATGGCCGTCAAGCAGGCGAGCCACCTTTTACTTTACTCGATTTCTTCCCTGAAGATTTTTTGATTATTGTTGATGAAAGTCATGTGACGATGCCGCAAGTTAGAGGAATGTTTAACGGTGATCGTGCGCGTAAAGAGACACTGGTCAATTATGGCTTTCGCCTACCATCGGCTCTTGATAACCGACCATTAAAGCTGCCAGAATTTGAAAAGCATGTTAATCAAATTATTTATATGTCGGCAACGCCTGGTGATTATGAATTAGAGCGTGTAACAAAAGATCACATTGCACAACAGATTATACGACCAACAGGTTTATTAGATCCAGAAGTCGAAGTACGTCCAGTTATGGGACAAATTGATGATCTTGTTGGCGAAATTAACAAACGAACTGATAAAAATGAGCGTGTCTTTATTACAACGTTAACAAAACGTATGGCAGAAGACTTGACTGATTACCTTAAAAACGTCGGTATCAAAGTAGCTTACCTACATGCGGATATCAAAACGTTAGAACGTACAGAAATTATTCGTGATTTGCGTTTAGGAAAATATGATGTATTGATTGGGATTAACTTATTGCGAGAGGGGATTGATGTCCCTGAAGTATCATTAGTGGCAATTTTAGATGCAGATAAGGAAGGCTTTTTGCGCAATCCACGCTCGCTCATACAAACAATCGGGCGTGCAGCTCGTAACGCTAATGGCCATGTCATTATGTATGCTGATAGCGTTACAAAATCAATGCAAGAAGCCATGGACGAGACTGCAAGGCGCCGTGAAATACAAATGCAGTATAATACAGTACACGATATTGTACCAACGACAATTAAAAAAGACATTCGAGAACGTATCAGTGTCCGCACGGAAACCGATGGTGGGGCTGAAACAATTGATTTGACACAAGTAGCCTTCAGAGACTTACCGCAAGATGAGCAACAGGCCATTATTAAAAATATGGAAAGTCAAATGAAGTCTGCAGCAAAGGCCTTGAATTTCGAGGAAGCAGCACAACTTCGTGATAGTGTGATGAGCTTGAAGGCCAGCCTTTGATAGCAAATTTTACTACCAGTATCAAAACTAAGAGAGAATGAAGGGCTGAGCTATGACTATCATGTAGCGGTAGTTTGTTACACAATCTACCATCGAGCACATAGCTTAATAATAATTAAATGGCAAAGAAAAATATAGAAATACGTGGTGCACGCACCCAAAATTTAAAAAATATTGATGTTGATATTCCAAAAGACAAGCTCACGGTGATTACCGGTTTGTCCGGTTCAGGAAAGTCTTCCTTGGCTTTTGACACGCTTTATGCTGAAGGCCAGCGGCGTTATGTTGAAAGTCTATCTTCATACGCCAGACAGTTCTTAGGCCAGATGGACAAGCCAGATGTTGACTCGATTGACGGTTTATCTCCAGCAATTTCAATCGACCAAAAAACGACATCTAACAACCCAAGATCAACCGTTGGAACAGTTACTGAAATTAATGACTATTTCCGATTACTTTTTGCTCGTGTTGGGCGGCCTGATGATCCGGAAGATGGGACACAAATTGTTATGACAATCGACCAGATGGTCGAGAAAGTTTATCAGCAGCTCGCAACAGGAAGTCGTCTACAAGTTTTTGCGCCTATCATCAGTCATAAACGTGGTTCACACGAAACGGCTTTTGATAATATGAGAAAACAGGGTTATATTCGTGCTCGCGTAGACGGGAAAATTATTGAATTAGATACTGATACACCAAAGTTAAATAAAAACCAAGCGCACGATATTGATGTGATGGTTGATCGTGTTGTTTTGCGGGACGATGGACGTTCACGTTTATTTGATTCAATTGAGGCTGCTGTGCGATTAACTGATGGGTTAGTAACGCTTAATGTAGCTGTGCGTGAAGGGGAAACACCTGTTGCACCACTCAAATTTTCAGACCATTATCTTGGCGCCTTGAGAGACTTTCGAGTGGGTCGTTTAGAGCCACGTTTATTTAGTTTTAATGCGCCATTGGGTGCCTGTGAAGTTTGTCAAGGGCTAGGTGTTACACGCGAAGTTGATATTGATTTAGTTGTACCAGACACTAAGAAAACTTTGCGTGAAGGCGCCATTGCACCTTGGAATCCAATATCGTCAAACTACTATCCAGAAATGTTACAGCAGTTTGCGGAACAATTTAATATTGATATGGATAAACCGTTTGAGAAGTTACCTGAAAAAGTACAGCAATTAATATTATATGGTTCAGGGACAATGGATTTTCATTTCCACTATAAAAATGATTTTGGTGGCGTGCGTGATGTTGATATGCCTTTTGAGGGAGTGATTAACAATATCTCACGACGCTTTAATGAAACAAATTCAGATTTCACACGTGATCAAATGGCAAATTATATGACTGAGCTAGCGTGCCAAACGTGTCATGGTTATCGCTTAAATCAAGCGGCTTTATCAGTGAAAATTAATGGTAAGCATATTGGTGAAGTGTCAGAATTGCCAGTAGATCAGGAACTTGATTTTTTTAATACAATGGTATTAGGGCAGCAAGATGCTGAAATTGCAGCACCAATCGTTAAAGAAATTAAAGATCGCCTAGGCTTTTTAGAAAGCGTTGGTTTGAAATATTTGACACTATCACGTTCAGCACGCACACTCTCTGGTGGCGAATCACAACGTATTCGTTTAGCCACGCAGATTGGATCAAATTTGTCAGGTGTATTGTACGTACTTGATGAACCTTCAATCGGTTTGCATCAAAGAGATAACGACATGTTGTTACATGCCATGGATAATATGCGTGACCTGGGCAATACATTAGTTGTTGTTGAACACGACGAAGACACGATGATGGCTGCCGATTATTTGATAGATGTTGGGCCGGGTGCTGGCATTTTAGGTGGTGAAATTGTTGCCACCGGTACACCAGATGACGTTGCTAACAACGATAAATCGCTTACTGGTCAATATTTAGCAGGAAAACGCTTCATACCTATACCGGATAAGAGGCGCAAGGGAAATGGTAATGCGGTAACAATAAAGGGTGCGCGCGAAAATAACCTTAAAAATGTGACTGTTAAGTTTCCGCTGGCTAAGTTTATTGTTGTGACGGGTGTTTCAGGTTCAGGAAAATCAACACTGGTTAACCAAATTCTAAAACGTGCATTGAAGCAAAAACTGAATAATAACTCTCAAAAACCCGGAAAATACCGTGCGATTGAGGGAGTTGAAAATATTGATCAGGTAGTAGATATTGATCAAACGCCAATTGGGCGTACACCACGTTCAAATCCTGCGACTTATACGGGGGTTTTTGATGATATTAGGGATCTTTTTTCACAAACGAATGAAGCTAAAATGCGAGGCTATAATAAGGGGCGTTTTTCATTTAACACAAAGGGTGGTCGTTGTGAAAACTGCCGCGGAGATGGTGTCATTAAAATTGAGATGAACTTTCTTCCCGATATTTATGTTACATGTGAAGTCTGTGGTGGTACGCGGTATAACTCAGAAACACTGGAAGTAACATACAAGGGATTTAATATTTCACAAATCTTGGCGATGTCTGTGACCGAAGCATTGGCGTTCTTTTCACCAATTCCAAAAATAGCGCGTAAACTACAGACGATCAGTGATGTCGGTTTGGGTTATATTAAATTAGGGCAATCAGCAACAACTCTGTCTGGTGGTGAAGCCCAGCGTATGAAGTTGGCTTCGGAATTACATCGCCGGTCGAATGGAAAGACGATGTATATTCTAGATGAACCAACGACTGGTCTTCATGTGGATGATATTTCCCGTTTATTGTTAGTATTGCAGCGTTTAGTTGATGGCGGTAATACCGTTGTCGTGATTGAGCATAATTTAGATGTTATTAAGTCGGCTGATTGGCTTATTGATATGGGGCCTGAAGGTGGTGAAGGTGGCGGTAATGTTTTGGTTACCGGCACACCAGAAAAAGTAATTAAACATGAGGCATCATATACTGGTAAGTATTTGAAGACAATTATGGCGCGTGACAAAGCACGCCAAGAAAATAAAGCATAATTTAAAATAAAAAGCATGAACACGATTAAGCGTTCATGCTTTTTATTTTAAGTTACTTTGATGCGCCTTTTCGCAGGTTTAAATCGTGAATTGCCTTTAAAGCACGCTTACGTGTTTTAATATTGGGGCTTTTCAGATGACGTGCTGCTGAAGCGATGTCTAATTTTTCTGTCATGATGTAATAGATCTCCAATTTGATTATTTGCAAATAGGGACGGCAAATTTAAGAGAGCAATTTGCTAGCAATCTCACTTACAATTTATTAGTATATCAAAATTTCTGAAAATTGCAACAACATGATAAAATGTAATTATAATAATGAAGTTAAAAATCGAAAGGTCGAAGTGACTCCTTGGATACAGATGAAAGTGGCACGTTATGCGTCATTAATGTATGTGTAATTCAAAGATTACTATATAACGTATGCCAGATAAACCCAAAATTGTAATCATTGGCGGTGGTTCAGGATTACCCGTCATTATTAAACCACTTGTCAAACAAAAAATTGATTTGACAGCAATTGTTACTGTTGCAGATGATGGCGGTTCTAGTGGCCTACTGCGAAACTATATTAACATCGTACCACCTGGTGATATTCGAAATATACTAGTGGCTATGTCACATGTTGATCCAGCGATTACGCAAGTCATGCAATATCGTTTTAATGCCAAAGATGATTTTTTTGCTAAGCATGCTGTCGGCAATTTAATTATTGCAGCAATGACAGAAATGCATGGTAATATTTTTGATGCTGTGCAATATTTAGCCAAGTTTATGCGCGTGCGAGGGCGTATTTACCCTGTTTCGAATGAACCGCTAATTTTACATGCAGAATTTAAAGATGGGGAAGTCATTGCTGGAGAGTCTGAAATTACTCACGCGCATAAAGTCATTGACCACGTGTGGGTCACTGGAGATGAACCAGGCGAAGCACCTAAAGCTGCCCCTGAAGTTGTCCAGGCAATTTTAGATGCGGATATGATTGTCTATGGTCCTGGTAGTTTATTCACCTCTATATTACCTAATGTTGTTGTGCCAGAAGTTAACGAAGCCTTACGGTTAACACAGGCTAAGCAAGTTTATATATCTAACATCATGACGCAAAAAGGTGAAACGGATGCTTATACTGATGCGCAACATTTACTAGCCCTGAACGCGCATATTGGTTCCCCAGTGATTGATTATGTCATTGCGAATAATGCCGTTGTGCCAGAAGACTTCGTTGATTATCAAAAATGGGATGAAATTTCACATCAAGTTAAACTAGATGAGGCAGCTGTTAAAGTACAAGGCGCTGTCGAAGTACCGGGTGATTTTTTGCAATTACGTGATGCTGGTGCATTTCATGATGGTGAAAAAATCATGTTAGAATTGTTAAAAATTTTGGAGAATAGTTAATGTCCTACGCAGCAGATGTGAAAAAAGAGTTAACAGGTTTACGTGTTCATGATGGTAATGCCAAAGCTGAACTCTCTGCACTGATGCGCATGAATGGTGTTAGCACATTAGGCATAGATCAAACCGTTTCAGTTAAAACAGAGAATGCTGCCATTGCCAGGCGCATTTATACACTATTGAAACAAAATTATACACAAATAGAAGTCGAAGTGACAGTTGCCGAACACAACTACATGTCACAGCATAAGTCATACGGCGTGTTACTCAAAAACAAAGTATCAGATGTATTAACTGATTTGGGTGTTGATCCGTTTGGTTTGCACCCCGATATTCCTGACAGAATATTGAATCAAGTCGATAAACGACGATCCTTTCTGCGCGGCGCTTTTTTGGCGGCCGGGTCCGTTAATTCACCTGAGAAGGCTAATTACCATCTTGAAATTTTTACAACGCATGAAGAGTTGGCGGAAACGTTAAGATTAATGATGGCTGAATTTGGTTTGCCGGCAAAGATTATTGATCGCTCTGGGGGTTATGTCATATACATTAAGCGTGCTGAAAAGATAGTCGATTTTTTATCAACTATTGGGGCTACTCAAACAATGTTGCGCTTCGAGGATATCCGAATGATGCGTGATATGCGTAATTCTGTGAATCGTATGACCAATGCGGAACTAGCTAACATTCAAAAAACAGCTGATGCCGCTAATAAACAAGTGCAACAAATTTTGTTTATTGCTAATGAAATTGGTGATTTAGATTTATTGCCAAAGAAATTACGTGATATCGCTAAGGCGCGATTAGAACACCCTGATGATTCATTAGCAGAGTTAGGTGATCGTCTTGAGATTAGTAAATCAGGTGCAAATCATCGTATGAGAAAATTAAAAGCATTAGAAGATATGATCAATGCTGGCGTGACATACGACTTAAATAAATTGTAGGCAATTTTTAGCACTCTTCATGCGTTTGTGCTAAAATAGTCTTAAGCCGTTGTTTGACTAATTAAAAGCGGTAAACTGCAACAATGTTATGTTGCGAATATATTTTAAATAAGGAGCCTAACAATTATGTGGCCAGGAGTTATTGAACAAACTGCCAATGGACGTGAAAGTTATGATTTGCCTTCACGTTTGTTAAAAGATCGTATCGTTTTAGTACAAGGTGAAGTAGAAGATAGCATGGCAACGTCAATTGTTGCCCAATTGCTTTTTTTGGAAGCGCAAGACCCAACAAAAGAAATCTCAATGTATATTAATTCGCCAGGCGGATCAGTTACTGCTGGACTGTCAATTACAGATACAATGAACTTTATTAAAGCACCAGTTACAACAATTGTCATGGGGTTAGCAGCCTCTATGGGAACAATTATTGCGAGTTCTGGTGAAAAAGGTCATCGCTTTATGTTGCCTAATGCTGAATACCTTATTCACCAGCCAATGGGTGGTGCTGTGGGCGGAACACAGCAAACAGATATGGCAATTATTGCTGAACAATTAACCAAGACACGTGACAAGTTGAATAAAATTTTAGCTGATGCTTCTGATCGCGATTTGGAGACTATTGCCCGTGATACTGAACGTGACCACTGGATGAGCGCTGAAGAAACACTTGCTTACGGTTTTATTGACGGTATTTTAACAAAATCTGGTGAAAAGCCAACAACTAAATAAACAAAAAACGCAGGGGTAATCGTCTGCGTTTTTTGTTTGCATTAAATACAATATTATGGCTATGATATAAAAATAAGTTTAGTTAATATTTCACGTGCAAAAATGCACAAAATGGGGTAAAATAGAGTGGTAATATAAATTTTGGAGGATCTTATGAAGATTTTTGCTTATGGTATTCGTGATGACGAGAAGCCATCACTTGAAGATTGGAAGTCAGCTCATCCTGAAGTTGAAGTTGACTATACTCAAGAATTATTAACCCCTGAAACAGCAGCTTTAGCTAAAGGTTCAGACTCAGCAGTTGTTTATCAACAGTTAGATTATTCACGTGAGACGTTAGCTGCCCTAGCTGAAAATGGGGTGACAAACTTGTCACTTCGTAATGTGGGAACAGATAACATTGATTTTGATGCTGCTAAGGCATTCAATTTCAACGTATCTAACGTGCCTGTTTATTCACCTAACGCAATTGCAGAACATGCAGCAATTCAAGTTTCAGCATTATTGTCACAAGCTAAAGTCATGGAAAATAAAGTACAAAAACGTGACTTGCGTTGGGAACCAACAATCCGTCGCGAAGTACGTGACCAAGTTGTTGGTGTGGTTGGGACAGGTCACATAGGCCGTGTATTCATGCAGATTATGCAAGGATTTGGTGCAAAAGTGATTGCTTATGATGTCTATCGTAATGCTGAATTAGAAAAAACAGGCGTTTACGTTGACACATTGGACGAATTGTTAGCACAATCAGATATTGTATCGCTACACATTCCTCACATCCCAGGCACTAATGATCAAATGATTAATGCTGAAACAATTGCTAAGATGAAAGACGATGCTGTCTTAGTTAACGTATCACGTGGTCTACTTGTGGATACTGATGCTGTTGTTGCGGCCTTGGATTCAAAGAAATTGTTTGGCTTTGTTATGGATACTTACGAAGGCGAAGTGGGTGTGTTCAATAAGGATTGGTCAGTTAATGGGCTTGATGACAAGCGCTTAGATGACTTGATTTCTCGTGAAAACGTCTTTGTAACACCACATACTGCATTCTATACAACACATGCTGTAAAAGAAATGGTACACCAATCATTTGATGCTGCTGTAGCTTTTGCCAAGGGTGAGACACCAAGTATTGCTGTAAAGTATTAAGACTTATTGACTAAGCCCGGGCATTTGCGCGGGCTTTAGTGTGAATTGAAACGATTAGTGAACTTGTTTAAAAGTAGTAGGGAAAATTATGACTATTAAAGCAGATGGCCAGAAATGGGCCACAAAGGAGTCACAAATGGTGCGTAATGAAGAATATGCACGTAAAGCCTCCGAAAGTGCACCAGTAACATTTAGTGGTGCCACCGAATTAAAACTTAAGGACTTTTTCTTTAAAGTGCTTTCAGGTTCAGCACAAGGAATTTTGATTGGTGTTTTACCTTCAGCTGTTATGAAGTACATCATTCAGTATTCTGGTTTAGGCACAACTGCTTTTGGTGCTAACCTCAGTGCGATTTTGACGCTCTTTACATCACTTATTCCATTTTTGATTGGTATGGCTGTTGCCTTACAATTTAAAATGAAAAGTTTGGATGTTGGTGTGGTAGCAATTGCTACGGCAGTTGCTTCTGGCTCAATTAAATGGGCCAAAGTATCAGCCGGATTTGTTAACCCAGTCACTGGCATCAAGACGGTCGCACCTAGTAATATCTATATAGCTAATGGTGCCGGGGATGTTATCAATGCGATGATTGTTGCAGCGATTGCCGTATTGGTCACATGGCTTGTGTCTCGATACTTGAAAGGCTTTGGGTCAGTAGCTATCATCTTAAGCCCAATAATTGTTGGTGGTGGGGTTGGCCTAATTGGTAAAACTATTGCACCTTATGTTGGTGCGGTAACCACTTGGATTGGACAATTAGTAGAAACATTTACTAAATTGGCGCCTATACCGATGGCAATGCTCATTGCAATGGCATTTTCAATTATTATTATTACACCAGTGTCTACTGTTGGTATTGCGCTTGCCATCTCATTATCAGGCATCGGCTCAGGTGCTGCAGCGATGGGTGTTGTAGCGACAACAATCGTCTTGCTGATTAACTCTTGGCGCGTCAATAAGCCTGGTGTGACCGTTGCTATTGCACTTGGTGCCATGAAAGGCATGATGCCTTCAGTGTTTGCTAAGCCATTAACGATGCTACCATTCTTATTAACCGCCGCTATATCTGGTATTCCGGTAGCCTTGTTTAATGTTCAAGGAACGCCAACGACAGCAGGGTTTGGGTATATTGGTTTAGTATCGCCAATCCAATCGATGGTTAAAGATGCGGCAGTGCCAGCTAGTGTAATGAATCATTTTATTAACCCCGTAACTGCACTGATTGCTTGGATTATTGTGCCAATCATTGCTGGTTTCATTGCACAATATGTTTTTAGTAAGTTACTAAAGCTATACACACCAATGGACTTCCAACAAGACTTGTAAATTATTTTTAAGACGAGATATGTTAGCGTATCTCGTCTTTTTTGCTTCTTTATGACAGGTATGTGTTAGTTATGTGACGCTGACAATAATTTATTTTTTCAACTCCTAAAATCACTATCAAAGTGCGTTATTTTTCAGCTTTTTTGTTAAACGTTTAATATTTTTTAATGGTAAACAAATAGCGTGATAATGTTTAATATTTATATATTGTATGTTCATTTAGTAACTGGTGTCATGCTTTTGTAACATTGGGATTAGACAATAGAAAGCATGATGTTAAAGAAAATATTACTTACAAGTGCAACAATTACAAGCTGTGGTTTGGGAATTTTTGGAACACCAACACATGCCAATCAAGAACATGTGACCTATACTAAGCCAGATCGTGAAAAGGTTAACGTTATTGGTATTGATGACGCTGTAAAATCATTATCAGATGTCAATAGTATCCAGCTTAGTGCTAGTAAAAGCCATCAGCCAGAGCGTACACAGCAATTGACAGCAGAAGCTAGTGTCAAACAAAATGAAGCGAAGGCTGAACCAGCACCAGCGGTGCAAACACAAACACTGAATCATATTGATATGAATGAACAGCAGGTTGCTGTTGAACCAAAAACCAACGATCAATTGTCAGTCCCATCGTCACAATCTGCAAACGTAGTGGCCACAGCAGCGCCAAAGCCAGTGACTAATACGGGTGACATTCAGTGGCTGATTACACGTGAAAGCCATGGCGATGCACATGCAACAAATGGTGCTTATTATGGTATTGGACAATTGGCAGAATCATATTATGATAAATATGTGCCAGGTCAGAATTACCGTGGAAACTATGATGTGCAATTAGAAGCAATGCAAAAATATATCGCGG
The DNA here is from genome assembly GCF_007954785.1 of Leuconostoc citreum. NCBI lineage: Bacteria > Bacillati > Bacillota > Bacilli > Lactobacillales > Lactobacillaceae > Leuconostoc > Leuconostoc citreum. The sequence goes on along the minus strand of NZ_CP042410.1, from coordinate 1,305,588 downwards.
AGCGCTATGGTACGGTTGATAATGCAATTTCTCATTGGCAATCAAATAATTGGTATTAAAAAGGTAACAGCGTACTGTTACCTTTTATTTTGTCTGGTGCGACTTGTTATAAATTAACAAGATAGTAGTGTATAATAAGATAGAATAAATAAAATGGATGATGGATTATCGATGCGCTTAGAACATTTTACGCCTACCTACATGGTAGAAAGAATATACGATTTGACAGTTGAAGATTTAAAAGCCCACGGTATTACGACAGTATTGGCTGATTTAGACAACACGTTATTGGCTTGGAATAATCCAGATGGCACCCCTGAATTAAAGCAATGGTTGCAAGATTTACGCGAGGGTGGCATCGAATTGATTGTGGTCTCAAACAATACCACTAAACGTGTTGCTAAAGCCGTCGAGCCACTGGGAGTGAAATTTGTGTCTTGGTCCTTAAAGCCTTTACCACGTGGCATACTTCATGTCTTAAGAACGCATCATTTAAAGCGTGAGTCTGTCATAATGGTAGGTGATCAAATGCTTACAGATGTTTGGGCGGCTCATGGGGCAGGGGTGAGAAGCGTTTTAGTAAAACGTTTAATCGAGTCTGACATGTGGCAGACTTGGATAAACCGTAGCGTTGAAAAAATTGTTAAAAAAATTGTTTTTAAAGCACATCCACACTTGAAATGGGAGAAATCACTTCGTGACAACTGAAATAACAGAAACATATATCCAAGAACAATTATCAGAGGGCATTCGCTGTATCGGCTGTGGTGCTTTGATGCAAGTGACGGATGCAAATAAATCAGGTTATTTACCAATGAGTGCACTTAAGAAGACAATTGATAGTGATGAACTGCTTTGTCAACGTTGTTTCCGCTTAAGACACTACAATGAAATTCAACCAGTAGAGCTGACAAACGATGATTTTGCAACGTTGTTGCATCAGATTTCTGAGACGAAGGCATTGATTGTCTATGTTATTGATGTTTTTGATGTCACAGGTTCTGAAATTTCAGGATTACCACGCTTCGTCGGTCAGGATAATCCAATTTTAGTTGTTGCGAACAAAGTTGACTTACTACCTAAATTATTGAATAAAAACCGTCTAAAAAATTGGTTGCAGGCGGAGCTCAAGGCACAAGGTATTCAGCCGGCTGACATTTTCTTGACCTCAGCAACTAAGCCACAAAATTTAGATGATTTGTTAGACAAGGTAGATACGCTACGACAAGGGCGCGATGTTTATGTTGTTGGTGTAACCAATGTTGGTAAATCAACGTTGATTAACCAAATTATCAAATCTCGGACAGGTGTCACTGATTTAATTACGACGTCTCGTTTCCCAGGAACCACCTTAGATCGTATTGAAATTCCGTTAGCTGATGGTCAATTTTTGATTGACACACCTGGCATTATCAAGCGTGATCAAATTGCTCATGTGTTAGATGATAAGAATCTTAAGTACGCGTTACCTAAGAACGAAATCAAGCCACGTACTTACCAACTAAATCCGGAACAGACAATTTTTATTGGTGGTCTGGCCAGATTTGATTTTGAAGCAGGACAACGTAGTGCAGTAACTGCTTATTTTGAAAATAATTTAAATTTACATCGTACAAAGCTACTAGGCGCGGATGATTTTTATCAAAAACATGTCGGGAACCTATTAGCACCATCGCCAACACAAGTCACCACATCGACGCTTGTTAAACATCAATTCCATACAACAGAAAAAAGTGATATTGTGTTTGCAGGGTTAGGTTGGGTAACTGTGCCCGCGGGTATTGAAGTTTCGGGTTGGGCGCCACAAGGTGTTTCAGTCCTTATTAGAAAGGCAATGATTTAATGTTAGAACTTACAGGAAAACAAAAAAGATTTTTACGTTCACAGGCAAACACACTATCACCTATTTTTTCGATTGGTAAGAATGGCTTAACACAAAAATGGGTCGATGAAATTGTTTTAGCACTAGCAAAACGGGAATTAATAAAAGTTAGCTTACAGCAAGGTGCTGATGAGAGTGTCAAAGACGTAGCAGATTTTATTCAAGCACACTCCAATATTACAGTGGCGCAAACAATTGGTCGTACCTTAGTTTTGTTTTTGCCTGCTGAAGAAGATAAATATAAAAAAATTTCAGTCGCACTAGCTAAGATTTAAGGCGGTAAAATCTATGAATGGGACGTATACGGTTTACCCAAAAATTCAACCCGATACTGTGACCATGCCGACTAAAAAACGTGTTGGTATATTTGGCGGAACATTTAATCCGCCACACATTGGGCAATTGATACTAGCTGAAAGTATTGGCAAACAATTAGGATTAGAAAAAATATTTTGGATGCCTAATGCTGTTCCAGTTGACGGCACACATGCTAGTGCCGTTGAGCCATCATATCGTGCACAGCTGGTTAAAATGGCCATCATGGGTAATCCACTGTTTGATATCGAGCTACGTGAAATTCGACAAGGTGGGAAATCGTATACGTACCAGACAATGCGCGATTTGGTTGAGCAACATCCTGAAAATGAGTATTTTTTTATCCTTGGTGGTGAAAAAGTCAGTAAATTAGCGACTTGGGACTATATTGATGAGTTGACGCGATTGGTGACTTTTGTTGCTGGGGCACGCGGTGGTAATCGGCATGAGTCAGACTATCCTATTGTTTGGCTAGATGTCCCAGATATTGCTATCAGTTCCTCAGACATTCGAACAAAGTTAAGATTAAATCAAAGTATTAATTATTTAGTTCCGGAACGTGAAGCATGCTTTATTCAGGAGTATAATCTGTATAGAGGCATTTATGACTAATTATTTTAATGGTACAATTCAAACACTGGAGACACGCGTTGCAGACAAATTATCTGATTATCGTTTTCAACATAGCGTGCGTGTACGTGATTATGCGGTGAAACTAGCACATGATAATGGTGTTGACGAAGATAAAGCAGAAGTCGCGGCACTGGTACACGACTATGCCAAAGAACTTTCAGATGAAACATTTCTCTCTGTGATTAAAGCAAAACATTTGAACTCTGATTTACTTAATTGGGGCAACTATATTTGGCATGGGGTTGTTGGGGCTGAGATTATTCGAGATGAACTCGGTATTGAAGATGACGAAATTTTAAATGCAGTACGTGAGCATACCACAGGTGGTGCCGAGGAAATGACACCATTATCTCAGGTATTGTTTATGGCTGATTATTTAGAAAAAGGACGTGATTTCCCTGGTGTAGAAACAGCACGTCAGATAACTGATCAATCACTGGCCGCTGGTGTGCGCTACCAGATTGTGCATACTGTGTTACGGTTAGTGAAAAAAGAAACGCCGATTTATCCAAAAAGTATCACGACTTATAATTACTGGTTAAACCGGGGACTATTAAATTAAAGAAAGTTAAGGGATTAATTTTGACAACAGCGTTAGATGTGAATACTGTTTTAGAAACAGCGGTAAAAGCTATTGATGGTAAAAAAGCAAATAATATTGTGGCATTAGACATGCGCAATGTGAGTTTGATGGCAGATTATTTTGTGATTGCAGATGCTGCTTCTAACCGTCAAGTGCAGGCTATCGTGACAGAAGTGAAAGATAAGGTTCAAGCAGCAGGCGGTGAAGTGAAACTAATTGAAGGGTTTCAATCAGCTGACTGGGTTCTGGTCGATTTGGGGGATGTGATTGTGCATGTCTTTTCAACCGAACAACGTGACTTTTACAATTTGGAACGGTTGTGGCATGATGCGCCATATGTTGATTTAACGACATTATTAATAGCAGACTAGTTTGAGACAAGCAGCAGCTTGTCTTTTTTTCTGTTAAAATATAATATATGACTGATGAAAACTTACAACAAAATTATTCGACTTTTGCCGAAAAGTATGATCAATTATTTGATGATAATATGTACGAGGCTTGGTTAGCATTCGTTAAGGTGCATACAACAAAAGGGACGATTTTAGATTTGGGTGGTGGTGCTGGTCGATTGGCCGTACTACTAGCTGAAGATGGCTACGCAGTGGACGTTTTAGATTTATCTGCTGATATGTTGACGTTAGCACAACGGCATGCGCAAGCGGCAAAAGTTGATATCAACTTGTTGCAAGCAGATATGCGTGATTGGTCAGACTGGCCAAAGACTTATGACACAATTATTAGCTTTGCGGACGCATTTAATTATTTGCCTACCCTACATGATTTTAAAGCAGCTCTAGCACAAGCCGCACAGCACTTAAATACTGGCGGGCAATTATTGTTTGACGTCATTACACCGTATCAGGTGAATGAGTTGTATCAAGACTATTATTATAACAATGATGATGATGCAGACAATATTTTCATGTGGACATCATACCCTGGAGATAGCATTAATAGTGTCGATCATGATTTGAAGTTCTTTGTCTATGATGAGGCGATTGATGGTTTCAAAATACTTAGAGAGATTCATCATGAGCAAACGTATGACTTGATTGTTTACCAGCAAGCCCTCGAAGAAGCAGGCTTTAAAGACGTGCAAGTAATGGCTGATTTTGGTAATCATTCAGTCAACGATGAAACATCACGTTGGTTCTTTAAGGCGGTGAAAATATGAAAGCAGTTGGTCTCGTAACAGAATATAATCCGTTTCATAATGGGCATATTTATCATATTCAGCAAGCTAAGGCGGTAACAGGGGCAGATGTGGTTATTGCTGTAATGTCTGGAAACTTTGTGCAACGTGGTGAGCCAGCCTTATTTGACAAATGGACACGTACTCAGGCCGCATTAGCAAATGGTGTTGACTTGGTTATCGAACTACCAACTTTTTATGCGGTACAACCCAGTCATTTATTCGCTGAGGGAGCAATTAAATTATTAACTGCACTTGGCGTTGAAGATGTTGTTTTTGGCAGTGAGCACGCAACGGTTGATTTTTTAAACCTAGCAAAACAAGCACCTAGTGTTCAGGGAGGTAAGGCTTTTCAAGAGAAAAACCAAACGTTTGCGCAAGCCTATGCAACACAATTGGAATCAGAAACAGGCTTTAAATTAGAAGATCCAAATGATATTTTAGCTTTTGGTTATGCTAAAGCGATACTAAATTTGAATTCCCCAATTAAATTACATGCTATTCAGCGCGTCGCCGCAGGCTATCATGACCAAAGTTTCACCGATGATCAAACAATCGCGTCAGCATCATCGATTCGACTCGCACTTCATAAGGGCAAACTAGAAAAAGTGAAGGGCGTGGTGCCTAATCAGACACTAGTTGATATTTCATCTGCTAATCATACTGTTGATTTTGAGTCACAATTCTGGCCGTTATTAAAATATCGTTTGATGACTGATACAATAGGACAATTAGGACAAGTTTACCAAATGGCAGAAGGACTAGAGCATCGGCTAGCTGCAGTTGCGCTTGGTGAACCAGGACCGCAAAGTTATCAAAGCTTTATCAAGGCCGTCAAGTCCAAGCGTTACACGTTTGCTCGTATTCAGCGCACACTACTGTATACATTATTAAATGTTAAAGTAGACCAAATGCAAGCAGCGATGCAGGACCCTTATTTACGTATTTTGGGTTTTACCGACAAGGGGCAAGCTTATCTGAATGGTGCTAAAAAAACAACCACCTTACCACTCATTAGTAAGGTTGATCAGCATTTAGCCAAAGCCAATCTGCGTTTAGATTTTAAGGCAGGAAAACTTTGGCAATTATTAGCTCGTGAACCAGGTCAGCAACAAGATATCGCACGGCAACCCATTCATTTTACACAAGCTCATACAAAGGAAGATAAATGAAATATAATAAAAACCAACTTCAAAAATTTCGGCAAAGTTCGTTGGAATTTGATGAAGTACTTGAACTAGCATCACTAGCCAAAGAAAGATTCCCAAAAACAATTCTGGGGCTAACCCCCCTAAACGTTAAAGGTTTTATTCGCTACTACGATAATGATGATTTATTGTTACATATCCAAGTCACTGGAAAAGTAACAGTGCCATCATCTCGATCGTTGGCACCCGTACTGCGAGATATTGATATGACGTTTGATGAACGGTATATCGAAGATGAAACGCGCTTAACAGAATTTGAAGAAACAGAAGCAGTTTTTGTTTTAGAAAGTGATACACTCGATGTTGATACGGCTATTTTAGATAATATCGTAGCTTCATTACCGCTACAAATTTTAACGGCTGAAGAAAAGGCCTCTGATACTCTACCATCGGGGAATGATTGGCATGTTATTAGCGAAGAAACTTTTGAAAATGAGAAAAAAGCGAAAAAAGAAGCGGAATTAGACCCCAGGCTTGCAAAATTAGATGATTTTTTCAAAGAATGAGAAAATACTTGCAAAAAGGAAAAAATTAATCTAGAATAAGGGGAAGTAAAAGAAATATGGATTCGGCAATGAGCCGATTTAAATGTTGAGGACAAAGAATGAGTAAAGTATTAATTGTTGAAGATGAAGAAAACTTGGCAAAGTTTATCGGTCTTGAACTCAAACACGAGGGTTATGAAGTTGAAACTGTTTTGGACGGGCGTTCTGGGCTTGATTCAGCATTGGAAAATAATTACGATGTCATCTTGCTTGATTTGATGTTGCCTGAACTAAATGGGCTTGAAGTAGCACGTCGCTTGCGTGAATCAAAGAAAACGCCAATTATTATGATGACAGCGCGTGATTCAGTCATTGATCGTGTATCAGGTTTGGATTATGGGGCGGATGACTATTTGGTAAAACCCTTTGCTATTGAAGAATTGCTAGCACGTATTCGCTCATTATTGCGTCGTATTGCAATTGAGACAGAGTCGAGTGATAAGCATCGTGCTATCATTAATTTTAAGGACTTACGTATTGAAAAAGAAAATCGCATTGCACGTCGTGATGATCAAATTATCAATTTGACTAAGCGTGAATATGATTTGTTGCTTACTTTAGTTGAGAATATTAATGTGGTGCAATCACGTGAGCAATTGTTGAAAGAAGTTTGGGGATTTGATTCCGAAGTTGAAACCAACGTTGTTGATGTTTATATTCGATATTTGCGTAATAAGATTGATGATCCAGAAAGTAAGGCCTCATATATTCAGACGGTACGTGGTACTGGATATGTTATGCGTAGCTGATTGATTATAATGACAGAGACTAAAAAAACAACTGAAAAAACCTTACGTCGTTTCACATTGAGTTGGCAATTAGCATTGGGGATGGCGTCTGGTTTTTTTGTTATCTTTATTATTTTTGCTTTTGTATTATCGCAGATTTTAAAACAATACTATGGCCGATTACCTGAGACCCTTTATCAATGGCTTGGTATCACAATTTTATTAGGTGGACTTTTTGTTTTTGGTTTTGCCTTTATGTTAACACGGTATATTCTAAGACCAGTAAAATCGATTAAGACAACAATCGAAGCTTTTGAAGACGATCCGATGACCAACGTCAGAGCCGTTCGTGCAAATGTAAATGATGAGTTTTATGATTTAGTGAATATACTCAATCGCATGATAGATCGTTTACAGAGCTTGATTGGAGCGCAACAACAATTTGTGTCGGATGTTTCTCACGAATTACGCACACCTGTTACCATTGTTAAAGGTCATATGGATCTCCTTAATCGTTGGGGTAAAGATGAGCCGGAAGTCCTAGAGGACTCGATAAAATCTTCCTTGGCTGAAATGCAGCGAATGGAAACATTGATTAACGAGATGTTAAACTTAACACGTGCTGAACAAATTCCGATTGAAAACGTACAAGAAGTGACTGAAGTTGGTGGCTTAGTGCATCGTGTGTTTGACAACTTTAAATTGATTCATCCTGATTTTATTTTCACTTTGGATGACGATTTAACGCAAGATGCTAATGTCAAAGTCCGGCAAGACCATATGGAACAGATTTTGATTATTTTGGCTGATAATGCTGTGAAGTATTCACTTGATCGTAAGGAAATTCATTTTGCACTATCGCAAACGACTAATCGCGTTGAAATTGGGATTCAAGATTTTGGTGAAGGGTTATCAAGTGAGGATGCGGCACGTGTTTTTGACCGCTTTTATCGTGTTGATAAAGCGAGATCTCGTGCTAAGGGAGGTAACGGCTTGGGATTAAGTATCGCACAACGGCTAGTTAAAGCTTACGGTGGGGAGATTACGTTAGAGAGTGCACTCGGCTCAGGATCGGTGTTTACGATTCGGTTACCACTACAGCGAGAGAATAAAAATGATCAAAAGCTATCAAATTAATGTCATAGGACGTGTACAAGGCGTGGGATTTCGTTGGTACACAAAACAGGCCGCTGATAAACATCATATTGTAGGTTGGGTAAAAAACGAATTAGATGGTTCTGTCACAATTGCAGCACAAGGGGATGCTGAAAATATGGCTGTTTTTTTGCATGATATTGCAACGGGCCCAGGTTTTTATAGTCAAGTTGATGGGGTCACTAAAAAACTAATTGCGACTTTTAATGCGAATAACTTTGCTATTAGGTAAGAATTATTGGTATAATGAACTTCTGTAGTAACCAGGAGAAAAATAAACAATATGAAACAAGTAAAGCGCGTTTTGACTGCGGCTTTTGTAATTTTAGATATCATTTTAATTACAGGCGGTTATGATGAACACAGTAAGATGTACCGTTGGATCGGGCATCCATTAGCCGATATTATGACAAATATTGCGCATGTGATTGGTGGTCCCAATGGTATCGGTTGGGCAATTATCATTATCACGGCAATTTTGCGTTTGGTCTTGCTACCATTCTTTTTGAACCAACAGGTTAATACAACCATCAATCAGATTAAGATGCAAACTTTGAAGCCTGAAATTGACAAATTGCAAGCCTTGTCACGTAAAGCAGGAACGACCGCAGAACAACAAAAAGCTAGCATGGCAATGATGTCATTGTACCGAGAAAATGATGTCAGTGTTATTGGTGGTATTTCTTTTCTAACCATGGCAATGCAATTACCGGTATTCTCAGGATTGTATTCAGCGATTTTGCATGCACCTGCATTAAAAGGGGCATCATTCTTGGGATTTAATCTAAGTCACCCACAAATTGTTTTTGCAATTATTGCTGGTTTGGTTTACCTCATTCAAGCATGGTTAGCCATGCAACACATGCCGGAAGAGCAAAAAAAGACGTCGGCGGCAATGATGTTTATTAGTCCGATTATGATTTTTGGCTTTGCCATGATTGCCAGCGGTGCCATTGGTTTGTACTTTGTTGTTGGTGGTTTGTTTGCACTGATTCAAACGCTGATTCAACATTTCCAACGACCAGGTCTTGAAAAACGTGTGGCATTGGAATTTAAGATTAAGAAAACGGCTGATGATTTGATGTCTGAAACTGCTAAACCAGCTGTCAAAAAACAGACGACAGATGATATGACCACTAAGGATAAGCAGTCAAAGCGCAACGGCAAGCCACGTAATGCAGGCAAGCAACAGCGCTAATTAAGTACGTCAAAATCTTGACGTACTTTTGTTAGTTTTACAAAAGGAAAGTAGAAAATAATGGATCGTATTTTATCAAATCAAAATAGTCGTGTAAAAGCATGGGCTAAACTTGCAACAAAAAAGGGTCGCCAAGAAAACAGAACATATCTCTTGGACGGCTGGCATTTAGTTGAAGAGGCTATTAAGGCTAAGGCTAAATTTCATGCAGTTATGGCGACTGAAGCACAAATGGCTGAACATTTAAATGATGTGCCACACGGTGTACCAGCTTTTGAGGTGAGCGAAGAAGTCGCAAAGCATATCGCAGGTACAAATACACCACAAGGTATTTTTGCTGAAATTTCATTGCCAGATAAAACGTTTGATCCTACATATGTACATGATGGCGCTTGGTTATTCTTAGATAATATTCAAGATCCTGGTAATGTAGGAACACTTGTACGTACTGCAGATGCTGCTGGCTTCCGTGGCGTTGTTTTGGGTACTGGTACTGCAGATGCTTATTCGCCAAAAGTGGTGCGGGCAATGCAAGGATCACAATTTCATTTGGAAATTCTAAATGGTGATTTGCATGAGTGGACAGATGCTTTGACGGCTAATGGTCTACCAGTATACGGTTCACAGCTTAATGAAGCAGCAAAATCTTATCGTACGATTCAACCAAGCACGCAATTTGCATTGATTGTAGGTAATGAAGGTCAAGGAATGGCTGAATCTCTTGCTGACAAGACAACTGCTAATCTTTATATACCTATTCAAGGCCAAGCAGAAAGCCTTAACGTTGCCATTGCAGGTGGTATTTTGATGTTTAGCTTAGCGGCAGGAAATTAATTTCATTGCGTAAAAATATTTTTTATGCAAGTCACAATTTTTTTTGCTATAATAAAGAATAAAGATTTAAAGTAGAGGTTATGACTGTGGAACAAGCACTCACTATTGCTCTGATTGTTGTGGGTTTCTTACTCATTGTAACAGTCATGATGCAACCAAGTAAGCAACAAGATGCGTTATCAGCATTATCTGGTGGCGCGGGCGATTTGTTTGCGGAACGCAAGTCTCGAGGTTTTGAGGCTGTTATGCGTCGTGCAACTGCCATTTTAGGCGGACTTTGGTTCGTCATTGGTTTTGTATTGATGTATCTATCTGCACACTAAAATTATAATGGTCAGTTTGCTTTTTTGTAGACTGACTTTTTATTTTGTATAAAATTTAGAAAGAAAAATAAATGACATTAGAAGAATTAAAACACCAGATTAGTGGTTTTCTAAAAGCTAATCAATCTCAAGAATTTACTGCTCAAAACTTGGCTGATGGCCTACGTATGACTAGCATTGCTGAATATAAGCGTGTTGTTAATGCTATGGATGCCTTGGTTCGTGATGGTGAGCTGACATTTGATGCAGGCAAATATCAATATAATCCCAATACTGGTTATACTCTTGGCGCATATCGTGCCAACGATAAGGGCTTTGGTTTTGTTAAATATGATGATGAATTGCCAGACTTTTTCATTAATCCGGAAAACACTTTGCAAGCGATGCAAGGGGATCAAGTTCGCGTGAGCACAATTAAGCCTTCTCCTTCGCCTGATAGAGGGCCAGAAGGTAAAGTGGAAGAAATATTAGAACACGCTTATGAAAACATTGTTGGGACATTTTCATTAGGTTCTGAAGTGAAAGATATGATTGGCGAACTAAAAATAAGCGATAAAAAGGCAATCAATTTTAAAGTATTGATTGATAAAACAGGTCTATCACCTAATGATGGACAGGTAGTGGTTGCTGAAGTAACGCGGTTCCCTGACAAAGTGCATCCACGCGAATTAGTCGCACATGTCACTGAAACATTGGGTTATAAAGATGAGCCGGGCATGGATATTTTACAAATTGTCCATGCCAAAAAAGTCCCAAGTGAATTTCCTAAAGAGGTATTAGACGAAGCCGCTAAAATACCAACTGATGTCCAAGATTCAGACTGGGCAGGGCGTGAGGATATTACTGATCAAACGCTAGTTACCATTGATGGGGCGGATACAAAGGATATTGATGACGCTGTTGTGGCATGGAAATTGGATAATGGTAATTATCATTTAGGTGTACACATAGCGGATGTGTCTCATTATGTCACTGAAGGCTCTCTGATTGATGCCGAAGCATATCATCGTGGGACTTCGGTTTACTTGACTGATCGCGTTATTCCCATGTTACCACGTAATATTTCTAATGGTATTGCCTCGTTAAACCCAAATGTTGCTCGCTTAGCGATGTCAGCTGAAATGGAAATTAATCCAGCCGGCAAAATTGTTAGCCATCGCTTGCATACATCGGTCATTAAGTCACATGCACGGATGACTTATGACGCTGTTAACAAAATTCTTGAAGGCGATGTCTTTGTTCAAGAAGAATATGCACAGTTAACCCCAATGTTTAAAGTGATGGGCGAGCTGCACGAAATTCTTTATAATATGCGTAAAAAACGTGGTGCCATTGAATTTGATGCCCCTGAGGCACAAATTATTGTCGATAACGACGGTAAGGCAGTGGACATTAAGCTACGAGAACGTGGTACAGCAGAACGTATGATTGAGTCATTTATGTTGGCTGCCAATGAAACTGTAGCTGAACATTTTGACAAACTAGATGTACCGTTTTTGTATCGTATTCATGAGACGCCAGATGAAGAGCGTGCAAAATCATTCTTTGAATTCTCAAAGGCTTTAGGACATCCTGTTTATGGCGATCCTAGTAAAGTGACACCAACGATGCTTCAGCAATTGATGTCAGATGTTGCAGGTGACCCAGCTGAACAAATGATTTCAACTATGATGTTACGTGCAATGAAGCAAGCTAAATATTCACCGGATCCAGTTGGACATTTTGGCTTGGGGGCTTCATATTATACCCATTTCACATCGCCTATTCGCCGTTATCCTGACTTAACGGTTCATCGCTTAATTAAGTGGTACGCTAAACATGGCCTTGGTGTGGCATCACAAGCTAAGTATGCTGATAAATTAGCTCAAATTGGTGAAGATACCAGCACGCGTGAGCGACGTGCAATTGACACGGAGCGTGATGTCGATGCCTTGAAAAAAGCCGAGTATATGTTGGATAAGGTGGGCTTGGAATTTGAAGGTGTTATCAATTCTGCCTTAAAATTTGGTTTGTTTATTAGTTTAGAGAATACCGTTGAAGGGCTTGTGCACATTTCTAATTTAACTGATGATCATTATGAATATGATGAAGGTCATGCGGCACTTATTGGGCGATCAAAACATCGTATTTTCCAAATTGGTCAAAAAGTGCGAGTCAAGGTTTTGCGGGTCAACAAGGAAGAACGTACAGTTGATTTCATGTTAGTTAATCCTGAAAGTGCACCAACAACAGCTATCCGTGTAGCATCAAAGTCTGCTGGTAAATTTGGTAAGGGCCGTAATCGCGATGAACGCCGAAAAAATGAACGTCGTGGGAAATCAGAGGGTCCAAAGCCAAAACGTGGGCCATTAGATGCAAAACAAGGGCAAAAACGTGATTCAAAGCGTAATTTCTAAAATTATTTTGCTGGAGGCTAGTCATTATGGTTAAAAACAAAAAACAAGATCAGCATAATGTGTTAGCACAAAATCGCAAGGCACGCTTTAATTATGCTATTTCTGAGACTTTTGAGTCTGGCATAGCATTGACTGGTACGGAAATTAAATCTGTACGTGCAGGCCAGATTACAATAGGAGATGGCTTTGTCACAATACATGATGACAATGCCTTGTTAACAAACGTTCACATTGCACCCTATACGGCAGGTAATCGTTTTAATGTTGATCCCTTACGCACGCGGCGATTATTATTGCATAAGCGTGAAATCAGGCAATTAGAAAAAGCCGTCACTGAACCGGGGGTGACAATTGTACCGCTAAAAGTTTATCTCAAGCATGGTTTTGCCAAGTTATTAATTGGTATTGGTCGGGGTAAAAAGCAATACGATAAGCGTGATGATATTAAGCGCCGGGATCAAGAACGTGAACTCGGTCGACGGTTAAAACATTAAGGGCTAATTAGCCTTTTTTTGTTTGACGTTATCTATGTTTATAGATATACTTAATATATGTGAATAATAAAATTTCACAAGCTGAAAGGAAAGAAACTCATGGCAGTGACAATCATTTCGGCGCTCTTCGCAATTGTAATTGGTATTGGTGTAGGGTATTATCTACATTTGTCATCTGACAAAAAGAAAATCACTTCAACGAAACAAATTGCAGATAACATTCTTGAACAAGCGAATAATGAAGCTAAAAGTTTAACACGTGCAGCTAAGACTGATGCAAAAGAAATGGCGCAAGATTATCGACATCAAGTTGATAATGATTTCAAAGATCGTCAAAAGCAGCTGCAACAACAAGAACAACGGCTTGAAGACCGTATCTCAAACCTCGACAAAAAAGATGCGGCCTTGAATCAACGTGATGCACAATTGATTCAAAAAGAAAACCAGGTACAACAGCGATTAGATGATGCGAATAATAAGCAGAAACTTGCTGATAACCTGGTCACATCTCAGAAAGAAAAGTTAGAGGAAATTGCGCAACTAACGCCTGAAGATGCGAAAGAACAAATTTTAAGCAAAACGAAACAACGTTTGGTGAGACAACGCGCCGCTCTGATTAAAGAATATGAAGAAGACGCAACCAGTGAGGCCGAAAAACGTGCACGTAATGTTATCGTGCAAGCAATTCAAAGGTCGTCTGCAGATGCAGTGGCTGATGTCACTGTTTCAGTTGTCCATTTGCCAAGCGATGACATGAAAGGCCGTATTATTGGCCGTGAAGGTCGTAATATTCGGACATTAGAATCATTAACGGGTATTGATCTAATTATTGACGATACCCCTGAATCAGTCGTATTGAGTGGGTTTGATCCAATTAGACGTCAGATTGCTAAGATGGCGTTAGATGCTCTTGTAGCTGATGGCCGTATCAATCCATCACGCATCGAAGAGATGGTTGAAAAAGCAAAGCGGCAAATTGACGAAACAATACGTGAAAAAGGTGAAGAAGCGGTATTTGAACTTGGTTTACGTGGTCTTCACCCTGATTTGATTAAAATGATTGGTCGTATGAACTATCGTACGTCTTACGGTCAAAATGTGTTGCAACATTCGATAGAGGTCGCAAAACTTGCGGGAATGATGGCAGCAGAGCTTAAAATGGATGTCGCGCTTGCGAAGCGCGCTGGTTTAATACATGATATCGGTAAAGCTGTGGACGCCGAAGTTGAAGGTTCCCATGTGGAACTAGGTGTTCGCCTAGCCGAAAAGTTTAACGAAAAACCAGTTGTTATTAATGCAATTGCTTCACATCATGGTGATGTTGAGACAATTTCTCCTATCTCGGAGCTTGTAGCAGCTGCAGATGCAATTAGTGCTGCTAGACCTGGGGCACGTAGCGAATCATTAGAAAATTATGTTCAACGTCTAAAAGATTTGGAAGCAATCGCTAATCACTATGATGGTGTTGAAACGGCTTTTGCTATACAAGCTGGGCGTGAAGTACGCGTCATTGTTGAACCAACTAAATTAAATGATTTGCAAGCGACAGTGTTAGCGCATGACATAAAAACAGATGTTGAGGAAAAACTTGAATATCCGGGACATGTCAAGATAACAGTCGTACGTGAAACACGTGCAACAGATTACGCACACTAAGAGAAAAAGTTACTCATTTCATTGAGTAACTTTTTTTGTTATACTAGAAGTACTATACGAGAGAAATTTTATATAGTTATCATCAAATCAACAATTAACAAGAACAAACATTAACATATGGAGGGATTTATGGAACTAGGACAGCTTGCGCTTATTATTTTTGCCATAGCATTTCTTTTACTGGTATTGTTTATTGGCGTTTTTTTACTCAGGTTAACAAGATCTTTGAGTATTATCACAGTCGATGTTGACACTATAGCTAGGTCGAGTAATGAAATTCTTGGTAATGCCAATACATTGTTAAATGATGTTAATGGTAAAGTTAAAACATTAGATCCAACTGTCCAGGCTGTGGCCGACTTATCCGTAACAGTGTCACAGTTGAACGCGACAGTTCAGAATGTCACAAGTAAATTTTCAACAGCAAAGGCAGCTACTAGTTTTGGCGCCAGCGGTGTGGCTTCGGCAATGGCTAAAACAGCCATGGAACGATATAAAAACAAAAAAGCAGCTAAAAAGGAGAAAAAGTGATGTCAAAAGCAAAAGTATTTTTAGCAGGTATATTAGCTGGGGCTGCTGCAATAGCAGCATTTAAAGCCTTACCTAAAGATAAGCAAGATGAATTAAAAGAAAAGGCTAGTGAAACCGGTGACAAATTACGTAACAAGGCCTATGATGCAGCCTATGTTGCAGCTGATTTTGCCGGTGATGTGACTGAAATGGCCAAAGATCGTGCTTCAGAGCTTAAGGCTAAGGGGCAAGATAAATATGGTGAACAAATTGACCAAGCAGCGGAACAAGTTAAAAATTTAGCTGATCAAGCAGCACCTTATGTTGATAAAGCAAAAGATTTAGCCGCTACTTATGTTGATAAAGCACAGGATTCATTACACGATTTGCGTGATAAGTTTGGCAATGAAGATATTGAATTGACACAAGATGACTTAACCTTAGAAGAGGCGTTACGTGATTTGTCTCAAGAAGCTGAATCCCACGTTGATGATGCTGTTGAAAAAACTGCTAAGAAAGTCGACGAAACAGCACAAGTAGCCACTGAAAAGGCTACTGAAATTAAAGACGATGTGCAAGAAAAGTTAAAAAAAGATAAGTAATATACGGACTTGATTACAGAATCAAGTTTTTTTTGATTTATGATAAAACATCTTTCATAATAATTTCTGGTAACCTGTTATTTTTACAGGTACAATAGAAATTAACAAAAGACAAATGAGAAGGAAGCGTGTTAACTATCACGCAATAAGATTTAATGGCAAAAGACAAATTTGAGGCAACAGCATTTTTATCATCCCTATTCCACTACGTACACGATTACAATTTCAATCATATTGTTTTTGATGCCAACCGTTATAAAGTATCCGTTAATTTAATTCGCAAATCTGCTACTTACGGGCATGCGGAGTTGTTTTATGTATCGGCAGATGCAAAGGAATTCGCACCAGTTATGTCAGCAATTAATGGTGCTGTTGAAATTGCCGAACTTGAGGGTAGCCGACAAGCTACAATTAAAACACCAGAATTATCTCGTGGCGAGCAGGTATTTCAGTTTCGTTTACGTGAATTTGGTAATGGCAAATATAGTTTAGACCTTAGTGTCTAATATGCATTGAGAAGGGTAGACGAATAAAGATGAAACAAGGAAAGTCAGCGCAAATAAAAAAGATAAAGCATATTAACCAAAAGCAGCATAAAAAGCAACATGAAGAGAAATTACCACCTTTTAATTATGATGAATTTGCTGGGTTTTTAAGAGCACGTTACTATCTGACACACCATGACAAGTATAGTCGGGAGACATTTGAGGTTGCCTCATTCTTTTTAGACGATGTGATTGCGATGATGGTAAATCAGAATTTTTCAGCGTTTACAAGTAATGAGCGCGCAACTGTTAATTTAAGTGAAGTTATGCAAGCGACACTAGTGAATAGTGATGATAAAGATTGGCGATACTTTGTCATGCTTGTCCCAGTATTATATGATATGCAAAAGTTTATCGTAAAAGAATCGAGTGTTAATCCTCGTTTTGTGGCACAGGCACCAAAGTTTGATATCAACTTTTGGCGAATGATTATGAGAACCGTTATGGCGATTAATTTCTTTAAGTGGCAAGGTAAGGATGTTGCAGAGATGATGAAAACTTCTCAGGCCATCGATACATTACAGTTTAAGTTCTTATCAGAAAATGAAGCTGATGATGACTTTAATTTAGCTGTTATCCATGAAACGTTTAAGGGATTATCACCGGTTTTGCGGTCATTAAAAAACGCGGAGGTTGAAGAATCGACTATTTCAATAACAGATTCAGTGCTTGAAACCGAGCTTGCATATGCAAAAATTAAATTGGGGCAGTTCAAATTAGCATCAGTTAAAGACGTTGTTAGTGATAATGTCACTGCGATGCTATATGCGTTCCATGAGGGGATGGCAAAAGAATATGGTTTGACGCATGATTCTTGGTCAGCTGAGGCACTCAAGGCGTTCACTGTTCATCATTTATTAGATTATTGGCGACCAGAATGGCAAGACTTGGATGGTATTGGCGGGGAGCTTAAGTCGTATTTGACCTTCTTAAGCAGCAAGCAGGCCATCACAGGATTGAAAGATAAGATAGATAATTTAGATTACGTTGATCGCTACATTGATGTTAGTGCCTTAAATTATCTGTTAGCAGACATGTCGATAGATGACACAGCGACGCGTGCTTAAATCAAAAAAGATACAGCTGATAACTAACAGCTGTATCTTTTTTGATGCGTGATATGACGAATGGTTCCTGGCAATATTTTATGGAACTGATGTGTAGAGGGTGATTGTAGTAGGACATGGCCATGATTATCTTGGTAGACGTAACCAAATAAATCAGACACCTCCTCAGATAATAAGGAATCGTTAATCTGTATAGTAACAGCTTCCTCACTATTTAAAGCATATTCTAAACGTGTAATTAATTCCTCAGCAGTTAACTGTTCTTTCAAGGGGACACGCTTTTTAGGAGAAAAACGTTTCTTTATAGCAGTTATGGTGTGATGAAAGAAAGATTCAATTGGATTTTGTATAAGATAGTTCTGCATTAATCCACTCCTTGCATGTCTTGATATGTCTATCATACGAACAAATGTTCAAAAAAGCAAATAAATTAATCAGATTTAATCTTTTTTAAATCTCTTATTTTTTTAAAATATCATTCAAACAGCCAATTAAATGCTTTAATTGGCTGTTTGAACTTAGGGGAACATATATTCAGTTTATTATAAGAACTAGCTAACCGTTGTGTCTAGCGCTTAAAACCTGTATAATATTCCCATTAGTACATTAAAGAGGAAAAATGATGACGCAGCGTGGTTTACTAATTGTGTTATCTGGACCTTCCGGCGTTGGAAAAGGGACAGTGCGCAAGGCTATTTTTAACGAAGACGGGATTGATTTTCAGTATTCTATTTCAGCAACAACGCGACAGCCACGCGTTGGCGAAATAGATGGTGAAGACTATTTCTTTGTTTCACATGACGAATTTGAAGAGAAAATTGCAAATGGTGACATGCTAGAGTATGCACAGTATGTCAGCAATTATTACGGTACACCTAAGAGTTTTATTGATGAGACATTGGCTAGTGGTCGTGATGTTTTTCTTGAGATTGATGTTCAAGGTGCATTACAAGTTAAATCAAAGATGCCAGAAGGCATTTATATCTTCTTGACACCACCTGATTTAACAAACTTACGTGAGCGTTTGGTTGGACGTGGAACAGACTCGCAAGAAGTGATTGAAAAGCGTGTCACTGCAGCACGTGAAGAACTTAAGCAAATGATAAATTACGATTATGCGGTGGAAAACGATCAGGTTATTCATGCGGTAGAACGTATTAAAGCAATTATTACAGCAGAGCGCCTTCGGGTCGCGCGCGTTTTTGAAAAAACGTTATAAGGAGATTTATTATGTTACTTTACCCCTCAGTTGACAAACTACTTGAAAAAGTTGATTCTCGTTACAAATTAATTGCCCTTGGTGCTAAGCGTGCCAGGGAACTCGACGCGGGTTTACCAGCCACGCAAGAAAAGTTCGAATCAAATAAATCAGTTGGTAAAGCTTTAGAAGAAATTGAAAATGGGGATGTTATTATTGATCCCGATTTAGAAGACCAAGTTTAACATCGCGTTAAGACACATTAAATAATATAGAGGAACACTTGATATGACAGAATACCCACAACAAGATGCACAAAATTATGCCGGTCCAGTTGCAACGTTTAAAACAACGTTAGGTGATATTCAAGTTAAGCTATTTGCTGATCTTGCACCTAAAACTGTAGAAAATTTTGTAACGCACGCTAAAAACGGTTACTATGACAACGGTATTTTTCATCGTGTGATCAAAGATTTCATGGTGCAAGGTGGTGACCCTAATGGTACAGGTATGGGTGGTGAAAGTATCTGGGGCGGTAGTTTTGAAGACGAGTTTTCGGACAAGTTGCGCAATGTACGCGGGGCGCTCTCAATGGCGAATGCCGGCCCAAACACCAATGGTTCACAGTTCTTTATTGTTCAAACTGAAGAAACGCCATGGCTAAATGGTAAGCATACTGTTTTTGGACAAGTGATTTCTGATATGGCAGTTGTCGATAAAATTGCAGGCGTTGCTGTTGACATGTACGATAAGCCAAAAGAGAATGTTACCATCAATACGATAGAAATTGCAGACTAAGGGTCTGCTTTTTTGTTATAATAAAAATGAGGTTTTAATTATGACAACTTACCATATTGGGCAAAAGCTATGTGGTCGTGTAACTGGGATACAACCATATGGCGCCTTTGTACTATTAGATGATCACACACAGGGATTGATTCATATTTCTGAATGTAAATCAGGCATAGTACACGATTTAAAACATGAGCTACGTATCGGCAAGCCAGTTGTCGTGACAGTGCTGGATATTGAACAATATAATAAAAAAATAAGCCTGTCTTTGCGTCAAGAGGACATGCACGCATCACAAGTTTTACCAAAGAATGTTAATCTTCGTAAGCATTTTTGGACAAATAATCATTTGAACTATGGTTTTTCTGCCATTGAAAAACACCGCGAAGCGTGGATCAAAGAAGCTTTAACGCGTATTGGTCAGTGAAGGAGAGAAAGAATGTCACTTATTGCAGCAACAGCTATATCAGTTAAAAATGATTTACCTTATTTTTTAGTTAAAGAAGATACCAATGGGTACCATTTTTTCACTGCAAAGATGCATAGGCATAACCACGACACCTCACTAGGGGCCGTATTGCGAGAATTTCAAACGTTGGGATCGGTGGATTTTGATCAATGGCGATTGGGCGAGCTAACAAGTGTAGAAGATAACGGCACATTAATGTCATTGTATTCTTTCGAAGTGCCTAATATGGATGCGGTAGAAAAAGCCTTGAATTATCAGCTTAAGTTTGTACCAGCTAATAAGCTACACACACTATTAGAAACACTACAAACAACATCTTTTGTTAGTTTTGAAGAATAATTGTAAAAGGCTTGACAATTTTAAAAAACGGTGTATAGTATTAATAGTTGTCTGGTAACAGAGGATAACAACAAATATTTTATTAATTATTGCGAGCAAGTAGTTGACAAAGCGAGAAGAATAAAGTATAGTAATAAAGTTGTCAAAAAGCGAAAGCGATGCGAGCGAAAGTAAGCGACGAAATAAAGTGTTGACAACGGCAGCGAAAGCTGATAAGATAATATAGTTGTCTCAGCGACAACAAGTAGCACATTGAAAACTGAACAAAACTTTGAACAAACGAATCTGTGACTAGTTATTAGCAGTAATAACAAAAACAAATTTGCGAAGTCAATTCGTAACAAACAATAAACGGATAGTCGTTATAGAGATATAGCAATTAGTCAGTTTAATCGAAGAGTACATCTTCAAACAATGAATTTAAATTCATTTAAATTGAGAGTTTGATCCTGGCTCAGGATGAACGCTGGCGGCGTGCCTAATACATGCAAGTCGAACGCGCAGCGAGAGGTGCTTGCACCTTTCAAGCGAGTGGCGAACGGGTGAGTAACACGTGGATAACCTGCCTCAAGGCTGGGGATAACATTTGGAAACAGATGCTAATACCGAATAAAACTTAGTATCGCATGATATAAAGTTAAAAGGCGCTACGGCGTCACCTAGAGATGGATCCGCGGTGCATTAGTTAGTTGGTGGGGTAAAGGCTTACCAAGACAATGATGCATAGCCGAGTTGAGAGACTGATCGGCCACATTGGGACTGAGACACGGCCCAAACTCCTACGGGAGGCTGCAGTAGGGAATCTTCCACAATGGGCGCAAGCCTGATGGAGCAACGCCGCGTGTGTGATGAAGGCTTTCGGGTCGTAAAGCACTGTTGTATGGGAAGAAATGCTAAAATAGGGAATGATTTTAGTTTGACGGTACCATACCAGAAAGGGACGGCTAAATACGTGCCAGCAGCCGCGGTAATACGTATGTCCCGAGCGTTATCCGGATTTATTGGGCGTAAAGCGAGCGCAGACGGTTGATTAAGTCTGATGTGAAAGCCCGGAGCTCAACTCCGGAATGGCATTGGAAACTGGTTAACTTGAGTGTTGTAGAGGTAAGTGGAACTCCATGTGTAGCGGTGGAATGCGTAGATATATGGAAGAACACCAGTGGCGAAGGCGGCTTACTGGACAACAACTGACGTTGAGGCTCGAAAGTGTGGGTAGCAAACAGGATTAGATACCCTGGTAGTCCACACCGTAAACGATGAATACTAGGTGTTAGGAGGTTTCCGCCTCTTAGTGCCGAAGCTAACGCATTAAGTATTCCGCCTGGGGAGTACGACCGCAAGGTTGAAACTCAAAGGAATTGACGGGGACCCGCACAAGCGGTGGAGCATGTGGTTTAATTCGAAGCAACGCGAAGAACCTTACCAGGTCTTGACATCCTTTGAAGCTTTTAGAGATAGAAGTGTTCTCTTCGGAGACAAAGTGACAGGTGGTGCATGGTCGTCGTCAGCTCGTGTCGTGAGATGTTGGGTTAAGTCCCGCAACGAGCGCAACCCTTATTGTTAGTTGCCAGCATTCAGTTGGGCACTCTAGCGAGACTGCCGGTGACAAACCGGAGGAAGGCGGGGACGACGTCAGATCATCATGCCCCTTATGACCTGGGCTACACACGTGCTACAATGGCGTATACAACGAGTTGCCAACCTGCGAAGGTGAGCTAATCTCTTAAAGTACGTCTCAGTTCGGACTGCAGTCTGCAACTCGACTGCACGAAGTCGGAATCGCTAGTAATCGCGGATCAGCACGCCGCGGTGAATACGTTCCCGGGTCTTGTACACACCGCCCGTCACACCATGGGAGTTTGTAATGCCCAAAGCCGGTGGCCTAACCTTCGGGAGGGAGCCGTCTAAGGCAGGACAGATGACTGGGGTGAAGTCGTAACAAGGTAGCCGTAGGAGAACCTGCGGCTGGATCACCTCCTTTCTAAGGATAATCGGAAAGTGACAGTGCATTAGATTGCAAGTTCAAATGTTCAAAGTTTTGTTTAGTTTTGAGTGTGGTACTGTAATAGGTATCATGTTCAAAAGATGATCCTATGGGGAATTAGCTCAGCTGGGAGAGCACCTGCTTTGCAAGCAGGGGGTCAGCGGTTCGATCCCGCTATTCTCCATAGGCAATCGAAAGATTGTCTTGGTTGTACATTGAAAACTGAATAGTAACAAATTCTTTTAAAAGTAATGGAAACATTATTCTAAATTGAACCGAGAAACAACACAAAAAGAAGTTCTTTAAAAAGAACGGTTTAATCGCAGGTCTGAAAAATGACCAACTCATAAAACGAAACCGCAACGCAAGTTGTATAGGTTAAGTTAATAAGGGCGCGTGGTGGATGCCTTGGCACTAGGAGCCGATGAAGGACGTGACTAACTACGATAAGCTTTGGTGAGCGGTAAGTACGCTATGACCCAGAGATTTCCGAATGGGGAAACCCAACTCGAAAAGAGTTGTCGCTATCTGAATACATAGGATAGACGACGGAATACGCTGTGAACTGAAACATCTCATTAGCAGCAGGAGCAGAAAGAAAAATCGATTCCCTAAGTAGCGGCGAGCGAACGGGGAAGAGCCCAAACCAACGTGCTTGCATGTTGGGGTTGTAGGACTGATAAATAAGAGTTACAAAAGTGTTTTATAGCAGAACAAGTTGGGAAGCTTGGCGAAACAGGGTGATAGCCCCGTAAGCGAAATAGAGCACACTCTTTTCAGGATCCTGAGTACGGCCGGACACGTGAAATCCGGTCGGAATCTGCGGGGACCATCCCGTAAGGCTAAATACTCCCTAGTGACCGATAGTGAACCAGTACCGTGAGGGAAAGGTGAAAAGCACCCCGGAAGGGGAGTGAAATAGTTCCTGAAACCACGACGCCTACAAGAAGTCAGAGCCCGTTAATGGGTGATGGCGTGCCTTTTGTAGAATGAACCGGCGAGTTACGGTATCGTGCGAGGTTAAGGTGGAAAGACCGGAGCCGCAGCGAAAGCGAGTGTGAATAGCGCGAATAGTACGATGCTGTAGACCCGAAACCAGGTGACCTACCCATGGTCAGGATGAAGGTGAGGTAAAACTTACTGGAGGTCCGAACCGGTGCATGTTAAAAAATGCTCGGATGAACTGTGGGTAGCGGTGAAATTCCAAACGAACTTGGAGATAGCTGGTTCTCTCCGAAATAGCTTTAGGGCTAGCCTCATTATAAGCATACTGGAGGTAGAGCACTGTTAAGCCTAGGGGCCCATCTCGGGTTACCAAAGTTTGATAAACTCCGAATGCCAGATATGTATGAATGGGAGTCAGACGATGAGTGATAAGATCCACCGTCGAAAGGGGAACAGCCCAGATCGCCAGTTAAGGTCCCTAAATATATGTTAAGTGGAAAACGATGTGATAGTGCATAGACAACTAGGATGTTGGCTTAGAAGCAGCCACCATTTAAAGAGTGCGTAATAGCTCACTAGTCGAGTGCCATTGCGCGGAAAATGTACCGGGGCTAAACATATTACCGAAACTGCGGGTGCACGTAAGTGCGCGATAGGAGAGCGTTGTAAGGGCGACGAAGGTAGACCGTGAGGACTGCTGGAGCGCTTACAAGTGAGAATGCCGGTATGAGTAGCGAAAGACAGGTGAGAATCCTGTCCACCGAATGACTAAGGTTTCCTGGGGAAGGCTCGTCCACCCAGGGTTAGTCGGGACCTAAGGCGAGGCTGAGAAGCGTAGTCGATGGATAACAGGTTGAGATTCCTGTACCAGTAGTAATGCGTTTGACCGATGGAGGGACGCAGGAGGCTACCAGATGCGCACTGATGGATATGTGCGTGCAAGCAGTAAGTTTTGTAGAGAGTGAAATGCTTTCTACTATAAGGACAAGCTGTGATGCGGATCGAAATAAAGTAGAGAAGTCTGAGATGTCACACTGCCGAGAAAAGCTTCTAGGAAGTATTACACTGCCCGTACCGCAAACCGACACAGGTAGTCGAGTGGAGAACACTAAGGTGAGCGAGAGAACCCTCGTTAAGGAACTCGGCAAAATGACCCCGTAACTTCGGGAGAAGGGGTGCTCATGGCAACATGAGCCGCAGTGAATAGGCCCAGGCGACTGTTTATCAAAAACACAGGTTTCTGCAAAATCGTAAGATGAAGTATAGGGGCTGACGCCTGCCCGGTGCTGGAAGGTTAAAAGGAGTGCTTAGCTTCGGCGAAGGTATGAATTGAAGCCCCAGTAAACGGCGGCCGTAACTATAACGGTCCTAAGGTAGCGAAATTCCTTGTCGGGTAAGTTCCGACCCGCACGAAAGGCGTAACGATCTGGGCACTGTCTCAACGAGGGACTCGGTGAAATTTAAATACCCGTGAAGATGCGGGTTACCCGCGACAGGACGGAAAGACCCCATGGAGCTTTACTGTAGCTTGATATTGAATGTTTGTGCTGCTTGTACAGCATAGGTAGGAGACGTAGAAGTTTGGACGCCAGTCTAGACGGAGTCGCACGGTGGGATACTACCCTCGTTGTATGAACATTCTAACACTGGTCGCTTATCGCGATCGTGGACAGTGTCTGGCGGGCAGTTTGACTGGGGCGGTCGCCTCCTAAAAGGTAACGGAGGCGCTCAAAGGTTTGCTCAGAATGGTTGGAAATCATTCGTAGCGTGTAAAGGCATAAGCAAGCTTGACTGCGAGAGCTACAACTCGAGCAGGTACGAAAGTAGGACTTAGTGATCCGGTGGTTCCGCATGGAAGGGCCATCGCTCAACGGATAAAAGCTACCCTGGGGATAACAGGCTCATCTCCCCCAAGAGTCCACATCGACGGGGAGGTTTGGCACCTCGATGTCGGCTCATCGCATCCTGGGGCTGTAGTCGGTCCCAAGGGTTGGGCTGTTCGCCCATTAAAGCGGTACGCGAGCTGGGTTCAGAACGTCGTGAGACAGTTCGGTCCCTATCCGTCGCGGGCGCAGGAAATTTGAGAGGAGTTGCCCTTAGTACGAGAGGACCGGGGTGAACAAACCGCTGGTGTACCAGTTGTTCCGCCAGGAGCATTGCTGGGTAGCTATGTTTGGATGAGATAAACGCTGAAAGCATCTAAGTGTGAAACTCGCCTCGAGATGAGATTTCCCATTCTTAATGAAGTAAGACCCCTTAGAGATGATGAGGTAGATAGGCTAGAAGTGGAAGTGCTGTGAGGCATGTAGCGGACTAGTACTAATCGGTCGAGGACTTAACCAAAGTCAAGAACGGAAGTTCAAAACGTAATATGAGTGGTTTAATGAAGAGAAAGAATTTGATACTATTTAGTTTTGAGTGAATAACTCAAAGGTGTCGTATTGATAGCATAGAGGACACACCTGTTCCCATTCCGAACACAGAAGTTAAGCTCTATCACGCCGAAAGTAGTTGCCGGATCGCTGGCTGCGAGGATAGGAAGATGCGGTGCCGTACATAGGGAGTGCTCTGAGAAGAGTGCTTTTTTTATGCGTTTATATACTTTTTTATTCGTATTTGTTATAATTGAGTATGGTAATTTGTTTACAATTATATATTTTAATTACTTCGAAGTAAGGAGGGCAGCATGCTATGGTTACATTATACGCGTCACCAAGTTGTACCTCATGCCGTAAAGCAAAACAGTGGTTAGAAAATCATGATATTCCCTATGTTGAACGTAATTTAAATAAAACGCCTTTAAGTGTTGCAGAAATCAAGGCAATGCTTCGTCTGACAGAAGACGGAACAGAAGAACTTATCTCTAAGCGTTCCAAAATATTTTCTCAACTTAACCTTGATTTAGATAATATTTCTATCAATACATTAATTGATTTGATTGTGACGCATCCTTCGTTATTAAAGCGGCCAATCATTATTGATGAGCGACGTATGCAAGTTGGTTATAATGATGATGACATTCGTCGCTTCTTGCCACGCGAAGTACGCCAAAGAGAATTGATTCGAGCGACTTTTAAGGCTGATTTTAATGAAAAGGCCAAAGATTTAATAGTTGAAGAAGGCTGAACAGTCAGTCTTTTTTCTTTACTTTTGACTTTGTGTATGACTAAAATAGTGATGAAAGGTGGTGACCATAATGGAGATGGAACGCATTAATGATAATACCATTCGTGTCATGATTGAAAACAACGATTTAAAAGAACGTGGTATTTCAATCATGGAATTATTGGGTAATCATGATAAGATAGAATCGTTTTTTTATAGTATTTTATCTGAAGTAGATGTTGATCATGATTTTAGTGACGATGATCAGGTGACTTTCCAAATACTACCAAACAAAAATGGTCTTGAATTATTTATTTCTCGTTTAAATGAAGATGAGCAGGTTGGCGATGTGATAAATAATTTAATGTCTTATGCTAAAAACAAGCAAGATAGTGTTGATGATGTTTCTGAAGAGCGACGCTCTCAGTTGCAACAATCTGATGATGGTGAGGCTCATCCAATGATCGCAGATAAGCAAACAGAACCAGTAAGTAATATTTTAACTCTGAAGTTGCCCAATTTTGAAACAATAATTACAATATCTCAGCTACTGCGTGGTGTTACCGTTGAATCAGACTTATATCGTTACGACAAAATCTTTTATTTAACGTTAAGATTCCGCAATGATGATTTGACGAGTGATATGCTGGCAGACCACAAAGCGCAAGTGATTGAATTCGCTGAAGAAAGTAATCAGGATATGGATGTATTGCGAGAACACGCTGAAATAGTATTTCAAGACAATGCACTGGAAGAAATTAATCGTATTTTTTAAAGCTAACCGTGTTAATTTTTGATATAATAAAACAATTGATGTAAGTTGGAAGAGGTAGAACATGAATTTAGTAGTGACGATTCTAATGTTAATCGTTTTATGGTTATTAATGACATTGGGAACTTGGTTGTGGGTTATTATGACTGCAAAATCAACTGGTGTATTGTTAAAGTCAGCAGAATTTGCTGATAAAATATCTGAAGAATCTGGCCAGATTGTTGATGTTCGAGAGTCTGCGTCTTATAAGCGCTCACATATCATGGGTGCCCGTAATATGCCAGCGATGAATTTCACACAGGGCAAGTCTGGTTTACGTAAAGATCGCGATATTTTCTTATATGGTGAGCGGCTACGTGATGTTATTCGTGCTAGTAAGTCATTGAAGAAGCAGGGTTATGATAGGCATAACATCTTTCTTTTGCGTGGCGGTTTTGCGCAATATAATGGTAAAAAAACAAAATAATTTTTATAGGGCTGATAATGTTATGACGATAACATTATCAGCTCTTTTGCTAGATCAATAAACGAATCATGAAAAGGGTATTCAATTTTCAGTAAACAAGCGTATAATTAAAGGTGTAGTATGGAAGCGCTTACAATAGGAAGGTAAAGCAATGCGGTATATTAATTATTTTAATCAAGACGCTTATACAAATATTGCGATGGATGCATGGCTTTTAAGAAATTTAAAGCTTAACGAACCAATTTTTGCTTTATGGCAAAATAAACGCGCAATCATTGTTGGTGAAAATCAAAATACTTTTTCCGAAGTGAATGAAGATTATGTCAAAGCACATGATATTCAAGTTGTGCGTCGTGTATCTGGTGGCGGGGCTGTTTATCATGATTTAGGAAATATTTGTTTTACTTTTTTTGTGCCAGTGGCGAGCAGTGCTAAGGTCGATTTTCATCAGTTTGTCAAACCGATGGCTGATGCATTAGAGTCGTTAGGTATTCGTGTCAGTTTGTCTGGTAGAAATGACTTGGAAATTGCAGGTAAAAAAGTATCGGGCAATGCGCAAAGATATGCAGGTGGCTACTTGATGCATCATGGGACACTGCTATGGGATACAGATGTTGACGCCATGGTTCGTGCATTGAATGTTGCTGATGAGAAATTTATTTCTAAAGCTGCTAAATCGGTACGTGCGCGTGTAGGTAATATTAAAGATTACGCGCCAACTGACTTAACCATTGATCAATTTATTTCACAATTGACATACTACTTATCCAATCAGGGAAAAGATCAAGAATACAAATTAAGTCAGGAACAAAAATCAGCCATACTAGCATTACGTGATAACCAATTTGCAACATGGGATTGGAATTATGGTAAGAGCCCAGAATTTATGTATAATAATCATGCAAAATATACTGGTGGGAGCATTGATGTTCATATTGATGCTGTGGCTGGTAAAATAACGGATATTAACTTCACGGGTGATTTTTTGGGCGTTAGAGATTGGCGTGAAATTAAAGCACAGTTTATAGGTATTCCCTTTACACGCGATGCTATTCGCGAGGTACTTGCGCGAAATGCGGATGGCCAATATTTTGGTAGCATTACACAAGACGAGTTATTGACAACTTTTTTTCAGAAAGATGAGGTAAAGGTTCATGGTTGATATTGTAGACACAAATAAGAAAGCATTGGATTTTGATAATCAGATTGCGGCACAAGACGATACATTTCCAATGTTAAGTGTGCTGGCTGCTGATGGGGCCATTGTTGATGAAACTGCAGTAAAGCGTGCTGAGTTAGATGATGATGATTTAATTAATATCATGAAGCGTATGCTATTAAGCCGCCAATTGGATATTCGCTCAACTAAATTAGCTAAGCAAGGTAGATTTGGCTTTTTTGCGCCAACAGCTGGACAAGAGGCATCACAAATGGCTTCCTCATATGCATTTAACGATGACGATTGGCTAATGCCAGGATATCGTGATATTCCACAAATTATTGTTAAGGGTTGGCCAATTTGGAAAGCTATTCTATGGTCGCGAGGACACGTACTAGGAAATGTCTTCACTACGGCTGATGATAAGCCAGTAAATTCTTGGATGCCACAAATTATCATTGGTGCACAATACGTTGAAGCTGCCGGTATTGCACTTGGTTTAAAGAAGAGACAAAAAGATGCTGTTGTGTACGCCTACACTGGTGATGGTGGTACATCGCAAGGTGATTTCTATGAAGGCATTAATTTTGCTGGTGCTTATCAAGCCAATGCTGTGTTCTTCGTGCAGAATAATGGTTATGCGATTTCAACACCACGACGGTTACAAACAGCTGCGAAGCATCTAGCTGCAAAAGGT
Organism: Leuconostoc citreum; assembly: GCF_007954785.1. Lineage (NCBI taxonomy): Bacteria > Bacillati > Bacillota > Bacilli > Lactobacillales > Lactobacillaceae > Leuconostoc > Leuconostoc citreum. Next base: position 1,275,793 of record NZ_CP042410.1, on the reverse strand, counting down.
TGGGCTGCTGGAATACCAAGTTTGGTTGTTGATGGCAACGATCCTATTGCGATGTATCTAGCTGCAAAAGAGGCTCGTACTTGGGCTACGAGTGGCAAAGGACCAGTTCTGATTGAAGCAATCACAGATCGTTTGGAACCACATTCAACTGCCGGTGATGATCCATTACGCTATCGTACGCAAGATGATATCGATGCTTGGTGGCAAAAAGAGCCATTAATACGCATGAGAAAATATATTACAACTAAAGGTATCTGGGATCAGGAAAAAGAAGATGCTTATATTGCTGAAGTGAATACTCTGATCGATGAACAGATTAAGATTGCTGATAATGTACCAAAGCAAAAAATCTCTGATTTCGTCAAAAATACGCTTGAAGTCCCAAGTTATGCGATGTCAGAACAGATTAAGCGTTTCGAAAGCGAGGGAAAGTAACATGGCTACTAAAAGTTATATCGATGCAGTACGAGAAGCGATGGATTTAGCGCTTGAAAAAGATAATGATGTGTTGATTTTTGGTGAGGACGTTGGTAAAAACGGTGGTGTCTTCCGTGCAACAGATGGACTGCAAGCAAAGTATGGCGAAGATCGTGTATTTAATACGCCTCTGGCGGAATCTGGTATTGGTGGTTTAGCAATCGGTTTGACTACACAAAATTATCGACCAGTCATGGAGATCCAGTTCTTTGGTTTTGTTTTCGAAGTCATGGATTCAATTGCTGGACAAATGGCAAGGAATAGATTCCGCTTTAATGGGACACGTCAAATGCCAATTGTGGTACGTGCGCCTTATGGTGGTGGCACGAAAACACCGGAAATGCATGCGGATAATTTGGAAGGCATGGTGTCGCAAATTCCCGGTATTCGTGTTGTCATGCCAGCTAATCCAGCTGATGCAAAAGGCCTATTATTAAGCGCCATAGAATCCAATGATCCTGTTGTCTTTTTAGAAAATTTGCATTTATATCGTTCATTGAAGGGGGAAGTGCCAGAAGGTTATTATACAACACCCCTAGATAAGGCATCTGTTGCACGAGAAGGTAGTGATGTATCAATTATTTCTTATGGCGGTGGTGTCCCTGTTGCGCTTAAAGCAGCCGAAACATTGGCGAAGTCAAATATCTCTGCTGAGGTTTTGGACTTGCGGACAGTTTCCCCATTAGATATCGAAAGTATTGGCGCCACAGTCGCAAAAACCGGACGTGTTGTTGTTGTACAAGAAGCGCAACGTATGGCAGGGATTGGGGCTAACGTCATGAGCGAAATTTCGGAACGCTTTATTCTTAATTTAAAGGCACCAATTGGGCGCGTGGCAGCACCGGATTCAGTTTATCCGTTTGGTCAAGCTGAAAATGACTGGATGATTAAAGCTGATGATGTGGTTGCTAAAGTAATGGAGGTTGTTAATTATGACTGAGATTTTCAAAATGCCAGATATTGGTGAAGGCATGGCTGAGGGAGATATTACCTCATGGTTGGTTAAAGTGGGTGACGAGGTTGCAATGGACGACCCTGTTGCCGAAGTTCAGAATGATAAATTAATTCAAGAAATTTTATCACCCTACGGCGGAAAGGTCACTAAAATATTTGTGGATGCTGGCACAACGGTATCTGTAGGCGATAATTTAATTGAATTTGATGGGGATGGTAGTGGTGCGTCTGCCTCACCACAAGCCGATGCAACAACAACAAACACAGATTCTGCTACTGAGAGTCAACAGACAGTAGCAGATACACCTACAGTGACCTCAGTTGACGTTGAATCATCAACGGTTCAAACAGCTAATGGGCATGTCCTAGCTATGCCATCAGTACGTCATCTAGCCTTTGAAAAGGGGATTGATCTCACGCAAGTACCTGCGACTGGTCGTCATGGTCATGTGACGTTGGCGGATGTTGAAAAGTTTAATCCTAATGAAGCAGCAGCGGGAGCAGATACAGCAACTATTCAACCTGCTGTTAATCCAGTTGCGCCACAGCCTAAACAAGAGCCAGCAAAACACAACGCCATTGATATCCCTGAGCCTTTGCGAGAAGGCCGTCAGCCGATGACGCCAATCCGAAAGGCAATTGCGAAAGCAATGAGCACGCAACATACGGATATCCCAGCGGTAACTAATTTTGACCAAGTTGAAGTTAGCAAATTAGTGGCACATCGTCGTCAATTCAAACTACAGGCATCTGAAGATGGCATTCGCTTGACCTACCTTGCTTATGTCGTTAAAGCGCTGGCAGCAACGGCCAAGAAATTCCCTGAATTAAATGCTAGTTTGGATATGGCCACACAAGAAATCGTCTATCATGATGATGTCAATATGGGCATAGCGGTCAATGCCCCATCTGGCCTATTCGTACCAGTCATTGCACATGCAGATCGCAAGTCAATTTTGGTAATCGCACGAGAAATAGCAGCATTAGCCGAGGCTGTTCGTGATGGTAGTATTAAGCCGCAACAAATGCAGGGTGGCACAATGACGATTTCTAATATCGGTTCTGCTCGTGGTGAATGGTTTACACCAATTATTAACGGTAAAGAAGTCATGATTTTGGGATTGGGCTCAATTGTGAAGGAACCGATCATCAACGATGATGGCGAAGTTGTTGTTGGACAAAATATGAAGTTGTCTTTGACATATGATCATCGATTAATTGATGGCATGTTAGGACAAAGTGCCTTGAATTATTTGAAGCAATTATTGTCTGATCCGGCTTATATGCTAATGGAGGTTTAATAATGGTTGTTGGTGCACAAGCACGTGAAATTGATACAGTAATAATCGGTTCAGGACCTGGTGGTTATGTCGCAGCGATTCGTGCAGCGGAATTGGGACAGCATGTCACGATTATCGAACGTGAAAATATTGGTGGCGTCTGCCTAAATATTGGGTGTATTCCATCAAAGGCATTGATTAATGTTGGACATCATTATCGTAATGCATTGGCAGAAACACCATTTGGTTTGCATATCGATGGTGCTACATTAGATTGGCAAAAAGTACAAGATTGGAAACAAAATAAAGTTGTCAATACTTTAACGAGTGGTGTCAGTATGTTATTAAAGAAGCATCACGTTGAAATCATTAAAGGTGAAGCGACATTTAACGATAATGAAACATTGAATGTGGTGCAAGAGGACGGCCATGAATTGCTACAATTTAACAACGCCATTATAGCAACAGGTTCGCGACCAATTGAAATCCCTAGTATGCCTTTTGGTGGCCGAATTATTGATTCAACTGGGGCTTTGAGTTTGGAAAATATTCCCAAAAAATTAATTATTGTCGGTGGCGGGGTCATTGGGTCAGAACTTGGTGGTGCTTACGCTAACTTAGGTACCGAAGTCACAATTGTTGAAGGATTAGATCATACGCTCAATGGTTTTGATGCGGAAATGACGAAACCAGTATTAGCCGATTTTGAACAACATGGTGGTCATATCGTGACATCTGCCATGGCAAAATCAGCACAACAAACTGACCAAGATGTTAGTTTGACTTATGAAGTAGATGGGGAAGAACATACGATAACTGGCGATTATTTGCTAGTTGCTGTTGGTCGTCGGGCTAATACAGATGGATTAGGTTTAAATAATACGGATATCAAGCTAAGTGACCGAGGTTTAATTGAAATTGCGGATACCATGCAAACAAATGTGTCACATATCTATGCAATCGGGGATGTAACAATTGGCCCTCAGCTAGCACATAAGGCGAGCTTTCAGGGTAAAATAGCTGCTGCTGCGATCGCTGGTGAAGCTCAAGCACATGACTTGCACTATTCTCTGCCTGCCGTGGCGTATACACAGTTTGAGTTGGCGACAACTGGCGAAACGCCAGAGTCTGCTAAGGCAAAGCAACTAGATGTTAAGATTGCTAAATTCCCATTTGCCGCTAATGGGCGTGCTATCTCGATGGATGAGACAACCGGATTTATTCGACTAATTAGTGATACAGCAACACATGGCTTGTTAGGTGCGCAAATCGTTGGTCCCAGTGCTTCTGATTTGATATCAGAGTTATCACTGGCGATTGAAAATGGTTTGACCACCAATGATATTTCACTCACAATTCATCCACATCCAACATTAGGCGAAGCCATCATGGATACAGCTGAATTAGCGGATGGTTTACCAATTCATATTTAACAGATTTTCTGAACTTAAAAGGAGTAACATGGCAAAACTGACAACAAATGATCATGTGATGTTAGACTATCATATCTATGGTTTTGGACAACCAATCATATTAGTTGCCGGTTATTCAGGTAATCAGGCGACGTGGTCTGGACAGATTGATCAGCTTGTTGCAAACGGGTTACAAGTGATTACCTATGATAGACGTAATCATGGTGATAGTGACAATGTTGACTATGGGATGCGATTATCACGTCATGGGCAAGATTTAGCTGAATTAATTGCAAGCCTTAAGCTAAAAAAGCCTATATTATTAGGGCATTCAATGGGGGCTAGCTCGATTTGGGCCTACTTGTCATTATATGGAGATGATAACGTTTTGGGCATCATTACAGAAGATCAAGTCCCGGTCATGGTTAAGCAAAAAGACTGGCAATTTGGTTTATTTCAAGCCGATTTTGAGCATGTTACTGAAGCAATGAGCAAGCTTCCTGGTACGAAATTAACCAATATTAAGCTATCAGAACAAATGAAACGTCAAATTAGTCTGCATTATAAGCCATTTGATTTTCAATATAATGCACCATTATTATTTAATAGCCTATTGCAAGATTGGCGTGATGTCGTTGCGCGTGAAAAAGTCCCGCATCTCTTTATTGCGGGTGATAAATCGCCTCTGTGGCCAGCCCAACATGCAGTGGTGACAAGCCAATTAGCTACTAAAGGCGAATATGTTATTATCAAAGATGCCGGTCATATACCACATATTGAAGCACCAGACACCTTTAATCAAATTGTTAGCAATTTTATACAGAAAATAATCTCAATAAAAAACGCCACCTGAGTTGTGTGGCGTTTTTTTATTTATGCATTTACATTTTCAATTGCTGTCACGATATCTGACATCGTTTGACTGCCAAAAATAATATCTGGTTGATCATCAATCATCATCGCTGGCACACTCATAATGTGATGCGAATTTCTAATGTCAGGGAAAAGCTGTAAGTCAATCATTTCAGCTGAGACATGTGGATTAAGAGCTGCGATGTGCTGACAGGCAGCAACAACATCTGGACAAAAATGACAGGTTAGCGACACACCAACTTTAATATCAGTTGCTGGTAAAGCCTTGATACGTGATTGAAGCTGCGTATCAAGTTTTTGTCCTGGGCCAGCAACGTTGTATAGCGCAAGTACTAACGAGTTTAATTCATGACCAGTGGGAATACCACTAAATGCAATACCTGTTGCCGCATTATTTTCATTGAGCAACGTAAAATGTGGTAATAATGGCATGTCGGCGGCTTTTGCTTCGGTGATACGCAACGTTAAATGTTGACTTAATGCAGCTAATTCGGTTAAAAATGACGATAATTCATGACTTTTATCACTATTATCTGTGATTTGAGACAGAATGACTGTTTTGGATAGTTGGTCAAAAATAGGTTGGAGTTGCTTGATTAAATTTTGATCGAACCATTGTCCTTGATGTTGGGTTGCAGTATGTGGTTCATCTCCCAGCTGCGATTGTTGTCGCATATTGTCAGGTTGCTGGTGTTTTTTTGTAATCTGTGTGCGTTGAATAGGAATATGCAATGCTTTCTTAAGATTTGTGACATAAACTTCGGCACTTGTTGCAGCATTTGCACCATCAGCCGCCGCAGTGACAATCTGACGTAGTGGCTTAGCAATCACATCGCCAGCAGCAAAGACACCGGAAATATTAGTTTGACATTTGTTGTCAGCGATAATGTATTTATCATCGTCCAGTGTTAACTTTTCTGTGAATAAATCAGTTTGCGGGTCGGTCCCAACATAAATAAACATGCCAAAAGTGTTGTCACCTTGAGCAACATGATAGACTTTCTTTTCATGTGTTTGATTATTAATAAAGACAGCTTCAGTTAAATAATCTTTACCCGAAACAGATTGCACTTCAGTGTTTGGCCAAACCGTAATATTGTCATTAAGTCGCGCGCGATCGGCTGTTAGTGGCGGACAAGTAAAATCATCGGAGCGCATTACAACAGTCACATGTCTAGCAAAACGTGTTAAATATTCAGCTTCTTCAGCTGCGGCGTAACCACCACCGATGACAAAAACTTCCAAACCGCTAAATAATTCGCCATCACAAGTTGAACAATAGGCAACACCACGGCCACGAAATTCTTTTTCACCTGTAAAACCAACTTGATGAGGTTGGGCGCCGGTTGCGATAATAACGCTGCGAGCTTGATAAGTATTTTGCTTGCCTGAAACGGTTTTAACTGCTGGTTGACTAAAGTCAACTGATGTAATGGTATCGGATACAAAGTTAACACCAAACGCATCAGCTTGTTGCTTCATGTTATTCACCAATTGAGTACCTTCAATGGTATTTACCGCCGGATAATTGGCGACACTTGATGTGGTTGTAACTTGTCCACCGATTTGGTTGCCTTCGATAATCAATGTGTCCATCGTGGCACGGCCAGCATAAATACCAGCAGAAAGCCCGGCTGGACCACCACCAATAATCAAAGTGTCATAAATGTGGGGTTTTGTCATGAATTTAAGCCTCTTAAATTTTACCAACTAGATCTAAGCTAGGAGCAATGGTGTCTTCGCCTGGATGCCAATTTGCTGGGCAAACACGATCGCCGTGTTCAGCCACAAATTGTGCGGCTTCTAGTGTACGGAGAATTTCTTCGGCATTACGACCAATACCCATATTATTGATTGTATAAGACTGAATTTTCCCTTCAGGATTCACGATAAAGACAGCTCGGAATGCTAAACCGGCGTCTTCATCTAAGACATTGAAGAAACGTGCTAATTTGCCAGCGGGATCAGCAAGCATTGGATATTTTACTTTAGCGATGGTATCTGTTGCTTCGGCCCAGGCTTTATGAACAAATTCGCTATCTTCCGAAACCGAATAAATTTCAGCATTAGCCTTTTGGAAATCAGTATAATGGTCAGCTAAGTCACCTAGCTCTGTCGGGCAAACAAATGAAAAGTCAGCGGGATAAAAGAAATACACGCCCCATTTTCCTAGAGTATCTTGCTTAGTAACTTGTGTGACATCACCGTCGTGATAGGCGTTGACAGAAAAGTCTGCGATTTCTTGGTCAATAAAGTTAGTCATAATGATTTTCCTCCTTTTAAATTATAATCATTCTAAACTAACTTCAGTATACAACGCTATTAATAAAAAAATCAAGGGGATATTAAATTAATTATTATTTTACTTGACCAATCAGTCAAATAAAACTATACTAAGGGCATGGGTAGAAAAAAAAGTTTTGATCAACATATTGTCGTTGCACAAATGAGTACATTGTTTGTGCAGCGTGGTTTTGAAGGAACATCTTTAGATGATTTAGTCACAGCGACAGGATTATTACGTGGCAGCCTTTATAGTGAATTTGGTAGTAAACAGGGCATGTTTATGGCGTGTTTAAAAGCAAATTTGAAGAAGCAACCATTAGATGATGTCACATGGCGTTTATTGCTTGTGGCAATGCTAGAATTAACGTCAAATAGCCAAGCTGTGAATGAAATCGTCAGTCAGTGGTACGCCAAACAGAATAGTCCTAATATAGCAACGCAATTAGGACAACAGGTGTTGAAGCATAGTCATATTTTATCGGGGGATAACGACAATGGAAAACGTAGTTAATATACAAAATGGGCAATTAGTGATTGAACCAGTCGGATTAACTAAAATTGCAGCACTTAAAGAGCGTATTGCGATACCATTGACGCACGTTGTTGGTGCTTCAATCGATACTGGCATAATCAATGAGAGTAAGGGATTCAGAATGCCGGGAACAGCCATACCCGGTTACTGGGCAGGTACGTTTCGAAAAAATGATGAAATGACCTTTTTTAACATTAAACACACGAGCTTACCGGTTGTTATTCAACTTAAAGATGAAAAATATACGCGTTTGGTACTAGGCGTCGATAAGCCACGTGAGTTAGTTACTTTGATTAATAATCATGCGTTATCATGATATTTTTGACAATTTTTGGTGGTAGGCATAAAATAGAGAAAATAAATAATAATCAGTAAACATCATGGAGGCTTGAAATGACAACGATTCCTGAATTATTTGATTTAACAGGTCGAGCTGCGATTGTCACAGGTGGGGCATCAGGACTTGGTCAATACTATGCGCAGGCTTTGATTGGTGCTGGCACCGATGTTTTTGTGGTTAGCCGTTCCGAAAAAGGTTGGCAGGAACTCCGGCAGTTTGCAGCACAACATGGGCGACAAGTTGTGTTTATGACACAAGATTTAACTGCTGAACAAGCCGCTATTAATGTCATTACTGAATTTAAAAAGCATTTTGAATCGTTAGACATTTTGATTAATAATGCAGGTGTTCAAATTCGCAACGATATCGTGAGTTATCGGGATGAAGATTGGCAAAAAGTGATTGATATTAATCTTAATGCACTGTATTATTTGTCACATGAAGCCTCTAAAGTGATGATTACACAAAAATCTGGGAAAATTATCAACATTGGCTCCATGCAATCGTTTCGAGCTGGAAAATATATTTATCCCTATGCAGCTAGCAAACATGCTGTCGTTGGTTTAACCAAAGCTTATGCAGACGCGCTGGCGCCTTATGGCATACAGGTCAATGCGTTAGCACCAGGTTATATCGACACAGATATGACGAAAGCTTTGCAGGCAGATGAAACACGCAATACAGAGATTCTTAATCATATTCCAGCTGAACACTGGGCACAACCGTCGGAACTAATGGGGACGATAGTCTATCTCGCTAGTTCAGCTTCTAATTATGTCATTGGCGCAACGATTCCTGTTGATGGCGGCTACTTATTACGTTAAAAAAAAGAGACCACCTGTTGAGGGTCTCTTTTTTAGTGACGTCATGGTTAACGTTTAGGCTGCATTTTTTTAAATACAAACAATAGCAATAACGATAAGATTGGAACAATAATCATGACCTGATAAACAGACATAAAGGCTTGTCTTGATTCAATAATGAAGTGGTCTTTAATGTGACTAATCGTTGTATTAAGCTGGTTTTTTGTCTGCTGGATGTCTTGTTCAATACGAGGCAGTGCAACATTTGATACTTTTTGGTAAATGATATGTTTAACAGGTTCAGGTATATTATCGATGTTTGTATGCAACTGTGTAGCGGCTAATTGTAACTGCTTTTGATAAGCTGTATCTAGTGCTTGGTGCTTAATTTTAGTTGTGTCAACAGATATAGACATAGTGTTGTTGTTTGCACGATTACTTTGTGAATCATTAGGACTTAATTTTTGGTCAACTTTAGTAAGCATTTTGTTTTTAAGTGCCTGCTGAATATCTAGTGTTTGAATCTGCTGATGTGCATAGGTGATAGTGTTTTGTTTTGCAGTGTTGATGTTGGTGGATAAAACTGAAGTAAATAGGGCAATGGCAATGATAAAACCAACTTGGCGTAAAATATTTGCCACACTCTGTGAATCAGTCAAGGCACGCCCATGAAAATCAGAAGCCACCAGAATGTTAGCTGTCGCAGCAACTAAACCATAGCCAATACCCAGTAAAATGTCTGCAATAATGAGACGGTGATAGCCCTGTGATAAATTCAAATGCGCAATTAATAAATAACTACCAGCAATAATGATAAAACCCAAACCAATTAGTATTTTTTGATTGATTCTTTTGATTAGTAAAGATGTCATAATGACCGTTAGCATCACTGAAACAGAATAAGGTGTGATTAATAGCGCGGCATTCAGCTCCGTTTCACCTTGAACTTTGGTTAATAAAGTTGGTATTAGAATGACCATACCACCAAGCAAATAATTTGAGAGTAATAGGGCAATGCCTGACGCTGTAAAGTTCCTGTTTTTGAAGAGAGATAAATTAATCATTGGTGATGGTGTGTGAAGCTCTTGTACAATAAATAAAATAAAAGTTAAGCCGGAAACAATAAACATCGTCACAATGGTTAATGAAGTCCAGCCCCAATCGTTTGCTTTAATCAAACCAAGTGACAGTGTTGTCAAGAAAATACAGCTAAGGCTGGCACCGAGCCAATCAATTTTTACAGCACGTCGTGTTTCGCGGCGAATATTTAGTACGAAAGGATAGATAACTAGTAATACGATAATAAATGGTAAGTTAATATAAAAAACCCATCGCCAATCCAGATATTGTGCCACAAAACCGCCCACTGCTGGGCCAAGCGCAACTGCTAGACCTTGAGACCCAGCCAATGCAGCCACAACTTTATTGCGGTTATCTGCATTGCTCAAGTCTAGAGCGATAACCATACTTGTTGGAATGATGATTGCTGCGCCAATACTTTGAATCCCACGTGCAACAAGCATAAAGGCCAAATTTGGTGCCAGACCAGTCATCAGCGATCCAAAACCAAAGGTCATCAGACCAAGAAACACGATACGATGTTGTCCCCAGCGCTCAGCTAAGCGGCCAAAAGGGATAATTAGTGCCGCAAAAACAATCGTATAGACGTTTACAGTCCAAGAAAGATCAGATAGACTGACGCTAAAGGCTGTTTGTATTTCTGGAATAACGATAGTCATAATCGAGACATCCATCATACATAAAATATTACCTACCAATAAAATTGGTAATACATATTTAAGTTTGTTCATTTGCAATGCTCCTTAACTTTGTTAAACTTAAAGTGTCTCACGTGCGACATCTCTAAACAAAGTATAAAATTGATAATAATAAATTACTAGTCAATTAATTGAAGTGGCACATTGAAGAATGAATCGTGACAAGGAGTAGAACAAAATGGATGGACATCAAAAACTAGCTTTACAGTCTAAACAATGGCTATTAGAAGCCTTGTTTGAATTACTAAAAAATCAAACATTTCAAACGATATCCGTTACAGCTATTGCTGATAAAGCAGGTGTTTCCAGACGCACTTTTTATCGTTTGTATAAGGATAAGTACGACCTGCTGGATTATTATTCAGATCAATGTGTGCAACGCTATGTGAGTCAATTAAATGCACAAAATGGCCGACAAATGAGTTTTGAAGACATTGTTAACTTATTTCTGAATTTTTGGTGGCAAGATCGGCAGGTGGTAAAAATATTAATTGATAGGGGTATGTTTCATGTAATTTCCACACGTTTGAGCAGTCACTCGGGTAAACTGTACACAAAGTACAGTGCCCCTTGGCATATTGAGGGAACCCCACAAGAAATTAATTTTGTCACAGCTTTTTCTTTTGGTGGTTTGTGGCAATTATTAGAAACATGGTTGGCTAGTGATGAACCGGTTATGCCAGAACAGGTCGCCAAAACACTGATTGCTTCTATGCAGCGTTTGGGGGATGTTGGTAACTTTACAGCTTACATGACTCAAGATGAGACTAAAAAACCTTTCCAAAAATGAGCTTGGAAAGGTTTTGAATGATGAAAGATTAAAAACGAGATTGATGTGCAGCAATACTACGACGAATAGCTTGTTTTGATACTTCGTCATGATGTTCTTCAGCTTTTTGCGCAGGCTTAATTACTGTTTGACGATAACTGATTGCGGAAGCTGCTGCAACAAGAGCTGAACCAATAATACCAACGATAACGCCTGATTTAAATGACTTCATAATTTGCACTCTTTTCTTAAGTTTTTCTAAAGTCTATTATCAACTATTTTGTTATATTTGTAAATGAGTTTAGTATAATTAAATTATGACAAGACAGACACAAATTATTGCACACCGAGGTTATCGCGTTGTTGCACCAGAAAATACAATACCAGCTTTTGAAGCTGCACTTGCTTATCATCCCGATATGCTTGAAACAGATGTTCATCGTACCAAAGATGGTCATTTAGTCATTATTCATGACGAAAAAGTCGACCGCACAACGGATGGCACTGGTTTGGTACAGGACCTCACGTTGTCAGAGATTAAGCAATTAAATGCCGGTGAGTATAAAATGCCTAAAATGAATGATGTCAAAGTGCCCACTTTGGCAGAATTATTGTGTTTTTTGCGTGATCAACAATTTGATAAAACATTGTTACTAGAAATTAAAACAGACCATATCAACTACTCAGGGATTGAAAAAGAAATTTTAGATATGATAGCCAGTTTTCAGCCTGAGTATCGCATTATTTACCAAAGTTTCAACCTTGAAACACTCAAAATAATACGTCGCTTAGATGAGCATGCAGAAATTGCAGCATTAGTCTACTGGCCAACACCAAAAGTTTATTGGTTAAAGTGGCGGGGAGTATTTGATTACATACATGCCGATATCCGTATATTAAAACAGAAACCAACAGTTTTTTGGCGATCTAACTGGCATTTAAGGGCTTGGACTGTCGATAAGGAAAAAGATATGCGCCGGGTTTATCGCGCTGGTCTACGGGGTATTATTACTAATCAATTGGCATTGGCAACAAGATTACGTGAAGAAATTCAAGGAGACAAAAATGACTAAAATTGTTGTCATCGCAGGACCGACAGCTTCTGGGAAAAGTGATTTAGCGATTAGTGTGGCGCAGCGCTTTAATGGCGAAATTGTCTCGGCTGATGCCATGCAGATTTATCGTGGTTTAGATATTGGTACTGCTAAAGTTACTAAAGCAGAACGAGAACTTGTGCCACACCATTTGATTGACATTGTCGATATGACCGATAAATTTTCAGTGGCTGAATTTGTCACACGTGCTGACCAAGTGATTAATGATATTGCCAAGCGCGGTAAATTACCAGTTATTGCTGGTGGCACAGGATTTTACGTTAAAGCATTACTTGGCCAGCAACCACTAGATTTTGTTGCGAGTGATGAAGCAGAAGTGGCATTGTTAAAACAAAAGTCATTACCAGCATTGGTGACAATGCTTAAAGCAGCTGATGCGATACTAGCATCACGTGTCGATTTAAATAATAAACAACGCGTGATTCGAGCGATACAAATTGCGAGGCATGGTAAGCGGCAAGAAGATATTTCGCGGCCAACTTACGATGCTTTGATTGTCGGAATCGATTGGCCACGAGAGATTTTATATGAACGTATTAATCGTCGTGCTCAAAAAATGTTGGATGATGGTTTGCTATCTGAAGTTGAGCATATCATGTCAGTCGGTGGTGAATCAATTCAAGCGGGGAAAGCCATTGGCTATAAAGAATTTTTTCCTTATATCCGGGGTGAAGTTACACGAGAGCAAGCGCTGTTAGCCGTGCAGCAGGATTCTAGACGCTACGCGAAACGCCAGTTGACTTATCTCAGGCATCAAATTCCTGGTTTGATTTGGTTACATGGGACTGATGCGGCGACAAAGTTGACAAGCGAAGTAAAAGCCTGGCTAGATTAAGTAAACATGTAGTATAAATGAAGTCTCAGTAATCATCAGCATATATAAAAAGCACTCCGACAAAAAGTTGGGGTGCTTTTTACTGGTCGCCAAGCCCTTCTAGTTGCTCGGCTTGTTGCAGCTGGAGGGTTTGAGCTTGGTTAATCTCGGTATAGAGCAGACTAGCCATAGTAGCCGGAATCTTGCCTTGTTTAACTTGGTCTTGAATAAAATTATACTCCGCTTGAAAAGCTTCAATATAAACTGTGCTAGCAATCACAGGCGTGTTTTTGCTGTAGTCGCGTCGAATGAGTGTGAAATAGCGATCTAAATCACGTCGCACAAAATCGATATGCTGATTTTCGGTATGATTATTGGCAATGTTATTAGCTAATACATCATCTAAATAATGATCTACTGCATTAATGACTTCGTCATTGAGAGCTAATAGACCACTTTTCATATCTGCCCATTGTTGTTGTTTATCAGCGTGTTGCGTTAACCATTTTTGGCGTGCCAATTGCTTTTGTTTTTTAGTAAACTGCCGATGGCCAAGATGCCACGTAGTATGTTTTAAAGACTTGGCCAGACGATGTGTGATTCTTTTTAGCAGGCGCATACGACCCAATGATAGTCGTTGATGGTTAGCATCAAAACGTGTGATAATTTTTTGGTAAGCATTGATAACTTCTACTTGATAATGAGTGGTCACCTGGTCACTATGAAGGTAATCAGAAATAAAGTTTTGGGTATCAGTTAATAGCGACTGATAATTATTTTTGATAGTTTCACGGTCTGTTATTTGATGCCAGCCTTTTTGTGACTGAAGCTGCGCGGTTACAATTTCACGCTGGTCATGATCTGAAATGATCCGTCGCATTTGTAACGTTGCAAAATCAACCATATCATTTCGTGTTTGATTCAACTCATCAGGTGTGTAACTAGTCACTTGTGCTGGTAACATAAGTGGGAGGGCAATAGCACTAATAATCATACTAATTAGAATGACTGCTGTTGCGACAATAATTAATTGCTCGCGGTAGGGAAACGGTTGGTGGCCAATATGTGTAGGTAAGGAGAAAGCCATAGCGAGCGTCACTGTACCATGCACACCACTGATGGCAAAGACACGAGAATAAAAATTATGTTGTGGGGCATGTCGGGGACCAAAAAAGTGTTCGGAACTTTTATTGTCTTCATATCTTGCCCAAATAAAGCGAACAATGAACATCGTGAGATAAATTAAACTTGCTAAACCAATGAGTTGTATGGTGACATTGAGGCCAATTCTAGCGATTTCGTGAAACACAGTTGGTAGAGAAATACCAAGAATCAAGAAAACGATGCTGTTTAATATGTTTGAAAATGTTTGCCAAACTGTTGTCTGGGTTAATTGAACATTGGTGGAAGTTAATTTTAGCTTGCTTGATTCCCAATTGTGTACAATTCCTGTGGCCACGACTGCTAAAATACCAGATGTATGCCATGTTTCTGCCATGAAATAAACGGCGAAAGGTGTGAGCAAACTAATTGGAATAATTGTTGTTTCCGGTTGCGCCATTCTAAAAGCGATACTACTACGCAACCAAACTAGTATAAAGCCACTTAAAATACCAATTATAACACCGCCAATAGCGACAAATAAAAAGTGCATTAACCCAGTAGTCAATGAAAAAGCACCTTTTTGTAAGACAGAGAGTGCTAAATCTAACATCACTAAACCGGTGGCATCATTAAACAAAGACTCAAGTTCCAATGCCTCATTCACGCCCTCAGGCATTTGGGTGTCAGAAGTAAGTGATTTGACAGCTACTGCATCAGTAGGCACCACAATGGCAGCTAAAGCAATAGCTAATGGCAATGACCAGCTCGATTCAAGCCAATTCGCTAATACACCGACTGCTGCAGCTGAAGCGACGGCCAACACAACAGATAACAACAGAATAATACTGAAGCGCTGTCTGATTTTTTTGAAAGATTGTTGTTGACCATCTAAAAACATTAGTGGGGCGATGACAGCAAGCATGAAAAACTCTGGTTCGAGTTCGAAGTGATTAAATATACGCGTAAAAGATAGTAGCACGCCGACAACAATCAAAATAAAAGCTTCTGGTATTTTAGGTATGAATTGTTTAATGATATTTGTACCGATTACACCAATAACCAGTAATGATAACGTATAAAGTGCGCTCATGGGGTCCTTCTCTGTGACAATAATATTAATAATAACTATGACGTATTATAACAAAAAAACGATAGTAAATTGATGATATCCTAGTAATTTCGAAAATTATTTCGAAGATTTGCTTACTCGTTTGTCAATGGGGAAAAGTGTATAATAAAATTATTCTAACAAAAACTAGGAGAAAACATGGCAGAATTCACACGATTTTACAATAATTTCCAACCGCAACATTATGATATTTATCTAGATATTGATCGACAGAATAAACAGTTTAATGGGCAAACAACCATCTTGGGCAATGCCACAGTGCCGGAAATAGCACTTCATCAAAAGAATTTAGTCATTACAGCAGTGAAGGTAGATGGTCAAACAATCACCTATAAAATTGACTCTGCGCAGGACGCCCTACATCTTGTTTTACCAAAAACAGGGACCGTAAAGATTGATATTATTTATCATGCGACACTAACAGATACTATGATGGGTATTTATCCATCATATTATGACATCAATGGGCGTAAACAGCAGATTATTGGGACGCAATTTGAGACCAATTTTGCTCGTCAGGCGTTTCCAAGTATTGATGAACCCGAGGCAAAAGCCACATTCGACTTAGCACTAAAATTTGATGAGCAGCCTGGTGAAACAGTTTTGGCTAACATGCCGGAGAAACGGGTTGATAACGGGGTTCATTATTTTGATACAACCGTTCGCATGTCAACTTATCTTGTCGCTTTTGCATTTGGTGAATTACAGCATTTAGAAACAACAACAGCAAGTGGCGTTAAAGTAGGTGTGTATGCTACAAAAGCACATCCGGTTAAAAATCTCAATTTTGCGCTTGATATTGCGAAACGATCAATTGAGTTTTTTGAGACGTTTTATCATACGCCATATCCATTGCCTCAGTCGAATCAATTAGCTTTGCCTGATTTTTCTGCAGGCGCCATGGAAAACTGGGGTTTAGTCACCTATCGTGAGGCCTATTTGTTACTTGATCCTGATAATACAGCTTTACCTACGAAACAAGTCGTAGCAACTGTTATAGCGCATGAATTGGCACACCAGTGGTTTGGTGATCTGGTAACCATGAAATGGTGGGACGATTTATGGCTAAATGAAAGTTTTGCTAATATGATGGAATATGTTGCGATTGATGCTCTGGCGCCTGACTGGCATATTTGGGAAACTTTCCAATCATCTGACGTGCCAGCGGCTTTAAGGCGTGATGCGACAGACGGAGTACAACCTGTTCATGTTCAGGTTAATCATCCAGATGAAATTGATGCGTTATTTGATCCGGCCATAGTTTATGCTAAAGGCGCGCGTATGTTGGTCATGGTACGTGCGTTAATTGGCGATGAAGCATTACGGCAGGGATTGAAGGCATACTTTGCTGCACATCAGTATGGTAATGCAACGGGGGCAGACCTTTGGCGAGCCTTAGGAGAGGCTTCAGGACAAGATGTTTCAGCCATTATGGGCTCTTGGCTGGAGCAACCAGGTTATCCTGTCATCACTGCTGAAGTCATTGATGGACAACTAAAGTTATCACAAAAACAGTTCTTTATTGGGGATGGACAATCGGAATCGCGCTTATGGCAAGTCCCTTTAACTAGCAATTATGCTGATATACCAACATTATTATCGGAACCATCTATTAATGTTGGTGACTACCAGTCATTACGACAAGCAGCAGGTGTGCCTTTCCGCTTAAATATTGGCAATAACGCGCACGTTGTTGTTTCTTACGATGAGACATTATTAAAAGACATTTTAGCGTATGATAATCAGCTCGACGCGATTAGTCAGTTACAGTTATTGCAGGATTGGCGATTGTTATCGGAAGCAAACCAAATGTCTTATGCGAAAGTTGTGCCATTATTAAAGAAGTTTGGCGATAGTCATTCAGATATCGTCAATAATGCTTTGTATCGTTTAGCTAGTGGTTTAAAGCAGTTTGTGGCACCGGATAGTGATACGGAGAAAAATTTAAAGCAGCTTTATCATCAACTAAGTCAGGACCAGTTTGAACGATTAGGCTGGGCACCCACTATACCTAATGAACCAGTGGCTGACCAGTTAACGCGACCATATATATTGTCAGCAGCATTGTATGCAGATAATAAAGTAGCCATTGCACAAGCACATGAAATTTTTATGGCTAATCAGGAAGATTTAATGGCTTTAACGGCTGACACAAGGGCTTTTGTTTTGTTAAATGAAGTAACAAACTACGGTAAGACGCAGTTGATTGACCAACTTTTGTCTCATTATGTGGCTGCAACTGATGCCAGTTATAAGCAAGATTTACGTTTAGCGCTGACAAGTACACAGGATCACGACATGATTAGAAAAATAATAAAGGAGTTTAAAAATGCCGATGTGATCAAGCCGCAAGATTTGCGTGGTTGGTTTGCTGGTCTATTAAATAATTCCCGTGGTGAACGGTTGGCTTGGGACTGGATAAGAAAAGAATGGTCTTGGTTGGAGGCAACGGTTGGTGGTGACATGGAGTTTACTTCGTTTATTACTGTCATTGCTAATATATTGAAAACACCTGAAAGACTTGATGAGTTTAATAATTTCTTTACACCAAAGTTATCGCAACCAGCATTAACACGTGAAATTACAATGGATAGACGTGTGATTGAAACGCGTGTGACGTTAGTTGAAAATGAGAAAAAACAAGTTATAGATGCTATTCGCGACAATATTTAATTAAAAAACAGACTGCTAGCGGTCTGTTTTTTAATGGAGAATTAATATACTTTTACAGATGATTGGTCTTTAGGTTTTGGTTATTATTTATGTTAAACGTTTGATTGCTTAACGTTTGATTTTATGGTTTAATGATTATCAGACAAAATAACGGTTGCCAGTGAACAACCATTTTGGAGGAAAAATTAAATGTCTATCAGTCAGTTCAGTAGTAATGCCGATGAGGCAGTCTCTAATAAAATGACGCCAGATCAAAAAGTAGTGCTTGGATCAACAACGCTTGGATTTACACTCGACCATATGGATGCAACATTCTTATCATTTGCGTTGGCACCCATGATTGCTGAATTACATATTAGTGGTGCACAGGGTGGTATTATTGCTGCCATGTCAAACTGGGGCGCACTTATTGGTAGTGTTTTATTTGGTATATTGGCTGATCGCATTGGTCGTGTCCGTGTGCTATCTTATACTATTATATTAGTGACATTTGCAACTGTCATACTTGCTTTCTTAGATAATGCGCATACAATCTATGCCTCACGTTTCCTACTTGGTATGGGAACAGGCGGTGAGTACGGTGTGAGTATGGCATTAATTGCCGAAAGTTTTAAAGCCAATAAAGTCGGACGTATTAGTTCTATTACTGCCATAGGTGGTCAGGTTGGAGCTATATTGGCCGCCATATTGGCGACAATGATTATGCCAGCATTTGGCTGGCGAGGCTTATTCATGATAGGTTTCTTGCCTTTAATTGTTGTTTATATTGTACGTCGGCATATGAAGGAAACACCAGAATTTGAGCAATTAAAATCTGATTATCAGTCAGGAAAAAAGAAATTCAGTTTTGCTTATATTGCTAACACACCAAAACGTGCTTACACATCATTTGTACTTATTATCATGCTAACCATTCAAACAGCAGGTTACTATGGCTTGATGAATTGGTTACCAACAATTATGCGTAAGCAACTGGGAATTACAGCTACCGTGACGGCAGGCTATGTTAACCTAGGCATGATTCCGATTATTATTGGTATGGCTATTGGCATGCTAACATTTGGGACTATTTTAGATAAGATCGGTCCTCGAATTGCGTTTACCATCTTTTTGATTGCTTCAGCACTCATGATCTACGCGTTTACATTTGCTTATAATATGTGGACATTAACCATTTTGGGAGCAGTTGTTGGGTTCTTCTCTAATGGTATGTATGGTGGTTTTGGGGCAGTTATCAGTCGGCTTTATCCCTCTGAAATTAGAGCGACCGCTGCTAATACTCTAATGGGATCAGGCCGTGCTATTGGCGCTTTCTCATCTGTTGTCATTGGTTGGATTATGGATCATTATAGCGTATCTGCAGTATTAATGAGTTTAGCTGCAATGTATGTCATTAGTTTAGTATTTATGCTGACTATTCCCGACTTTAAAAAATTAGGAACACTACACAAATAATATATTTAACCTTAGGAAAGACGATTACTTTGTTGACAAGCAAAGTAATCGTCTTTTTTATCTACAACACTGATTATTTGTAAGCAAAAAAACTGCCAGTCTGGTCATAATATAGTATGATTAAGAGAAGAACAGGTCTAAAAATGAATAGGAGTGGCCTATGAAAAATAAACTTTTAGTGGTTATAATCCTTGTCGTTGTGATAGGCGGTATTGGGGCAGTTATTGGACCAAAAATTTATCGTGATTATTTTGTTAAAAAGGCAGATAAATCACCTGAAAGTAAAATTTCTGATAATCAGGATACAGTAAAAGTCGCTGATCTAGCTGGCGAATGGCATGTTGGGGATGGTAGCTATGCGGGTTATCGTGTCAATGAAGTATTAAATGGCACAGATGTCACAGTGACTGGTAGAACGAAAAAAGTATCGGGAAATATTGTCGTTAAGAATAAGACACTGGAATCTGCCACAATTAACTTAAAAGTAGCTGATATTAAGACTGATGCTTCGAAACGTGATGACTATTTTCGAACTAAAGCGTTAGAAACGTCAAAATATCCGGATGCGACTTTCGTATTAAGTCAGCCAGTGAAATTGGATAAAGGGGCTGCCACTTATAATGTGACCGGCACGATGATGATACATGGCGTGAAAAAAACACTGACGATACCGATTAAAACAGGCTATCACAACCAACGCGTACAATTGGCTAGTAGCATACCTGTGACTTTTAAAGATTTTAATGTTAATGCCCCAAGTTTAGGCTTTGTAAAAGTTGAGGATCATGGCAAGGTTGAGGTATTTCTCTCACTCACAAAATAAAAACACATGAATGATTTCATGTGTTTTTATAATGATATTGATGATTAACTTTCCGGATTAGGTGTTGTCAAGGCATTGTTATGAATATAACTCCTAAAAGTTTTGAATGTATCAGCGAATAGCTCATCAGGTTCAATATTGAGCATATCTTTTGGAAAAAAGAAACGCTTATCAAAAGAGACTTGACCTTTAATTGCGGCAACTAGAGGTGATAATTCAGATAGTTCACGATGCGTCCCATCACCAAGAAGAAAGTCAATTTGGGTACGAGGTTTTGCCACATTGGGCTTATAGTCATCATATGGTAAATCATACGCATCATTGCGGGCAGTGTAATAAGCAGGATTATAACCAGCGTAGGCAACAAGTTTTTCTAGGTCCTCTAATAATGGGGCTGTGTTGTCGTCAATAACGATTGATTTTAGTGGTTTACGATCTAAGAAACGACGAGAAAGATCAGACAAAATAGCATCTGGATGGTTTCGCCACATATTAATGTAAGTCATAAAGACATGATCGTCTAATTTCAGATAATCTGCTACTGATAAAGATTCTCCACTAAATAGTGGCTGTAGTAGTGGCCCAACAAAATCACGTTCGCTGTCATGCGCATTTAGGTAGAGTTCTCGCGCACGGTGCAATAAATGCTCTAACAGTACTTCCATACCGCGAGAAACTGGATGGAAATAAACTTGTAAATACATTTGGTAACGACTGACAACGTAATCTTCAACCGCGTGCATGCCAGCAATATCAAACGCTATGCCAGTTACTGTTGGCTTCATTGTACGCAATATGCGGTCAATATCGAATTCGCCATATTTTGTGCCAGTGAAGTAAGCATCGCGCAATAGGTAATCCATGCGATCAACGTCTAATTGACTAGAAATCAGTTGGACAACTTGCGGATTGGGGTAGGTTTTGGCGATGACACTAGCCACTTTATTTGGAAAATCAGGTGAGACTTGTGATAGTATTTGATTGATTTCGGTGTCGCCGGTAATAATGGCGCGTGTCATAGCTTCGTGATCAGTGTTAAATAAATGTTCAAATGTATGAGAAAAAGCACCGTGACCAATGTCATGTAACAAAGCGGCAGATAACGTTAGTAATCGTTCATCTGCTTGCCAAAGACCGTCATTAGCTTCTTTTGAAGCGTAGTATTGCTCAAAATGTTCTGTGATACGTCTTGCAATTTCATAAGCACCAACCGAATGACCAAACCGTGAATGTTCAGCGCCATGAAAAACACTACCGGTAATGCCAAGTTGTTGCACACGTCGTAAGCGCTGAAATTCTGTGGTATTAATGAGATCTAATATGACGCGGTCTTGGATATGAACAAAGTTGTGAATAGGATCACGAAGCACTTTTTCATTTAATAATTTTTCTGATAACATAAGCTGCCCTTTTAGTCTTTATTATATTATAATAGATTGTTAAACAAAATAATAATAAAAGTTGTATTCGTGCTAATTTTTACAAAGAAATAATAAAATAACATATGGTTATAGTACGAAAAAATAATTGATTTACTAATATTGAGGACAGAATGCCAGATACTGAAAAAAAAATTGTCATGATTCGCTTGAAAACAACCGTAAAGCAAAATGATGACACAGAAACGTTTGAATTTAATATCGGTGGCGAGTTACTAATTAAGCAACACGCTATTTTTTTGCGCTATACGGAGATCATAGCCGATCAGTCACCTACGCAAGTCCTATTTAAATTTGAAAAAGATGCTGTAAGGTTGCATCGTGTTGGTGACAGTACCACCAAATTAACATTTGCATTGGCACAACGGTTACCAGCTTATTATCAGACACCAGCTGGCCAGATGCAATTAATGACTGACACCAAAATGATGACTGTAGATGTTGACTTGACGCAAACACAAGGGACTCTCGCATTGAGTTATCAGTTGTATGCACATGATACAATTGTTGGTGAGTATGATATTCAGTTGCAATTTGCTGATAAATCTAGTAAACTTAATTAGTTAGAAACTCGAAAGGACGTGCACTATGGCACTCACACAATTAGGCAATCACCCAAAAGAAGAATTAGCATTGGTTGAAATTGCAACTGCAATTTTATCAGAACATAAGACGGTTATGCCATTTAGCTCATTAGTTGAAGAAATTCAAGACTTTTTGGCAGTTGATGCAGAGACGTTCCAGTCACGCCTCTCGCAATTTTATACGGATTTAAATACAGATGGTTCATTTATCTCATTAGGTAATAATGAATGGGGCTTGCGTGCTTGGTATCCTGTTGATGCAATTGATGAATCTATTCATGAAATCGATGATGATGACGACGCACCAAAGCGTAAAAAGGCCGCTAAAAAAGTTAATGTGTTTGCAGACTCAGCGGCTGACGATGACGTTATTGACTATAACGATGATGATCCTGAAGATGAAGATTTCGGTGAAGTTACCGAAGAAGAAACAGATGTTGATGTTGATGATTCTGAAGTCGAGGTTGAAGACGACGAAGAAGAAGAAATTGCTGTTGGTGACGACGAAACAATCGACGATAATCTAACAGAATTAACTGGAACCAATGATTTAGATGATTTAAGTGATGGCGACATTGAAAAGTAAACCATAAAAAACACCATGAAAGTGGTGTTTTTTATTTGCTGTAATAGTTGGTGTATCAGCACTTTGAGGAACTATTAAAAAGATAATTAAAAAAGTTTTGAAAAAGGGTTGCTTTTTTTCATGAAACTCTGTAATATATATAAATGTGCTAAGGCATGTTTGCTCCTTTAACTCAGTTGGTTAGAGTAGGGGATTTTTAATCCCAAGGTCCTCGGTTCGAGTCCGAGAGGGAGCACTGATATAACTATCAGGAGACCTTTGGGATATTCCATAAAAAGCAAGTAACTTCAAAGTTACTTGCTTTTTTATTGTAATGAAAAAAGTATTTGCAAAAATACAAAAACCATAGTATTATTGTTACAAGCGTTGAGACGGACGATTAGTTATGTTTACTTTTAAAGAGACACCACGGTTGCTGAAAGTGGTGAAAGTAGCTGACGAAAAACTACCGTTGAAGCATATTGTGATTAGGTTATGTACTGAAAGCAATGTCGGTGTAATTGGTCGTTAACCTAATTATCGTAAGATGGGCGTTCCAGAATGTCCAAAATTGGGTTGGTACCGCGCAAAAGCGCCCCTAGAACATCATAATATGTTCTAGGGGCGCTTTTTTTTGACGCTGGCATTTAACACATTGGTTTTTATTTGAATGAATATGGCAAGGGAGTACGTATGGCAGGAAAAAATAATGGTGGCTTAAATAGAGATTTGTCATCCAATCAAATGCAGATGATCGCCTTAGGCGGAACGATTGGTGTTGGTTTATTTATGGGGTCTTCCTCAACAATTAAGTGGACAGGGGTTTCTGTTGTTTTAGCCTATGCTTTAGCTGGCGTTGTGCTTTATCTCGTCATGCGTGCATTGGGAGAAATGTTATACGTTGATCCAACGGTTGGTTCTTTTGCCAATTATGCTACAAAATACATTCATCCATTAGCCGGATACTTGACTGTGTGGTCAAATGTCTTCCAGTGGTTGACCGTTGGTGTGTCAGAAACAATTGCGGTTGGTCTATATCTCAACTATTGGTTCCCAGGTGTGCCTAATTGGGTTACTGGGATTGTTGTTTTGGGGACCTTGACATTAGCTAATATGACAACGGTTAAAGCTTACGGTAACATGGAGTCATGGTTCTCAATGATTAAGGTGGTCACAATTATCTTAATGATCATTTTGGGCTTAATGGTTATTCTACTTGGCTTTGGTAATGGTTGGCATCCCATTGGCTTTTCAAACTTATGGTCACATGGACCATTCTTTGCTGGTGGTTTTAATGGCTTCATGTTCGCTTTATCGATTGTGATGACGTCCTATCAAGGTATTGAAATTATTGGTATTACCGCCGGAGAAACTGAAAATCCTAAACATGCGATTGTTGCAGCAATTCGATCAATTGTTGCTCGTATCTTGATATTTTATATTGGGGCAATTTTTGTTATTGTGACGATTTATCCATGGAATAAGTTGGATCAGCTTGGTTCACCCTTTGTAGAAACGTTCTCACGCGTAGGGATTACAGCAGCAGCTGGTATTATTAATTTCGTCATGTTGACGGCTGCTATGTCAGCTCTAAATTCGGGGATCTTTAGTTCTAGCCGTATGTTATACACATTAGCTCTGAATAAAGAATTGTCACCAAAATTTTTGAAATTATCAAAGCATCGTGTGCCGACTTTACCGGTTTTGGCCATGTCGGGTGGAATTCTAATTGGTATTATACTTAATGCTTTATTGCCGTTATTTTGGCATGGTAGTTCAAGTATTTTCGTATTAGTCTATTCTGCTAGTACATTGCCTGGTATGATTCCGTGGTTTGTCATTTTATGGTGTCAAATTAAATTCAGACATGATAATAAACATCATATGGCTGATCATCCGTTTAAGATGCCACTAGCACCATTTACAAATTATTTTGCGATAATCATGTTACTGGTGACTTTGGCTTATATGGTTGTCAATCCTGCAACAAGGATACCTTTGTTTATAGGCTTGGGCTTCTTGATTATTATGTCGATTGTATTTTTCTTAACACGTAAGCATCATCAAGCGAAATAGTGTGAATAGTCGACGTTGTAACGGAATAAATGATAGAATAGAGAACAGATTAATAATTTGGAGGATATCTCTAGCTCGAGTAATAGTAGCTAGTAGATTTTAAATATATGAAAATAGCAGTAGATGCGATGGGTGGTGATTTTGCACCACTTGAAATCGTTAAAGGGATTGAAATAGCACGTGATCGTTACGATGATATTGATTTTCAACTCTATGGGACCGCCTCTGAAGTGAAACCACTCGTGACTAATTGGGAACGTATTGAACTCATACCCACCACTGAAGTGATCGAAATGGGTGACGAACCAGTTAAGGCTATGCGCCGTAAAAAAGATTCTTCGATGGTACGCGCTGCGCTTGCTGTTAAAGAAGGGCACGCTGATGCATTATTTAGTGCAGGTAATACAGGTGCGTTACTATCAAGTGCCATCTTTTTGGTAGGACGTATTAAAGGTGTAGATCGACCTGCATTGGCAACGGCGCTACCTAGCTTTGAAGGTGAACACGATCAGTTCGTCTTCATGGATTTGGGTGCTAACGCAGATAGTAAACCAGCACACTTATATCAATATGGTATTTTAGGCAGTTTTTACGCTTCTCATGTGTTAGGCATCCAATCACCCACAGTTCGGTTGCTTAATAATGGTGCAGAAGAAGATAAAGGCGATGAAGTGCATAAAGTAGCGCATCAATTAATGAAAAATGCGCCATCGTTTAACTTTTTAGGCAATATTGAAGCACGTGAATTATTGGAAGGCACTGCTGACGTTGTTGTGGCTGATGGTTTTTCTGGTAATGCTGCTTTGAAGGCAACCGAAGGCACTGCTTTGATGATGCTTAAGCAAATCAAAGCAGCAATTATGGATTCAGGTACGCGCGGTAAAATGGGCGGTGCGTTGCTAAAGCCAGCTTTCAAATCGATTCAAAAGAAATTAGACTATAATGAGGCTGGCGGCGCTGTTATATTAGGCGTTAAGGCGCCAGTGGTTAAGACGCATGGTTCGGCTAAAGCGACAGCAGTTGCGAATACAATGGGACAAATTAAGACAATGATTGATCAGCATTTGGTCAGTGATATTCAAAATTATATTGATACACATACAGAAGAATTACAAGCCGGTAAGGAAGCGCTTAATGCGCAAATAAACGCTTAAATATGTGGTATACTATTTTGGAGTTAATGATTGAATGATATTGGAGATCACATAATGGCTATGGAAAAAGACGCTATTTATAATATGATGGCAGACGAAATTGCGCAACGATTTAATGTTAACCGAGATGCAATTACCCCGGACTTGAATTTTTTAACAGATATTGATGCTGATTCAATTGATTTTGTGGAATTAGTGTTAGAAGTCGAAGACATGTTTAATGTCAGTATTTCTGATGAAGATGCTGAAAGCCTTGTTACCTTGCAACAAACTGTTGACTATATTGTAACGCATCAAACAACCTAAAAAGGTTGTTTGACACTTACTAAACGTTAGTGTATACTAAAGCTCAAGTTAATCAAATAAATGTTGAGAAGCGTTGCACGAGTGAGTTGCTAAGAGAGCTGTGTTTGGTGAAAACAGTCAAGTTGTTTGTGTGAAGATGAACTCATGTAACATCTAACCTGGTGAAAGCTAGTGATCCGGTAGAAACCGTTATCTTTCTGAGGTAAATTTTTAGATTGTTAGGCTAAAAATTTGCGTCTTAAGATAACCAGTTTTGTGGTTATGAACATGGGTGGTACCACGCTAAGCGTCCCTGCGTAAATTTTTTATGCAGGGATGCTTTTTCATTTTTTTGATAATAATAGATAACTGTTGAGGTGAATTACAATGTTAGAAGAACAAAATAGAGTACCTTTGATTTCACAACTATTAGAGACCTGGATTCAAGGTGAAGTAAGTCAAAATTATCAACTCGCTAATTATTCAAATGCAGCTGCAATTCTATTTCAAAATATGAAGCAGTTAAATTGGGTTGGTTTCTATCTTTATGATGAAGAATCCGATAAATTAGTTGTGGGACCGTTTTTGGGTAAACCAGCCGTGGCACTTATTTCGCCAGAGTCAGGGGTTGTAGGCAAAGCTTTTTCTGCTCAGAAAACGATTATCGTTTCAGATGTTCATAGTTTTTCAGGTCATATTGTTTGTGATCCTGAATCTAAGTCAGAGATTGTGGTGCCAATCATAACGAGAGATGGTAAACGCCTTGGTGTTTTAGACATTGACTCGCCTGAGCTGAATCGCTTTACCCTAGAAGATCAAGTAAGTTTGGAGCATTTTGTCCAGACTTTGTTAGAATATGTGTATAAGTAAAATGTGATAGTACCTTGCGTTTTATCAGGAATGAAAGTGACGGGGTAAGATGATGACTATTAAAAAATATGATGTAGGTATTATTGGTTCTGGGCCAGCTGGTTTAGCAGCCGCGCAAGATTTAAAAAAAGCAGGTAAGTCAGTTGTTGTCATCGAAAAATATCTTTGGGGTGGAACATGTCCAAACTATGGTTGCGATCCTAAAAAATTACTACTGGCTGCTGTGGAAGCCAAAGAAAGTGTTACTTTCTTAGCCGATAAGGGTGTTAAAGGACACAACGCAATTGATTGGTCGGCATTAATGGCGCATAAAACTCAATTTACATCAAAAGTATCAGAAAGCACATTGGCTTCTTTAGCAACAAATGAGATTGATCATGCTTTTGGTCAAGCGCAATTTGTGAATCATAATACAGTTAAAATTGGGGCAACAGATACTACTATCAAGGCGACCGACTGGGTTATTGCCGTTGGTCAACGGCCAGCAAAATTGACTGTACCGGGTGCTGATTTGGCGATTGATTCTGAAGCATTTTTGAGCCTAGCCACAATGCCAAAGGCCATTGCCATTATTGGTGGGGGCTATATTGCATTTGAATTTGCGGCCATAGCAGCAGGCGCAGGTGCCGAGGTACATTTGATTGTGCACAATCAAAGACCTTTGAAGCAATTCAACGAAGAACTTGTCAAGCGCTTAGTCAATGCACTCGAAAAACGCGGGGTAATTATTCACTACAATATGCAAGTTAGTGCCATCAGTCAAGACAATCATGATTTTGTTGTTCATAGCAACCAGAATAGTGGTATAAAAGTCGGAAAAGTTATCAGTGCTGTCGGTAGACTCAGTAATGCAGATACGTTAGCCTTAAATCACGCGGGTGTGATGTATGAGCATTCTGGCGTGAGAGTAAATCAGTATCTCAGAACAACCAATCCTCATATTTATGCTGTTGGAGATGTCGCTAACTCTGGTGTTGCAAAGCTTACGCCTGTAGGTGCTTACGAAGGGCGTTATGTAGCTAAGGTAATTGTTAACGCTCAGCAATCACCAATTAATTATCCTGCCATACCAGTTGTTGTCTATGGCACACCTAAGTTAGCTCAAGTTGGTGTAACGCTTGAACAAGCTGAAAACCAGCCAAATCTTACTAGTCACAGTTTAGATATGACAAATTGGTTTAGCTATTATCGTATGGGCGAACCAGTTGTTCATGCTAAAATAATCCTTGATGATGCTGGGGTTATTGTTGGTGCGACTGTAATTGGCACACATGCTGATGAATTAATTAACTATCTCACATCAGCAATTAACCAAAAAGCAAATTATCAAGACGTAACCAATCATATTTATGCTTACCCGACAATCGCCTCTGATTTACCTTACTTCTTTTAATCATTTTGTGGTGTAACGTTCATTTGCTTTTGCGTCATCGCTTTTTTATCTGTACAATGGGCTCTATACAATAAATTATGGATGAAGAAAGGACAGTAAAATATGTGGCATACATTGATTACGCGTCACAGTGAGTTTCTGGCAGCCTTGTGGCAGCATATTCAATTAACAGTCGTTGCAATTATTATTGCCTCTCTAATTGCCATTCCGCTTGCGGTTTGGTCAGAAAAACACCGGCGTTATGCAGAATGGCTTTTACAGATTACCGGCGTATTTCAGACATTACCGTCTTTAGCTGTCTTGGGACTATTAATACCACTAGTTGGCATTGGTACACCGGCGGCACTTATCGCGCTAATCATTTATGCGCTACTGCCAATTTTTCAAAATACTTATCTGGGTTTAAGCGGTGTACCACAAGATACCTTAAACGCAGGAAAGGCACTCGGATTATCCAGACGTCGTGTATTAAGATTGATTCAAATTCCTTTGGCTATGCCCAACATTATAGCTGGAATTCGTACAGCAACAGTGCTAATTATCGGAACCGCTACTTTGGCTTCCCTGATTGGCGCAGGTGGCTTAGGTGATTTTATTCTACTTGGCATCGATCGCAATAATACTGACTTGATTTTGATTGGTGCGATTGCTTCGGCAATTTTAGCAATATTAGGCGGTCAACTCATCAATTGGCTGTTTCGCCTGCGAGGTTGGCTACGTCGTATCACCTTATCCTTGTTGCTTATTTTGTTTATTGGTGGCAGTGTTGTGCCATTACTGCCAGATAAGTCAGCACCGCAGACTATCACGGTTGCTGGTAAGCTTGGATCCGAACCAGAAATTTTAATTAATATGTATGCACAGTTAATTAAAGCAGAACAACCTAATACTAAGGTTATTTTAAAGCCAAGCTTTGGTGTGACAACATTTTTATATCAAGCATTAAAAAGTAATAAAATTGACATTTACCCTGAATTTACAGGCACAGTAACAGCTTCTCTTGCTAAAAACCCTGTTAAGTTACCGATTGGCGCTGATGCACAAACTACTTATAATGCTGCACAAAAAGTAGCGAAACAACAAGGTCTTCTGTTAACCAAACCAATGCGTTTTAATGATACTTATGCTATTGCGGTGACACAAAAAGCTGCTCAAAAATACGGGCTGAATAGTATCGGCGATTTGACTAAGTTACCAAATGCCAAAGCAGGTATGACGGCAGAATTTTTAGATCGCTCTGATGGCATGCCTGGGGCTGAAAAAATGTATGGGTTAAAAATGCCAACAGTTAGTTTGGATCCAGCATTACGTTACCAAGCAATTAACCAAGATCAAGTCAATGTTGTTGATGCTTATGCTACTGATTCACAATTGGTGGCCTACAAATTAAAAGTGCTTACCGACGACAAACACTTTTTCCCATTTTATCAGGGTGCCGCTTTGATGAAGTCTGAGTTTGCAAGTCGCAATCCACATATTATTAAAGCCCTAAATCGCTTAGATAATCGAATTTCTAATACCGATATGCAGAAAATGAACTATGCGGTTAATGTTAAGCATGAGAGCGCGTCAAAAGTTGCTAAAGCATACTTGGTTGCGCATGGCCTATTGAAATGATGACAGAAATAGAATTACAAAATTTAGTGAAACAAGTGTCCATCAGTTATTTTAACCTGACATTTCAACACAAGGCGTCCTTTAATCGTCGTTTAAAAACTACGGGCGGACGTTATTTACTACAAACTCATAACTTGGAATTTAATCCTAGCATGTCTGATCTACCAGAATTTATCGGTATCATTAAGCATGAGCTGGTACACTATCATTTACACATAGCAAACAAAGGTTATCAACATCGTGATTTAGATTTTAAACAGTTGCTACAGCGTGTTGCAGGCTTAAGATACGCGCCAAAACTATCAGATAGCAAAAAGCATTATCGTTTATGGTTGTATCGTTGTCAAAATCAACACTCAGTTTATCGACAACGTCGCTTTAATACGGCAAACTACCGTTGTGCAAAATGTGGTGAGCGATTTAATTTTATTGGCCAAGTTAATCACGAATAAATTGGCTAGTTTAGGTATAATGTAATTAATGACAG
The DNA here is from genome assembly GCF_007954785.1 of Leuconostoc citreum. Lineage (NCBI taxonomy): Bacteria > Bacillati > Bacillota > Bacilli > Lactobacillales > Lactobacillaceae > Leuconostoc > Leuconostoc citreum. Next base: position 1,244,706 of record NZ_CP042410.1, on the reverse strand, counting down.
TTGAAAGGTGAAAATACATGATTCAGTTAATTTTATCAGATTTAGATGAAACATTACTTAATGATGATGGTAGTATCAACCCTAAAAATATCGAGGCAATCCAAGATTTTACAAAAAACGGTGGTTATTTCGTCCCAAATACGGGACGCTCATATAAATCAGTTTATGGCACACTCAATACATTAGGCCTTAATCAGCAGACACAATACGTGATATCGTACAATGGTGGTGCTATCGTTGCGATATCACCGGCTGGTGTTGAAAAGGTGATTTTGCAACATGGTATGTCACTTGACTTAGCAAAAAAAATATTTAAGTTGGGACAGGTACAAGCTGATGTTGATACACATATCTACACGCTAGACAAACTGTTTATTTATAATATTTCACCATCGGATAAGAAATATATGGCAGAACGGCAAGTACCCTATACAGCACTAACTGATGATAACCTGACGTTTTTATCAGAAGAAGCACCCATTATGAAAGTCATCTTCGAACACCCAGATCCAGCAGTACGTCAGAAAATAGCTGATGCAGTTACTGCGGTGGTTGAAAAAGACGTGTTGTTGACGTTTAGTTCAGAACGTTATGTTGAATTCAATCCAGAAGGTGTCGATAAAGGCACGGCTGCATTGGAATTAGCTGATATTTTAAATATTTCTCATGAGCGTACTGCTGCATTGGGAGATAATTTGAATGATGCAGCGCAAATTAAAAAAGCAGGTGTCGGCGTTGCTGTAGCGAATGCTAAACCTGAAATCAAAGCCATTGCTGATGTTGTATTAAAAACGACTAATAATCAAGGTGCTGTTGCTGATTTTATTAATCAGTATGCAGGTCAGTAATATGACAAACCTCATACTACGAATTTTACTTGGTCTGTTTTCAGCAGTATTTTTCATACTGCTATTTTTTGTGAGTCGTTCAGCTCACTGGCCATTACATGTAACGCTAATTTTAGCCATTGTGCTTTTTTTAATTATCAATATCGGGTATATCGTGTTATTCTATTATGCGCGAAAAGAACATTTGGATAAGGAAGAGTAATTTGCTTAATTTAACAACCCAACCAACACCTAAATATCTGTGGCAGCGTATTGTTAATTTCATCGTTGTTGCATTCTTATTGATGCTGTCGCCAGCATTCTTACAAATTGCAGCTATGCAAAAGTCAGTTTGGCTGCAAATCTTGTTTATCATGATGTTATTTTTATCTTATTTAGCGATTGGCTATTACGCTTATCGCCTGTTAAGGCGCACAACAACAGCGCCGGTATTTCATCGTATTAACGTTAGGCACTGGCAACATATATGGTATATCATTGGCCTGTTTTTTGCGATGTTGGGCATTGAAATGGTTGTTAATTTTTTACGTCTCACATTGACTGGCGATACGACAACTGAAAATCAAGCAGCCATACAATCACTTACAGCACATATCAATTTAGTTATGATTGCTATGATGATTTATGCTATCTTTCTAGCACCGGTAGTGGAAGAAATTGTTTTTCGCGGACTGGTAATTAATTATTTTTTCAGAAAATCTTGGTGGTGGGCAAGTATCATTCTATCGGGTATTTTATTTGCCTTTCCGCATATGGGTAAAATACCAACGAATTTATCAGATGGCTTAAGTTATCTTGTCTACATGTCGATGGGGATGTTTCTAGCCTATGTCTATAAGCATACAGGGAACTTACAAGATAGTATTGCCGTGCATTTTGTCAATAATTTTGTGACAATGATGCCAATATTAATCATGGCATTTGTTAAAGCATTATAAAAAGCTATGTCTTGATAGACATAGCTTTTTATAATTGGTACAGTGATTTAGATGTTGTTGTAAATGGGATAAAACCAGTGTGGCTCATATAACCTGAATCTTCGATACGGACACCGCCCAGACCAGGTATATATATACCTGGCTCAATTGAAAAGGCCATGCCTTCTTGTAATGTTATGTTATTGCCTGCCATAATTGATGGGTACTCGTGAACTGATGTGCCTAAGCCATGACCTAATCGATGCACAAAATAGTCACCATAGCCGGCATCAGTTATAATTTGCCGAGCAATGCCATCCAGTTCAGCGGCTGTCATGCCAACTTTTGCCTGTGATTGCGCTTCTTGTTGTGCTGCCAATGTAACAGCATGAATTTCTTGTAATTTGGGGTCAACCTGTCCAAACGCAATGGTTCGTGAGACGTCAGATGCATACCCTTCGGTTATTGTACCTAGATCAAAAAGGGCCATTTCACCTGTTGCTAATTCACGTGTCGCAGTGGCACCATGAGGGTCGGCAGCATGTGTTCCAAATTGGACTAACGTGTCAAAACTCATGGCTGCGACACCTGATTTTTTTAACTCATATTCTATCTTAGCTGATACAGCTAATTCAGATATACCAGAGGTCAAAGCTTGAAAGCCTATGGTCAAAGCACGATCAGCATCCTTTCCAGCAGCCATCATATGCTCAATTTCTGCTGGGGTTTTAAGTAATCGTAGTTGGTTGACTTCATTTGTGACATCAGTTTTAAAGGATAAGCTTGGTAAGGCTGTTTGCAATGCATTAAAGCGGGCAACGCTTAAATGGTCATATTCAATACCAAATTTTGTCCCTGACGTTGTCTGTTTAATGTGTTGCGCAAGGATAAGCCAAGGATTTTCATGATCAGCATAGCCAAATGCGGCAAATGGCCAACCACTAGCGCGCATACTATTGACTTCGAGCACAGGACCAAATAATAGTGGCTCGTGGTCGGAAAAAACAACGAGTGCGAGAACACGTTCGATGGGATCCGATTCAAAGCCTGAAAAATAAGCAACATTATGAAAATTGGTGATAATAGCACCAGACAGTTCATTTTGATTAAGCCATGAGACAAAATGAGTTAATTTTTGTTGATTTACCATAAGATATTATTCCTTCTTCACTTAATGTTAATTACATTTTAACACTTTTAGCTTTGACGTTCCTTTCTTGTAACAAACAGAAACATTGATGAAAACTCGTAAATATAACGTTGTAAGCGTTTGCAATTCTGACTTTTTTTGCTATAATAGACAGAGGTATATTAACACGTTGATGTTTTATGAGATATATGATGATTGAAGAAGGTTAAATGATGCAGAAAAAAAGTTCAGCAACAATTTATGATGTCGCTAATCGCGTTGGGGTATCATTGGCAACAGTGTCGCGCGTCGTCAATGGCAATAGTAATGTGCGTGAATCAACTAAACGCAAAGTATTAGACGCCATTGAAGAATTAGGTTATCATCCTAATGCTGTAGCACGTGGTTTAGCTTCCAAAAAGACAACAACCATTGGTGTTGTTATGCCTGATGTGACGGATATGTATTATTCAGAATTGGCACGTGGTATTGATGATGTTGCAAATATGTACCACTATGATGTCCTATTGACTAATACAGATGAAGATCCGGTACGAGAAACCATGGCAGTCAATAACTTGGCTAGTAAGCAAGTTGATGGCATTATTTTTATGGGGAACGAATTAGATCGTGAAGTTTTAAATACGATTGCGGGCGCCGATGCACCAGTTGTATTGGCGGGATCGATTGACGCTGAAGGCCAACTACCAAGTGTTAATGTTGATTATGTTAAAGCAGTTGAAGAAGCTGTTGATACAATGGTCAAAAATAAGCACAAGCGCATCGCACTTGTCACTGGTCCTATGACGCATGCCATCAATAAATTACATCGTTTAGTTGGGTACCAAACTGCTTTAGAAAAGGCTGATATTGTCTTTGATGACAAACTTCTCTTTGTCGCGCATCAAGATTATGCCGCAGGCCTTCAGATTGCTGAGAAAATTTTAGCAGCAGAGGCCGATGGTGTTATTGCTTATGATGACGAAGTGGCACTAGGTATTATGAATTACATGCGCGAGCATGGCAAACGTATCCCTGAAGATTTTGAGATTATTACTTCAAATGATACTAAATTTACTATTGTCACACGACCAGAACTCACATCTATCGGGCAACCAAAGTACGATATCGGTGCTGTGGCTATGCGAATGTTGACCAAGCTGATGAATAATGAAATTATTGATGACACGCAAGTTAAGTTGCCACACACTTTGGAACGTCGTGGCACAACAATTAATTAATAATATCATTGTTTAGAAATATAATAGTAACATTTGACATTTAAACGTTAAAAAAGTAAACTATTAAAAGTGGTTTGCTTTTTATTTTGAACAAATTTACGATGGAAGGTTCATATTTCAAATGACAAAAAAGCGTTATATTAAGGGGTTTGATGGGCTAAGAGCCTTAGCAGTTATTGGTGTAATAGCTTTTCATTTGATGCCTGACAAGCTCGTTGGCGGTTGGTTAGGGGTACCACTTTTTTTTGTTTTGTCAGGATATTTAATTACCGACCTTTTAATCCAAGAATTTGATGATAAGCAACGAATTGCTGCAGTGACATTTTATATGCGGCGGTTAAAAAGACTGTATCCAGCATTATTAGGTATGCTCTTATTGAGCATTGTGATTATTTTATTATGTGATCAACAGCTTATTTATAATTTACGCTATACAGTCGTTACTAATTTGTTTTACGTCTATAATTTCTGGGCTATTGGTCATGGTGAATCTTATTTTCAACAATTCGGTGGGGCTTCACCGTTTACGCACTTATGGTCATTATCAATAGAGGGACAATTTTATTTAATTTGGCCGTTCATCGTATGGTGGTTATTAAAAAAACAGCTTAAGCGACCATATATTGCGATTATGTTGCTATTTTTATCGTTATTGAGTGCGATAGCCATGGCAGTATTATATCAGCCAGAGGCAATCAATCGCGCTTATTATGGGACAGATACGCGCATGTTTGCTATTCTAATTGGAACGTCTTTGGCATTTTTATGGCCATCTAACCGACTCAATCCGGCGGTTCAGCCAAAAACGCGTGATTTTTTAAATACGACAGGGACAATAGCCTTCATATTAACAATTTGTGGTTTTCTGTGGCTTAATGGGCAACATCAAGGTACTTACTATGGTTTGATGTATTTGTTTACCTTAGTTGTTGCGATATTAATTGCCGTCACGGCGCATCCAGCGTCGTGGTATGGTCATCTACTCGACCAACCAATCTTGAATTACTTAGGCACCCGGAGTTATAGCATTTACTTATATCAGTTGCCAGTTTTTGTTTTTTATGAAAAATTAATCCCAAATTATCAGCCTAATCTGCTCAATATGGTCATTGAAGTTGCGATTGTGCTTTTACTCAGTGAACTGAGTTATCGTTTTGTGGAGAATATTTTTCGTCAGCCCGCTGCCTTTAAATTTGTCATCATGCGCCTGGCGAGATCACGCAATTTGTTTTTTGCTGTCATGATTGCGCTTGTTTGTCTGACGGTGTTTATTGGTAATGGCTTACTTGATCATCGGGCGGGTATGGCACAGCCAGAAACCAAATTGCAAAAGCAACTCAAATCTAATCAACAAAAAGTTGCGCAACGGAACGCTAAGGCGGCACAAGGCAAAACTAATAAACATGATGCCTCTGAATCAACTAAATTGACACCGGCACAGCAAACAATTATTTCAAGCTATGGATTGAAAAAATCACAATATTTGGCCTTTAAAGAGATGTCATTTACAGCAATTGGGGACTCAGTGATGTTAGATGCAGCTCCTTACTTACAAGAAGTAAATGAAAATATATTCGTTGATGCTGCTGTGGGACGTCAATCTTACCAAACACCGGACCTTGTTGCCCAGATGTCATCACAAGGTAAGTTAGCCTCTAATATTGTGATTGGTTTGGGGACAAATGGTGATATTAAACGACAAGATCTTGACAAAATGATGCAGACATTTGGTAAAAAGAGACAAGTTTATTGGTTTAATAATTTTGTTCAAAGCCGTTCTTGGCAGAATGATAATAATCAGATGTTAGCTGATGCGCAGAAACAATACAGTAATTTACATGTGATTGATTGGTTTGATTTAGCAAAACAGCATTTAGACTGGTTCGCTGATGATGGTGTGCATCCTGGGCCAACTGGTGATCGCAATTATGTTCGTTTGCTAGTTGAAAGTGTTGCACGCACTAAAAACAGTCATTAAGCTACCGAAAGGTCGCTTTTTTTGTTTGAAATTGTTAAACAGTTCAGTAAAGGCTTTACAGTCCATTTTTATTCGCTTAAAATGAAGTTAATAAGATATGGAGGAAGTGCGTCAGATAGGATGCATAGTAGATGAACATAATGAGTAGTTTATATCAACACGGTACTTTAGCCATGCTTATGGGCAAACAATTACAAGGCACCATTACAGTCGCGGAGTTATTAACACACGGGGATACAGGTATTGGCACTTTAACTGGTCTAGATGGCGAAGTTATTGTTTTAGATGGTGAGGTTTATCAAGCAACAAGTGATGGCAAACTGAACCATATCACTGATAAGGATACCAAGATGCCATTTGTGTCGGTACATTTTGATCAGCCAACGCGCCGACTACCTTTTTCCGAGACATCAACCAACACATTAAGTCAACAACTAAAGTCAGAAAAGTTGACTAATATTTTTGCCGCAGTCAAATTCCATGGTGACTTTTCAAATATGCATGTTCGTGTCGCACAGAAACAAGAAACACCATATCCAAGTCTATTAGAAGTTGCAACAAACCAATCAGAATTTCAAGAGAAAAATATTAGTGGCACCATTATCGGTTATTTTGCCCCTAGCGTCTTTAGTGGTCCTACGGCTGCAGGGTGGCATATTCACTTTTTGTCAGATGATAAAAAGTTTGGTGGCCACATTCTTGATTTTGAAGGCCAGAACATTGACGGGACGTTACAGATTTTCGATGAATTTAGACAACATTTCCCACTTGAAGATAGTGATTTTAGAGATATGTCTCTTAACCTAGAGGGCTTGTCAGATGATATTGCTACTAGTGAGGGAGGAAAACAATAATGGGATTGAAACCCTTAGTGATTGGTATTACAGGTGGTTCCGGTTCGGGGAAAACGACTGTTAGTCGTGAGTTAGTACGCCGATTGACAGAAGATGGTTCTTCAGCTATATTACTTCAGCAAGATTCTTACTATAAAGATCAATCTGACAAACCAATGTCAGAACGTGTTAAGACAAATTATGATCATCCAGATTCTTTCGAAACAGATTTATTTGTATCTGACTTACGACGTTTATTACGTCATGAAGCAATTAGTAAGCCAATATATGATTATCCAAATCATACGCGCGCCAAAGAAGTTGAACCTGTTGAGCCAGCAGATGTCATCATTGTAGATGGCGTTTTGTTATTTAACGATTCGCGTGTACGTGACTTATTAGATATGAAAATATTTGTTGATACAGATGATGATATTCGCTTTTTGCGTCGTTTGGAACGCGATATTGATGAACGTGGTAGAACAGTACGCGGTGTCATTGACCAGTATTTGGCAACTGTTAAGCCTATGTATCATCAATTCGTTGAACCAACTAAACGATATGCTAATATTATTGTCCCAGAAGGGGGCGAGAATTTAGTTGCTATTGACATGTTGACTAATCAGGCAAAGGCCATGTTAAAACAAAATTAAATATTAAAAGCGCTGACAACATTGTCAGCGCTTTTAATGTGCACGTGTTTCTTCGATAGTTGTCCGCATGGTATCGACTACATCTTGTGTGCGTGTCGATAATTGCGAACCAACTAATGTAAACAACGTGTCAATGATAGTAATTTGGGCAATCAGCGAACTCATTGATTCACTACGAAAATTAATTTCTTCAGCCAAGGATAATAAGACTAGGTCAGCTGATTTGGCTAAGGGCGATTCAGCAAAAGCCGTAATAGCAATTACTTTAACGTGATTTTCTTTTAATTTTTGTGCAATAAGTAAGGTATCTTTGTTGCGTCCGGAATGAGAAATCACGACAGCGGCGTCATGATTATTTAGTTTGACAGCTTGCATGAGTTGAATATCGTAGTCGGGATGGGCGATGACATTTAATGGTGTACGTAAAAATTTATGATATGCATTAAACGCAACTAAAGATGAGCCGCCAATACCAAAAAAGCCGACACGATTAGCAGCCACTAGATAGTGTGTTGCTGTGTCTAACATACTTGCTGTTAAATGATTAACAGTCGCCTTGAGGGCGTTGCTGGCCCCAGCAAAAACTTTTTGAGCAATCGCATCAGTGTCATCATTATCTGTAATTTCACCAAAAAAATCGACAGGCGAAAGCGTTGTGGTGGCACTGGCCAATGACATTGAAAAATCACGAAAGGAGTCAAATCCAATTTTTTTAGCAAAACGTGAAATCGTTGCGGTTGAAACGCCTGAACCATTAGAGAGTTCCCTAATGGTTGCTTCTCTTGCGCGAACAGTGTCTTGCAAAATATAGTCAATTAACTTATTTTCGGTGCTATTATATTGTTTTTTTTGTGCACGTAATTGTTCAATGATATTTTGAGCCATATGCCATTCTCCGATAATTACATAATGTGAATAACTTATTATAGTTAACTATACAAGAAAAGAAAAATATTTACAATAACAGGGTTGCAATATGTAAAAAATTTTCATATAATGAAATAGTAGTAAAAATACAAAACATATAAGAGGTAAGTGAACCATGAAGTTTGCGATGATCGGCCTTGGTAAGATGGGCTTGAACTTGGTAAAGAACGCCGTTGATAACGGTCACGAAGTTGTTGCGTTTGATTTGAACGCTGACTTTGTTAAGGCAGCAACTGATTACTCATCAGCAATTGAAGGGGCATCAGATATTGACGACATGCTATCAAAGTTGCCTTCACCAAAGGCTGTTTGGGTAATGGTACCAGCTGGTGTACCAACTAACTCAACAATTGATACATTGATTTCAAAGATGGACAAGGGCGATATCATCATTGATGGTGGTAACTCAAACTATAAAGACAACTTGGAACAAAACAAGCGTACAACTGCTGCAGGTATTAAGTTCTTTGACGCCGGTACTTCAGGTGGTATGAATGGTGCCCGTAACGGTGGTAACTTCATGATTGGTGGCGATGATGCCGAATCATGGAAGATTATCGAACCATTGTTCAAGTCAATTGCCGAAGAAGATGGTTACTTGTACACAGGTCGTTTGGGTTCAGGTCACTATTTGAAGATGGTTCACAACGGTATCGAATACGGTATGATGCAAGCAATTGCTGAAGGATTCGAAGTCTTGGAAGCTTCTCAATTTGATTATGACTATGAAGCTGTTTCAAAGTTGTGGAATCATGGTTCAGTTATCCGCTCATGGTTGATGGAATTGGCTGAAGAACAATTCGCAAAGGATCCTAAGTTGGATGCTATTGCTGGTCGTATGCACTCATCTGGTGAAGGTAAGTGGACAGTTCAAGAATCATTGGATCTTGATGTACCAGCACCTGTTATTTACTTGTCACTTGCTATGCGTTACCGTTCATTGCAAGATGATACATTTACAGGTAAGGTTGTCTCAGCTTTGCGTAATGGCTTTGGTGGCCACGCAATGGATTCAGCTAAGTAATATAATGATTAAACCTGCTCAAGATATTTTGAGTGGCAGCTCCCGAGTAGGGAGCTTTTTCTGTTTGGTTTAGCATTTGATTAACGCTTATCAATAGATATGAGGTGAATTATGGAATATATGATTGGTGTCGATCTTGGCACAACATCAACTAAAGCAGTTTTGTTTGATGATCGCAACCAAGTTGTAGCTAGCGCTAATAAGGGGTATCAACTTTATCGTGATATACCAGATATGGCCGAAGAAGATTTGAATGAGATATTTGAAGCTTTGATTGATGCCTTAAGTGATGTCGTTCGACAGGCTAACTTATCAGAAGGCAATAAAATATCAGCTGTATCATTTTCATCAGCTATGCATTCATTAATTGCCTTCGATAAGAACTGGCAGCCGTTAACACGCGTGATAACATGGGCTGATACGCGTGCTGTCAAATACACTGAAGAACTTAAACGAACAGGTCTTGGCCAAGAGATTTATCAAAAAACTGGTACACCAATTCACCCGATGGCCCCTTTGTCAAAGCTACTATGGTTAAAGACGGAACACGAAGATGTTTATAACCAAGCAGCACATTATCTTGGCATTAAAGAATACCTTTTCCACCGTTTGTTTGGTGTCAATAAAATGGATATTTCTCTAGCTTCTGGTACAGGTTTGTTTAATATTTTCAATTTAGATTGGGACGAACAAGCTTTATCAGTAACAGGGTTACAAAAAGCACAATTGCCAATGACTGTAGAGCCTTATGCCTATGAAACAAATATGGCAGCAGAATATGCAGCTGTTATTGGGATACCTGCTGATACACCGTTTGTCTACGGTGCTGGCGATGGCCCATTGTCAAACTTGGGTGTTAATGCGATTCAGCCAGGTGTTGCAGCTATTACCATTGGTACGTCTGGTGCTATTCGAGTAGTTGCTGATCATCCGGTGATTGATCCGAAAGGTCGAACCTTTACTTATGCTTTAGACAAAGAACATTGGGTAGTTGGTGGACCGGTTAATAACGGTGGGGATGTTTTCCGTTGGGCGCGAGATAATATGTTTGACGCCGAAAAGTCAACTGCTGCCTTGCTTGGTACAGATGCATATGATTTGATGACACAAATCGCTGCACGCGTACCAGCTGGTTCAGAAGGCTTAATATTCCATCCTTACTTAGGTGGCGAGCGTGCGCCAATCTGGGATGCTAATGCTCGTGGGTCATTCTTTGGTCTAAATCATGGTCACACACGAGCACATATGTTGCGATCAGTTTTGGAAGGCATTACATTTAATGTTTACATGGTGAGCTTAGCACTTGAAGAAGTAGTTGGCGATTTGAAGTCTATTCAGGCCACGGGTGGTTTTGCGCGGTCACCATTATGGCGTCAAATGTTTGCAGATATTTTTGAGCAACCAGTGACTGTGCCTGAAGCATTTGAATCAGGTGCTTTGGCTGCCGTTATTGTGGCACAAAAAGCATTGGGTCAGATTGATAATCTTAATGAAATTGAGAAGTACATCGGCTCAGCGAACACGTATCAACCAATGCCTGAAAACTTTCAGGCATATCGTGAACTGGCACCAATTTTCATTCGCTTGTCACGTCAGTTACAGACTGAATACGAAAACATAGCAAATTATCAACGTAAGCATTCTAAATAAATTATTTTATAGAGGTTAGGAGAAAACGCGCTGCGTATGTCACGCGTTACATATTAAAACATGGAATTTGTCATGTTAATTATTTCAATTTTAATTTTGCTTGTTTTGATTGCTAAATTTAAATTGAACACATTTGTTGCTTTAATTATTACAGCCTTTATTTTGGCTTTACTATTAGGCATGGCGCCAATGAAAATTCCTGATGCAGTCCTTGGCGCTCAGGGTGTTGGGAATATTTTAGGTCCCAATTCTGTTATCTTTATTTTTGGTGGCATGATAGGGCGTTTGGTTGCTGATGCAGGTGGATCGTATCGCATTGCTAAAACGTTAATTGATTGGTTCGGTGTGAAACGATTACAATGGGCAGTTCTGATTGCGTCATTTATTATTGGAATTTCAATGATATTTGGTGTCGGCATGGTCTTGTTGATTCCAATTGTTTTTGCGGTAGCTATTGAAGCAGGGGTACCTTTGTTGTACCTTGGTGTCTCAATGACAGCAGCATTGTCATCAGCACAAGGCTTTTTGCCACCACAGCCAGCACCAACAGCTGTTGCTTCAGCCTTAGGCGCTAATATTGGGATGATGTTGATTTTTGGTTTAATTGTTGCTGTAATTACTGCAGTTGTGGCAGGACCAGCTTTTACAAAATTAGCACAAAAATATGCGCCAGATGCATTCCAATTTAAAACAGAAATTGAAGCTGTTGGTCCGGTTAAAGAATACGATTTAAATACAACACCTAACTTTGGTTTATCTGTTTTGACATCTGTATTCCCGTTAGTATTTATGATTATTGCGACCGTCTATAAATTAATTTATACTGGCGGAGTAACGCCTAAGAATCCTACGCTAGTCGATCAAATCGTTGAGTTTGCTGCTAATCCTGCGGTAGCTATGACTATTGCCTTGATTTTTGCTATATTTACAATGGGCATTTGGCAACATAAGTCAATGACTGAAGTTGGTAAATCATTAAATGAAGGGATGTCGGCAGTAGCAGGTATCTTACTTATTGTTGGTGGTGGTGGTGCTTTGCGTGGTGTGTTGGTAACATCTGGTTTGTCAGATAAGATTGCGACAACATTCCAGGCAGGTGGCGCCATGAGCCCTATTGCAATTGTCTTATTTGCGTGGGGAGTTGCTGCTGTTTTGCGCGTATCCGTTGGTTCAGCAACTGTCGCAGGTATGACTGCTGCAGGTATCGTAACAGGTATCTTAGCAGCCAACCCAGGAAATACATTATTACCGGTATTTGTCGCATTAGCCATCGGCGCGGGATCATTAATTGCTTCCCACGTTAATGATGCTGGATTTTGGATTTTTAAAGAATTCTTTGATTTATCCGTTAAGCAAACTTTTCAAATCTGGACAGTGCTTGAAACGATTATCTCTGTAACAGGTTTGATTGTCATATTAATCATGACAACAATATTTGCATAAGTTTTCAGAAAACAGAATTTTAATTCTGTTTTTTTATTGACAGAAATATTAGAAAATGTTAATATTATCCAAGTAACTTTTGTAACCTTTGGAGGGATAAATATGTCGGAATCTAAACCGAGAGGCGGCTGGTTTCATAAAGCCAGTCCGTCAAGTTTTGAAATAAGTGATGCACACCTGCAAAAAACTCTTGGTGTGAAAGAAATGCTGGCACTTGGTATTGGTACTATTGTGTCAACAGCAATTTTCACGTTACCAGGAATTGTTGCAGCTAAGCATGCAGGTCCAGCGGTAGCAATTTCATTCGTAATTGCTGCTGTTGTTTCTGGCCTTGCAGCATTTGCTTATGCTGAATTTGCTTCGGCTTTGCCTTTTGCCGGCTCAGCATATTCATGGGCTAACGTTGTTTTCGGTGAAGTATTTGGGTGGATTGCCGGTTGGGCACTACTAGCTGAATATTTTATCGCCGTAGCCTTTGTTGCTTCAGGTTGGTCTGCTAATTTCAAACTATTCTTGGCATCACATCAACTTGCTTTACCACCTGCTTTAGCAGGTTCATTTGCGGCAGGCAACGGTGGTGTGATCGATCTTTCGGCCCTCTTTGCAGTGCTTATTGTGACAATCTTATTGTGGCGTGGTACCAATACAACAGCGCGGGTTGAAAATGTTTTGGTTATCGGTAAGGTGTTAGTTATACTGATTTTCATTGGTGTTGGTTTGACGGCTATTCATCCTGCAAACTATGTCCCATTTATTCCAGCGCATAAGCCTGGTACCGATTTTGGTGGTTGGCAAGGTATTTTTGCCGGCGCAGCACAAATCTTTTTAGCTTATATTGGTTTTGACTCTATTGCTGCTAATTCAGCAGAAGCAAAAGATCCGAAAAAGACAATGCCGCGTGGGATTATCGGCTCATTAGTTATTGCCACAATATTGTTTGTAACGGTTGCTTTAGTATTGGTTGGTATGTTCCATTATTCAAAGTATGCTAACAATGCCGCACCAGCTGCATGGGCATTGCTTAACTCTGGCCATGAATTCACTTCAAACTTGCTATCTGTTGTCGCCTTAGTTGGTATGTTTACTGCGATTATTGGGATGATGCTAGCTGGATCACGTTTGCTTTATGCTTTTGGCCGTGATGGTTTGCTACCTAAATTTCTAGGTAAGGTCAATGACAAAGGTTTGCCTAATAACGCTTTGTTAGTCTTATCTGTGATTGCCATTTTAATTGGTTCAGTCTTTAGCTTTACTGAATTGGCAGGTTTAATTTCTGCTGGTACGTTAATCGCCTTTATTATTGTGTCATTAGGGGTTTACGCTTTGCGTCCGCGTGAAGGAAAGGATATTCCAGTTCCTGGCTTTAAAATGCCACTTTATCCTGTACTGCCTGCTCTAGCAGCCCTTGGATCAGGATTCATTTTCTATCAGTTGGATAATCAAGCAAAGTTATATGCTTTTGGTTGGTTTGTCCTTGGTTTGATTATTTATGCAGCTTATGGTGCACGTCATAGCAAAATTTCACGTTAATAATCACACCGAAGTCCTGTTTATACAGGGCTTTTATTGTACAAAAATAGAGAAATGGGGCGGGGAATATGTCTAGCAATAAAAAAATTTTAGCGGAAGAAAAACGATATTTGGCAGATACCTCACGAGTAAAATATTTCGATGTTGTCATTGATCATGGTAAAGGCGCAACAATTACAGACGCTGATGGGCGTGATTATATCGATTTATTAGCTAGTGCTAGTGCCACAAATACAGGACATTCACATCCACATGTTGTTGCAGCCATTGCCGAGCAAGCGGAGAAACTGATTCAGTATACACCTGCATATTTTGCTAATACAACGACGGCCAAATTGACACAACGTTTGGCTAAACTAGCACCCGGCCAATTTGAAAAACAAGTGGTATTTGGTAATTCAGGATCAGATGCCAACGATGCTATTATTAAGTTTGCACGTGCATATACAGGCAGACAATATATTGTGAGTTTTACTGGTGCTTATCATGGTTCGACTTACGGTGCCATATCGATATCTGGTGTGAGCTTAAATATGACGCGAAAAATCGGCCCTTTATTGCCAGAAGTTGTCAAAGTGCCTTTTCCCGATCAAAATCAACGACTGGCAAATGAAAGTGATGATGATTTTTCAGAACGCTTATTTAAGCAATTTAAATTACCATTTGAAACTTATTTGCCGGCAGAAGATGTCGCGTTAGTCATTATCGAACCAATTCAAGGCGATGGTGGCATTGTCAAAGCGCCACAGAAATATATGGATTTGGTCTACCAGTTTACGCGAGATCATGGCATTGTTTTTGCAGTAGACGAAGTAAATCAAGGCTTAGGACGTACGGGTAAGTTATGGTCAATTGATCATTTTGGTATTGCGCCGGATTTGATGAGCGTTGGGAAGTCAATAGCTAGTGGGTTACCGCTTAGTGCAGTGATTGGTCGGCGAGAAATTATGGCTAGTTTATCAGCACCGGCTAATGTCTATACAACAGCGGGGAATCCAGTAACAGCTGCCGCTGCGATGGCCACGTTAGAT
Organism: Leuconostoc citreum; assembly: GCF_007954785.1. Classification (NCBI taxonomy): domain Bacteria; kingdom Bacillati; phylum Bacillota; class Bacilli; order Lactobacillales; family Lactobacillaceae; genus Leuconostoc; species Leuconostoc citreum. Next base: position 1,229,502 of record NZ_CP042410.1, on the reverse strand, counting down.
GTGATTGAAACCGAAAAATTAGTGGCGCGTTCAGAGCGAATAGGAAATTTTGCCAAAGCATTTTTTGAAAAAGCAGCTAAGCGTTATGATTTTATTGGTGATGTTCGTATGTACGGTTTAAATGGGGGCATTGATATCGTTGATTCACAAGGGCAACCAGATGATGAAGCGACAACTAAATTAATTTATCGTATTTTTGAATTAGGGGCAATTATGATTAGTTTACGTGGCAATACGCTGCGTTTTCAGCCACCACTTGTGATAACGCAAGCAGCACTAGAATCAGCATTTGCTATGATATCCCAGGCGTTTTCAGAGCTTGAAGCTGGTCAGCTTACGTTGCCAGAAACGGATAATCACATTGGCTGGTAATGTGCTATAATAATTTAAGAAATCTGGATATATAAAATTTACGTTTGGCAGTTAGAAATGTGTTGGTTGATGAAAAACACACAACGTTAATTTTACGCTCCCAGGTCATGATTGTGTCTGAAAAGATGCCGCGACTCAGCGTTATGAGCTTATGAAGGTAAAGATGAAAGATCATTACAAATTGCGGTGGTACCACGGTCACGCGTCCGCACTTTGTTTTGGTCTTTTTATATTTTTAACCAACTAAAGGAGAAATTAGTGATGAAAGAACTCACGTCATCAGAAGTCCGCCAGATGTTCTTGGACTTTTTTGCATCAAAAGGGCATGAAATTGTGCCATCAAAAAATCTAATCCCGCAAGATGATCCAACGTTATTATGGATTAACTCGGGGGTAGCGACTTTGAAAAAATATTTCGATGGTTCGGTCATACCCAAAAATCCGCGTATTACTAATGCCCAGAAGGCGATTCGTACAAACGATATTGAAAATGTTGGTAAAACAGCACGTCACCATACATTATTTGAAATGATGGGTAATTTTTCTGTTGGTGATTATTTTAAAGCAGAAGTAATACCATGGGCTTGGGAGTTATTAACCAGTCCTGAATGGTATGGCTTAGACAAAGATTTACTCTATGTCACAGTCTACCCTAAAGACCAAGAAGCAAAAAAGATTTGGCTAGAAAAAACAGATTTGCCTGAAGGCCATATCTATGAAGTGGAAGATAACTTTTGGGATATTGGTGAAGGGCCTTCAGGACCAGATTCAGAAATTTTCTTCGACCGTGGGCCTGCTTTTCAAAATTTGCCTGACAATGATCCTGAAATGTATCCAGGTGGTGAAAATGAACGTTACTTGGAAATATGGAATATTGTTTTTTCCCAGTTCAATCATTTGCCTGGTTTAACTGATAATGCACAATATCCTGAATTACCACATAAAAATATTGATACGGGTATGGGATTAGAACGTCTCGTATCAGTATTCCAGAACGGCCGTACAAATTTTGACACTGATCTCTTCTTGCCAATTATCCGTGCAACTGAAAAAATGTCGCCCGACTATACTTACGATGCGACAAAAGATTCAGAAAGTAATACAAGTTTTAAAGTGATTGCTGATCACATTCGGGCCATCACATTTGCTATTGGTGACGGAGCGTTACCTGCCAATGAAGGTCGTGGCTATGTCATTCGTCGTTTATTACGTCGCGCAGTTTTGCATGGACAAAAATTAGGTATTCAAGGTGAATTCCTAACCAAGTTAGTCCCAATCGTTGCTGAGATTATGCAGAGTTATTACCCTGAAATTGCTGATAACACTGAAAAAATTCAAAAGACCATTGCTGCCGAAGAAAAACGTTTTAATGCTACACTCACAGGTGGTTTGTCATTACTAAATGATGTTATAGCAAAGGCAAAAGCATCAGGGCAACAAGTGATTTCGGGTGCAGATGCTTTCAAGTTATCTGATACGTATGGTTTTCCACTTGAGTTGACACAAGAGCAAGCTGCAGATGAAGGCTTGACTGTTGATGTAGTCGGTTTCAATGACGCATTGCAAGCACAGCGTACTAGGGCTCGTGCTGCGCGTTCCAACGATAAATCAATGGGGGTTCAAAATGCAGTTTTAACAGACTTAAAAGTGCCATCAGATTATGTTGGCTGGTCTGAAACAGAGGTGTCAAATGCAGCAATTGTCGCGATTATAGGTCATGATAACCAAGGCGTGGATGCGCTACTCGCAAATGCTGAGCCGGGAGATAGTGTACAACTGGTGTTTGATAAGACGCCATTTTATGCAGAGATGGGTGGACAAGTTGCCGATCAAGGTGAGGTTTTGAACAAGCAAGGTGAGGTTGTCGCTCGCGTTACTGATACCCAAAGCGCACCTAATGGACAACATGTGCATACCGTCGAAGTAGTGACTTCATTTAAGTTGGGCGACCAGGTCGCGTTAAAAGTTAATTTAGCAAGACATGTGGCCATCTCGAAAAATCATACAGCAACACATCTGTTAGACCAAACGTTACGTAATGTGATAGGTGGTGACGTTCATCAAGCTGGTTCCTTAGTTGAACCAGAATATTTGCGTTTTGATTTTACTCATGAAGGCCCTGTTTCTGAACAAAATCTTGAAAAAATCGAAACTATGGTTAACCAAGTAATTGCCAATAATTTACCAATCACATGGGTAGAGACTGATATCGAGAGTGCAAAAAAAATGGGTGCAGTCGCTGTCTTTGGTGAAAAATATGGCGATGTTGTTCGTGTGGTATCTATCGGTGATTTCAACAAAGAATTTGACGGTGGTACTCATGCACAAAGTACCGCAGAACTCGGTTTGTTTAAAATTGTGTCAGAGTCTGGTATTGGTGCTGGTGTAAGACGCATTGAAGCGGTTACGGGTCTCGCAGCATTATCTCAATTTAAAGCAGAAGAACAAGCATTAAAGGTAATTGCTGACAGTTTGAAAGCACAAAAGCTAACGGATGCACCAGCTAAAGTTGAAGATTTACAGGTTGAGATAAAAACCCTACAACGTCATTTGACCTCTGTGGAAGCACAACTTGCTAACGCAGCAGCTCAAGATGTCTTTAAAGATGTTAAAACGCAAAATGGTTATCAATATATCACAGCGCAACTCCAAGTATCAGGTATGGATGGTTTACGACAAGTCGTTGATACATGGCGTGAAAACTATCCATCAGACGTATTAGTGTTGGCAACTCACGTTGATGACAAAGTGAGTTTAATTGTTGCAGCTTCACCAGAAGCCAACAAAAAAGGACTTAAGGCCGGTGATTTAATCAAAGCAATTGCGCCAAAGATAGGTGGCGGTGGCGGTGGCCGTCCAGATATGGCGCAAGCTGGTGGTAAAAATCCTGCGGGTATTAACGATGCATTCAGTGCAGTATCAACATTTCTTGACGAGCTAGCTTAACGTATCTTTTTATCTTATTGTTATATATTTGTCATAATAATTAGGTAAAATAGTACTAGGACAGTAGATTAGTTATTAAAAAATTAGGAAGAAAGGAGCGTGTACGATGTCAGTAGGAGATGAAACAACCATATTTGATTTTGGTAACCAGATGCCAAAAGATATTCATGACACATTAGAGATAGTATATAATGCGTTAGAAGAAAAGGGCTATAACCCAATTAATCAGATTGTTGGCTACTTAATGTCTGGTGATCCAGCATATATTCCGCGCTTAAATGACGCACGTAACTTGATTAAGCGTCACGAACGTGACGAAATCATTGAGGAACTTGTACGCGTCTATTTAAAAAAGTAATGCGATTATTAGGATTAGATGTAGGGAGCCGTACGGTTGGTGTAGCGGTAAGTGACCCTATGGGCTGGACAGCTCAAGGTGTTGAAATTATTCGCATTAATGAAGATGAAAAAGAGTTCGGCTTAGCTCGTCTCGGTGAAATCATTAAAGAGAAGCAGGCCAAGGGTGTTGTCGTTGGTTTGCCAAAAAACATGAATAACTCAGAAGGTCCTCGTGCTGAAGCAGCGCGACAATATGCGCAAATGGTCGAAGACCAATTTAACTTGCCAACTGATTTTCAAGATGAGCGTTTGACAACTGTTCAAGCTGAGCGCATGCTGGTTGAAGAAGCAGATGTGTCTCGTAAAAAGCGAAAACAAGTGATTGATAAAATTGCAGCTGAATTTATCTTGCAAAATTATTTAGATGCTAATGGTCCACTCACTAAATAGATGAAAACAACATTTCGCACAGAAATGTTGTTTTTACGTTATAATATAGATACACTTTGAAGGGAATAAATTAGTGACGCTTAAGTGACTAATACTTAAAATCATGACAAATAACGACGATGTTCAAAAAATTACCTTGATAGATGAAAATGGGGATGAAGCTTTATATGAAGTTTTATTTACGTTTCACTCTGAAGAATATAGCAAAGACTACATTTTGTTAGTCCCAGAGGGTGTAGAAGAGGATGAAGAGGTTGATATTCAAGCTTATATCTTCCATCCTGATAGTAATGGGGATGCTACTGAAGAAGATCTCATCCAAATTGAAGATGATAAAGAATGGGATATGGTTGAAGAAGTACTCAATACATTCCTAGCTGATGACTCAAATTTTGCATAAAGGTTAAAAAAACGCCATTTGCGTTTTTTTTGTTACAAAATTTTAACAACATCTTAGTTTATCAAGTGATAAACTAGATATTAGAGAAGGCAATAATAATGTCTTGAATATTTAAGTTGTGCCCATAATAACACATCAATCTCGTTGATTATTGTGTATTATGAGTACGTTGGAGGAACAAATGGTTACTTTAGTAGGGATTTTAGATCTCGCACGTTTCCAATTCGCAATGACAACGATATTCCACTTTTTCTTTGTGCCAATGTCGATTGGTTTAGGGGTTGTTGTGTCAATCATGGAAACAATGTATGTCATCAAAAAAGATGAGATATACAAAAAAATGGCGCAATTTTGGGGTAAAATTTTCCTATTGAGTTTTGCCGTCGGCGTTGTGACTGGTTTGATACAGGAATTTCAATTTGGTATGAATTGGTCTGAATATTCGCGCTATGTTGGTGATATCTTCGGGTCATTATTGGCGATTGAAGCGTTGGTTGCTTTCTTTGCAGAATCAACATTTATTGGTCTTTGGTCGTTTACATGGGATCGCTTCAAGCCAAGTATTCATGTTCTGTTTATTTGGATAACAACCATTGGGTCGGCTATCTCATCACTGTGGATTTTAGCTGCCAATTCGTTTATGCAAAACCCAGTTGGTTATGCTATTGATAACCACATGGGACGTGCCGAATTAAAGAGTTTTGGTGCTTTGCTATCAAATAGGCAACTCTGGGTTGAGTTTCCACACGTTGTTGTGGGTACGCTAGTTACTGCCGGTTTCTTAGTGGCTGGTATGTCTGCCTTCAAACTATTGAAATTGAAGAAAAACGACAAGGAAGTATTGTTTTTCCGTAAATCAATTAATATTGCTTTAATTGTTGGTTTGGTTGGTGTCGTTGGGGCGTTGGCTACTGGTGACAAGCATGCATTTGAATTACAATCGATGCAACCTATGAAATATGCTGCTATGGAAGGTGTTGATAAAACAATCACATCGTCTGAACGTAAGGATAAGGCACAACCGTGGTCACTGATTTCGGTTACAAACCCGGATACACATAAAGTGATTGCACGTATTGAAATTCCATATGTTCTGTCTATTTTGGGTAATCATTCTTTGACAGGTGGAAACACAACAGGTACAACTGAACTTGAAAAGCAACTCGAAAAGCAATACGGTAAAACGCACGGGGATATTAAAAATTATTATGTCCCTGAAAATACATTGTTCTACGCTTTCCGTGTCATGGCAGTCGGCGCAGGTGGCTTAATGATGCTTGGCCTTGTCGCATTATGGATGAATCGTCGTAAAACACAACTTATCCACACCCAGCGTTGGTTCCTTTGGATATTAGGAATTGCGACCTTTGTACCATTTATCATTAATACAGCAGGTTGGCTAGTGACGGAATTAGGACGGTATCCTTGGGTTGTTTATGGCTTAATGCCAATTAGTGCTGCTGTCTCACCAAATGTATCTGTCCTGTCATTGTTGATTTCAAATATCATCTACTTCCTGACTTTTGCAACGTTAGGCGGAATCATGATTTGGCTGTCACGCCGTGTGCTACATGCAGGACCAAATGCAGAGGAAACAGAAGAATTATCACCTAGTGACCCTTATGATAATTTAGCAAAGGGGGCTGAAGCTTAATGACTATTTTAGAAATTATATGGTTTGTATTGATTGGTGTCTTGTGGGCAGGGTTCTTTTTCTTAGAAGGCTTTGACTTTGGTATTGGCATGCAATTTGCGTTAAATGCCAGAGATCAAAAAGATCGTGAAGCGCTTTACCAAGCTATTGGTCCTAATTGGGATGCTAACGAAGTGTGGTTGGTTACAGCAGGTGGTGCAACTTTTGCTGCCTTTCCAGCATGGTATGCCTCTCTTTTCTCAGGCTTCTATCTCATGTTGTTCATTGTTTTATTGTCTTTGATTTATCGTGGTGTATCATTTGAATTCCGTGAACATATGCCAACCATTCAAGGCACACAACTTTGGGAACGATTAATCGCGCTAACATCATTTTTAGTACCGTTTTTCTTGGGTATGATTTTTACAGCCATGGTCTCAGGTATGCCAATTGATGCTCGGGGTAATCTTTCTGCCGGTTTCTTTGATTATGTGACACCCTTTTCCTTAGTTGGTGGTGTTGCGGTATCATTGATGAGTTATGTTCATGGGTTGAATTATACACGATTGCGAATTGATGGTAAGTTGAGAACACGTGCACTAAAACAATTAGAGTATCTGTATCCAATTTTATTGGCAGGTGAAGCATTGTTTGCTGTGTTACTATTCTTCTATACTGATTTTATTCAAACGCAAACTGTATGGACATTAAGTATCTTAGTCGTCATTGTTTTGACCACAGTTATCGGTTGGCTCTTGGCAATCAAACAGAAAATGGAAAAATTGCCGTTTGTGTTGTCTGGCTTAACTTTAGTTGAAGTTGTTGTCTTACTCTTTGTTGGCCTTTTCCCACGAGTCATGGTTGCCAACAATCCGTTACACACACTCAACATCATGAACACGTCGTCTTCCACTTATACTTTGAAAGTAATGACAATCGTTGTCGTTACAGCTTTGCCGGTAACCCTTGGTTACCAAATCTGGAGCTTCTGGGTTTTCCGCAAGCGCATTGTCTCTCATAAAGTAGTTGAATAAAACGGCAAAAAACGTTTACAATTAAGTAGACGTTTTTTGTTTTAAAATAGCAGTATGATAAACGAATTTAGGAATAATTAAATGATAGATAAAAGGCTATTTAAATTAAAAGGCATTATTGGTATATTAGTTGGTTTGGTTATGATGACCGGTATTCAAGCTTTAGCTATCTTAGCCCAAGGCATTTTTATGGCAATTGCGATTGTCAATTTGTGGCAGGGTAAAGCGATTAGTCAAACGACATCAGCAATTGCTTTTTTTGCAATTGCTTTTGTTGTACGTCAATTATTGGTTGTATTTAAGAATCACTATATGTCAAAATATGCGGATGAGGCAGTTGAAACTTATCGGCAACAACTATTAACTAAATATACAGCTTTGGGTTCAACATTAACGATTGAGCAGGGAACTGGTAATGCTGTGACAACACTTGGTGCAGGGTTAGATAATGTAAAAAATTATTTCCAGTTATTGTTAATTAAAGTATTTGATTTGGGTATTATTCCCTGGTTAATCTTACTTTATATTTTCTACATCAAATGGGAACAAGGCTTATTCTTACTACTCATATTTCCAGTCATCATTTTATTTTTTGTCATTTTAGGTTTAGCAGCACAAAGTAAAGCTGATGCAGAATTTGCTAACTTTAAAAATCTGAATAACCGTTTTGTCGATGCGTTAAGAGGGTTACCGACATTAAAGCAATTGGGTTTAGCTGACTCTTACAGTGATGAAATTTATGATATTTCTGAGGACTATCGTAAAACAACTATGCGCACTTTGCGTATTGCAATGACTTCGACCTTTGCTTTGGATTTTTTTACAACGCTCTCTATTGCGGTTGTTGCCGTTTTTTTAGGATTTGATTTATTAGATGGTCATATGACTTTGTTGCCAGCGTTGACGATTTTGATTTTAGCACCAGAATACTTTTTGCCATTACGGAACTTTTCTGATGATTATCATGCAACTTTGAATGGGAAAAATGCCTTAACAGATGTCTTATCAATGATTGAACGGCCAGATATTGCTGATCAAAATGTGCTTACGCTAGATGCATGGACGAGTGACAGTCAATTAACTTTACAAGATATGTCATTTAGCTATACTGAGGGCGAACCAATGCTGAAGGCTATTAATATCGAAGCAACTGGATATCAAAAAATTGCTATTGTTGGTGAAAGTGGTTCGGGAAAATCGACATTGCTAAGTGTCATTGGTGGCTTTTTGCAACTCAGCGATGGTAAAATAAGCATCAATCACCAAACCTTACCACACTTAGCGCAAAAGGACTGGCAATCACAATTTTTCTATATGCCACAACAACCTTATATTTTTCATGAGACTTTAAAAAAGAATATTACTTTTTATGCACCTGATGTCAGTGACAAGCTAATCGAGCGTGCAGTGACACAAGCTGGCTTGGCACCATTTGTGGCAGAATTGCCTGATGGCTTAGATACAATGATGGGTGAAAGCGGGCGACAGGTGTCCGGTGGTCAAGCACAACGTATTGCATTGGCCAGACTATTGTTAGACACACAACGAAAAGTCTTACTATTTGATGAACCAACTGCGCATTTAGATGTTGAAACAGAATATGACTTGAAGCAAACGATGGCACCTATTTTAGCGTCTCATCTTGTTTTCTTTGCAACGCATCGATTACATTGGTTAGATCAGATGGATTACGTTCTTGTTATGCACAATGGTGTCATAGTGGAACAAGGCGAGCCTAATAAATTATTAGCAGACACGGAAAGTGCTTTAAATCAACTACGTTCTGAATTGAGAGGCGCGTCATCATGAAAGTAAAAAAAATGCTGCAACAAGATAGATGGCTTGTACCATTTTTAAAACAGCAAAAAACAGGTTTGTTTTGGTCCATTATTTTAAGTTTTATGACTATTTTTGCTGCTGCTGGCTTGATGTTTATTTCTGGCTATTTAATCTCACGTGCAGCGCAACGGCCAGATAACATTTTACTGATTTATGTCCCTATCGTCTTGACACGTGGCTTTGGTATTGCAAGACCAATTTTTCGATATGCACAGCGGTTAGTATCTCATAACTGGGTGTTGCGATTTGTATCAAAATCACGTCAACGTTTGTATGATAGTGTTGCCAGTTCAGCTAGTAAAATCCGTGGTCAGCTACAAACAGGTGAAGTCCTCAGCTTATTGGCTGATGATTTGGATCGCTTACAAAATCTTTACCTAAGAACAATATTTCCCTTAGGCGCAGGAATTCTACTCTATCTATTCGTTGCCATTGGCTTTGGTGTTGTTAACTGGTTATTTATGTTATGGTGGTTTGTCATGTTAGCGGTGATTATGATTATTGTGCCACTCTTAAGTCTGTTAGCTAATCGATCACGGGTTCACCGGCAAAAGCAATTGCAAGCGCAACTTTACACCGATGCAACTGATGCAATCTTAGGTTTACAGGATTGGATATCATCCGGACGACAACGAGATCTTGTGACTTACCAAGGGCGAGTGATGGCTGATTTAGCGGCAACTAAGAATAACAGTATGCATTTTGGCTGGTGGCGTGATTTTCTAATTCAAATGCTATCGCTAATTTTAGTGATTACCACTTTATTTTGGGCTGGCGCACAATTCTCAAATAATCATATTGCTATCAATTTTATTGCTGCCTTTACTTTGGCTGTTTTTCCTTTGGTTGATAGCTTTCTTGGTGTTAATCAGGGCGTCAGTGAATCGTCATTTTATGAAGATAGTATCAAACGATTGAATGCACTACCTGAAAATACAATCAAAGCAACACCACATCTTGATGTGACAGATGAAACCGTTGCTTTGAAAAATGTTACTTTTAAATATGATGATAAAGCGATTATTCGTCAACTTAACCTAACAGTTGTACCTGGTCAAAAGATTGCTCTGTTAGGACGTTCTGGTTCCGGGAAAACGACGTTGTTAAAGTTAATTACCGGTGATATTTTACCAGTGAGTGGTCAAGTCACAATTGGCGGTCATGATGTCAGCGCTTTACAACAACAGCTCTCTCAATTAGTAGCGGTATTAGACCAACAAGCTTATTTATTTGATACCAGCATTTTAAACAATGTGCGTATGGGCAATCTCTCAGCGACAGATGAGCAAATCAAAATTGCTATTCAACAAGCGGGATTGCAGCCTTTAATTGACCGATTGCCTAGTGGTTATAACACATCTATGCAAGAAGCAGGCACACGTTTTTCTGGTGGTGAGCGCCAACGTTTTGCTTTGGCACGTATTTTACTGCAAGATGCACCAATAGTCATCTTAGATGAACCCACCGTGAGTTTAGATCCTAAAACAGAGCATGAGGTGTTACAGCAAATATTTACTGTATTAGCAGATCGCACAATTATCTGGGTGACACATCATTTGACGGGTATTTGGGCAGCTGATCAAGTTTATTTTCTTGAAAAAGGGCAATTTACTTTGTCGGGGACACCTACTGATTTAGCAAAAAATGCAACACACTTTCAACAACTATTAGCAATGGATGATTTGGGTTAAATGGCAAAAAGAAAAAGACGTGGCAAAAAGAAAATATTTCGTTTGAATCTCTGGTTATGGATAAGCAGTATTTTAGTGTTGGCAATTGGCGCAACTTTTTGGTCGCAAACGCTAATATACAACAAAGAAAATGCACAAGGACAAGACGTTGTGCGTCAACAAAAAATAGCTTGGATTAATCAACTAGCACCATATGCGCGATTAATGCAAGAAAAGTACGGTGTGATTGCGTCAATTAGTATCGCGCAGGCTATTTTAGAGTCAGATTGGCATACTTCGACGCTATCGACACAGTATAATAATTTATTCGGCATTAAAGCTGACGCAGGGCAAAAAAGTGTTGTTTTACCAACCCAGGAGTTTCAAAATGGCGAATGGGTCACTATTCAAGGGCGCTTTGCAGCTTATGATTCATGGCAAGAGAGTATGAAGGCGCATGCTGAATTACTTTATCATGGCACGAGTTGGAATGCGGCCCAATATCAGCATGTTTTAGCGGCCAAAGATTATCAGGCAGCAGCTAATGCATTGACAAAAGATGGGTATGCCACTGATCCAACTTATGCAGAAAAGCTCATCGCAATTATTCAGACGTGGCATTTGTCGCGCTTTGATGTACCACAAAAATAAAAACGGAAATGTTCCGTTTTTTTATTTTCTCTAATACGAACGTTTGTTCATATTCAAATCTGTTATAATAATAAGAGTTAATTTACACTATAGGAGCACACATGTCAGTAGAAACACTCACCAATGGAATGAATAATAAACAAGCTGAAGCAGTTCAGACAACAGAAGGGCCACTCTTAATTATGGCCGGTGCCGGTTCTGGTAAAACACGTGTTTTGACACATCGTATTGCCCACCTAGTACAAGACCTTAATGTTTTTCCGTGGCGTATTTTAGCGATTACTTTTACCAATAAAGCAGCGCGTGAAATGCGTGAAAGAATTGCGGCATTGTTGTCTGAAGATGTTGCTCGTGATATTTGGGTGTCAACTTTTCATGCTCTAGCGGTGCGAATTTTACGTCGGGACGGCGAAGCTATTGGGTTAGCAAAGAATTTTACAATTATTGATACCAGTGCACAGCGCACATTAATGAAGCGGGTGATTAATGATTTGAATCTGGATACAAATCAGTACGATCCGCGCACAATCCTAGGCATGATTTCCAACGCAAAAAATGACATGTTGCGACCACGTGATTATGCTAAAGCTGCTGATAATGCTTTTCAAGAAACTGTGGCAGAGGTCTATACTGCTTACCAAGCTGAATTAAAGCGTTCTCAAAGTGTTGATTTTGATGACTTAATTATGCTCACTATTGACCTTTTTCAATCGGCGCCAGATGTGTTAGCGCGCTATCAGCAACAGTTTGAATACCTGCATGTTGATGAATATCAGGATACCAATGATGCCCAATATACAATTGTTAATTTATTAGCGCAACGCTCTAAAAATTTGGCCGTTGTCGGTGATGCCGACCAGTCAATCTATGGTTGGCGTGGGGCAAATATGAATAATATTTTGAATTTCGAAAAAGATTATCCAAATGCCCATACAGTTATGTTAGAGCAAAATTACCGTTCAACGCAAAATATTTTAGACGCAGCCAATGCAGTCATTAATCATAATAATGAACGTGTACCTAAAAAATTGTGGACTGAAAACGGTAAAGGCGATCAAATTACATATTACCGTGCACAGACAGAGCATGATGAAGCAAATTTTATTTTGTCAAATATACAGCAGTTACGTGAGACGAAACATATGGCTTATAGTGATTTTGCAGTGCTTTATCGGACAAATGCGCAGTCGCGTAATATAGAAGAATCACTTGTTAAGGCTAATATGCCTTATAGTATGGTCGGCGGTCATAAATTCTACGAACGTAAAGAAATCTTAGATATTATGGCTTACATGAGTTTAATTACTAATCCAGATGATAATGCTGCTTTTGAGCGGGTTGTTAATGAGCCAAAGCGCGGATTAGGGGCGACATCCTTAACTCGGTTACGGGAATTGGCTAATCGCTTAAATGTATCTTATATGAAAGCCATTGAAAGTATCGAATTAGCACCATCTATTACAACAAAGGCAGCAAGTAAGTTTTTGACTTTTGCTGAAATAATGCATAATTTACGCCAACAATCAGAATTTTTAAATGTAACTGAATTAACAGAACTTGTCATGACGCAGTCTGGTTACCGGCAAATGTTAGCCGAGAAAAATGATCCTGATAGTCAAGCGCGTTTGGAAAACTTAGAAGAATTCTTGTCTGTGACTAAAGAGTTTGATGATAAATATCAACCAGAAGATCCCGAGTCTATCGACCCAGTGACGGATTTTCTTGGCACGACTGCTTTGATGAGTGATTTGGACGACTTTGAAGAGGGTGATGGTGCAGTTACTTTGATGACATTACATGCTGCCAAAGGGTTGGAATTTCCTGTGGTATTCTTAATTGGTCTAGAGGAAGGTATTTTTCCTCTATCACGTGCCATGATGGATGAAGATTTATTGGAAGAGGAGCGTCGCTTGGCATATGTTGGCATTACGCGTGCTATGAAAAAGCTGTTTTTAACAAATGCTTTTTCAAGATTACTATACGGACGTACTCAAGCCAACGAGCCGTCGCGTTTTATTGCTGAAATTTCACCAGAACTATTGGAAACAGCGTATTCTGGTCTATCACGAGACAAGACACAGAAAAAAACCTTGCCATTTGACCGTAAAATGCAGCTTGCAACAGCAACAACGTATCAGGCGACACCGGTCACTAAAATTACAAATGGTGTTACCGGCGGCGATCAAACTTCATGGTCGACTGGTGATAAGGTATCACATAAAAAATGGGGCGTTGGCACAGTAATTTCAGTGTCTGGTCGTGCTGATGATCAAGAATTAAAAGTAGCTTTTCCATCTGAAGGGGTGAAGCAGTTATTAGCGGCTTTTGCCCCAATTCAGAAAGTGGACTAGGCTAGGCTTCTGAATTGTATGAGACAATTTTAGGACCACTTTTATATCATTGTGATGAAATTAGGAAAAAATATGTTACCAGAATTTACACCAGTGAATAATTTAACCACGCAGATGGCACAGCAAGAAATTGCCACTTTGCAAAAAAGACTTACCGATTATGGTGTAGCATACTATGAAGAAGATGCGCCACTTGTTGAAGATTACATTTATGACGCGTTTTATGCTCGGCTAGTGTTACTAGAAGCACAGTTTCCACAGTTTGTGACACCTGATTCGCCAACACAAAATGTTGGTGGCGCAAAAGTTAAATCAGGATTGGCAAAAGTTGTTCATCCGGCACCAATGCTATCGTTAGGGGACGTTTTTAGTTTAGAGGAGTTGCAAGAATGGGATGAACGGACAACAAAAACTTTGGGTTTTCAATCTGAATATAATTTAGAGTTGAAAATTGATGGTTTAGCTGTCGCACTAACTTACGTTGATGGTAAACTTGTACAAGCTTCTACGCGTGGTAATGGTAGTATTGGAGAAGATGTTACGGCGAATGTGAAAACAATTCGTAGTATTCCTCAAACGCTAACTGAGCCAATAACCATTGAGGTGCGCGGCGAAATTTATATGCCCAAATCAAGCTTTGCAACCTTAAACAAACAGCGTGAGGCTGATGGGTTAGAGCCCTTCGCTAATCCACGTAATGCTGCAGCGGGTTCGCTAAGACAATTAAACGTTGCTATCACGAAAAAACGTGAGTTATCAGCTTTTGTTTACTATACAGCTGATCCAGATGCCATTGGGGTAACAACACAGAGCGGTGCTCTAGAGCGCTTTGCAGCGCTTGGTTTACCAACGGATGACCATAACCGTGTCATCGCCAAAATGGCTGATATTGATGCCTATATTGCTGAGTATACCTCGCAACGTGAGCGATTGGCTTATGGCATAGATGGTGTGGTTGTTAAAGTCAATCACTTAGACAATCAACTCGATTTAGGACACACTGTTAAAATTCCACGTTGGGCAATTGCTTATAAATTTCCACCCGAAGAGGCTTTGACTGTTGTGCTTGACATCGAATGGACAGTCGGCCGTACTGGGGCAGTTACCCCTACTGCTGTGATGGATCCAGTCCAATTAGCCGGCACAACTGTGCAGCGCGCTAGCTTGCACAATCCAGATTATTTGAATGCCAAAGACATTCGAATAGGAGACACAGTAACTTTGCATAAAGCTGGCGATATTATTCCAGAAATTGGACAAGTGCTGTTAGCTGAGCGACCAGCAAATAATCAGGTATATGATATCCCAACATTTTGTCCGGCATGTCACTCAGAGTTAGTGCACTTAGATGGGGAAGTGGCCTTGAGATGCATTAACCCATTTTGTGTGGCACAAATCCAAGAAAAGCTCACACATTTTGCTTCTCGCAATGCCATGAATATTGATGGTATGGGTCCTAGAGTTGTTAGTCAGTTGCTCAAGGCCAATTATATTCAAGATGTGGCTTCGATATATCGTCTTCAGGAAACACAACTGCTTTCTTTAGACAAGTTTAAAGAAAAATCTGTGACCAATCTTTTATCTGCAATTACGACGTCAAAAAGTAATTCGTTAGAACGTTTGCTTTTTGGCTTGGGTATTCGGATGGTTGGTGCTAAGGCCGCAAGACTGATTGCAGAAAAATTTAAAACGTTACAAGCCATAGCTGATGCATCAGTAATCGATATTGCTAGTATTGCGGGTATTGGTGAAACAATTGCGCTTTCAGTGGTACAATATTTTAAAACACCTGAAGCCAAGCAATTGCTGATTGAATTACGAGAAGCTGGTGTCAACCAAACCTACTTATCTGATGTCATCGTTGATGAAACGTCATTTTTCTATGGTAAAAAGATTGTTTTAACTGGTAAACTAGAAAAGGGTAGTCGGACCGAAGCAACAAAGTGGCTACAAGATCATGGTGCACAGGTCACGGGGTCAGTTTCAGCCAAGACAGACCTGTTGATTGCTGGTGAAGACGCCGGTAGTAAATTAGATAAGGCTAATGCGCTTGGTGTGACAGTTTGGGATGAGCAGGCGTTTATTGAAGCACAAGCAAAAGAGGGTACTGATAAATGAGAAAAATTGGTTTTCGCGGTTATATGGTAATTGCAGTAGGTATTTTAATTCTTACTGTCGGGGGACTCTATTTTTTTAATATGAACCGTGTGTCACCGACTGCAACCAAAAAAGCAAGCGGTGTCCAAATTACACAGAGTACGCCAGGACAATATCAGACAGTGATTAAAGATGGCAGGTATTTAGTTAGTGCTGCGCGTGGTATTACAGCAACTTCCGAACCCAATCAGCTAGATGTTAAGCACTTTGAGTCCAGTTTACTCGAGTTGTCAAAAAGTCAGTTTAAGCCAGCACAATATATTTTTCAAGAGGGACAATATTTAACAGCTGATACAGTGACTAATTTATTGGCCCGCCAAAGCAATGATAATCCAAATGGCTTGAACCCTGAAGATAATGGAAAGACCGACGACTCACGTAATCCAACCTATGTACAGACATTAACGGAACAAGATTTTATGTCAAAGCAAGGTAACGACTTAAAACTATCCGGTATGGTTATTGGCGTGGCGATGAACACCCAAGATCAGTATCAAAAAGAAAAGTATGGTGCTAATTATACGCAAAACATTTCTGATGCAGACCGTGTAGCCTATGGCAAAAAAATAGCGCCAAAAATCATCGCAAAGGTGAGGGCGCAATCAGGCGTATCTGACAGTACCCCGATTGTTATCGCAATGTATGCTAATTCGCCAGCTGATTCTTTGGCGCCCGGTGGTTTTTACGCTGAAGCTAAGAGCTCACATGGAGACACTTTGAGTGATTGGACGACAATTAGCGACAAATCAATTGTTTTACCTAAAGAAGCCACAGATACATCTAAATTAGGTAGTGATGAAAATAGTGGTTTTGCAAACTTTAAAAACGATATTGCTAATTTTTTCCCTAATATTGCTGGCGCAACAGCAGTTGCTAATTTTAAGTCTGGTACATTGACACGTCTAGATGTAAAAGTGAATACGCAGTTCTATTCTCAAACAGAAATCGAAAGTTTTACAACATATGTATCCCAGTCCGCTCTTAAATTCTTACCAAGTAATGTACCAGTCCGTATTGTGGTCCAAACGGCTAATGAATTGCAAGCGATTCTCATCCGCAATGCTAACGATAAAACATTCACAGTAACAGTATTAAATTAAGCATAGTCTAGCTATGCTTTTTTGTATATATACATGAAAATGGTATAATTAAACTATGTCTGAAACTCAAAAATATTTAACAATTAGTGCACTTACAGCATATTTAAAGCGTAAATTTGATGCAGATCCATATTTACAAAAAGTCTATGTTACTGGTGAAATTTCTAATATGGGCCGTCGGCGTGGCCGGCATCTTTACTTTTCAATTAAAGATCCAAGTGGGCGTGCCGTAATTTCTGCTGCGATGTTCTCGTATGCTAATCGACTAAAATTTCAGCCAGAAGAAGGTATGAAAATAAATGCGGTTGGCCATGTACAATTGTACGAGCCAAATGGTACCTATGCAATTATTTTGGACGATATGACACCCGATGGTGTGGGAGCCTTATTTCTAGCATATGAACAGTTGAAGAAAAAATTATCAGCCGAAGGGTTGTTTAGTTTTCCTAAGAAAAAATTACCGCTATTACCACGAAAAATCGCAGTGGTAACTTCGCCGACTGGGGCCGTCATTGAGGATATAGTTAGAACAGTGCAACGTCGTTTTCCAAGTGCGCAAGTTGTTTTGTATCCAGCCGTTGTTCAGGGAGAGAAAGCAGCAAAAACGATTATTAAACAAATCCAACGTATTGATAAATCAAATCAATATGACACATTGATTGTTGGTCGTGGTGGGGGTTCCATAGAGGACTTATGGGCATTCAATGATGAAATGTTGGCACGAACTGTCGCCGAGCTTAGCATTCCTGTGGTTAGTTCAGTCGGCCACGAAACAGATAATACACTGATTGATTTCGTCGCAGACCATCGTGCGGCTACGCCAACAGCAGCAGCTGAGTTAGCCACGCCAGTTACCTTGACACAGTTGATAACACGTTTAAACGAATTACAAGTGCGTTTACAATTAACGCTGCAACAGCAGATTGATGTCAAACGTCAACGCGTTGCGCGCGTAGCTAATCACGTCATTTTTCAACAACCAGACCGTTTGTATGTTGGCTATAATCAACGTGTGGATCAATTACGACATGATCTTGAGCAACTAATGCAACAACACATTGTTGCAGCTCGACACCGTCTCACAGTTGTTTCCCAGAGGCAATCGCAGATGAGCCAACAGATATTACAACAACCAAGAGAAAAACTACAGCTGCTAGCAGCTAAATTAGACTCAATGAGCCCATTGAAAATATTAGTCCGTGGCTTTGTAGTGATGGAAAAAGAACAACAAGTTGTGAAAAGTATTCAAGAAATTGCTGCAGAGGATCAAGTTAATCTGCGCTTGAGCGATGGCGTGGCAAAAGCAAAAATAATAGAAACGAGCAAACTAACACATGAGTGAAACAAAGACATTCGAAGATAAGTTACAGCAATTAGAAGGCATTGTTAGTGAATTAGAGAAGGGTGATCGTCCTTTAGAGACGGCTCTGGCTGATTTTCAAACTGGTGTCGGTTTGGTAAAAGAATTGCAAGGCACGCTCAAACATGCAGAAGAAACATTGGCTAAAGTGATGAGTGATGATGATAAACTAACCGATTTGGAACTAACTAATGACTAATCTAAAAAATTTTCAAGCGATTTGGCGTCCAAAAATTGACCAACAGTTACAGACGGATTTAATTGCTATATCTGACGATGCTGAATTTGCGCAGATGATGTGTTATGCTGTGCTAAATGGCGGAAAACGTTTACGTCCGTTATTAACTTTGGCAGTACTATCCAGCTTTAATGTGTCCGTGACACCCAATTTACTAAAATTGGCAACGGCGGTGGAGTGGGTGCATTCTTATTCGCTTGTGCACGATGATTTACCTGCCATGGATAATGATCTTTGGCGTCGCGGACAACCAAGTGTTCATGCTAAATTTGGAGAATCATCAGCTATTTTAGTTGGTGATGCTTTGTTAACTGGTGCTTTTCAGGTTGTTTCTGAAGCAAATGCGTTGGCAGCGAACGTACAAAAAGTGAGTGATGAGCAGGTGATAACCATCATACGGCAGTTATCACGATATGCTGGTGCTAATGGTATGGTTATTGGTCAAATACATGATATGCAGAACCATGGCCATCAAAAATCTGATGTGACTTATGATTGGCTATTAAATGATGTATATGCCCCGAAAACAGCAGCACTAATTAGTTATGCAACTGATATCGGTGGTAAACTATCTCAGGAAATGGCTTCAACAGTAGTACACCCGAAAACGCAGTATGATTTATATCAGTTTGGTTATGATTTTGGCCTAGCCTTTCAAATTCAAGATGATATTGATGACTTTGATCAAGATAATGACGAAGCTGTTGACTCATTACCACATCTTGTAGGTATGGCTGCTGCAAAGCGTACACGAAATGATTTACTTGCTGATGCACGGCAACGATTAACTAATATTGCGCAGCGTGAGGCCAGTTTTGATCGGCAATTGTTAGATGAATTTTTAGATTTAATTGGAGAATCAGTATGAGTGCTGTAGAAAAAGAGCGTGTTGATATATTGTTAGTACAACAGGGCCTATTTGACTCACGTGAACAAGCTAAGCGAGCAGTGATGGCGGGGGAAATACTAGGTGACAATGAAGAACGTTTAGATAAAGCAGGTCAGAAAATACCTGTTACAACGGAATTGCATTTTAAAGGTGAAAAACTAAAATACGTATCACGTGGCGGATTAAAGTTAGAAAAAGCGCTCAATGATTTTGATATTTCGGTCGCTGATAAAGTTGTTTTAGATATTGGCTCGTCTACAGGTGGCTTTACTGATGTTGCCCTTCAAAATGGGGCCAAATTAGTGTATGCATTGGATGTAGGGACGAATCAATTAGCATGGAAATTGCGTTCAGATGAGCGCGTTAAAGTGATGGAAAATACTAATTTTCGTTACTCACAATTAAATGATTTTAAGTTTGGGCAACCACAATTTGCAACGATTGATGTGTCATTTATTTCTCTTGGACTAATTTTGCCACCATTATCTCAAATTATTACGTCTGGCGGACATGTTGTTGCACTGATTAAGCCTCAGTTTGAAGCGGGTCGCGAGCATGTCGGTAAAAATGGGATTATTAAAGATCCACACGTTCATAAGCATGTGTTACAAAAGACTGTACAAATGATGCTTGCAGAAGGTTTTTCAATTAAAGGGTTAACCTACTCACCAATTAAGGGCGGGCAGGGCAATATTGAATTTTTAGCTATCTTGATGCGCGAACAGACAGCAACTATGAATACAGATATTGATATTGATAAGCTACTCGAACAAACCTATGCGCAATTAAACCATGTAGGAAATAAGGATGATGAATAAAAAAACACGTCAAAAAATACTCATGACACTTATTCAAAATCAACCGCTAGGACGTCAAGAAGACATTGTTGCTTATTTTGAGACCTTGGGCGAAACAGTGACACAAGCAACTATTTCACGAGATATCAATGAGTTGGGACTGATTAAGGTCCCTAATGCTCATGGCGGTTTTCACTATCATTTGCCAAAACAAGATGACCGACCGCATTTGCAACGTTTACGTCGTGCGTTGCAGCAATCATTTTTAAGTCAACGTGCACAACGCGGTCAAATTTTATTAAAAATACAGCCTGGTAGTGCACAGTTAATTGCTAACTTGTTTGAAAAAGTCAATTTTCCAGAGGTTTTTGGTACTTTGAGTGATGATGGTACGGTACTCGTATTATTAAAAGATGGTGTGACAACAGCAGAAATGACGAGTATTATTCAGAAATTACTGGAAAAATAGAAATGTATTAGGAGCATGAAAGCGAATATGCTAGAAAATCTTGTCATTGAAAATTTTGCCATTATTGAGAAAATTGATTTACAATTTGAAGATGGCATGACCGTTTTAACGGGTGAAACGGGTGCAGGTAAATCAATTATTATTGGCGCTTTACTACTATTAACCGGCGGTCGTGCGAGTTCTGAAATGGTTCGACATGGCAGCAAAAAAGCTATTTTACAAGCTGTATTTAGTATTACAACCAATCAATCGTTACTAACGCTTTTAAGCCAACATGGCATTGAAGCTGATGATGGACAAATGATTATTTACCGTGAGCTGAATCATAACGGACGTAGTGTGATCAGAATCAATGGTGTTTTAATTAACTTAAAAACGTTATCGATTATTGGTCGACAGCTGGTCGACATTCAAGGACAAAACGATACACAGCAACTACTTAATGTAGATGAGCATATACAGTTGCTTGATGCATTTGGTGGGGACATGTTGTTGCAGGTCAAGTCAGCTTATCAAAGCGAATTTTTGGAGTTTCGTGCAATTACCCAACGTATTCGTAAAATTCAAACATCACAGCAAGAAATGACGCAACGACTAGACCTGCTACAATTTCAGCAGCAAGAGTTAATGGAAGCGGATTTGAGTTTGAATGAAGAAAATGATTTATTGGATGCCCGTGGTAAATTGTTAAATTACAAGAAAATTGCTGATCGCTTACAAAATACACAGTTTGCGCTGAATGGCGAACAAACTGGTGCAATAGACCTATTGGCAGAAGCGATGCACGAGTTACAAGAAATTGCGGCGTATGATAATACCTATGCTGAGCTAGCTAAAACGATTGCCGATAGTTATTACACGGCGCAAGAAGTCGGTCGAGATGTTGATGAACAGATAGGCGCATTAACCTATGATGAATCAGAATTATTACGTATTGAAGAACGCTTACAGTTGATTCATGGTTTGGAAAGAAAATATGGGACAACAGTGGCCGATGTTTTGGCTTTTCAAGAAAAAGTTAATGCTGAACTTGCAACGTTGGTAGATGATTCATTTAATGTGGATAAGTTACAAGTCAAGCAAAATAGTTTACGTCAATCTTTGCGTCAAAAAGCGATGAGACTACGTGAAGTTAGACAGCAAGTGGCACGTCAGTTAGAACAGGATGTTAATCAGCAATTGTCAGACTTATTGATGACAGGGTCAGAATTTGCGGTACATTTTGAGCCCATTGAAGGTTTTATTTCATCTGGCTCTGATAGCGTAGAATTTTATGTTCAGACAAATGTTGGTGAAGGTATGGCCCCATTAGTTAAAATTGCTTCTGGCGGTGAAACAGCACGATTAATGCTAGCATTGAAGACGACGTTTGCTAAACAGCAACATATTATTTCAATTGTGTTTGATGAAGCAGACACCGGTGTTTCCGGACGTGTAGCCCAGGCGATTGCTAAGAAAATGTTGACAATTGCAGCTGACTCGCAGGTTTTTGCGATTACGCATTTACCACAAGTTGCTGCTGCAGCCACACATCATTTTCTAATTGCTAAAACAACAGAACACGATCGTACAATAACTCAGGTTTCGTCACTAGATGAATCAGGTCGTGAGCGCGCCATTGCCATGATGTTATCGGGCGATAAAGTTTCTAAAACGGCACTTGCCAATGCCAAAGATTTGCGGCGCCAATATACCAAAGACGCAACCAAATAATAGCATGCCATCTAATAACTAAAAAGACTGAACTCATTCATATGAGTTCAGTCTTTTTAATATCTAAATATTAATGTGCAATAATGACCAAGAAAAGTACGAATAAAATAGCCAAAGCATACATTAGTGGATGTACTTTTTTACCACGACCAGTACTAATCATAGTAATTGGATAGAGAATGAAACCAAGGGCGATACCATCAGAGATTGAGTAAGTTAAAGGCATACCAATAACAATGAGGAACGCTGGTGCTGCGATAGCAAAGTCTTCCCAATCAATTTGACGTAGGCTTTTCGCCATTAACACCCCGACAACAACGAGTGCCGGTGCTGTGACCTGTGATGTAACAACAGTTAGCAGTGGTGAAAAGAATAATGCGATTAAGAAAAAGATACCAGTAAAGACACTTGTTAATCCGGAACGACCACCAACAGCGATACCAGATGATGATTCGACATAGGCTGAGGTTGGGGATGTTCCGATGACAGCACCAACAGTCATACCAACAGCGTCGGCCATTAATGCTCTTCCGGCGCGTGGCATTTCGTTATTTCTCATGAAACCAGCCTGTGTAGCAAGACCAATCATTGTTCCCGCTGTGTCAAAGAAAGTGACGAGTAAGAAAGTAACGACAACAGTCACCATTTGTAGTGAATTGATGTCACCGATGTGTGTGACCCCAGCACCAAAGGTTGGTGCCAAAGAAGGGGCTGAAGAAATAAGTGCGCTTGGTAGTTTGATAAGACCAAAAATGATGCCAACAACTGACGTCATCACCATACCAATAAAAATGGCAGCTGGAATTTTACGTGACAACAAAATGAAGGTTACAATAATACCAAAGATAGCCAATAATGAGGTTGGCGTGGTTAAATGACCAAGAGAAACCATTGTGTCTTTGTTGGCAACAATTAGACCAGCATTATGTAAGCCAATAAAAGCGATAAATAAACCAATACCAGATGCGATGGCTAACTTTAAATTTTGAGGAATAATGTTAATAATTTTTTCTCGTATTTTGAAGAAAGTTAATACGAGAAAGATGATAGCAGCAACGAATACACCTGCCATTGCTGTTTGCCATTTGACACCCATACCAATAACAACAGAATAAGCGAAGAAAGCATTAACACCCAAACCTGGTGCGATAGCAATCGGATATAATGCAACGATGCCCATGAATAGCGTCGCAACAGCTGATGCAACAGCTGTTGCCGTGAATACCGCACCCTTATCCATGCCAGCAGCACCGAGGACAGTGGGGTTAACAAATAGAATATAGGCCATGGACGCAAAGGTCGTTAGCCCAGCGATGAACTCTGTACGTATTGACGTGTTCAGTTCATCAAGTTTAAAATAATTTGCAATCGTAGACATGATTGCCTCCCAAAAATATTGTAACGCCTAAACGTTCTATACTAGTTTAACAGTATAAAAGGCGAATTAAAATATAAAAACGTTAGAATTTACCGTTTAAACCGATCGTTGCCGTTGATTTATTGTTGAAAGCGCTTAATAAACGAATAATAAAGGCTTAATGTTCGTTTATTAGTTAAAGATAACCGAATTCACTAGCTAACAATGTGACTATCCGTTAGCTGTGGCTAGGATAGAATGTGATGGCTTATTTAATGTTATAATAGAAACATCTTTTACTGAAGGAAGTTGTATTATGGTAGCACAACTTGTGTTAGTTCGTCATGGGGAGTCAACCGCTAATCGCGATAATCAATTTACTGGGTGGACAGATGTACCACTTACTGCAAAGGGGCGTGCACAAGCAAAAAAGGTAGGACAATTATTGGCTGATAAAGCAATGACCTTTGATGATGTCCATACATCCTATTTACAGCGTGCGATTTCAACGGCTAACATTATTTTATATGAGTCTCATCAGTCTTGGGTGCCAATCCATAAAACTTGGCGTTTAAATGAGCGGCATTATGGTGCGCTGCGTGGTTTAAATAAGGATGCAGCACGTCAGAAATATGGTGTTTCGGCTGTACAATTATGGCGAAGAAGTTATACAGCCGTGCCACCGTTATTAGATCGTGTGACACCAGATCGCCGCTATCCTAACCAAATCGAGCCACTCGGAGAAAGTTTAGCAATGGCCAGTGATCGCTTATTACCTTATTGGCATTCTACGATTGAACCGGCGCTACGTGCTGGTCGTCATCAGCTTGTGGTGGCACATGGCAGTTCATTACGGGCACTGATTAAATACTTAGAAAATATTAGTGATGAAGCCATCGATGGTTTAGAAGTTGGCAATGGTGAACCAATTTGTTACACATTTAATGAAAAATTTGAAATTAGTCCACGCCAGTACCTGCAGGCAGATGTTAAATAAAATAAAGACCATATAAGGAGTGAAAAATGAACGATAAAACATGGGCACGAATAAAAAAATATACGGAGCATCAAGGCACATCTGGGCAAGAGCATTTAGTGCGGCAAGCTTTGCGCCAAGATATGCAACCATTAGTTGATGAAATTCATCAAGATGGCTTAGGTGGTATTTTCGGTGTTAAAAACAATAAACAGATTGATGCACCGCGCGTCATGTTTGCGGCGCATATGGATGAAGTCGGCTTTATTGTTACGGATATTTTGCCTACTGGCACGTTTAAAGTAGCCACCATTGGCGGTTGGAATCCTGTAGTCATTTCTTCACAACGTTTCACCTTATTTACGAGTAAAGGCACCTATCCAGTTGTTTCAAGTTCTGTATCACCGCATTTATTGCGCGGCACAGGGCATGCACCACAATTACCTACTATTGATGACATTTTATTTGATGGGGGCTTTGTTGATTATGATGAAGCATGGGCTTACGGTGTGAGACCTGGGGACTTCATTGTGCCTGAGGTTAAAACAATTTTAACTGCCAATAAAAAGCGGGTAATATCTAAGGCATGGGATAATCGCTTTGGCGTGGTAACCATACTTGAAGCATTAGAAGCACTAGTTAATGAACCCACACCGAATACGCTAATCATGGGGGCAAATGTCCAGGAAGAAGTTGGCCTACGTGGTGCCCATGGTGCAGTTAACTTACTAAAGCCTGATATATTTTTTGCGGTAGATTCTAGTGCAGCTGATGATAATGCTGAATCACAGGGACATCAAGGTGTACTTGATCAAGGAACGTTATTGCGTGTATTTGATCCGACTGTTGTCACACCACTGCGTCTACGTGAGTTTTTGCTATCGGTAGCTGAAGACAATCACATTCCTTATCAGTATTTTGTTTCTAAAGGCGGTACAGATGCAGCTGCTGCTCAAACCGCGCATAATGGGATACCTTCTGTTGCTCTAGGTGTGGCTTCTCGTTACATCCACACCCATCAAACGGTCTGGTCCATAGCTGATTTTGAGGCCGCTAAGGCTTTTGTTATTGCAATTGCAAAATCTTTAGACAACACAAACTTACAAACAATTATAGGTGATTAATGTTTTATGTTTAAAAAATTACGAAAATTAGATTATTGGATTGCTGTACCTTATGCCATATTGAGTATGCTTGGTATTGTCATGGTTTTTTCTGCAACTCAAGGTACAAGTACAGCTTTAAGTAATTTTATTAAACAAGCGATTTTTGTTGTGTTGGGCTTGACGGGTGCTTTTTTTCTCTACCATTTTAATTTAAAAGCGTTACGACAAAAAAAGTTGCTGCGGATGACGATGTTAATCATTATTGGTGCTTTATTGGTTGCTAAATTTATTATGCCTGCGGTTAACGGCGCCAATGGGTGGATTAGTTTAGGCCCTATCACGCTGCAACCTGCTGAATTCTTAAAACTAGCAATTATTCTATATTTTGCCGATTTTTTTGATAAAGTACCTTGGCAGACGCATTTACGTATCAGAAATCAACCGTTGTTTCAATTTCATGTTTTAGGATTACCGGGGATTGCGCTGGTGTTAGTCTTTATTATGCCAGACAATGGTAACGGCCTAATTACTTTTGTTATCTGGTTTGTGTTGTTTATGTCCTCTGGCGTACGGCGTTGGTTTATTGCTGCTGTTGCTGCCTTTGGCGGTTTAGGATTTGGCTTTTTACAGACTATTTTAAGAATCGTTAACCAAGTATTTGGTCTTAATGGAAGTCAACACTATACGTTTGCCCGATTGACAAGTTTTGTAGACCCATGGCAACCAGGTGCAGCCGATGCTAGCCGACAGTTATTATATGGTTATTATGCAATAGCACACGGCGGTTTCTTGGGGGTAGGACTGGGAAATTCGTTAATCAAACCCTATTTGCCTGAATCCAACACAGATTTTATAATGGCCGTGATGACGGAGGAATTAGGCGCCGTGACAACGACAATTGTATTACTGTTATTGCTCATTTTAATTGGTCGTATGGTTATTCTTGGTATACGGCAGCGCAGCCAATACTATCGCTTATTATTATTTGGTATTGCAGCATTACTCTTTATTCAGGCGTTAGTTAATTTGGGTGGTGTTGTTGGTGTGCTACCTATTACAGGTGTTGTTTTCCCATTCATATCAGGCGGTGGTTCGTCGTATATCGTATTCAGTGCGGCAATTGGTTTAACGCTTAATATAGCAGCAACACAAAAGAAACTACCAGACATTCACCCAGCAGATACACTTGCTAGAAAGGATTACCAATGACATTTGCAATACAACCCAGGCGGGGCCTGTATATTTATTTAAAGCAGATGCGACACGTTTCACAACTTAAAAAATTTGGTCAAATTGTCTATGTTTCACGTAAAATGGGCTTTGCAATGATTTATGTTGATGATACTGCCATTACGCAACAAATTGAAAAAATTAAGCAATATAAGTTTGTAAAAGATGTTGTCTCATCACCGCGTCCGGATATTAATCCGGATTTGGATGATATGCATGATGATATTTTCTTTGAAAATTATGATGAGGAGAGTGCGCGTTAAGTGGCTATTCAGCCATGGCACAAATAGTTATGCGAGTAGTATCGGGACGTTTTCGGGGTACGCGTTTAGACGCTGTTTCTGGCGATAAAACACGACCAACAACTGACAAGGTTAAAGAAGCGATGTTCAGCATGTTAACACCATATTTGAATGGTGGCGAGGTATTAGACCTATATGCCGGTACAGGCGGATTGAGTATTGAGGCAGTTTCACGTGGGATGGCACATGCCACATTAGTTGACCGTCAATTTCAAGCAATTAAAGTGATTCAAAATAATATTGAAAAAACACATGATATCGCTGCTTTTACAGTAATTAAATCACCAGCAAAGCAAGCGCTTGAAAAATTTGCGCTGGCGCGGCAACAGTTTGATTTGGTATTTTTAGACCCACCCTATGCAAAGGAAACCTTGCGGGGTGATATGCGTTACATGGCAGAAAATCAGTTGTTAGCGCCACAAGCAATCATTCTTGTCGAGAGTGATGATGATGCTAATTTGCCACAAGAAGATCAGAATTTTATGATTATACAACAAAAGCATTATGGGATAACCGTTGTAACAATTTATCGCTATCAAGCAAAGGACTAATAGAAGGGGATTTTTCATGAGTATCGCACTATTTCCAGGCAGCTTTGATCCACTAACGAATGGACATTTAGATATCATTGAACGTGCTAGTCTGATGTTTGATAAAGTCGTGGTCGGTGTCGGCTATAATACAGGAAAAAAAGCTTTATTTACACCTGAAGAAAAACTTGCGCTAATTTCTGAAGTGGTGTCTGATTTGCCAAATGTTGAAGTAGCCATTATGCATGGCTTAACCGTACAGTTTATGGCCGAAATTGGGGCACGTTTTATTGTGCGGGGGTTACGCAATAGTAAGGACTTTGAATATGAGCGAGATATTGCTGGTGTCAATAGTGCATTGGCTGATGTTGAAACGATTTTATTATTGGCTAAACCCGAGAATCAAAATATTTCAAGTTCAATGGTTAAAGAAATAGGGAGCATGGGCGCTGATAATATGGCGAAGTTTGTTCCTAAAGTAGTCGTTGATGCTTTAAAGGAACGGTTAAATTAATGCGAAAAAAAAGTAAAATTATTGCCGCAATTGCGGCTGTTTTTGTTGTCATAGGTATCGGTGGCTTATTATGGCCTATTGATGGTTATATTGAAGCGCCAGGGCAAGCTGATAACTTAGCACAATTTGTCAAAATTGATGGGAAGACAGATAATAGCAAAGGGCGTTATAACATTACCTCGGTTTATTTGTCCAAAGCTAATGGACTAGGCTATCTACAGACTTTGATTAATCCACACCTATCTTTTGCCAAAACAGCCGATGTAACTGGTGGTGAAAGTTCAGCAGTATTTGCCAAGGTACAAAATTTTTATATGCAAAGTGCCATTGCCAGTGCTGAACAGGTTGCTTTTAAAAAAGCAAACCAGCCAATTACGACAACATATCAAGGTATTTATGTTCTTAATGTGACTAAAGACTCCCATTTTAAAAAGTCAATTCAAGTTGGCGATACCATTACAGCCATTGATGGGCACCATTTTGAAAATGCCGATGGGTTTATTAAATACTTGGCGAATAAACCAAAAGACATTAAGGTGCAAATCGATTATTTACGTGATGGTAAGGCCGGCAATACATCTGGGGATACCATTAAGTTGGCAAGTAGCAAATCATCTGAATATCCAAATGGTCGATCAGGCATCGGCATTATTTTGACAGATAATGTTACGGTAAAAACAACGCCAACGGTTACTGTAGACCCTGGACAAATTGGCGGCCCGTCTGGTGGGCTGATGTTTACCTTGCAAATTTATGATCAATTAACAGGTGATAAATTATCACGTGGGCGTAACATTTCTGGAACAGGCACAATGAACGCTAACGGATATGTAGGCGAAATCGGCGGTATTGATAAAAAGGTTATGGCTGCTAAGGCAGCAGGGTCAACCGTATTTTTTGCACCTTATGTAGCGCCCAACGCTGAAATATTGAAGTATGAGGAAAAACATCAAACCAACTACCAGCTCGCACGACAAACTGCAAAAAAGTATGCACCAAATGTGAAGGTAGTACCAGTAAGAACCTTTGATGATGCTGTGAATTATTTAGAGACAGGTAAAATAATTCAAACTGTTAACTAAAGTTATAAAAAAGGATTGCCTAAGGGCAATCCTTTTTTATAACTTATCAATATAGAGGCTGTTAATCCAACCAAGGTCAGCGAGTTTATACCAAACAATCCCATTGTCATGATGTTCTTCTTTTGCAATAGCCACAAAGTCGCCATCAAGAACGCTACCAACAGGAATGCCATAAGGTTCAGAAAAAACTTCTGTTGATTGTCCTGGTAAGAAATTTACGAGAGCATTTGGTTGGTTATTTTCAATAGCCTGATCATTAATATAATTAATATTCTCTGCAGTCGGTGCAGTATCTGATAATATCATTTGACTGTCATTGTAGGGTAGCCAAGCATGATCTCCAATTTGATACCAGAATTGACCATTGGCAGAAATCGCTCGTAATGATGTTGCCCAGTAAGTGCCAGTAGTGAGTGTAGCTGCGGGTTCAGCATTGTCTTCAGGCTCACTAAAAGCAATCACATCAAAATTAACTTTAATGTACATCATAACGCGATGAACAGCGCGCCATGTAGCAGGACGATAATAAAGATGTAATGCTTGTGGTAAATTACCAAAGACACCGGTTAAATTACCAGAATTATCGACATATGTGAAGTCTGCGATATCTGGTGTTTCAATCAGATATTGCGCGCCGATATGGCCGTCAAGTCTTACCGGTGTTTGTAACTGTTCTTTGGTTGCAATATTTTCGTAATAAACCCAAACGGGTGCTTCAGTTGTCATGAATTTAAACCTCTGAGCTCATTATACCAAATAATTAATAAAACCATGTGTCATATATTGTTACCGGCTCATGACGTTTTTGTTCACTTGCTAAATATAAGTTTTCAATTGTTTTAGCAGCATGCTCAGCAATTACTTTACCTTCCAAGTAATCATCAATGTCGTCGTAACTGACACCTAAAGCTGCTTCATCAGCTAATTGCGGACGCTCATCTTCAAGGTCGGCAGTGGGAACTTTTTCGTATAGTGAATGTGGTGCTTGAAGAGCAGCTAACATCTGACGGCCTTGACGTTTATTTAAACGCCATAATGGATTAATATCTGTGCCACCATCACCATATTTTGTAAAGAAACCAGCAAAGGCTTCAGCAGCATGATCCGTTCCAATAACGACACCTTGGTGTTCTCGTGCAACAGCATATTGTGCAATCATACGCATTTTAGGCTTAATAGAGCCACGACTCATGTCATCAACGGCCAAACCACTTGTTCGCAAAGCAGTTGTCATGGCGTCAGTGGCAGTTTTAATATTTGTCGTAATGACTTGGTTTGGTTCGATAAAAGCTAACGCTGCTTGTGCGTCAGCTTCGTCACGTTGTTCGCCATACGGTTGGCGTACAGCAATTAGTTCATATTGCTGCAAATGATTTTCGCTATTAAGTTCTTGAATAGCAATTTGGGCCAATTTACCTGCTAAGGTTGAATCTTGCCCACCAGAAACGGCAATGACGTAGCTCTGGTACTGTGGGTTAAGGCGCAAATATTGCTTAAGAAAATCAACGGATCTGCTAATTTCCTGTTTAGGATCAATGATTGGTTGAACGTGCAAGGTGGCAATAATTTTTGCTTGTAATGATCGCATATTAAAACTCCTTAATCATATTTTTAACGTGTTGAATCGTTGTGTTTTTGGCTTCGATTAGACGTTTTGAGAGTGATACTGAATATTTTTCTGGTGAATCGATGCGTTTGAAAGGCGCAGGAATGGCTGATAAGCTGTCCTTGGCGTAACGCTGTACTGCTTGTGCTGTTGGTATTTGATAAATTTGCTTACCGTGAACAAAAATATCTTGCAAAATAGGCCGTCCGACACCTTGTTCGTCAAACAGCGTAAGCATATCACCTGTGTCAGTTCGCCAAATTTGCTTTTTACCGGGGGTAGATATTTTTTCGTCATCATCCGACAATTTAATGGTATTATCCCCAGAGATGCTGACCATTTTATAAACAGCACCCAAGGCAGGTTGATCAAAAGCGGTAATTAATTTTGTACCAACACCCCACACGTCAATTTTTGCGTTTTGCTTTTTCAAATTTGTAATGGCATATTCATCTAGGTCATTTGAAGCATAAATTTTGGCGTTGGGGAAACCAGCTTTATCTAATTCTTGACGAATTGTTTGTGACAAGCCAACCATATCACCTGAGTCGATTCGAACGCCTTGAAAATTAATCTTGTCACCAAACTCGCGTGCCACTTTGATTGCATTTGGTACACCAGATTTTAAAGTGTCAAATGTGTCAACCAAAAAGACCACGTTGTGATGTGTTTTAGCATATGCAGTAAAGGCATCATAGTCGTTTTTATATGCTTGTACTAACGCGTGCGCATGCGTACCTGATACAGGGAGATTGAAAAGCTTACCAGCACGGACATTTGAGGTTGCATTAAAACCACCAATATATGCAGCTCTTGTCCCCCAAAGGGCAGCGTCTAGTTCTTGTGCGCGCCTTGTACCAAACTCAAGTAAAGGTTCTCCCTTAGCAGCAGAGACAATGCGTGAAGCTTTAGTTGCAATGAGTGTTTGAAAATTAATTATGTTGAGTAATGCTGTTTCAAGTAGCTGGGCATCAACTAGTGGTCCTTCAACTTGTAACAGTGGTTCATGATCAAACATCACTTCACCTTCATGTGGCGCACGTAATGTTGCAGTGAAACGCCACTGGGCCAAATATTCTAAAAATGCTGCCGTGTAAAGATTAAGTGAGCGGAGATAATCAAGGTCACTCGCACTAAATTTGATTTTTTTTAAATAAGTGATTGTATGTTCTAAACCAGCAAAAATAACATAACCATTGTTAAAAGGCTTATTTCTAAAATAAGCCTCGAAAACAACCGGCTGTTGATCAATGCCAGTTTGCCAATAAGTATAAATCATATTGATTTGATAGAGATCAGTATGTAAAGTTAATGAATCGTCTGGATATACCATAGTTCTGTCCTTTAAGAAGATTAAACTCATTATAGCAAAAATAAGACCTAAAAGCCGTGTTATAATGAACACATGAAAGAATTCTTGATGCATAATACAATAGAAACCCAAAAATTGGCAGCCCTTGTTGCACAATCAGTTTATCCAGGTTTAGTGATTACTTTAACTGGTGATTTAGGTGCTGGTAAAACAACTTTTACACAAGGTTTTGCCCAAAAATTAGGTGTGACAGCTCGGGTTAAAAGCCCAACATTTAATATTATGAATACGTATCAAAGTCATCAGATACCGATCTACCATTTTGATGCTTACCGCTTAGAAGAAACAGGGGCAGAAGATCAAGGATTTGAGGATTATATTGGTACAGATGGGGTAACACTAATCGAATGGCCACAGTATATGTCTGACTTGTTACCAAACAATCGGCTAGACATCACATTGTCACGTGGTGTGACTGATGATGAGCGTCTTATCAAAGTAACTGGTTTAGGTCAAGCGGCTGCTATTGAGGACAAACTATGACATTTGACATGACACAACCGATAACTTTTGAGGTCGAAGTAGCAAACTTAGCGCTTGCCTCACAATGGCAGGCGCTTATTCAACAATTGATGTCAGAGACAGATACCTTTATGATTGGTGGCATACGTGATGGTTATTCAAGAACAGAAGTGGTTGATACACCAGCAATAACCTTACTACTAATAGCTGAGCAAGCAGATAGTCGTTTGCCCGTAGGTATGGGATCTATTGATAATGGCGAGCTGGGTATGGCTATTTTAAAACAATTCCAAGGTGCAGGTTTGGGTCAAGAACTCATGAACACCTTATTGGATTGGGCTAGCCACGTGGGCCTAGCATCTGTCTGGTTGGATGTGCAGACAGATAATCAGCCAGCTGTGCATATTTATCGTAAATTTGAATTTATGATACAAGGGGTGCCTCGTCAATTAACGTTACCTAATGGCCGAGAGACAACATTGCAAAGAATGATTAAAATACTGGAAGATAAGGAAAGCTGATATGAATTTTACTGCATTAGACTTTGAAACCGCCAATCATGAAAAACATTCGGCTGTGTCAATTGCGCTTGCGGTTGTGCGTGATAACCAGGTTGTTGATGAATTTTACAGTTTGATTAAGCCGGAAACTTATTTTAGCGCTAGAAATACTGCTATTCATGGCATTACGGCTGCTGATGTGGCACAAGCCCCGAAATTTCCAGAGGTTTGGGATATGATTGCCCCACTTTTTACGGAAGATAAGTTGGTAGTTGCTCATAATGCAGCGTTTGATAATGGTATTTTGAAGGGTACTTTAGATTATTATGACATAGCAGAGCCACACTATATGTTATTAGACACAGTTCGTAGTAGTCGTCAATTATTTCCTGACTTTAAGAATCATAAGTTGAATACAGTTGCTCAAAATTTAGGCATCACACTTGATCATCATCATAATGCACTCGATGATGCTGTTGCAGCGGCTAATATTTTAATTTATGAAGCAGATCATTTTGGTGTAGAGAGTTTAAAACGTTTTGTCAAAAACAAATAACGCATTGCACGAATTATAGTGCAATGCGTTATTTGTTTTTACTTATTTATAGTTATTTCTAAAGTAATAGGGGCATGATCTTGACGTAATCCGGTATCAATGACTGCGGTTGTTTTGACTTTCGGTGCCAATCTTTCACTTACTAGATAATAATCGATTCGCCAACCAGAATTATTAATTTTACTTGTCTTACTAATTTGTGCCCACCATGTATAGAGGCCAGTCTGGTCAGGATATTGAGAACGCATTGTATCCGTAAATCCAGCCCTTAATAAGGCACTAAATTTTTCACGCTCTTGATCTGTGAAACCGGCAGAATTATGGTTAGTTTTCGGATTTTTGAGGTCAATTTCTTCATGGGCAACATTCATATCACCACTGAAAATAACAGGCTTTTGAGCATCTAATGCTTGAATATATGCACGATACGCATCATCCCAAGCGCCACGCTCTTCTAGTCGCGCTAATCCGGATCCTGAATTAGGCGTATAAACAGTAGACACATAATAATTCTCAAATTCTAATGTGATAATACGGCCTTCTAAGTCCATATCACCCGGGGCATTGATGATGGGATAATCTACAGATAGCGGCTCTTGACGTGATAACATCATAGTGCCCGAGTAACCAGAACGCGCGGTGCTAGAATTCGTATAGATATGATAATCAGGGAAGAGGTCAGTGATTGTTTGTGCCTGCTTTTTAGTTAAGCCAACAGCTTTTAATTTTGTTTCTTGAATAGCAAAAATGTCGGGTTGACGTGCGGCAATTTGGTTGAGAACGTCCCAAGTCATTTCACCACGGGCTGATTTGTGCTCTACGGCGGCATTGATTGAGTCGATATTCCATGAGATGAGTTGCATATTGTTGAAATCCTTTTTATGGTTTTGTAACAGCGTAATGCTTCATAAACTTTGGCAGCTGCTGGCTGATTTGCGTTGGTAAAACAATGTATTGTGTTTCGGCCAGCTCATCTGCAATAGCAGAGTGACTATAGACAGCGGCTAAGACAACATCAGAAAGTGAGGCGAGAAAAAATTGGGCGGCAAAACCAGCAATAATACCTGCTAGTGTGTCACCCATGCCGCCAGTAGCTTGATAAGGACCACCTATTGGTAATTCATATATATCCTTTGATGTATAAATCTGGGTATGGTGCTGTTTTAAAACAACAATAGGCATCTGCTTGAGGCGGTCTCGTCCAAGTACGTTAAAGGCTTCAAACGCTTGTTGTGCAATTGAAATACCTGTTATACGTTGCCATTCCATTTGATGGGGGGTTAAAACGAGACGTGCGTGTGGTAAGTTAATGTGGTTTTCGGCTAATAAAGTTAATGCTGAGCCATCGACAATTAAAATCTGTTTTGGAAAGACAGCCCGAAAAGTTGCCTGTAAGATGTCTAAACGATCTCCTAAGCCCGAACCGATTAAAATAACATCATTATTTTGTATTAGCGTCGTGAGGTCTTGATTGAAATCAACGACCATTGCTTCTGGTAAATGGCTATGTAGTGCCGTAAAATTAGCGGTATCAGTCGCTACAGTCACTAGACCAGCACCAGCATAAACAGCTGCCATGGCATTCATAATAACAGCACCACCAAACTCTGCTGTACCACCAATAATCAATACGCGACCAAATGTACCTTTATGTGATTGTGCTGGACGTGGCGTAATCACTTGATATAGGATTTTTTCTGACAGTTGTTTCATAACTTAACACCTCGTAAGTCATTTTAGGTAGCACATTTCACGCAATCAAGTGAATTATGACTCGCGATGCTGCCAAAGCATCATAACCACAAGTAAAACGACGCCAAAATTGGCACTTAGAATTGCCAAGTTTGACTGGTTAAGTACCCAACTAGTCAAAGAAATAAACATTAATATAATCGCAATAATTACCATATAAAGATCTGATTTTTTCATGATTGAATAGCCTATCTTTTGTTTATAGTGATTGGTTCGTTATAGTAACGTAACCAAAAGATGACGCTGTATATACTTTCATTGTAAAGGATTGTCTATTGATTTACAAACTGCATGATTGGACGGTGATTTTGTCTGCATGCTGGTGGTTAATGCCCGTAAATGAAAATTTGCTATAATTGTGACAAACAGTATAATAAAATTATAAATATAGTGAAAGGTTACTTAGAATAATATGACAATAGATTGGAAAAAAGAAGCTCAAACCCGTCAAACTAGTTTTATTAATGATTTAAAACATCTTTTAGCAATAGAATCTGTCCGTGACGACACACAAGCCAGTGCAGATGCGCCTTTAGGACCTGGACCTAAAGAAGCGTTATTGGCCATGTTACGTTTGGCCGAACGTGACGGTTTTACGACCAAAAATATTGATAATATTGTTGGTTATATTGAAATTGGTCCCAAAGATGCCAAAGATTACGTTGCAATCTTGTCTCACGTTGATGTGATGCCTGCTGGTGAGGGATGGGAGACTGCACCATTTGAACCTGTCGTGACTGAAGATAAGATTATCGCTCGCGGCGCCTCAGATGATAAAGGTCCGGGGATGGCTGCTTATTATGCCTTCAAAATTTTAGCTGAACTTGATGTGCCACTAAAGCGTCGTGTACGTTTGATTTTTGGAACAGACGAAGAAAATGATTGGCTAGGTATGACACGTTACTTTGAAGTTGAGCCTGCCCCAATCTTTGGTTTTTCACCAGATGCTGAATATCCAATTATTAATGGTGAAAAAGGGAATGTACAGGTTGAGCTTAAAAGTCAAGCAAATAATATCGGTACAGAGACGTTGGTGACTTTTGAAGCTGGGCTACGCACTAACATGGTACCAGGTATTGCACGTGCGACCGTTAAATCAGCGCAAGTTGATAACCTGACTGCTGAATTTGAAAAGTTTTTGGCCGCGAATCCACAAATTTCAGGTGCTATCGAAACGAATGGGGATGAGATGCATTTTGTAGTAAATGGCAAGCAGGTTCACGGTGCTATGCCTGAAACTGGCGAAAATGCCGGCACCTATTTAGCGCACTTTTTGCAAAACTTTGCATTTGGCGGTACAGCTAAATCATTCTTAACATATTTAGGGACACCAGCACATCAGGATACGATTGGTCAGAAATTTGGTGTGAATTATACCGATGACGTGATGGGGCCATTGTCAATGAATGTGGGTATTCAAAAATTTGTTGATGGTGAGGAAGCATTTATTAACTTTAATTTTCGCTATCCTAAAGGGATTACACCGGATGAGATTGTCACTGGTTTAGCCTCACAATTAGGTGACTGGGATGTCGTACCAACAGTTGGGGGACATGCACAGGTGCCACATTATGTATCACCAACTGATCCGGTTGTCGATACATTATTGCGTGTCTATCATGAACAAACTGGATTACCAGCTCACGATCAGGTTATTGGTGGCGGGACTTATGGTCGTTTGATGGCGCGTGGTGTTGCGTTTGGGGCGCTGTTCCCTGATTCGCCAGATACAATGCATCAGGTTAATGAGTTTGCGTTACTTGATGATTTGTATCGATCAATTGCCATTTATGCGCAAGCAATTGCTGAATTGACTGCTATTGATTAATAAAAAGTGATGGTGCTAATTGGGCACCATCACTTTTTTGCTAAGTTAACAAGTACGATAGGCACATTGATTTCTTGTGTTTTCTACGTAAATGTGACCTAACTCAGATTTAGGGTTTTCTTAGCGTAACCTTTCGAGTTACTGCATGGCATACCAACTTAGATGAATTAAAGCAGGCTACTTAACAGTTTTTCTTTAATGATTAGGTATTTTGTGTGGTAACTTGGTATAATTAGAAACAACCTTATAGCAATAAGGACGAATTATCGTAATTGAAGGAAAGTGAGGGTACGGAAACGTTATAGCAAAGGCTATGAACGACAGAAGTACATGATGAACATGAGAACTTTTGCTGGAAATCTTTACAAAGATGATCTTGAAGGTGACAATATTGGTGTTTTTTTTGGTACATTAGCGCCAATGCACGTAGGTCATCAAGCCGAGATTTATAAGGCATCTGCCTTGAATGATGGGGTTGTTGTGATTGCATCAGGCTACACAGGTGATCGTGGTGACCAAATGGGACTTTCAGTTGAAAAAAGATTCAGATATTTAAGGGAAGCTTTTAGCGATGAAACAGCGATTAAAGTCGATTATATTAACGAAGATAATATTCCTCAGATGCCTGCGGGATGGGATGAGTGGACGAACATCTTAGTTGATACGGTGAAGCGTAATATTGTTAATCCAGAGGCCCAAATTACTTTTTATACTGGTGAAGCAGAATATAAGGCAGAGTTAGAAAAAAGATTACCACAGACGCGTCAATTTAAAGTGAGCTTAATGGATCGTACGGTCTTAAAAATTTCTGCAACAGACATTAGAAAAGATCCAATTGGTAATTGGGATTATATTAATCGTGTATTTCGTCGTCATTTTACTAAAAAAGTGACAGTGATGGGTTCTGCATCAACTGGTAAATCAACATTAGTTCGTCGCTTGGCCAGAACGAGTAATTCGCCGTTTTCTGAGGAATATGCACGTGAATATCAAGAACGATCGAATGTCAGCGATGATGAATTGATTGTCAAAGATTATATTCGTTTGATTCAAGGTCAGTATGATGCCAATTCAAGAGAAATTAATTCGCCAGCAAATAATGGTTTAACCATTTTCGACACTGATGCGATGGTGACTAAGGTTTATGCAGATATGTGGCTGAACAAATCAGACAGTGCGCAACTACAACCGTTATTTGATAATACGATTTGTGAAGAGCTGATTGATTTAATTCTGGTTATTCCACCAGTTACACCTTATGTTGATGATGGTTTTCGAAATATGGCCAATGCTGACCAAGATTCACGCTGGGCTTTTCATCGTGAATTGATGAAAGTCATTGAACATTATGGCTTTATGGATAAAGTTGTGTTACTTGATGCCAAAGGCGATGCTGATGATCCTTATGGTTATTACGCTCGTTATTTACAAGCATTAGATGCAATCCAATCCCGTACTGGGTTTAATATTAAACACATTTAATTTGTAAAAAAAGCATACATTAAATGTGTTTATTTTTTTATATTAAATTGTGATTTTAATCACTTGTTTATTGAAAAAGAAAGGTATAAAATAAAGTTGTTATAAAAATCACAATTAAGAAAGGTGAAGTAGCATGTCAGATAAAGTAGCAATTGTAACGGGCGGTGGTCAAGGTATAGGAGCTGGTATTGCAGAGCGATTGGCGCATGATGGTTATGCGGTTATTGTGAATGGTAGAACAAAAAACAAGCTTGATAGTGTCGTTGCACATATTACTGCCCAAGGGGGTCAAGCTGTGAGCTTCGTTGGTGACGTACAAAGTCGCCAAGTCAATATCGATATGGTTCAGTTTGCGATGACGACCTATGGTCGATTAGATGTGTTTGTCGCTAATGCTGGGATTGATTGGGTGGATAGTATTGAAGAAACACCAGAAGCTGAAGTTGACAATGTGTTGAATATTAACTTGAAGTCTCAGATTTGGGCGTTACAAGCTGCACCATCAGCAATGAGAAAAAATGGCTCGGCGGGTGGTAATATTATTCTGGCATCTTCTATTGCAGGTATGGAGGGCTTTGAGCTGCTTGGTGTGTATTCTGCCACAAAATTTGCGACACGAGGCTTGGTGCAAGCTGCTGCAAAAGAACTGGCAGCTGACCATATCCGTGTGAATGCCTATAACCCAGGCATTGTGTTAACACCAATGTGGGATGAAATTGATGCGCGCTTCGCTGAGCGTAAAAATGTGCCACTTGGGGCAACCCGTCAGTCATTTATCGATGGCATTCTTTTGGGGCGTGGTGAGGAGCCAGAAGACATTGCAAAATATGTGTCGTTCTTAGTTTCTGATCAAGGGGATTATATTACGGGACAATCATTAGCAGTCGATGGTGGCATTAAATTTCAATAACAAAGTGGTTTAATAGAACACGAACGAACGTTTGCCGAGGTGAACGTTTTTTGCTATCATAAAATCTGAGTGGACAATGATAGGAGAAAATACGGGTGGACAATAAAGAGCGTGTGAGTGTAGAAAAAACGACAAATATGGGTTTTTGGGATCAGCTTGCCACTTGGATTGGTGCTAATGCTAATAATGGTACGTGGTATGTAGGTGGTGTTTTAGCGGCGCTTGGATTAGTTGGGGCACTGATGGTCATTTTTATTTCAGGGCCGATTGCATATTTGTTTTTAGCGCTAGTAGGTTATATCGGCTTTATAACAAAATCATCGACTATGCGTTTAATGCGTCCAGTTTTTGGTGTCAAGGGCTCGTTGGGACCGTCATTCATTAATGTGATTCAGTTCATGGGTTGGGCAGCTGTTAACACGTATATTGCGGCTATTTCTGTCAGTTATTTGTTAGCAGCTATTTTTGGTAAACAACAATTTAAGCCGGCTGGTATGAAAGGTATCATTATTGGTGTCATTGTTATGGGATTACTGCATGTGATGTCTATTTCGTTGGGGCAACGGTCTATTCGGCTGATTGAGCGCATTGGCATTGTTTTAGTCATTTTGTTGGTTATTTGGGAAACAAGCATTGTGCTACGCGAAGTACCATTGACAGCTATTGCCAAATGGCAGGTGCCAGATCATCATATATTGCCCTTTGGTAAAGCGCTGGATATATTTGCTGCCTTTAATCTTGCCTGGGTAACGGCAGGGGCTGATTTTACACGGTTTGCTTCAAAAAAATCAGCAGCAACCTGGGCACCTTTTTTGGGAGCGACAATTGGCGTTTATTGGTTTGCGATTGTTGGGACGTTGACAACAATCGCTGCAGCAGTATCGGAAAGTGCTTTCGACCCGAACGCCTCTGATCCCTCAACGATTGCCGCAAGATTAGGGCTAGGGATACTCGCGCTAGTTGTTATCATGTTGACATCAACAACCGCTAATGCCGTGAATTTAATGGCAGCTGGTTCAGCATTAAACAACATGTTGCCACGCTTTAAATTAACGACTAGTTTGTGGCTAGTCACATTGGTCGCTACGTTAATGAGTTTTATCCCATTGTTTGCGGGTGGTTTTATTGATACCTTTATCAAATTTTTAGATCTCATTGGTATGATTTTGGGACCGGAAATTGCGATTTTGGTTGTTGATTTCTACTTTGTTCGACGACGACAATATGATGTCACAGCTTTCGATAAACGTACAATATATTGGTACACAAATGGGGTAAATCTTAGCGCCTATGGTGTTTGGGTTATCAGTATATTATTTTATATTGGTCTTCAAAATGTGCCGTTTATTGTTGGAACGGTCGGATCAAATTGGCTGACAATGATTTTTGCAGGAATTATTTATTATCTTCTTTCTAAAAAAATGACAAAAATGTTGTGATTTAGTAGCTTTTAAGATAAAATTAGTAAGTATTTAAAACATTTGGAGGACTGACAATGTCTAACTGGACACCAGCTGCGGATCAAAAGAACCAAGGCACTTTAGAATTTGAAATTTCACGCACACAAGTTGAAGAAGGGTTGGAAAAAGCATTCCAACGCAACAAAAACCAAGTTTCTATCCCTGGATTTCGTAAGGGTAAAGTAACTAAGGCATTGTTCTTCTCAAAGTTTGGCGAAGAAGCTTTGTACCAAGAAGCAATGGATATTGTGTTGCCAGCTGCTTATGAAGCAGCTGTTGAAGAAGCCGGTATCACGCCAGTTGGTCGTCCTAACATTGAACCAGTTTCAATGAATAAGGGTGAAGCTTGGACATTGAAGGCTGAAGTAACAACTGCGCCAGCAATTAAGCTGGGAGAATATTTGAACCTAGAAGTTGCAGCAGAAGACACAGCTGTGTCTGACGCAGATGTCGATGCTGAAATTAAGCGCTTGCAAGATGGTCAAGCAGAATTAGTTTTGCAAGAAGAGTCAGTTAAAGCTGAAGACGGTGATACAGTAGTTATTGATTTTGATGGCTCTGTTGACGGTGACCATTTTGATGGTGGTCAAGCCAACGACTTTTCATTGGCACTTGGCTCAGGACAATTTATTCCTGGATTTGAAGAACAACTTGTCGGCCACACAGCTGGTGAAGACGTTGAAGTTAAGGTTACTTTCCCAGAAGATTATCAAGCAGCCGATCTTGCAGGAAAAGAAGCATTGTTCGAAGTTAAAATTCATGAATTGAAGCGCAAGGAATTGCCAGAATTAGATGATGAATTTGCTAAGGATGTTGATGAAGAAGTTGAAACATTAGCAGAATTAAAAGAAAAGACTGCTAAGAAGCTAGCTGATGACAAAGAAGCTGCAGCTAAGTCAGCCTTTGAAGATGCAGTTATTACAAAGGCTGTTGATAATGCAAGTGTTGATGGAGATACTATTCCAGAGGCAATGATTGAAGAAGACGTTCATCGTCAAGTTGATCAATATTTGGGACAACTACAACAACAAGGTATTTCACGTGAAATGTTCTTCCAAATTTCAGGCCAAACTGAAGAAGATTTGCATAAGCAATTCGAAGAAGGTGCCGCTACACGTGTTAAGACAAACTTGGTGCTTGAAGCCATTGTTAAGGCTGAAGGGATTGAGCCATCAGCAGAACAAGTTACTGAAGAAATTAACAACTTGGCAACACAATATAACATGGATGCTGAACAAGTGCGTTCATCATTATCAGATTCATTATTAAAGCATGATATTGCAATGCGTGAAGTAATCAAGAAGATTACTGACTCAGCAAAGGCAAAGTAATTTTGTTAAAAAGGCCGTCAGGCTTTTTTATTTTGCCTCTGTTAATCACTATATTTTTCAAGTTATATGTCACTGTGTTATACTGATTACTTTACAGTAGGCATGGTTGCATACGATACTGGAATAATTTTTCAGTATATTTTAGTGCAATCTGGTAAAATGTAATAGTATTTAATTATTAGTTATCTACTAAAAAGATTATTTAAGGATGGATTATGGCGCAGACACCAGAATTTGAAGAAGAAATTTACTGCAGTTTTTGTGGTAAATCATCAAACGAAGTTAAAAAGATTGTGGCTGGTCCAAATGATGTTTTCATTTGCAATGAGTGTGTTGCACTTGCTCAAAATATTATTAATGAAGAACTAACTGTGGACCAAGCAGCACAAGTGTTATCTTTGCCAACACCACATCAAATTGTGGCAGAGCTTAATGATTATGTGATTGGACAAGAAGACGCCAAAAAAACATTAGCCGTTGCAGTTTACAACCACTATAAGCGTATTAATGAAAATGTTTCGCCAACAACAGATGTTGAATTACAAAAATCAAATATTGCTTTAATTGGCCCAACTGGA
Source organism: Leuconostoc citreum (assembly GCF_007954785.1). Classification (NCBI taxonomy): domain Bacteria; kingdom Bacillati; phylum Bacillota; class Bacilli; order Lactobacillales; family Lactobacillaceae; genus Leuconostoc; species Leuconostoc citreum. Next base: position 1,186,160 of record NZ_CP042410.1, on the reverse strand, counting down.
TCAGGAAAAACATACTTAGCGCAAAGCCTAGCACGTATTTTAAATGTGCCATTTGCAATTGCGGATGCAACAACTTTGACTGAAGCCGGTTATGTTGGTGAAGATGTTGAAAATATTATTTTAAAGCTATTGCAGTCAGCTAATTTTGATATTGAAGCGGCACAACATGGCATTATTTACATTGATGAAATTGATAAAATTGCTAAAAAATCTGAGAATGTCTCGATTACTCGCGATGTTTCTGGCGAAGGGGTTCAACAAGCTTTGCTTAAGTTGCTTGAGGGAACAAATGCCAGCGTACCACCACAAGGTGGTCGTAAGCATCCACAACAAGAATTAATCCAAGTCGATACCACGAATATCTTATTCATTGTTGGTGGTGCGTTTGCTGGTATTGATACAATTATTAAAGAACGTCTTGGTGAGCGTGTCATTGGTTTTGGATCAGATGCGAACGATAATGCCGTCGCTTTAGATTCTGAAAATATCCTAGAACATGTACAACCAGAAGATATGACTAAGTTTGGTTTAATTCCTGAGTTTATTGGTCGCTTGCCAATTGTGACTGTGTTGGATGAACTTAAAGTAGACGATTTAACTAGGATATTGACTGAACCAAAAAATGCGCTGATTAAACAATATACAGCATTACTAGGTCTTGATGATGTTGAGCTTGTCTTTCAACCTGAAGCATTAGAAGCAATGGCCGAGTTAGCTATTAAGCGTCATACAGGTGCTCGTGGTTTGCGATCGATTATTGAATCTGTTATGAAAGATATTATGTTCGACATTCCAAGCAGAGATGATGTTGAAAAAGTTATTATAACAAAAGCTAGTGTACAAAATGGTATCGCGCCTGAGTTGCATTTGAAAAAGGTAGGTTAACATTATGAATGTGAATAATGTTGAGATGGTGATGAGTGCTGTCTCCGCAGCGCAGTATCCGACAGATGGCAAACCTGAAATTGCTTTAGTCGGGAGATCAAATGTTGGTAAATCATCATTAACAAATACACTAATTCAACGCAAAAATTTTGCACGAACATCTTCTCAGCCAGGAAAGACGCAAACGTTAAATTTTTATGATGTTGAAAATCAATTGTATTTTGTTGATGTGCCAGGATATGGTTATGCTAAAGTATCTAAGAAACAACGTGAAGCCTTTGGTAACATGATTGAAGAGTACATTACAAGCCGCAAGCAATTGCGTGGCGTCATTAGTCTGGTGGATGCTCGCCATGATCCAAGTGAAGATGATGTTGCCATGTACGAGTGGTTACATTACTATAATATTCCAATCTTAGTTGTTGCAACAAAATCGGATAAAATCTCTAAAAGTAAATTTAATAAATATGAAAATAACATTAAAAAGCAACTAGGGTTTGATTCGTCAGCCAGTGATTTCTTGTTCTTTTCATCAGAAACAAAGTATGGTAGAGATTCTGTCTGGGAATGGATAACTGCACATATGTAAAGCCAACACTTGTTGGTTTTTTTTAATTGCTTTAAACGGCATTTTATAGACACGTCTGATACAATAAAAATATGAGTAACAAGCAATTTGCACAAATCATTGTTGATGTGCCAACAATGCAAACAAACCAACCCTACACATATCAAGTCCCAGACAACATGGTTGGTATCATACAAGCAGGTATGCGCGTTGATGTCCCGTTTGGTGGACGTCATGTGATGGGTTTTGTTATTGCCCTCGTATCCGATACCGATGTACCAGTACAACAACTAAAAACGATCACGCATATACTTGATTTAACTCCTGTATTAAATGAAGAACTACTACGGTTATCTGATTATTTGGCTGCGGAGACATTTGCTTTTCGCATAACAATTCTTCAAACGATGCTTCCCAATGCATTAAAAGCTTCTTATGAGCGTATTTTGACATTGATAGATGAGGTTGACGATGATACACAGCAACGTTTATTTAAAGGGTTAGACCAAGTAACTTATCAGGCACGTGAATGGACAACTGAAGACATTGAAAAAATAACACGACTCAGACGTGCAGGGAAAATTGAAGTTACTGTTAAAGTTAATAACAAAGCCAATATCAAAACACAATTGGCTTATCAAATGTCTGCTGATATTGAATTTTTGGAAAATGAATATCAAGCGTTAAAAACAAATGCAAAAAAACAACGGCAATTATTGACGTTTATTTTAGGTCATATGGGCGAGAAATGGTCTAAGCGTGATCTTCAAGCGCAACTTGCAGTTCATGATGCTGTTCTAAATCATGCTGTAACGCATCAATGGCTAACGAAGACACGGATTGAACAATTACGTGACCCTCTAGCAACGGTTGCTGTTGGGCCTACTAGTCCGCTGGCACTCAATAGTGAACAGCAGTCTGCTTTTGAAGCCATTATACATGCTGCAGATGAAGGGCAATATCAACCATTTTTACTCGAAGGGATCACGGGTTCCGGTAAAACAGAAGTTTACTTGCAGGCAGCGCAACATGTTTATAATCAGGGAAAAACCATATTATTTTTGGTGCCAGAAATTGCTTTAACGCCACAAATGGTGCAGCGTGTGAAGTCACGTTTTGGTGCGCAAACAGCTGTTTTACACTCAGGTTTATCAGATGGTGAACGTTATGATGAATGGCGTCGTATTGAACGTGATGATGTGAAAATTGTTGTCGGTGCACGCTCAGCAGTTTTTGCACCGTTACGACATTTGGGTTTGATTATTGTTGACGAAGAACATGAAACGACTTATAAACAAAGCGATAATCCGCGTTACAATGCACGTGATGTGGCACTTTGGCGTGGTGAATATCATCGTATTCCGGTTGTATTAGGATCAGCAACACCTTCACTTGAAACCCGTGCACGTGCACAACGGGGGGTCTATGCCTTGTGTCAATTAACCAACCGCGCTGCAGTGGGGGCGCGCTTGCCACAAGTCGAAATTATCGACATGAAAGAGACTTTAGCTGCTGGCCCAGAAACAAATTTTTCAGATCAGCTGCGCCAGGCATTGAATGACTGTCTTGCGCGCGGCGAACAAGCCATTTTAATGTTAAATCGTCGGGGGTATTCTAGTTTTGTGATGTGTCGTGATTGTGGCTACGTTCCGCGAGACCCTAATTGTAATTTGGCGATGACTTTACATATGGATACCAAGACTTTAAAATGTCACTATTGTGGGCATGAAGAAGCAATTCCAACGCAATGTGCGCACTGTGGCTCTAAACGTATTCGTTATTATGGTACAGGAACAGAAAAAGTTGAAGCTGAGTTAGCGACACTATTACCGCAGGCACGCGTTATACGCATGGATCAAGACACAACCCGTAAGAAAGGCAGCATGACCAAAATGTTGACACGTTTTGGCCAACATGAAGCCGACATTTTATTGGGGACGCAGATGATTGCCAAGGGTCTGGACTTTGCAAATGTCACACTTGTTGGCGTTTTAAACGCGGATACAGCATTGGGACTACCTGATTTTCATGCAAGTGAGCGCACTTTTCAGTTATTAACACAGGTGAGTGGCCGTGCAGGTCGTGCAAAAAAAGCGGGTAAAGTATTTGTGCAAACGTTTAACCCAACACACTACGCAATTGCTTATGCTAAAAACCATGATTATGAAGGTTTTTATCAGCAAGAAATGGCTGTTCGTCATGCCGGAAACTATGCGCCTTATTTTTATACGATACAAATTCAGGCTAGCCACACAGATGAAAATACGATAGCTAAGCAAATGTTTCAGATAGTACGCTGGTTAAAATCGCGTGCTAGTAATGATGTAATTATCTTAGGGCCGTCACCCAAACCAATTGCGAAATTACGTAATCGCTACTATTTTCAAATTATTTTAAAATTCAAACAACGCGATGAGATGGATGTTTTGTTGACGACACTTTATAACCGTGCGCAAAAAGCAAAAGATGATTTGCAATTAAGTGTAGATCGTGACCCTGTTTCTTTTTTGTGACAAATAGATTACAATATTATATGATATAATGGTAATTAAGATACTCGGTTTAACGGGTGTTTTTTGTTGGATTAAAACGCGCTATGTGGTTTAAATATTAATTAGCGAGGCATCGTATGATCTATCGCTGAGCGCAGTAGATAAAGTTAGTATTAAGTGAGAAAAGAGGCATATATGACACATACTGTTGTACTAATGGGGACACCGCAATTTGCAGTACCAATTTTAGAAGCATTAGTGGCGGATGACAATTATGATGTCTTAGCCGTCGTAACACAACCGGATCGTCCACAGGGCCGTAAACATATTTTGACACCAAGTCCAGTTAAAGTTGCCGCTTTAGCTCACAAATTGCCTGTGCTACAACCTGAAAAAATTGCCGGTTCAAGTGAAATGGCGCAAATTATTAACTGGCAACCGGATTTTATTATTACAGCAGCCTTTGGGCAATTCTTGCCAACTAAATTACTAGCGGCAGCTCAGATAGCGGCTGTTAATACGCATGCTTCCTTATTACCGAAATATCGTGGTGGTGCACCAGTACACTACGCTATTATGAATGGCGATAATGAAACAGGTGTTTCGATTATGTATATGGTGAAAGAAATGGATGCGGGGGATGTTATTGATGTTGTCAAAGTACCAATAACGTCAACTGATAATGTTGGCACAATGTTTGACAAGTTAAGTCTTGCTGGACGTGATTTATTGCTAGCAACATTACCTAAAATAGTGGCAGGTAATATTTCACCTGTTAAACAAGCGATTGACGATGTGACTTTTTCACCCAATATTCCACATGATAAGCAAAACTTGAATTTTGAAGTTGAAACGGCAAAACAGCTTGATTGGCATGTGCGAGGTCTCTATCCAACACATCCTGCTTATGTTCAAGTTGCTGGTCAAAGAATAAAAATTACTCAGGTTCAACCACTTGACGAAACAACCACGCAGCCAGCAGGCTATGTTGTTGAGAAAAATAAAAAAGAATTAAAAATAGCCGCTGCCAATCATACGGTGTTGCGGGTGCTAAGATTACAACCAGCTGGAAAATCAGAAATGCCGATTCAAGCCTATCTCAATGGTGCTGGCAAAGCATATGTTGTAGGCCAGCCATGGGCGGAGAAAATTAAAAATGAGCGATAAACGCGTATACAGTAATAACCCTCGTGTTTTGGCAGTACAGACACTAGCCAAAATTAAAAACGGTGCATACTCTAATCTACAACTAAATCAAGTCATTAAAAAACATGCGCTGAATGACTCAGATAAGCGCCTTTTAACAACTTTAGTCTATGGTGTCATTCAGCATCGCCTCACATTTGATTACTGGTTAACGTCGTTTATTAAGCAAAAAAAGATTGAACCATGGGTGCGAGAATTACTTTATACAGCACTGTTTCAGTTACAATATTTAGATAAAATACCGCAACATGCGATTTTTAATGAATCAATTGAAGTAGCTAAGACACTTGGTCATATTGGTACAGCAAAGTTTGTTACTGCCATTCTGCATAATATTAGTCGACAAGGGTTGCCAGATATTAATGCAATCCAAAACCCTATTCAACGTTTGTCTGTCGAGGCTAGTTTGCCCGTCTGGTTAATTGAAACGCTAGTTGAACAAAACGGCGAAGCAAAGACACGTCAAATAATTGGCTCAATTAATGACGCTCCTGCCCAAGCAATTCGGGTCAATACGGTACTTTCAACTGACGAAGCGGTAGAGCAAGCACTGTTAGATGAGCATTTTACTTTTGTGAAATCTAAGGTTGCTGATCATGCTTATGTTGTTACTGGTGGGCACGTAGCAGGGTCAAAGGCCTATCAAGATGGCCTATTGACGTTGCAAGATGAAAGTGCCATGTTACCTGTTGAGGCTTTACAAATTACAACGCAGGTTAAGACTGTTTTGGATGCAGCAGCTGCACCTGGTGGCAAAACAACACAAATTGCACAGTATATTGCTGACGATGCAACAATTACAGCACTCGATATTCATGCACATAAGATTCGCCTAATTGAGGCTAATGCTAAGCGACTACATGTGTCAGACAAAATAACAGCGCAAGTTTTAGATGCGCGCCAAACTGCCAACCAATTGACAACAAAGTTTGATCGTATTTTGGTCGATGCGCCTTGTTCCGGTTTTGGTTTATTGCGTCGTAAGCCAGAAATTCGCTATGATAAAACATTAGAAGATGTTATGAATTTAGCAAGCTTACAAGGGGAGATTTTGGATTCAGTTAGCCAAAATGTTGCCGACAATGGTATGATAGTTTACAGCACATGCACCATTTTACGACAAGAAAATGATGATGTGATTGCACGCTTTTTATCAAAACACACTGATTTCGAATTGGTACCAACAATGACAAACAAAGCCTTGAAATCAAACCGACAGGAAACAGTATTACATATTTATCCTAATGATTATCATACAGATGGCTTTTTTGTCGCTACACTCAAAAAGAAAACAGTTCAGTAAATAGTATGTATTAAAAAGATAAGGTAGTTTATGCAAATCGCATTTCACACTGATTCGGGAATTAAACGACAAGAGAATCAAGATTACGTTGGGGCTTTTACAAATCAAGTTAATCGTGTCATGGTTATGGTAGCTGATGGGGTTACTTCAACTGAAGGGGGCGATGTTGCAAGCGCTATGGCTGTTGAGCATTTTGGTCATGCTTGGGAACAAACGACATGTAATAGCATGCTAGCAATTAGTACTTGGCTAAAAGAGACAGCAGTCTATGTCAATGATGTTATTTTAGCAGCTAGTCAACGTTATGAAGACTTGAATAGGATGGCAACCACCTTAGTTTTGGCCGTTATTTTTGATGACCAGATAATAATTGGTAATCTCGGTGACTCTAAAGCATTCTTACTACACAAAAATAGATTAAAACAAATTTCTTTTGATCATAATTTAAGAAATGAATTGTTACGAGCAGGGACAATTACCAAAAAAGCGGCAGAGGAACTGCCAAATGGTGATAGTGTCACGCGCTTTCTTGGTGTTGATGATCAGACAAATATTGAGATAGATCAACATCCATTTTTGCAAAAAGATATGCTCTTTTTAACTTCAGATGGTATTACTAAAGTATTAAGCAATACCAACATTAAACGCATTATGCAAGAAAAAATATCGCTTGATTTGCGTGCAAAAAAATTAATTGCGTCCGCCAATCAGCAAGGCGCACCAGACAATGTCACTGCACTACTTGTTAGCCGTGATGACGAAAAGGATACAAACTAACTATGTTACCAGATACAGTGATAGACAATCGTTATAAAATTATCAAGTCGCTTGGTGGCGGGGGCATGGCCAATGTTTACTTGGCTTATGATAAGTTTCTTAATCGCCACGTGACATTTAAAATGATGCGATTGGATATGAAAGACGATACCAATCTGGCTAAGCGTTTTAAACGTGAAGCAATTGCTGCAACAGAGCTTGTGCATGATAATATTGTGCAAGTCTATGATACTGGTGAATATGAAGGGACACAGTATTTGGTGATGGAATATGTTGAGGGGATGGATTTAAAAACATTCATTACCGATAATTTTCCAATTCCTTATCAGCAAGTCGTTGACATTATGACACAGATTTTAAGTGCCGTTCAAGCCGCCCACGCTGCTGATATTATTCATCGTGACCTTAAACCACAAAATATTCTAATCAATGATGCTGGGCAGGTCAAAATTACTGATTTTGGTATAGCTGTTGCTAAGTCACTGCAAAATATGACGCAAACCAATACAGTTATTGGCTCAGTTCACTATTTGTCACCCGAACAGACACGTGGTGGCATGGCTTCTACTAAGTCAGATATTTATGCACTTGGCGTCATGCTTTATGAGATGCTGACTAAACAAGTCCCGTATGAAGGCGATACACCTGTCGCTGTTGCGATGAAACATGCTACAGAAGACATGCCTTCTGTGCGCGATTTTGATCCACGTATCCCACAGGCACTTGAAAATGTCATACTCAAAGCAACAGCCAAACGACCACAAGATCGTTATAGCAGTGCAGCTGCGATGTCAGATGATTTGAGTACGGCACTATCACCAAGAAGATCTGATGAAGAACGATTTGCGCCGATGTCTGAAACCACTGATGAGACACGAATCATACCGATGGCGCAAATTCAGGATCAATTAAAAACTGGTGTTTCGTCCGATAAATCCTTACCTGATGACGCGCCAGAAGAGCCATCGATTAAAGATGCGATTATCGAGCATGGTAAAAAGGGATATGCGGTTAAAAGTATTGCTAAAATGGTTGATCGCACCCCAAGTTATGTCCGTCAAGTATTGAAAGAAAATGGCATTAAATTTCGTAAAGCGCCAAAATGGCCGTGGGCCATTTTGGGCGTAGTCATCTTGGGCACATTGGTTGTGATGTTTTTAAATTATCAATCCAGTAAATTGGTCGTGCCTGATGTAACCAATCTGACGCAGGATAGTGCAACGAACAAATTGCAGAAAGCTGGTTTGACAGTGGGCAGTGTCAGTTCAACGACTTCAACGACAGTTGATAAGGGAAATGTGGTTAGAACAAGTCCTAAGAGCGGATCAGAAGCCAAAAAGGGCGATACCATTAACCTCATTATTTCTTCTGGTCGTGCTAAAGTACGTTTTGGTGACTATGTTGGCTCAGATTATGCGATGACAGCAGCACAATTAAGAGCACAGGGCTATACGGTGAATAAACAGGATAGCGCATCTGATGATGTGGCTGAAGGTAAGATTATGTCACAATCTGTTGATGCCGACGGAAAAGTTGATCCGACATCAACGACAGTTGTGTTTACCGTTTCAACTGGTGCAGCTAAAGTCACAGTACCAGATTTTACAAATAAAGCAACACAACAACAAGTGCAAGACTGGGCGTCACAACACGATATTGTTGTGAATTTCAACACGCAGTACGATGGCACAACTAAAAAAGATTACGTCATTAGCCAATCAATTCGCGGTGGCTCTAATATTACAAAAGATATGGTTTTGCTGGTAACAATCTCTCGTGGCCCACAAACAGATAGTAGTTCGTCGTCTAGTGTTAGTTCATCATCAAGTAGTAGTGACGCATCAAAAAGTAGCTCTAGTTCAGCAAGTAGTAGTGACAGCAGTCATAAAAACTAGTATATCGTTAATGAAAGTCGATTAATATCGGCTTTTTTTGTTACAATAAATATATGGAAAAAGGACGCATTATTCGCTCGTTGAGCGGTTATTATGATATAGAAACAGACAAAGGTAAAATTCAGCGTACGCGGGCGCGTGGGGAATTTAGAAAATCAGGTCAAAAGCCAATTGTGGGTGACTTCGTTGATTTCGAAAGTGAGAATGATGACGGGTTAATTTGGAAAATTTATCCGCGCATCAACGCTTTAGTGAGGCCGCCAATTGCAAATATTGATATTGCTGTGATTGTCACTGCGCTAAAAGAGCCAAATTTTGCTGCGAATTTATTGGACAGACAATTGGTGGCTTTAGAAGCTGCACATGTAAAGCCGGTCATTTATTTTTCAAAAGCTGATTTGTTAACTGACGAGGCTTACGCGGCAATAACAACAATTGCTGAGGACTATCGTCAAATTGGGTATACTGTTCTTTTGCCAGCAAGCAACAATAATGTTGTTGCACGTCAAGCGCTACAAAGCCTTTTGGACGGGCGAGTATCAGTATTTATGGGGCAGACTGGCGCTGGAAAATCGACCCTACTCAACCAATTATCGCCTAAATTAGGTTTAGAGACCGGTATCGTTTCAAAAGCACTGAGCCGTGGTAAACATACTACGCGTCAAGTTACGCTAATTAAAGTTAACGATGCCTTAATTGCTGATACGCCTGGATTTTCATCATACGAGGTATTTGATTTTCCAGCGGAGGCATTAGATGACTACTTTCCAGAATTTGTGGCGGTACGCGATGGCTGTCGTTTTCGTGGTTGCTTACATTTAAATGAGCCTGCTTGTGCTGTGAAAGAAGCCGTCTCTCTTGGCGCAATACCCGAATCACGGTATAATAGTTACAAGGCGTTCTACGAATTAATCAAATCGCAAAAGCCAAAATACAAAACAGATAATCGGAATTTTTAGGAAGAAGGAAACAATAATGTCAGGAATTATTTCACCATCGATTTTGAGCGCGGACTATACTAATTTAGAACGTGATGTTAAGTTAGTTGAAAAGGCCGGTGCTGAATACTTACATATTGATGTCATGGATGGTAGTTTTGTACCTTCAATTTCTTATGGACCAAATTGGGTCAAACAATTACGCCCAGAAACAGATATGATATTGGACGTTCATTTGATGGTTATCAATCCTGAAAAAATTGTTGATGCGTTTGCCGATGCTGGTGCAAATATTATTGGTGTCCATGTTGAGGCGACAGCACATATTCATCGTGCCCTACAAATGATTAAAAATAAAGGGGTTAAGGCTGAGGTTGTAATTAATCCTGGGACACCAGTAACCGCGATTGAACCTGTTTTAGACATGGTTGACCAAGTCCTTGTAATGACGGTTAATCCAGGATTTGGTGGACAAAAGTTTTTGCCATCAACAATTAAAAAGATTGCACAATTAAAAGCGTTGAAAGATGCTATGGGTTATCAATTTGATATAGAAATTGATGGTGGCGTCAATAATGAAACTATTACAGCTGCCTATGAAGCAGGGGCAAATGTTTTTGTAGCCGGTTCATATGTTTATGATAAAGTTGATCCAGCTGCTAAAATTGCAACATTGAAAGCGTTGACAGATTAATGCAAATTAATATCTTGGCGGGTGGTCCCAAGACATTATGGCCAGATAATTTATTTGAAACATCAGGCGACTGGATAGGTGCTGATAGAGGGGCGTGGTGGTTATATCAACACGGTATTCCCATGCAAATGGCAGTGGGGGATTTTGACTCACTGACACCCAGTGAGTATCAAGAATTAACGACTCATCTATCTGCGCATAAGATTGTTCGTGTCAAGGCGGAAAAAGATGAAACGGATACTGAATTAGCATTACTATATGCACAAAAAAAACGACCTGATCACATTACGGTTTTTGGTGCAACAGGTGGCCGTATCGATCACTTGCTGAGTAATCTTTGGCTAATGGCTAACCCAGTATTTAAGGATATCGTTGACAGAGTTACTTTTGTTGATCGCGTGAATCATATAGCCTATGCATTGCCAGGAAATGTTACAGTACATCGGCAACCGGCAATCAAATATCTCGGATTCATGCCTTTAAATCAAGTTGAAAATTTTCATATAATAGATGCTAAGTATCCATTGAGATTAACGAGCAACATCGCCAAAATGTGGTCTTCCAATGAATTTTTAGAAGACACGGTTCATATTAGCTTTGACACAGGCATAATCATGATAACGCAGACAAAAGACTGATATAATCAATAAAGAACAATGTAAGGATTAATAGGAGGTAACAAATATGGTAGTTAAAGCAATTACAGACGCCGAATTTAAGGAAGACACAGCTAAGGGTGTTAGTATTACTGATTTTTGGGCTACTTGGTGTGGCCCATGTCGTATGCAATCACCAGTCTTGGAAGCACTGTCTGAAGAAACAGAACATGTTAATTTTGTTAAGATGGACGTTGATCAGAACCCGGAAACACCTTCTGCATTTAGTATTCGTGCAATCCCAACACTATTAGTACAAAAAGATGGTGAAGTTGTTGAACGCCTAACTGGCTTTCATACAAAAGATCAGTTGGCCAAAGTTTTGGCAAAATACACAAATTAACTTGCCAAAGTATTTAAAATCTGGTAAAATTTACTAATGTTGTAGAAAGAGCTTTTTAAAACTAATGGCTCGAAAAGGAGGGTCGAACATGGCAAAGGATGCTATTACAGGCGCACGCACACGTTTTGGTAACCAACGTTCACACGCGTTGAATTCAAGTCGTCGTAGCTGGAAGCCAAACTTGCAAAAAGTGACTGTTAAGATTAACGGTGCTGCCGCAAAGAAAGTTTACTTGACAGCGCGTACTTTGAAGGCCGGGTTGAAGAACGGTTCTATCGAACGCGTTTAATCAATTATTGTAATTTATTGCAATGACTTGCTTAAGATAAGCATAGTTGACATAAAACGACCACCTTACTGGTGGTTTTTTTATGTTAAAATAGTAGCAGTAAACCTTTAAGGAGGAAATGCAATAATACACTAAATAGTCAGCGTATTATTGTTTTGAATATTATGGCAATCAAAATCAAAGCTAAAAATGGTGACATTACAATTGAAAACGATGTTATCGCAACAATAGTTGGTGGATCGGCCATTGAGAATCCAGGTGTTGTGGGCATGGCATCTAAAGCCGCTTTTCGTGATGGTATGAATCAAATTTTAAATCGTGAAAATTACGCTAAGGGTGTTGTTGTTCATCAAGGAGGCAGCGGGGTTAGTGTTGACGTGTATTTAGTTGCACAGTATGGCACTAAATTATCAGAAATTTCGAAATCGGTTCAAGGAAAAGTGAGATATAATCTTGATGCGCTCTTGGGCATTCACGCAGCTGAAGTTAACGTGATTGTTCAAGGCGTGCGTGTCACAGACTAGGAGTGTCATGAGTAAAATAACAGTGATTACCAATGTTGAGTTTGGTAAAATGATTAATGCGGCTTCAGCTGCGCTTGCGGCTAATGCTGCAAAAATTAACAAATTAAATGTTTTTCCGGTACCAGATGGTGATACTGGTACGAATATGAGCTTATCGATGGCAAGTGGTGCACAGTATGAGCGTGATGCGTTAGATACACATATCGGGGCATTGGCGAAGGCGACCTCAAAGGGCTTGCTTATGGGTGCCCGTGGTAATTCAGGTGTTATTCTGTCACAAATTTTTCGTGGGTTTGCTACTTCAGTTGAAAATAAAGAGACATTAACCGCGCGCGACTTAGCTGATGCATTGATGTCTGGTGCACAAATTGCCTATAAATCAGTGATGAAGCCGACAGAAGGGACAATCCTAACGGTTATTCGTGAAGCTGCTGCAAAAGCTAATCAAGTAGCTAATGAATCAGACGATATTGTTGTTTTGATGCGTGCAGTAGACGAAGCAGCTCAAGTAGCTTTAGCATCGACACCTGACCTATTGCCTGTATTAAAAGAAGTTGGGGTTGTGGATTCTGGTGGGCAGGGCCTTGTTTTTGTTTTGAATGCTTTCTACCAAGTTTTAAGTGGCGAATTTAACGAAGATGAGCTCAAAACGCCTGATAATGCTGAGTTAGACCAAATGGTCAAAGAACTTCATGCTGGGGCTCAAGCAAATGTTAATCTTGATCCTAATGATATTGCCTATGGCTACTGTACTGAAGTTATGGTACAAATTGGCAAAGGGACGACCTATGATCATGAGTTTGATTACGACACATTTTATAATCATTTAGCTGAATTAGGTGACTCACTTCTGGTTATCAACGATGACGAGATTGTGAAGGTACACGTTCATACTGAAAACCCTGGTGAAGTTATTAGTTGGGGCACGCATTTTGGCTCACTTGTTAAAGTGAAAGTTGATAATATGCGTGACCAACAACAGGCCGTGATTGATGCGCAACGTGCTGAAGAAGTCCAAGTCGCTAAAATAGCGATGACGCAAAAACAAGTTGATACAGCTGTTATTACTATTGCTGCCGGCGATGGTATTGCAGCGTTGTTTAAAAGTTTAGGTGTCCAAACTGTGATATCTGGCGGACAAACTATGAATCCAGCAACGTCAGACCTCGTGGATGCTATCAATGCCAGTGATGCTAAACAAGTTATTATTTTGCCTAACAATTCAAATATTTTTATGGCTGCAGAACAAGCCGTTGATTTGGTGGACATTCCTGCACAAGTAGTGAAAACGCGGACTATTCAACAAGGCCTAACAGCAATGATGGGTTATAATCCAGAAGCTAAGTTGGATGATAATGTACGTGAGATGGCAGCTATGATGACTGAGGTTAAGTCTTTACAGGTCACACAAGCTGTACGCGATACCATGTTAGACGGTGTCGAGATTCATCATGGTGATTGGATGGGTATTATCGATGGTGATATTGCTGTTGTGTCTAAGAAATTACAGGATACAGCCATTGAATCAGTTGCCAAAATGTTGGATTCAGATTCAGAAATAGTAACAATTATCGTTGGTGAAGGCACTAAATTAAAAGATGCTGATAGATTAAAAAAAGCCATTGAGGCACTTGATGATGACCTAGAAATCGAAGTTCATGAAGGGAAGCAACCTTTGTATCCATTTTTGATTTCAGTTGAATAAATGAAACATGACAAAAAGGAAGTCGCAGATCATCTGCGACTTCCTTTTTGTCATGTTATTAGAACCAGCCTAATGCGTTGGCAGCGGCATAAAAAATACCACCAACCATTAAGACGACCATAAACCATGACATGACAAGTGTCATCTTTTCAATGCGTGTTCGTGATTTCTGTTCGTACTTGGGCATACGATGTTGATTCAGCTTTGCATCAATTTCGGCTTGTAATTTTGCGTTACCAGCTGATTGATTCATTTTTTCTGCCATAATTCACCTCGACATTATTTTCAAAGGTAAGTTTAACATAGTTTTAGCTCGGCATGCAATAATATCCTATATATCGCGTTAGGTTAGCTTTTGAAACTTGTTTTTTAAAGCGGGTTCAGGTATGGTTATTAGGATAAAGAAATAAATGAGGTAAAGTAATGCATTGGTGGACTTGGCCAATTTTGGCAATCGGGTTAATAATTCTAACAATTGTTATTTGTCGTTGGTTGCGTATACCGCAACGATACCGTATACAAGTGATTGATATTTTGGTTGTGCCGATGTGGTATATTGTGCATGAAACTATGGGTTCGCGTTTTGGTACAAGTTATGTATTATGGTTTTTACTCATTTGGTGGTTTGTGGGTGCTATATTGGCTTGGTTCTTGATGTCTAATGGCTGGTCTTTTAGAAGTTTTTGGCGTAAATATTGGGTATGGACTGGTTTATTAGCCTGTGTGTTATTAATCATTGTGACAATATTGGGTTTTGTATACCACTAATCCCCACTTATAAAAAGCACTGTTATCTATTAGATAACAGTGCTTTTTAGTGTCTTGAAATTTACTAAAATATGACAAATTGATAATTAGGTGGAGGGAAATGGGGAAATGTGGTAAATTAATAGTATAGAATTTTTAATGGAGGTGGTCCCGATGTTCATGGGCGAATATTCACATACGCTCGATGTCAAGGGGCGACTTATAATTCCGGCGAAATTTCGAAACCAATTAGGCGAAAAATTTATCGTAACACGTTGGATGGAGCATGCATTACGTGCTATGCCAATGCCTGTTTGGGAAAAATTAGAACAACAACTCAATCAATTACCATTAGGAAAAAAAGAAGCACGTCAATTTAAGCGTTTTGTTATGGCTGGTGCGATGGAAGCTGAAATTGACAAACAGGGACGTATCATTATCCCATCTAATTTAAAAACGTATGCTGGACTGGCAAAAAATGTGATTGTTACAGGATCGGGCGACTCATTTGAAATTTGGAGCGATGAGAATTGGCAATCATATACAGCTGAGACTGCTGAAAATTTTGATGACATTGCCGAAGGACTTGTGGACTTTGATTTCTAAACAAAAGGACGGATGTTAATGGCTGAATTTGAACATGTCACAGTATTATTGCACGAAGCAGTAGCTTTATTAGCTATAAATCCCACTGGCACATATGTTGATGCAACATTGGGCGGTGGTGGCCATACAGGTGAAATATTAAAACAATTGACTACTGGGAAATTGTACAGTTTTGACCAAGATGATACCGCAATTAAGTACAATCAAACGCGTTATGCGGATGAGATTGCTGCAGGTAAATTAATCTTAATACATCAAAATTTTCGACAATTAAAGGTTGCATTAGCAGAACAACATGTAACAGCTGTTGACGGCATTGTTTATGATTTAGGCGTTAGTTCGGTACAATTTGATGATGGTCAACGTGGTTTTAGTTATAACTATGATGCTGAATTAGACATGAGAATGGATCAACGTCAAACGTTAACGGCCAAGACTATTGTTAATGATTGGCCCTTTAATGATATATTGCGTGTCCTGAGTCGCTATGGTGAAGATCGCTTTCCAAAACAGGTGGCACGGAAAATTGAGCAGCATCGTGATAAAGGACCCATCAATACAACATTTGAGCTTGTTGATATTATCAAAGAGGCGATTCCTGCACCGGCCCGTCGTAAGGGCGGACATCCAGCAAAACGCACATTTCAGGCTTTGCGTGTCGCTGTGAATGACGAACTGGGTGCATTAGAGGATTCATTGACGCAAGCGTTAGAGTTGTTAGCACCCAGTGGTCGCATTAGTGTGATTACTTTCCAGTCACTGGAAGATCGGCTTGTTAAACAAATGTTTCGGGAAAAAACAAGTATGCCTGACTTGCCAGCAGGCTTACCAGTATTGCCCGGGCAATTTGAACCAGATTATAAGTTATTAACGCGTAAACCAATTTTGCCAAGTGAAACTGAAATGACTGATAACCATCGGTCAGAATCAGCAAAGTTACGTGGTATTGAACGACAATAAGAGTTAGGAGCTGTCGCATGGCACAGAATGCATATCAATATACAACATCAGCAGAAGCAATTCCCTTTGCACCATCTCAGACACGTGTTAAATATAAGGCAGCACGTTGGACAAGACGTGAACGATTAATGGTGACGTTTGTTTCTGCAGTTATTATGATACTAATGATTGGTGTTGTGTTTTCAAGTATGCAAGCAAATGCGGCACGTACAAACGCAGCAACAATGCAATCAAAAATAGATGCAACAAAAGAATCAAATGATGCCTTGCGTAGCGATATCCAGAGTAAGACAAGCAAGAAAAATCTAGATGAGGTCGCCAAAAAGTATAATATGACGTTATCAAATAATAATGTCAGAAATATTAATCAATAATTATGAGAAATAAAGTGAGACGGATACCAAATAAAAGAGTCACAAAAAATGCCAAGATTTTTGGCGGTGTATTGTTGGGTGCAATGACCATCGTGATTCTTGGACTTGGCGTGCGTCTTTTTATTATTGCTGGTGGTTCAGTTGATGGCCATAACTTAAATGATGCCACACGCCAAGCCTTTATGGCTAAACAGATAGTACCGGCTAGCCGTGGTAAAATTTATGATGCTACTGGGCAAGTTTTGGCCGAAAATACAACAGTTTATGATATGTATGCGGTGTTGGACAAGAAAGCAACGCGTGTGAAAGATGCTAAGACTGGTAAATATGTGGCTGGTTCAGGTCATGTTGTTGATAAAGAAGCAACAGCTGATAAGTTAAGTCAAGTGATTAATATGAGTAAAGAAGATATTTTAAAGCGACTAGATAAAAAAGCTTATCAAGTTGAATTTATCTCAGACAAAGCACAAGCTAGTAAAAACCTTAGCATTGAACAATACAAGAAAATACAGGCGTTTAATTTACCAGGCATTAATTTCACACCACATCCATCACGTGTTTACCCTGAAGACAGTACAGCTTCTCATTTAATTGGTACAATGAAAACAGATGAAGATGCTAAAACAGGTCAACCAACACAATATGGTTTTATGGGAATAGAGGCAGCAGAAAACAGTGTCTTATCTGGTAAAAATGGTGTGAAGAAGTATGATGGCCAGACGGAAAATATACAAGATAGTAAAACAGTTGAAAATGGGCACGACGTCTACTTAACATTGGATTCTGGCCTGCAAAATACCTTAGAGACACGTATGTCAGAATTGTTTGACAAAACAAAGGCTGACTCTGCTGTGGGTGTGTTAATGGAAGCTAAGACAGGTCGCATTGTTGCTGCGACGCAGCGCCCTAATTTTAATGCAAATGACAAGCCGGTGGCGCCCAAGCTTTGGGCGAATTTATTAGATCAAAATCCTTTTGAGCCTGGTTCGACAATGAAAGGCATTACTTTAGCTGCTGCCATTGAAACTGGTAAGTGGCGGCCAGAGGATACCTATCAATCAGGGACGTTGTTGATTGATGGCAAAAAAGTGGTTGATGCGTTTGGTCAAGACCAAGGCATGTTAACCTACCGTGAAGGTTTTTGGCGTTCATCTAACGTCGCCTTTGCACGTGTAGAGCAGCAACTAGGACCGACAGTTTGGCGTAATTATTTGGAAAAGTTTAGATTTTTACAGTCAACAAATTCTGGATTGAATGGCGAGCAATCTGGTGGTATTTCATTTACTTATCCAATTGATCAAGCCAACACGGCCTATGGTCAAGGGATTAGTGTGACACCCCTGCAAATGATACAGGCTTACTCAGCCATTGCTAATAATGGTCAAGAAGTGAAGCCATACTTTGTGGATAAGGTTGTTAATGCTAGTACTGGTGCGGTTATTAAGCAAAATAAAACTGAAAACGTTGCTAAACCTATTAAAGCCAGTACAGCTGAACAAGTACGGCAATATATGATTGATGTTGTCAACCAGCCAACGGGAACGGCAAAAGAATTTGATTTGCGACCTTATGGCTATCAGATTGCTGCTAAGACTGGTACTGCACAAGTGGCTGAGCATGGTCAGTATCTACAAGGGCTAAATAATGCGATTCACTCAGTCATGGTGTTGGCACCTGAAAAAAATCCTAAGTACATTTTTTATTTGGCTGTTAAGCAACCAAAGGTCTTCCCAGATCCAACAATTCAGACAACAATGAATAAGGTTTTTCAGCCATTAATGCTACAAGCTTTAAATGATAGCGATAGTGCGATAAAATCAAAGACAACGAAACAGACTGTACCAAATGTCATGGGGCAGTCAATCAAGCAGGCATCTGATGATTTAACAAAGGCTGGCTTCAGAGTAGCTGTTGTGGGTAGTAACGGAAAAGTGACGGAACAATCGTTGTTACCACAGCAAAAGTCATTAACCAATCAATTAGTGATTCTAACTGCCAAAGGTAACACGCATCTGCCCGATATGACTGGTTGGAGTTTAACTGATGCACAGGCATTTGCTCATGCGGCTGGTTTTGACTTAACTTGGTCTGGGTCGGGATATGTGACAAGACAATTGACCCCCAAAGATCAACTCGTTGTGGGCAATAGCAAGGTTGCAATTGAATTAAAAGAGAAGCAATAGGGAGAGAAAAATGTCTGATAATTTATGGGCACTAGCACGAGCGTTTATTATTACTGTGGTTTTCATGCCATTCTTAATTAAATTTTTGAAACAATCCAAAGAACAAGCGGTTATTCGAAAATTGGGACCTGATCACCAGTCAAAAGCTGGCACACCAAGTATGGGTGGTCTCTTGTTTGTTTTAGCTGCAGCGATTAGTGCGTTTATTGGTGGCGCTGCATATCATGGCATGTCTGGTGTTGTTGCTATGATTATTCCTGTATTTGCATTAGTCGCTTATGCTATTATAGGCGGCATTGACGACGCATTGAAACTCATTAATCATGCTGATGATGGGTTTGCCTTTAAGCCCAAACTCCTAGCACAAACCTTAAGTGCAGTAGTTATTATGTTAATCATGTGGCTGTTAGGAGTGCCGTTTACGCTCTATATTCCCATGATTGGAACAATTAATTTAGGGCTTTTCTACTTTGTTTTCCTGTGGTTTTGGTTAGTTGGCTGGTCAAATGCAACCAATTTAACCGATGGGTTAGATGGTTTGCTTGCAGGTAATAGTGTGGTTGTATATGCCGCTTATACAGTTATTGCCATGCATATGCATAACCATATCATTGTTTTATTTAATTTTTCAATTATTGGTGGTTTGTTAGGTTTCTTAATCTTTAATCGACCAAAAGCAAAAATTTTCATGGGTGATACGGGATCGTTGGCTCTGGGTGCTGGTTTAGCTATTGAATCAATTTTGCTTGGGGTACCATTTTCGTTGATCTGGTTTGGTTTGATATTTGTGATTGAGACACTATCAGTGATTATCCAAACAGTCGGTTATCATTTTTGGCATAAAAGAATTTTCCCTATGGCGCCAATCCATCATTCATTTGAGAAGTTTGGTTGGAGCGAATGGCAAATTGATTTGCTATTTTGGATTGTTTCATCAATCTTGGCTGTAGCCGGTATATTCTACATGAATTAACAAGCGATGTATGTCGCGTACATATTAAATTTTTAAGAAATCAGGTTAATGATGAAAATACAAGATTTTAAAAATAAAAAAGTGATGGTATTTGGTTGGGCACGCTCAGGTAAAGCTGCTGCGCAACGTTTAGTAGAGTTGTCAGCCATTGTGACTGTTGTTAATGGTGGCGCATTTGATACCGACGAGACAATTTATCAAAAGTTGCTAGCAGCAGGCGTAACATTTATCAATCATGATGATGATCAAGCAATAGATAAATCATTTGATTTTTTGGTGAAGAATCCTGGCATTCCATATGAAACGGCAATCGTTAAAAAAGCACTTGGTCTTGATATTCCGGTCTTAACAGAAGTTGAAGTGGCGCTAAGTTCGTTTGATGGACGACTCATTGCTGTGACGGGATCAAATGGCAAAACCACAACGACGTCTTTGATACGTGACATGCTAAAGGCAAGTGGACAAACAGTCACAACTGCAGGTAATATTGGCACGCCTGTCAGTGAAGTTGTTGGTCCATTAACTAGCCAAGATACCTTATTACTCGAGTTGTCTAGCTTTCAATTAATGGGCTTACCAGATATTAAACCTGATATTGCACTCATTACCAATATATTTGCTAACCATCTGGATTATCATGGCGATCGGGCACATTACGTTGCTGCCAAATATCAAATTACAAAAAATCAAACAGCAAATCAAAAGTTAATTCTAAATGCGGATGGCGCTGACACCCCAGACTTTGCTGCCAAAACACAAGCACAAGTCGTCTTGTTTTCACGAGATAATTCCTCTGATATGGCATGGACCGATGGCCACGATTTAATTATTGAAGGAGAACATGTTATGCCACTAACAGCAATTAAGTTAGTTGGACCACATAACTTAGAAAATATTTTGGCAGCTATCACCGTCTCTAAAATAGCTGGGGTCACTAATGAGGCTATTAAGTCAGTACTTGAAGTGTTTGGCGGGGTGCCACATCGGTTACAATACCTTTTGACTGAAAATGGGGTTAGATATTATAACGATTCGAAGGCCACTGATATAGAAGCGACACAAACAGCGCTAGATAGTTTTCACGAACCAACAATTTGGTTGGCGGGTGGGCTAGACCGTGGTGACGACTTAACACGATTAATACCAAACTTATCGCATGTTAAGCTAGTCATTGCATTTGGTGAAACGCAACAAAAAGTTGTTGCCATAGCACGTCAAGCACATAAGCCAGTTATTACAGTTACAAGTGTTAAAGAAGCGGTGCCAGTTGCCATCAGTAGTTCTTCAGCTGGAGATGTTGTTTTGCTTTCGCCAGCGGCGGCGAGTTGGGACGAATATCCCAACTTTGAAGTCCGCGGTGATGAATTTGTCAATGAATTGAAAGAAAATTTGGGGGTATAATATGCGTGTTATTTTATCTGGTGGTGGTACAGGTGGTCACATTTATCCAGCACTTGCTTTGGCAGAGGTTATTAAGCAGCATGAACCAGATGCAGAATTTTTGTATGTTGGCTCAGAACGTGGCGTAGAAGCTAATATTGTACCAAAAACGGGAATGGCATTTAAGCAACTTGCAGTTCAGGGTTTTAGTCGATCACTTTCTTTACATAATATTAAAACTGTGCAACTATTCCTGAAAGCGGTCAAAGTATCTAAAAAAATTATTAAAGAGTTTAAACCAGATGTTGTCATTGGCACAGGCGGCTATGTTGCTGGGGCGGTTGTCTATGCTGCACAGCGCATGAATATTCCGACAGTCATTCATGAACAGAACTCTGTTGCAGGTGTAACAAATAAATTTTTAGCACGTGGTGCCACAAAAATCGGTGTGGCCTTCGAAGTTGCCAAGCAACAATTTCCGAGTGAAAAAGTCGTTTTGGTTGGTAACCCAAGAGCACAGCAGGTTGCGCAGTTAAAGTCAACATTTTCATGGCAGACAATTGGCTTGCGGGATGATAAAGCAACGGTACTTATATTTGGTGGGTCTCAAGGGGCGCCAGCCATTAATCTAGCCGTTATCGATGCTATACCAGAATTTAATGAACGTAGCTATCAAGTTGTTATTGTGACTGGACCAAAACGTTACGATAATGTGCTAGATTTATTGCGTGAGAGAAACATTGAGGCCGCTGATAATATTCGTATATTGCCTTATATTGATAATATGCCGAATGTATTAAAGCAAACAGACGCCATTGTATCTCGTGCCGGGGCAACGTCAATTGCTGAAATTACAGCATTGGGAATTCCTTCAATATTAATACCGAGTCTACATGTGACAGGTGATCATCAAACTAAAAATGCACAAAGCTTAGTAGATGTTGGTGCTGCAATTAACATTAATGAATCTGATTTGAATGGACAGAGTTTGATTGCGGCGGTTGACACATTGTTATTAGATGAAAATGTGAGTGATAAGATGGCCGCTCAGGCAACAAAAGTTGGTATGCCAGATGCGGGTGAGCGCTTGTATCAATTAATTTTACAGGCGATGGCTAATAAGAAAGATTAGTGAATTGAATGTTGAACAGTTTAACAACAGAATAATGACTCGGCGACCAAGACAGTTATGGCTTAGTCTCGTTATTTTTGCCATTTTGATTATAGGGACGTTGGCAATCATTCGGCCTTGGCAATCTATTAAACAAGTGACTGTTAACGCCATGGAATTGCCAGACAAAAAGGTGCAGACATACGCGCAAGTCATGGTGGGCACACCTTATTGGCAAGTGGCTGGGCAAACGCAATTTATTGCTGAGCGTCTAGTAAAAAGCAGTGATAAAATTGATTCTGCGCAAGTGAAGCAGCAAGGTACCCATGTGACCATTAAAGTGATCGAAAAAGTAACCGCTGGATATATTCAGAAAAAAGGACAATGGTATCTTATTGATCGCAATGGGTATTTAACAACAATTGGACAACCAAAAGGGGATGCGCCAATTTATGCTGGTTTTCGAACACAGACAGCACTGCAAGAAGTGGCAACGCAATTTGTCACTTTGGAATTGACGTTGCGCCAAAATATAAGTCAGATTACTTTTTCACCAGTCAAAGACAATGCAAAACGATTAGTTATTGTCATGGATGATGGCAACACAGTCTATGCGACACAGGATACTTTTGGCAAGAAGATTAGTTTTTATCCAGGTATTGCCGCCCAGATGCCAGATAAAGGCATTGTTGATTTACAGTTTGGCGCCTATTCATATAAGTATGGGACCAATGCGCAAAAAGATGATAACAAAAAGAAATAATATGTATTAAAAAGTCATAAAATGAAAGCAAATGAAACCAGCTAATTGGTAGCGGGAAGTGCGTCATTTATGATATTATTATTATTAGGTATAATTTATTAAAAAAAATTGTAAAGGGGCACGACGCATGAATAACTCAGGCGTGACAGTTGGTTTAGACATTGGCACAACATCGATTAAAGTTGTCATTGCACAAACAACTGGCAACCAATTCAATGTGATTGGCGCAGGTAATGCACCTTCTCGTGGTTTGCATAAGGGTGTAATTGTTGATATTGATGCAACAGCCGGTGCAATTCGTGAAGCCATTGATCAAGCACAAGAAAAAGCTAATTTTCAAATTAATGAAGTCGTTGCTGGTGTGCCAGCAAACCAAATTGAAATGTTACATGTTGATGGACTCGTTTCCATTGCAAATCAAAATAAACGTATTACGTATGAAGATGTGCAGCACGTTGCACAACAAGCATTGTCAAATAGCTTGCCCTCAGATCGTGATGTAATAGATTTAATCGCTGAAGAATTTAGTGTTGACGGTTTTGATGGTATTAAAGATCCCCACGAAATGATTGGTGTTCGCCTTGAAATGCACGGAACTGCTTACCTTGGGCCAACTAAAATACTAGATAATACACGTATGGCGATCCAAAAAGCTGGCTTGACATTGCGAGAATTCGTGTTGGCTCCATTAGCTGTTGGGACAAGTATCTTAAACGATGGCGAGCAAGACTTTGGCACAGTATTGATTGATTTGGGTGGCGGTCAAACTACTACTTCAATTATTCACGATCGCAAACTGAAATTTAATAGTGTTGACTTAGAGGGTGGTGACAACGTCACAAAAGACATTTCAACTGTATTAAGTACCTCTTATGCCAATGCCGAAAAGCTAAAGCGCGATTATGGGTTTGCTGACCCAACGCAAACAAACGTTAAAAATGAATTTGCAGTTGAAGTTGTTGGTGATGCAACACCTAGAACCGCAAATGAACATTATCTTTCAGAAATTATTGCAGCTCGGCTAGAACAAATTTTTACTAGGGCATTTGAACCATTGAATACTGTAAATGGCTTAAATATGCCTGGTGGCTTTGTTCTTACTGGTGGAAATGCTGCATTACCCCGTATGGTTGATTTTGCAAAAACAATTTTGGGCGAAAATGTGCGTTTATTTGTACCAGATCAAATTGGCTTAAGACATCCATCTTATACTAGAGCAATGGCTTATGCGATGTTTGCATCACGTGAAAGTATGACACAACAAGTGATTAAGCAAGTGATTATGGCACGACATGATGACACAAGTTATGTACAGCCAACGTCACAAGTTACAAGTCAGGCTCCTGTGACTTATATCGAGACTTCCGAGTCAAATACACAAGCACAAGGTTTTGATGAGTATCACTATAATAGTAATCAAGGTAATCAAATAGAGCAGCCTAAAAAAGGTTTCTTTGGGCGCTGGATGCAGACAATTAAAAATTTATTTAGAGAAGACTAGTATAGTTTAAGGAGACAACTCATGGATTTTTCAATTGATGACGCCCAACAAGCAGGCGCAATCATTAAAGTTATCGGTGTTGGTGGCGGCGGTTCTAATGCTGTCAATCACATGATTGAAGAAGGGGTTAACGGTGTTGAATTCATCGTTGCTAATACAGATGTACAGGCTTTGGACAAATCAAAAGCCGACGTTAAAATTCAAATTGGTCCCAAGTTAACTGGTGGTTTGGGTGCTGGTTCTAATCCTGAACGTGGTACAAAAGCCGCAGAAGAAAGTGCCGAAGATATTGCCTCTGCACTTTCAGGCGCAGATATGGTTGTTATCACTGCTGGTATGGGTGGTGGTACTGGAAACGGCGCTGCACCCGTTGTGGCACGTATTGCCAAAGAGCAAGGGGCATTGACAGTTGCCGTTGTAACACGACCATTTAAATGGGAAGGACCAAAGCGCGGTCGTTTTGCAGCTGAAGGGCTCCAAGCACTATCAGAATCAGTTGATTCACTAATTGTTATCACGAACGAACGTTTGAAAGATCGTATTGATTTACGCACACCACTATCAGAAGCCTTTAAGGTGGTTGATGAAGTCGTGGCACAAGGTGTTCGTGGTATTTCAGAATTAATTACTAATCCAGGGTTCATTAATCTGGACTTTGCTGACGTTAAAACAGTTATGCAAGATGCCGGCCCTGCATTAATGGGTGTTGGTCAAGCTAGCGGTGAAACACGTGCTGCTGATGCAACAAAACAGGCAATTTCATCACCATTATTAGAAGTTGATATGTCGGGTGCAGAAGACGTTTTGCTCAACATTACTGGTGGCTTGGACATGTCTTTGTTTGAAGCACAAACAGCTTCTGAAGTTATTGCTCAAGAGGCCGGTCGTGAAGTCAATGTTATTTTTGGTACATCGATTGATGAAAATCTTGAAGATTCAATCCGCGTAACGGTTATTGCAACTGGCCTTCAAAACATTACAAGTGATGGCACGCAAAAGAAGGGGGCTAACCCTAAAGCTAACGCAGCTAGCGTTTTCGGTAATGCGGCTAACACTGATAACAAGACATCAACTTCGGCGCCACAGTCGTCAGTGTTTGAAAAGCCAGCTACGGAGCAGACTAGTCAACTAGTACAACCAACACAAAAAGATCCATTTGCTGATTGGAATATCAGTGGTGCTTCGAAGGATGCTTTTGCAGAAGATAATCGTTTTGACGGTGTGCAAAAGCAGTCATTTGATGTATTCAATACCCCTACATCAAATACTTCATCCGTTGATTTCTCAAGTACAGATGATGATAATGAACAACCACCATTCTTTAAAAAACGTTAAAAAAGGAATCGTGAATTGGTGCAACTAATCATGAATCGTGTCAACTAAGACTAGCGCCTTGATTGCGTTTGAACTATTGGCCACATGACAAGCCCCAGTTGCGTGTTTAAGGAGAAAACATGGCAGTAGTCGACACAATTAAGCGTCTATTTAGTAATGAAGAAGACGATTTATATGAAAAAAATTATGGCAGTACAGCATATCAAGAGCAACCTCAGCCACAGCAGACAGCACAGCGTCAATCGCAACAACAAACAGCGTCTTATTTTGCTGGTCGACAAACAGTGCAACAGTCTGCTATGACGGATCCAAATAATGCAAATAGCAAGATTGCCTTATTTGAACCGAAAGTTTATTCCGATTCGCGTGCTATTGCATCACAGATTTTAGGTGGAGAAGCCGTCATTGTGAATTTTACACAAATTGATGAAGCGCAAGCCAAGCGAATTTTAGATTTTCTAGGTGGTGCAATTTATGCTGTCAATGGCGAAATCGAACGCATTGGACAATCTATTTTCTTAGTCACGCCAGACACGTTTGAAATTTCGGGTACATTGACTGATAATTTAGAACCAAATACAAGGTACTAAGCCTATGCTGGAAATTTTAGATTGGATTATTCGCATTGCACGTTATTATGAGTATGCAATAATTATTTATGTTTTAATGTCATGGCTACCGGGGGCTCAACAGTCTCCAGTGGGTCGGTGGTTAGGTCGCATTGTGTTACCATATCTTAATTTATTTAGAGTCATACCACCGATAGCCGGTATCATTGATATCTCGCCAATTGTTGCTATATTAGCTTGGAATTTTGCAGTCAGTGGCCTAGCACATCTTATCTTATTGTTGGTCTAGTGCGACCATGTCAGATGTTTCTATAGCAATTGAACAGCATTTTAGACCAGATGAGGCAGACTTTATACAACAAGCAGGTGATTGGATAAGACAAAGTCAAGATGAGTATCGGTTTATTTTAACTTACTTTTTAAATCCACGAGAGCAATATATTTTAAAGACACTCGTTAACCGAATGAACGATTTGAAAGTAGTATTTAATGGTGGCGTTGATGGCGCTGAAAGCCAACGAGCAATTATTTCGCCAAACTTTTATTCACCAGAACTTGATGATTTTGAATTAGCTGTGTTCGAGATTAAATATCCAAAAAAGTTTACAACATTACATCATAGTACGATTCTAGGTACTTTAATGCATTCAGGCATTAAACGTGCTATTATTGGGGATATCCTAAATGATGCACAGCAGTGGCAAATTATTGTGGATAAAAAAATGTTAGCTTATATCCAGCAAACAGTTTTGACAGTGGGACGTACCAAAGTATCATTGGTAGCGACAACACTGAATCATGCGATTCAACCCAAGGATGATTGGGAAGAGACCTTTGTATTACTAGCTTCTCTACGTATTGATACGGTAATTGCTACCATTTTTGATTTACCGAGAAGCGTGACGAAAAGTTTGGTTGAACAACAGCAAGTTCGTTTGAATTGGCACACAGTCATTAAGCCGGATACTACTGTGACCGTTGGTGATGTTATTTCTGTACGTGGATATGGTCGTATTCAACCAAAAATGCTTGACGGATTAAGCAAAAAAGATAAAATTAAAACGGTAGTAAATGTTATTCGGCGTTGATTAGCATGGCTATACTGTAATTAAAAGGAGAGTATGATGGCACTAACACCTGACGAAATATTAAATCATGATTTTACTAAGAAAGGCTCTCGTGCTTATATTGCATCCGAAGTTGACGCCTTTTTAGACCAAGTAAACGGTGATTATGAAGCAATTATTGCAGAGCGTGATCGTTTTGCAAATGAAAAGGAACAGTTACAAGTTAAGGTTGATGAGCTAGAAGCTAAGCGTGAGCAAGTTAACCAGTCCATCTTTGTGGCACAAGAAGCGGCTGAGCGCTTGAAAAAAGATGCTGATGCAGAAGTAAAAAAGCAATTAATGCATGCACAAGAGTCAGCCACAAAGATTATTAGTGATGCACGTACAAAAGCTGAGGCAGAAGCCACAAAGTTGGCACAAGAAAATGCTGATTTAGTTGCCGAGCAAAACGAATTACGTCAAGAAGTTGAAAGTTTTAAAGATTCGTTCTTGAAATTATTGACAGTTCAGCGTACACTATTAGACAACGATGAGTTAGCCGAGGCAGTTCATCGTTTGCCAATGGGTCAGGCAACTGCCGCTCGTATTGAAAAAGCTGATTTGAATTCAGCAGCTGAAGCAGCAACTAATGTTGCTGACGAGATAGTTGACGACGCAGCAACGTCTGATACGACGGTTGAACAAGGACCAGTAGTTGTGTTTCCAGAGACGGAAGACACAGCAGATAATAAATCATAAAAAGCGTAACACAGCAAGATTGGCGTACATACGCGCAGCGAGTCATGGTGGTTAGAGATGATCGTCCCTGTAGCCTTTCAGATCAGTTACAAGTTTGTTGAACTGAATTTTAAGTAAGTTCAAACGGTGCAGATCGTTAAAACTGATTTGAGGGTTATTTTATGAGTATAGCCGAATGTATGGGTGGTACCACGCGTAAGCGTCCCTGTGTCGATTGACACAGGGACGCTTTTTTATTTTTTTGATACATAATGATTATTACTGCGATATTAGAGGAGAAACAGTATGAAATATAAAGATACATTAAATCTAGGAAAAACAGGATTTCCCATGCGTGGGTCATTGCCTAAAACAGAACCATTGCGTCAACAAAAATGGTACGATGCCGATTTGTATCAGCAAAGATTATCTCAAAACGAGAAAAAGCCACATTTTAATTTGCATGATGGACCACCATATGCCAATGGAAATATTCATCTCGGTCATGCCTTGAATAAAATCTCCAAAGATATTATTGTGCGCTACAAAAATATGGCTGGTTTTTATGCACCTTATGTTCCTGGGTGGGATACGCATGGTTTGCCTATTGAGCAACAGCTAACTAAGGCAGGGCATGATCGTAAATCAATGCCTAAGGCTGCTTGGCGTAATTTAGCTAAAGACTTTGCTTTGGCTCAAGTCGATAAGCAGCGTAATGACTTTAAACGGTTGGGTATTATGGCAGACTGGCAGCACCCATATATCACGTTACAACCTGAATTTGAAGCCGCACAAGTTCGTGTTTTTGGCGAAATGGCAGGTAAAGGCTATATTTTTAAAGGCTCAAAGCCAGTTTACTGGTCATGGTCATCTGAATCAGCTTTAGCTGAAGCTGAAATTGAATATCACGATATTGATTCAACATCTTTGTACTATGCTAACAGAGTCAAAGATGGTAAAGGTATTTTGGACAATGACACGTATTTTGTTGTTTGGACAACCACGCCATTTACAGTAACAGCATCACGAGGGATTACATTAGGTCCTGACATGTCGTATGCGGTTATTCGACCAGAAGGTGAGACGCGCAAATTTGTTGTGGCAGTTGGTCGTTTAGAAGCTATTGCGCCTAAGTTTGGTTGGACAAATTATGAAACACTGGCAACATATAAGGGACAGGAATTAGACCGCATCACAGCTTATCATCCTTGGGATGAAGCGGCTGAAGAACTTGTTATGAATGCCGACCATGTGACGCTAGATTCTGGTACTGGTTTGGTCCATACAGCACCTGGTTTTGGTGAAGACGATTTTAATGTTGGTAAAACCTATGGTCTCGAAGTCGCTGTGACAGTTGACGAAAAAGGTTACATGACGAAAAGTGCTGGCGCTGATTTTGAAGGCAAGTTTTATGACGATGTTGTCGGTTTAGTAATCAATAAATTAACGGCCGCTAATCTATTTTTAGCCAAAGAAAAAATTACGCATTCTTACCCATTCGATTGGCGTACCAAAAAGCCAATTATCTGGCGTGCAGTGCCGCAATGGTTTGCATCAGTTGAAAAATTCCGTCAAAATATTTTGAATGAATTAGACAATGTGAACTTTTATCCTGAGTGGGGTAAGAAGCGTTTATACAATATGATACGTGATCGCGGTGACTGGGTTATTTCTCGTCAACGCGTGTGGGGCGTGCCATTGCCAATTTTTTATGCCGAAGATCAAACGCCTATTTTAGATCAATCTATAATTAACCATGTGGCAGATTTATTTGAAAAACACGGTTCAAACTATTGGTTTGAACACGAGGCTAAAGATTTATTGCCTGAAGGTTATACGAATGAACATTCACCAAATGGGCTATTCACAAAAGAAGAAGATATTATGGATGTTTGGTTTGACTCTGGTTCATCTTGGGCGGGTGTCATGAACACGCGTGATCAACTTGATTATCCAGCGGATCTCTACTTAGAAGGCTCAGATCAATATCGTGGTTGGTTTAACTCATCTTTGATTACTTCTGTGGCGGCTACTGGACATGCACCATATAAGAATGTGTTATCACAAGGCTTTACATTAGATGGTAAGGGCAATAAGATGTCTAAGTCACTTGGCAATACTATCTCGCCATTAGCTGTTGCTGATCAAATGGGGATTGAAATTTTGCGTCTTTGGACAATTTCTGTTGATACATCGCAAGATATGCCAGTATCAAATGATATTTTGAAACAAGTATCAGAAAGTTATCGTAAAATTCGTAATACGTTGCGCTTCTTAATGGCCAATACTTCTGACTTTAACTATGCAACCGATGCGATTGCTTTTGAAGATAGGGCGGGGCATGATCAATATTTCTCAGTTGTTTTAAATGACTTTGTTAAAGATGTCCGAGCATCATATGATAACTATCAATTTAATGATATTTTTAAGCGCGTCATTAACTTTGTCAATGTTGATTTGTCAGCATTTTACTTGGATATCGCGAAAGATGTTGTTTATGTTGAAGCACCAACTGGCCACGCACGTCGTTCAATGCAAACAGTCTTTTATGATACATTACTAGCCTTGACTAAGTTACTCTTACCAATTTTGCCACATACAGCTGAAGAAGTTTGGGAGTATTTACCAAACGAGAAAACTGAATTTGCCTATTTGTCAGATATGCCTGAAGTGCAAGATTTTGGTGATACACGTGCATTATTGTCACATTGGGCTGACTTTATGTCATTGCGTGATTCCGTGAATAAAGCATTAGAAGAGGCGCGTGCTGCTGAGTTAATCGGTAAAAATGCCGAGGCCGCATTGACATTGTACTTGACACCAGAGCAACAACAATTATTAGCTAATCTCCATGCTGATGTCCGTTTGTTATTAATGGTATCGCAACTGCATATCGAAGATGCTTCTAACGCGTCGGCAATAAAAGATTATGATGGCTTTTTAATTTCAGTACAGCATGCAACGGGTGGTGTTTCACCACGTGATAGAATGTTCCATGAAGATTTAGGCGCCGATCCAGCCTTCCCAGAATTATCAAAACATGAAGCAGAAATTATTCGTGAATTTTATCCCCAAGCTTTGACTGAAGGGTTTGAATAATTTCGACACAACGCAATAACATGGTATTATTGCGTTGTTTTTTTATTTAAATGAAAGCGTTTACATAGTCTTTGGAAAACAGTATAATGAAGGTGTAGCAAATTGATAGTATGACCTAAGGAGAACAAGTATTATGGCAACAAAAACGATTATGTTAGCTTGCGCGGCAGGTATGTCGACTTCATTATTAGTAGCCAATATGCAAAAAGCTGCCGAATCCCAAGGAAAAGATTATGAAATTTTTGCAACATCAACGGCTGATGTTGATGCAAAACTAAATGAAAAACATCCAGATGTCGTTTTACTTGGTCCACAAGTGGCATATATGAAAGAGGAAGTTAAAGGGCAAACTGATAAGGCTGGTATACCGCTTGATGTGATTAATATGATGGATTACGGCATGATGAAAGGTGATAATGTACTTAAAGCAGCAGAAACTTTGATGGGAGTATAGTATGGTAGAAGACGAACGCATGCAAGTCATCATGGGCTTAATTATGCATGGTGGTAACGCCAAATCACAAGCTTTTCAAGCAATTCAACTAGCAAAAGTAGGTGACTTTGATGGTGCAAAAGCTGCCATTGCCCAAGCAGATCAGTCGATTAAAGCAGCTCATGATACGCAAACTGATATGTTGACCAAAGAGGCGCAAGGCGAGCATGCAAAAGTAGATTTATATATGGTTCACGCGCAAGATCACGTTATGAATGGGATTACGTTCCGTGATTTGGCAGTTGAAATGATTGCTATTTATCAAAAGATAACTGATAAATAGGCAAAATAAAAATGGCTTATTACCACTTTATTTCTGGTAAGCGCCATTTTTTTCGTTCTCAAGCTAATTTATACGTTAAATGTTGTGTTATCTAGCCACGCTACGATACAATAGAAGTATTAAAATTTAAGATGGATTAATCACATGACAAATAAAAAAACAGCTTACTACATTGTGACAACTTTGTTTGTTGCTATTGTTCTATTACAGATGCTCATACCATGGCTAGGAATCATGCCATTGGGTGCTTTTATTATTGGCGCAAGTGCTACCATTATACAGTTCACTGTAGCACTGTCAGGTATAATCCTTGGTCCTAAGTATGGCGCAGTCGTGGGTTTCTTTTGGGGCGGTTTATCATTTATTAATGCATTAACACATCCTGGCACGATTGGCTCGTTAATGTTTCAAAATCCGGCGACGGCATTTATTCCGCGTATTTTAGTTGGTTTAGTCATTGGTTGGTTGTTTAATTATTTTTTACGCCAAAGGCCAATAGTGACTCGGACAATTGGTTTAGGCATACTAGGCGTTTTAGCTGCGCTCGTTAACACGGTCGGGGTTGTTATCTTAACCACAATTGGTTTTACTGTGATGCATACGAACTTTACAGGCATTCCCAATCATAATATTTTGAGCTGGTTAATCGGCATTGTATCATTTAATGCCATTTTCGAAATGATTGTTGGCTTTATATTAGTCATGCTCATTGGAAATATATTGTTGCCTATTGCTGAGAGGGCAGGAATTAAGGGGTAAAAAAAGCGACTAGAGCGTGTCTAGTCGCTTTTCTAATGCACTAACCCAGACTCGAACTGGGAGCAAAGACTTAGGAGGTCCCCGTTTTATCCTGTTAAACTATTAGTGCAAGCTATTTTATTATACCGTAAGTCAGTTGAAAAATAAAATGAGACTTGACACATTTTGTTCATTATGTTTTAATAAAAACATCAAATAAAAAAGGGAAAATAACATGGTCAATTCAGCTAAGACAAATGTACAAATTATTATCAGCATTATCATTATTTCGTGATAGGTGCTGACAATTTGTTGAGCCTATCAGATATGATAGGCAGCTGATTTTCATGCAAAAGGCATGCTGCTTAACTTAAGCAGTATGCCTTTTTTATTTTCTAAAGGAAGAGTGAGAATATGGGATTATCATTAGAGCAGCAACAACTAGCACAGAAGTTATACGAGGCCTGGGTGCATAACAAACCATTGCATCGTGACACTTACATCGGTGTGGTGAATGATTTTAAAACAGCCTATGATGTGCAAGACGCTGTTATGGCAAAAAAAAGCGAAGCCACGGCAGGATATAAAGTATCATTAACTTCACCAGAAACACAAGCCATGTTTCATACAGATGCGCCACTTTATGGCGCACAGGTTGCCAGTCGTTTCGTTACCTCGCCTTATACACTCGATTTAACAAAATATAATGAACCACTGGTTGAAGTTGAATTACAATTTACAGCTAAAGCTGATTTAACCCCAGAAATGTCATTAACAGACCTTTTAGCTAACACAACTGTTGCGCCGACTCTGGAAGTACCAGATGCGCGGTTCAAAAACTGGTTTCCTAAGTTAGACAAATTTTTAGTGTTAAGTGATTCAGCAGTCGGTGGTGCTGTTGTTTCCGCTAGGCCACGTGATGGGAAACAAATGACGGTTGATGACTTAGCAACCGTTGAAGCAACGCTTTACCATAATGGCGACAAAGTAGCTTCAGGATTCGGTTCAGAAGTATTAGGGAACCCTTTAGAATCATTACAATGGTTAGTTACAAAACTGGCATCACAAGGTAAATTATTTAAAGCGGGCACGCGTGCTACTACTGGTACATTTTTACTACCGCCAACACTGAGAATAGGCGAGTGGCGCGCGACATTTACCGGCGGCTTTAGTGATGTTGTGTTAAATGTCGTCACGGAGGTGAGCGCTAATGCATGACAAAAAATTAACTTGGCGTGAATTGGTGCTAGTCGCCTCACTTATCTTTGGCATGTTTTTTGGTGCTGGTAATTTAATTTTTCCAGTACAACTTGGTCAACTATCGGGTGGTCATTGGGTATTAGCGACAATTGGCTTTTTAGTAACTGGCACAGTTGTCCCATTTTTAGCCATGCTGGCCGTGAGTGTCACACGTAGTCGTAGTGTTTATGATGTTGCAACGCCCGTAGGCCATTGGTTTGGTCTGGCATTTCTAGTAGCTATTCATTTAACAATTGGGCCATTCTTTGGAACTCCGCGTACGGCTGCAACTGCTTTTTCAATGGGAATCGCACCGTTTATTGCGCCCAAGTATCAAAGTTTGGGTATGTTAATTTTCTCAGCATTATTCTTCGGATTAGCTTATTTTTTAACTGTCAAAGAAACAGGCTTGATGAAGTGGGTTGGCAAGTACTTGAATCCGGTGTTTATGATACTTTTGCTCATCGTCTTATTAATGGCTCTATTTATGCCAATGGGTAACACATCACAAGCTGTTAGTTCAGCCTATCAAAGTCATGCCACCTTTCAGGGTCTATTAGACGGATACAACACGATGGATGGCATTGCCTTGTTAGCTGTGGCTGTTTCTGTTGTTTACGCTGTCAGAGGATTAGGCTTTCGAGACCATCAAGTATCATCTGTTTTAGCAAAAGCAGGCTTGTTAAGCATTGTTGCAGAAGCTATCTTATACACAGCACTTGTTCTATTGGGCGTATCCAGTTTGGGCCAATTTAAAGTTGCGGCAAATGGTGGGGATGCTTTTGCTCAAATTATCGCGCATTATGCAGGTAATTTTGGCACAGCACTAACAGGTGTAGTTGTGACTCTAGCTGTCTTTACGACCGCAATGGGATTATTTGTGTCTTTTGCACAAGATTTACATTTGGCTTTTCCAAAGGTGAGTTATCTATGGTTTTTACGTATTATTGCTTTGGGATCATTTGTCACAGCGAATGCAGGATTAACTAACATTGTGGCTTGGTCTGTACCAGTGTTAATGCTTCTTTATCCTTTTGCATTAGTATTGATTTTATTGTCTTTGACGGGCAAATTTTTCGATAAGTCACCACTAGTTTACCGAAGTGTTGTTGGCTTCGTGGCTATGCCAGCTTTTTTAGATGCTTTAGCTGCTTCTCCCTTCATGTCGAGTCACACCGCACAACAACTTATAGGCGCATATCATCAAGTCGTACCACTATCATCACTTGGTTTTGGTTGGGTTGTACCAGCCTTACTGGGCGCAGTGATGGGCGAAGTATTACTCGGCGCTAGTCGTGTCGCGCAAAGGCAAAATCAAATCATTGAAGGAGACTAATTTAGCATCTGTACTGGTTTCCAGAATAAGTTAATTTTTGTTATAATAGACACAGTAACTAACTTGGAAGGAAGAGCTGTTTGTCAATAATACACAGCTTGAAATAATAATCATGGGAAAATTTGTCGAAATGGATCATCCCCTCATCCAACATAAACTGACAATGATTCGAAACAAAAATGTTGGTACCAAGGATTTTCGTGCATTAGTTGATGAAATTGCAATGTTGATGACTTATGAAGCGAGTCGCGACTTGCAATTAGAAGATGTTGTCGTAGAAACGCCAGTGGCAACAACGACTAAGAAGCAGTTAGCTGGAAAAAAGTTGGCTGTTGTGCCAATTTTACGGGCTGGTTTAGGCATGGTTGATGGCATTGTTCAGTTGATTCCTGCGGCAAAAATAGGCCATATTGGTATGTACCGTGATGAAGAAACATTAGAACCGGTTGAATATTTTATTAAGCTGCCTGAAGATATTGATCAACGTGATGTTTTGCTCGTGGATCCAATGTTGGCAACAGGTGGTTCAGCAAAGGATGCCATTTCGGCATTGAAGAAGCGCGGTGCAAAGCATATCAAATTGATTACACTAGTTTCTGCTCCGGAAGGTGTTAAAGCTGTTCAAGAAGCGCATCCCGATGTTGATATCTATACAGGTTCGCTTGATGAAAAGTTAAATGAGAATGGTTATATTGTCCCAGGTTTGGGGGATGCCGGTGATCGTCTGTTCGGTACGATGTAAAAAAGATAACACAGCTTGTGTTATCTTTTTTTATGAGAATATTCTGATTTTAAATAAAAGTGTTGACATTTTAAATTAACCTATGTATAGTAATACTCATAAAGAAACAGCAAGTAATTGCTCAACAAGGGAGACAGCACATGACTAACACATTCAATAAGCAAGTTAATAACGCACTTCTCCTCAACCTCCTTCTCATCTGAGTCTAGTAGGTTGTTATTTGAGCAAGATCAGCTACTAGACTTTTCGCAAGGTTAGTAGCTGGTTAGGAAAAATACGTGAAAACGTCCTAACGAGCAATCGTTGGGGCGTTTTCTTTGTCTCCAATGATTGCACTGCTCATTTGAAGTGTAAGTAAAGGGAGAAAACATTATGGCACAAAACGCGGTAGCAAATGAACGTCAAATTGACACGGAAAAAATTCAAGAAAAAGTAGGTGAAGCAAAGGAATCAGTTCGAGATTTGGTTTATAACACCTCAGCGGCAGTTTCAAACGCCATTTTAGTAACATTGGGTATGGGCTTGTTGTTACAAACAATCGCTGGTTTTATTCATTGGGCACCAATGGTACAAATGGGGGCAATCACTAAAGTGATGTTGCCAGCAGCTTTTGGAGCCGCAGTTGCATCACAAATGAAAACTAATACAATGGTCATGTTTAGTGCGATGGCAGCGTCAACAGTTGGTGCAAATGCTATATTCTTTAGTAAAACAGCTGTTCAAGGTGTAACAGCCACAGGATTTGCTGGTACACAAGCTGTTGGTTCAACTATTATCACGACTGGACAACCGATATCTGCCGTTATTGCAGCCGTTATTGCTGTTCTGTTCGGTAAATGGTTAAGTGGTAAGACGCCATTAGATATGGTGATTGTCCCAGCGGCAACAACAATTGTGGGTACAGTTAGTGGTTATTACTTGGCAATGGTAACCACACCTGCCTTGGTAGCTATTGGTCACTTCATTGCTTCGAGTGTAGCCATCAACCCAATTATTGGTACGGCTGTAGTAGCCATGGTCTTTGGTGCTTTGACAATGACGCCTGCTTCAGCTGCTGCATTGGCAGTTGCCATTGGCGCGACTGGGGTAACCTCGCCAGAAGCTGCCGGTGCAATTTTAATCGGTACTACTGCTGTGTTTGTTGGTTTTCCAGCCATGTCTTTCCATGAAAATAAAATTGGTGCCACAATTGCACAAGGTATTGTTACACCGAAAATTCAATTTCCAAATTTAACAGAGAACCCAGCACTGATTGTGCCACCAATGATTGGTGCAGCAATTGCGGCGCCCATTGCAACAATGGCATTTCATGTGACGGCCCCATTTGCTATGGCTGGTATTGGCTTTAATTCATTCATTGTCCCCTTGGCATTGGCAGGATCAAATCCCGTTGCTTTTGCTGCTTACATGATTGTTGGGGTTGTCGTGCCGGTGATTGTATCTTTCATCGGTTACCGTGTGATGCGTAAGATGGGTTGGGCAAAGCCAAACCAGTTACATTTGGAAATGATTTAATATAACAAAAAATCTTGGGAGACATATCATGAAAAAAATTATTGCGATTATTGTTGCGTTTGTTGTCGTTGTTGGGGGGGGAATAGGGATTGGCATCGCTAAAAAATCAGCTGATAAATCCAGTACTACCATTAAGATTGGTGGCGTATTTGACACATCAGGTGCCGCGGGGGCTTATGGGCAGGCTGAACAAAAAGGTGCAGACTTTGCTGTTAAACGTATTAATGCTGCTGGTGGCGTTAAGGTTAACGGTAAAACTTATAAGATGCAAATGGTTAACAAAGATAGTAAGTCCGATAATACCGAATCAGCATCAGTGACAACAAACTTGATTAGTAATAACAAGGTAAATGCCATTGTTGGACCCGTGACAACGTCTGCAGTTCAGGCAGCTGTACCAGCAGCGACAAAGGGTAAAACACCCATGATGTCACCAACCGCGGGTGCTGATAATATTACGGTTCAAAAGGATGGTAAGGTACAACCATATGTTTTCCGCGCACAGTTTAAAAATTCATATTTAGGCACTAAAATGGCGCAATTCACAACGGACACAGTGAAGGCTAAAGATGTCGTGATCTTCCAAGATAACTCTTCAGATTATGGTACAGGTATTACTAATGCTTTTAAGAAAGCTTATAAGGGCAATATTGTTGAGACGGATTCATATCAAGCTGGTGACAAAGACTTTCAAGCAATGTTGACTAAGATTAAGAACAAAAAATTCGATGCCATTGTGATTAACGGCTATTATACAGAAGCAGGGGCTATTTTGAAGCAGGCACGAGATATGGGTATTAATGTACCAGTAATTGGACCTGATGGCTTGGGCGATCCAAAGTTGGCAGAAATTGCTGGTAATCAAAATACAAGTAATGTTTACTATGCTGCACACTTTTCAACGCAGGCGCCAGCGACAGATGCTGCAACACCATTCGTAACAGAGTATAAGAAAGCCTATAATCAAGAGCCATCACAATTTACAGCTTTGGCTTACGATGCTGTTTATATGATTAAACAAGCTATTGAAGATGAAAAGTCTACTGACAAAATGAAAATCACTGAAGGATTAGCTAAAATTAAAAACTTCAATGGTGTCACAGGGAAAATGACCATGGATGATTTTCATAATCCTAAAAAGTCAATTGTAATGGTTGGGGTAACAAATGGGAAAGATACCACAGCTACTGTGGTTAAATAAAGGTAAGTGCCTTGTCAAATATCATACAACAACTGATCAACGGTATTATTTTAGGTAGTGTCTATGCATTGCTAGCATTGGGCTATACCATGGTTTATGGCATTATTAAGTTAATTAACTTTGCACATGGCGATGTGTATATGTTAGGCGCTTATTTTGGTTATTTCTTTATTCAAGTCTTGCACCTTAATTTTTTCATTGCTTTAGTGTTATCAATGGCTGTTAGTGCGTTACTTGGTATGTTAATTGAATTCGTAGCCTATCGACCTTTGCGTCATTCACCACGAATTGCTGTCTTAATTTCGGCTTTAGGCGTTTCTTTTTTACTTGAAAATGGTATGAGTTATTTTTACGGCTCTGACAAAAAAGCATTTCCACAAGCAATTCGTACTATCCAATATCATATTGGCAGTTTACAAATTTCAAATATTCAGCTGTTGATTATTTCAACGGCTATCACGTTAATGATTCTTTTAACAATTATTGTGCAAAAAACTAAAATGGGGCGTGCCATGCGTGCTGTGTCTGCTGATCAAGAAGCAGCCATTTTAATGGGCATCGATGTTAACCGAACAATTTCATTTACGTTTGCTATTGGGTCGGCATTGGCCGCTGCTGGTGGGGTGTTGATTGGTCTATATTACAACAATATTGATCCGCTAATGGGGATGACACCAGGTATTAAGGCTTTTGTTGCTGCTGTTTTAGGAGGAATTGGTTTAATTCCGGGCGCAGCTTTAGGAGGATGGTTAATTGGTATCTTAGAAACCATGACGCAGGCTATTGGGCTATCAGACTATAAAGATGCGGTGGTCTATGCTATCTTGATTATTATTCTGCTCTTTAAGCCAACAGGTATTTTGGGTAAAAACAAGCGGGAGAAGGTTTAAACGCATGGATAGAAAACATCTAAAATATACTTTGACTTGGGCACTGCTTATCACGATGCTCTTTGTACTAATTGAATTATTAACTGTATTCGATATTATTGGGCAGTATGGTATCACAACAATTGTGTTAATTGGCATCAATTTAATCGCCGCAGTTGGTCTTAATTTGGTGATTGGCATGTCGGGTCAATTTTCACTGGGTCACGCAGGCTTCATGGCTATCGGTGCTTATGCGACAGCATTAATGACGACAGCATTACCATCAATTTATGGATTTATACTGAGTTTATTAGTTGGCGGCTTAATTAGTGGACTTGTGGCATTGGCTGTCGGTATACCAACGTTAAGGCTACGCGGCGATTATTTAGCTATTGCGACACTAGGGGTCTCAGAAATTATTCGAATCATTATTATTAATATGAAAATCACGCGTGGCCCTGCAGGTATATTTGGCATACCTGCCTTTGTCAATTGGCAGATGGTATTTGTCCTAAGTGTTATAGTAATTATCATTGTGGTCAATTTTGTGCGTAGTACAAGCGGGCAAGCAATTATAGCTGTACGAGATAATGATATTGCAGCAGAGTCATTAGGTATTAATACGACAAAATACAAAGTCATGGCATTCGTAGCCGGGGCAATACTGGCAGCGATTGCAGGTGGCTTACGTGCGAGCTTCATTCAATCAGTATCGCCACAAGATTATACATTTATGCAGAGCATCACTATTCTGATTATTGTTGTGCTTGGTGGTATTGGTTCGATTAGTGGTACCGTGGTAACGGCAATAATATTGGGCGTTCTCGATGTCATTTTACAAAATTTTGGGACACTACGTATGGTTATTTATGCCTTAGTCTTGATTATTGTGATGATTTTTAGACCAAAAGGGTTATTAGGAACCACGGAATTTTCGTTACAAAAGTTGCTATTTGATTCAGGAGGATCACATGACCACAACGATTCTAAAAACGCACGATCTTAGTATTAAATTTGGTGGGGTTACTGCGGTTGATTGTGTCAATATTGAAGCACATGATAATGAGTTGATTGGTTTAATTGGGCCAAATGGTGCCGGCAAAACGACACTATTTAACTTATTAACTGGTGTTTATCAACCAACACACGGCACGGTATCACTTTTTAATGGTGAAAAGTTGGCTCAAGTTAATCACGTGTCAGCTTATAAAAGAGCTCAGTTAGGCATTGCTCGCACATTTCAAAATATTCGTTTATTTAAAACACGTACGGTGATTGAGAATGTTTTAATTGCTATGACAAATCAAACGGCAGCCAAAACAATTCACGCTATTTTTAGAACGCCAAGCTTTTATCAACACGAAGCGAAAAAACGCCAACATGCTATGGCTCTGCTTGACATTTTTAATATGGCACATGTGGCTGATGAATTAGCAAGCAATTTACCTTATGGGCAACAGCGTCGTTTAGAAATCGTTCGCGCATTAGCTACAAATCCAAAAATATTGTTTCTTGATGAACCGGCTGCTGGTATGAATCCACAAGAAACCGCTGCACTAACAGCTTTAATTAAGCAAATTCAACAGCAATTCCAATTAACGATTATTTTAATTGAACACGATATGAATTTGGTCATGACGGTGAGTCAGCGTGTGTATGTTCTAGAATATGGCAAAATCTTAGCAACGGGGACGCCAACAGAAATTCAACAAAATCCAGCAGTGATTAAAGCTTATTTGGGGGACGATATGCCATGACACAATTACTAACAGTTAATAATTTAAGTGTCAATTATGGTGCAATCAAAGCAGTCCAAGGTGTCAGCTTGTCAGTTAATCGTGGTGAAATTGTGACATTGATTGGGGCAAATGGTGCTGGGAAAAGTACAATTTTGCGAACAATAGCTGGGCTCGAAAAAGTAGCTAGTGGCCTTATTACTTTTGAAAATCAAGGGTTCAATCGTATGCCTTCTGATAAACGTGTCCAAAATGGTGTTGTGTTAGTGCCTGAAGGTAGACGTGTTTTTCCAGGAATGACGGTACAAGAAAATCTCCAATTAGGTGCATTTTCAGTCAAAGATAAACATCAAGTACATGCCGCCTTTGATACTGTGTATGAACAATTTCCCATTTTAAAAGCGCGTTTAAATCAGGATGCTGCAACATTATCAGGTGGCGAGCAACAAATGCTGGCTATTGGCCGTGCCCTGATGGCTAATCCAAAGATGATTTTATTGGATGAACCATCTATGGGCCTGGCACCGTTATATATTCAAAAAATATTTGATATTATTGAAAATATACGTAACCGTGGTGTCACAGTGCTAGTTATTGAACAAAATGCAGCACAAGCACTACGCATTGCTGATAGGGGATATGTTATAGAAAGTGGTAAAATTATTGCCACGGATACCGGAGAAGCTTTATTAGTATCTGATGATGTGAAACGCGCTTATTTAGGTAGTGACGTTTTAATTAAATGAAACGTTTGACATTAAAATCTTTTATTGGTATCATAAAAATAACTTAGAAGAGATGATACTTATTATTATGGTAGCAAAAGAGAGCCGATAATTGCTGAGATAAAGGCCTGCCTGGATAAGTTGATGGTCTTGGAGTGTCATTGTCGTGAGCAAATCCCCGGTACAAGGTTTGGGATAAGGTTAGCGATTATCGGTTCAGCGCGATATAGCTCCATTTAATTCAGCAATTAAAATGTGTCAGAATAC
This sequence comes from Leuconostoc citreum, assembly GCF_007954785.1. NCBI lineage: Bacteria > Bacillati > Bacillota > Bacilli > Lactobacillales > Lactobacillaceae > Leuconostoc > Leuconostoc citreum. The sequence continues at coordinate 1,143,356 of NZ_CP042410.1, read as the reverse complement.
ATTGCATTGCTGTTTTTCAAAGGTGTGTTCTGAACACATAAATAACGGGTGGTACCACGAATCATCATCGTCCCGCAGTCTAATGATATTTAGATTGCGGGGCTTTTTTTAGCAATGACATGTGTAACATTAAGGGGGAAATTATGGCGACAACATTAAAAAGAACAATGCGGACTAGACATATTCAAATGATTGGTCTAGCAAGCGGTATTGGCACAGGATTATTCTTGTCATCTGCCTATACAATTCATACAGCTGGGGCACTTGGCACAATTATTGCTTACAGTATTGGCGCTTTATTAGTGTATTTGGTGATGTTGAGTGTTGCAGAGTTATCTATTGCAATGCCAGCTACTGGCGCCTTTCATTATCATGCGCAGCAGTTAATTGGTCCAGCGACAGGATTTTTTGTAGCGATTGCTTACTGGCTAACTTGGACAATTGCCTTAGGTTCAGAATTTACAGCGGCTGGTATTATCATGCAAAGGTGGTTGCCTCATTTACCAGTTTGGTCTTTTTCTGGTCTATTTTTGCTGGTGATTTTATTAAGTAACTTTTTTTCTGCTCGCATCTTCGGTGAGAGTGAGTATTGGCTAGCGGCAATAAAAGTCGTGGCTATTGTTATCTTTTTGCTTGTTGGTGTCTTGATTCTGACCGGAATAATTCATTCACCACGTACGGCTTCTGCCGGCTTTCAAAACATTTTAAGTCATGGTGCTTTTCCAAATGGTATATGGGCCGTATTCACCACGATATTGGCTGTTAATTTTGCTTTTAGTGGCACGGAATTAATGGGTATCACAGCTGGTGAAGTCGAAAATCCTGAAAAAGCGATTCCTAAAGCCATTAAAGCAGTCTGGTGGCGGCAAATTATTTTCTTCATTGGCAGCATTGTTATTTTAGCAGCGGTTATTCCTTACGAAAAGGCTGGTGTGACTGAGAGTCCCTTTGTGACAGTTTTTAGTATGGCTGGTATTCCGTATGCAGCAGACATCATGAACTTTGTGATTTTGACAGGAATTTTATCTATGGCGAACTCAGGGTTATATGCTTCAACACGAATGCTATGGTCTTTAGGACATGAAGGGCTTATTTCATCAAAATTTACAGTAACTAATAAACATGGAATACCACAATTAGCTTTATTTGTGAGCTTACTTGGTGGAGTCTTGGCATTAGGATCAAGCTTTATGGCTGCTGGACAACTGTATTTGATTTTAGTGGAAGTCTCTGGCTTAGCAGTTGTCTTTGTTTGGATTGCGATTAGTTGGTCTCACTACCAGTATTATCTTAAATTAAAAAAAGCACACCAGTTAAACCAATTGCGATACCCAAAGTGGGCTTATCCAATCTTACCGCTAGCTGGATTTGCTGGATCATCATTATCAGTCATATTAGTCATATTTGACCCAGCGCAACGCATGGCACTATTGTGGTCGATACCGTTCATACTATTAGTGTATGGATATTATGCATTGAGATTTAAACTATTGAACAAATATCAACACAAACGCATTAAAATATCACAGGAGAGACAAGTTCATGACAAAGTTTAGTGAGTTATTATTTCAGGGACCAGTAATTTTAGATGGTGGTTTGGGAAGTGAAATTGACAAGCAACATATTGCTGTGGCCAATAATTTATGGTCTGCTTCTGCACTAATACAGGCACCCAATCTTGTGCGTGATATACATCAATCATATTTTAATGCAGGAGCACAAATTGCTATTGTCGATACGTACCAAGCACACCCACAGACATTTGTGGATTCGGGCCTATCAGAAAATGAAGCCTATGAACTCATTGATTTAGCTGTTGCATTGGCACGAGATGGTTTGAAAAAATCAGAGAAATCATCAGGTATCATTGCTGGTTCAGTGGGACCTTATGGGGCGTATCTAGCCAATGGGGCTGAATATACCGGTGATTATGACCTCTCAATCCAGGCATATCAGGCATTTCATAGACAGCGAATAAAGCGCTTAGTGCACAATAATGTCGATATATTGGCTTTAGAAACTATGCCTAACTTTAAAGAAGCTCAAGCGATAGCGCTATTGTTACAAAACGAATTTCCTGAGGTTGAAGCCTATTTATCATTTGCTACCGAAGCAGGAGATTATTTGTGGGATGGCACACGTTTAGCACATGCTGTAGCTTATTTTAATCAATTCGAGCAAATTAAGGCCATTGGCATCAATTGTACAGCACCAGATAACATTTTACCTGCCATCACGCGAATCAAACCCAATACGGATAAAAAAGTAATTGTTTATCCTAATGCTGGTGAAGTGTATAATCCAGAAACAAAACGCTGGGTGACTAATAACGAACCAATTAACTGGCGACGATTGGTGCCGTTGTGGCAACATGCTGGTGCTGACATCATTGGCGGTTGTTGCCGAACAAGTCCGGAAGATATTCGTGAAATTCACGACATTTTACAAAAGCAATAAAGCCATCATGTTGCGTAAAAAAGCCTGAAAAGAGTCACGCTCTTTTCAGGCCTTTTTACGTCGTTAATGCGCACAGCGTTAGCTTTTGCGTTTAGTGACGACAATAAGTTAGTTTGTAATTTTCTGATTGGCCGGGTAGCCATTTAAAACGCGTCAGTGGATTAGATTTTGTCCCCCATATATCGAGTAACGCGGCAATCGCAATATGAACTGGTGCTTGGGAGTCAAAGGTTACAGTCAGTTGATTATAAATACCGTCAGGACGAATGTTAGGCTTCACGGAAAGTAATTTTTTGGTATTATGTGTAGTGAGGTATCGACCAGCCATAAAATTGCCAGAGATTAGCCAGCCAAGTTGACGAACATAGACAAGATCGCCAAGATGACCGAGGGTGAAACTAATCGAGCCAACTGTGTGTCCACGATAGCGTAATGAAAAGCGTGGTAACATGCCATAAGAAGTTTGTTGAATACGCACTAAAACACGACCGGACATATCCTGAACATGCAATTCATCATGTTTTTTCCCTGTACGGCCAGATACTAAATAACTTGCTTGAAAGTTTTCATCAAACACGATATTGACGCCGTCATCAATGCTATGCCGTTGTCTTAAATAATATTTTGTCATGATCGCCTCTTGCACTCATTTTAACATGAAAGTAGTCAAATTATGCCATTATCTCATACAACTTGGGCACCTTATATTAATGCCAAGTTAACACCTGAACAAATTAATAATATTAAGCAGTTTTTAGATGTGCAATATCAGGAGCAATCCATATTTCCATCAAAAGAAAAAGTCTTTGCTGCCTTGTCAATGACGTCGCTTGATCATACAAAAGTTGTGATCATGGGGCAGGATCCTTATCATGGCTTAGGGCAGGCACAAGGGCTCAGCTTTTCTGTACCAGACGCTGTACCTGCACCACCATCATTGCAAAATATTTTAAAAGAATTAGCAACTGATATTGGGCCGCGTGCTTCACATGACTTAACATCGTGGGCTAAACAAGGGGTCTTACTTTTAAATGCGGTGTTGACTGTTCCTGAAGGCCAGGCTAACGCGCATGCTGGCTTAGTTTGGGAGCCGTTAACAGATGCTATTATTCAAGCTGTATCTGACGCAGGCGAGCCAACCGTATTCATTTTATGGGGAAAATTTGCGCAGTCAAAACGACAGTATATTGATGAGTCAAAACACTTAGTACTGGCGGCGGCCCATCCGAGTCCATTATCAGCATATCGTGGTTTTTTTGGTAGCCATCCGTTTTCCAAAGCAAACCAATTTTTAACGCAAAATGGGCGCGACAGTATCCACTGGTTAGAGTGAGTGAATAAAATCACAAAATGTAGTAAAATCACAGACAAATGGCATGTGTTCTGTTACAATGAAGTTGTAAATTAAAAACAGTGTTTGTTTGAACACGCTGGAGGGAATGCTTGTGGTGGAATTATTTGAACAATTGAAGGGGAAAATTAGCGGTCAAAACAAAGTGATTGTTTTTCCTGAGGGTGAAGATGTTCGTATTCAGGGCGCAGCGGTGCGTTTGGCTGCTGAAGGCCTAATTAAGCCAATTTTGTTGGGCGCACAAAAGGCTATTGAAGCAACAGCGGTTGCCAATAACTATGATTTATCGGACTTAGTAATCATTGATCCAGCAACATATGATGAAAAAGCGCTTGCCAAATTAAATGCCGCCTTAGTTGACCGTCGCAAAGGAAAAACTGATGCAGAAACGGCAGCAAAGTGGTTGGCTGATGTTAATTACTTCGGCACAATGCTGGTTTACACTGGTCAAGCTGACGGCATGGTTTCGGGTGCCACACATCCAACCGGTGATACAGTTCGGCCGGCATTACAAATTATTAAAACAGCGCCAGGCTCGTCACGTATTTCAGGTGCCTTTATTATGCAAAAAGGTGAGGCACGTTATGTATTCTCTGATGCAGCTATTAATATAGATGTTGATGCAGAAACAATGGCTGAAATTGCTGTACAATCAGCCAAAACTGCACAAGTCTTTGACATTGAACCAAAAGTGGCCATGTTATCATTTTCAACTAAAGGCTCTGCAAAATCACCACTAGTCGATAAGGTTGCAGAAGCTACGGCTATAGCTAAAAAACTGGCACCTGATTTAGCTGATAGTATCGATGGTGAGTTACAATTTGATGCGGCTTTTGTAGCTTCTGTTGGTGAGGCAAAGGCACCAAACTCAAAAGTTGCTGGCCATGCCAACACATTTATTTTCCCAAGTTTAGAGGCTGGTAATATTGGTTATAAAATTGCGCAACGTCTAGGCGGTTTTGAAGCAATTGGGCCTATTTTGCAAGGACTAGCCAAGCCAGTTTCTGACTTGTCACGTGGCGCAAATGAAGAGGATGTGTACAAAGTTGCAATTATTACAGCAGCACAGGCATTAGTATAAAGCACAAATAAAAAACACTGAGATTCGCTCAGTGTTTTTTATTTGTAATCAACAGCGCAGGGTGGTTATTTTTAGTGGTTAATATTGATTGCTTATCTTTTTGTAATTCTGATAAGAGACGCTTAGCTTCACTATCAGACAATTCTTGATGATAGGCACCAATTGTGAGAAAATAGCGGTCAGCCATATCATAGAATTGGATTGAGGCAGAGACACCGGGTTTTTGGCGTAATTTATCTTGAATAGTTTGGACTGTTATCATTTGTTGGACGCTTTTATTATTCGAATTGTGCATCGTATAATTTCTTATAAATACCTTTATTTTTTAGTAGTGTATCGTGAGTACCGGATTCAGCTACTTGACCCTCATCCATCACAATAATTTGATTAGCTTTATGAACAGTACTCAGACGATGTGCAATCACAATAGAAGTTTTGGTGACCATTAGATTATCTAATGCATGCTGAATGGCCTTTTCAGATTCATTATCTAGTGCCGCGGTTGCTTCATCTAAAATGACAATTGGTGCATCCTTTAACAAGGCGCGTGCAATGGACAGTCGTTGCTTTTGCCCACCTGAAAGTTTAATACCACGTTCGCCAACGGGCGTGTCTAGCTGTTGTGGTAATTGTGAGATAAAACTGGCAATGTCAGCTAATTCAGCAGCTCGCCAAATAGCTGCTGCGTCGGTTGGTTGACTGCCATAGGTAATGTTATCACCGATTGTGCCATCAATAATTGTAACCTCTTGGCTCACTACGGCAATATTTTGACGTAAATCTTTTAGGGCAAATGACTTTATATTTATATTATCAAAAGTAATGTGCCCGCTAGAGCAATCATATAAACGTGTCAGTAATTTGACAATAGTTGATTTTCCGGAACCGGATCGGCCAACTAATGCAGTAGTTTGACCAACTGGTATAGTCAGAGATACATTTTTTAAAGCGTAATCAGTACCTGATTGATAATCAAAGTTAACATCATGAAGTTGAATACTGGTAGAAAGCGGCAGTGGAAATGGCGCCGGTTGCGTAATTTCTGTAATCGTCGGCGTATAGCTTAGGATATTTTTAATGCGATCATAGGATACTTGTGCTGTTTGGAAGACGTTCATGAGCATTGAAAATGAACGAATAGGATCTTGTAACATAGTAACGTAGGCTAGATAAGCCACTAAGTCACCAATAGTCATCTGATGGTTCATCACTAATAAGGCACCGAACAATAGTACGGTAGCTGTACCAATGGTATTGATTAAGGTAACCAACGGTTGAAAAATAGCTTGCCACTTAGTTGCAGTAAGGGAGTATGTGTTGGATTCGTTGGCGATGGATTCAAATTTTTGCGTTTCGGGTATTTCAGTAGTATACGATTTAATGAGTTCAATTTCGGTGAGTGTTGCTTGTAGTTGATTATTAATTTTACTTTGGGCGGTACGAACATTGGCAAATGACTCGCGAATCCGCGTCCGGAAAAACCGTATCGTAATGAATAGAATAGGAAAAGTCACAGACACTAGTGCTGCCAACTGCCAATTTTGCCAAAATAAGAAGCATAATACGCCGACAAAAGTAAATAAATTACCAATAATGCCAAAAGTATTCGCACTGATTAACATTTGTAGGTTGCTAATATCGCTAGTGAGTCTGACCATTAAATCACCAGTCTTAGTATCTTGAAAAAAAGCATAGTCTTGCTTTAAAATAAATTGGTAAGTTTTAATACGTAATTCAGTAATGGCGCGTTGTGATAACATTTGCATCATATAAGTTGAGGCAAATGTTATTATGCCAAGTAAAATTGTCGTCAAAATTAATAACGTAACATTGCGGTACAGCTCAGTTGTGATTGAATGTGGTAGGGCATGATCAATAATATTTTTTGTAAACTGTGGCACAACAAAATTTAAGCCAGCCATCATCGTCAAAAGCGCAACGTTAAGGGCTACAAGACCACGGCGCTTTAAAACGGACCCGAATACAAAACGAATCATTTCGCTAGTTGTGGTGTCAGAGGCTGCTAGTTGTTCTTTAATTTGAGAGGGGCTCATTCGCCCAGGTCCATTTATCATAATGGCATTATTATACGCTAATTACGTTATAAATGTTTTTTTAATGTTTGAGGCTAGTTAAAATAATATAGCTTCCATATAGTAATAAACCTGTTAGATAAAGCCAACCAATGATACGCCACCATTTGATGTGGCGCTTTACAGTAGGTCGTCGTCCCATATTACAATACTCCGATTGTTATTTTATCCTAATATAATCTGATTATATGACGACTGTGTAACAATAAGGGATTGTTTAGAAAATAATATGTTTTTTTAATATTTCTTAATAAAAAGGCAGCTTGATTTAACAAGCTGCCTTTTTATAATGATGCCGCTGACAGGAATCGAACCTGCACGAGATTGCTCTCATACCGACCTGAACGGTACGCGTCTGCCAGTTCCGCCACAGCGGCATTACTCATTCATTATACTAAAAAAAGTATTAAAATAAAAGATTGACTTTAATTAAAGATATAGTAACATGAAAACAGTGACTTGAATTGCAATAAAGTTTGTTTTTTTGTTCTAAAATTGATTTTATTTTAGCTTTTTTGCGAATTATTGTCATTATTCAGCTGTTTTTTTTCTAAATGTTCGTTAAATTGTTGACGTCTATTTTGAAAATTGTTTTTTATTAAGGAAGGATGTGCGCTAGCACGAAATTATGGCAAAAACTTATAATTTTTCTGCGGGTCCTGGTGTTTTGCCAGATGAAGTCATTACCCAGATTAAGCAAGAATTCGAACGTAACGAACACACACATATGAGTATTATTGAAATATCTCATCGATCCGCACAATTTCAAGCCATAGTTACCGAAGCTGAGCAAAAGTTGCGTGAGTTAATGGCTATTCCAGAAGACTATGCCGTTATATTTTTGCAAGGCGGTGGGTCAACGCAGTTTGAGATGATTCCACTTAATTTTGCAACAAATCAGTCACATATTGCCATTCTTGATTCGGGCAACTTTGCAGCTAAAGCAAGTGAAGCAGCAGAAATGTTAGGGAAACAAGCCACAGTATTGAACAGTACAAAGGGAATAAATTATCAAAAACTACCAATTTTACCCGAACATTTCGACCCTGAACTTTACGATTATTTGCATATTGTAACTAATAACACTATCGAAGGCACAACATTTCATCAGGACAATTTGCCAAGTACAACAGGCCGACTTGTAGCCGATATGAGTTCCAATATTTTAGCTGAACCCTATGATATTAACGCATTTGATGCTGTCTTTGCTGGTGGTCAAAAAAATCTTGGCCCAGCTGGTGTGACAGTTGCCATCATTAAAAAAGACTGGTTAGCACAGCAAGATGTACGTCATGTTGGACCGATGATGCGCTATCAAAATCATATTGACAAACAATCCATGTATAACACATCACCAGTGTTTTCAATTTATGCGCTTAACCTTGTATTGGATTGGGTTGTTGCGCAAGGCGGTGTCACTGAAATGCATCGGCGCAATCTAGCAAAAGCCCACAAACTCTACGCCTTCTTAGACCAGTCGGATTTTTATACAGCTCCGGTTGAAACAACTGCACGTTCATTAACCAACGTGGTATTTACCACAGGCGATTTGACACGCGACAAAATGATTGCTAAGCGTGCTGAGTCAGAAGGACTATTTAATTTGAATGGTCACCGCTCAGTTGGTGGCTTTAGAGCATCTCTGTATAATGCACAATCTATGGCAGCTGTTGACGCATTGATAACATTTTTGAAGAAAGTTGAAAAAGAGCAAGTATGACAAATATTAAAACATATAATGCCATTAGTGCAAAAGGCTTAAACTATTTAACAACTCATGGCTATGAAATTGATACCACTGAAGAGCCGAAAGCGATTCTGTTACGTTCTCAAAATTTGCATCAGGAAACTATTGCTGATAGCGTGCGTGCAGTTGTCCGTGCTGGCGCCGGCTTTAATAATATTCCCGTTGATGAGTTGTCAAAACGCGGTATTGTTGTCTTTAATACACCAGGTGGCAATGCTAATGCTGTGAAAGAATTAACTATTGCGTCATTGATTTTAGCTGCCCGACCAGTAGTTGGCGCTATTGGTTTTGCTAATGAGACACGCGGTGGAGATGTGTCATTGCGAACAGAAGTGAATAAAGGTGGTTATCGCGGTACAGAATTAGCAGGCAAAACATTAGGGGTTATTGGTTTAGGTAATGTGGGTTCGAAAGTTGCAAATACGGCTTTAGCATTAGATATGGATGTTATTGGCTATGACCCTGGTTTGAACGCCAATACAGCTTGGCGTATTGACCGGCATATTGCACATGCTAAAAGTGTTGATGAAGTGTTGCAACAATCAGATTATGTTACAGTTCACATCCCACTAACTGAAAAAAACAAATTCTTTATTGCTGCTGATAGCCTTTCAAAAATGAAGCCCGGCGCTGCGTTACTGAATATGTCTCGTGGCGGAATTGTCGATGATTTGGCAGCTAAAGCGGCATTGGATCAAGATAAGTTACGTGTCTACATTACAGACTTTGCCGATGAAGCCTTATTCGATCATCCCAAAGTGATTATTACGCCACATATTGGTGGGTCTACTGTAGAAGCAGAAGATACTAGTGCTTTAATGGCTGCTCGCCAATTAGACACATACTTAACAACAGGGAATATTGTCAATTCAGTTAATTACCCGGATATTAATGAGCCGTTTGTAACAAAATACCGCGTGGGCATTATCCATGAAAATGTTCCTAATATGATTAGCCAAATTTCAAAGTTTTTTGGTGACAATGGGATTAACATCGAGCAATTAAGTAATCGTGCTGTTGGCGCTTACGCCTATACGTTGGTTGCAATTAACGATTTCACAGATGAACAACAAGCGTATGTTAAGACTGCTTTGGATGAGATTCCACATGTTATTTTGACACGACGCTACTTGAATGAAGATTATTGAGGAGTAAAATGATGAAAGATTTACAAGAAGCAGTAATAATCAAACTAGCAGAACGTGGTGTGACCATTGATGATATAGCCGATGGTACACGCATATTTCTGTCAGAAAAGTATAAAGATGCTGTTGACGACACGACATTGATGTCATCCATTGCAAAAGTGTTGCACAAGGACGAAGTAGCTGACATCATTTTGACAGCGCTTTATCTTGATGAACAAGCTGAAACAATGCCAGATAGTCAACCTCTAAAAGCACGGTTACAGCGTGATGCGAATGGACACAATGTTGATGAAATTTTAGCTATTGCGATTACCCAACAGTTTTCAGCAGCAGCAACAGTCCATTATGGTCTATTAGATGATCTTAAGCCAGGATTAATTGGCGAAATTAATGATCGAACCGATACGATTAATGTTTACCTAGATGATATTCTAGCTGCTCTAATTGCAAGTGCTGCGATGACATATCTGGAACTGCTTGGTGGTAATACTTATTAAGTTGATTTCAAAAATAATAAAGTAGCAAAGGCTTTTTGTGTTAAATTTATCACTAAAACTAGTCATTGTTACTTTTTTTTGTTAAAATTAAAATTATATTGACAATTTCAAGGAGATGTTAACATGTCAGGACATAGTAAGTGGCATAACATCCAGGGCCGAAAAAATGCCCAAGATGCTAAGCGTGGTAAAATTTTCCAAAAACTAGCACATGATTTATATGTGGCTGCAAAAGCTGGTGGCGCCGACCCAGAAATGAACGCTTCGTTGCGTTTAGTTGTTGAAAAGGCTAAATCTGCTAATATGCCAAAAGACAATATCCAACGTGCGTTAGATAAGGCTTCAGGTGCTGGTGGCCAAAAGTTTGAAGAAGTAACTTATGAAGGTTATGGGACAGCTGGTGTAGCCATTTTGGTTGAAACATCAACTGACAATATCAATCGTACAGTATCAAGTATTCGTAACTCATTTAAGCATTTTGGCGGTGCTTTAGGAACGACAGGTTCAGTCGCATTTCAATTTGATCGCAAGGGCTATTTGGCTATTAATCGTACGGATTTTCCTGATCTTGACGAAGACACGGTGCTAGAAGCCGCATTGGAAGCTGGCGCGGAGGATGTACAGACACAAGATGAAGTGTTTGAAATTTATACAACGCCAGCTGATTTTCAAACTGTTGAAGCTGCTTTGACAGCTGATGGTTATGTTTTTGAAGAAGCAGAAGTAACGATGATTGCACAAAATCCAGCTGAAATTTCTGATGACGATCGTGACAAGCTTGATAAGCTAGTCGATGAGTTAGAAGAAAACGAAGATGTTTTGGCAGTTTATACAACGGCTGATTGATTCGTATATAAAAAGCACTATCTTGATCAAGATAGTGCTTTTTATTATGACCGTGCTTGTGCAGCTTTAATTAATTGCTGTGCAAACGCATTGAGTGTCAGTGTATCTTTTTCGTCTGGTCTGAGGTTAATTTTAACCCCTTCAGCACCTTTAATGGCATGCGTCTTAGCAAATTGGGCTTCGAATTTTGGAACGGCAACGCAGAAATCATCCAAGTAATAGGTGTCTCCAGAACCTGCAACGCCATAAATGACATTATCTAAATCAACATCGGCTAATTCTTCAAAGAAGTCTAAGCCCTCATCAGGTAATGAACCATTATCATAGGTGTAGGGCACAACGACAGCAATATCACTTTCTGCTAACTCTTCTACCTCAGTCTGTGATATTTCTGTTTTTTTGACAGTCACATGGGCAGCTCTTAAGGCCGTGATGATAACATCAGCGACATCCTCATTGTTTCCGGTGATTGTTGCATAAACAACGTGTGCATTCATAACTTATCGTTGACCATACATCGTTTGTTATGGCCATCCTCCCATTAATATATTACTTTCCATTATAAGGCAAGATGACTTAAAAAAGTATCATCATACTTCGTGAAACAAAACACGAAATGTGACGGTTTGTTGACAAAACTATAAAAAGGCTTTACAGCGCCTATTCAAGGCCTTAATATAAGGAATGGAAAAATAACATAAAAAACCGCGACTTCTTGATAGATTTGCGACCGCTTAGGAGATTACAAATGATACACCAGTTGTTGGCTGAGTTCATGGGCACAGCCCTAATGATCATTTTTGGTGTTGGCGTACACGCTGACGAGGTATTAAACCGGACGAAATATCACGGTTCAGGGCATATTTTTGCGATTACGACTTGGGGATTTGGTATCACAATTGTGCTATTTGTATTTGGGGATGTGTTTATTAATCCAGCAATGGCGATGGTTCAGCTGGTATTGGGCAAAATAGATATAACTTATTTTTTAATTGTTAGTGTGGTCGAAGTGTTAGGGGGAATTGCGGGTTCTTTAATTGTTTACGTGATGTATGCTGACCAATTTAAATTATCAGAAAAAGATATTGATCCAGTCATTGTCCGCAATATTTTCTCAACTGCGCCAGCTATTCGCAACCTACCACGTAATTTCTTTGTGGAAGCTTTTGCGACATTTGTGTTTTTGACTAGTATTCTAGCCATTTCAGCAAGAGCAGGTCATGTACCAGGAATGGTGCCATTAGCCATTGGTTTTCTTGTTTGGGCAGTTGGCATGGGAATGGGTGGCACAACTGGCTTTGCAATGAATCTAGCGCGAGATATGGGGCCGCGTTTGGCCTATGCCATGTTACCATGGCAAAATCGCGCAGATGCTGATTTTAAGTATGGTGTCTTGGTACCAGGACTAGCACCTTTTGTTGGTGCCATTTTTGCAGCACTGTTTTCAAAATATTATCTAGGTCTCTAGTGAGACCTTTTTATTTACAATTCAGTGGACCTGTTTGTACTTGAATTTTGCCGTCCCTTCGTTATAATTAAAGTATTAATTTATTTTTTAGAGAGAAGATATTATGACACTAACAAAACAGCAGTATGATGCATTAAAAACGGCTTTTGACAATGGTATTTTAGATCATGATGCAGTGGCTAAGGAAGCATTAGCGCTTGTATTAACAGAAATCAACCCAAAGTAATTGTTGCACAACGGTGTGAACAGTGCTAAAATAATCACAATAACGTTGATAAGGACAACTGGACTGTTTGCAATTTTTAAGAGAATCCATGTTTGGTGAAAATGGGTAATTTGCACGGAAAAGACTACCTTTGAGTAGTGGTAAGTAAGTTTTGAAAACCATTCGGGTGACACCGTTAGCTGTCATTTAAGTCGCACTTTATGTGCTAAACTTGGGTGGTACCACGGTGAAACGTCCCTTTGAGTCGCATGACTCAAGGGGACGTTTTTGTTTTTATAAATGTCAGAAACGTTTGCATTAAAACAAACGTCAAATGAAAGGAATATTGTTAATATGTCAGAAATTAGTCTTACTTTTCCAGATGGTGCCGTTAAAGTTTTTCCCGAGGGGACGACACCTTTAGCTGTTGCAGAAAGTATATCAAAGTCATTAGCCAAAAAATCTGTATCGGCTAAGTTGCATGGGGCTTATGTGGGTATGCACGACATGATACCAGCATCAGGCGATTTCCAATTAATTACGACTAGTGATGATGAAGCAATATCATTATTGCGTCATGCTGCTTCACATTTATTGGCACAAGCCTTGAAGCGGATACCAAAGTTTGCTAATATGCATTTTGGTGTCGGACCATTTATTGACAATGGTTTCTATTATGACACTGACAATGGGGCTGGTAACCAGGTTTCTGTGGAGGATTTCCCTGAAATCGAAGCTATGATGCATAAAATAGTTAAAGAAGATTTGCCAATCGTATCACGTGAAATTACCCGTGAAGAAGCGTTAAGCATGTTTGCGGAAGATCCTTATAAAATTGCGTTAATCTCTGATTTGCCAGAAGATGAAAAAATTACGATTGCGGTTCAAGGGGATCATATCGAATTGGATAAAGGGGGCCTGGTGCCATCTACTGGCTGGATTAAGCATTTTAAGTTGACTTCTGTTGCTGGTGCCTACTGGCGTGGAAAATCATCCAATCCGATGATGCAAAGAATCTACGGTGTTGCTGAATGGAAGCAAGCAGATGTTGATGCTGAAATTCAACGACGCGAAGAGGCAAAAGAACGCGATCATCGTACGATTGGGCGTGACATGGATTTGTTCTTTACTAGTCAAGAAGTCGGCTCTGGCTTGCCCGTTTGGTTACCAAACGGTGCAACGATTCGCCGTCAGGTAGAACGCTATATCATTGATAAAGAATTAGCTAATGGTTATCAGCATGTGTACACACCAGTTTTGTCAAATTTGAACTTATACAAAACTTCAGGCCATTGGGATCATTATCGTGAAGATATGTTCCCACCAATGGACATGGGCGAGGGAGAATTTTTAGAATTACGACCAATGAATTGCCCATCACATATCATGGTTTTCAATCATAAGCCACGATCATACCGTGAGTTACCAATACGTATTGCCGAATTAGGCATGATGCATCGTTATGAAAAGTCAGGTGCTTTAACAGGGCTATCACGTGTTCGCGAAATGACGCTTAACGATGGTCATACATTTGTTGAACCAGAAAAGCTTGAAGAAGAATTTAAATCAATTTTGACGATGATGATGGGCGTTTATCGTGACTTCAATATCACTGACTATCGTTTCCGCTTGTCTTATCGTGATCCTGAAAATACTGAAAAATATTTTGATGATGACGATATGTGGGAAAAATCTCAAGCACAGTTGAAACGTGCCATGGACGATTTGAAATTGGATTACTATGAAGCAGAAGGTGAAGCTGCTTTCTACGGACCAAAGTTAGATGTTCAAACGAAAACAGCTTTGGGCAGTGAAGAAACGATGTCTACTATTCAATTAGACTTCCTATTGCCAGAACGATTTAATTTGACATATATTGGCGCAGATGGCCAAGACAATCATCGCCCTGTGATGCTCCATCGTGGTATTGTTGGAACGATGGAACGTTTCACAGCGTACCTTATTGAAATGTATAAGGGCGCTTTCCCAACATGGTTATCACCATTACAAGTGCAAATTATTCCGGTTAACCTTGGTGCTCATGGCGATTATGCTAATGACATTCAAGCACAGCTACAAGCTGCGGGACTTAGAGCACACGTTGAAACAAAAGATGCTAAAATGGGTTATTTGATTCGTGAAGCACAAACTAATAAAATCCCATATACATTAGTATTAGGTGATTCGGAAGTTGACGGACAGACAGTTACAGTACGTAAGTACGGTGAAGAAAAAACAAGAACAATGCGTTTTGCAGATTTCCAAAGTGAAATTCTAGCTGATGTTGCCAATTACTCACGTCCAGTAAATGACTAACTAATTGATTTGTAAAGCATTGAACACAAAGTCGTTCAGTGCTTTGTACATAGTGTGTTAAACGTTAATTGTAGTATAAAGAGGAGATATTTTTTTATGTCAGAAACAACAGAAGACAATGGTCAACCTGCCAAACGAGGTTTACAAAATCGGCATGTGCAGCTTATTGCTATTGGCGGTACTATTGGGACTGGGCTATTTATGGGGGCAGGGAATTCCATTCATTATGCTGGCCCAGCAATATTACTAGTCTATTTGACCATTGGTTTATTCATGTTTGTGATGATGCGGGCGGTTGGTGAATTACTTTATGCCGACCCTACCCAACATACATTTATTACTTTTATAACGAGATATATCGGCAATCGTACCGGCTTTTTTGCGCGTTGGTCTTATTGGCTAACGATTGTCTTCATGGGCATGGCGGAATTAACAGCTGTTGCTAAATATATTCAATATTGGCTGCCAGGTATGCCCAGTTGGCTTATTCAAATTATCATGCTTGTAGTACTAACAAGTGTTAATTTAGTTGCCGTGGCACTTTACGGCGAAACTGAGTTCTGGTTTGCTATGATCAAAATTGTTGCCATACTTGCTTTGATTGTGACTGGTATCATTATGGCATTAACAGGTTTTAAGACCCCAGTGGGCGATGTTGCGTTTAGTAATGTCTGGCAACATTTGTCGCTTTTCCCAAACGGCGTTGGTAATTTTATTAATGCCTTTCAAATGGTCATGTTTGCTTTCGTTGGTATGGAATTTATTGGTATGACCACAGCAGAGACAGATAATCCACGGGCTGTTCTACCTAAGGCAATTAACCAGATACCTTGGCGTATTTTGTTTTTCTACTTAGGTGCCTTGTTTATTATTATGACAATCTATCCTTGGCAAAAAATTCCCGCTGATCAGAGCCCATTTGTTATGGTTTTTCAATTAGCTGGTGTTAAGTGGGCGGCTGCATTAATTAATTTTGTGGTGTTAACCAGTGCAGCATCTGCATTGAATTCAGTATTGTTTAGTGCAAGTCGTAATTTTTATGCTTTGTCTTTTCAATCGAAATCTGCCTTTTTAAAGCCTTTTAGAAAAATGTCTAAGACACAATTACCAACCAATGCGGTTCTTTTCACGGCATTGATGGTTGGCTTTTCAGCGGTTATATCAGTTGTTCCGGCAGTGACCAACGCATTTAGCTTTGTCACAAGTGCTTCAACAGATTTGTTTTTGATGATTTATATTTTGATATTGATAGCCTACATGAAATATCGTAAGTCAGATCGTTATATGCCAGATGGCTTTC
Organism: Leuconostoc citreum; assembly: GCF_007954785.1. Classification (NCBI taxonomy): domain Bacteria; kingdom Bacillati; phylum Bacillota; class Bacilli; order Lactobacillales; family Lactobacillaceae; genus Leuconostoc; species Leuconostoc citreum. The sequence continues at coordinate 1,126,847 of NZ_CP042410.1, read as the reverse complement.
TCGTGATTGCACCACGTGTGTTAGTACCATTAGCAATTGTGTTTTTTGCCTTTATTTTTGTGACGTTATTCTTTAACCCGGATTCCCGCGTGCCAGCAATTGGCGCAACATTATGGCTAGTTATCTTTGGTTGGATAGCTTCCCGCCAGCCTAAAACGTTAAAAAAATAATCTTTAATATAAAAGCTATTCAATTTAAATTTAGATTGAATAGCTTTTATTGATTATGATAAACTAGAGGCATTGCAAAAAAAGGGGACGCAAGGCATGAATAATAAAATTTTGAATCTCAGTATTATCCATTTGGTTGTTTTCCTATTTTTCCTATTCGTTCATACCACACCAACACGTTTTACTTTTTTGAACTGGAATGTTTTTTTAGCTTTACTACCATTTGATTTTGCCGTCATTGTTTCGATTGTTCCAAGCCGACTTCTAAAGTGTTTGTTTGGTGTATTGTGGCTATTATTCTTTCCCAACACCATGTATATGATGACGGATTTTATTCATCTCTATGCCATTGGTTCTGATTTGAGCCAAGCGGGACAGTATTTCAATTATGCTATTTTAGCGACGGGCATATTTATTGGCGTTGGCTTGGGGGTCTTGAGTTTAGAAATTATGACACGAGCAGTTTTTCATCGTCGTGTTCACCTCACTTATTTTAGTATTACCGCACTGGTATCAGTATTATCTGCTTTAGGGATATATATTGGACGGTACCTACGCTTGAACTCCTGGGATATTTTTGTGAATTTTCATGTTGTTTTACGTAACATCGCCATGTCAATGGGTTACCACATGTTTACTTTTGTCATTTTATTTGCTGGCGCCCAGTTTGCCGTCTTGGTAGTATTTCACTATGGTATTCGCATGATTAAATTAGAGCAAACTCAAGCTTGACAATAACTTAATAGTAAGATAGAATAATAACTGTTGAACAAGTAGGAGCACCCGCTTCTCGCCAAGTGATTGTGTTGCTTGGCAGATACAGTTATCCGTATGGATTGCAAGTGTTGAAGTGGGTAAAGATTAGGTTCTTTGTCCACTTTTCTTCTTGATTCACAAAATAAATTTGGAGGTGCCTGACAATAGCACGTCAACCACGACAAGTTGATTTAATCAACGATAATATTCGCGCACCTCGCGTATTGCTTATCCATGAAGGTAAGCAGACAGAAATGTCTACGCGAGACGCACAACAGATTGCTAATGATTTAGACCAGGATTTGGTATTGGTTCAAGCTAACGCTGAACCACCAGTTGCCAAAATCATGGATTGGGGAAAAGCTAAGTTCGAAGCGCAAAAAAAGCAAAAAGAACAACGCAAAAACCAAAAAATCGTGCAAGTGAAGGAAGTTCGTATGTCACCGGTCATTGATTCAGGCGATTTCGAAACACGTAAGAAAGCTGCTATTAAGTTCCTTGGACAAGGTAACAAAGTGAAGCTTAATTTGCGTTTCCGTGGTCGTATGATTACCCACCAAGACATCGGACGTCAAGTATTAGACCGTATGGCCGCAGAACTTGATGACATTGCCAAGGTTGAGCAACGTGCCAAGATGGACGGCCGCCAAATGTTTTTGGTCTTGGCACCTAAAGACGCCAAGTAATTAAAGGTTTAATTGCTTGTTTACAAGCTTAAACAAAATCACAAAGTAGGAGAATTAGTCACATGCCAAAGATGAAGACACACCGCGCATCAGCAAAGCGCTTTAAAAAGACAGCCAACGGTGGCTTGAAGTCAGCTTCAGCTTATACTTCACACCGTTTCCACGGTAAGACAAAGAAGCAACGTCGTCAATTGCGTGGCACACGCATGATGGATTCAACGACTGTTAAGACATACGCTAAGATGTTGTCAAACATCTAATTCGCGTTGCGATAGTTCATCTATCTACATTTTGGATTTTAGTCCAACAAGTTATTTTTAAAATTCTAGGAGGAATTACCCATGCGAGTTAAGGGTGGTACAGTTTCACGCGCACGTCGTAAAAAGATGGTTAAGTTGGCCAAGGGTTACCGTGGCCAACGTCGTATTAATTTTAAGGTTGCTAAGCAACAAGTTTGGAAGTCATACTTGTACGCATACCGTGATCGTAAGAACACAAAGCGTAACTTCCGTAAGTTGTGGATTGCGCGTATTAACGCAGCAGCACGTATGAACGGTTTGTCATATTCAAAGTTGATGCACGGTTTGACACTTGCCGGTGTTGAATTAAATCGTAAGATGTTAGCTGAAATCGCTGTAACTGATTTTGATACATTTGCAAAGTTGGCTGACCAAGCTAAAGCAGCTTTAGCATCAGACAACGTATTAGTTCAAGAACGCGTTGCCGCAACATTGGAAACAACTGTTAAGGTTGACCGTTAAGAATAATCAAAAGTGTGGCATGACGCCACACTTTTTTATTTACTATAAACACAGCAAAAAAAATAGCCTACTTAAGGGCTATTTTTTAGTGTTATTGTAAACCAGATTGTACTTTATAATTAGCAACCAATTGCAAATTTTTGTTATCGCCAGTTGGTGTAAAGACAATTGTAACTTTTGCGCCACTCGTACTAATCCAGTTAGCAGTGACCGTGTCAGAAGCAACTAAATTAGTAGGGTTCCCGTAGCTTGCTTTAACTTGATCATAGGTAGCACTACCTAACTTCACCGTATTAAAATTAGCAAGGGTCCAATTACCAAATGTAACAGCTTTAGGGGCTGGTGCTGGTGTTGCTACACTGCTTGACGCTGCGACTTGCGGTGCAGACGTCTGGTTATCGGCAATCGGTGTTTGTGTGCCATCATTGACCACTGCATGAATGGCTTCTGAGGCTGCTGAACTAGGAACAGATGGGACAACAACTGAAGAGGCTTCATCAGTCGATGACACAGGCGCATTGGAGCTAGTAGCACTAGTTGAACCAGTGCTGTTTGATTTGTTCTGGCTTTGAGAAGATTGACTAGTCGATTGTGATGTTTCTGATGTTTTTTTACCACCATGTTGACCTAAAATCACGGTTGCCACAATAATAACGGCGACAATTAGAAGACCGACAAGTAAGTAACGAAGGCGGTGAGACTGCTTAAATGGTTTGCGTTGCATAATTAAAATCAGGACGCATTGTCCTGTTCCTTTCCTTAGATAATGATAACAGAAAATGCTTAAAGTATGTTAAAATGGATATAATTACGTATCGAGACAAAAAATAGGATGACTCCGCGTTTTAGAAACCAGCAGTATCCACTTGTTTATATTTACGAAAAAATTATGGCTTATAGCATAAGTCTATTTATAAAGGGAAAAAGATGACAGATTTAAGTATTATTCCATTTGGCGGTGTCCGCGAAAATGGTAAAAACATGTACGCAATTACAGTAAATGATGAAATTTTTATTTTTGACGCTGGTTTGAAATATCCGGAAACAGATCAATTAGGTGTGGATGTTGTCGTACCTGATTTTGATTATTTAATAAAAAATAGTGATAAAATTGCCGGTGTTTTTTTGACACATGGTCACGCTGATGCTATTGGTGCCTTACCTTATTTTTTGCAACAAGTACAAGCGCCAATATTTGGTTCAGAACTAACGATTGAGTTAGCTAAGTTAGCTATCAAAGATCAAGAAGCGCTCAAGGATTACGACGATTACCATGTTGTCAATGCAAAAACTGAAATTGACTTTGGAACTGTGACTGTATCGTTTTTTAATACAACACATTCCATTCCAGATTCAATGGGCATTGTGTTAGGCACACCGTTTGGACAAATTGTTTATACGGGCGATTTTAAGTTTGACCAAACAGCAGAAAAAAATTATCGAACTGACATTGCTCGACTAGTCGAAATTGGTCAAGGTAAAGTATTAGCATTACTTGCCGATGCTGCAGGGACAGAAGGGGATACTGACTCTGTTAATGAATCTAAAATTAGTGATTACATTTTAGAGACATTCCGTGATAATAAAAAGAAACGCATTATTATTGCTGCAGTTGCTTCTAATATTCAACGTATTCAACAGGTCATTGACGCCACTGTGGCAACAAAGCGTAAACTAGTGTTGTCCGGTAATGATATTGAAAATGTTGTTCGAACAGCTATCCGCCTTCGTAAATTATACCTTCCCGTACCGGAAAGTAAATTACTTGTTAATCTTAAAAATGCTAAAAACTTAGCTGCTTCAGAGACAGTGATTCTGGAAACAGGACGTATGGGAGAGCCCATCAAGCATTTGAATCGCATGGCTAATGGTGAAGATCCTTATGTTCGTATAGGAGAAGATGACCTTGTCTTTATTACGACAACACCTTCTACGGCAATGGAAAGTGTTGTTGCCAAAACACGTGATATGCTCTTCAAGCAAGGCGCCAATGTTAAGCAAATCAGCAGTGACTTACGCTCAAGTGGTCATGCATCACGTAACGACTTGCAAATGATGATTAATGTCTTAAAACCAGATTATTTCATGCCAATTCAAGGTGAATATCGCGTGATGTCTTCTGCTAAGTCTGCTGCAGAAGAAGTGAATATTGCAACAGACCATATTATGATGGCAATGAAGGGTGATCAATTCAAATGGCTTGACGATCATTTCGAGTTACAAGATTCATTTACGATTGGCGAAACGCTAATTGATGGGGCTGGTATTGGGGACATTGGTAACGTAGTCTTGCGTGATCGTCGCATTTTGTCTGAAGATGGTATTTTCGTTTCTGTTGTGACGATTGATCGTAAGAAACGACAAGTGGTTTCTAAGCCAAAATTGACTTCTCGCGGTTTTGTCTACGTGAAGGCTAACCGTGACTTGATGAAAGAAGCGTCAGAAATAACGGTTAAGCAGATTGAAAATTATCTCAATACAACTAAAAACTTTGATTGGAATGAATTGAAGAACGGCGTTCGAGAGGTCTTGTCGCGTTATTTATTTGATCAAACGCGTCGTCGTCCGATGGTGATGCCAGTTGTAATGGAAGTTAACCAGAATCGTCGGCCAACGTCACATAAGAGCAATAATGCCAATAATAAAACTAAAACGCGTCAAGCACAAAACGTTAAATTAAATAAAGAAAAAAATAACACACCTAAGAAGAAAGCTAAAAAGGTTGTTGTGAAGGCAGAGAAATAACATAATTTAGCATCATTTGAAAGGTTGGAAAGGATAATAGTTATTGTTTTAATAATAGCTATGGTATCGTATGACATTGGAAGATCATCTATCACCTGAAATCAAGCAATTAATCGATCGCGCACAGACAGAGATGTCACAAAAAAATTGGCATGATGCTGCGGAAACTTTAATCACTGTGTATGAATCATTAACAACGTTTGATATTAATTACCGGTTAGTTACTGCACTATTCATGGATGAGCAGTATCAATTAGCCGCTTCATATGCTGATGATTTTTTATATAATTACTTAGAAGAAGAAACCGATTTTCGAATGGTTGTGACGCTTGCCATCCAAAATCAAAACTTTGTCTATGCGCAACAAATAGCCGTATTATGGCATGATGAGGTTGTTAAATCGGCAGTCCTTAAAGATATACGGCGTGCTGAATCCGTAGCACAAGAGACCATGGCCACCACTTTTCAGACCATTGGCCGACAATTTTATCATTTGAGTGATTATGATATGCTTCAACAGCGCGATCGTTATGAATCGGCTAGGCATTTGCCAGTGGCTGAATTTGTAAAAGGGGCACAATTTTTACTTGTTGACCCTTATGTAACACCCATCATCCGAGCTACCTTATTTGAAGATTTACAAAAATTACAGGTTGAGGGGGATATCGCCTATCGTTGGTTAGATGATAAGACATATACGATTAATTTAAGTCAAGTGAGCTTATTAGTCGATTCACCTATTTTTGAGACAGTTGCAGATCTCTTAGATGAACGCCTTGGCCATGATGATCCCATTGCAATGGATATGTTAGCCCAGCAAGTACGATTTGAAATGACATTACTTTATCCACGTGTGACAGAAATTATTACTAATCCAGAAGCGTGGGTAACAGCAAGTATTGCCCAATATTACGATAAAAGTACGGATAATGAGCCTGCTGAACAGCGAAAATGGCATCAACATGTTCGTAGCTTGATTGCCTCATTTTTTGCAAATTAATTCGTAAAACTATTTACATTTTCTTAATAACTCGGTATAATAATTTTTGGCTTCAAGAGCCGGAAAAACGCAATTAACTGTTGTCTTTTGACGGCTTGCGTTGTAAAATATATTTATAAACATTTTTCAGAATACTGATAAATGAATTTTGGAGGAAACTACATTGGCTAAGGAAACTTACGTTCGCACTAAGCCCCACGTTAACATTGGTACTATTGGACACGTCGATCACGGAAAGACGACTTTGACAGCCGCAATCTCAAAGGTATTGGCTGAAAAGCAAGGTATCACAGCTACTGATTTTGCTGAAATCGATAACGCGCCTGAAGAAAAAGAACGTGGTATCACGATTAACACTTCACACATCGAATACGAAACAGAAACACGTCACTATGCTCATATCGATGCCCCTGGTCACGCCGATTACGTTAAGAACATGATCACTGGTGCCGCTCAAATGGACGGTGCTATCTTGGTTGTTGCTGCAACTGATGGTCCTATGCCACAGACACGTGAACACATTTTGTTGGCACGTCAAGTTGGTGTTGAATATCTTGTTGTATTCTTGAACAAGACTGATTTGGTTGATGATGAAGAATTAGTTGAATTGGTTGAAATGGAAGTTCGCGAATTGTTGTCAGAATATGACTTCCCAGGCGATGATATTCCTGTAATTAAAGGTTCAGCTTTGAAGGCCCTTGAAGGTGACCCTGAACAAGTTAAGGTTATCGAAGAATTGATGGATACTGTTGATTCATACATTCCAGAACCAAAGCGTGAAACTGACAAGCCTTTCTTGATGCCTGTCGAAGACGTATTTACAATCACTGGTCGTGGTACAGTTGCTTCTGGTCGTGTTGACCGTGGTGTATTGACTACTGGTACAGAAATTGAAATCGTTGGTTTGAAAGACGAAATCAAGAAAACGACTGTTACAGGAATTGAAATGTTCCGTAAGACACTTGACGAAGCACAAGCTGGTGATAACATCGGTGCATTGTTGCGTGGTGTTGACCGTAACGAAATCGAACGTGGCCAAGTTTTGGCAAAGCCAGGTTCAATCAAGACACACAAGAAGTTCAAGGCTGAAGTTTATGTTCTTTCTAAGGAAGAAGGCGGACGTCACACACCATTCTTTACTAACTACCGTCCACAATTCTACTTCCACACAACTGACGTTACAGGTGTTGTTGAATTGCCAGCTGGTGTAGAAATGGTTATGCCTGGTGACCAAGTAACATTCGAAATCGAATTGATTTCACCTGTTGCTATCGAACAAGGCTTGAAGTTTACTGTTCGTGAAGGTGGCCACACTGTTGGTGCCGGAACAGTTACTGAAATCGAAGACTAATTATTTTGAAAACACGCGTAAGCGTGTTTTTTTTTGTTAAAAAAACTATCACTTTAACATCTCCAAGTATGGTAAAGTAATAGTTTTCTTTATTTTTTTTGATCTTTGTTGTTCTCACGACCAAGCATCGCATCGCGAGAATAATTACTTTTTTCTTTTTGATCAGCGGGTAGCTGAAATAAATCATCAATCGACTGTGTGACAGATGTCTCATTATTCATAATTTTTGCCATCTTATATACCTCCGTGTGAGTTAAGTATACGCTACTTTTTATGCAATAATATACAATTATTCAGTTATAAAAAGTATATTTAATGCATATAAACTGCATTCATGTATACTATTACTTAGAGACCAAAGGGAGTAATTAATATGGACAATTTATTAACTATAGCCAATTTAAAGAAACAATACGGTGACAAAATTGTTTTTGATAATGTTAATGCAACAGTTAAACAAGGTGAAGTGATTGCAATTTTAGGGCCGTCAGGGGCCGGTAAATCTACCTTTTTACGTGCTGTTAATTTATTAGATTCACCAACGAGTGGTCAAATTACCTTTGAAGGTAGTGAACTCACTAATTTAGGTGAAAATGCACTAAATCAGCTGCGCGAAAAAATGGGTATGGTATTCCAAAGCTTTAATTTATTTCCAAATTTATCTGTTTTAGAAAACGTTAAATTGGCACCGATGAAAGTGAAAGGTTTGGCAGATGACGCAGCAACACAATTAGCCAAACAGTTGTTAACTCAGGTTGGATTATCTGATAAATATTATGTTTATCCAACAAGTCTTTCTGGCGGACAACAGCAACGTGTGGCCATTGCAAGAGCGTTAGCCATGTCGCCAGACGTGATGCTGTTCGATGAACCAACAAGTGCATTGGATCCTGAAATGGTTGGTGAAGTACTTAATGTTATGAAATCTTTAGCTGAGGCTGGTATGACAATGTTAGTCGTCACACATGAAATGGGCTTTGCTCGTGAAGTGGCAGACACAATTTGGTTCATGGCAGATGGCGGACTACAAGAAGTTGCCACACCCGAAAAGTTCTTTAGTCAACCACAAACTAAGCGTGCACAGGAATTTTTGAAGAAAGTCTTATAATAGTGATTGATAGTAATCGTATGTCACATACGATTACTATCAATCTTTTTTTATTTCTGTTATGATAGGCACATGGACAATATATTAGTGGCAAAAAAAAAGGCGGCGATTGCTGCTTCAAAGTTAGTCAAAGATGGTATGACAGTTGGCTTGGGCACAGGGTCGACAATTGCCTTCTTTTTAGATGCCTTAGCTGAGCGTGTACAACATGAGAAGCTAAATATTATTGGTGTAACGACCTCTTTTAAAACAGCTGATCGTGCCAAAGAATTAGGCATTCAAATACAAGATATCGACAGTGCACCCATGATTGATTTAACAATAGATGGCGCAGATGAAGTTGATACAGAACTGAATGGTATTAAAGGTGGTGGCGCGGCGTTTTTAATGGAAAAAATTGTAGCGAAGAATTCTAAACGTGTGGTTTGGATTGTTGATAGTCTTAAAGTACATGATAAGTTAGGTCAGTTTCCGTTACCTGTTGAAGTTGTGCCATTTGGAAGTGGTAAATTGATTACTGAATTTGAACAACATCATTTGTATCCAAAATTGCGTACAGGAGCATATGGGCAACCAGTTGTGACTGATATGGGGCATTATATTGTTGACCTGGATTTACAAGTTATTGATCAGCCCTACGAGTTAAGCCGATATCTAGACGGACGGATTGGTGTTGTTGAGCATGGTTTATTTTTAGATATTGCCGATGAAGTCATTGTTGGGTCACAACAGGGTGTTAGTTACTTACGACGCACTGATTTACAGAAAAAAATGTAACAATGGACTAAAGCGCTTACATCTTTTATCCATAAGCGGTATAATGAACTTGTAAAGAAATAAACAAAGGAGCATGTCGCGTGATAGGCGCAGCATAGTAAGAGATTATGGCATACAAGAATATTTTAGTTGCAATTGATGGTTCAGATGTATCAAATGTTCTCATCAAGAAAGTGCATGAATTCGCACCCGATGCGCACATTGATATTTTAAATGTAGTAGACACATCAGGTGGTTACTTTGGTACCATTGTTATGAACGCCGATATTATTTATCAGATGGAGCAGGATGCTGAGGTAGTTATTAATAAATCTTACGAGTATGCTCACCAAATTGGACACAATGACGTTGATGTCCACGTACGTTTTGGAACACCAAAACAAGTTATTGCACGTGATTTTCCTAAAGATCATAAGAGCGATTTGATTGTCGTTGGGGAAACAGGTTTGAGCCCATTGCAACGCGTTATGGCGGGCACGGTGCCTTCCTTTGTAACCCAAGCATCGCGTACCGATGTTTTGATTATGCGCGTGAGTGAATCATAATTTTAAGCAAAGTAAAAAGCAGTGATTAATCACTGCTTTTTATTTCGTTTCTTTTAGAATAACAATATTTTTGATTTTAATGGGATCAATAGGCGTAGAGCCCTCGCCCTCGGATTTGACCTTGGCTGAAGCAATGTTGTCAACGACAGCCATGCCAGATATGACTTGGCCAAACACGGTATAGCTACCATCTAAAGAGGGATTACCACCATTTTTGTAGGCCGCTACAATTTTTTTTGGATATTGATTTGTATTAAGTTTTTGAGATTGGTCTTGTTTATTTTGGTTAATAAAGAATTGAGAACCATTAGTGTTGGGACCAGCGTTAGCCATAGATAATGCGCCACGGATATTGTATAAAGAAGAGCTGATTTCATTTTTAAAACCTTGGCCACTATCGATATTTTTATCTTTGTTATGCCAGATTGATTCACCACCTTTACCAGTTCCTTGTGGATCGCCACCCTGGATCATGAAATCTGCAAGTACGCGATGAAACGTTGTGTTGTTGTAATAACCTGCTTTAGCATGACTAATAAAATTCTCAACTGCAAGCGGCGCATAGCGATTAAATAGCTTGAGTGTGATGTCACCGGCAGTGGTAACAAGTCTCACTTCGCTCTCGTCATCAGCAATAGTCGTATTAAGTTGCGGCAATGTCATCTGATCAAGCTTGGGATCCCTTTTTACTTGAGAGGTTTGTTGCTTAGCCGTATCGTTGGATGAACCACTATTTTTTTGAGATGTTAGCAGGAAAATAGCGATGATTAGTCCCACAAGTATCGTGACCATTGCAGCAATCGTCACATATTGTTTTTCTTTATTCATGTTGCCTCCTAATGATTAAATACGTTCAATAATAAATAGGGTCTCTTTTTTAGTTCGGTAGGTTGCTTGCGCATAGTCAGCTTTGATTAGTGTATCAAGATAGGCTAGCCAGTCGGTAGGTATGTCTTGAAATTTAATGAGCATAAGGCCACCGTGTTCGAGTCGTGGCAACACACGATTGATTTGATCAGTGTAGTCATTAGGATATTGATTCTTATTTTGTGCATCATCTGAGTAGTCAAAAATACCAATACTTGCTTGACTCTGTGAGCCGATTTCTTGTAAAAAAGAACGATCTAGCGTTTTACCGAGCAAAGTGACGCGTTCAGACAAGCCACTCATAAATAGTGAGGCAGCTGTTGCATTTGCATTATCTTTTGTCGCCGTGTAACTTAATACTTTGCCAGACTTGCCGACCCTTGTCGCTAGAAAACGCGTATTAATGCCATTGGCAGTCGTCCCGTCAATCACAATATCGCCAACTTTTACAGTTTGTTCAATGAGTTGGTGTGCGAGTGTCTCAATTGATGGTATCATAGGAATCTCCTGTTAAAAATAGATATTTTGAAAGAGTGAGTAAACTATAGCCTAACGACAGTGCAGCGATAATGTCAGTCGGGTAATGTACATTGACATAGATACGACTGATTGGGATGACAAAGAGTAGCAAGGTGAAAATAGTAATTGCTGTTAGTTGCAACCAACTTTTTGACACATAACGCTTGGTTAGCACGATTAATGTACCATAGAATAAAATAGCAACCATCGTGTGTCCAGAAGGAAAACTAAAGCCGTGCTCTGGAATTAACTGTGGTATTGGACGTGGGTTGCGAATAATACGTTTGGTTATTTGTGTCGTTAACCCTGCATATAAAAAAATATTGACCAGTAAAAACTGCAATGCAGGGTAAGCTTTCTTATAACTTAAGAAAATAATCAAGATTAACGTGCTTAATCCAATAAATGTGACACTACCAAGTTGCGTAATATTGATTAGAATCATATCTGCTAATGGTGATCGCTGTTGTATTAAATGTTGACCGATACTATTGAGCTGTTCAAACCACAAAGCTTGTGATACCAAGCCAATCGTTAGACAGAGAAAAATGCTAAAAGTAATTAGCGCCAATATAATCTGTGTTTTTTGCTTTATAATCATAACATACAGTATACCTGATTTTGATTAAACGTGATATAATTAGAGCATTATATTTAACAGTAGTAGACATGGCGTGGTGTGTTAGAGAGTAAGCGGTGGTGAAAGTTTACCGAACAACATGTTGAACTCGGTTAAATCACCTTGAAAGCGAAACTTTAGTAACTTTCAACGTATCGTCGCGTTAAGACGTTTTGAGGCGTAGCAATACGTAAACATAGGTGGTACCGCGATTAATTCGCCCTATGTCATGCTTTTTAGTGTGATATAGGGTGATTTTTCGTTTTTACTTTAATTATTTTAAGGAGGATATGCAGCGATTCTAGTAAATTGCTGTATGAAAAAATATGCCATACGAACATCAACAAATTGAACAAAAGTGGCAAAAGTTTTGGGATGATAATCAAACTTTTGCTACCTCTGATACAACTGATAAGCCAAAGTATTATGCTGTTGACATGTTTCCTTATCCGTCAGGACAGGGCTTACATGTTGGCCATCCAGAAGGTTATACAGCAACAGACATTATGAGCCGTTTTAAGCGAGCTAAGGGATTTAATGTCTTACACCCTATGGGATGGGATGCTTTTGGCTTGCCAGCAGAACAGTATGCAATGAAAACAGGGCATAATCCAGCTGACTTTACGAGTCAAAATATTGATCATTTTCGTGAGCAAATAAAATCATTGGGCCTCTCATACGATTGGAATCGTGAGATAAATACGACAGATCCATCTTATTATAAGTGGACTCAGTGGATTTTTGAAAAATTATATGAAAAAGGTCTAGCATACGAGTCTAACATGATGGTCAATTGGGATCCAATTGACCGTGTTGTCTTGGCTAATGAAGAAGTGATTGATGGTAAGTCAGAACGTTCTGGAAATAAGGTTGAGCGAAAAGCCTTGCGACAATGGGTACTGAAAATCACAGCCTATGCTGACCGATTAGTTGATGACTTAGATGATTTGGATTGGCCAGAAGCGATTAAGGAACAGCAACGTAATTGGATTGGCCGTTCCAAGGGTGCTGCAGTGTTCTTTAATGTTGATCACGCAGATGCTAAAATTGAAGTTTACACAACGAGACCAGATACCTTATTTGGCGCTACGTATATGGTTTTGGCTCCTGAACATGAACTAGTTGACAGTATTGTCACAGCAGAGCAAAAACAAGCTGTCGCAGATTATCGTGCAGCAATTGCTGCTAAGTCAGATCTTGAACGTACAGATTTGAACAAGGATAAAACAGGTGTCTTTACAGGTGCTTATGGTATCAATCCAATCAATGGTGAAAAATTGCCAATTTGGATTGCCGATTATGTTTTAGCTTCGTATGGCACAGGTGCAATCATGGCCGTTCCAGCGCATGATGACCGCGATTTTGAGTTTGCAAAAAAGTTTGATTTGGCGATTAAGCCTGTGATTGCTGGTGGCGAGAATGATGATGTTGCATATACTGGCGATGGGGTACACATCAATTCTGATTTCCTAGACGGCTTGGACAAAGCAACCGCTATCGATCAAGCGATTGACTGGTTAGAAGCACATCAAGCTGGACATGCACAAACCAACTTTAGACTACGTGATTGGATTTTTTCTCGTCAGCGTTACTGGGGCGAACCGATTCCTGTCATTCATTGGGAAGATGGGACAACAAGCTTAGTACCAGAAAATGAGTTACCACTTTTGTTGCCACATGCCACAGAATTACGACCATCAGGTAGTGGGGAGTCACCACTAGCTAACTTAACCGATTGGTTAGAAGTGACACGTGACGATGGCGTTAAAGGTCGTCGTGAAACAAATACAATGCCTCAGTGGGCAGGCTCATCCTGGTACTTCTTACGTTATATTGATCCACATAATGATCACCAACTAGCAGACCCTGAAAAATTGAAGTATTGGATGAATGTTGACTTATACGTTGGTGGTGCTGAACATGCTGTGTTACACTTATTGTACGCTCGCTTCTGGCATAAATTCTTATATGATTTGGGTGTTGTACCAACTAAAGAACCATTCCAAAAGTTAGTGAACCAAGGGATGATTTTGGGTGCTAACCACGAAAAAATGTCAAAATCAAAGGGAAATGTAGTCAATCCAGATGATATTGTCCGTGAATATGGTGCTGACACGCTACGTGTTTACGAGATGTTCATGGGACCTTTGACACAAAGTAAGCCTTGGTCTGAAGAAGGCATTACCGGTTCTCGTCGCTGGTTAGATCGTGTTTGGCGATTGTTAATTGACGATGAAGGGCAATTACGCGATCATGTGACAACTGTTAATCCTGGTGATTTGGATAAAATTTATCATCAGACAGTTAAAAAAGTGACAGATGATTTAGAAAATATGCGCTTTAATACAGCAATTTCACAAATGATGGTTTTTGTTAATGACGCGTATAAGTCTGATGCCTTACCTGTGACTTATATGAATGGCTTTATCCAATTATTGGCACCATTTGCCCCTCACTTAGCAGAAGAACTTTGGGTTCGCTTAGGCAATCGTGAATCAATTTCATACGTCTCTTGGCCAACGTACGATGACACAAAGTTGGTTGATGATACAGTTGAAATTATTTTTCAGGTTAATGGTAAAGTTCGTGGTAAAGCGACCGTCGCGCGTGATATTAATCAAGATGACATGATTACTGCAGCTAAAGCTGATGATAATGTACAAAACTTCATTACGGGTAAAACCGTTCGTAAGGTTATTGCTATTCCTGGTAAGTTTGTCAATATTGTTGTTAGTTAATAAAGTTATTGTGTGATAAAAATAGGCTGACTAAGTATAGTCAGCGTACATAATAGTTTAAGAGGAGTAGACAAATGACGGATGAACAACGTCCCGAAGATCAGAATATACGCGGTCAACATGTTGATAAAATTAATGTGGATGGTCAAATATTAAGTGCTGACGAAATACTGGCACGTGCACGTCAACGGGCACAACAAAAGCAAGTTCAACCTCAATCACAACGTATACAAGCGCGTGACATACCAAGGCAATCGGTGTCTGAGATTGCAGCTATTCAAGCCCAAAATCAACAATCTCGGCAACGGATTATAGCTAAAAAACCAAACTTGAATAAAATTCAAACGCCAGATCCATTTGCTGCTGAAATTGAGACAATTGCTGCCAATCAAACACCAAAAAGAGAAGAAAGTAGCCAAGATGCAAGTCAGGCTACGCTCGTTAAAGGTTCTGCTTGGTTATCAGCAGGCAATATGTTATCACGTATTTTGGGGGCAGTATATATCGTACCTTGGATGGCCTTATTAGGATCTAATTCCAATCGTGCTAATGCCTTATTTGGGCAAGGTTATAATATTTATGCGATGTTTTTGGCAATCGCAACGTTTGGTGTTCCAGCAGCAATATCTAAGTTAGTTGCAGAATATAACGCAAGACATGATGTTTACCAATCACGTCAACTCACACGACAATCATTATTGCTTGGCGTGATACTAGGAATTGTATTTGGCGGAGCCATTTATATTTTGAGTCCCTGGTTATCTAAGGGTAATAGCAACTTTGTGCCAGTGCTACGTTCTCTAGCCCCTGCTGTCGCTATTTTTCCATTAATGTCAATGATTCGAGGTATTTTTCAAGGGTATCAGTTGATGAGTATTTCAGCACTATCACAAGTTGTTGAGCAAATTGCTCGTGTGATTTACATGCTGGTTACGGCTGTAGCAATTTTAAAAATTAACCCAGGAAACTGGAGTGGTGTGGTTGTGCAATCAACATTTGCCGCGTTTATCGGGGCTATTTTCAGTATGATGGTCTTGATATGGGGATGGTTGAGATATCATCGTATTTTATCTCAGCCACTCGATACAACCCAACCGCATGAAGCGGCTTCGACATGGGGGTTAATTTTTAGTATTTTGAAAGAATCATGGCCTTTTATTATTATTGGTTCAGCAATTACTTTATTTCAACTTGTTGATCAGTATACGTACTTTGATATTATGAATCATTTTTTTGCTTATACTAATGAACAGCTACAGGTGGAGTTTGCATTGTTTAGTGCCAATCCGAATAAGCTAATTATGATTATTGTGCCGTTTTCTACTAGCATTGCAGCCACAGCATTACCAATGTTATCTGGGAGTAAAGCCACACTTACGCGTGAAGATATTCAAATACAATTACGACAGGTGATTAAATTATTTGCATTGGTGATGCTTCCCAGTGCATTAGGTATGTTTGCTATCGCTGGCCCACTATATAAAATGTTTTATCCTATTGACGTGTCTAATCAAGAAGGCATATATCTTTTACAATATTCGACAGTTTTGGCCGTTGTCTTTAGCCTGTTTATGTTACTTTCCTTTATTTTGCAAGCACTGTCCGAAGTGTCCATTGTAATAAAAGCGTTTGTTTTTGGATTATTAGTTAAAGTTGCTTTGCAAGTACCGTTTATTCGTTATTTTGAAGGGATGGGCGCTTTGATGTCAAGCGTCGTTGGCATGGTAATTGCTATTGCGTTTATGCTTAGTTATTTGAAAACAGCCTATCAAGTGTCTCTAAGTGATATTGCGGATGAACTTTGGCAGCTATTTATTGGTGCGGTTGTGATGGCAGTTATCGCTTATCTCATTGTTGTTGTGATGCGTCAGTTCATATTCCCATTAGACAGCAAATTATCAGTAACCCTAACAGCATTAATTAGTGCAGGTGTTGGTGGTGCCGTTGTTTGTTTACTATACTTACGTATGGGGTTTGGCGATGAACTATTAGGTTCGCGCATTAATCGTATCC
This sequence comes from Leuconostoc citreum, assembly GCF_007954785.1. Taxonomy (NCBI): domain Bacteria; kingdom Bacillati; phylum Bacillota; class Bacilli; order Lactobacillales; family Lactobacillaceae; genus Leuconostoc; species Leuconostoc citreum. The sequence goes on along the minus strand of NZ_CP042410.1, from coordinate 1,110,192 downwards.
CAGCAATCTTACGTCCAAAACGATAATTGTGATAATTATCGTTTTTTATTTTCTCTCGACGAAGTCATAAAAAAATATTAACAGGCTATTTTTAACCATCTACTTGGTGTATGCTAAGATTAAGTTTTGTACCGAATGGAGGTATCGTGATGACAAATCAAGAAACACAAACAACCTTACAACCAGATTTGCTTAACCGTATTGATAATAAAATCTTATACTTAGGGCAATTACAATTGGCCATTACAAAGCAACATGTTGCTGAAGTTTATGAACTATTAGCAACAAATAATGATTCGCTGTCATCTGGACAACAGTTACCTTTAATTGTGTCTGATTTAACAGACGAACTATCTGATTTTCTAGCACCAGAATTAATGCACTTTTTTGCTGAAAAGTTACCCTTTTTATCGCTTACGCCTTCAAGCACGATTAGCGATACTTATGACGTTTTTTTAGGTGATTGGTGGCACCATCGGCAATTAGGCACGTTAAACATTTTGTCGATAACACTGTCTTTGGAAAAGCAAATGATAACCGAACTTCAGGCAACCGAAAAGTTGTCAGAGGGCCAAAGTATTAATGAAAGTAAAGTTCAAGAAATCAACGAAAATATTAAAGGACTAAAAGCGTTCTTAGCAGATAATACAAAACGAACGTTAGAGTTACAAGTTGTCAAAGATCAGCTTACAGAATTGTCAGCCAACAAGTCAGGCTTATTTAATCGTAATGACAAAAATACACGTGAAGCTTTAGAAAAAAAGCGCGAATTATTAGAGGCGACTCAGAAGCGCATACCAGAAGTTGAACGTAAATTAGTTGATCAAGAAAATGAATTATTAGCTTACGAAAAAGATGACGCCTTGAGACAGTTAGAGTTGCAGGCAATTTTGTCGCAATATTCAAATGTGGCAGCATTTGTGGCAGCGATATCACAATTACATGATGTTTACTTAGATAACCTCAAAAAAGGGTAATGATATGGCAGATTTTGATACACAGGTTTACAGTGAAAGACTAAAACAAGATTTGACGCTCTTTAATCGTTGGCAAATTTTAATTGCTACTTTGGGCGATGTTGATGAGACGGCAGATTTATTAGAAGTTGTTGAGAAAATATTGGCTTTTGATATCCATGAATCAACGATGTTACGAATTGCAAATGATTATTGGTTTCCAAGTACGCATTGGGTGACGGTAGCCTTTGCACGTCTGGCCGAAACTGCCTCACTATCAAATACTGAAACTGTTTTGCCAAGGGGACAAAAATCGGCTGAGTTACATTTTGATGAATGGCCAAATGCGGCTTTCAAATTCGTACCGGCGCCTTTAGCGTCAGGTGGTTTTTATTTGGAAGAAACAGCACAAGAATTGCGGGTATTATATTGGGATATTGTACATAAGCGTTTTTATTTAGACACACAACAGTTTGCTAAGTTAGTGCAAACAGAAGCTGTACAGTTAGCCGGGGTCCAAGCATTAGCGATTTTTCAAAAACGCCTCATAGCTATTGCTGAGCAGCTAGCGTCAGAAGAGTTTAGCATTGATTTACCAGGACTTGCTGCCCAACATCAACGAGATTTGGTGATGGTTGAAAGAGAGTTGCCGTCGGTTGTTTTAGATAGTTTATTTGTCACAGCAGCCAAGCAGCAATTTGTGTTAAAGCGAGCGCAAGGCCAACAAATTGGGGTGGAAATTGCTGTTGGAGAAATTGCTATCAGATTAACACAAGTATTCAATGACTCAGGGCATCAACAATGGGTTTATGCCATTGTTGATGATAATCAACAGGTCACAATTTTTACACTACTACAGCAACTACCTTTCTTTTACCAATGGTACATCGCGCATATTGACCAAGTTGGTTTGAAAGATAAGCGCGAAGTATTTGTGGAATAAGCCAATATATGAGATGATTATTATGTTATAGTATTAACAAAAAAATATTAGCAAATGCTAATTTAAAAGGGGAACGCTCATGACATTTCTGATTATCATTGCAGTAATTGCCATTGTTGCAATTATTTGGATTAGTGTATATAACGGCTTGGTTAAGTCACGGATGCACACAAAAGAGTCTTGGAGTCAAATAGATGTACAACTCAAACGTCGAAATGATTTGATTCCAAACTTAGTAAATACCGTGAAGGGTTATGCAGACTTTGAGAAGTCAACATTGCAAGCTGTCACAGATGCGCGTACAAAAGTTAACAATGCGCAAGGACCAGCTGATACTATGGTAGCGTCTGATCAGTTATCTGGTGCCTTGACGCACTTGTTTGCTGTGGCAGAAGCTTATCCAGAACTAAAAGCTAGCAACAACTTTACCAAATTGCAAGAAGAGTTGACTAACACCGAAAATAAGATTGCCTATTCTCGTCAGTTGTTTAATACAACAACAGCTAGCTATAATGCCAAGCTTCAGACCTTTCCAAGTAACGTTATTGCGGGCATTCATCACTTTGAACCAAGTGAGTTTATTGCTGTACCTGAAACAGAAAAAGAAGTACCTACGGTTAAGTTTTAATGTTATACGAGCAGATACAATCTAATAAACGTCGAACGGTTTTCTTATTAATTGGTTTTTTGGCGCTGGTTGGTATTGTAGGGGCTGCGGTCGGTTATTTACTTCTAAAATCTTTAGTGACTGGTATTATTGGTGCTCTACTTGTTGGTGTAATTTATGCAGTCATTATGATTAGTAACGCAACAGATGTTGTTATGGCAATGAACCATGGCACAGAAGTCACTTCAGCTGATCAAGCACCAGAGCTCTGGCACACAGTTGAGGATATGGCAATGGTTGCGCAAGTACCTATGCCGCGGGTTTTTATTATTGAAGATGAGAGTCCAAACGCGTTTGCAACTGGTAATAATCCCAAGAATGCTGCTGTTGCTGCAACAACAGGATTAATCGCCTTAATGAACCGAAATGAATTAGAAGGCGTTATTGGTCATGAAATCAGTCATGTCCGGAACTATGATATCCGCATATCGACAATTGCCTTGGCACTAACAGCTGCCATATCGTTTTTGATTAATTTAGGCAGTAATTGGTGGCTTTTCGGTTCGGGTAGCCGTGATCGTGATAATCGCGATAGTGGCGGTGGTGGGCAACTATTGGTTTTTATATTATCGTTAGTAGTCATGATTTTTGCACCTCTAGTAGCGGCTGTTATTCAAATGGCTATCTCACGGAATCGTGAATATTTAGCTGATGCTGGTAGTGTAGCGTTGACACGTAATCCACAAGAATTAATTGCTGCTTTACGTAAGTTGAATTCTGCACCACCAATGTCACATGTAGATGAATCATCGGCAGCATTATATATTAGCGACCCACTAAAGAAAAAGGCGCGCTTATTTGATACACACCCACCGATTGAAGAACGAATTGCAAGGTTAGAAAAAATGTAAGAACATCTAGTTAATGACTAGGTGTTTTTTATTTGTGAAGCAATTAATTGCTTTTTTCTAGGGTTGATTTTTCTCATAAAAACCTGTAAAGTGATATCAACAACTAAATCTTTTGTTTGCAGATATATCGCTGGGGAATGGCCAGCAGTTTCTACCACGCCCCAAAAGTCGTGACTATCCGCAAATGTGAACCGATATATTTTTGTCGTTGAAGCATTTGTGGATCTGTCGTGTCCCGAATGCTTTTTTACTGTCAATAAAATGTGTTTAGTTTCATTCTAAAATATACTCGGCGGATCCGTTAACAATTGTGTTAACAAAAAGGCCTAACATGATAAGTCAGAATCAGTAAATCATTGCACAATTTACTGATGACATTTAAATCTGGAGGATCTCATGCAAAAATTTTTCTTAGACGATGAAAAGCCTAAGTTCAGCTCACGCAATAAGTTTGCTAAGATGGGCTTGACGTTTGATGATATGAAGTTAGTTTATGATCAAAACGCAACAGTTAAGTCAGCTGACATAGATGTTAGCACTGTGTTGACACCGACATTGAAGCTGAAATTACCATTAATTTCAGCGGCCATGGACACTGTCACAGAAGCACGTTTTGCGACAGAATTGGCTAAATTGGGTGGTCTTGGTGTTATTCATAAGAACATGACTATTGCCGAGCAGGCTGATGAAGTGAAGCGTGTGAAAACAGCTACTTTTGACTCAGATATTTATCCTAATGCTGCAACAGATAATCAAGGACGTCTTTTAGTTGCCGGTGCGGTAGGCGTGACTTCTGATACGGTAAAACGTGTCGAAGCCATGGCTGCTGTCGGTGTTGATGCGATTGTACTTGACTCTGCTCATGGTCATTCAGAAGGTGTATTGCGTAAAGTTTCCGAGGTGCGTGACGCGTTCCCAACTTTGAACATTATTGCTGGTAATATTGCGACAACTTCAGGCGCTGCTGCTTTGTATGATGCCGGTGCAGATGTGGTTAAAATTGGTATTGGACCTGGTTCAATTTGCACAACACGTGTTGTTGCAGGGATTGGTGTGCCACAACTTTCTGCTGTGCGTGATGCAGCTGAAGAAGGGGCACGCCGTGGTAAAGCTATTATCGCTGATGGTGGTGCTAAAACTGCAAAAGACATTACAAAGGCATTAGCTGCTGGGGGAAATGCGGTTATGCTCGGTTCAATGTTCTCTGGTACAGAAGAAACACCAGGCGACGTTTTTGAAGACAATGGTAAGCGATACAAAACATACCGTGGCATGGGGTCAATTGCTGCAATGGAAGCTGGTTCTAAAGACCGCTACTTCCAAGGGGAAGTCAATGAAGCTAAAAAAATGGTACCAGAAGGTATCGAAGCCCGCGTCGCTTACAAGGGGGCTTTGGCAGATGTATTAGCCAAGATGATGACCGCTATCCGTGAAGAAATGGCTAAGATGGACGAAAGCTCAGTTGCTGACTTATCAAAAAATGGTCGTATGACACGTGATATCAGTGTGATTGACTATGAAGCGGAAGTAGCACATGTCAAAAAGTCTTATATAATGCCAACATTTTAATGTTTGTATCACGGAGAAAAAATATGTCTGAAAATAATGAAAACAAAGGCTTGGGTTATGACCAAGTATTATTAGTTCCAGGAGCTTCGAATGTGCTCCCTCACACAGTATCTTTGGCAACACGATTGGCAGATGGCTTTGTTTTGAACATGCCATTAGTTTCAGAAGCCAACGGTACAGCAACAGATAATCGTGTTGTGGCAACTGCTTTAAATGGTGGCTTAGGTGTGGTAGCCGAACAAGAAGATATTGCAGCACAAATGGCTGTGATCTCTGCTGCTAAAGCAACAGAAGTAGACAATGAGAAATATCCTAATGCGTTTGTTGACGATAAAGGTCGTGTCCGTGTAGCAGCCGAAGTTTGGTTGACTACAGGTGCACAGGCACGTGTGGATAAACTTGTGGCCGCTGGTGCTGATGCTATTTTCTTCTATTTGCAAGATGACTTAAATCAAGAAACAAATGCTATTGTCAAAGCTGTTCGTAAAGCCTTTCCAAAAACTTTCTTAGCAGTTGGTGCGGTGGAAGACCAGGGTATTGCTGGTGCTTTGTATCAAGATGGTGTTGATGCAGTGATTGCTGGGCGTTCAGTGAACTCACCATTGCCAAATAATGCATTGTACCCATTCTTAACAACAACAATGGCAATTGCAGAAGTAGCCTCAGAGTTTGATAAGACGGTTATTGCCTCAGGTGGTGTCCATTATTCAGGAGATGTAGTTAAAGCGATTTCTGCTGGTGCTGATGCTATTTTGGTTACTGATTTACTCAAGGGTGAAGTCCTTGAAGCTGATGGCACATTTGTTGGTGGTGACATGTCAATTGATGATGCAATCTTCCAAGCAGATGGTGGCTTACGTGCTGGTATGGGGTACACAGGATCATCTACTATTTTGGATTTAAAGCTGGGCGCACAATTCGTGCAAATCACAGATAATGGTTTGAGAGAATCACATCCACACGATGTCGAAATTACAAAAATTGCACCAAACTACGCTAAGTGATGATAACATTAGATCAAAAAGGGAGAGTAACCAAATGGCTGAAGTAAATGCCGATAAGGTCCTAGTTTTAGACTACGGTAGCCAATATAACCAATTAATTACCCGCCGCATTCGTGAGATGGGTGTTTTTTCAGAATTGAAGTCGCGTCATATGACTGCTGAGGAAGTTAAAGCATATAATCCTAAAGCAATTGTCTTATCTGGTGGGCCAAAGTCAGTGTATGAAACCGATGCTTTCGCGATTGATAATGGTATCTTTGAATTAGGTATTCCTGTACTGGGTGTTTGCTACGGCATGCAATTGATGGCTCAAAACCTTGGTGGTCAGGTCGAAGCTAATCCTGGTAATGGTGAATTTGGCCAAACCGCTCTAAAGAAAACAGAGTCAGCTGGTCGTTTATTTGCGCATACGCCCGAATCGCAAACTGTGTTGATGAGTCATTCAGACAATGTTGTTTCCTTACCAGAAGGGTTTGTTGTTGCTGGTGGATCAGACAAAACACCAATTGCGGCAATTGCTAATGATGAGCGACGCTTATATGGTGTCCAGTTTCACGCTGAAACGACACTATCTGAACACGGTAAGCAAATTCTCCAAAACTTTGTATTAGATATTGCACAAGCAGAAGCAAATTGGGACATGAGTGGATTCATTGATGAACAAATTGCCCGAATTCGCGAAACTGTGGGTGATAAAAAAGTTTTGTTGGGCTTATCAGGTGGTGTTGATTCATCAGTTGTTGGTGTACTATTACATAAAGCTATTGGTAATCAATTAACTTCCATCTTTGTAGATCATGGTCTGCTGCGCAAAAACGAGGCAGAACAAGTCATGACAATGATGGGCGACCAATTTGGTTTGAATATCATTAAAGTCGATGCACAAGATCGTTTCCTTTCAAAATTAGCTGGTGTCACAGATCCTGAACAAAAACGTAAAATCATTGGTAATGAATTTATTGAAGTCTTCAACGATGAAGCAACTAAGTTAAAAGATATCGATTTCTTAGCACAAGGAACACTTTATACCGATGTTATCGAGTCTGGTACGGATACGGCACAAACAATTAAGTCTCATCATAATGTTGGTGGGTTGCCAGAAGATATGCAGTTTAAGTTGATTGAACCATTGAACACACTCTTTAAAGATGAAGTTCGTGAGTTGGGTGAAGCATTGAATATGCCACACGAAATGGTTTGGCGTCAGCCATTCCCAGGTCCTGGCTTAGGTATTCGAATTTTAGGTGATATTACCGAAGATAAGCTAGAAATCGTCCGTGATTCTGATTGGATTTTGCGTGATGAAATTGCAAAAGCAGGTCTTGAAGGCGATGTTTGGCAGTATTTTACTGTCTTGACAGGTGTTCGCTCTGTTGGTGTAATGGGCGATTATCGTACGTATGATTATACAATTGCCATTCGTGCCATCACTTCTGTTGACGGTATGACAGCTGATTTTGCCCAATTACCTTGGCCATTGCTGCAAAAGATTTCAGCACGTATTGTCAATGAAGTTGGACACATTAATCGTGTCGTCTACGACATTACGGCTAAGCCACCAGCAACTGTTGAGTGGGAATAAGCAATGCTAAGGGTATAATGATCATTAGTGTATTATATCAGTTATAGTTTTTTCAGCCGATAAATAAAAAGAGCAAGCCTACTTTGTGCTTGCTCTTTTTATTTTGCCTAGCAAAATGTTAATTTCAAAAATTTAAGAGATACTTTCTATTTTAAAAATAAGTATTGTTTAATATTTATTGTAATAGTGTATGTTTAAAGTTACTGAACTTGCCAGTGGTAGCCAGCAGGCAGTGCACCACCAGGTGCAATTCGCGTTGAATGTCCTTTTCTTGTTTGCCAGTTAAAGCCATCTTGAATGGCCCACTTGTAGGCACCGGTATTATTAATGTTGCCATCTGCGGCTGAGGACGGTGATGGATCAGGCGTAACATAAGTTTGTGCTTGTTGTTGTGCTGCTGTATCGGCTGCTTCTTTTGCACGGGACTCTGAATGAGCTAATTCACGTGATAATGACTTACTTGCTTCATGTGAAACCTTTTCGGCAGAGGCGACTGCTTCTGAACTAGCTTTATCAGCGGCTTCTTTTTCTTCTTTAAGCGTTTTTTCTTTGTTTAGTGTATTACGTGCGGTGCCTGTTGAATAATCAATAATGGCATTTGGACTGTCATTATCAAGATAAACAACTGTTGTTTCATCATTGCCTTTTTCTTCACGATAAGAATGCAGGTTAATCGTTACTTTTTTACCACTTTCTTTGTAACCAACATAGGCTAAGCGAATTTGACGTGGTAAAAGTTCGTTATTTCTATACAATGGTGTAACCTGATAATCCAGGCGATAACCCTTGTTTGCCTTAAGCCAAGTAGCTAGATGGTTCTCATAGTAAAGCATGCTTTTCTTATTAGAAGCATTAGTACTTTTCAGCGCACCAGCATTTAAATAAGCAGTTTCAGGAACTAGGTTACGCGCCTCATCGTTTAAACCACTAAATTGATAACCAACAAGGTGACCGCGATTAAATAACCAAGCTTTACTAATTTTACCGTTACTTTTTTCGTACTTAAAACGATAGTTATGCCAACCAACAGGATTGTACTCGAGACGTGCTGCGCGTTTTGCCGATGGCTTTTCTGAATAAGATAGTTGAATATGCGCATCAGTAGCACGTTGATGGTTGTCTTTGTCTTTTAGTACCAGTTGTTTTGAGTGATTAAAGTTAAGGGGATGTTGATCTGGATTTGTTAAACTAGTGTCTCTGTAACTGTTATCTGCTGAAATTGTATCAGCAGATGCTAGGCCTGCGAGACTCGAGATGGCCAGTACTAACAGTGTTTTTCTGAGTATTTTAAACATAATCTTCTCCCAAACCTTTTATCGTGTTTGCTTGGCACGTTCAACGTAGTGTAAGACATCAAATACTGACTAATTGTTTTTATAGTTGTTCCGTATAGAATGTCATGTTTCTCCCCAGTGTCCTAACTATTAATTAAGTTTTATAACACTTATGAATTAAATATACACTTAATTATCGAAAAAGAACAATCAACTAGCCAGCTTTGGCCATAATATATCTGAAAACAGTGGGATAGGCATATAAAAAAGCAAGCCCAGATAAGCTTGCTTTTATGGTTATTGTGTTTTAATTGAATTGTTATAAGCATCAATTAATGTTTTGCTTTTTTCGGAATATAAATTCTTAATCTGGGTAGCGTAATCATTATAATTCTGATTATTTTTACCTTTTTCAGACCGTACTTTATCTAACTGACTTAAGCCATTCTTGGCCATATCTTGTAATTTTTGAACATGCGTTTCTGTCATTTTTTTTCGCCCTTCAATATCTTGAGGAGCGTTTTTTAACGACGCATTGAAATCATTTAACATTGTATCAGAAGTTTGTTTGAGATCAACGGAAACTTTATTTAGTATCACTTTATCGTCCTGTGCTTCAGTTGTGGTTTGTAATTTTTGACTTGCAAAAGACTGGGTACTAGAAGAGGTATCTGTTTTAGATGTCATGATTAGAACAGTGATAATTGCTACTATAACGACGACAACTAATATAATTTTTTTCATTGTTATTTTCCTTAAAAAGTTTTTTGTGCTGTTTAACGTTTAACAAAAAAATTAAACATACGACTGCTTTTATTATTATTAGTAATATTCCCATTGTATCGTATATTGAAACCAGAATAAAGTGGGCGCTGATGCTAATGACTGAGGCCAAACTACTGACGGATTATTAAATATGGCATTTAAGTACATGTTTTTTTATTTAAAAAATACTATTTTAATCGAAAATATATTAATTGACGTTAATATAATAACAGACGTAATGTTTGATGAATTTATTTAAAAAATCAAAAGTTGCGTCTAGACCTGTTACTATCGCGACCCTGACGATAAAGCCATGGCTGTGGGCATATATCAAAAAGGTAGGTGGTTATTATGTCGTAAATAGAAAATATTAGTTGTCGTTGTCATTAACAGTAAGATAAGTAGTATGGAGAAGAATAATGCGTTTCAAAAAAATAATTGTTGCATCAATAGTAGTGATTGCGTTTTTTAGCTCAGTCATTGGTGTTAAAGCAGCAATTGATTGGACAGTTGGCCATCAAAACATGCAAGCCACTGCTGATAATATTGATAAATTAGTTAATCGTATTAATAGCTTAAAAGGGGAGGCTTCCCAAAATCAACAAGAGCTGGCTGATTTGAAAAATCAGTTAAAGAGCCAACAACAGCAATATCAGGACTTAGTCAACCAGAAAAACAATGAAGAAGAAGCCCTGAAAAAGGAGATTCAGCAAAAAATTGACGAAGGCAATCAAAAAGTCGCTGCAAAGCAACAAGAGGTAGATCAATTGAATAGCAAAATTAGTGATTTAAATAAACAATTAGATGATAAAAAACATTCAGAAGATAATCTCTTGCAGGCACTGCAAGATGCGCAAAATTTAAAGAATAAGTCTGATCAAGCTGTGGCGCAAACCAAGTAAATAATCTGGCATGCGTTTCGGGATATAAGTGTCATAGTCCATTTAATGTTATAAAAAGCATCGTGCTAACGCATACTTGTTAACACGATGTTTTTTTGTTATGAAACAATAATTTGTTTATAGACTGCTGTTGTAGCCCAATATATTAACATATAAATGGTGATGAGCAGGGCAATGCAAATGAAACTAACACTTATCAAAATATTAATATTATACATTGAAAAAACCGATAAAACATTTTTGAGTACAGGTAGTGCAAAAGCTAAATTGATGACAGCACCAACAATTGGTAAGAGAAAAACAGTAAGTACTTGGCTATTAATTGCTTTTCTTGTTTCCTGTTGACTAAGACCCAATTGCCGCATAATCGCATAGTTTGCCTTGTCTGAATAACCCTCAGAAACTTGTTTGTAGTAAATAATCATAGCGGTCGCGCAAATCATCACTAAACTAATGAGCACACCAATAAATAAGAAACCACCAAACAGTGAACCAAACAAATCTTTAATGACAAAGCGTGACGTGATGCTGGCAGGGTCGGCGTTGAGCAGATTAGGAAGTTTTTCACCAAATTGTTTACAAGCCGATTTAGTTCCAACAGTGTTAAAACTGGTGACGTAAAGTACAGGTGTGGGATTAATTTTTTGTGCGATTGCTTGTGATTTAGCGATAATAAAAATTGGTTTATAGGTGCTATGGTTGTATACAAAAGAAGTGTTAAATGATGTCACTGGTTTAACTTTGTATTTGTGACCATGAATTATAATCTCCTTGCCTTGATAAGTGTTGTCTGGACTGTACAAGAGAATTTCGTCATCAGCCAGATGATAATGTGTGCCTTCTATGTGATTATATTGTTGTAAGTCCAGCGACGATATCGCCACTTCAGTTTTTAAAGAATTATTGGCTTTAAAATAGTTATTTTTCAGTTCACCGTTTGTTGGCATCGTCACAGTCATTTGGCGCCGCGATTGAAGGCTTATATTTGTTTTGCTAGCAAATTGTGTTATTTGTTCATTCTGGACAAGGTTAATTGGTGACGTAGAAACAATTTGAATATCTCTTTGACTCCACAAATTGAGTAGATTATTTTGGCCTGCGACAAGTGAGACAGAGGCAATAATTGATACTAAGGTGGCGGTACACAAAAGACTGATTGTTGCTAGGCCAGCACCGTTTTGCTTCATTCGAAAAAGCATGTTGGCGACAGCAATAAAATTTTTAGGTTTATAATAGTAATTTTCATTCTGCTTTAATAGCTTTAGAAACACAATACTTCCAATGATAAAAATCAGATAGGTACCAGCCACGACAAGCATAATAGCGACCATCATCTGCAAAAATGCCGAGAGTGATGCTCGGGATGAAATAGAAATATAATAACCCATGATGAGCACGATTAAGCCAGTGATTGCTAAAAATGTATGTCCTTTCGGTACTGTTTCCGCTTTGGAAGCTTTATGCCATAGTGTAATAGGATTAATGTGGCGTAGCCCCCAAAAATCGTATAGCGTCAGTAATAAGAAAATAATGGCAAAAATGATAGCAGCGATAGCAATAGGTTTTATGGTGAGTGTTTGATGAAGATGTTCAAAATTAAGCAGCACACGTAAACTCATTACAGAAAGTTTGGAAAAGGTAATACCAATAATTAGTCCAAGACCTGTACTGATGGCATAAAAAAGTAAATTTTCAATGCCGATGACTTGCCGTAAGTTGTGCTTGTTTAAACCAAGCATACTGTACAACCCAAGTTCTTTAGTACGTTGTTTACTCAAGGTTTGTTCAGCATAAATAATGGCTAAACCTGAAACTAATATGACAAAGCCAAGGCCAAGTTGCATAAGCGCAACAGCTATCGCACCAAAAGAAATATTTTTCAGGTTGGTATCATATAACATTGCTAAAAAGATATAAACAACAGCTACCCAAATGGTATTGGAGAAAATAAAGGGTAGGCTTTGATTTTTATTCTTAACAAGATGATGATAGGCGAGCTTAAATTGAATCATTGGCTAGTCACCTCTCTACTTTGTAAAGCAGCTAGACTGTTGATGATTTGTTCGAGGTAGTGACTGCGGTTTTGATCACCACGATAGAGTTCATTGTAAATGATGCCATCTTTAATAAATAATGTGCGTTGAGCATAGCTTGCCGCCTCAGCACTGTGTGTCACCATTAGGATTGTTTGTCCACTGTGATTAATGTGATTAAATAATTGCAAGATTTTTTCGCTGTTACCGGAATCCAAAGCGCCCGTCGGTTCATCGGCTAATAATAAATCCGGCTGTGTAATTAATGCTCGGGCAATCGCAATACGCTGTTTTTGTCCACCGGAAATTTCAGATGGCTGACGATCTAATAGGTTATCAATACCTAAAGCTTTGGATAATGGTTTGATACGTTCTATCATGAATTCATGTTTGGCTTTTGATAAAACCAGAGGCAAAAAAATATTATCACGATTATTAAATGTATCCAGTAAATTAAAGCTTTGAAAGACGAAACCCAAATGTTCTCTGCGAAACTGGGACGAGTCTTTTTCTGATAGATGACTAAGGTCAGTTTGATTAAGCGTTATTGTGCCACTAGTAGGCTGATCAAGTGTAGCAATAATATTGAGTAGTGTTGACTTACCGGCACCAGACTCACCCATGATAGCTACAAACTCACCTTTCTCAACTGAAAGATCAATATCTCTGAGGGCAACAATCTGATTAGTATTTCCCTCGGTAAAAACCTTTTTAATATGTTTTAAATTTAATAAACTCATAATCAAAACTCCTTTTATTGATACCCTGAGTATAAAGAAGATTTACGATTGGTTGTAGTTACAAAAGCGAGAGAATACTTACAGTTTGTTATATTTTAATTTTTTAGGATTGAATTGGATCGCAACACTGGTTCCCTTTTGTTGATGTGATTGGATAATGACTTGAATATCTAATATAGCAGCAATTCTTTGCACGATATAAAGTCCCATACCTGTGGCTTCACTATTAAGACGGCCATTTGTCCCGGTAAAACCTTGGTCAAAAATACGAGGTAGGTCGCTTTGCGAAATGCCAACGCCAAAATCTTTAATCCATAAAGTGTGGTCGTCAAAAGTTAACACAATTCGACTATTTTGAGATGAATATTTAATTGCATTACTAATCAGTTGTGTTAGCATGACACACAACCATTTTTGGTCAGATAACACCATAACTTCTGGTAGGGTAATTATAGGTACTACTTTGTGGGATAAAAAATAAGAGGTGTTTTGTTTAACAACATCGGTAACACAAGTAGACAGAGATATATACTCGAAATAAAGGTCTTTGTTAAAATCAGCCAAACGATCAATCGTTAAGAGTTGCTCAATATGATATGTCAGTAGGTCGGCTTTTTCGCTAACCAAATCACTTGGTACAACGGTATTATTTTCAGCTGCTAAGGTTAAGGTAGTTAAAGGGGTCTTCATTTCGTGACTCCATAAAGTCAAGTAATCTTGACGTTCTTTGAACGCTTCTATGAGTTGTCGGTTATCAGCTTGTGCTTTGTTCATAAAAGTTGTTAGGGTCTTGGCGCATAAGTGACCATAGAACCCGTGCATTTTGATATTTGTGGCTTTCTGTTCAATGATTGCTTTTTGAACCTGCTTTGTATCAATGATTTTTTGATAGATTCGTGTGCTAACGATAATCAAAAGAGGAATGATAGAATAACGTATGAGGTCGATTATGATAACTAAATCAATTTTGTAAAGATAGCCTAAAAAGCTTAACAGTAGCATCAATAGGCTATAGGCTAAGATGATAGGCCATTCAGATATGCTGATTTTGGCATAAAGCTTGACAGTGCTCATGAGATAAATTTATAACCTTTCCCGTATTCAGTGGTAAGCCTATTTTTTAGCCCAACTTGCGTTAGTTTATCACGAAGACGACTGATATTAACATTTAGAATGTTTTCATCTGTAAAATCACCATTTTGCCAAATACGTTTGATGATCTTTTCTTTGGAAATAGTCTGGTTTGGATTAAGCATTAATAATCTCAAAATGATACTTTCTGTTGCAGTCAGTTTGATAAAATTTGTTGGGGTTTGCAGGATATTTGTCACAATACTTAAACTATAGTTGCCACATGTAATTGTATCAGTGAAGTCATCATATTGACCTATGCGTCGTAAAATTGCTTGAATTTTAGAAATAAAAACCGCTGTTGAAAAAGGTTTAGTTAAGTAATCGTCGGCACCAATGGCTATTGCCCTGATAGCATTAGGATCTAAGCTAGCTGCCGAAACAAAAATAATAGGTACCTGTGAAAAGGTACGAATTTTTTGCGTCCAGAAGAAGCCATCAAAGTAAGGTAGGGTAATATCCATGACGATAATGTTTGGCTGGCACTGTTTAACTTCAGTATCAATTGCCTCAAAATCGGCTACACTAGACACGGCAAAATGCCATTTTTCAAGTGCTTGCCTCATTTGTTGGGTGATGCCTTCATCATCTTCAATAATATAAACTTTTTGCATGGTTCATACTCCAATCTATTGTGCTGTTCAAATGATGTTTTCAAGATGACCAGCACGTAGTTATCAATGATTATTTTAGCATAGTTGCGCCGGCTGGAAAGTCACAGGCTGTTATTGCGTCGCATAATAAAGCGTCGAAAAAACTAGTTTGTCATTTTCCCTTTTATGGTAAAATAGAAAATATATAGTTTAATTTAACGTTGAGGGGATTAATGGCAATTAATTATCCGGCCGGCACACGACGACGAACTGCGCAAGCAAAAAATACAATGCGTACGGGCAAAACAACTAAAAAAGCGTTAACATTTGGCAAACGAGGTATGGGTCTAGAAGACGAGATTAATCTAGCTAATGATTATTATCTCGCCAATCATCTAGCGGTGATACATAAGAAACCGACACCCATTACGATTGTTAAAGTTGATTATCCAGCGCGCTCAGCAGCAAAAATTACTGAAGCTTACTTTAAGCAAGCGTCAACAACGGATTACAATGGTGTCTATCAAGGTAGATATATTGACTTTGACGCAAAAGAAACAAAAAATAAAACTTCTTTCCCACTCAAAAATTTCCACGAACATCAAATTGTGCATTTAGCCAATGTATTGTCTCAAAATGGGGTTGGCTTTGTGATTATCAAATTTACCAGTTTAGATGAATCCTATATTTACCCAGCACAAGCACTGATTAGGCAATGGGAGAAGTTACGTGGTAAACAGTCAATCGCTTACCAAGATATCATTGCTGAAGGCTATCGTGTGCCAGAAAGTCTGAATCCAAGTTTAGATTATCTAAAAGCTGTCGATCAATATTTTGAGAACCTTAACTAATTATTTAGGAGTATGTCGTCAATTATGGCAAATAAGAATCAGTGGTCGCGTGTCAACCGTAACCAAAATATGTACGATAACCATCCGGCGACTGAACCGCCTACTATGCCACCCAATAATGGCAATGGTAATAGCACGGGTGGCCCCCAAAAACCAAAAAAGAAAAAGCGACGTTGGATTTTAGCCACTATTTTATGGCTCTTAGTTATTGGCTTCATTGGGGTGTTAGCAGGCGCAGCTGTTTTTGTGACTTATGCGAATGATGCACCTAACATTACAGCTTCTAATCTAGCTTCAGAACCATCTAGCGCGATATACGATAGTCAAGGTAATCCAATTTGGAAGTTATCTGCTGTTGAGAGAGATTACGCTAATTCTAATGAAATTCCTAAGTCCTTAAAACAAGCAGTTGTCTCAATCGAGGATCGTCGTTTTTATAAACATAACGGCGTCGATCCAGTTCGTATTGCTGGTGCTGCATTAGCCAACTTACGTGGCTCATCATTGGGTATGCAAGGCGGATCAACTTTAACACAGCAACTGGTTAAATTGTCTGTATTTAGTACGTCAACGGCTGACCAAACATTGAAACGAAAGGCACAAGAGGCATGGCTCGCTTTGCGCGTTGAGAAAAATTTCAGTAAAGATGAAATTTTAACGTTCTATATGAACAAAGTTTATATGGGGCATGGTGTTTCTGGTATGAAAACAGCTGCGGAGTATTTCTACGGCAAACCATTGACAGAATTGTCATTACCTCAACTAGCTTTACTAGCAGGTATGCCACAATCACCAACAAATTATGACCCGTACCTTAAAGATAATTCAGCTGCTAAAGAACGTCGTAATACAGTCTTGTTGGCAATGGTTAAGTATGGGGCAATTACCAAAAAAGAAGCAGATGATGCCATCAAGGTACCGATTAATGACGGCTTGCAAGATTTGACATCAAAAACAGCGTTAGCTAATACAAATCGTAAAGTTGTCGATGCTTATGTACAATCAACACTCGCAGAAGCCGCTTCACTCGGTTATGATACGAATAAATCAGGTCTGAAAATTTATACGAATATGGATTCTAATTTACAACAATCCATGTATGATAATGCCAATGGAACCGCTGTGACTTTCCCATCAGCAGATACGCAAATTGGGGCAACAATGACTGATCCAAACAACGGTAACGTTGTTGCGCAAATTGGTGGTCGTAATCTTAAAACATTACAAGGCACTAACCACGCCCGATTGAAGACACGTTCGTCAGGCTCATCAATCAAGCCACTATTAGATTATGGTCCTGCTATTGAATACTTGAATTGGCCAACTTATCGAACAGTTGAAGATAAAGAATATAAGTATGCCGGCACAGATAAAAATCTGTCAAACTGGGATGGCAAATTCATGGGTAATATCACCATGCGAACAGCGCTGACGCAGTCACGTAACACACCAGCAGCACGTACGTTGGAAGATGTTGGTGGGACTGATGCTGGTAAGTTTATTAATGGTATTGGCGTGCCAATTGATCATACGCCTGGTGGTGCTGATGCGATTGGTATTACAGCCTCTACTGAACAAGAAGCTGGAGCCTTTGGCGCTATAGCAAATGGTGGCACATATTATAAGCCAACCTATATCACAAAAATTGTGACAGCGGATGGCTCTACCCATAATTATAGTGTCAATGGTCAACGTGCTATGAAGACAAGTACTGCTTTCATGTTAACTGATATGATGAAAGGTGTTATTAAGCCTAATGCGACAGCCAGTGATGCTATTATTCCTGGATTACATCAGGCAGGTAAATCTGGCTTGGTTGGTTATGGTGATGATGAAGGCATGCCTAACCAAGCTATTAAGGATGCGTGGTTTACCGGATATACTAAGTCATATGCGTTGTCAGTCTGGACAGGATATGATGTGCCACGGGAAAATTACATTCCGTGGTCTTATCAAGATTTACCGGCGCAATTCTACCAACGTGTGATGTCATATGCTATGCAAAATAAGCCAAATACAGATTGGACGATGCCTGATACAGTGACATCTAAGGTACGTGGCAACATTGTAGAATATGAAGTTAAGGGTGCTAAGTGGAGTAATGGTGGCTTACCATCTGTTAACTCAATACCACAATCAGGTGCAACGCCAGCTGAAGTTGGTAATAATAATAGTCATTAATTTTATGTTTGGAAGTCTTGCACATGCAAGGCTTTTTATTCGAGGTGGTGGGATGTCAAGACTCTGGATAACAGGATATCGCAGTTATGAGATGGGCACTTTTGGCGATAAAGATCCTAAAATATTGGTTATGAAATATGCTATAGAACAATTGGTACGTCAGCAACTTGAAAATGGGTTGGAATGGGTACTAACTGGCGGGCAACTCGGTGTTGAGCAATGGACTATTGAAGTCGTCCTAGCACTCAAAAAGGATTGGCCAATGCTTAAAGTGGCCATGATGTTGCCTTTCGAAGATTTTGGCAGTCAATGGCATCCCAATAGTCAAAGTAAATTACAGGTACTTAAACAAGGCGTTGATTTTGTTGACAGTGTCTCGCATGCAACATATCAAGGGCCAGGGCAATTACAAAATTATCAAGCTTTTATGTTAAACCATACAGACGCTGCATTGCTATTTTACGATCCTGAGTTTGAAGGCAAAGCTAAATATGACTACAAAATTATTCAACAACATCAACGTAAAACGCCATATCCTTTGACGCTAATTGACATGGATCAATTACAAGATTATGCAACGACGTATAGTGAACAGCAAGCCGAAAACGATTTCTTTGAATAAATGTGTTATAAACTTGTAATTTAATCGATTTATTGGTAATATAGGTTAAGTAAAAAAGTAAATGAGGTGTGACTTGTGGAACAAGTAAAGTACACGCAAAAAGATATTTTAGAACGCGTTTTCAAGCAAAAGCGAATGGGTGTAGGTTACGATCCCGCCGATGTTGACAGCTTTCTAGATGATATTATCAAGGACTATGGCGCTTTTGCTGGTCGTATTGAACAATTACAGGGTGAAGTCGCGAGATTACAGACGGCTTTGAAAGCATCACAGGATCAGTTAGTTGCAATTAAGCAACAACAGACTAATGTTGCTGCTGAACCAGTAGTTGAGGCACCAGTGACACCAGTAGTTGAAACACCAAAAGCTGCTCAAGTTGTGACGAACTTAGATTTGATTAAGCGCGTTGCTAATCTTGAACGTGCAGTCTTTGGACATGATTCTGATAATATCTAATTACCACGTCATTTAATAATTAAATTTTTATACACGACATGTAAGTATCGGGTAATTGCGCGTTATATTTCTAGCGTGAGGAAGGTCCATGCTCGCACAACCTGAGATGGTTGTAGTGATTGTGCTGGGATAAAAAATAAACCCAGGGGCAGTAATGCCACGGCGGTCGAAAGGGCTAAGGCTTCTAGCTATGTCTAAATAGGCTCGAAGGTGCCATAGAAACGTATGCGTTAATGAAAGTTAGCGTTTGAGACGAGGTAAACCCCACAAGCGGGCAACCCAAACTTTTGGTAGGGGCGGCTAATCTAGCGAATTGAAGCGATGGTTGGTATGGTTTGATTACAAACTTAGATAGATGATTACCGAAAGTGATATGTACCTGCATATCACTGGAACAAAACATGGCCTATAGATGCTTACAGCAGGTGACGCCACTTTGTGGCGTTTTTTTATGGCGTTTTATACATATGTACATGTAATATACAAGCTTATTTCGTATATTCGCCTGAAAATGTTGCATAAAAATTCAGAGCGGGTTATGATTAAAAACGTTAATAGTATAGATTCTAGGGAGAATACCGTATGATAAATAAAACATTGAAAAAAATATCATTATTAATGATGAGCATTATCTTGTTGTTACCATTAATGATGGTTGCAACACCAAAGGCACAAGCAGCTGAAACAGACCCTGCCTATTCTGCTATCAAAAAACGTGGTGTGTTGGTAGTCGGCTTATCAGCTGATTATGCACCGTTTGAGTTTCATGCCACGGTTCAAGGACGTGACCAGATTGTTGGCTTTGAGGTTTCAATGGCTAAGCAGATTGCTAAAGATTTGGGGGTCAAGCTTCAAATTAAAGAAATGGGTTTTGATGGTCTGATTGGTGCCGTGCAAACTGGCAAGATCGATGTGATTATTTCCGGTATTAATGCAACACCAGATCGTGAAAAGGTTGTTGATTTTTCAAAGTCTTATTTATCACCAAAGCAGACGGTACTGGTGTTAAAGAAAAATGCAGCCCAATTTACTTCAAATGTGAATTCATTTGCTGGTAAAAAGGTTGGAGCACAACGTCAGACAACACAAGAGACCTTTGTGCAAAATAATATGTCTAGTGCCACCTTAGTTAGTCTTCAAAAAGTGCCGGACCTTGTTTCACAGTTATCAGCAGGTAAAATAGCTGGTGTTGTATTAAATGATCCAATATCAGAGGCATACGCACAACAAAATAAAGCTTTAAAAGTGATTTATCCGCAACCAAACGAAGCTGAAGGCGCAGTTTCAGTTGCAATGCCTAAAAACTCACCAGTGCTAAAAGAAAAAATTAATCAGGCTATTGATGATATTGTGTCATCAGGTAAATTGAAAGCTTATAAGAAAGAAGCAAATACCTTGATGTTTGCTAAGCAGTCTTTTTGGTCGAAATATGGTAATTTGTTCATTAAAGGAACGCTAATCACGTTGGCGTTGGCTGCTGTGGCAGTTGTCATTGGCTCAATTTTAGGTACTGTATTTGCATTATTTAAGTTGTCACCCAACTTCCTATTAAAGGCCGTTGGTAATATCTATGTTGAATATGTTCGTGGTACACCGCTCTTGGTGCAAGCGTTTATGGTTTTCTTTGGAACGCAAGTTATAGGACTTAATTTATCAGCCTTTGCTGCGGGTGCTTTAGCTATGGGACTGAACTCTGCAGCCTATGTTGCAGAAATTATTCGTTCTGGTATTAACTCAGTCAACTATGGTCAAACTGAAGCTGCACGTTCACTCGGTCTTTCTAAAGGCAAGACCATGCGGTTCATTATTTTACCACAGGCTATTAAGAATATTTTGCCGGCATTGGGTAATGAATTTGTGACAGTCATCAAAGAAGGATCTGTCGTTTCGGTTATTGGTGTTGGCGAATTGATGTTCCAGACTGGGGTTGTGCAAGGGGCAAGTTTTAAACCCTTCTTCCCACTTTTGATTACATCAATGATATACTTTGTGTTAACATTTGGTATTAGCCGTGCATTAGGTTATGCTGAAAAGCGTATGGCGCGTACGGGCCGTTAACATTTCAAGGCATCAACTATTGTTGGTGCTTTTTTTGACCATAAATTTCCGAATATTAAGTTTTATCAATATTGAAAACACTTACAAAGCTAACGTTCGTATATCAATTACAAATTAGGTGAATCGTTCGGTATAAACGAACGATTTTTTTTATTGTGTGAATATTCTTATTTAAAAGCGAAGCATTTTGTTCTTTTTTCTGTTAAATTTAAATTGTAAACGAACTAATTAAGATTAAATCATGTTCTTGCTGTTAAAAAGCGAACAATGGAGGGATTTATGGCTCAGGTTGCAGTTGTCATGGGATCAACGAGTGATTGGCCAGCAATGCAAAAGACAACAGTATTGTTGGATGAATTAGGTGTGACATACGAAAAACATATTATTTCAGCGCATCGTATGCCTCAACACTTACAAGTGTTTGGGCAACAAGCACAAAACAAAGGTTTAAAAGCTATTATTGCTGGTGCTGGTGGTGCAGCACATTTACCTGGTATGTTAGCCGCTAATACGTTAGTGCCAGTTATTGGTGTTCCAATGCAATCACATGCTTTAAATGGCATTGATTCGTTACTGTCTATTGTGCAAATGCCAGCAGGCATACCAGTAGCTACAGTAGCCATTGGAGAAGCGGGCGCTAAGAATGCAGCGTTATTAGCAGCGCAAATCATTGCCTTACAAGACAATACAATTTTGAAAGCACTAACAACATTTCGTGCAAGGCAAACGCAACAGTCAGTAGATAGTGAGGATGACTTAATATGACTTCACCAATATTACCGCCAGCCACAATAGGCATTATTGGTGGGGGACAATTAGGTCAAATGATGGCTCTTTCTGCTAAAGCAATGGGTTATAAAGTTGGGGTGTTAGATCCAACGCCAGCAGCACCAGCAGGTCAGGTTGCAGACTTTCAAATTGTCGCTGCCTATAACGATATCGTTGCTTTAACGCAATTATCTGAACGTAGTGATGTGTTGACATACGAATTTGAAAACGTTGATGTAGCGGCATTGTCACAGCAAAAGGTTGCCTTGCCGCAAGGGACAAAATTACTTGAAATAACAAGTAATCGGTTGACGGAAAAGTCATTTATTCGAGATATTGCTAAGGTGCCAGTTGCTAATTTTGTGGCCGTGGATTCACCAGCAATGTTTAAAGCGGCGATTAAACAAGTTACCTTACCAGCTATTTTAAAAACGGTTAGTGGTGGTTATGACGGTCACGGCCAATGGTCAATAAATAATGATCATGATGTGGCTGACTTATTAAACAATTGGCCTAGTGGTCAGTTAATTTTAGAACAGTGTGTCCCATTTAAAAAAGAATTGAGTATCATGGTTGCCCGTGATGCAAAAGGTCAGGTGACCCATTGGCCAATTGCTGAGAACGTGCATGTCAATCATATTTTGAAAACAAGTGATGCACCTGCAGCAATTAGCAGTGAGGATACTGAAAATATCGAACGTATTGCCACCCGTATTGCTGAAGCATTAACGTTACGTGGTGTGCTTGGTATTGAGTTATTTGTTAATGGCAGTCAGGTTTGGGTTAATGAACTGGCACCACGCCCACATAATTCAGGCCACTATACGATTGAAGCAACGTCTATTTCTCAGTTTGAAGGACATATTAGAAGTATTACAGGTTTACCGTTGTCTGATGTGACATTATATGAGCCTTCGCTGATGTTAAATTTACTGGGTGATGAATTGACGCAAGCTCGTGAAGACCTGGTTAATCATCCAGAATGGCATTTTCATGATTATGGTAAAGCAACAATTAAGGCCAATCGCAAAATGGGTCATATTACTGTTTTAGGCAAAGAAAACATTAGTGCTTTACGAAAATGGGGAGAAACACATGGTCAGCATTGATTATCAAGGGCAAACAATTGAAAAGCAAGCATTGCGTTATCAGGGCAAAGCTAAACAGGTATTTCAAACAAATGATTCAGATATTCTTTGGGTACATTATATGGATCAGGCAACCGCTTTGAACGGTAAAGTTAAAGAAATGATTGCAGGTAAGGGTGAACTCAATAGTGCGATTAGTCATCTGCTGTTTGATTATCTCACTCAAAACGGTATTGAAAATCATTATTTAACAGCAGTTTCCAAAACAGATGAGTTAGTCACTACATTAGATATTCTACCAATTGAAGTTGTGACACGAAATTATGCGTCAGGACACTTTGTTAGTAAGTTTGACGTCACACCTATGCAACAATTAACGCCAACCGTCCAAGAGTTTTATTATAAATCTGATGCATTAGATGATCCATTTATCAATGACTCACAAATCTTAGCTTTGGGTTATGCTAACGCGGTTGAATTGGCACAACTACGTCAAAAATCACAAGATGTGAACCAATTATTACGCGCACGTTTTGAAAAAATTGGGATTCATCTAGTTGACTTCAAGTTAGAATTTGGTCGTACACGAGCCGGTAAAGTGATTTTAGCAGATGAATTATCACCAGATAATATGCGACTTGTCGATATGCGTACAGGTGCATCACTTGATAAAGATGTATTTCGTCAGCATTCTGGTGATGTGACCATTGGCTATCAAGATGTTTTAACACGTTTACAACAGGAAGATTGAGGAGAAAATTCATGTATTTAGCAAAAATCTATGTTACTTATAAGCCATCGATTTTAGACCCGCAGGGTGAGGTGATTAAATCAGCCTTGCACCGTATGGACTATGCAGGCATTTCACAAGTGACACAGGGTAAATACTTCGAAGTAAAATTAAACGCTAAAGATGTTGATGCTGCTACAGCTGAAGTAGAGAGTTTTACGACTGCTTTGTTAATCAACCAAAATACAGAAACCTATCGCTTTGACTTGAGTTTGGTAGAAGATGAGGTGACGCTATGAAAGCGGCAGTTATTAGTTTTCCTGGATCAAACTGCGACTTTGATATGTTATACGCACTGCAAGATTTTGGCGTTGATGCGCAAATTATTTCCGCCAAAAAAAATGATCTTACTGGTTTTGATGCTATTTTTTTACCAGGTGGTTTTTCTTATGGTGATTATCTTAGAACAGGCGCTATTGCCCATTTTTCACCAATCATGTCGGCAGTTACACAGGCCGCTAATGCCGGTAAACTGATTGTTGGCGTTTGTAATGGCTTTCAAATTTTAACTGAAGCAGGTTTGTTACCCGGCCAATTATTGATGAACGCAACACCAGGATTTATCTGCGATGAAGTTGAGTTAGAAATTGCTAATCCTAATACGGCCTATACCAACGCTTATGACAATGACGATACGATTTTAATTCCTATTGCTCATGGTGAGGGAAATTATTTCGCTGATGAAACAACTTTGGACAAACTTGAAGAAAATCACCAAATTGTTTTTCGTTATGTTGATAACCCAAATGGTTCAGCACATGATATTGCCGGTATTATGAATGAGAAGGGGAATGTTTTTGGTATGATGCCACACCCAGAAAGAGCAGTTGATCAAGTAACGGGAAATATTGATGGGCAAAAATTCTTTAAAAGTATTTTATCAGGGATTCTCACAAAGGCTTAATTTTTCAATCAACCGATTAACGAGTTTTAAATAGCTAAGATATGAAAGGCAATAGACGTATGACAACGGTCACTAATAATGAACTTACACCTGAGCAAGTTCGTGATTCAAAAATATATACACAATGGGGATTAACTGAAGCTGAATATGAGCTGATTGTATCTGAACTAAAACGATTGCCCAATTTTACAGAAACAGGTATTTTTTCTGGTATGTGGTCGGAACATGTTTCCTATAAAAAATCAAAACCGATTTTACGAAAATTTTGGTCAACTAATGAACGGGTATTGCAAGGGCCAGGTGAGGGTGCTGGTATTTTAGATATTGGGGATGGGCAAGCAGTTGTATTCAAAGCTGAAAGCCATAATCATCCAAGTTTTGTAGAACCTTATGAGGGTGCTGCGACTGGTGTCGGTGGCATTTTACGTGATATCTTCTCAATGGGTGCACAACCAATTGCAGTGCTTGATTCGCTTCGTTTTGGGGAACTAGATGATGCACATACACGACACATTGTTGATGGGGTAATTGCCGGTATTGCCGGTTATGGCAATGCCATTGGTATCCCAACAGTTGGTGGTGAAATTAGTTTTGATCCGGTATACGCAGGCAATCCGCTAGTTAACGTGATGGCTGTTGGCCTGATGGATCAAGCAGCTATGCAAGTTGGGCAAGCGAAGGGCGTTGGTAATTCAATTATTTATGTAGGCGCTAAAACAGGGCGAGATGGTATCAATGGCGCGTCGTTTGCATCAGCTGAATTTTCAACAGCACATGAGTCAGATCGTTCGGCTGTTCAGGTTGGTGATCCATTTTTAGAGAAATTAGTCATGGATGCAACGTTGCAAGCTGTGCGTGAACATTCTGATATTATTGTCGGTATTCAAGATATGGGTGCGGCTGGCTTGTTATCTTCAAGTTCGGAAATGGCAGCAAAAGCGGGTATGGGTATCACGCTTAATCTTGATAGTGTGCCACAACGTGAAACAAACATGACACCGTATGAATTGATGTTGTCAGAATCACAAGAACGGATGCTACTCGTTGTTAAACGTGGTGAGGAACAGGCAATAATTGATTTGTTCCAAGCCGCTGATTTGGATGCAGTAATCATTGGTAATGTCACTGATAATGGTCGCTATATTTTAACCTTTGATGATGAAATAGTTGCTGATGTACCAATTGACTTTTTGACACATGCACCGAAGCAAAATTTGCCAATGGCTGAACCTAAGCGCATCGCTGGATTTTCATCAGCACAGTTTGAACCAGCCGTTAACGACGTGAAACAAACAATTTTAGACTTGATTGCGCAACCAACCATTGCTTCTAAAACCGCGTTATTCCGTCATTTTGATTCAATGGTACGTGCTGATACGGCCATTAAACCAGGTGGTGACGCCAGTTTGGTACGCGTACGTGGTACAAAAAAAGCGTTAGCTATGACTACAGACGTGAATGCACGTTATCTTTATTTGGATCCATTTGTAGGCGCCCAGATGGCTGTGGCTGAAGCTGCTCGTAATATTGTGGCAACAGGCGCTTTGCCAATTGGCATTACTGATGGTTTGAACTTTGGTTCACCAGACAATCCAGAAGTATATTATGAACTCGATCAAGCGGCAGCCGGTATTAACGCGTTAGCAAAGCAACTCAATACACCAATTATTTCAGGAAATGTGTCACTGTATAACGAAACGGATGGTCAGGCGATTTATCCAACACCAATGATTGGCATGGTTGGTCTGTTATCTGATATTACAAATGCGACAACGGTTGATTTTAAGCATGCTGGTGATAGCATTTACGTTATTGGTGAAACCAATGACAGTTTTAATGGATCAGAAATTCAAAAGATGCAGCACGGTGAGTTAACAGGTCAATTATTTGCGTTTGACGACACAGCCGAAATAGCTGCCCAAAAATTAGTTTATTCAGCTATTTCAAAGCAACTGTTATCGAGTGCGCATGATTTATCAGAGGGGGGGTTAATTGTTGGTTTGCTTGAAAGTAGTTTCGCTGGTGATTTGAGTTTTGATGTTCAGACAAAACAGGCAGATAAGTATTTATTTGCCGAAACACCAAGCCGTTTTGTTGTCAGCGTAGCGGCCGAAAAAGCCGAAGCGTTTGAACAATTAGCAGGGACACAAGCAACTAAAATTGGTATTGTGACAGATGATGACGTCCTAAAAGTAGTGACAACCAATCAAACCATTATGCTATCTCGTACAGCAACAAAAAAGGTATATCAGGAGAGTCTCGCATGTCAATTAAAAGCATAGCGCAAAAGCAAGCGATAGAACAACATGCCCGTGAAAGCGAAAAGACGCGTGTCAATGTACGTAGTTTAAATGAAGAATGTGGTATTTTTGGTGTCTGGGGATGCGAGGATGCGGCCCAGTTAACCTATTATGGGTTGCATGCCTTGCAACATCGTGGTCAAGAAGGGGCAGGAATTGTCGCCAATAACAATGGCCATTTATGGCAAGAACGAGGCTTGGGTTTACTAAGCGATGTTTTCCGCGACCCTGAACGTATCAAAGCTTTAGTGGGCAAGAGTGCGATTGGGCATGTACGTTATGCAACTGCCGGATCACACGGTGTTGAAAATATTCAACCTTTAATGGTGAACTTTCATGATATGCAACTGGCTTTAGCTCATAACGGTAATTTGACGAATGCGATGTCACTGAGAGAGCAACTGGAAGAAGACGGTTCAATTTTCCAAAGTTCATCAGATTCAGAAATTCTTCTGCATTTAATTCGCCGTTCTAAAGCGACTACATTTGTGGATAAGTTAAAAGAATCATTAAACACTGTGAAAGGTGGCTTTGCATATTTGCTGCTGACGCCTGAAGGATTATATGCCGCACTTGATCCACATGCATTCCGTCCTTTTGTTGTCGGACAAATGCCAGAAGGAAATTATATTGTTACTTCGGAAACAGCTGCTTTAGATGTTATTGGGGCACGTTTCGTGCGTGATGTACAACCAGGGGAATTACTAATCATTAATGATGATGGTTTGACTATTGACACCTATACCGATAAAACCACATTGAATATTGACGCGATGGAATATATCTATTTTGCAAGGCCAGACTCAACGATTTATGGTGTCAATGTCCACAAAGCACGTAAACGTATGGGGGCAGCTTTGGCAGCGGAGCAACCTGTACCTGAAGCAGATATTGTGGTAGGTGTACCAAATTCTAGTTTATCAGCGGCCGCTGGTTTTGCGGAAGCAACTGGCCTACCAAACGAATTAGGTTTAGTGAAAAATCAGTATATTGCGCGTACGTTTATTGAGCCAACTCAAGATAAACGTGAACGTGCTGTTCGCATGAAATTGAGTGCAGTGAAGGATGTTGTTCGCAATAAAAACGTGGTCTTAGTTGATGATTCGATTGTTCGTGGGACAACATCAATGTATATCATACGCATGTTAAAAGAAGCTGGCGCCAAGTCGGTGCATGTCCGCATTGCTAGTCCAGTATTCAAGTTTCCATCTTTTTATGGTATTGATATGCAAACAACCGATGAATTAATGGGTGCCAATAACACGTTAGACGAAATGCGTACAAAAATTGAAGCAGATTCGCTTGGTTTCTTATCGGTTAAGGCACTTGTTAAAGCAATTGATTTACCTTATGACGGGAAAGGCACAGGCTTAACAACGGCTTATTTTGACGGTCATTATCCCAGTCCAATTTATGATTATGAAGCAAGTTTATCTCAGTTTATTGCAGCGGGTAGTGTTGATTTTACTGAAGAACCAACGACAACATACCATCCGAGACAAGTTGCTTCATTGCGAAATGAAGCCTTACAGGATGATGGGACAATTCATTTAGATTCACAAACAATTCAGGGAGTAGAAGCATGAGTGAACAAAATGCTTATCAACAAGCTGGTGTTGACATTAAGGCAGGCGAACGTGCTGTTGAGTTAATGAAAGATGCAGTGGCTGATACATACACACCAAATGTTTTGGATGGTATAGGTGGTTTTGGGGCAGCCTTTGCTTTGGGACAAAACTATAAAAATCCGGTATTGGTTTCTGGGGCTGATGGTGTTGGCACAAAATTATTATTAGCTATTGCAGCCAATCAACATCAAACAATTGGCCAAGATTTGGTAGCCATGGTGGCTAATGATATTTTGGCGCAAGGGGCTAAGCCAGCTTTTATGTTGGATTACTTAGCTGTAGATAAGATGCGACCAGAAATCGTCGCTGAAATTGTCACAGGTATTGCAAAAGCAGCAAAAGCATCAGGTATGGCGTTAATTGGTGGTGAGAGTGCGGAACTACCCGGTTTATATGCACCAAATCATTATGATCTTGCAGCCTTTGCAGTTGGCATTGCTGAAAAGGCACAATTGTTGAGGCCTGACAATGCTAGTGTTGGTGATGTTTTAATTGGCCTACCATCTTCTGGCATTCACTCAAATGGTTATTCACTAGTGCGCCACGTATTAGGTATACAAACAGCAGATGACTTTAATGCATTACCTGACGAACAAAAGACAGCACTAATGACACCTACTGCATTGTATGCGGCAGCAGTTTGGCCACTGGTATCCGCTGGTTTAGTTCAATCGATGGCACATATTACTGGTGGTGGCATCACTGAAAATCTACCACGAGCGTTTTCATCACAGCTATCAGCAGAAATTGCTTGGGGTAGTTGGCCAATTTTATCAATTTTCAATACTTTACAGTCGGCAGGTCAGTTGTCAATCGAAGATATGTTATTGACTTTTAACAATGGCTTAGGCATGGTATTAATTATCAAACCAGCAGATAAACAACGTGTTTTGACAATGCTGTCAGAAAGTGGTCAATCTGCATTTGTCATTGGGCAAATGACGTCACGTCAAGATAACCCTGTTGTGTGGACTGGGGATGCCCCATGGTAAGAAAAGTCAAGTTAGCAATATTTGCTTCCGGTACTGGGACAAATTTTCAAGCGTTACATGATGCCATTTTACAACGTCAGTTAAATGCTGAAGTCGTGCGCTTGATTGTTGACAAATCAAGTGCAGGGGCATTAAATTTGGCCAAATTATTTGGTGTACCAGCAACTTTTATTAAATATTCAGATTATGATACAAAAATCGATGCTGAACAGGTAATCTTGGATCAACTCACCCAAGATGAAGTGGATGGTATTTTACTAGCAGGTTATATGCGTATTTTAACACCAAAACTCATTGATGCTTATGCTGGCAAAATTGTCAACTTACATCCAGCACTGTTACCTCAGTTTCCTGGACGACATAGTATCTTGGATGCTTATGAATCCGGTGTTGATGAGACTGGTGTTACAGTGCACTTTGTCGATAATGGCATTGACACAGGTGAAATTATTGCGCAACAATCTGTGCCACGTTTTTCTAGTGATACCTTGCTTGATTTAGAGACACGTATTCATCATGTTGAACATGTTTTATACCCTAATACCTTAGAAAAGTTACTTAACGAAGGAGTATTTTTAAAATGACCCGTGCATTATTGAGTGTTTCAGATAAAACAGGACTTGTCCCATTTGCCGAAAAATTGGTGGCTTTGGGTTATGAATTGGTGTCAACAGGTGGGACACATCGTGTACTGGCAGCAGCCGGTTTGGATGTGATCGCCATTGACGATGTGACTGATTTTCCGGAAATGTTGGATGGGCGTGTTAAGACATTGCATCCCCGTGTTCATGCAGGCTTGTTAGCGCGTCGCGATTTACCAGAACATATGGCAAAACTGGCGGAATTCGACATTACACCAATTGATATGGTAGTTGTTAATTTGTATCCTTTCAAGTCAACAATTCAAAAAGACGGTGTGACAGAAGCTGAGGCCATTGAAAATATTGATATTGGTGGTCCTTCAATGTTACGATCAGCCGCAAAAAATTTTGCTGGTGTTTTGCCGATTGTTGATCCCGCCGATTATGATGTCGTCGTAGATAAGTTACAGTCTGGTTCAGTAGATGCTGATTACCGTAAATCATTGGCAGCCAAAGTGTTTCAACATACGGCAGCTTACGATGCATTAATTGCTGACTATTTGACTGTATCAGAATTTCCAAATAACTTGACGCTACCTTATGAAAAGTTTGATGATATGCGTTATGGCGAAAACCCACATCAAAAAGCAGCAGCTTACAAAACAGCTTTGCCTGAAGATTATTCTGTTTTGAATGCCAATATTTTGCACGGTAAACAATTGTCTTATAATAACATTCGCGATGCGGATGCTGCGTTACGTATTATTGCTGAATTCGAAGAAACAACGGTTGTGACTGTTAAGCATATGAATCCTGCAGGTATCGGCCAGGGATCAACAATTGAAACAGCTTGGGATAAGGCTTTTGCTGCAGATGATGTTTCTATCTTTGGCGGTATTGTGGCTTTGAATCGTGAAGTGGATGCTGCTACTGCTGAAAAAATGCACGCTATTTTCTTGGAAATTATTATTGCACCAAGCTTTACACCGGAAGCGTTTGACATTCTGTCAGCTAAAAAGAATTTGCGTTTGTTGACGGTACCATTTACGACAACCGTACCGCAAAAGTTAGAAGTGACATCTGTATTAGGCGGTGTTGTTGTGCAAGAACGTGATTTGTATACTGAATCAAAAGCTAACTTTGAAGTTGTGTCAAAAGTACAGCCGACTGAGGCACAGTTACGTGCCATGATTTTTGCGCAAAAAGTTGTTAAACATGTGAAATCAAATGCAATTATTGTTGCCCGTGATGGGCAGACTTTAGGTATGGGTGCAGGTCAGCCTAACCGTATTGACTCCGTAGTTTATGCAATCCAAAAAGCGGCAGTTAAGTCTGGCTTTGATGAAGCTGTTTTGGCGTCTGATGCATTCTTCCCAATGGATGATTCAGTACAGTATGCGGCAGAAAATGGTATTAGAGCCGTTGTTGAACCAGGAGGCTCTATTAAAGACAAAGATTCAATTGCCAAAGCAGATGAATTAGGCATTGCCTTAGTCTTTTCAGGTACACGTCATTTTAAGCACTAAAATTAGCTAAAACACCCAGCCACTAATGGGTGTTTTTTTTATGCTATACTTTTGATAAGGAGTTATTATGGACCGTACAATACCGATTGAATTAACGAATATGATTATGATTGAAAATCCAAAAACAAAAGAAATTTTGGTTGAAGATCGCAAAAATCCTGCTTGGCCTGGGGTGACATTTCCTGGTGGTCATATTGAAAATGGTGAGACAATTGTTGCCAGTGTGATTCGTGAGGCTTTTGAAGAGACAGGCTTACATGTTAATCATTTGAGATTTGTAGGTATTAAAGAGTGGCCTTTGACAGCAAATGGTCGATATATTGTGATGTTGTTCAAAACGAACCACTATCATGGCGATATCAAGACTAGTCGTGAGGGGCATATTTTTTGGACGACGCGTGAGGCATTAAAAGACATGGTAACCCCACCAACTTTTATGGCCATGCTACCGGTTTTTGACCAACCAACAATTAGTGAACTGTCACTTGATCAAACGAGTACCGGAGAAACCACGCTCAATTGGTTGTAGATGGTTAAAATACAAACGTTCGTTTAGTAACTAAAAAAACGTCTGATTGTTCGTTATTTACGAATGATTTTTTGTTTTGTTAGAAAAAGATAATTTATATACGAACACAAAGGCTTTTTTTTTTGGTAAACTAGGAATGTATAAGGTCATAAAACGAACATTCAGAGGATAAGATGAAAAAAATATTAATCATTGGTTCAGGGGCAAGAGAGCATGCTTTAGCACAGGCATTTTTACGTAGTGAACAAGTAACAACGGTTATTGTTGCACCAGGAAATGATGGGATGCGTGATACGGGAATCCAACTGGCTGAGGTTGCCGTAACTGATTTAATTGGCTTACGTGAGTTAGCAATTCAACAGGCTGTTGATTTGACATTTGTTGGTAACGAGGAACCATTAACACTTGGCGTAGTCGATGTTTTTCAAGCATCGGGATTAACTATTTTTGGACCTAGTAAAGTCGCAGCACAACTAGAAGGGTCAAAGTCATTTACGAAACACATCTTAGAAAAGTATCACATCCCAACAGCCCAATCTTGCACAGTATCTTCAATGGCTGACGCTATAGCTGCTGTAGAAAAACTCGGGTTGCCAATTGTTTTTAAATTAGATGGTTTAGCTTTGGGTAAAGGTGTGTCTATTATTACAAGTGAAGCCGATGCAAAAGCTTATTTATCTAAAGTATATAAGCATCAACCCAAAGCTAAATTAGTTATTGAAGAATATTTAGAAGGTGTCGAATTTTCTATTTTTTCATTGGTGGGGCAAAACGGGATTGTGACACACGCACCGCTGGCTCAAGATCATAAGCGACGCTTTGATCACGATAAAGGACCTAATACTGGTGGAATGGGCGCATATAGTCCCGTACGCTGGATTAATAGCGTAACGCGTCAACGTGCAATTGCTGAACTTGTGATGCCAACGATTGCAGCAATGACAACGGAGGGCACACCGTTTTCTGGTGTGTTATACACAGGGGTCATGCTGACTGCCGATGGGCCAAAGGTCATTGAATTTAATGTGCGCTTTGGGGATCCAGAAGCACAAGTAGTTTTGCCACAATACACTGGTGATTTTTATAATTTAATCAACCAATTATGTCATGGTGAGCAAATCACATCTGACTGGCAAACCTCTGATGTTTATGTTGGTGTTGTTCTAGCGGCTGAGGGCTATCCGGAAGCGCCTATAAAAGGCGCACAAGTGCCAACAGATAAAGATGTTGCACCGTTAGTAATTAATTTTGCTGGTGTGAAAAACGGCATTGCCAGTGGTGGGCGCGTTGCAACAGTGGTAGCCCATGATGTGAACACCACGTTGGCACAACAAAAAGTTTATAATAAAATTGATCAATTAGATACATCACTTCAATACAGACATGATATTGCTTATCAGGCAATAGCACACGAAGCGAAAGAATGAGCTAGTTAATACTTACTATGACGGAACGAGGAGTTAAAACGATGCAGACCGATATCGCCATTGCGCAATCAGCTGAAATATTACCAATCACACAAATTGCCGAAAAAGCCGGTTTGAAACCAAATGAAATTTTACCTTATGGTTATGATAAAGCTAAAATTAAATTAGATCCTACAATTTCCCGCAAAAAGGACTTAGGGAAGTTGATTTTGGTAACATCTATCAATCCAACGCCAGCAGGTGAAGGAAAATCAACCGTGACAGTTGGTCTAGCTGATGCACTGGCGTTAGCTGGTAAAAAAACAATGATTGCTTTGCGTGAACCGTCCCTTGGACCTGTGATGGGAATGAAAGGTGGTGCAACGGGTGGTGGTATGTCACAAGTGATACCGATGGCTGATATTAACCTCCATTTTACAGGTGATTTTCATGCCTTAACTGCCGCACATGACACCTTGGCTGCTGTTGTAGATAATAGCCTACAACAAGGCAACCCATTAAATATTGACCCACGTCGCATCATTTGGAAACGTGTCTTGGACATCAATGATCGCGCTTTGCGCCATATCACAATTGGTATGGGAGGCCCAACATCGGGCGTGCCAAGAGAAGACGGCTTCGATATTACGGTAGCTTCTGAGTTGATGGCTATTTTAACATTATCTACGGATTTAATGGATTTAAAAGCGCGTGTTGCACGTATTGTGGTTGGTTATACTTATGAGAAAGTACCTGTAACAGTCGCTGATTTAGGTGTCTCAGGTGCTTTAGCTGTGCTATTAAAAGACGCAATTATGCCTAATTTAGTTCAGACGCTGGCACATACACCAGCGATTGTTCATGGTGGCCCATTCGCTAATATTGCACAGGGAACAAACTCAATTTTGGCGACTAAAACAGCGCTGCAATTAGCTGACTATACAGTCACTGAGGGTGGCTTTGGTGCTGATTTGGGTGGTGAAAAGTTTTTGGATGTTAAAGTCCCAATACTAGGCAAGACACCTGATACAATTGTGGTAGTTGCCACAGTGCGTGCTTTAAAGCATCATGGGGGTGTGGCTTTAGCTGACTTGAATAATGAAAATTTAACAGCACTAGCAGCTGGTTTAGAAAACTTAGGTCAGCATCTTAAGGCAATGGGCCGATACGGTGTACCTGTTGTTGTTGCTATTAATCGTTTTTCTGCTGATACTGATTCGGAAATTCAAGCGATTAAGGACTATGCACAGGCCTTTGGTGCAGCAGCTTATACGACAACAGTTTGGGCAGAAGGTGGCGCCGGAGCACAAGATTTGGCAGCAGCGGTTATTGAAGCAGCTGATCAAGAAGCAGACTACACACCACTCTATCAACCAGAAGATGAAGCAATTGATAAGCTTAATGCGATTGTCACCACAATTTATGGTGGGTTAGGCGTTGAATTATCGGCAACAGCGCAAAAACAACTCATGGCTTTTAAGGCGCAAGGGTGGGACAAATTGCCGATTATTATGGCTAAAACGCAATATTCGTTTTCTGATGATCCTAAACGATTGGGCGCACCCAAAGACTTTGTGATACATGTTCGTGAGTTTGTGCCCAAATTAGGCGCAGGTTTTCTCGTGGCGATGACTGGGTCTATTTTAACGATGCCAGGGTTACCAAAACATCCAGCGGCACTTGATATTGACATTGATGAGACAGGGAAAATTACAGGTCTGTTTTAAGAATATGTTGGTCTGCTAGCTGGTAACGCTTGTTTGCGTTGTATAAATTGAGGAAAGGATAATTTGAATGGCGTATTTACAAATTAATTATTACTCCCAAATTTTGGGTATGGATCGTATCATGCATGTGATTTTACCTGAATTGTCTGATCATAATCCACAATGGAGAAACGCGGACTTGCAAGATATTCCAGTCCTTTATCTTTTGCATGGTATGTCAGGTGATCAGGCAGTTTGGTCACGTCGGACAAGCATTGAAAGACTGGTTCGGCAAACACCAGTGGCTATTGTTATGCCATCCACAGATTTGGCTTGGTATACCAATACGCAATACGGTATGGCGTATTTTGATGCACTATTACAAGAATTACCTGAAAAAGTGGCTACTTTATTACCACAACTATCTCGTAGGCGGGAGAAAAATTTTGTTGCAGGTTTGTCAATGGGCGGTTATGGGGCCTTTAAAATGGCTTTTAGCAGCCAACAATTTAGTTATGCAGCTTCATTATCTGGTGCTTTAATGGGCAATCCAAATTTTCCTGAGCGTAGTACATGGCAAAATGATGCTTACTGGCGTGGTATTTTTGGTGATTTGTCAAAATTTGAGGGGTCAGAAAATGATTTGCTGGCGCTTGCACAGCAACAAACGCAACAACAGACGAACCTACCAAAATTATATGCATGGATTGGTGAAGAAGATTATTTGTTTGAAAATAATCAGCAATCGATAGCGCAAATTAAAGCGTTGGGATATGATGTTGTTTTTGAAACAAGTCACGGTGAACATGAATGGTATTACTGGGATAAACAAATTGAGCGTGTGCTTGAGTGGCTACCGATTAATTATCAACAAGAAAAACGACTGTCGTAAAACACGAACTGAAAAAAGTTCGTGTTTTTAATTATATTAATCTCATTTTATTATTAAATATACGTATTTTGTTTACACCGTTTAAAAAATATGATTAAATGATAAGATAAATTATTAGGAGAATCAGTCACATGGAAAATAAGTGGTTACGAGCAGCATTGCCAGCGCTACTCATTCACGGCAGTATTGGAACAGTGTATGCTTGGAGTGTTTTTAAACAAGCAATTGCTGATAGCATTGGGCAATCGGTACCAAGCGTTGAATGGGCATTTTCGATAGCTATTTTGTTTTTAGGTTTATCAGCTGCAGTTTTGGGACCTTTTGTTGAGCGGGATATTAAAAAATCAGCTATGTTATCTACTGCTTTCTTTGTTGTGGGTATGGTTGGTACAGGCATCAGTATTCAGCAGAAATCGCTGGTGGGTATTTATATTTTTTATGGGGTAATCATGGGCATTGGTCTTGGTATCGGTTATCTGACACCGGTCAAAAATTTGATGTTATGGTTTAAAGACAATAAAGGCCTAGGGACTGGATTAGCGGTTGCTGGATTTGGTTTGTCAAAAATGATTTTTTCACCAATTATGATGTCACTGCAAAAAAGTGCTGGTCTGTGGCAAATGTTTGTGATTTTGAG
Organism: Leuconostoc citreum; assembly: GCF_007954785.1. Taxonomy (NCBI): domain Bacteria; kingdom Bacillati; phylum Bacillota; class Bacilli; order Lactobacillales; family Lactobacillaceae; genus Leuconostoc; species Leuconostoc citreum. The sequence continues at coordinate 1,073,267 of NZ_CP042410.1, read as the reverse complement.
TGTCATTTTTGCGTTGATGATGTTAAGTGGGGCGTTATTGATTAGAAAACCAGCTAATTGGCATGAAAAACCTTTGAAAAATCGTTTTAGCCCAATGATTTTGATTAAAAACACGAATTTTATTGGTATTTGGTTGATGTTTTATTTAAATATTACTGCTGGGCTAGCCATTATTTCACAAGAAAAAGATATTTTGTCAGGTCTTCATAATGATTCTGGTTCAGCCGTCTTCTCAGTAGCCGCTATTGCTACGATTGTTAGTATTGATGCGTTTTTTAACGCCGCAGGTCGTATTGGCTTTGCTACTTTTTCAGATAGATTGCGTGACCGCAACACGATTTATCGTATTATTTTTGCCATGTCATTAATGATGTCATTGGCCGCATTTTTCTTACCAGATGCTAGTCGCCTCATGCCTATTGTACTAGTTATGACTTTCTTTTTAATTAATGCTGGTTATGGTGGCGGTTTCTCAGCTTTACCACCATTGCTCGCGGATCGCTTTGGTATGCAAGCAATTTCAAAAATTCATGGCGTGGCTTTAACTGCCTGGGCGGCAGCTGGTTTATCAGGTAATCAATTAGCCAGTTTTATTGTACATGGTTTGAAGATGCCCTACCAAAACGTGTTTATTGCAATCGCTGTACTGTACGCTATTGCTTATATCATCGCAACTTGGGTAGTTAAACCCCAGCAAACATTAATTCAATAAAACGTTTACAATCCTAACGTTCGTCTTGATATCATCAAACAGCTCCATTGTTCGCTTTTAGGTGATGAAAAACGGAGTTTGTGAGATAAAACTAATAAAATAACGAACGCAAGGGCACATTTAACTGGTACAATTGAATTGCAAGATAGAACACTAATTAAGCAGAGGAAATCTTAAAATGATAGAACGTTACTCTCGTCAAGCACTTCGTGATATTTGGTCATTACATAATCAATATCAGACTTGGCTTGATGTTGAAATTGCTGTTGATGCTGGTTGGGTTGCCGCAGGGCATATTCCGGCAGCTGACTTAGTCAAAATTCGCAAGCATGCAACATTTGATGTTGATCGTATCGCCGAAATTGAATTATCGACGCGTCATGATGTCGTTGCTTTTACGCGTAACGTTTCTGAATCGTTGGGCGAGGAACGTAAATGGATTCATTATGGCTTAACGTCAACAGATGTTGTTGACACCGCGCAGGCCTTGCGTTTGCGACAGGCCAATGACATTATCAAGAAAGATTTAAAAGCATGGCAGGCAGCCATAAAAGCTTTAGCTTTAAAGTATAAGGACACAGTGATGATGGGACGGACACACGGTGTTCATGCTGAACCAACTACATTTGGTTTGAAGATGGCACGTTTTTACGCGTCAGCATCACGTGCCATTGAACGATTCGACCGTGTATCGGCAGAAGTGGAAACCGGTAAATTATCTGGTGCCGTAGGCACATTTGCCAACGTGCCCCCTTATGTTGAGGCTGTGGCTATGAAAGAACTTGGCTTAACACCACAACCAATTGGATCACAAGTGTTGCCACGTGATTTGCATGCGGATTACATTCAAACTATTGCCTTGATTGGAACACAAATGGAAGAATTAGCAACAGAAATTCGTTCTTTACAACGCTCGGAAATTCATGAAGTTGAAGAAGGCTTTGCCAAAGGCCAAAAAGGGTCTTCCGCTATGCCGCATAAGCGTAATCCAATTGGTGATGAAAATATTACTGGTTTGGCACGTGTGTTGCGCGGCTATGCTGTGACAGCACTTGAAAATGTGACTTTATGGCACGAACGTGATATTTCTCATTCTTCTGCGGAACGCATTATTTTAGCTGATGCAACAGCAATATTAGACTATATATTGGACCGCCAAACAGGTATTTTGAATAATTTGGGTGTTTTCCCTGATACAATGCGTCAAAATATGGATCGTACGTACGGTTTAATTTATTCTCAGCGTTTACTTTTGAGTCTTATTGATGCCGGATTATCACGCGAACAGGCATATGATACTGTGCAACCTTTAACAGCACGTTCTTGGGATGAACGCTTAATGTTCCGTGAGTTGGTTGATGCAGATCCCACAATTACAGACAAGTTGAGCAAGGCACAAATTGATGATGCATTTGATTATCATTATCATTTGCGTCATGTTGATGATATTTTCAAGAGAGTGGGTTTGGCATGAAATCATTAATTAACCATCCAGCGATTAAAACAGTTTTAGCAACCGAAACAGATATTCAAGCCCAGGTGCAACGGGTGGCTAACGAATTAACATTGCAATTTGCTGAGCACGAGCAACGGCCAGTTTTTATTGCTGTGTTAAAGGGTGGGGTGATTTTTGCAACCGACTTACTACGCAAAATGGCATTGGATGTTGATTTTGATTTTATTGATGTAAAAAGTTATACTGGCGCATCATCAACAGGTCAAGTTAAAGTGGTTCATGATGTCAGCATGGACTTAACTGGTCGAGATGTTGTGATTGTTGATGAAATTATCGATTCAGGACGTACGATGCAGTGGTTGCATAACTACTTTGAGCTAAAAGGAGCCGCTAGTGTGACGACTGTGGCTTTAGCTGATAAAAAAGCAGCACGTGTTGTTGACTTTGAAGTTGATTATTTTGGTTTAGATGTGCCTGACGAATTTTTAGTGGGCTACGGTATGGACTATAACAATTTTTTCCGCAATCTACCAGTTATTGCTGTTGTTGACTTTGACAAGGTTGATTTAATTAAATAAACTAACAAAAAGCATCACCTATTTTCAGGTGACGCTTTTTGTTGTGTGATGAAATTTTGTAAAGAGGGTGAGTACAGACGTTGTTTTTCGGCGAGCTCTTGGTTGGATTGCGCACCCAGTAGGGTAAGTAATCGTGGTAAAGCAGATTGCCAACCCTCAATTTGTTGTACTAAAGCACTTTGCCCATCATCCATTAATGTTTTTAACATAAAGCCAGCACTAGAGACTAATGTTGCACCCAACATCAAGCTCGTAATCACATCATTGGCTGATTGAATACCACCAGTTGCAATAATAGGGTATTGATTTTGCATGATTTGAGCAGAAATAAGGCTTTCAACTGTTGATAAACCAAATTGATCAATGTTCAATGTTTCAGCTTGGCGATTCCGACGACGTTCAATTACTGCAAAGTTGGTACCGTTAGCGCCACCGATATTGATTGCAGCTGGATTCAATTGTTGAATTGTTTTTATAGCTGATTGGCTCATACCAAAGCCGACCTCTTTAATGATAACGGGGACAGGCGATTTGGCAATAACGTTAGCCAAGTTATCTAGCCAAAAAAATTCTCGATCGCCTTCGGCCATGACTAATTCTTGGGCAACGTTGACATGCATTTCAATGGCATTGGCATCAATCATATCAACAGCTGCGCGAACATTTTCAATTGGATGGTCGGCACCTAAATTAGCAATTAAAAAGCCATCCGGATGCTGTTTGCGAGCAACTTTAAAAGTGCTCGCAAGATCGGGTTCTTTGAGTGCAATAGATTGTGAGCCAACCGCCATGGCTAAGTTGGTTGTTCTAGCCACTTCGGCTAGCTGACTATTGATTCGTCCGGTGAGTTCAGAGCCTCCTGTCATAGCCTCGATATAAAAAGGCCAGTCAAAATGATGATTAAACAAATCAACACTTACATCGGTGTCGGATACGGCCATCTCTGGGAACACTACAGGCAACCATCTCACATCTTCGTAACTTGCACCAGGTGTGAGAAAATTTTGCTGACGCCAAAGATTGACGCCGAGTGACAAATGCTCATCTTTGCGATGAGCTTGAGCTGATTCACGCATAGACTAACCTCGCTTTTGTGGTGAAATGATAATAGGTTGTGCAACAATTTGATATCGTTGCCAAACTGACTCTAGTTGTTCAGCATTGTTTTGCAGTACCGCAAAGCCATTATCGCCAAAGCCAGCACCGCTAATTTTACCAGCTATATTGGTCAAGCTTTCGAGTAAATGGGCAAGTTTAGGCGTAATATAGCCTGTGGGTAAGCTGTTTTGCAGTAGCTCTTGATTGCGACGCAAACCTAGTGCTAATTGTGGATAATCTTCTTGAGCAATGGTGTGGATAAGGTTTTGGACTATTTGTTGACTTTCTGTAATAAATTGTTTTGATAAAATAAAATGTTCTAGCGCTGATTTTGTATCAGCCGACTCCAAAGTGGCGCCTAAAAGTAACTGCCACTTTGGCGGCCAAGGCAACTGCGCAATATGCAATTTTGGCCAAATTTTGTTAGCCAATGATGGTCTAAGCCAATTTTCATCATTTTGTCTAAAACTGGATAAATCAGGACTTTGATAGGCAATCACACCACCATACATAATAGCTGCAATATCACCCAGGGACCCGTTTTTTTGAACATGTAGATGGGCAAGACTAGCCAATTTAAAGCGTGTTAAAATTGGTAGTTTCAGATTAAATTGTGCATTAATAGCTTCAACTATGCCCACAACGACAGCTGCAGAAGAGCCAAGACCGATTTTACCAAAGGGACTGTTAAGATTACTAGTGATGTTGACGTTAATATTGCTTAATGGTTTGAATTGATTTGTTGTGGTATAAGCTTGCATAATATTGACGGCTGCTCTGACATAACGCCAGTCGTCAGTGCTAACTATTGCGGTTTCTGTAATGTTGAAATGCCAATCGGTAGTAATTGTATTGGAATGTATGACCGATGTTTGGGCGGCTGATTCTATTTCAACAGATAAACCAGTCTTTGTTGTCGCAATTAATGCGGTATTTCCTGGATGTGTAATTGCATATTCACCGGCTAAAAATAGTTTGCCGGGGATGAGTATTTTAGTCATAAATAATACCTGAACCGCTTGTAGCGGTTTGAACATGAAGTGCCGGTAATTCAGATAACAAAGCCGCTTCGACTAGCTTAGCGGAATCCAAAGTTGTAATTATTTTAACATTAGGGCCTGCATCTAAGGTAGCAAAAGCTAATATGCCTTGATGACGCAAATCAGAGACAATAGATAAAATACGTTGCGTGTCACAAGTAAAGTATGTAAAAGGCTTTTGACGTGCGGTTAAATTCAAAGCATGCATACTGAGGGCATTTTTTTCGGCGATGGCACCAATTTTTTCAATATCACTGTGCTGAATGGCTTGCTTCATATCAACTAATTGTTTAGCACTTTCACGTAACCATTCTTGATAGTCCGGAGAAGTGATGGCGCGCCGCATCCCTTCTGTGGAACCAACTTTTTTGGCGGCATCAGATACTTCAGCAACGACTAATGCGATTGGCATAGCTGGCGCATTCAAACTTTCGGCAAAAGACGACGTATCATCAATACCTTCATGCCAAATGGCAAAATGGCCATAGAATGAACGTGATGCTGACCCAGAGCCACGGCGAGCGAGCCGGGAGAGTGTCGTTAAGGGTAAATTGAAGTTCAGTTCACGTGCTGTGGCTGCGGTTAAGGCCGCAAAAGCGGATGCCGATGAAGCCAGTCCGGCACTTGTGGGGACATGATTATTGGAAGTGACAGTTAAAGGTTCAAAATCACCTAAATATTGGCGCAAATTATTTAAGAAGTTGTGTACACGCGTTGCGTCGGTGGCGTTGCCATTAATAAATAATTGATCAGCCTGACTATTTGGTGTGACTGTTGTCTTCGTATAAAATTGGTCGAGTGTTAATGAAATTGACGACGTTGTTGGTAAATTCAAACGCGTATTTTTTTTGCCCCAATACTTGATTAGGGCTATATTTGTATGGGCTGTTGCAGTTGAAGGCATATTGTTCTTCCTAAAATTAAGCTAACTTAATAATATCATATATTTTAATGGAGAGACACTAACGCAATTTAATTGTGAAACAACCAATCAACGATTACATTTAGAGTATGATATGATGGTATTACAAGCTAAAATTATAAACTAATAAACTAAAAAATAGAGGGCTTCTGACAATGAAAAACAACGAAAAGCCATCATGGTATAGGCGCTGGTTTTCCGGCAATAATCTTTTAAACGGGCTGTTAGTTATTTTGCTTATCTTATTAATTATTTTTTTAAGTTGGCAAATTCGATTTATTTTTGAGCCAGTGCGTGCATTATTTACTGCAGTAGGTGCACCAATATTGATTGCCGGTGTGTTATATTATCTGCTGAGTCCGTTGATCAATTTGATGAGTAGATACACGCGCATGCCACGTCGACTTTCTATTGCGATTATTTTGATTTTACTGTTGGCTATCATTGCTGGTATTTTAGCGGTGGTCGTCATTGTCTTGCGTGACCAAATCATTGCCTTTATTAATAACTGGCCTGACTATTGGCGTACGAGTCAAAATTTCATTAATGAAACTTTCAAATCCGCGCAGTTTAGGCCAGTACGCGAGTTTTTGAATAATACAAATACCAACATCAATCAGAGCATGATCGACTGGAGTCGTAAATATTTGACGAGTGGTGTAGCTGGCATAGGTACGTTTGCTTCTACTTTGACAAGTGTAGGGGTTACCGCCGTCTCAACACCTTTTATTCTTTACTATATGCTGTTAGATGGGCACAAATTTTCAGCTTTTATATCTGAAAAATTTCCTAGAAAAGCACAGCGCTCTATTGGGCAATTATTAACAGATATTAGTAAACAAATTGCGCAGTATATTCGAGGCCAATTGGGTGTGGCTTTCGCTGTAATGGTGATGTTTGGTATCGGGTATACGGTCATTGGTTTACCGTATGGTATTTTGCTAGCACTTATGGCAGGTATCTTTAATATGATACCTTACGTTGGATCTATTTTGGCACAAGTGCCGGTCTTTGCGGTCGCCTTGATTGCTGGTGGACCAAAACTATTAATTTTAGCGATTATTGTATTAGCTATTGAGCAACCTATAGAAGGGCATGTGATTGCGCCAAAAATTCTTGGTGAAGCATTATCAATTCATCCGGTAACTGTGATTGTTGTACTGCTAAGCAGTGGTCACATATTTGGCGTGTTAGGTGTCGTGTTGGCTGTTCCAGCTTATGCTGTGATTAAAGTTATTGTCACGCGTATCTATACTTGGTGGCGTAGTAACTCAGAATTTTTTAAAGAAGAATTGGAAGATGGATTAAAATGACAAATCATATCGTATTATTTGAACCCTTGATGCCAGCTAATACTGGTAATATTGCGCGTACCACAGCAGGGACTGATGCTGTTTTACATCTCATTGAACCGCTTGGTTTTGAATTAGATGATAAGCATGTTAAACGTGCAGGCCTTGATTATTGGGATCATGTGCAGTTGGTCAAGCATGCTAGCTTACCTGATTTTCTAGAGACGTTGACTGAAAAAGATCATTTATATCTGGTATCGAAGTTTGCTAATATGGATTATACACAGCCTGATTATGCTGAATCTCAGGGTGACCATTACTTCTTGTTTGGTAAAGAAACGACTGGTTTACCAGAGGTATTTATGCGACAGAATCCTGAAAAAGCCATTCGTATACCCCAAGATGATACACACATTAGGTCATTGAACTTATCTAACACGGTTGCGATTGTCTTATATGAAGCATTACGTCAACAAAGTTTTCAAAACTTGGAAACAACGCATACGTATGAACAAGATAAGTTGAAGTAGGCGCTTGACAGCTAGATGTTTTCTTGGTATTATATTATAGTTGTCTAACACAGTTAGACTGCACTGACCATGGCTCGTTGGTCAAGTGGCTAAGACGCTGCCCTTTCACGGCGGAATCGAGAGTTCGATTCTCTCACGAGCTATATCAAGTCGCAACTTCGGTTGCGGCTTTTTATATAGCATGAGGTTAAGCAAAACAAAAACGAACATGTGTTTGTTTTTGTTTCATGCTAAAATAAAAGATGATATATTAATTTAATTTTAAAGGATAAAACCATTGGCAACTCGAAAAACACCACAAAAGAGGCGAACAACTACATCGCGCAAAAAAACAAGCACTCGTGTTGTTGTTGGTAAAAATATCACTATTTTACTCGCAACATTACTAGGAATTTTAGGTCTTTTTAAACTTGGCTTATTAGGTGTCTATGTGGCTGATGCCGGTCGTTTTCTATTTGGAAATTTGTATTGGGTGGCCTTACTACCATTAACCGTATCTTTAGGTTATTATTTTATCTTTAAAAAATGGATCAAAGTGGCACATCATTTTGTTATCGGTTTGGTTATGGCTTTCGTAGCACTTTTGACTTTATCATCACTATTATTTTTCACGTACGACATAAAAAATAGTAATGGTTTTGCTAGTGAAATTCTGCGGTTGATTGCACAAGATGTCGCCAACAAATCAGCTAACACGCCCGTAGGAGGTGGTGTAGTTGGCGCACTACTCTATCAAGTATCATTTACGCTACTCTCTAACATAGGGACTTGGATTATTTCATTGATACTTTTTTTTGGTGGGGTAGTGATTTTCTTCAGGATTCCAGCACGTGATTTAACCCAAAAAGGCTTCGAAAAAGCTCAAGAAGGGGTTGCCTATGTTCAGTCTCAACGTGAAAATAGACCAGAAAAACGACAGTCTTTATTTAGAAAAAAGCCCAAGAAAGATATTACAGATTATGGTGAAGACCCATTAGGTCTTCACCATAAAAAGCAAGCAGAAATTGTGCAATCGGAAATGCCCGCGGTACATCAAGAGCCTGCACAACCTTTTGTTGAGCCGGAAATCAAGTGGCAAGGACCAGTGACTGATGATGTAAATAATGAATCGGACGCACCTAAAAAAGCACCAACAGCCGAAACAACAAACAGCCTTGACAAAACAGCACGCGATGATGATATCGTGATGACGACAGATCAACCAGAAATCGACAATCCAGATTATCAATTACCATCATCCGATTTATTGACACAAGTATCGCCAACTGACCAAACCAACGAGTTTCAGAGTTTAACTGAAAAATCACGTTTGGTACATGATACACTGTCGAGTTTTGGCGTGGAGGCAGAAGTCACGAGTGTGTCTTTGGGGCCGACAGTTACACAATATGAATTGAAGCCAGGACAAGGTGTAAAAGTCAACCGTATTGCTAATTTAGCTGATGATCTCGCGCTCGCACTTGCGGCGAAATCGATTCGTATTGAAGCACCAATTCCTGGTAAACCATATGTTGGTGTCGAAGTTCCAAATGATACGCAAGCAGTTGTTGGTTTTAGAGATATGATAGAACATGCACCGAAGGATGATAAGCATTTGCTTAGTGTGCCATTAGGGCGCGATGTTACTGGCAATATCATTACAGCTAATCTAGCCGATATGCCGCATTTGCTGATTGCTGGCTCAACTGGTTCGGGAAAATCTGTTGGTTTGAATGGCATTATTGTGTCGCTTTTGTTGAAAGCAAAACCGAGTGAATTAAAATTGATGATGGTTGATCCTAAAGTTGTTGAATTATCAATTTATAATGGTATTCCGCATTTATTAACACCGGTGGTATCCGATCCCCGTAAAGCTGCTAAGTCCTTGCAAAAAGTCGTTGACGAAATGGAAAATCGCTATAAGCTTTTGGCACAATTTGGCAAAAGAAATATTGGTGAGTATAACGCAGCTGTTGCCAAACAGAACGATGAAGCAGCCACTACTGGGGCAGCCATCATGCAAAAAATGCCCTACATTGTTGCTATAGTTGATGAATTTGCTGATTTAATGAGTACAGTAGGATCAGAAATCGAAGTGTCTATTGCACGTTTAGGCGCCAAAGCACGTGCCGCAGGCATTCACATGATTTTAGCCACACAGCGGCCGGATGTTAAAGTAATTAATGGCACAATCAAAAGTAATATTCCAGGACGTATCGCATTCCGAACCGCGTCAGGTACTGATTCTCGGACAATTTTAGACACTAACGGTGCTGAAAAGTTACTTGGTAAAGGGGATATGATTTTTGCCCCACCTGGCAAGCCGAGCCAAAGAATACAAGGTGCTTTTATTAGTAATACAGATGTTACGAATGTTGTTGACTTTGTTAAATCTCAACAGACTGTTCAATATTCTGAAGCGATGACCGTTACCGACGAAGATATTGCACAAGAATCGACTGATGGTACAAATCAAGGAAACAGTGAAGACGAGCTATTCCAAGAAGCGCTACAATTTGTGATTGAACAGCAGAAAGCTTCAACATCTTTGTTGCAGCGTCGTTTTAGGATTGGTTATAATCGCGCAGCACGTTTAATTGATGACTTAGAATCTGGCGGTTATATTGGTCCGTCAGATGGCTCGCGTCCAAGACGTGTGAATATCAGTGATGGTAGTTCTGGGACAGAACATCAGCAAGATATTAATTAATAAAAAGCCTAACGATAAAAGTTAGGCTTTTTTATATTAACTATTTTGATTGTGCTTAAATAATGGTTGTACTTGTTGCGCAAATGAACCAGTCGGGTCGTTTACAAATGGTAAATAGCTATTCCAGTATTCGTCTGATAATAGTGCTGGTTGCGCAATGTTATCCGGAATGTAATTGCGAGGAATGGCACCGTCCTCAGTCAAAGGACCATCATATGTTTTAGAAAAATCATTTAACTTTTTTTCAATCACTAGAGCTTGCGGTCCAAACCAATTATAAGGTTCCCGATGAATGAGTCTGTCATCAGTGTCGAAAATACTGTCGTGCTGCGCAACATGAAAAGGGTGAACCAATGCAACTAGTGTTGCCTGTGATTGATCATCAATGTATACAATACAACCAGCCATCTCAGATGGTAAATTTAGTTGTGCATGTTTATGAGTTGCCAGTAAAAATTGACCACTAGGCGCATGAGGGAGAATCGTTTGTTGCCCGATAAGAATTGTTAGGAGGTTTTGTGGGGAAATACTTAATGTTTGCATAATTAGTCCTGAATGTTGATAAATGAAAATGTATTGAAATCAAATAGCCCTTGATCAGTTATTTTTAGGCTAGGGATGACGGGTAAAGCCATGAAAGACAAAGTTAAGAACGGATCAAAATTAAGATGACTTATCTTTGAAAAAGCAGCTTGCAGGGTGTTGTTTTCTTGAATAACAGTTGTATACGATTGTTCAGACATCAAACCACCAATTGCTAAGGGCAATGTGGTTATTTGTCCGTTGTTGACAACAACTTCACCACCACCAATTTCACGTAATTTGTTTGCTGCCAAAAGCATATCTTCATCATTTGTACCAGCGATAATAATGTTATGCGAATCATGGGCTATTGTCGAAGCAATAGCGCCATCTGTCATTTGGAATCCCTTAATGATACCAACACCATGACCGAGATTATGATAACGTTCAGCAACCACGATTTTAGCATAAGTTTTATCGGCGACAAACAAGCCTTCTTGGCTTGGTACATCTTCAACTAAATGGGTAGTTGTAATATGGTGTGGCATAATTTCGATAACATGGGCAGGCTTTTTATCGTTGATTGGCAGCTTGAGGTCATCTACAGTGAGTGTGAAATTGAGCGATTGATTGGCTAGCGGTAAGACTGTGGTTTCCGGTTCAACATACCATTGGCCACTAATCATCACTTTTTTGATATTGAAATCGTCTAATGAATCAATAATAACAAGATCAGCAACATAACCATCTGTGAGTGCCCCAACGTTGTCTAGCCGATGAGCAGTAGCGGCGTTATAACTTGCAATTGTAAAAGCCATAGCCGGGCTCATGCCAGATCGGATGGCGAGTTTTACATTAAAATCAATGGCACCTTCATGTTGAATATCATTAGCGGTTTTGTCATCTGTTGCGAAGGAAAAGTGCGCTTGGTTTGCTACGCTAATTGCCGGTAAAATGGCGGATTCATCGCGTTCTACCGTTCCTTCACGAACAAATACTGAAAAGCCAGCATTTAAGCGATCGCGTGCTTGTTGCGCATTTTCGCTTTCATGGTCAGTATCAATGCCATACTTACGATAAATGGCTAGTTGTTCTCGTGAAAGTCCGGAAGCATGTCCGTCAACATGTTTCCCAGCTGCTTGTGCATCGCTGATTTTTTGGTGCATATCTTCATCTTCATTGAAAACTGCCGGAAAATCCATGACTTCTGCAAGACCATTTACTTCTGGAACACTGTAAAAAGGCTTTAATGCATCCGCATGAAGTGTTGCGCCAGCGTGTTCAAAAGGTGTTGCTGGCACAGATGAAGGTAACATATAATGGATATGGAGTTGTGATTGTCTAGCTTCTTCAAGCATATATTGTATACCTGATACGCCAGCAACACTAGCTATTTCATGTGGATCAGCAATGACGCGTGTAATACCATGTGGCACAACTAATTTGCTGAATTCACTTGGGGCCAGCAAAGAACTTTCGATGTGCATATGGGCATCAATTAACCCGGGAACAATATACTGTCCTTGCGCATCAAACGTATGCTGAGCTTGTAAATCTGAACGACGACCGCGATAGACAATTTTATCATGATCAATCCATAGTTCGCTGGTTTCAAAAGTTAAATTAAATACATCTAAAATTTTAGCATTAATAATATGCCATGATACTGTTTTTGCCACAATAAATCCCTCTTTCAGTTTCTAACAGTTTACCATAAATTGCGTGCCGAATACGCTGTTATCTACTTATTTTAGAGGTATACCAATTATTTGATTTCGTTGACAAAACCTTTTTATTGCTTTAGAATAGTGGGTGTTAGTTTGATATTTAATCTTAACCAATTTGAAAAAGAGGAATTTATTTATGTGTGGAATTGTTGGATATACTGGTATCAATCAAGTTTTGCCTAGCCTATTAAAGGGATTAGAAAAGCTTGAATATCGCGGTTATGATTCAGCTGGTGTTTATGTTAGTAACGGTGCAGCGGGGGACTTTTTAATTCGTGAAAAAGGCCGCGTGTCAAAATTAGAAGCTGCAACAAAAGGTAAAGGTATTGCTGGGACAGCAGGTATTGCACATACGCGCTGGGCGACACACGGTGGTGTATCAGTTGAAAATGCGCATCCTCACATGTCAGAAGATGGCCGTTTTTATCTGGTACACAATGGTGTTATTGAAAATTATGATGAATTACGTGACACTTATTTGCAAGGGGTGACACTGCATTCAGAAACAGATACCGAAATCGCGGTACAATTGATTGATAAGTTTTCAAAGGAAGACCAATTGTCAACGTTGGATGCTTTCCGTAAGATGATTGCTTTGTTGGATGACAATTCAGCTTATGGCTTTTTGTTAATGGATCGTGAAACACCCAACTTAATGTATGCTGCTAAGAAAAAGTCACCATTGCTAATTGGGGTATCCGACTCAGGTAATGTTGTGACTTCAGATGCAGCAGCAATGTTGGATGTGACACAAAATTTCATCGAATTGATGGACGGTGAAGTTGCTATTATTGATAAAGCCAAAGTAACTTTATTTGATGCAGCCGGCCAAGAGATTACGCGCGAAGCTTTCCATATTGATATCGATGCTTCAGAAACAGATAAGGGTGTTTACCCATATTACATGTTGAAAGAGGTTGATGAACAAGCCATTGTCGCCAGAACATTATCACAACATTATTTTGATGATGATAATCAGATTCAAAACATTGATCCGGCCATTATTGAAGCAATACAGTCAGCTGATCGATTATATATCGTTGCAGCAGGCACATCTTATCATGCTGGTTTGGTGGGCAAGCGTTACTTTGAGCAATGGACTGGTAAGCCAACTGAGGTTCATATCTCATCAGAATTTGCTTATGATCAGCCATTGTTGAGCGACAAGCCTTTCTTTATTTTCTTAAGTCAATCTGGAGAAACAGCAGATTCCCGTGAAGTATTAGATAATGTCATTAAGCAAGGCTTTGGTTCATTGACTATCGCTAATGTGATGAATTCAACTTTGACGCGTGAAGCTGATTTCGCCCTACCATTGCTTGCTGGACCAGAAATCGCTGTGGCATCAACAAAAGCATATACGGCTCAAATTATTGTGGAAGCTATTTTGGCACATGCCGCTGGAAATAGCACCTTAGATTTGAAGCATGAGTTGGCAAAGGTTGCTGTTGAAATGCAAGTCATTATCGATCAAAAAGAGGCCTTTAAGACGATTGCGGAATCAGCATTGCGTGACCGTCGTTCTGCTTTCTATATTGGCCGTGGCTTAGATGCAGCTGTTGCCGTTGAAGCGGCATTAAAGCTAAAAGAAATATCATATGTTCAAACAGAAGGTTTTGCCGCCGGAGAATTAAAGCATGGCACCATCTCATTAATTGAAGAAGGAACACCCGTCTTTGCTTTATTGACACAGACAAAAACAGCTGGCCTTGTGCGTGGTGAAATTGCGCAAGTGACCGCTCGCGGTGCCAATGCTGTCATTATTTCAAGTAAAGCGCTGGCTAAAGCTGGTGATGCTTATGTTTTGCCAGAAGTTAATGAACTATTAATGCCATTGTTAACGGTTATTCCAGCACAGCTCATTGCTTATTACGCAACGCTTGATCGTGGTTTAGATGTTGATCGACCAAGAAACCTCGCAAAATCTGTTACGGTTCAGTAATTTTTTAATGCACGTGATAAGAAAATTCTTATCACGTTTTTTTTGTAGGTTGGCAAGACATCTGGTAAAATTAAGTAGATACCATTGCGTAAAAACGCATATGAAGGAGGGGCCAATCTTGGCGCTTTTTAAAAGTAAAAATAATACGGTGGTTGTCGATGGACAACTCAAAATCCCAAACCATATTGCCATTATAATGGATGGTAATGGCAGGTGGGCCAAAAAACGCTTAATGCCACGTGTTGCAGGCCATAAAATTGGCATGAATACTGTCAAAAAAATCGCTACAGCTGCGAGTGACTTAGGCGTTAAGGTTCTGACATTATATGCATTTTCAACAGAGAATTGGTCTCGTCCTAATGACGAGGTCAGTTTTTTGATGAAGTTACCGATTGATTTTTTTAACGAATTCGTACCGGATTTGATTAAAAATAACATCCGTGTCAATGTTATGGGGAATATTGCACAACTACCCGCGGAAACACAACGCGCAGTAAATCGTGCTATTGCCCAAACGGCTGGTGGCACTGGTATGATTTTAAATTTTGCCTTGAATTACGGTGGGCAAATTGAAATTGTGTCAACAGCTAAGAAAATTGCGACCATGGTGGCTGAAGGCCTTATCAAGCCTGAAGATATTGACGCCAAATTATTTGCAGATTCATTACAAACAGGAACTCTGGGTGAATTGGCAGCGCCGGATTTGATGATTCGTACCTCAGGTGAGTTACGTTTAAGCAATTTTATGCCTTATCAATCAGCTTATGCCGAACTGTATTTTACCAATGTGTTATGGCCTGATTATACTGCTGATGACTTAGTAGAAGCGATTGCTTCTTTTACGGCACGTGATCGTCGCTTTGGCGGCTTAAATGTAACTGAAAAGTATGAAAGTGAGTCTTAATAAATGAGAACACGCGTTATAACAGCCGTAGTGGCTTTGATTATTTTTGTACCGCTACTGATTATCGGTAGTTGGCCTTTGTTAATATTGACAATTGCTATGGGTGTCGTTGGTGTTAGTGAAATTTTACGTATGAAGCACCGATTTTTAGTATCTGCAGAAGCAATCATTAGTTTTATTGGTGTGGTTGCAATTATTTTACCGAATAGTTTTTGGCAGACAGTGCCGCTGATTAGAAGTTCGCACATTGTTT
The DNA here is from genome assembly GCF_007954785.1 of Leuconostoc citreum. Classification (NCBI taxonomy): domain Bacteria; kingdom Bacillati; phylum Bacillota; class Bacilli; order Lactobacillales; family Lactobacillaceae; genus Leuconostoc; species Leuconostoc citreum. The sequence goes on along the minus strand of NZ_CP042410.1, from coordinate 1,057,602 downwards.
TCTACATTTTGGCATTTTTGATGGTCTTAAATACGATATTTGTCAAAAATCGCTTTAATTTCGATGATGCTGGAGCACTTGTACTCACAATGCTGTATGTTGGGATAGGGTTTCACTACTTCTATCAAGCCGACACGGTAGGATTATCAACAGTGATGTTTGGTATGTTGATCGTTTGGATTACTGATTCTGGGGCATATATGGTGGGTCGTGCGATTGGGAAAAATAAATTAGCACCCAAGATTAGCCCTAACAAAACCTGGGAAGGCTCGATTGGTGGGAGTGTAGTAGCTGTTATTGTTGTGCCAACACTTTTTGCATTGTGTCATTGGCTTCCTGAATACCATTATTTAGAGTTATTATTCTTTACAATTATGCTTTCTATTGCAGGACAACTTGGTGATTTGATTGAATCAGGGTTTAAAAGACATTATGGTGTTAAAGATTCGGGAAATATCTTACCAGGTCATGGTGGTATACTAGACCGCTTTGATTCAATGCTAGTTGTTATGCCACTGATGTCTATTTTAGGCATGTTAGGATAATCATATGAGTTTAACCGCAGTTATTGCATTCATTTTTATTTTTGGTGTTTTAGTCACTGTGCACGAATTTGGGCATTTTATAGTGGCTAAGAAATCTGGGGTCCTTGTGCGTGAATTTGCCATTGGTATGGGACCAAAATTGTTAAATTGGCGACGCAATCATACAACGTATACCATACGTATTTTGCCAGTCGGTGGCTATGTACGTATGGCAGGTATGGATGAAGAAGCTGATTTGGAGGCTGGACAAAGGATTCGTCTGCAATTTAATGACAATCAAGTTGTCATTAAAATTGATACACGTGCTGATGAGGCGGTTGCCGGAGTACCTTTTCAAGTCGATAGTTTTGATTTAACCAATCAATTAACAGTAACCGGATTTTTGCAGGATAGCACTGAAAAACGGACATTTAATGTTGCGCACGATGCTATTATTTTTGAAAAAAGTGGGGTGGCTGTGCAAATTGCCCCACAAGACACATGGGTTCAGAGCGCAGCTGTTTATAAACGTGCGTTAATTAATATTGCTGGACCAGTCATGAACTTTTTACTAGCGTTGGGAATTTTCATTAGTTTGGGATTTATACAGCAAAGTGTCACTTTAAATGACACAGTTGTTGGCAATGTTCAGTCAAATATGCCAGCTGATCGAGCTGGTATGCGAGCAAATGATGATATTGTCAGTATTGACAAGCACAAAGTGAAGACATGGTTTCAAATGTCTACAATCATTGGTTCAGCTACTAAGCAGCAGAATTTGACAGTTGTGGTCAAACGGCACGGTGAATTAAAGACGCTACATATGATACCCATTGATTTAAAATCTTCAGATGCTCAGCAAAAAGTCATTGGGATAACTGCGAAAACATATACCGATTTTGGAGCACGAGTTAAGTACGGTATAGTATCAACTATTGCAGTTGTACAACGTGTATGGTACGCTTTATCACATTTGTTTACGGGTGGTTTTAGCTTAAATAAGCTTGGTGGGCCAGTGTCAATTGCGAAACAGACATCAACGGTTGCCAAAACAGGCTTCTTAAATATTTTGATTTTTATGGCCATGTTATCAGTTAATTTAGGTATAATGAATTTGATTCCAATCCCAGCACTAGATGGTGGCAAACTGGTTTTAAACGCAATTGAAGCGATTATCCGTCGGCCATTACCAGCATCATTTGAGAATGGCGTAACCATTGCTGGTGCAGTATTTATGATTGCTTTAATGGTAGCCGTAACAATTAACGATTTACTGCGGTAAATTAGTAATTATTATTTTATAACAAAAAAACAGGCGCATTTCGCGTCGTACATAATTAAAAAAGAAAATCGAGGATACCCATGAAACAGTCGAAACTATTAATGCCAACTTTACGAGAAGTGCCGGCAGATGCCGAAGTTAAGAGTCATCAATTATTATTAAAGGCTGGATTTATCCGACCAGTATCAGCAGGCACGTTTTCATACCTACCTATGGCTAAGCGCGTCCTTAATAAAATCGAGCAGATTATTCGTGAAGAAATGGATCGTATTGATGCTAATGAGATGTTAGTACCAGAAATTTTACCAGCTGAGTTATGGCAAAAATCCGGTCGTTATACAACTTATGGCCCTAATCTTTATAAATTTAAGAATCGTCAAGATCGTGACTTTATTTTAGGACCAACTCACGAAGAAACTTTTACACAATTAATGGCTGACGATATCAAGTCATATAAAAAGTTACCTTTGGTGGTTTATCAAATTCAACCAAAATTCCGTGATGAAAATAGACCTCGTTTTGGTTTGTTACGTACACGTGAATTTATTATGAAAGACGCTTATTCTTTTAGTGCTGACCAAGCAGGATTAGACACAGCCTTTCGTAATATGGAATCTGCTTATACCAATGTTTTTGATCGTATTGGTTTAAATTATCGTGCCATTGTTGGTGATGCAGGAGCAATGGGTGGTTCAGATTCTAAAGAATTTTCTGCACCCGCTGCAGCCGGAGAAGATATTATTGCTTACTCCGATACAACTGATTATGCAGCTAATTTAGAAATGGCAAAAGATTTTTATGAGCGTCAAAAGCCAACTTTTTCAGCAGAGCCACTTGAAAAAATTGATACGCCCAATGAAAAAACGATTGAAGAGTTGTCACAATTACTTGATGTACCGGCTGAAAAGCTAGCCAAAACCATTATGTTTATGGCAGATGGTGAATTGGTCGCAGTGGTAACAACTGGCGATTTTGAAGTTAATGACGTGAAGGTTCAAAATTTCTTGCAGGCTGATACGTTAGAACTAGCAGAAGAAGGACAAGTCAAAGCGTTGATTGGTGCCAGTTTTGGCTCATTGGGACCAGTTAAATTGCCTGAGAATGTTCGATTATTGGTTGACGAACGGGCAGCTGATTTAGTGAATTTTGCAGCTGGTGCTAATGAAGATGGTAAGCATTATCTTAATATTAATTGGCAACGTGACGTTCAACTAACCGAAGAAAATATCGGTGATTTCAGAACGGCACGAGAAGGTGATGTCGCTGTTGACGGTCATGGTCATTTAGTGTTTACTAAGGGAATTGAAATAGGGCATATATTTAAGCTTGGAACACGATATTCTAAGGCCATGGGCGCACAAGTGCTTGACGAAAATGGCCGACAGGTGGATATGATTATGGGATCATATGGAATTGGTGTGTCACGACTATTGAGCGCCATTGTTGAGCAAAAAGCTGATGATGACGGTTTGGTTTGGCCAGCCAGTGTCGCACCTTTTGATGTTCATATCGTACCAGTTAATACAAAAGATGACGAACAAGCACGCGTTGCCAGTCAGCTTGAAGAATTGCTGACAAAGCAAGGGCTTGAAGTACTTATTGATGATCGTAAAGAACGTGCAGGGGTTAAATTTGCTGATGCCGATTTGATTGGATTGCCTATTCGTATTACAGTTGGTAAAAAAGCTAGTGAAGATGTTGTTGAAGTTAAGGTGCGTGCAAGCAACACGAATATTGAAATGCGTGTCAGTGAAGTGGTTGATTCTGTTTCAGTATTATTGAATGGTGACAAGTAAGTAAAACTAGCCGATATAATCGGCTTTTTTACTCGAGAATAGTGAGGGGATTTATGGCATTAACCCAACAAGAACAATTAACGCATTTGATGACACAGATTGGTTTGTCAGATGAATTACAATCCTACTTTATAAATGGTCGTTTAACGCAAGTGATTGTGTCTAAGCAAGACAAACTATGGACGTTTAAAATAGCATTAACAGCTATTTTGCCAGCCAATGTGTTTGTCCAATTTAGACAACAGTTACATACGGCATTTACAAACATTGCTCAGATTAAGTTAGATATTACAACAACTGACCGCAGTATTAATGAAATACAGATGAATCAGTACTGGCATCTGGCTTTATCAGATTCAAAATTAAATCATACGACAGCGCAACAATTGGCTAGTAATACAAGCTTGGCATTACTAGATGAGACGCAGTATACCGTTGCAGTTGGTGCCGAATCACTCTTTAAAGCGCTCAATCAAGATGTTATCGATTCAATCGTTGCAGCATATCAAACTTTTGGATTTCCTGAAATTACTTTAACACCTCAGCAAGATGAAGCACTAGCACAACAAATTGAAGATAGTGTTGCCCAACATCATGCGAAAGCACAAGAAGACTTACAAAAGGCAATTCGTGCTAGCGAACAAGCGAAGCCGAAAACGACAGCTGAAGGTGTTGCACTCACGCTTGGCCGTAAAATTGCCACTGACGCGGATATTACGCGACTAGAAACAATCGATTCTGAAGAAAATCGCGTGGTTGTTGAAGGATTTATTTTTGCTAATGAAGTGCGTGAATTACGTTCCGGACGCAAATTAATGACGATTAAAATAACTGATTATTCAAGTTCGATTTCAGCAAAAAAATTCTCAAATAATGAGAATGACGAAGCTGTTTTTGATCAAATTAAGCCAGGTATGTGGGTTCGTTTATCTGGTAATGTGCAAGAGGATACATACGCTCGTGAATTAGTTCTTAATATTTATGATCTACAGGTGATAGACCATGCTAATCGTGCAGAGTCGTATCAAGGTGAAACTAAACACATTGAGTTACATGTCCACACGGCAATGTCTGCTATGGATGCAGTGACCGATTATGGTGCGCTGGCAAAGTTAGCAAAAAATTGGGGGCAAGAGGCCTTAGGTGTGGTTGATACGGCAAACGTTCAAGGCTTTCCAGAAGCTGTTGCGGCCGGTAAAAAAAATGATTTGAAAATGATTTATGGCATGGAAGCTAATCTTGTCGAAGATGGCGAGCCAATTGCCTTTAACCTTGCGCCAGTTCCTCTTTTAGGAAAAGAAACAATTTATGTCGCATTTGATTTAGAAACCACCGGATTATCTGCTGTTACGGACAAAATTATTGAATTATCAGCTGTCAAAATGCAGATGGGCAATGTGATTGACAAGTTTTCAGAATATATCAATCCGGGATTTCCGTTGTCTGATTTTACAACTGAGTTGACCTCCATTACTGATGCGATGGTGGCTAATGCAGACACCGAAGAAAGTATAGTATCGCGCTTTAGAGCGTGGGTTGGGGATGCTATTTTAGTCGGCCATAATGTTACATTTGATATTGGATTTATGAATGCGGCTTATAGTCGCTACAATCAGCCCGATATCAGTAACCCGATTATTGATACTTTACCATTTACACGCTGGCTTTACCCAGATTATAAGTCGTACCGTTTAGGAACGATTGCAAAACGTTTTAATATCAACTTAGAGCAGGCGCATCGAGCAATTTTTGATTCGGAAACAACGGGACACATTGCTTGGCGACTAATTAAGGAAGCTAATACGACCTATGCTTTAACAGACCATGAACAACTCAATGATCATATGACAGAGGGAGACGCCTGGAAACATGGCCGCCCAGTCCATGCCACATTATTAGTTCAGAATACAGTTGGTCTAAAAAATCTTTATAAATTAGTGTCACGATCAAACATTGAGTTTTTTGCTCGTGTACCACGTATTCCAAGATCCGTGCTTAATCAGTTGCGTGAAGGTTTATTGATTGGTACGGGTGACACCAGTGGCGATGTGATTATGACACTGATTGAAAAGGGCCGTGTAGCTGCTTTACAAAAAGCAAAGTATTATGATTTTATTGAAATTCAACCCACCGCAAATTATGCACCAATGATAGAATCAGGTTTGATTGCTAATGAGTCACAATTGCAATCAATATTAAAAGATATGGTCAGTATTGGTGATGAGCTGGATAAAACGGTTGTTGTGACTGGTGATATTAAGTACACAAATCCTGAAGACCGGATTTATCGTCAAATTTTAATTGGCACGCAGCCCGGTAATCCGCAAAATCGTACGGCACTACCAGAGAATTATTTTCGAACAACACAACAACTTTTGGACGATTTTGCTTTTATGGGTGATACTTTAGCCCGCCAGTTGGTAATTGATAACACGCATAAAATTGCTAATTGCTTGGAAACAATTACACCATTGAAAAGTGGTTCATATCCGCCAAACATTCCGACAGCTGGGGACGAATTAACTAGACGCACATTTGAAAATGCGAAACGATGGTACGGTGATCCTTTGCCAGAAGTGATACAGGCTCGAATTGATCAAGAATTAGAGGCGATTATTGGAAATGGCTTTGCGCCACACTACATGATTGCACAAAAATTAGTTGAAAAATCGAACAAGGATGGCTACTTAGTAGGCTCGCGTGGGTCAGTTGGTTCTTCTTTTGTCGCTACAATGTCAGGAATAACTGAAGTTAATCCTTTTGCACCGCACTACCGTAGTGCACATGGTGATTATTTTGAGTTAGCTGATCCCAAAATATATGAATCTGGTTATGATTTACCTGATAAGCCTGACCCGAATCACCCTGGGGAGATGCTAATTGGTGACGGTCAAAACATTCCATTTGAAACTTTTATGGGGTTCAAGGGTGATAAAGTGCCCGATATTGATTTGAATTTTTCTGGTGATTATCAACCTATTGCACATAATTACATGAAAGTATTGTTTGGTGAACATAATGTTTACCGTGCAGGAACGATTGCTACCGTAGCAGAAAAAACTGCTTTTGGGTATGTTAAAGGCTTTGAACGTGATCATGATAAAAATTATCGTGGTACTGAGGTAGAACGATTAGCACAAGGTATTACAGGGGTAAAACGGACCACAGGACAACATCCAGGCGGTATTTTAATTGTGCCGCGTGAATATGATGTGTATGATTTTACGCCAGTACAATACCCAGCTGATGATCAAAAGTCATTGTGGCAGACCACACACATGGATTATCATGCTATTCATGATAACCTGTTGAAAATGGATATTTTGGGTCATGATGATCCTACCATGGTTCGTACGTTAAAAGATATGTCTGGTATTGATCCACAATCCATACCAGTTAATGACCCTGGCGTTTTGAGCTTGTTTACGTCGACTGATGCGCTTGGGGTTAACCCTGAACAAATATTTTCTAAAACGGGTACATTAGGATTACCAGAGTTCGGCACAAATTTCGTCCGTGGTATGTTGGAAGAAACGCAGCCGCATACTTATTCCGAGCTACTACAGATTTCTGGACTATCGCACGGCACAGATGTTTGGTTAGGCAACGCCAACGAATTAATTGAAAATGGCACTGCAACGATCGGTACCGTTATTGGAACACGTGACAAAATCATGACCGATTTGATTAACTGGGGCTTTCCAGCGGCGGATGCTTTTAACGTTATGGAAAAAGTCCGTAAAGGTAAAGGCATTACTGATGAATATCAGGCGCAATTAAGAGCGGCTAAAATTCCAGAGTGGTATATCCAATCAATGCTTAAAATTAAGTATATGTTCCCACGTGCACACGCGGCGGCATATGTCTTGATGGCGCTTCGTATTGCTTATTTTAAGGTTTATTTCCCGACAATATATTATGCTACGTATTTTTCTGTGCGGGCCGACCAATTTGATATTGTGGCGATGAGCCGTGGAAAAAATGCAACTAAAGAGGCTTTAAAGCGGTTGCGTGCTTTGGGCAATGATGCGACGGTCGGCGATAAAAATTTGCTAACCGTGTTAGAAATGGCTAATGAAGCTTTAGAACGTGGCATTCAATTCTCCATGGTTGATTTGTATCGGTCGGAAGCAAGTGAGTGGGTGATTGACGGTGATACGTTGATTCCACCATTCTCAGCTGTCCCCAGTTTAGGTGAAAACGTAGCAAAGCAGATTATTGTGGCACGACAAGAAAAGCCGTTTTTAAGTAAAGAGGATTTGAAAAAGCGAGGCAAAGTTTCGCAAACTATTATTGATTATTTATCACAGAATTCGGTCCTTGATGGTATGCCTGATGAAAATCAGCTTAGTTTGTTTGATTTTTAATCAGTCGCACACTTAATATGACCTATAAAACAACGATAGGATATGATTGTTATGAAACATGAATGGCATCAGAAGGTTGCAAATTATTTTGAATATGTTTTAAATGTTGTGATTATTGTTATTGGTGTTGTAATATTTGGCTTTTTGTTGCGGTCAATCTATCATTTATTACACTTACTGCTAACCGTGAACGATATGCGCGCTGACTTTAATGAAATCACTGAGTCAACTTTGGCTGTATTTTTGTTTTTTGAGTTTATGAGTTTAATACGAGAATACTTTATTAAAGATGCGCATATTAGTATGGAAAGTTTTCTATATATTGGGGTCACAGCATTAATTCGAGCTATTTTGGTCTATCACGATCAAACAATGCGAACGCTATTATTAGCATTATCGATATTTTTACTCGTGATTGCTTTAACATTTTATCGCTTTTTTCGAGAAAAAACGAAAAGATTACAAAAAAGCAAATGAAGACTACTTATTATCAATAAGTAATAATCATTTGCTTTTTTTTTTAATAATTACAGGCATAGCTATAGGCTCTTTGCTTAAGAAAAAGCGCCTGATTACGCGTTTTTTACTAGGGTCAATATGTTATGATTAAATGGTAATAATCTTTCGGAGGAATGTGTTGTAGGACACAACATACTGAGATCATGACTAAAAAAATTGTAGTTCTCGGCAGCTTAAATGTCGATAATATTATGAAAATGCCACGTATGCCGTTAGAAGGGGAAACAATGGCGTTGACAGATGTCACTACTGCACCTGGTGGTAAAGGCGCTAATCAGGCAGTTGCTGCTGCGCGTCAAGGCGCAGAAGTATCGTTTATAGGTGCAGTCGGCAACGATGCTAATGGCCAGTTTATGCGTGCAACGCTATTAACCAACGGTGTGAATGTTGATGCTGTCACCACCAATGGGGATGTCCCTACTGGCTCTGCTTATATTATGTTACAAGATAGTGGGGCTAACACAATATTAATCCACGGTGGCGCCAATCAAGCGCTTACTGTAGCTGATTTAGACAAAACAATGATTGCTGATGCTGACACACTCATTGCACAGTTCGAAGTGCCGTTGGATGTCATCATTGCAGCTTTTAAAGTTGCTAAGGCTAATGGTGTTCAGACAATTCTCAACCCAGCGCCTGCTGTCTATGATTTGACGCCAGAACTCATGGCGGTGACAGATATTATTTTGCCAAATGAAACAGAAGCCCAACTATTATCAGGGTTGACTGTTGAAAATGATGAAGCAGTATTGAATCGCGTGAGTGATGACCTATTGTCTCAGGGTGTGTCGCGCAGTGTCATCACCTTAGGTGATGCTGGGTCTTTTGTGGCAGATGGTCAGAAACGCTGGTGGGCAAAACCAAATAAAGTTAAGGCGGTAGATACAACAGCTGCTGGAGATACTTTTATTGGCACATTGGCAACGGTTATTGCACCTGATTTTTCTAATTTAGATGATGCCATACATCGTGCAAGTGTTGCTAGTGCAATAGCTGTTACTCGGGCAGGAGCTATTCCTTCTATTCCAACAAGTGATGAGGTAGAGGCTTTTAAATGACCAATTTACCACAAGATTTTATTGATAAATACACGCGATTACTCGGGCAATCAGCGCCTGATTTTTTTGCGTCCTTTAATGCACCTGTGGCAAAAGGCTATCGTATTAATCCATTAAAAGCGAACAGTAAAACATTTGACACACCAAATGATGGCCGCGTGCCATATGGGGAATGGGGTTATTTTGGTACGGTGTCAGGACATGCAGTGGATCATGTTACAGGTGTAGTTTATTCGCAAGAACCATCTGCTCAATTTGTCGGCGAAGTGCTTCATCCAAAACCTGGTGAACGCGTATTAGATTTAGCTGCTGCCCCAGGTGGTAAGTCAACACATTTGGCAGCTTTTATGCAGCAACAAGGTTTACTATGGTCGAATGAAATTTTTTTGAACCGAGCCAAAATATTGAGTGAAAATATTGAACGAATGGGCGTCCAAAACAGTATTGTCAGTTCGCAAACACCTGCCGAACTCAGTGCCAAATTACCCCAATATTTCGATAAAATATTATTAGATGCGCCTTGTTCGGGCGAGGGAATGTTTCACAAAAATGAGGCAGCTATTCAGCAGTGGCATAAAGATTTCCCTCAAGAATTAGCGGATTTACAGCGAGATATTTTAAGTGAAGCTGTTAAAATGTTAAAGCCGGGTGGTCAAATTGTTTATTCAACGTGCACATTTGCTCCGGAAGAAGATGAGCAAATGATTGCCTGGTTGTTATCAACATACCCTGAGTTTAGCCTAGAAGTCATTAATAAACCTGTATCGGCACGAATTGATGATGGCGAGCCTGCATGGGCTGATAAAGCTTATACTGATGGCACAAATCATCAAAGCCAAACACAATCACAACAGATACTTAAACAGACAGCTAGACTTTGGCCCAATCACTTGCAAGGCGAAGGGCATTTTGTAGCTAAGCTCTCAAAACAGGCTAACCCAGAAGCGCAACAAGACAATGTTAAGCGCATGAAGTCAGTGACTTTAAATGCCACACAACAAGAAATACTAATTACTTTCCTTCATGACACGATGATTGACTTTAATTTGCAAGGACGCCAATGGCAATTATTTGGGGATCGTTTGTACTTAGCGCCAATCGATTCGCCTGATATTAGCAATCTGAAAATTTTACGCTTGGGACTTGAGGTAGGGACATTCAAAAAGAATCGTTTTGAACCTGCACATGCTTTGGCCTTGGCCTTGCCGGCGAAAGACTTCGTCCAGCACTATGAGATGACTACATTAGAATGGGCAAAATATGTTCACGGCGATGTTATTCGCCCTAGTAAGCAGCTTCAGAAAGGCTGGGTTTTAATGACAGCCAATGGTAATGGTGCTGGGTGGGGTCGCTACGTTGACGGCCAAATTAAAAATTTCTTTCCTAAAGGGTTACGTTTCGTCGTTCAACAAGATAAGGTAAGTGATAATCAATAGGTCATTGTCAATGACTTTATTTGGGCTTGTGTAAGAGTTAAAAAGACCTATAATATTAATTTGTACTTATTAACAAGAGGTTGGTGCTATACAATGTTATACCTCGATAAAGGAGAAAATCACCATGAATCAATCAACTAAAATTATTATTGGTGCTGCTGCAGTTGTGATTGTTGGTGGCGGTATTTATGCTGCTACGACGGGTCAAAAAAAATCCGATGCAGAAACACACAAAGGCGCAAAGCTTGGTCTTGTATTAGATACAGGTGGTGTTGACGACCATTCATTTAATCAGTCAGCTTGGGAAGGCGCTAAAGCTTACGCCAAGGCGAATAATATGAAGTCAGGGCAGAATGCACCGGTAACTTATTTTACAACGGCAGATCATTCGGATTTGGATCAAAACTTCAATTTAGCGACAAAAAACAAAAAGTATAATATTGTTTATGGTATCGGTTATTCGTTGAATCAAGCGATTACAAAATCAGCTCAGCTTAATCCAAAACAGAATTTTGTGTTAGTTGATGATATCGTGACTAATCGGCCAAATGTCGCTTCAGTGATGTTTCGTTCTGAGCAATCATCGTATCTAGCCGGTGTGGCTGCTGCAACAAAAGCCAAGGAGAATGGCGAAAAGACGCTTGGCTTTATTGGTGGCATTCATGGAAACATTATTGATGCCTTTGATGCTGGATTTGAGGCGGGTGTTAAAGCAACTGACCCCACATTAAAAGTTGAAAAACAATATGCTAACTCATTTACAGATTCAGCAAAGGGTAAGACCATCGCTGCAACAATGTATGCATCTGGTATCAAGACAATTTTTGCTGCTGCTGGATTTGTTGGTAATGGTGCATTTTCAGAAGCTAAAGCTGAAAACACTAAATTGACCGCCGATTCAAAGGACCGTCTCTATATTATTGGTGTCGATCGCGATCAAAAATCTGACGGGGCATACACTTCGAAAGATGGTAAGTCAGCAACCTCAACATTAGCTTCATCAATTACTTCTGTTGGCGATGGTGTTAAAAATATAGCAACTGATTACAATAAAACTAAAAAATTCCCTGGTGGCAAGACGATTGCCTATGGCTTAAAAGAACATGGTGTCTATTTAACTGATTCAGAGTTATCAACTTCAGAAAAAGCAGCAGTAGAAAAAGCTCAAAAAGCAATCATCAACGGTACAATTAAAGTACCCAATCACCCTGAGGGGTCACAATTTAACCAAAAATTCTAAATAGTTATCGTAAAAAGCGTCCGAGTAGGGGTGCTTTTTTGTTATAATGGAATTAGTATTTTTAAGTAGAAAGGCGAGACAAATGGCTTTTAAGCAACAAGTATCGATACCGGGAGATGCAACTTATCAAATAAGTCAAGATATTAAAAAATATACATTGGGTGATTTGGGCTTTATAACTAATAACGCCGGTGCTTATGTGTTACATCGCTCCTTAGAGCCGGAAAAAGCATTGGCAAATGCCATACAATTAAAAGTAACTGTCAATAAAGAGTTAACTGGCTTTAAATTAAGCACTGTTTCTGCTGGTGATTTGGCACGTATTGATATTTTTAAGCATGCACAGGCGACTAACATGGTACAACTGTATCAATTTTTTATGACGGAATTAGTAGCACGTGGTGTGCTGGAAAAGATTTAATATGACGAAATTTTACTTTGTACGACATGGTCAAACTGAATGGAATCTTGAACGGCGCTTTCAGGGTGGCAATGGCGATTCTGAATTATTGCCCTCAAGCTATGACGACATGATTAAGGTCGGCGAATACTTAAAAGATGTTTCTTTTGCGCATGTCTTTGCCTCACCATTACGACGGGCACGAATAACTGCAAAAAACATTTTGCGAACAATGAAATATCGTGGGCATGTCTCATTACGATCTAATATTGCTGAAGTTGGGTTGGGTCAATGGGAAGGCGAATTAGTTGCAAACGTGAAACAAAAATATGCAACAGCATACTATAATTACCGTGAAAATTTAGATGAATTTGAAGGACAAGAATTTGACGGTGAAGGCTACACTAAAGCAGAGAAACGATTTGTTCGATTTATCAAAAATTTAGCAGAAAAGTATCCGGATGATAATATTTTAATTATCTCTCATGGTATGGCATTATCATTTGGTATCAATGGGCTACTTCAGACACCACGAATGGCTATTCGTGAAAGAGGTGGGTTAAGTAATACATCGACTACAATACTGTCAACCGAAGACGGACAAACATTTAAAGTTGTTGACTGGAATAATACGTCTTATCTTAATAAAGCACAGAACGATACAACGACAATATAGTGATAATGGAGACCTGAAGTAAGACGACGCATGGTTTATCAGGAAGAACAACAATTAGATAAGGTATCTGGTACGTTACAACATGTGATTTTTGCGTCTAATGACTCTTATTTCAAGATTTTGTCTATTCAAATAGATGATGCAACGTTAAACCAATGGGATGAACCAGAAATTATTGCTACTGGGACATTTGCTGATGTTCAGGAAGGCAGTATGTATGCTTTTTATGGCACAATCGTGCGGCACCCAAAGTATGGTAAACAACTCAAGGTGGTGAGGTATGAGCATGAAATGCCGCCAGACGAAAATGGATTAATTAAATACTTTGCTAGTGGGCAATTTTCTGGTATTGGTCAAAAAACAGCTGAAAAAATTGTCGAACATCTAGGCTTAAATGCTGTAGATTTAATCTTAAAGGACGCCACTGTGTTAGATGGCTTAGTAAAGCCTGCGACAGCACAAAAGTTAGTACGTAATTTACAATTAAATCTAGGGTTAGAACGACTATTTCAAATTGGTAATCAATTTGGTATTGGAGCAGATATTACTGGCCGTTTATATGATCAATACGGTCAAGAGGCACAAGATATTTTGTTGCACGACCCTTATCGTCTCGTGTTTGAATTTGATGGTATATCATTTAAAGTAGCTGATGTAGTCGGTCAACAATTGGGCATCGACAGATTAGATACCAAACGTTTACAGGCTGCAGTATATGCGGCCATCATGAATGTGAGTTTTCAGTATGGCCATACATACGTCACGCGTGAACAACTCCGGCAAATAAGTTATCAATTATTACGTGAAAATCGGATTGACTCAGCTATTGATTCAGCGATAACGATGTTGATTGAACAGCATGTTTTAACAGTTGACGACGATAAAATTTACGCAACGACCCTTTATGTCGCTGAAAATAAGGTTGCACAGCATTTGACACGCTTGGTCCATGCACCAGCACCGATTGACCTAACAGCAGCTGATGTTGATTCAGGGTTTGACACACCAAGCCAATTAATATTAGATGACACACAGATTGCGGCCGTCAAAGCAGGGCTTAATGCGCAGGTGTTTTTATTAACTGGTGGCCCGGGAACTGGTAAAACCACTATTGTTAAATCAATTGTTGCGACGTGGCAAAAAATACTACAGCACCATGCCAAATTTGCCGATAATGCTCAGGATTTTTTAAAGTTATATGCCGTTAAAATGGCCTCCCCAACTGGTCGAGCAGCTAAACGGATGACTGAAGTGACTGGACATGATGCGACAACTATTCATCGTTTACTTGGAATTACTGATTTGGGGGAGCCGGAATTTGATAACGAAAATCCAATTTTCGGTGGACTCTTAATCATCGATGAAGCCTCAATGCTGGATATTGAGTTAACGGCTAAGTTGTTGGCAGCCATTCCTAGTGGTATGAAATTGATTATCGTTGGTGATTCAGATCAACTACCTTCCGTGGGGCCGGGCAATGTCTTAGCTGATTTGGTTAACAGTGGTATTCTGCCACACATTGAGCTTGAAACGATTTATCGACAAGGCCGTGGTAGTAGTATTACCGCATTAGCACAAAATATTAAAAGTGGCCGATTACCTGAGGATTTCTTAGAGAATAAACATGATCGTTCCACGTTCATGGTATCACCAGAGCAAGCAGAAACAGCGATTAAACAAGTTGTACAAGCTGCAATTAAGAAAAACTATACACAAGATGACCTACAAATATTAACACCCATTTATAAAACATCAGCTGGTGTGCTGACATTAAATACGATGGCACAAGCACTATTTAATCCAGAAAAGGCAACGAAAAAGTCACTGCAATTTGGGCACACCTATTTTCGTAAGGGTGATAAAGTTTTACAGTTGGAAAACGATAGCGAGCGGGATGTTTACAATGGTGACATGGGCACAATTATTGCTGTTCAATCTAAACAAGATAAGGGCAATGAAGATCATGAAGACCGTTTGGTCGTTGATTTTGATGGCAAAGAGTTAGCATATACTAAAAAAGATCTCAGTCAACTTACTTTGGCATACGCGACAACAGTTCACAAAGCGCAAGGGAATGAATTTAAATTGGTCATTATGGTCCTGACCTCTCAATTCGGTCTTATGCTGAATAGGAACCTATTGTACACAGGAATCACACGAGCTAAAGAAGCATTAATTTTGGTTGGTGATTATCAAGCTTTCAATCGGGCAGCCAAAACACCGGTGCCACAACGTGCGACTACTTTAAAGCAGCGCTTACAAGCATCAATTGTCGACAATAAAACCTCTGAAAAAACAATTATCAAGCAAGATGAGCCCGAGAAAACCGTTCTAACTTACCAACTGACAGCTGGTATTATTTCGGCGCAAACCATTGATCCAATGATTGGTATGAACGAGGTTACCCCAGATGATTTCATGTTAAATTAAAAAATGCTGTTATAATAAAATTAGAAAGAAAAATGGAGAGCATGATATGACGCCCCCTGAATATCAAATATTTAGTCTTGGAAGTAATCCACAATTAGCAACAGAGATTGCCCAAATTTTAGACATTGAGTTGTCCACTATTGATGTCAAACAGTTTGCAGATAATGAAATTTATGAACGTATTCACCAAACGGTTCGCGGACGTGATGTTTATGTGATTCAGGGTATTACAGAGCCTGTAAATGATAACTTCATGAAATTGATGATTTTTATTGACGCCGCAAGACGCGCCTCTGCTCGAACAATCAATGTGGTTATTCCGTACTTTGGTTACGCACGTTCAGACCGTAAAGCGCGCTCTCGCGAACCGATTGTTGCACGGCTAATTGCTAATATGTTAGAATCGCAGGGTGTTAAGCGGGTTATCACACTTGATTTACACGCTGATCAAGTTCAAGGATTTTTTGATATCCCTGTTGACCACCTAATTTCAATGCCGGCACTCGGGCACTATTTTTATGCTAATCAGTTATTAGGTGATGACCTCGTCGTTGTTGCACCAGATCATGCTAGTGTTAGCCGTGCTCGCAAATTTGCGAAATTATTGCATGCCGAATGGGCTGTAGTGGATCATCGTACTGAAGAAAAGGTTACCAATAAGCCTGACAGTGTTACTGGTAACGTCAAAGGAAAAAGAGCAATTCTCTTAGATGATATTATTGATACTGGCTCAAGTATGATGGTTGCCAGTCAGGCATTAGTGGCTGCGGGTGTTACGGAACTATATGCTGTCGCGCCGCATGCTGTTTTATCTGATCATGCTGTTTCTAAATTAGAAAATTCTGCTATTAAGCGGGTGTTGGTAACCAATAGTATTGAAGTACCTGAGACAAAGCAGTTTAACAAATTAACGCAAATTTCTGTTGCTGAACCATTTGCTGAAGCGATAAAGCGAGTGGCGGCTTGCGAAAGCATTGAAGATATTTTAAAAAGTCCGGATAATTTGGATGTGAAATTATGAAATCAGTTGATATAAAGCCACTATTATCACCAGAATGGGGGATGGTAGACCAACATGCTGTAACCACGCAATTTGGTGCCACTATTCAATTTAACGCGCATCATGTCAAAAAGGTACAATGTACGTTCCAAAGGTCTTATCCCGGTCTATCTTTTGCTGTTAAAATGGGTGCCACAGTTTGGCAAGATGTCACTGTTGATGGTGAAACTTTATCTTTTGCTGTACCAGATAATATGACAGATGTTGCGATTACCGTCATGCTACGCACTATTGCCTGTGATAGCCTCACACTGTGGTCAGAGCAAGTGATACTGCTAGGTATGAGCGTGGATCAAGGTGATATAACACCAATTGAAATAAATAAACCCTTTATAACATTTGTTGGTGATTCCATTTCTGCTGGCGAAGATATGGCAATTGATGGGCATCATCCGGAATTAAGTTATCCCTATTTAGTTGCTACTGCACTAAACAAGCCAATGAGTCGTATTGCTTATGGTGGCACAGGGCTTACCGCACATGCGCCTTTTCAGCAGCCAACAGCTATTGAAGCGTTATGGCACGTAGCAGAAAATGTTGCGCGACGACGCGTTATAACAGATTTAGTTATTGTGAACTATGGTACAAATGATTTTAATTACCATGCAACGGCCGACAGTTTTGCTTTTGGGTTACGTATCTATTTGCTTGAGCTGATCAAACGTTTTCATACAGCTAGAATTATTTTACTTGTCCCTTTAAATGGGGCATTTAAAACGGTATTCCAAGAAGAAATCAAGCGTTTTTCGCAGTTTACGTTATTTGACGCTTCACAATGGCTCGCAACAGATGAACGTGTCCACCCAAATATTTTAGAACATCAACAAATTGCAGAATATATTTTGAAAGGAATTTAATTATGGTATATGCAGCAGATGAACAGCGTTATGAAAAATTACCTTACCGTCGAGTGAGTGATTCGGGTTTGATTTTACCAGCCGTGTCATTTGGTTTATGGCGGAATTTAGGTGACCAAATGCCACTTGAAAACTCTAAGAAAGTAATTCTTAAGGCATTTGATAGCGGTATATTTAGTTTTGATAATGCCTCTAATTATGGACCAAGTAATGGTACGGCAGAAGAAACTTTTGGACAAGTTTATCGTAGTGATTTGAAGCCATATCGCGATGAATTGGTCATTACGACAAAGGCAGGATATCACATGTGGCCTGGTCCGCTAGGCGAATTTTCTGGCAAAAAAACACTCACTGCAGCACTCGACTTAAGTCTAAAACGTATGGGGTTGGATTATGTGGATATCTTTTACGCGCATCGTTGGGATCCCAACACAAGGTTGGAAGAAACAGCACGCGCACTTGATTTAATCGTACGACAAGGTAAAGCACTTTATGTTGGTGTATCAAATTATACAGCTGAACAAACAGAGGCAATTGCAAAAATATTCGATGATTTGGGCACACCATTTATTGGTAATCAAGTATCTTATAATATGTTAAATCGCACGGCAGAAGAAGATGGCTTATTGTCAGTCCTTGATAAGCATCACGCGGGCTTGATTGCATATGGTCCGTTAGCTGAAGGGCTTTTAACTGATCGATATCTGAAAGCTATTCCGGATGATTATCCTATCCATCGTACAAATGAGTTCTTATTTGAGAATGGTAAGGATAAATTGATTGAGAAACTAAATGCACTAAACTTAGTTGCACAAGCCCGTGGGCAAAAGCTGTCGCAAATGGCGTTAGCTTGGTTACTCAAAGATCAACGTGTTGCCAGCGTCGTGATCGGCGCCAGTAATATTGAACATTTGGTTGATAATTTATCATTCAGTGATCACATGGCGTTTAGTACAGATGAAATAGCAAAAATCAATAAAATTTTAAATTAACAAAATTAAGTGTGACTATCACATAAAAAACAGCCAATATGCTAATACATATTGGCTGTTTTTTGATCAGCACCTGCATCATTGAGAAATTTTAGAGGTGCAGGTGCTGATCAAAAAAATGTTCACGAAAATATTGAGGCGTGGTACCAGTTAAGTCTTTAAATGTTTTAATAAAATAACTTTGTGACGAAAATGATAACAACTCAGAAATTTCGATGGTACTTGATTCACAGGCGATGAGTAACTCCTTTGCTACCGCCACTTTTCGTTGTCTGATAAACTGGGTAATTGTCAGTTTATATTCTTTTTTAAATGCAGGGTTGAGTGTTTTTTTTGATGCATGTAACGCACTTGCAATATCGTTTAAAGTAATATTTTCGCCAATGTGCTCATTAATGTATGATTTTATACGTAAGTGCAGCGGTAGAAAGTTTGTTGTACGGTATTCCTTGATTGTTTGAAAATAATACCAAGTAATACCTTGAAGTACTTGCGAAAAAGTTGGAATTTTCTTGATAGATTCAAGCTCTTTCATTAATTCGTGATGCACTTTAAAAGCTAAAGAAACGGGATAACCCCATTGAATAACCGCACGGTTCAAAATAGCAATATACGAAATTAAATAGTTTTTTTCTAAACGAGAAGTTGTGTAACTATCATTTTGGACGTTAAACAAATTAATTTGGGATATTCTTTCCAGTGCATTAATGAGGTCATTTTGATGAGAATAGATAATGGCTTGGATGATATCTTTTTCTACTTTGTAATAAGCCGCTGAACCAAACTTTATGATCATACCATTCTGGTCTACTTTGCTTATATGTTGGAGATGTAGCGTTTCATCTGGTGCGCTTCGTGACGTTTTCAACGTATAAATGATCTGTGCAATAGATTTTAAATTTGTTAATGTACTCACAAGCAACAGCTCATTAAATCGCGTAAAAGAATCACTATAGTCAAACCAAAAAAGAACAGCTATATTAATATCTGTTCTAACTAATAAAAAGTGACCTAAGTGATAGCTAAACGATTGGTAGGTACTATCATTTTCTATGTCGCTTTTTTTGATTAATTGTTGTAAGGTGTGTTTTTTTGAATCCGATATAGGTGTTAAAGCGATAATTTTTTGTGTGTCAATGGTTAATTGAAATGCTTTTGCATGAAGGATGTCCGCTAATTTTTCTAACTCTGTCATCTATTAAAAACCCCCAGTAATTAGTCTGCACCATTATTTATCTATTAAATTATAAATAGTGCCAACATACCCTTACATTATAGAGCATTCATTATTGCATATTTTCTGTTTTGCGATAGAAGGTTCTTTTTTTGATATTAAAGAACTTTATTTAACATGATTAATATATTTTAGTAGATGATAATAAGTTTAATTAGAAAAAACAATCATTGTGATATAAATGGCCCGATATCAAGATGGTTAGAGCTAAAAATTAGTGTCGCAACATCAACTTATCGTTAAAAAGTATCAATTAGCAAGTATGAATTTAAAAAGTCTATCATTTACTAGTGAATTTAATATCGGTGTGTTTTTCCAAAATCATATGCAGCCTCTCATTATCATAGGGTGTTGGTTTTTGTTAGTTTTGCTCATGCTATGGGCCAAACACTATCAGAAAAAATATAGGTGGCTTTATAAGACGAGCTTAACTATTGTCGTGCTGCTTAGCTTATTTAGTTTAGGCATTTGGGTCTATCAAGAAAATCTTTTCAATATTAGTGATAAAACGCGTCACATTAGTATGGTACGTGAACAAGTCCGTTTTAACAAAAAAATAAGAGCAGATAATACCTCTGTGGTTACAATACAAAAAATGGTTATGCGCGAAGCGCAAACTGAGCAGCGATTAAAAAAACAAGGATTTGTGTCAATACCGAGTCAGGGGATTTTATTACCGATTTATAATGATGCTTATTCAACCGTTGGATTAAATGCTGGGGCTAATTATGCTAATTGTTCGCAAAATGATCCTGAGGGTGATAAGATTCCAATAATGGGGCAAGGAAATTATGGCCTGGCAGCACATAATTTCAATGATGGTCGTACTGGGTTTAGTAGTTTACAGGAATCAACAAATCACAACGCACCTTATTATGTAAAGGGACAATTGAACAAATCATCTTGGTTAAATGGTAAATACATTTTGCTAGCTAACAATAAAGGTATATATCGTTATAGTATTGTTGGGCAAACGACGGTTAGCGAAGACGATACAGCTATATTAAACGATAGTCAGACACCAAAACTAACTATTGTCAGTTGCCTTTTTCCATCAGTTCAGTATCGTATTGTGACACATGCAAAATTAGTTCAGGTAGACACTTGGAATCATGCATCACGGCATGATGTTAATCAATTTAATTTAAAGATTAGAGTAACTAATGCGCATGCTAGCTGGTATAATCCAGGTATCGAAGAGGGTGCTAATGGTGATGCAGGGGGCACCAAACCATAAAAAAGCACGACCTTTTGGTCGTGCTTTTTTATGGTTTAAAGGGGTTGAATCCATGTATTTTGCGCCCCAGATTTAGTAAGTGCATTGGCAATTGTGATTGCTTCATCATTATTTTTAGCCAGAGCAAACATTGCGCCACCAATGCCTGCACCCGTCAGTTTTGCGCCTAATGCACCAGCATGAATTGCTGCATTAACTAAATTATCTAGCTTTGGATGGGATATACCTAATGACTGTAACTCATGATGGGCAGCCGTAAATAGTAAACCAGCATGCTCTGGCTGATTCTGAGCTAAGTCGATACGCACTTTTTCAGCGATCTTGCCGAGATGGGCAATTTTTTGCCAGGTTAAGTCATAATCGCTGTCTAGATTACCTTTTACAATATTGACAGCATGCATGGTTTGACCATGAATACCAGTATCGGCAACCACGAGGGTGCCTGTTAATGACATTTTGAAGGGGGTTGGTAAATCATTTTTAACAAACCAGATGGGATCTGTTGAATTAACAGTGGCTGCATCAAGTCCGGAAGCTGAACCATGAGAAATGCTTTCTTCAAGGTCCGTAAAATATTTTAATTGCTCGGGAGATAAGGGTGTATTAGCAAAGTCAAAAAAAGCCTTTGTAATAGACGTTGCAAAAGCAGCCGAAGCACCAAAGCCTCGTTCTTGTGGGATATTTGTATCGATTTCAATCGTGAATGGTGCTTTTTGTAGTTGAAAGTGTGTAATTAAGCGTAAAATTAATTGCCGTAAGCCTTCGACGTTAGCGCCGAGTTCATCAAGGCCACCATGAAACGTATTGCTTTCAATTGTTTGCCCAACAAAAGCGGGTTGAATGGTTGTTGTGACGGTAAGATTTGTTAACGGGATGGCGATTGCGGGCTGGTTATATACAACAGCATGCTCACCAACTAAAATTATTTTGGCATGGGCTTTACCAACACCAATCATTTGACTGATCATGTTTTTTCTCCAATTTGTCCTATACTATTGTACCGCAAGATAGTAAATAGTGTAAAATGATAGAAGAATAGCGTTGTTAAGTTTAATCTAGGTGATTTGTTTAGGTGAAAGTTAACAGCGCTATTCGAAAATAACATAAAAGAAAGGTGTTTTTATGAACGCCAACAAAACATTTGTGGTTGTTGATTTAGAAACAACAGGGCAAAGCGTCGCGAAGGGTGGTAGAATCATCCAAATTGGGATGACCTTTATTAAAAACCGTCGAATCATTGATCATTTTGAATCATTTGTTAACCCAGCACAACCAATTGATCGTAATATCCAACAGTTAACGCATATTTCTCAAAAAGAAGTCAAAAATGCGCCTTATTTTGAAGAAATCGCGCCTGTGATTCAAAATCTATTGACAGATACGGTAATTATTGCCCATAACGTGAATTTTGATTATCCTTATCTCAATGATGAGTTTGCACGTACCGGTTTTCCTGAGTTAACAAATGCTGCAATTGATACGGTGCAATTAGCACAGATTTTATTGCCAACTGCACCGGGATATCGTTTACTGGATTTGACAACCTATCTCAATATTACTTTAAATAATGCTCACCGTGCCAATGCAGATGCGCATGCTACTGCGTTACTATTTCTAAGTCTGTGGCAACGTGCAGAGCAACTACCGACATTAGTATTACAGCAGCTACAAAATGGTAATTGGCCATTACTGCGTCAAACACAGGCATTTTTGCAACTTATTAAAGCAAAGTCAAAAAGATCAGATATCGAAGTGGTTTCACAATTGGCAGTTAAAAAGCCAACGCCAGTTATTGAGAGTGGCCCACAAAAATTGCCGGTATACCCAACGACTGCCCAAGACAAAGCTGCGCAGTTTGGGCATTGGCTCACACCAAAGGAAGCTCAAAATGAGCTAATGAATCGGGTAAATGTTTTTATATCGAAACGAGCGGACGGCATTTTAACCATGTTAACGGCGCCTAAAATCGGTAAAACATTGGGTTATTTAGTCCCCTTATTGTTAAATGCTGCATCAAAGCCTTTAATGCTGTTGACTAATGATGAAAGTTTACAAATACAGCAACGCGAGTTAGTACAAAAAATTGCTAAGCTACTTGATATTCGTGTCCAAGTTGCTACGCTATATGATGCCTCAGACTACATTGATGTTGCTATCTTTAATCAATTATGCCAACGTACTGAAGATACGGCACAAGTACAATTTTTTAAAGCACGAGTATTAGTTTGGCTGACGCAAACCAATACTGGCTTATTACATGAAATTCAAGTTGGAGCCAGTAACATACCCTTGATTGATGAAATACGCAGTGACGCGTCAGGTCTGTTTTTTAAGCGTGCGCAAGCGACTGTTGATGCCTCGGACGTGTTAATCATGAATTTTGAGACATACTTTAACCAAGCCAATACATTATTAACAGCACGTCATCTAAAAAAATGGCCCGTGGTCACGATGGAGACGCCGAACCAATTTGTTAGTGATTTAGAAGCGTTTTATCATGTTAGCATTGATCTTAAAGCCTTGCAAAATAGCTTAAAAAGTATTGTTAATCAGGAAATTGTTGGTTTAACACACAAGCAACGATTGTTTATCAAACAAAGTGTTGGTGAGGCTTTAAAGCTTATTCGTCAGATTTATCAATCGCAACACACAGTGACAAATTTAAAACGAATAGAACGCCTATTGATTATTATCTCGCGCTTATCGGAAGTCTTGCAAATTAGTGGACACAGTTCATTACCGCGTGAATGGCAAAGTGTGAAGCAACAGTTAGCTAAGGTAAGAAGATTACAACAGCAAACAGTAATTGAAAATCAAATCGATGAAACGTTAGTAAACGATCAAAAAGCCATTATTTATCACTATCGTGTACCAATTACGTATGCCTATCACAATATGTTTATCAACCACATTCATAAACTATTGGTCATCAGTGAGTATTTGGATACTAAAATTAGCGAATTTTTACGTGATACACCTGAAAATATGACGGTAGAGCGTGACTTTATTCATAATGATACGCAAGCCATCAGTTTAGTTCAACTTGGTAAAACATCACCGATACTTCATTTACAGGCGATGACACAAAAAAACATTGGTGAAATTGTGGTCATTGTACCTGATATAGAACGTGTGAATCATTGGTATCAAAAGTTAAGACATGTGATTACAACAGAGTATAATCTGGTAGCTGAAGGCATTACAGGATCATTAGAAAAAATCCAGAGACAAAGTCACAGTGAACAACCTAATATCGTTATTTTGACGCCAAAAGTTTTAACCACAATGTGGCTCCGTGATCAAGAGTTGCCACGTATTGTCGTGGTACCAGAACGCTCTGTTTGGCAGCCGGTTTCCCGTTTGGCATTGGTCTTGACGGAAATGCAGCGTCATCCTGCCGCGTTATTGGTTACACAATTGAACGCCATGCAGCGTCATCGATTCAAATCACAACTGAAAATTATATCTAATTTGAATCATAAACAAAATTTGATAACACAGTATGACCATATTTTGAATGATTTTTGATATAATTAATCTAGTTATGCGTTGGAGGAAAAGATAAGATGATGCAATTTAGAGACGATATTCGAATTCGCCAACGTCAACGCCGGCGACATGTGCACTGGGCGCGTGTTTGGTTTATTATCGCTGGTATCGGTATCGTCATCGCTGCATTAGTTTTGGGCTATTTTTATATCGCTTTGTCACCTATAAGGCAGGATGAAGACCGTTTACAGAAGTTGGTAAAAGCACATTCTGATATTGCTACCGTGCAGCAGGTCAGCGTTGATTATCGTAAAGGAACAACTTACGCAGTTATAGGGACAACAACTTCTGGTCATGAAAAAGTAGCCATTGTCCATGGTCAGTCGTCACAAGTTAAAACTTATGATAGGGCGGCTGGCTTATCCAATGACCAATTACGTCGTTTAATTTTAAAAACGTATCAGCCTAAAAAAGTGTATTCAGCTAATATTAGCGATTACAAAGGTGCATTGGTTTGGGAAGTGAGCTATCGTTCACAAAATAATAGTTTGAATTTTGTGACACTAGATTTTAAGACCGGTCAATCTTATCGTACAATTAATGGTTTGTAAGGGAGATAAAATGATTTCAAAGCGTATACAAGCAGTACAACCTGCAGCAACTTTGGCAATGAGCCGTATGGCAAAGGATATGCAAGCTCAAGGTATTGATGTCATTAATTTAGGTGTGGGGGAATCTGATTTTCAAACACCTGATAATATCACGCAAGCGGCTATTAAAGCCATTGAGAATCATCAAACGAGTTTTTATACACCAACCAGTGGTTTGAACGCTTTAAAGTCTGCCATTGTTAGTCAGGTAAAAACGCGATATGCTGCTGATATTTTGATAGATAACGTCACAGTAACCACTGGTGCAAAATTATCGCTATTTGCTTTGATGCAAGTGTTACTAAATCCAGGAGACAATGTTGTTTCAGCGGCGCCGCTATGGGTGAGTTACGTAGAACAAATCAAGCTGGCTTCAGGGAAGCTTCATGCGATTATTCCAAACAATCCAGAATTGAAATTAACTCGCGAAGACTTAGACGCTTTTCCTGAGCAAATTAAGTTAATCATTGTTAATTCCCCTAATAATCCGACAGGACAAGTGTATTCTAAAGCCGAAATAATGGCGATTTTAGAATGGGCAGAAGCGCATGAGACTTATGTCATTTTGGATGAAATTTATGGACAATTAGTATATAATGGCACAACTTTCACATCTGGTCTGCAAATTCAGTCCCTTGAAAATAGCCGTATGATTATTGTCGATGGTGTGTCAAAGGCTTATGCTATGACTGGTTGGCGGATTGGTTGGACCTTAGCATCATCGGAAATCATTAAGGGAATGAATAAGTTGTTGGATCACATGACATCCAATCCAACAGCTGTGGCACAGTATGCAGCGATTGAAGCTTTACTTGGTGACCAATCAACTGTGGAAACGATGCGTTTAGCATTTGAACAGCGCTTGAACAAAACATTCGATGCACTCAATAGTGTGCCAGGGCTTCAAGTTGCTGTTAAACCGCAAGGCGCTTTTTATCTCTTTCCGAAAGTCGATAACAGCATAATGTTGGCTGCTGGTGTGAATAATACAAATGATCTTTCAATGAAATTGTTACAAGAGGCTCATGTTGCACTGCCTGCAGGCGAAGGCTTCAGTATGCCGGGTTATTTACGTATGGGTTACGCAAAAGATCAGGCAGTCTTAAACGAAGCGGTTCAAAGATTGACAAATTTTTTTCAACAATATAAATAATTTTAAAATAGGAGTAGTATATTGATTTCGCATTTAGCGGGCGATATACAGAAACAAAATGTCACAAGAAATACCTACCATTCAAATCATTGATGCTAAGAAATATGTCGGACAAACCGTAAAAATCGGCGCATGGCTCCGTCAAAAGCGTGGTTCTGGGAAAATAGCTTTCCTACAATTGCGCGACGGTACAGCTTTCTTTCAAGGCGTCGTAGCCAAAGCAGATGTTCCCGAATCAGTATTTGACGTTGTCAAGAGTTTGAAACAAGAAACAAGCCTTTATGTTGTCGGCGAAATTCACGAAGATGAACGGTCATCTTTTGGTTATGAAATTGCTATTTCTGATGTGGAAATTATCGGCGAGAGTCATGATTACCCAATCACACCAAAAGAGCATGGGACAGAGTTTTTGTTCGATGAACGTCACCTTTATCTGAGACATTTAAAACCATTTGCGACCTTGAAAATTCGTAATACATTGATTGCTGCGACCTACGAATTTTTCAATGAACGTGGCTTTACTAAACTTGATTCACCATTGCTTACTGGCTCTGCCCCAGAAGGTACGACAGAGCTTTTTGAAACAGACTATTTTGGGGAACCAGCCTTTTTGTCACAAACAGGACAATTGTACGCTGAAGCAGGGGCTATGGCCTTTGGAAAGGTCTTTACTTTCGGCCCTACTTTTAGAGCTGAAAAATCAAAAACACGACGCCATCTTACTGAATTTTGGATGGTTGAACCCGAAATGGCATTTATGCATCAAGAAGAAAGTTTGGAGATACAAGAGGCTTATATTGCCTTCTTGATTGCCAAGGTATTAGAACGTAACGAGCAGGAGCTTGATATATTAGAACGAGATAAGGATTTGTTACGGTCATATACTGAGTTGCCTTATCCACGCGTGAGTTATGATGATGCTATTAAGTTACTCCAAGATAATGGTTTTGATGTTGCGTGGGGTGTTGATTTTGGGTCACCTGAAGAAACTTTCTTAGCTAATCACTTTGCTAAACCAGTATTTATTGTGAACTTCCCGAAGGCCATCAAAGCTTTTTATATGAAGCGCCATGCAACGCGTGATGATGTGGTTATATCTGCTGATTTGTTGGCACCTGAAGGTTATGGTGAAATTATTGGTGGTTCTGAGCGTGATACGGATTATGACTACCTCAAGGAACGTATTGCGGCCGAAGGGTTGAATCAGGATGAATACGAATGGTATCTTGATTTACGTAAATATGGTTCTGTACCACATTCTGGTTTTGGATTAGGACTAGAGCGTATGGTGACTTTCGTAACAGGGGAAGAACACATTAGAGAAGCGATTCCATTCCCACGTATGACAAACCGTCTGAGACCTTAAGTGGCAGTATCAATTTTTATCCTTTACCACTGGGTAAAAAATGTTAAAATTGACTATAGTAAAAAACGTCCAAGTTAGACTTGGACGTTTTTATCAAGTGTTTTAGATAGAATATGATGGTAGGATATGGCGTTAGAAAAAAGATTACAACAATATATTCAGGCAGGACAAACGAATATTAATAATGATTTGCTGCTACATTATCAAGATATAGGGATGGATAATGATGACCTCGCGTTATATCTTCAGGTGATGCGTATTCAAGCGCAAGGCAATCAAGCAACGCCTAAAATTTTAGCACAAGTGCTACATATTACAGAGACCGTTGTGATTGCGCGGTTGAAAAGCCTGATAGCGCGAGACCTAATGGTTATTTCAACAGCGACCAAGCAAGTTGAAACGTATGATTTTCTGCCTATGATTGAAAAATTAGTACAAGGTCAAAAGATTAGTACCACACCAGTTATGTCAGATGGTAAGTCGACACGACGTGAAATCTTTCAAACAATTGAATCAGAATTCGGTCGACCATTAACACCTATGGAAATGCAAACAATTGGGCAATGGTTTGATCAAGATCATTTTGAGCCTGATTTGATGTTGCTTGCGATACAGGAGGCTGTGGCGAATAATGCTCGGAGTTTAAGATATATTGAAACAATTCTGATTAACTGGCAACGAGACCAAATTAAAACGCCAGCGCAAGCACAGATTGCTAAACAAAAAAGGCGAGGGGTCACTTATACATATGATAATTTATTTTAAAATAATTTTGGGTACAGCTTTTTCTAAGTCCAAATGAAAGCCATAAATTGGTTTTAAGTTAGGCGAATAAAGTTGTGTTTCACGTCCCATGTCTTGTAACCTAGCGGTTAATTGAGACAATGTCATGGCCTTTTTGCTAGTTTCTAAGCAAATATTTGGGGAATCTGGTAAATATTGTAGCTCGCCTATCGCTAATATTTGATCGTTATTTTGCCAAAAAATAAGACTTTTATTAGACATAAATTGTGTTAAGTCTTGAAAATCACTAAGTTTCATCATGCATCTCCTGCCTGACTAGCATATTTTTATTAATCACATCACTACATAGTAGTATAAAGGAAAAATAATGGAAAAAAAATATCAAATTATGGCTACTGCTGCAGCGGGGCTTGAGTCTTTAGTTGGAAAAGAATTAGATCGATTAGGTTATGATAACCAAGTTGAAAATTATCGTGTGCGTTTTACGGGCACTGCACGTGATATTTTGACGGCAAATGTCTGGTTACGCACGGCGGATAGAATTAAAATCATTGTCGGAGAGTTTGATGCCAGAACCTTTGACGACTTGTTTGAAGGTGTTAAAGCATTACCTTGGGAAGATTTTTTGAATTATGATTCTGAATTTCCGGTCGCTGGTCGTTCAAAAAAATCAGAATTATTTAGTGTCCCTGATGTGCAAGCCATTACTAAAAAAGCGATTGTCAACCGATTACAAGAGGCCTATCATATTCGTACGCGGTTACCAGAAAATGGTTATTTTGCGCAATTAGAGGTCATGATTGATAAAGATCATGTTATGGTGACATTAGATACCACTGGACCATCTTTGTTCAAACGTGGTTATCGTGTGAACAAGGGCGGTGCACCATTAAAGGAAAACTTTGCGGCTGCACTCGTCTTACTTACTAATTGGCATCCTGATCGGCCTTTTGTTGATCCGACAACTGGATCAGGCACGATTGCAATTGAAGCAGCACTAATCGGTCGCAATATTGCCCCTGGCTTGATTCGTGATTTTGACATTGAACAAATGGATTGGTTTGATAAGTCATTATCTGACATTGTACGCGATGAGGCTGAAGCACAGGCAGATTACGATCGACAGTTGGATATTGAAGCTTTTGATATCGATGAAAATATGGTTAATATTGCCATCGAAAATGCTAAACATGCTGGTCTAGGAAAAGATATCACCTTTAAACAATTAGCTGCTAAGGACTGGACTACGGACAAAGTGAATGGTGTTCTCGTGTCAAATCCACCTTATGGTGAAAGATTAGGTGAGTTAGAGGCCGCTCGTGAACTTTATACAGAAATGGGTGACGTCTATCGTCAATTACCGAGCTGGAGTAAATACATTCTTACAAGTGATTTGGATTTTGAAACTTCATTCGGGGAAAAAGCAACTAAACGTCGTAAATTATATAATGGCGCTATGCGAGTTGATTATTTCCAATATTGGGGTAAGCGTGCAAAATAAAAAACAAGTTTTATGCATCATGCATAAAGTTTGTTTTTTATTTTGTCTATTACTGAGCATTATGTACGATTATTTGTTGTTAGAATGGTGAGCAGATTAATGATTTTTAGAAAGAGAGTGTCATTATGTCAAAAGAAGCCAAGATGATGGATATTTTTTCTGCCCAATTAAAGACAGTCACACCTAGTCCTATTCATACATTTAGTGAAGCGGTCGATCATGTCCCAAACATTCTAAAATTAACAATTGGCGAACCGGATTTTAATGTTCCGGAACACATAAAACAAGCCGCCGTTGCAGCGATTAGTTCAGATGATTCACATTATTCAGTATCCGCTGGTACCTTGGCATTGAGACAGGCAGCTAGTCAATTTTTAAAAAGACACTATGATTTGAACTATCGAGCAACGACAGATATATTAATTACGATTGGTGCGACTGAAGCACTGTATGTTGTCTTAGCCAGTATTTTAGATGAAAATGATGAGATACTGATACCTACGCCGGCTTACCCGGTTTATGCACAAATGACGCGCATCAATGGTGGTCAACCAGTGCTCATAGATGTTTCTGATGACGACTTTGTGTTAACGCCAGAAAAGCTAAAGCAGACAATAGCAACGCATCACCATATTAAAGCAATTATTATCAATAATCCATCCAATCCCACAGGAATCACTTACTCTGAAACACAAATTAAGGCACTAGTTAGTGTATTAAAAGATACTAATATTTTGATTATTTCAGATGAAATATATTCTGAATTAACATATAATGGACAGCATGAATCTATTGCTCGCTATCTACCTGAACAAACTGTTGTCATTAATGGGGTTTCTAAAGCGTATGCCATGACAGGTTATCGCATTGGCGTATTGGCAGGGCCAACACTATTAATAAATGAATTCAATAAGGTCCACAGTTTTATTATTATGACACCTTCTAATCCCGCGATGGCTGCAGCCAAAGTGGCTTTTAGTAGCCAAGAAAGCCTAGTATCAACTGCTAAAATGAAACAAGATTATCAGCATCGACGTGACTATTTAGTCAAGGCACTAAAGCAATTAGAGTTCGAATGCATAGTACCCAATGGCGCTTTTTATGTTTTTGCTAAAGTACCAGATGATTTTATACAAGATGACGTGGCGTTTGCTAACGATTTGGTAGACAAAGTACAATTAGCAGTTGTTGCGGGTGCGGGATTTGGCCCCGGTGGTGCGGGATATATTAGAGTCAGTTATGCTGCTGCGATGTCTAAGTTAGAAGAGGCTGTAGCGCGATTGACTTGTTACGCAGGAATTATTAGGAAATAGTCTGTATTTTTATCAGGCACATGGTAAAATGTGACTACTCAACTTACTTTAGTTGTTAGTTTTTATCTATGAATCATGAAAAAAGGAGATATATTTGGTTAACTTGATATGCTATCAAAAATTAATCGAGTATTTTAATAATAATGCCAGCAGTATACATGCGAGAAGCGCAGCAGTCTGATTGCACAGTGATTGAGCAAATCATCAATCAAGGTCGCGCTTTTTTAAAAGCTCAAGGTTTAAATCAATGGCAAGGGACATATCCCAACAAAGACACGATTAGTGATGATATAGCGCGTCAACAAGGTTATGTTTTGCTATTAGATAATTCAGTTGTTGGTTATGCAGCGGTGATCGAAGGGCAAGACCCAATTTATGATGCGATTGAAAATGGCGAATGGTTAAATTCAACCACTAACTATGCTGCGATTCATCGTTTTGTTATTTCTAATCGTTATCATGGTCAAAAACTAGCCCAACGTTTGATGTCATGTATTTTTACTTATTTCATAGCATTAAATTGTCGTGATTTCAGAATAGATACCCATCCAAATAATGTCCCTATGCAGGCTGTTATCACTGGTAATGGCTTTCATTTAAAGGGGCATGTTTACATTAATGATGGACAATCGCGTGAGTTGAGATGGGCATATCAAATTGTGATTTAGTGTTTATTTACTTATTATTAGTAAGCTGATATGATAATAAGGTATCTATTTGCAAAAGGAGGAAATACACGCTCTTAAAAAAAGCACGTGTATTCAATGATATGTTATTTAAACAACTACAACAGCAACGGCGCTCTATTTACTCACTCGGAAAAAATATTGCGCAGACACCAGAAACAATATCTGATATTGTAACCACAGCGGTTAAGGCCTCTCCAACAGCTTTTAACAATCAATCCGTCAGAGTAGTGGTACTGACTGGAAATTCACATGACAAACTATGGCAAATTGTAATCGACAGTTTAAAAACGCAAGTATCTGATCAAGCGGCTTATACTAAGTCAATAGAAAAAATTAAGAATAGCTTTTTATCTGCCTATGGTACTGTGCTTTTTTACACAGATATGAGCGTGGTTAAGTCTTTTGAACAGAATGTGCCATTGTATGCTGAAAATTTTTATGATTGGTCAGAGCAGGGTCACGCCATTGCAGAGTATGCTACATGGCTAGCATTGACGGAGAATGGTATGGGTGCTTCGTTACAACATTACAATCCATTAATTGATGATCAAGTTGCTGCAGCATTTAATATCCCTGACGCGTGGCGTTTACGTGCGCAAATGCCTTTTGGGGAAATTTTGGCAGTACCATCAAATAAAGATACTATTGCTGATGATGAGCGTTTTAAGTATTTTAACTAATTAAGCATTGTCTTGTCACCCATGATAATCATGGGTGGCTTTTTAAATTGTGACAACCTAGACATTTAAGTGTAATACATATTTAGTATAATCGTAATGAATATAAATATTGGAGAATGGCATTGTGAAGAAGACTAAATGGATTGTGTTAGTTTTATCGACGACATTTTTTATTGGCATAGAGCGCGTCTCTGCCTCAAGTGCAGTGAATGACTATATTTTAAAAAATAATATTACACCTGCAAGAGAACAAGTGAATTATCGTATTACGATGCAAAATCCTGCTAATAATGGTGGGATTAATATGAACTTTAAATTTGGCAAGCCACAGATGGTGATTATTCATGATGTCGGGGTCGAATTTAGTACCATAGATAATGAAATTACTTATATGGTCAACCATCAGGACAGTGCATTTGTGCATAGTTTTGTTGATGGCAGTCAATTAAAAACAATTGCGGATACTTCTAAAATTGCCTGGGGTGCTGGCCCTTTTGGTAATCGCTATGCTGACCAAATTGAGCAAATTCGAGTGAACAGTAAAGGCGAATTTGCGCAACAGATTGCCTCACTGGCAAATTGGACAGCTAACCAAATGATTAGGTATGGTATGGGAGCGCCAAAGTTAGTGTCAATTGCCAATAAAGACTTAGATGGTAATTTGGCTAGTCATGAAAATATTTCGTATAAATGGGGCGGGACAGATCACGTTGACCCTGTGGCTTACTGGAATGGTCGTGGGCAAAAGTATTTTTATCAAAAATATGATATGAGTCAATTCCGTGATTTGGTTGCTTATTATTACAACAAAAGTTCATTTGATACGATGAGCAATCAAAAAACAGTGAACTATTCAGCACAAATTAATGAAAATGGTCGTAATGACGGCTTGTTTATTGGTGGGCCATGGCGTGCTACAAACAGCAGTATGCGTGCAGCAGGTATGGCGCCACAGTATGACCAACAGCGCGTAACAGTCACACAAACTGCTGATACAACGAATGGCAGCTGGGCTGAAATCGTATTAACCAATGGTCAAAAGTACTGGGTTGACATAAAAGCATTACAAGCTGTCGACACGATACGTAATCAAAAAATAGTGAACTACACAGCACAAGTTAACGAGAACGGTCGTAACGATGGCTTGTTTATTGACGGGCCATGGCGTGCAACTATCAACAGTATGCGTGCAGCAGGTATGGCGCCACAATACGATCAGCAGCATGTGACAGTGACTCAGACTGCTGACACAAAGAATGGTAGCTGGTCTGAAATTATGTTATCAACTGGTCAAAAGTACTGGATTGATAGCAGAGCGCTACAAGCTGTGGACGCCATGAGCAATCAGAAAGTAGTCAATTACGCAGCGGAAATTAATGAAAATGGTCGAAATGATGGCTTGTTTGTCGGCGGGCCATGGCGCGCAACCATTAGTAGTTTGCGTGCAGCAAGTATGGCACCGCAATATGATCACCAGACAGTGACAGTGACTCAGACTGCTGATACAAAGAACGGTAGTTGGGCTGAAATTCTATTAACAAGTGGTCAGAAATATTGGATTGACATTAAAGCGCTAAAGTCCATAAATGCTTTTGATGCCATGAGTAACCAAAAAACAGTTAACTATTCAGCACAAATCAATGAAAACGGTCGAAATGATGGTTTGTTCATCGGCGGACCATGGCGTGCAACTGTTAGCAGCATGCGTGCAGCAGGTATGGCACCACAATACCATCAACAACGTGTCACTGTCACACAAACAGCTGACACAAAGAATGGTAGTTGGGCTGAAATGACCTTAACAAGCGGCCAAAGGTATTGGATTGATATCAGGGCACTGAAGACACTAGAATCATTTGATGCTATGAGTAATCAAAAGGCTGTTAATTATCAGGCACGCATTAATGAGAATGGCCGTAATGATGGTTTGTTTATCGGTGGACCATGGCGTGCGACATTAAATAGCATGCATGCGGCTGGTATGGCACCACAGTATGATCAACAGACCGTTACTGTCACACAAACGGCCGATACAAAGAATGGTAGTTGGGCCGAGATTACAATGCGGAGCGGTCAAAAGTATTGGATTGATTTGCGGGCGTTATCAGCTAGTCAAACACCTACTGGACAAAAAGATATCAATATTAATCAGTTATCATTAACAGGGGTTTCTGTAACACAGAAACAATGGCTCAGCAACTTGTTGCCAGATGCTGTAACGGTTGCAAGGAATAATAATTTGTGGCCATCAGTTGTGTTGTCACAAGCAATTACTGAAAGTGCTTGGGGCCAAAGTGAACTTGCAACGCAGGCGAATAATTTGTTTGGTGTCAAAGCCACATCAGATTGGCATGGTGCTGTATATAATGTGAAGACACGCGAAGTCGCTCATCAGGAGATGTCGGTTGTCGATTTTACCAATAAAACCATACATGTTAAAAAAGGTGATAGCTATTATGTGATGGCAGCATTTAAAAAATATACGACACAAGCGGATGGTTTAAATGATTATGTCGATAAAATGGCTACCAATTATCGTCAAGCATTAAGATCAAATTCAACAAATTATCGTGATGCCGCAACACATTTGCAACAAGCAGGTTATGCAACTGATCCGAATTATGCAAGTAGTATGATTACGCGTATAGCAAGGTATGTACTCAATGCGTTTGATTAATAATTAATAGTAGGGGGCAAAGAATGTTAAAAAAAATAATTAGTGGTGTGATTGTTTTGATTGTTATCGTTGGTGGATTAGTCGTGTGGGGACATAGTAACAAAAAAACGCCGACAACTGTCACAGAGAAGGCGACATCACAATCGCAATCTAAAACCACCATGTCGAGTGAACCGTCAGATAAAAGTATCGCAACGTCTCAGACGGAACAAACGTCACAAGCAACGACAACTGATGCACAACCTAGTGCAAG
Source organism: Leuconostoc citreum (assembly GCF_007954785.1). Classification (NCBI taxonomy): domain Bacteria; kingdom Bacillati; phylum Bacillota; class Bacilli; order Lactobacillales; family Lactobacillaceae; genus Leuconostoc; species Leuconostoc citreum. The sequence continues at coordinate 1,021,979 of NZ_CP042410.1, read as the reverse complement.
CAGTAGTGTTGTTGCTAATGGTGCCGGACATGAGTCGGAAGAAAAGCAAATTGCGCAACAATCAAGTCAAGCTGGCCAAATCATGACAGTTGCGGCTGCAAGACAGGCTATGAGGCAAGCAGGGATTGACGATGGTGCATTTTCTAATAACGATATTAATGGCTATATCATCAAGTCAAATGCCGCCAAGCAAGACTTTATTAGTTATCTTAAGTCACAAGGATTTTAATTAAAAAGCAAGTAATCCGTATTAACGGGTTACTTGCTTTTTGTTTTCAAAAATTTTTCTTTCATCTCAGCTAGTTTTTCAGCTTTTGTCAGTTGTGTTTGTTGTGTTGATTTGTATTTAGCGTTAGCTTGTTTTTGTTTAAAATCAATTTGATAACGGCCCATTGTCAATCCTCCTGTTTATTTACTTTATCTAGTATACGTTATTTGCTGAGTTACTGCCATTAAATTGATGTGAACATGATAAAATAACACTAATAACAACGAATCAGTAGGAGTATAAAATGGTTAATTTAGCTGATGTTGCGCGACAAGCGCATGTTTCCAAAATGACAGTTAGTCGCGTCATTAATCACCCAAATCAGGTGTCTGACGAAGTACGTGACTTGGTTAACCAAGCCATTAAGGCGGTAGGCTATCAACCAAATCGAATAGCTAAAGCATTAGTTAATCAGCAAAACTATGTTATTCAATTTATTGTATTAGAAGATATTGCTACCGTTGAACCGAATTATGCCATATTATTATTAGAAATTGCTGAAGTGTTGAATCAAAAAGGCTATACTCTAGAAATTAGTACCATACTGGAACCAAATAGTCACGTTGATGGACTGATTGTTAGTGGCTGGCGTGATTCAGATCTTGAACGTCTATCAGCAATTAATGTGCCAATGGTGCTCTATGGGCAAGCGCCTACATGGTATGATTTACCTTACGTTGATGTGAATAATCGTATGGGAACAAGCTTAGCTACAACACATCTCATTGAAGCAGGATACAAAAAGGTGATTTATATTGGTATGACAATGGCACTCCCTTTTGTATGGGAGCGAGAACAAGGGTATTTGGAAACAATGGCTAAACATCATCTTGTCTCCAGAACTTATGACGTGTCTAATCATTCGCACGATGCAGAAAAGTTAATCCAGAATATTATAGCGCACCTACCAAAAAATACAGGCATTGTTTGCGCTACGGACCGCATTGCGTTAGGAGTTGTCAGAGCATTGAAAGCACAAAGCCAGATACCTGAAAACTATGGTGTTGTCGGATTTGATGGTGTCTTTATTGATCAAATCACATCACCTAAGTTAACCACGATTAAGCAACCATTTCGGCAGTTGGCTAATACTTTAGTGTCTAATTTGCTGAACCAGTTGCATCATAGTGAATTAAAAATGGAGTTAATTCAGCCACGGTTAGTAAAAAGAGATTCAACGCGTCAAGTATAAAAACATGTTATCGTTAACATGTAAAACACTATATCATTTTTTGCAAGACGACTTTATACTAAATTTTGTAAGCGTTTACAAAATTTAGTATAAAGGAGTTTATCATGCGTAATCAACAACGCGGCAAGGGTTTACCAAATTTGCCACTGCGTACAATTTGGATGTTGAGTTTTGGTTTTCTTGGCGTCCAAATGGCCTTTTCACTGCAAAGTTCGCAGATGGGTCGTATTTTTCAGACCCTCGGTGCAGATCCAACAAAACTTGGATTTTTCTTTATTTTGCCACCTTTAGCTGGTCTTTTTGTCCAACCTATTGTGGGTTATTTTTCAGATAGAACTTGGACCAAACGTTTTGGCCGACGAATGCCTTATTTATTGGTGGGTGCATTGGTGTCAGTCATTGTCATGTTTTTATTGCCCAACTCAGGTAGTTTTGGTTTTTCAACTACTGCAGGTCTCTGGTTTGGTGCCATTACAATTTTGTTTATGGACTTGAGTTCGAATGTTGCCATGCAACCATTTAAAATGGTTGTTGGAGATATGGTCAATGAAGAACAAAAATCATATGCTTATGCAATACAAAGCTTTTTATCTAATACGGGGTCTGTATTGGCTACAATTTTCCCTTTTTTACTCACGATAATCGGTGTTGCTAACACGGCAGCAAAAGGTGAAGTACCACCGTCTGTGGTGATTTCATTTTATGCTGGGGCGGTTGTCTTAGTTATCTTTTCGTTAATTGCAGTGTTTAATGTGAAAGAGTACGATGACAAAACTTATGAATTGTATCATGGTTATGCATTAAATGAACCAGAAGACGGGCAATCTGACTTCTTGACTTTGTTAAAACGTGCACCCAAAACATTCTGGCTGGTCACTGTGACACAATTTTTTAGTTGGATGGCTTTTCAATATTTATGGACTTATGGCACAGGAGCTGTCGCTGACAATGTGTTTAACGCTATTAATCCAACAAGTTCCGGCTATCAAAATGGGGGTAACTGGTTCGGTATTTTATCGGCTGTCTATGCTATCTCAGCGGTATTGTGGTCATTAGTGTTGTCTAAGATACCTGCAGGTAAAAATAAATTGGGCTACGCACTATCATTATTTTTAGGTGCTATCGGCTTTGTTTCGGTTTTCTTTATTCACTCGCAGTACGCCCTCATTGGTTCGTTTGTATTAATTGGTGTATCATGGGCGGGTATGATGGCGTATCCATTCATTATGGTCACTAATGCATTACCTGGAGACCATATGGGCACTTATTTGGGTCTGTTTAATGGATCGATTTGTTTACCACAAATCGTTGCCTCAGTTGCCAGTTTCGCAATTTTCCCAGCATTAGGGTCACATTTTCCAACCATGATTTTGGTGTCAGGTTGTTTAATGCTACTTGGCGCACTAAGTGTTGGCTTTATTAAAGAAGCCCAGCATAACATTAATTAGTTTGATATTTATTAGTAAGAAATAAAAGGGGTAGAAATAATGAAACGTATATTTGATATTGATCCTTGGTTAATTACAACGCATGAGCTTAACTCGGAAAATAAACGGTTACAAGAATCAATGACGAGTTTAGGAAATGAATATATGGGTATGCGCGGTATGTTTGAAGAAACCTACTCGGGCGACACGCATCAAGGCATTTATATTGGTGGTGTTTGGTTTCCGGATAAGACACGCGTTGGCTGGTGGAAAAATGGTTATCCAGAATATTTTGGTAAAGCCATCAACGCTTTGAATTTTGTTAAGGCTGATATTTATATTGACGACCAGAAAATTGATTTAGCGCGTAATCCTTTTTCTGATTTTGAGCTTTCTCTCGATATGAAAACAGGGGTCTTGAATCGCACATTTACCGTATTTGGCGTCCAAGTGAAAATTACACGATTGGTTTCAGCTGCGATGAAGGAACTCATGGTCAGTCATTATGAATTTATGTCGCTAGACGGTGTAGCGCATCGTGTGAGGTTTGATGCAACAATTGATGCGGATGTTACTAACGAAGATGCCAATTATGATGAGCAGTTTTGGCAAGTTTTAGCTGCTGGTCATGAACAGCAGACAGCATTTATGGCAACACAAACAATGCCCAATCCTTTCAAGGTACCGCAATTTACGGTGGTGGCACGTCAAAGTTTTCAAGGTGGCACACAACAAGCAGCACACGAAACAGAAAAAGCAGTCACAGATACTTTCAATATTGAGGTGCCAGCTAAAGGACAAGCAAGCTTTGAAAAACGCGTGATTGTGACCACTTCACGCGATTATGATGATTTAACAGCCACGATTGCAGCAAGCCAGCACTTAACTGAAACTATTCAGTCCACCACTTATCAAGAATTGTATCAAGCACACCAAGATGAATGGGCTCAAAGGTGGGCTAAAGCTGATATTCAAATTGTTGGTGACGATGCGGCTCAACAAGGCATTCGTTTTAACTTGTTCCAGCTATTCTCAACTTATTATGGTAATGACCCACGTCTTAACATTGGGCCCAAAGGTTTTACTGGTGAAAAATATGGTGGGGCAACTTATTGGGATACGGAAGCCTTTGCTATTCCGGTTTATTTAGGTGTTGCTGATCCTGCTGTAACGCGGGCGCTATTGCAATATCGATTCAATCAATTAGAAGGGGCGTTCCATAACGCAAAGATGCAGGGACTTAAGGGCGCTTTGTATCCAATGGTGACGTTTGATGGGATTGAATCACATAACGAATGGGAAATTACTTTTGAAGAAATTCACCGTAACGCAACGATTGCTTATGGCATTTACAATTATACTAATATCACTGGAGATCACTCGTGGTTTAACGGTTATGGCGCACAAGTCTTTTATAATATTGCGCGATTTTGGGCTGACCGTGTACATTACGTAACACGTCGAGATTGCTATATGATTCATGGTGTAACTGGACCTAATGAATATGAAAATAATGTCAATAATAATTTTTATACAAACTGGATGGCAAAATGGGTTTTGGGCTATGCAGTATCACACTATGATGAGATTGATAAAGCACAACAGGCAGTATTAAACATTGAATCAAAAGAGCTTGCGCACTGGCAAGACATTGTCGATAAAATGTATTTACCTGAAGCAGATATTGATTTACATGGTAAGAAGACGCACATTTTTGTCCAACATGATACCTTCCTAGACAAAGATTTAACGCCTATTGCCGACATGCCACAAACTATTCGCCCGATTAATCAACATTGGTCTTGGGATCGTATTTTACGATCACCGTACATCAAACAGTCAGATACATTGCACGCGATGTTTTATTTTCCTGATGCTTTTACGACTGAAGAAAAACAGCAGAATTTTGATTTTTATGAACCTTTGACTGTACATGAATCGTCATTGTCGCCTTCGGTTCACTCAGTTCTTGCAGCTGACTTACAAATGGCTGACAAAGCTGTTGAAATGTACGAACGTGCAGCTAGACTTGATTTAGATAATTATAATAATGACACAGCTGATGGTCTACATATTACCTCAATGACAGGCTCTTGGTTAGCTATTGTGCAAGGTTTTGCGGGTATGAGAGTGCGAGAAAATAAATTATATTTGAAACCATTTTTACCAGAAAAATGGCAACAGTATAGTTTTCGTCTAGTATTTAGAGGTCGCGTACTAGAAGTCACTGTTAATCAAAAAGAAACAACAGTGGCATTAATATCAGGCAAAAATTTAACAATTAATTTATTAGGGGCGGATGTTTTTTTGACATCTAAATAGGCCCTACCATGTAGCCATAGCAATTGAAATGCAAACATGACTTGCTAACGTCACAAAGACTTATCACGTGACATATGCAATTAAAGGAGAGTGTATATGAAGTTTGAAAATATTAAGGGTTTCGCATTTGATTTAGATGGGGTCATTGCTGACACTGCTAAATTTCATGCATTGGCTTGGCAAAAAATAGCTGAGGAAGTCGGAACAACTTGGACAACATCTTTGGCAGAGTCATTAAAAGGGGTTAGTCGCATGGCATCGTTGCAGATAATTCTTGATGCTAGTACTCGTTTACTAGCGTTATCAACGGCCGCCAAAAAAGAGCTCGCTGACAAAAAAAATCAACATTACCAGCAACTAATTGTGACACTAACACCAAAAGATATTTTGCCTGGTATGTTGAAATTTATTGATTCTGCCTATGACAATGGCTATAAAATGGCTATTGCTTCGGCATCGAAAAATGCACCACTCATTTTGTCACAACTACAGCTAACTGATTATTTTGATGGGATTGTTGATCCAACGGCCCTAAAAAATGGTAAACCAAACCCAGAAATATTTTTACGTTCAGCAGACATCATGTCATTAGATAATACACAAGTCATAGGTTTAGAAGATGCCACTGCTGGTATTACAGCGATTAACGCTGCTGGACAAACCTCACTTGGTATTGGTAACGCAACAGTTTTATCGGCAGCAAATTTAATTTATCCGTCGACGGAAAGTGTGACACTTGCCAATATTGCACATGATATGAAAAATATATGATATCAAATAAAAAGCACAGTAATATTTGTTAATTCTGTGCTTTTTATGATGCTATGATTTTTTCAACCGTGCCACCAGCTATTAATTTGGTTTCAGTAAAAAGGACAGCGCTTGGCGCTAAAGTTTGTTCGACAAGTGCGGTAATTGCTAGACTACCCATTAAATGAAAATTTTGTTGCACAGTATTAAGTGGTGGTCGTGTCAGCTGGGTTAATTCAGTTCCATCAACGCTAATAATAGAAAAATCAGTTGGGACAACAATCCCAGCATCTTTGGCACCGTTCAGTAAGCCGACACTGATAATATCTGCAGAACCGATAGCAGCAGTAAATGGTAGTGGTGTTTTAAAATGTTTGATTGCTGCTAAACCAGTCTCGTAGTTGTTTTTATCACCCCAAATAAATTCGGGATGATACGGCAGGTTATGTTTGGCCAAAGCTTCAATGAAACCTTGCCGACGCAAGCGCGCTACGATAGGATCCGGCTCGGAAGAACCAATAAGAGCGATGTCACGGTGACCCTTCTGATATAGAAAATCGACAACTTGATGCATCATAGCATAGTTATCCGACGAGATTGATGGAATTTTTGTATTTAATTGGTTAGAAATACTGATTAACTGCACATCGCTACGCGTTAACATCTCCAGCAAGGCATCTGAAGGATCAATAGCTAACATAAAAATTGCCAACACTTGTCGGGATAGCAATGACTGAACTGTCTGTAGTTGACGTACTTCATCACTTTCAATAAAGGTGACCAATAGTTCATAATTTAACTCGTGCGCTTTGGCTTGCATACCCTTAATAATTTCATCGGCAAAGTTCGTATGTTCGGTTGGTACTAAGACACCAACCACGTGGCTCTGCTTTTGTGCTAAATCAGCAGCAGACTGATTTTTTAAATATCCCATAGCTGTTGCAATGGCACGAACGCGCACTGCCGTATCAGCATTAAAACGCCCGCGATTAGTTAAAATACGCGAGACAGAAGCAGGCGAAATACCGGCTTTATTAGCAATGTCTTTTATGGTTACTTTCATATTTTATATTATAAACTAAAAAGGTTGACAGGAATAATGAAAGCGGTTACAATTTAATGCGTAAACGTTTACGCAAATTATTGTTAGTGTTCGATATAAGGCTAAAGGAAGTTAATATGACAGGTGAACAGTGGTGGCAACAAGCAGTTGTCTACCAGATTTATCCAAGAAGTTTTCAAGATAGTAATCATGACGGTATCGGTGATATACCAGGCATTATCGCACGTCTGCCTTATCTGAAGTCATTAGGCGTTCAGGTGATTTGGTTAAGTCCAATCTATGAATCCCCTAATGACGATAATGGCTATGATATTAGCGACTACTGTCGTATTTTACCAGAATTTGGCACCATGGCAGACGTCCAAGAAATGTTTTCAGTTGCACATCGTCTAGGTTTAAAAATCATGATGGACCTAGTTATTAATCATACATCTGATGAACATGCTTGGTTTAAGGCTAGTCGCCAAAGTAAAGATAATCCTTATCGACAATATTATATATGGCGTGATCCGGTCGATGGTCACGAACCGAACAATTGGCAATCAGATTTTGGTGGTTCAGCGTGGGCATTTGATGACACGACGCAACAGTACTATCTTCACCTATTTTCAAAAAAGCAGCCCGACCTAAACTGGGAAAACCCAACATTACGTCACGAAATTTATAGCATGATGACATGGTGGTTAAATCAAGGGGTTGATGGTTTTAGGATGGATGTCATTAACTTGCTATCGAAGCCAGTGCATTTCGTTGATGATCCAAATGTTACAACAGAAAATCATAGCTCATCGATGAATTTTATAGCTAATGGGCCAAAAATTCATGCGTATTTGCAGGAAATGAATCATGAAGTTTTATCAAAATATGACATTATAACAGTTGGTGAAACACCTGGTGTCACAACAAAAGATGCAATTAAATATGCTGGCACGACTGCTAATGAATTACAGATGACTTTTCAATTTGAGCATACCGAAGTCGATAATAGTCGTGAAGGTTTTGGGAAGTGGAGTGATGAGCGATTTAATTTAGTGATGCTTAAGCGCATTTTGTCAAAATGGCAAAATGATTTATATGGCAAAGCTTGGAATAGTCTGTACTGGAACAATCATGATCGCCCTAGAGTTGTTTCGCGATTTGGCAATGACTCTGACCAATATCGTGTGATATCAGCCAAAATGTTAGCGACAACGCTACATTTTATGCAAGGAACCCCTTATATTTACCAAGGTGAAGAAATTGGTATGACGAATGTCAAATGGCCAAGTATTACGCAATACAAAGATATTGATACGCGAAATGCTTACGATGATTTGGTGTTAAAACAAAAGCGCATGACACCTGACAAAATGATGTCCTATATTTACCATTCATCACGTGACAATGCGCGAACACCGATGCAATGGGATAAGACGTTAAACGCTGGTTTTACCGACGATAAGCCCTGGTTACCAGTAAATAACAATTATTCAGAAATCAATGTGTCAGCTGCATTGTCAGATAAACAATCACTTTTCTATTATTACCAAAAATTAATTCACTTAAGGCAAACAATGCCACTTATAACAACTGGCAAATATGTTGTGTTAGATATAGCGGATGACTCAGTTTATGCTTACCGTCGAATAAGCGACGATGCACAGCTCTTAGTTATTAGTAATTTTACAGAAAAGATGCAAAAGCGTCACTATGAGCGACCTGATTCTGCAACTGTGTTGATAAGTAATTATGATGATGATTTGGGCGATACTTTGCGCCCTTACGAAGCCAAGGTATATTTATTTTAAAATCTGAAGTAGTGGCCTGAATAATTGATTCAAGCGAATAAAGTCACTTCAAGAAGGAGAAGAGAATATGTTGCGTAGTACGGTTCAAAAAAGAGGCCAACTACCCATGTTGAGCAGCATGCAGCTGTTTTTGATGACATTTGGGTATGCGGGTGTGCAAGTTGCTTTCTCAGTTCAAACAGGAAACATGGGACGTATTTTCCAAACGTTGGGTTCTGACCCGACAAAGCTAGGTTTTTTCTTTATATTGCCGCCATTAGCAGGAATGATTACTCAACCAGTGATTGGTTTGTTGTCCGATAAAACATGGATTCCAAAGCTAGGAAGACGAATGCCCTATTTGATTGGGGGATGCTTAGTTTCGTTGATTGTGTTATTGTTGTTACCAAATACGGGGTCCTTTGGTTTTGGTTATGGGTCAATGACCGCCTTGTGGTTTGGGGCAGTGACAGTATTGTTCATGGACTTATCAGCTAATGTATCAATGCAACCTTTTAAAATGATTATTCCGGATATGGTTAACGCTGCGCAGACAGATCGCGCTTGGAGCTTACAAAATATTTGGGGAAGTTTAGGCGGCGTCATTGCGTTTGTGTTTCCCTTTATTCTAACTTCGATGGGTGTTGCTAACACGGCAGCACGAGGTGTTGTGCCTGATTCAGTTAAAATATCATTTTATGTTGCTGCAGCGATATTGCTATTATCAACTATTTTTACAATTATGAATGTTAAAGAGTATGATCCAGAAACATTAGCTTATTGTCATGGCTATCAAGCCAACGATAAAGTACGAGAATCATTCGGGGATATTTTAAGACATGCACCAAAAGTTTTTTGGACGTTAGGATTGGTTGAATTTTTCGTTTGGTTCGGTATTCCTTATATGTGGACTTACTCAACGGGTGCCTTGTCAGAGAATATCTGGGGGGTTAGCGATCCAGCATCAGCAGGTTATCAGGCCGCTGGTAATTGGTTTGGTATACTGCAGGCAGTTTATTCAATTGTTGCCATTATCGTTGGTATTGCATTCCAAAGGTTGAACAATCGTACGCGAAAGATGGCATACTTTTTGAGCCTCATTGCTGGTGGTATTGGCTTCATGGTGGTGGCTTATGGTCATACACATGCGTCATCACTTATCGGTTTCGTATTAATTGGTATTGGCTGGATTGCTCTAATTTCAATTCCGTTCACAATCTTAACCAATGCTTTAGATGGCAAGCATGATGGCGTATATCTCGGTTTGTTTAACTGCTTTATTTGTATTCCGCAAATTGTTGCCTCTGTGGCTAGTTTTGTTATTTTCCCAGCAGTTGGAAAATCTATGGCTCATATGTTAGCGATTGCTGGCATCTTTCTGATTATTGGTGGTTGTTTGATTTGGATTGTGAAAGAAGAAAAAACACAAGTGTATACGACAAAAAAGGAGAAATAACATGACAGAAAATATTAAGTGGTGGCAAAAAGCCGTTGTTTACCAAGTTTATCCACGCTCTTTTCAGGATGCAAACGGGGATGGTATTGGTGATTTGAAAGGGGTTGAGCAACATCTGGATTACATCGCAAAACTTGGTGCAGATGTTATCTGGCTGAATCCGGTTTATACTTCACCTGATGAGGATAACGGTTATGATATTTCAGATTATGAAGATATTAATGCAAAATTTGGCAATATGGCAGATTTTGACCGTCTACTGCAAAAAGCACACGATAAGCATATTAAAATATTGATGGATCTAGTTGTTAATCATACTTCTAATCAGCATCAATGGTTCATCGAAAGTCGCAAGTCAAAGGATAACCCTAAACGTGACTTTTACATCTGGCGCGATCCAGTTGCGGGGCATGAACCGAATAACTGGGGATCATTTTTCTCAGGGCCAGCTTGGCAATACGATGACGCAACTGGTCAATACTACTTACACTTATTTGCGGAAGGACAACCCGATTTGAATTGGGTTAATCCGGAAGTACGACAAGCGGTATTTGATATGATGAATTTTTGGGTTGATAAGGGTATTGATGGCTTCAGAATGGATGTTATTTCATTGATTTCAAAGCCAGACGGTTTACCGGATGGTCAAGTGCCGACAGGTGGGGTGTATGGTAATGCCGATAAGGCTGTTGCTAATGGGCCACATGTTCATGACTATTTGAAAGAGATGCGTGACAAGGTGTTAAACCGTGCAGACATGATGACGGTGGGTGAAGCGTCTGGTGTTGACATACAAAATGCTATTCAATATGCCAACCAAGATACATCAGAATTAAATATGGTCTTTCAGTTTGAACATATGGGACTTGATAACAATCCTAACCCTGCTTTAGGAAAGTGGTATGATCAAAAAGTGTCACTAACGGCATTGAAAGAAAATCTCTCTAAATGGCAAAATAAACTTGCTGGTAAAGCATGGAATTCACTTTACTGGGATAACCATGACCAACCACGTGCTGTTAGTCGCTATGGAAATGACACACCAGCTTATCGTGTCATTTCAGCTAAAATGGTTGCGACACTATTGCACTTCATGCAAGGCACACCGTACATTTACCAAGGTGAAGAAATTGGGATGACGAATGCCTATAACTTAAAACGGGAAGATTTTGATGATATTGAAATTAAAAATGCCTTTAAATATTTGATTGACAAAGACAATTTGTTAGACGAAGAAACGATGCTACGTTATGTTCATGCTAAAGGTCGCGACAATGCTCGTACACCAATGCAATGGAATAATAGCGATAATGCGGGCTTTACAACGGGACAACCTTGGCTTAAATTGAACGATAATTATCAAACAATTAATGTGGCAGATGCGCTCGCAGATCCAAAATCAGTCTTTTACTATTATCAGAAATTAATTCAGTTACGGCATGATTTACCAATCATGACAACAGGCAAATACCAGTTATTAGATCCTGAAGACAACGACGTTTATGCTTATCGTCGGATTGGTCAGGGTGAGCAATTATTAGTGATTAACAATTTTACTGATCAAGTATTGACAAGAAACTATAGTGTGCCTGATGATGCTAGGTTGTTAATTGGTAACTATGATGACGATGAAGGTCAAACGTTACGACCTTATGAAGCAAAGGTATACCAATTCTAAGCATAATTTGTGATAAAATCTTGACTTTCTAATAGGGAACATATATGATTAAAATATATATTGAAGCCGATGAATTGGAAAAATCATAGTTTGGACAGATAGAAATTTTGCGGACGATGGAAGCAAAACAACAACTTGGTTTGTGACACCTTGGAGGTCGCTGTTGTATAAGACAGTGCGTGGTTGCGCGATAAGCAGTCTAAGTAATGCGTAAGCATTAACATACAAGGTGGTACCGTGCAAAAGCGCCCTTAGTAACAGATGTTACTAAGGGCGCTTTTTAGGCTTGTAATGATAATAAAGGAGAATCTGTTGTCATTGAAACAGGTGTTTCAATGACAGTAGTTAAATAAAAATGGCAAAACCAACTTTTCAAAAACCAAAAGGAACGGCTGACTTGTTACCCGAACAAACGGCACAATGGCAACATATTGAAAGCATCGCGCGGTTGTTATTTGGTGATTATAACTTTAGAGAAATTAGAACGCCATTATTTGAAAATTTTGACGTCTTTTCCCGGTCAGCCGGAGATACATCCGATGTTGTAACTAAAGAAATGTATGATTTTCATGATAAAGGCAATCGTCACATTGCTTTACGCCCTGAAGGCACGGCAGGGGTAGTGCGCGCCTATGTTGAAAATAAACTGTATGGTCCAGAGTTTGATAAGCCCTACAAGGCCTTTTACATTGGGCCAATGTTTCGTTATGAACGACCACAAGCCGGTCGTTTTCGTCAATTCCATCAAATTGGTGTCGAGGCATTTGGTGCGACGGCACCTGCTCTAGATGTTGAAATTATTGCCATGGCGGTCGACTTCTTTCAAACATTAGGCTTAAAAAATTTAAAGGTAGCAATTAACACACTAGGTGACCAAGCTTCTCGAGAAGCTTACCGAAAAGCACTTATTGCTTACTTGAAACCACACTTTGATGAATTATCGCCAGACTCACAAGCACGATTAGAAAAGAATCCATTACGTGTTTTGGACTCAAAAGACCCGCGTGATCAAGTATTTGTTGAAGATGCGCCTTCTATTCTAGATTTTCTTTCTGATGATTCGAGTCAACATTGGCAAACGGTTCAAGAACTACTGACAGCACTTGATATTACTTTTGAAGTTGACTCGACTATGGTGCGCGGGCTAGATTACTATAATGATACGATTTTTGAGATTATGACAGTTGATGATAGCTTGAAAGGCGCAGCCACAATTGCTGGCGGTGGTCGTTATTCAGGTTTGGTAGCTGAATTTGGTGGGCCAGAAACACCTGGTGTTGGCTTTGGTATTGGCGTTGAGCGCTTAATTAGTTTGCTTGCAGCACAGGGCGTTGCACCTGTAAAAGATGATGGTTTAGATTTTTATGTTGTCAATATTGGGACATCAACAAATGTCGTTGCAACGCAGATTGTACAAGCCATTCGTTCATTTGGCTATGTTGCTGAACGTGATTATCTCGGACGATCTGCCAAGTCACAATTCAAATCGGCCGATCGCCACCATAGTCGTTATGTGGTGACTGTAGGAGAGACTGAGTTAGCAAATCACGTTGCTAATATTAAAAATATGGCAACAGGCATGCAGCAGACTGTGAAATTAGCCGATTTATATACCGATTTACCAACAATTATTGATTCACAAGGAGATGAAGCACAATGAAAAGAACAACATATGCTGGATTAGTTGACGAAAAATATCTTAACCAAACGGTTACCCTGTCGGGTTGGGTTCAGAAACGTCGTGATTTTGGCGATTTGATTTTCGTTGACTTACGTGATCGTGAAGGTATTGTACAATTGACGTTTAATGCGACACATGCTGAGGCGCTTGCAGTCGCTGAGAATATGCGTAATGAGTATGTTATATCGGTTACAGGTCAAGTGGTGCGGCGTGAAGTAAGTCAAATTAATAACAAAATTCATTCAGGTCAAATTGAAATTGATGTCATTGAGGCAGAAATTTTAGCAACGTCAAAAACACCACCATTTTATATTGAAGATAATGTCAATGCTAATGAAGAGCTGAAGTTACAGTATCGTTATTTAGATTTGCGTCGTCCGGAAATGCAAAAGAATTTGCGTATTCGTTCAAAAATCATGTCTAGTGCCATGAACTTCATGGATCAAAATGACTTCATTAATATTGAAACGCCTATTTTAGCCAAATCAACCCCGGAAGGGGCACGTGATTATTTAGTGCCATCACGTATTTTCCCTGGTTCATTTTACGCTTTGCCACAATCACCGCAGCTGTTCAAGCAATTGTTGATGGGTTCTGGCTTCGATCGTTACTTCCAAATTGCCCGTGCTTTCCGTGATGAAGATTTACGTGGCGATCGTCAACCAGAATTTACGCAAATGGATGTCGAGACATCATTTATGTCAGCAGAAGAAATTCGTGAATTAGTCAATGCATGGGTTAAGGCTATGATGTCTGATGTCGTTAATTTTGATTTAGATACAACAAAGATTCCAACATTAACTTGGCAAGAATCAATGGATCGTTTTGGAACAGATAAACCAGATTTGCGTATTGCTTATGAATTAAAAGACGTTTCAGAAACTGTCAAATCATCTGAATTTGGTGTGTTTGCTAAAGCTGTCGAAGCCGGTGGTGTTGTGAAAGCGATTGCTGTACCGGGTGGCGCAGAAAACTATTCTCGCAAAGACATCGACAAAATGGCGCAATACATTGAACGCTTCGGCGCTAAAGGCCTGGCCTGGCTTAAAGTAACCGATGAAGGTATTTCAGGACCTATTGCAAAGTTTTTCCCTAATCATGCAGCATTATTACAGGTTACCGGTGCAAAGCCAGGCGACTTACTGCTATTTGGTGCTGGTCGAAACGATATTGTTGCGGCAACCTTAGATTACTTACGTCGTCAAACCGCTAAAGATTTGAATTTGATTGATATGACAAATCCATGGGCATTTGCTTGGATTGTAGATTGGCCATTATTTGAATATTCTGAAGATTTTGATCGTTGGATTGCTGCGCATCATCCATTTACAATGCCAAATGAAGAAGATTTGCATTATCTTGACGATGGTGAGGATCCACATCAAGCTCATGCACAAAGTTATGATTTAGTATTAAATGGTTACGAACTTGGTTCTGGTTCAATCCGTATTCATCGCATGGATATACAAGAAAAAATGCTCAAAGCACTTGGATTTACACCGGAAGCTGCTCATGAAGCATTTGGGTTCTTGCTTGAAGGTATGACGTTTGGGTTCCCACCAATGGGCGGTATTGCACTTGGTTTGGACCGATTAGCCATGTTATTGGCAGGCCAAGAAAATATTCGTGAAGTGATTGCCTTCCCAAAGAATTCTCGTGCCACAGAACCAATGACGCAAGCACCAACCCGTGTTGACCACAAACAATTAAATGATTTGGGATTGTTTGTATCAGACGTTGAATAGTTTCTAATAATTGTGGTAGGACTTTAGTTCTGCCTGTGATATAGTGAGTATATAGACAAGAGGGATGTACGTGAACGTACGAAAATAATGCAAAAATTTTTTCACAACTTTATGAAGAACCAATATGCGGGTCGACTTGGCGGCGCAATCTTTTATGGCGTTATTGTCGCCTTCGCTATGAATTATTTTTGGCGACCGGGTCATATTTATTCATCTGGATTTACAGGATTTGCCCAGTTAGTGTCGACCTTATCAGGGGGCAGAGTACCTGTTGCGTTAGCACTGGCACTTGTCAATCTACCGATGTTGGTCATTGCATGGGTGAAGCTTTCTTGGCGATTTGCGACATTTACAACGTTAGCCGTGTTGCTTAGTGCGGCGTTGATGCCAGTATTTGATACAACGCGTATACTAACGCCTGACCCGTTAATTAACGCGATGTTTGGTGGCGCCTTAAACGGTATGGCCGTTGGTACCGCATTACGTTATGGTGTGGGAACTGGCGGATTAGATGTGATTGGCATTTTGGTTAAGAAAAAGTTTGGCTTCAAGATGGGACCTGTTAATCTTGGTGTGAACGCGCTAATCATGATAGGTGCTGGTTTGACTTATGGTTGGAAGTACGCTTTGTATTCCATTGTTGGTGTGATTATCAGTTCACGTATGATTGATGCTTTTTATACTAGACAACAGCAAATGCAGGTTATGATTATCACAACAAAACCTGATCAAATGGTCCAAGGTATCTATGATAAAATGCGGCGTGGTGTCACAATCATTAACGACGCGCGCGGTGGTTATACGGGTGAAGGGCGTTATGTTTTGCTTACTGTTATTACCCAGCAAGAACGTTATGAACTACGTGAGGCGATTAAATCTGTTGATGAAAAAGCATTTTCTTCGACATGGAAAATTGAACACACAGTTGGTCGATTTTATGAGCCGGAGCTATAAAAAAAGCAGAATCTGATGATTCTGCTTTTTTATTACTTACGATTTTCCAGCAAATTTTCTATGCGCTAATGTACCAAAAATCAAGGTGAAAATAATTGCGCCGATGGCTGGCATTCTTGAGTCGGATTGGAAAAAGAGGCTCACATAAATAGCAGCGAAGAATAATAAAGTGAGCGGGCTCGTTAATGAATAAGCGGGCATGGTAAAGCCATTAGGTAGGTAGTCAGATGATGCGCGGAATTTTCGGTGTGCATACATCGTCATTGCGTAGACAATAATATACATGTTTGAAGAGACGGCGGTAATGAAGCTAAATGATGATGTGATTTGGGGAATGGCGTTGATGACTGGAGACAATAAAACTAAAGTGGCAGTCAGCAAAATTGCATTTGCAGGCACACCGTGTTTAGAAATTTTTTCAAATCTTGACATCACAGGAATATGCGATTCTTGTGCTAATTGATAGAAGTGTCGTCCCGCAGAATAGATAGCAGAATTTAAAGCAGAAGCAGCTGAGGTCAATACGACAAAGTTAATTACAGCGGCGGCGGCCTTGAAACCAGCCAATTGAAAGACCATAACAAAGGGACTTTGTTCAGGCGTTTTGGCAATAACATGCCAGTCAATAATGGACATAATAATCGTCATAGCACCAAGATAGAAGATTAAAATACGTAAAATAATTGTATTGATTGCACGCGGTAACACGCCGCGAGGGTTTTCTGTTTCTGCGGTTGTAATACCAACGAACTCCATTCCTTGAAAGGCAAAGAATACCATTGGGAAAGCAGCGAAAAACATAGCAGGGCCATTTGGAAATAATGAAAAATGATGCGTAATATTGCCAAATGATGCAACCGTATTACCACCCGACGCAGGGGCTTTAAATCCAGTAAAAATTAGGAAGAGACCAGTAACAATCATAGCGATAATAGCAATAATTTTAATCATGGCAAACCAATATTCGGTTTCTCCAAAAACTTTAACAGCAACCAAATTCACCAGTGTCAGAATAGCTAAAAAGAAAATTTGGATTAACCATGTTTGCCATGTCGGAAACCAGAATTTAACATAAGTTGAAACAGCTGTAAGCTCGGCCATGGCAACGAATGTCAGACCAATCCAATAAGACCAGCCCGCAAAGTAGCCAGCACCTGGACTGACGTATTTACTGATGAAGGCAACGAAAGTGTGTTGAGAAGGATCAGCATACAACATTTCGCCAATACCACGCATCATCAGAAAGAAAAATAGACCTAAAATAGCATAAACAATTAAAATTGAAGGTCCTGTCTTGGCGATTGAGTTACCTGCACCAAGAAATAAGCCAGTGCCAATTGTGCCACCTATGGCAATCATTTGCACATGTTTCTTTTTTAATCCACGTTTTGTGCCGTCTGCGTTGATTGCTAAATCTGAATATTCAATCATAAAAAGCCCTCCGTCATAAAGCATATGATATCGTGTTGTTTAACAATATTAACATGACATAGTCTCTTGAAGTGTCTAAAGTTAACAATTTATTAATTCGTTTTTGTTAAATCTGCACAATCACAATAGCATCAAAGCCAATCTAATATCTAGCAGCACATCGGGCATTTCTAAATCGACCCCGAGTATATCACTAACACGTTTAAGTCGATAAGTTATTGTATTGCGGTGTACAAATAAGGTTTTGGCAACCGCAGTGACATTTTGGTGTAAAAAAATATATGTCTTCAAGGTATCAAGCAATTCAGAATTACTAAGAATAGGGCCTAGTGTTTGCTCGATAAATGTTTGCGATTCTTGCTCTGGGAGGAGATGTAACAATTCTTCGGCACTTTTTGGACGGAAGCGCATGATTGGCTGTTGTATAGAAGTTAGTTTTAATGCATGATTGGCTTGACTGTATAACTCGGCTAAATTATGAATTGATTCAGATATTCTAGAAAAGCCTATTCGTAGCGGGTGATGCAAAGTTTGCTGCGCAGACAAAAAATGACGTAAAGCTGTCAAAAATTCTTGTGGTGCAATGGTTTCATGCATGAGTAAAACAAGTTGTTGACGATGTGAGAAAGTTAAAACGTGCCAATGAAATTCTTGTATAAACCAACGTGTTAATTGTTGACGAATATCGAGTTGATGAGATTCAATAATTTTTTCTTTTTCCGCAAAGTCGACAATTGCGACACGAAAATGCTGTTTACTATCAATTTTTGCTTCATACAAATAATTGTCAATGGCTTCAGTGTTAAGACCACCCTGCATCACATTTAAAAAGAACCCAGAACGATTACGAAATGCAGTTTCGTTTAATAAGTCTGTCCGTGAATTAGCTAAGCCAAGTGTGTTCATGACTTGTTGTCGTTTAAGAATTTGAAAGCTAGAAGGTTCATCCTCGTTCACTACAAAGGCAGCAAAAGCTTTATTTTCATTCAATGCTGAAAAAATGGGTAAGATATCAATCGCGCGGTGGTTAAAAGTGACACGTGTAGGTGTAGTTAAGTTAAGATAATCAATTTTAGAGTCATGGCGTAAAAAGTGTGTTAAAAATTCACGTTGCGCAACCCATTCACTGCTGGCGTACAGTGCGGTAAAGTGAGCATTAAGTAGGGCCAATGATGTATCTAAAATATGTGCACTTTGGTCTAGTAAATGTTGGTACGTAATGTTTTGTGCGTTTAGATCAGATAATTGTTGATTAATTGAGATAATTTGTTTGAGCTCGGTGTTTTGTGTTGCCAATATAACGGCGGTAAGACGTTTTACAGTAAGCGACAAAAAATCACTTGCAGGTGTCCACAATATTGGTATATTGAGTTCATCAGCTAACTTCAGAATATTGGCTGGTATCGTTGTCATATAACGGCCTTTTTTAATCGCAATACCACTCGCGTTATTTTTGGCCATACCAATTATGAGGTCTCGTAAAAGCGATGGTTGCTGTTGAAAATGGTAACCAGAAGTTACCAATAATTGACCGTCAAATAAGAAGTCCGTAATGTCTGGGGCATCAATCATGCCGACCTGAGAAACATCTCGTGTTAGTCCGTCAAAGCCAGCAACAACTCTGATATTGGCTAAGACCTTGTGATTGAGCATCTCATTTAATTTCATATTCTCACCTCACATTAGTTTTTTCTTATTCTACTCTTATTATCCAATGTGCACAAATTTAATCAGTTTATGCTGCACTTTGCATGACACTCTGCTTTTCATAAGCGAATAAGTTGCGCTATAATGATTAAAAGGAGTGTACCTTATGCGAACTGAAAAGAAGATTATAAGTAATGTATTAAAGGGTTCTTTGGGTAATCTCATTGAATGGTTTGATTGGTATGTTTATGCCTCATTTGCCGTTTATTTTGCACCATCGTTTTTCCCAGCACATGATAAAACGGCAGAGCTATTGAGCACGGCAGCAGTCTTTGCCATTGGTTTTTTGATGCGACCTTTAGGCAGTTTAATTCTAGGTAAATATGCTGATCAACATGGCCGTCGAGCGGCTTTAACCTTATCAGTTTTGATTATGGCTGCTGGGTCATTTGTGATTGCTATTACGCCTAGCTATGCCAAAATCGGTATTCTCGCACCAATTATTTTGGTGTTAGCGCGATTATTCCAAGGTTTATCCTTGGGTGGTGAGTATGGCACCTCAGCGACTTATTTGTCAGAAATGGCTAGCCCAGGACATCGCGGTTTTTATGCGTCGTTTCAATATGTCACTCTAATTAGTGGGCAGTTAATTGCCTTAGGGGTTCAGATTGTGTTGCAAATGACCTTATCTGAAAGCACTTTGCTACAGTGGGGCTGGCGTATACCTTTTGTAATTGGTGCGTTGGGTGCTATTATTGTGTTATTTCTTCGTCTTAGTATGGAAGAATCAGATCAATTTACCGCACAAGAAAACCATGATAAAGGGCAGTTGCGGGCATTGCTACGCTACCCTAAAGCTGTGCTGACAGTTGTTGGTCTAACATTGGGGGGAACCATTGCGTTTTATACGTATACGACTTATCTTCAAAAATTTATGATTAACACTGTGGGATTGCCTAAACAAGAGGTCACTTGGATTAACTTTGCAGCATTATTTATCTTTATGATGATACAGCCTATTGCCGGAGCGTTATCAGATAAAATTGGTCGTAAACCTTTATTATTCTGGTTTGGTGGCCTCGGCACGCTCTTCACGATTCCTATTTTTACTGCATTATCACACACAAAAAATGGCTGGGTTGCTTTTGGCTTGATGTTAGCTGGGCTTGTGATTGTTAGTGGTTACACATCAATTAATGCCATTGTCAAAGCAGAGATGTTTCCAACAGAAATTAGGGCATTGGGTGTTGGCTTACCTTATGGATTAACAGTTGCCATATTTGGCGGAACTGTTGAATATCTTGCTTTATATTTAAAGAAAATTCAGCATGAATCTTTGTTTTTTGTTTACGTAACAGTGGTTATTGCGATTAGTTTAATTGTTTATTGGCGAATGTCTGACACAAAGCATACATCCACCTTAGATGCACGATAGATTGAGAGGGCACCAAAGCTAACGCAATCGATTGAAAATGTCATTGACACCAGAAGATATTATTGATAAAATTAATAAGTATTTACAGCATGTCGTTAAAACGAAATAAAATGCGAGAAAGGAGGGTTATCACATGGCAAAGGTCATCGTACGTAAGAACGAATCTTTGGATGATGCATTGCGTCGCTTTAAGCGCGGTGTTTCAAAGGACGGTACTCTCCAAGAATACCGTAAGCGCGAATTCTATGTTAAGCCTTCAGTTGCTCGTAAATTGAAGTCTGAAGCAGCACAAAAGCGTAACAAGAAGAAGGGCCGTTAATTGGTTCTAAACGTCACTTAGGTGGCGTTTTTCTTTTGTATTCTATGTTAAAATAAAGGCATACAAACTAGAAAGAAGAAATATAATGAGCTTATTAGAAACACTAAACGCTGATATGAAGCAAGCAATGAAGAATAAGGACAAGGAGGCTTTATCTGTCATTCGAATGGTTAAATCAACGGTGATGAATGAGGAAATTAATTTAGGGCACACTTTGACAACGGATGAAGAATTAACTGTTTTGTCACGTGAGGTTAAGCAACGTCATGACTCCCTTTCTGAATTTGAAAAAGGTAATCGTGAAGATTTAGCGGCAGGTATTCGTAGCGAACTTGATGTATTATCTAAGTACTTGCCAAAGCAGCTATCTGATGATGAAGTGAAAGCCATTATTCAAGAAGCGATTACGCAGACAGGTGCTACAACACCCAAAGATATGGGAAAAGTTATGGGGATTGTTACACCCCAAGTTAAGGGGAAGGCAGATGGCAAGTTAGTTGCTAACTTGGTCAAAGCGGCATTGGCATAAGCGTTTATAAGTATGTAGGTAAAATCGGCTCAGCCGATTTTTTAGCATAATGTCAACAAGACATGTTAAACTAAAGTATTAAAGAAAAACGCGTGAAGTTGCGCGTCAGAGGAAAAAATAATGACGAACCCAACAGTTGGCGAAATAATCAAAGCCCAAGTAACAGATGAAAATGACGCCTATTTTTTTGCCCAAGTAGACGGTTACACATACGAAGTAGATAAACTCGAACTAGAAAAGCCGCTAAAATTAGGTGGTTTTGTGACGGGTTTTGCTTACGAAAACGAAAATCATAAGTTGCAGATTACAAAAAAAATACCCACAGTGCAAAAAGACAGTTATGGCTGGGGCACAGTCGTCGCTACGCGCCATGACTTAGGTGTGTTTGTAGCTATCGGTTTACCTAATAAAGATTTGGTTGTTTCATTAGATGATTTACCAACGATAACCACATTGTGGCCACAAAAAGGTGACCGCCTGATGGTGGCAATGAAATCTGATAGTAAGGGACGTTTGTGGGGCGAGATTGCACAGCAATCGATTTTTGATGCCGTTTCACGACGCGCACCAGAAGAAATGAAATCTAAAAAGGTGAAAGCAACCGTTTATCGTAACAAAATTGCGGGAACACTCATTGTGACAGAAGAGTACTATCTTGGCTTTATTCATCCTTCGCAACGATACGATGAACCCCGCTTAGGTCAAGTTGTTGACGCGCGAGTAATTGGCGTTCGAGAAGATGGCAGCTTGAATCTATCTGTTAAGCCATTAGCGTATAAGACAATGGATGAAGATGCGCAATTCTTACTGCTACAGTTACAACGTCGTGCTGATCATTTTCTACCTTTTAATGATAAAAGTGCCCCTGAAGCGATTAAAAAGCAGTTTGGCTTTAGTAAAAGTCAATTTAAACGGGCACTGGGTCATTTATATAAAGCACGTTTAATTACGCAAGTGGATCAAGGTATTCAGTTAGTTGAAAGTGATGACACAACAAATTGAAGATGCAATTTCGGATTATATACACTACATTCGAATCGAACGTGGGCTATCCGAAAATACCATTACAAGTTATCGTCAGGATTTGAATCAATTCGGTATGTATTTATCCCAAGAGCATTTACTATTGGGAGAAGTTGATCATATCGTTGTTTTGTCGTGGTTAAATCGCTTACGAACAAACGGTAAATCCAACAGTTCAGTCATCCGAATGGTCACCTCTTTACGTCGTTTTTTTGGCTATCTCACTCAGGAAAATATGATTACGCATAATCCAATGAGTCATGTAAAGCCGCCTAAGAAAGCCGCACATTTACCCGCAGTTTTAAGTTTTGAAGAAATTGATACACTTTTAGGCGTGCCAGTACCTAGTACACCTTTGGGAATGCGAAATCGGACCTTATTAGAGGTGATGTACGCTACAGGTTTGCGTGTGAGTGAGCTAGTTAATCTGAAAATGAGTGATTTACATATACAATTAGGTCTCATTCAGACGCTTGGTAAGGGCGATAAAGAGCGGATTATACCAATCGGTGAAGTGGCAGTTGATTGGTTAGAACGATACTTTGCTGGTGCTCGTTTAACGCTGTTAAAAGCGCAAGAATCACCTTACGTATTTGTTAATGATCGTGGTGGTCAGTTAACAAGGCAAGGTGTTTGGAAGATTATTAAAAAATTGGTACTGGAAGCTGGCATTACAAAAGATGTTTCACCGCATACATTGCGTCATTCTTTTGCAACGCATATTCTTGAAAATGGTGCTGATTTACGTATTGTGCAAGAGTTATTAGGCCATGCCGACATTTCGACAACTCAAATATATACTCACATTTCAAAAAAGCGATTAAGTGAAGTATACGATGAGTACCACCCACGCGCATAAACAGGGTCATCTAGTAGTGATACAGGAGAATATATGTTAACGCAGGCAAGAAATGACAATGAAAAAACAGTGATGGGTATTTTATCATTACTACCAGGTCTAAGAGAATTACAACATCTTAACGCTGAAATCGCTTGGTATAATGACCGTGATACAAGACGATTATATATTTGGCGTGGTGAAGAACAAGCGCAAGGCGTTTTGGGTGTAGAATTCTTAAAAAAAGACATTGTACTCATTCGTCATCTAGCATTGACACCGGAGGCACGTTCAGCGAGCCATTATTTTGCTATGCTCACTGAGTTTCAGAAACAAAATCCAGATGTTTTCTTAATGGGTACTTTGGATAATCAAAAGTTGATTAATAAATGGAGAAGAACATTGTGACTCAGCGTTTAACAATCAAATTAAGTGAATTTGAAGGGCCATTAGATCTGCTGCTACATCTTATTAAGAAAGCGGAATTAGATATTTTTGATCTGCCTATTGCTGTGATAACTGAACAATATCTATCATTCATTCAAAAACAACAGAGCATGCAATTAGATGTTGCTAGTGAGTATTTGGTCATGGCAGCAACGCTTGTTCAAATTAAATCATCTGATTTACTGCCAAATGACACAATTGAAGTTGACGATATTGAAGTGGATTTTCTTGATCCTAAAGAGACACTAATGTTGCAATTGTTAACGTACAAGCAATTTCAAGTGGCAAGTGAATCCTTGCGAGAACGTGAAAATACCAACCAACAATCATTTTCGCGTTTACCAGCCTTGTCACCGGAATTCAATCAAATGGCGCTGAAGCCGCTCGCACCAGGGCTTGAACTGATAGATTTACAAGTTGCTTTTGAACATCTTTTACGTAAAAAAAGGCAGCAACAACCAATTAGTAGACGTGTTGTCAGTGAAAAATTTACGTTAGCGATGGCATTTGATTATATTGCCCAACAGCTACACGGACAACCCAGAGGCGCAATTATAGCCTTTGATGACTTGTTTGAGAATATGGCTGATAAGGAAGCAATGGTTATGATTTTTTTGGCTTTACTTGAAATGGCTAAGGAAACTAAAATTTCGTTTCACCAAGCTGATGCATCAGCTGATATTTTTTTAGAAATTGAGACATTAAGTGATGATGAATAATTTAGCGCAAATAGAGGCCTTGTTATTTGTGGCTGGCGATGAAGGGATTACTAGTCAAGCGTTATGCCAAATAACACAATTTGATAAGCCGGCAGTGATTGCATTAATTGAACAATTAGCTAATAAATATGCTAATGACACGATGAGCGCTCTAGAAGTAAGAGAAACTGATGGCGCTTACCGATTGGTCACCAAGCCTAGCTTAGGGGGCATAGTTAAAAACTTTTTTGATGCACCTGACAATGCCACACTGTCCCAAGCACAGCTTGAAACATTGGTTATCGTAGCTTATAAACAACCTGTGACACGTGTGGAAATTGACCAAATTCGTGGTGTACAGTCGGCGGGCACGCTTCAAAAATTGATGTTACGCCAGTTGCTTGTTGAAACGGGGCGAAAAGATGAACCGGGACGGCCAATTATGTATGGTACTTCAGCGATGTTTTTAGATTATTTTGGTCTCAAGTCGTTAACTGAGTTGCCACCGTTACCTGATTTTGAAACGTTAGATGTTGATGATGGTGGGACATTATTTGCAAACGTACTGGAATCAGAAAATTTAGAAATGAAAGAAGGGTAAAAAAATGTCTGAAGAAGAAATGCGTTTACAAAAAGTTGTTGCCCAAGCGGGGCTAGCTTCACGAAGAGGAGCTGAAACAATGATTACTGAGGGGCGTGTCAAAGTCAATGGTGAGACTGTCACAACACTTGGTGTCAAAGTTGGCATACATGACACTGTGGAAGTAGATGGTGCGCCGATTGAAGGACGTGAAAAGCTAGTTTATTACCTATTAAATAAACCCCGTGGTGTCGTTACCACAACTAGCGACGAGAAGGGTCGTAAGACAGTTCTGGACTTACTAGAAGATATTGATCAACGTGTTTACCCTGTTGGACGACTAGACTATGATACGACTGGCGCCTTGTTACTGACTAACGATGGCACTATTGCTAACCAATTAATGCATCCAAAGTCACGTGTCGACAAAATTTATCTTGCTAAGGTGTCTGGGATTGCGACTGTTGAAAAATTAGCGCCTTTGAAGCAAGGCGTTATCATCAAAGGCCGAAAAACAGCGCCAGCTCGTGTCACGATTGAACGTGTCGACAAAGATAAAAAAACTAGTATGGTACGTATTATTATTCATGAAGGACGTAATCATCAAGTCAAAGATATGCTGCAAAAAGTGGGCTTACCAGTGGATAAATTAACGCGTGAACAATATGCTTTCTTTGATTTAATTGGCTTACAGTCCGGTGAATATCGTAAATTAACTGGTGTTGAGGTTAAACGACTCAAAGCACAGGATTATAAAAATTATCGTAGAAAATAAATAGATTGCTTTTAATCAGTAATTTTGTTATGATATCAGTTGTAAAATTAAATATTACTTCAGGGTCGGGTGTAATTCCCAACCGGCGGTGAGACATGTTGAACATGGTAAGCCCGCGACCTGTGCAAACAGCTGATCTGGTCAAATTCCAGAGCCGACCGTAAAGTCGGGTATAAAGAAGTTAAAAAAGAAAGTTAAGACTGCCTTTTTGTGATACCCTGACAAATTGTGCAGTTTTTTTGAGGCAAAGAATATGTCTATTTCATTTACACGTACACAGCATTTGACGTTGATTGCTATTTTAAGCGCAATCTCATTTGGTCTAATGCTTTTTCCGCAGATACCCTTGATTCCGGGAGCGGATTTCTTAAAGCTTGATTTTTCCATTGTGCCTGTCTTACTAGCTGGTTATTGGCTTAATGTCACGGCCGCTATGTGGGTTGTCATACTGCGAACAGTCTTAAAGCTCATTTTGGCAAATGAGGGAATTAATACCTATCTGGGGTTGCCTGTCAATTTAGTAGCAGTAATGGTATTTACCTTGTTAATGTTTTGGGTCATGCCAATGTTTGAAACGCGTCAATTCCCACGCCAATTATTAGCAATAATCATAGCAACAGTTGGGTTAACTGTTGCTGCTGTGTTGATGAATTGGTTCGTTGCTGTGCCACTTTATTCGCAGTTTGCACATTTTGACATTGCGCGAATCATTGGCCTGGGACGTTATTTTATAGCCATGGTGATACCATTCAATATTGCACAAGGTATTATTTGGGGGCTAACAAGTATTATTGTGCTTTCGGTTATGAAACCGATGCAACGTAAAGTGATATCTTAATGAAACGTTATAAACAGAGACGACCTCAATGTGGTAAACTTTTAAGTGAACCTATTATAATGGAGGTCGTTTTATTATGAGCGATTTTGAGCCAAATAACATGAGCCGTATGGCACGTTCAAAAAAACAAAAAGTTGAGCCTGAATTTGCGCGCCAATCAGATAGAAGTAGCCATAAGCATAAGGGCTTTAAAATATTTTTGATTGTTTTGGGATTTGCTATTTTATCAAGTGTGCCCATTTATGGTGCACTTAATCACCAGAAAACGCCACAGCAGATAGCGACAGCAACTAGTAAAAAGTCGACATCACAGTCTCAAAAAGCTTCATCTGAACAATCATCTGAGACATCAGCACAAAGTTCCTCAGAACAAGCAAGTTCATCGGAAACAGTGGCTAGTAGCACAGAAGCGCCAGCTGCGGCTTCAAGTGAAGTAGCTGCCAGCAGTGCACCGACGGCACCAAGTACGCCAACAACTAATTCAGCAGTGTTGGGCGCTAGCCAAACACTATATAATTTTGCCGTGACACATGGCATGACAACGGATCAAGTCATTGCGCTTAATCCTGGTTTGTCAGTGAATAATTATACACAATATGCTGGCAGAACACTAAATGTTAAATAACTAATTTTAGAGGTTGATATGAGTCACAATTTTCAGATTGCAATTGATGGGCCAGCGTCGGCTGGAAAATCAACAATTGCTAAAATATTAGCAACAAATTTAAAGTATGTTTATGTCGATACAGGAGCCATGTACCGCACCATGACTTTAGCCGCTAAACAGGCAGGTCTGGCTTATGAAGATGAACAAGGTGTTGTTGATTTACTTGCAAAAACAGTGATTCGTTTTGAGCCCGGAGTGCCAACGCAGCGTGTTTTTCTGAACGATAGTGAAGTGACAGAGGCGATTCGTTCGACTGAAGTCACTAATAACGTGTCGTTGATTGCTTCTTATAAAGCTGTCCGAGCAGACTTGGTTCGTCGCCAACGTGACATAGCCAATAGTCAAAATGTCATTATGGATGGACGTGATATTGGGACAACGGTGTTACCAAATGCTCAAGTTAAAATTTTCTTGGTAGCTAGTGTGTTAGAAAGAGCAGAGCGACGTTACAAAGAAAATAAAGCCAAGGGCATGACAGTTGATTTAGAAACACTAAAAAGTGATATTGAAACACGAGACTACAAAGACTCTCATCGAGCGATCAGTCCTTTGATACAGGCAAAAGACGCGATTTTGGTAGATACTACCGGACAAAGTATCCAAGCTGTAGTATCAGAGATTACAAAGATTATTGAAAAAAAACAGAAACCCTAAGTTACAGCGTGAAAACGCTGTTTTTTACTATACAAGTGGCAATTATTCTGGTAAACTATACCCATAGTGTAAATTGTAGGAGGACGTTAGACGTCATGAGTGAAACAAACAACGAGTTCTTAGCAGCTCTCGAAAGCGCAGCAGATCAAATTAAGGTGGGAGATGTTGTCACTGGTGAACTTTTAGCCATTGATAATGATAACCAAGCGGTTGTTGGTTTGTCTACCGGTGAAGAAGGAGTTGTGCCAGCACGTGAGTACTCAGACGATCGTAACATCAACCTGGCAGACGAATTGAAAATTGGAGACAGCATTGAAGCTGTTGTTATTTCTAATGTTACTAGCGACAAGGAAGGCGTAGCTTACTTGTTGTCAAAGAAGCGTTTAGATGCACGCAAAGCATGGGAAAACTTGGACTTTGCTGAAGGCGACACTGTCGATGCAAAGGTTGTTAATGCAGTTCGCGGTGGCTTGATTGTCATGGTTAACGGCGTACGCGGTTTCGTGCCAGCATCAATGGTTGCAGAACGCTTCGTTTCTGATTTGAACCAATTTAAGAACAAAGATATTAAAGCACAAGTTATTGAAATTGACGCTGCTAATGCACGTTTGATTTTGTCACGTAAGGCTGTTGCTGCGCAAGAACGTGCTGCTCAGTTGGCTGAAGTATTTAGTAAGTTGTCAGTTGGTGAAGTGGTTGAAGGAACTGTTGCTCGCTTGACAGACTTCGGTGCTTTCGTTGACTTGGGTGGTGTAGATGGTTTGGTTCACGTATCAGAAATCTCACATGATCGTGTCAAGAACCCAGCCGATGTTTTGACAAAGGGTGACAAGGTTAACGTCAAGATTTTGGCTTTGGACACTGAAAAGGGTCGTATTTCATTGTCAATCAAGGCAACACAGCGTGGACCTTGGGACGAAGCAGCTGATAAGATTGCTGCTGGATCAGTGCTTGAAGGTACAGTTAAGCGCGTGAAAGACTTTGGTGCCTTTGTTGAAATTTTGCCTGGTATCGAAGGACTTGTCCATGTATCACAAATTTCAAACAAGCGTATTGAAAACCCTTCAGAAGTTTTGAAGTCAGGTGACAAAGTACAAGTTAAGGTATTGGATATTAAGCCAGCCGAAGAACGTATTTCATTGTCAATGAAAGCTTTGGAAGAAAAGCCACAACGTGAAGACCGTCGTAACAATGATGGTTCAGCATCACGTGCGGATATCGCTGCATACAAGCAACAAGATGATTCAGCTGCAACATTGGGTGACATCTTCGGCGATAAGTTGTAAGATATGACTAGGTAAGAGAGCTGGTTCGCCAGTTCTTTTATTTTGAACAAAGTTGAGTGGATAGTTTTTGGTAGTCCACGGTAAGAAAAAAGGAGGTGTCAGCATGGCAGCACCAGTAGTAGCTATTGTTGGTCGACCAAACGTCGGCAAGTCAACGATTTTTAATCGTATGGCTGGTGAACGTATTGCGATTGTTGAAGATAAACCTGGCGTAACGCGAGACCGCTTGTACGCGCCAGCAGAATGGTTGAACTATGAGTTCAGAATGATTGATACAGGTGGTATTGAGCTTGGAGATGAACCATTTCTAGCTGAGATTAGAGCACAAGTTGAATTAGCCATTGATGAGGCTGACGTCATTGTCATGGTAGCATCTGGTCGAGAAGGTGTAACCGCAGCTGACGGAGTTGTCGCAAAAATGTTATACAAGACAGATAAACCAGTGATTTTAGCTGTCAATAAAGTAGATAATCCTGAGATGCGTCAGGATATTTATGATTTTTATTCACTTGGTTTGGGTGATCTATTTCCTGTTTCTGGATCACATGGCCTGGGTCTAGGAGATTTACTTGATGCTGTTGTTAAGCATTTTCCTGATGAGGCAGCCGAACAAGAAGATGACGGAGCCATCCGTTTTAGTATTATTGGTCGCCCAAATGTCGGGAAATCATCTATTGTTAATGCGATGCTTGGTGAAGATCGTGTGATTGTTTCTGATATTGAAGGGACAACACGTGATGCCATTGATTCGCGCTTTGTGACGGCAGAAGGCGATGAGTTTATCATGGTTGACACTGCCGGTATGCGTAAACGTGGTAAAGTTTACGAGAATACAGAAAAGTATTCAGTCATGCGCGCGTTAAAAGCAATTGACAATAGTAATGTGATTTTAATGGTGCTAGATGCTGAAGCTGGCATCAGAGAACAAGACAAGCACGTGGCAGGTTTTGCTCATGATGCAGGTCGTGCGATGATTATTATTGTTAATAAGTGGGATGCGATTGAAAAAGACGGTCACACGATGAAAGAATTCGAAAATTTGATTCGTTCAGAGTTTAAGTTTTTGGACTATGCGCCAATTATGTTTGTCTCAGCAAAAACAGGTCAACGCTTAGATCGTATTCCACAGTTGGTTAAAGATGTGGACGATAATCATCGTAAGCGTATCTCGTCGTCAACATTAAATGATGTGATTATGGATGCCATTGCTGTTAATCCAACACCTACAGACAATGGGCGCCGTTTACGAGTGTATTACGCGACGCAAGTTGCCATTCAGCCACCAACATTTGTTATATTTGTTAATGATGTTGAATTGATGCACTTCTCATACGAGCGCTTCTTAGAAAACAAAATTCGTGAAGCATTTGATTTTACTGGCACACCAATAAAGCTGATTGTACGTGCACGTAAGTAAGCAGCATTGTTGCAATTAAAAAACGTTGTGCCCATCATCTTTTCGAACCTATGTTTTTTATGTGACAAAAAGATTACGAAACGCTGAAAACCCGCGTAAACACTACACATTGGGCGTTTCTTATGTTATTCTAATTACATGAAATAATGTTTCGGCACATTTCAAAACACTTCAAAACCGTATAGCGGTTAATAAATACTCTTAGGAGAAACAACATGGCTAACAAGCAAGAATTAGTAGATTCAGTTGCAAAGGCAACAGGTTTGACAAAGAAAGATGCTACGGCATCAGTTGATGCAGTATTTGCATCAATCGAAGAAGCTTTGAAGAACGGCGAAAAAGTACAATTGATTGGTTTTGGTAACTTCGAAGTTCGTGATCGTGCTGCTCGTAAGGGTCGCAACCCACAAACTGGCGCAGAAATCGAAATTCCTGCATCAAAGGTACCAGCATTCAAGCCTGGTAAAGCTTTGAAGGAAGCTGTTAAGTAAACTATTCCACGTCTAGCGGTTTATAGATGTTCTTATTAGTAGACATTTTTATGTGTTTAACTAATAAGCATACTTGGAGTAAGCTCTTAATGGGTTTGCTCTTTTATTTTACATAGACTAGGCTTTGATCTTTTCACACGTTCAAGATTAATCATGTATTTAAAGGGAGATACACCATGATTGTATTACATGTTTTATTTGGTTTAATGATTTTAGTTGGGACAATTTTGACTGGCATTTCTTTCCAAGGGGACACACAGAAGTTAACAAAGTTACAAAAATTTTCTTTGATTTTTACCACTTCAGCGATTGGATTGACGGTTATTGCTGTCATTAGTATCTCAAGTTCAGTTTACCTCGGAATAGCGTTGTTTGTTATTTTGGCAGTTTATGAATATTTTTCATTTCTACGTCAAACAAACTAATTATTATAAAAAGCCTAATCAGATCTGATTAGGCTTTTTTGATGCGCTGAAATTATTCGACATTGCGATTTCAGAAAGAAAAGTCTAGAATTGTCTTAAGTTAAAAATTATTATTATAGGAGGACGACATAATGTCAGTTGTATCATTAAGCGACGGTTTTAAGATACCACGTATTGGTTTTGGTACCTATAAATTAAATGGTTTTTCAGGGGCACAGGCGATTAGCTCAGCTTTAACAGTGGGTTATCGGTTAATCGACACGGCCTATAATTATCAAAACGAAGGGACAGTTGGTCGTGGTATTAAGGCGTCAATGGTGCCTAGAAATGAACTATTTATTCAATCTAAGTTGCCGGGTAAGTATTATGCAGATGAGCAGGCCACTATAGCATTGGTTCAAGAATCACTATATCGTACGGGGCTAGATTATTTTGATCTATATTTGTTGCATTGGCCAAATCCAATCGACGATCACTATTTAACGGCTTGGCAAACACTCATCCAGCTGCAAAAATTTGGGTTGGTAAAATCCATTGGTGTTAGTAATTTTTTGCCAGAACATATTGAACGCCTTCAGAGAGAGACTGGCGTTTTACCAGTAGTTAATCAAATTGAGCTGCATCCGTATTTCAATCAAAAAGAAATGATTCAGTACAATACAGAAAAAAATATTCTGACACAAGCTTGGAGTCCTTTGGGACGAGCAAGTCGACTTTTAAAGGATAATCTATTGTTAGAGATTGCTGAAAAATATCATAAAAATGTCGGTCAAATTATTTTACGCTGGGAAACACAACAGGGTGTCATTCCGATTCCTAAAGCAGTCAGTTATACCCGACAAGTTGGCAATTTAAATGTATTTGACTTTGAGCTTGAATCGGCAGAAATGTTAGCAATTGATTGTCTTTCTAAAAAGGATGGGCGTACGAACAACCAAGATCCTGCTGTTTACCAGGAATTTTAAGCATAACTTTTAGTTCTCTATCATTCATGAGATTTGTATAATGCCTTTCTGTAGCATTTCTCATCAATAATATGATATAATATAAATGTAACATCAAATAAATTTCAAGGAGAACATCAATATGTCAGTCGAAGAAAAGTTTGATAATGCTAAGGACAAGGTTGCTGGTAAGGCAAAAGAAGTAGAAGGCAAGGTTACCGGGGATAAGGCGCGTGAAGCCGAAGGTAAAGCGCAAGGATTTTTTGGCAAAGCCAAAGATAAGCTATCAGATGCTGCTGAAACAGTTAAAGATAAGGCAGAAGAGGCGGTTGATGCCGTTAAGGATAGCGTTGATAATTTAAAAAAGTAAGCAGTGACGTCAAGGCCATCTCTTAAGAGATGGCCTTTTTTAGTTGTTTAGACGGTTTATATGATAAAATTAAATGTTATTAAAAGTATGCGATGACTGAATGTCGAGAAATCAAACATAAAAAATGAGTCACCAAGCAAGGAGTATGTCATGGAAGTCAATTACGCCCAAGAAATGTTGGACGCCTTATCACAAGGACAAATGGATGCTGCGCAATCTGCGTTTGCCAAATCGTTGCGACAGGATAGTGATGAATTAATCTACAGTTTAGCTGAGGAACTGTATGCGCTTGGCTTTTTAAACCAGTCGAGGCGAGCATATAAAAAATTATTGGCAAAATATCCCGATGAAGATGACATTCGTACGGCGCTAGCCGATATTGCTATTGAAGATGGTGAAGTGGATGAGGCACAGAATTATTTAGCGCAAATCAAACCAGACTCGCCAGCTTATTTGCAAGCCTTGCTTGTCAAGGCAGACATTTACCAAGCCGAAGGGCTGACAGAATCGGCTGAATATAGCTTATTGCAAGCAGAAGATTTGGCACCAGAAGAAATAATCATCCAATTTGCTTTGGCAGAATTTTATTATGCTAACCTTGCTTACCAAAAAGCCATCCCCAGATATCGTAAGCTACTACTCCAAGGCGAGAGAGAAATTAGCCGGGTAGATATTGTTGCACGTTTAGGCGTTGCCTATGCTGCTGTTGGTAATTACGATAATGCGATTGGTTACTTGGAACAGATTAAACCACAGCAAATGACTTTGGATACACAATTTCAACTTGCTGTGCTGTATCAAGAAACAAATCGGGAAGAAGAAGCGATTAAGTTATTTAATGCGATTTTGGATAGCGACCCTAAATATACGTCAATATATCCATTATTGGGCCAGAGTTATGAACGATTACAACAACCTGAGGAAGCTTTTCGCGTTTATCAAGCTGGCTTAATTCAAGATGAAATGAACACGAAGCTTTACCATTTGGCTGGTCATGCAGCAGAAAAAAGTGGGGACGATACCGTAGCGGAGGCTTATTACCAAAAGGCATTGTCAATTGACGAGAGTGATACCACGGCGCTGTTTATGTTGGCTGACTTATACTTACAACATAATCAGTATGCGCAAGCGTTATCACTATTAGAAAAAGAGAATAAAGAAATAGAGGATGAGCGTTTCAATTGGTATTTAGCACGTATCTATCAGGCTATTGGCGATGATGGCAAGGCAAAGCAATACTGGCAAGAAGCTACACCGTTATTTCAAGAAAATTCAGATTTCATGTTGGACTTAATTAATTGGTATCATGAGCAAGGACAACCTGAAGCTGAGATTGAAGCACTTCAGCGCTATCTATTCCTCGTACCTGATGATTTAGATATGCAAATGCGTTTAGAAGATTTGGCTTATTAATTAAGTAGATATCGCATGATATAAATGATTATTGTTTTGTATACAGTAATTTTTGGTATAATAAATTCAAGGACTTTAACATGAAAATCAGTACGTTGCCACAAGAATTTATGCAAGCACAACCCATTTTGGAACATATCGAATCAGCTGGATTTGAAGCTTACTTTGTGGGTGGCGCTGTGCGTGATATGTTATTAAATAAGCCAATTCATGATGTGGATATTGCTACTTCTGCTTTTCCCGAAGAAATAAAAGCCCTATTTACTAAAACAGTTGACACGGGTATTCAGCATGGCACGGTTATGGTTTTGGATCATGGTGATGGCTACGAAATCACGACCTTTAGGACGGAGTCAACTTATACAGATTTTCGCCGACCAGACAAAGTTACTTTTGTACGTAGTTTAGCGGAAGACTTAAAAAGACGTGATTTTACAATCAATGCCATTGCAATGACTAAAGATGGTGACATCATCGATTTATTTGATGGGTTAACTGATATGGCACAAAAACGTATTCGAGCTGTTGGAGATGCTGAGGTGCGCTTTAACGAGGATGCCCTGCGAATTATGCGTGCGTTGAGATTCAGTGCACAACTTGGTTTTGATATTGCGCCACATACTAAGGCAGCCTTGAAGCAAATAGGCCCCAATCTTGAAAAGATTGCGGTTGAGCGTATTCGCGTCGAGTTTGAAAAATTGTTAATGGGGCAATATGCTTCAAATAGTTTGTCTGTCGCTATTGAAGCTGACTTAATCCGGTATTTACCCGGACACATTAAAAGAGAAGATTGGTTGACCATCACAGCTGATCTCAAGCGCAATCAGCCACAGGCAAGAACAGTCATCTGGCCTTACTTTTTATCACGGTTGTCGCTTCGACTAAATGAATTACAGTTATTTATGCGAAGTTGGAAGACTAGTCGGGAAGATATGCGTGCGGTATTAAGTATCGTCCCTATTGTTAAACATGTGCAAACTGTTAGTGTCTTTGAACTGTACGCAATTTATGATTATCAGGCATTATTGTTTGAAGTGTTAACCCTTGTTGGTACACCGTTGGCGACACAACAGCGTGTCAAACAAATATTTGATGCGCTACCTATAACACACAATCGCGATATGTGTATTAGTGGGGGCGACCTCCTGGCTAACAACATTGTTACTCCCGGACCACAAATGGGACGCATTTTGACACAATTAGAGCATGCCGTTATTCAGCGTATCATCAGTAATCGACCAGATAGTTTGTTAGAATATGCAAAGGAATTGGTAGATAATGAAAAAAATTAGAATGGTCTGGGCAGAAGATAGCACGCATGCAATCGGTAAAAACGGTCAACTCGCTTGGCATTTACCTGATGATTTAAAGTTGTTTAAAGCGGAAACTATCAATACATTAATGGTGATGGGGCGAACGACTTGGGATACAATTGGTCGCCCATTACCAGGACGGACGAGTTTAGTTTTAACACATCAAAAAGATTTTAAAACACCGTATGATGATGTTATCATTGCGCACTCTGTTGATGAAGTCCTAGATTATATTGAAAAAGAAACTAGAGATATTTCCATTGCTGGTGGCGCTGCAATATATCATGCGTTCATGCCCTACGCAACTGATTTGATTGTGACGCGCATTGACGTGACAATTGCCGGTGATACTTTTGTTGATGCGATTGACTTATCGCAATTTAAGCTAGTCAGTGCAACAGCACATGACAAAGATGATAAACACGATTATAGTTTCGTTGTTGAACGCTATGAACGTCAGAACTGAGGAGCCTTATGTCTAATATTAGAATTGTAACGGATTCAGCCGTTGCTTTAACACCAGAAGAAATTCAAAAGTATGAAATTACTGTGGTACCATTGACAGTACAAATTGATGGCGTAGTCTATGAGGACGGTGTGACACTACAGCGTGAAGCTTTTTTGGAGCAAATGGCAGTTAGTCAAAATTTACCGCAGACATCGCAACCATCTATTGGTAAATTTCAAGCAGCATACGAAGATATTCGTACACATTATCCCGATGCAGAAATTTTAAGTATTCATTTATCTTCTGGTCTGTCAGGGACAGTTCATGCTGCTGAGCAAGCGGCTGCTTTAACTTCAGCTGAAATTACTACGTTTGATACGTTAAACGCGGATCGTTCTCAAGCCTTTCAAGTGCTTGTAGCAGCTAAAATGGCGCAATCGGGGGCAAAAATGTCTGATATTTTGACTGAACTGGAACAAGTCCGTCAAGAGTCACATACTTTCTTGAGTTTCACCTCGTTAGATAACATGGTCGCCGGTGGGCGCCTTAGCAAAGCATCTGGTATCATTGGTAATCTATTGAATATTAAAGTTGGTGCCGGTGTGGATGCTACTGGTTCTGTAGAAGTCTTAGCTAAGGGCCGTGGTATGAAAGCCATTGCTAAGTTTAATGACGGCGTGATTGCTAAGATGCAGGACTATTCAGAAATGTTAGCTATTGGTGTGTCGCATGCGGGCGTACCGGAAGTCGCCGAAAAAATGGCGCAGCGTTTAAATGCTATCTGGCCAGAAATAAAAATTGAAGTGATGACGACTGGTCCAATTATCTCAACGCATACTGGTATCGGTGCTTTAGCGATATTATATCGT
Organism: Leuconostoc citreum; assembly: GCF_007954785.1. NCBI lineage: Bacteria > Bacillati > Bacillota > Bacilli > Lactobacillales > Lactobacillaceae > Leuconostoc > Leuconostoc citreum. The sequence goes on along the minus strand of NZ_CP042410.1, from coordinate 984,820 downwards.
GCACGTTAAATAAAACCCAAAACGGTGAAAAATCGTTTTGGGTTTTATTTTGCTCATTTTTCTGCTATGCTTAATAAGCATTTATCAAAAGCAACACAATGTGTTGGACTAGTTCGGAAACTTCCTAGGATAAAAAACCAAGTAACCTTGAAAGGTAGGAGAGATAATGCAAAAACAAAAAGTAATCATTGATGCCGACCCAGGAATTGATGATAGCCTAGCACTACTTATGGCGCTCAATTCACCAGAGTTGGATGTCATCGGTATATCTATTGTCGCGGGTAATGTGCCAGTAACAATTGGCGTACAAAACGCTTTAAAAGTGTTACAAGAAGCAAAGCGTTTAGATATACCAGTATTTGCGGGGGCAACACACCCACAACATCATGAGTATGTCAGTGCGCAAGACACACACGGTATGGATGGTTTGGGTGAAAGCGATTTATCGTCAGTTGAAGGCGTTACGACCTATAATTTGAACGAGGTCGATGGCTACAGTCAATTGCTGGCATCGGCGCAAGATGTTTGGTTTATGGCACTTGGTCCGCTAACAAATGTTGCAGCATCTATACAGCGACAACCGGCATTGTGGCAACATGTGTCACGTTTAATTATCATGGGTGGGGCGTATAAAACAAATGGGAATACATCGCCTGTAGCAGAATATAATTTTTGGGTCGATCCTGATGCAGCCGATTATGTCTTACAAAACAGTCCTATCATGATTGAATTAGTGCCATTAGATGTCACAAGAAAAATAGTGATGACGCCTAATATATTGCAAATGATGCAATACATTAACCCAGAAAAATCAGAATTTGTAACAAAGATTATTCAATTTTATTTTGATTTTCATTGGCAGCAGGAACATGTTTTAGGCGCAGTCATTAATGACCCATTAGTTGTTTTTTATGCGCTACATCCAAAATTATCAAGACAGCTTACAACCTTCATGACAGTCGTCACGAGTGGCATTGCATTGGGTCAGAGTATTGTTGATATCGCTGACTTTTGGCATGAAAAGCCAAATGCCATACTTCTACAAGAAATTGATGCGCGAGCAGCGATGGCCTTTATAATAGCTCGCTTACTGAATATTTCCTTAGAAAGAGCTATGGAAGAGTTAGACAACATTGCGACTGATTTGGAGTGCTTATCATGACTAGGCATATTTCAGCACAGAAAATAGCTTTAATCGCACTTTTTATTGTCATCAATATTGTTGGAGGCCATTTGGCTTTATATACAAAATTGCCAATTTATCTTGACACTATTGGCACTTTACTAGGCAGTGCATTTTTTGGTCCGGTTGGTGGCTTAATCACTGGTGTGTTAACGGCTTTAATTAACGGCACAACCGGTGATTTATTTTCAATATATTTTATGCCAAGTCAAATGACAACAGCGCTAGTCTCTGGTTTTATTTATCGTCGTGTACGGGCAACGGATGTAAAAAATATTTGGTGGCTAGCCTTGATTATCTCTGTACCGGCGACAATCGTGAGTACAATTATTACAGTGATTCTATTTCATGGGATTACTTCTTCAGGTTCGAGTTTACTGGTTCAAATACTGTATGGTCTCGGTTTCAATCAAGCCTTATCCGTCTTTATTATTCAAGTTGGGACGGATTTTCTTGATCGCTTAATCGGGGTCTATGTTGTTGCAGCTGTTTATAAGACCATAACGCATTATATTAAATGAGATTTAATCACATTTCATTTTAACATAGTGGTTGACAATTCTAATTAATCATTATATGATATAAACATTAACAGAAATGAGAAAAATTATGAACACATCAATCTTGAAAAGCAATCGTTATTATTACTTCTGGTTTATGTAGAACCGTCGCATGTTAAGTGCGTCGGTATACGACGCACTTAGCGACCAGAAGCTTTTCGAGGCTGAGTCACTAGGTGAGCATCACTTAGTGGCTTTTTATTTGTCAATTGATGACTATTTAGAAAATCGTACTAGGTGAACTGCACCTAGTACGATTTTTTTGGAGGAATAGTATGAGTGAATTATTAACTACGACTGAGACTGACTTGAAACATGTGAATCATTTACGTGTTTTAGCAAATCAAATGATTACCGAAGCTGGATCTGGTCATCCTGGTATTGTATTAGGTGCTGCACCCATATTATATGAATTATATGCTAATCAAATGCGTATTAATCCGCAAGATCCGGGAATGCTCAACCGTGACCGCTTTGTTTTGTCTGCTGGTCATGGCGCGGCTTTATTATACGCTACGCTATATGCTGCTGGTTTTGATATTAAGCCATCTGATTTATCACAATTTCGTACCCTGCATTCGAAAACACCCGGTCATCCAGAAAAAGGGGTAACACCTGGCGTTGAAGCGACGACAGGGCCGTTGGGGCAGGGGTTAGGCATGGCTGTTGGTATGGCCATGGCAGAGGCACGACAGCATGCATTATTTCCTAGCGTTATTAATCATTTAACATTCGCATTAGTTGGTGATGGTGATTTAATGGAGGGGGTTAGTCATGAAGTAGCTAGTCTCGCAGGTCAACAACAATTATCTAAACTGATTGTGTTATACGATGATAATGACGTCACGTTAGATGGTTCGAAATCACGTTCGGATACATCAAATCAACTACAACGTTTTGAAAGCTACGGCTGGGATATACGCCATGTTGCTGATGGTAATGATATTAGCATGATTCACGATGCGATTGAAAATGCCAAGTTATCACCCGAACCAACGTTGATTGCTGTTAAGAATATTATTGGCATTCATGGACCATTTGAAAATAGTCACAGAGCGCATGGCACGCCTTTGACAGCCAAACAGTTAGAGGATTTATCAGCTGTACTTGATGTGCAAATGACACGATTTACATTAGATGAAAATATCTTGTCTTCAATACGTACACGTATTAAACACCGTTTGTCTACGATGCCTGTCCCAAGGAAAGCTGAGTTGATAGCTTATAAGCAGCAGATGGCCGAGATCCCGTTAGAATTACCAAATCTATCAGAACATATCAAGTCACGCCCTGGACGACAAATAGCGGGTCACGTTTTACAACAGTTTGCAAAACAAATGCCCCAGATATGGGGTGGATCGGCTGATTTAGTTGCTTCCACGCAAGCCGAGATAGTTGGTTCTGGTTTATTTTCACCTGATAATCGCACGGAACGTAACATTGCTTTTGGTGTCCGAGAATTTGGTATGGGCAGTATTATGAATGGTATTGCACTACACGGTGACACAAAAATATTTGGAGCAACATTCTTAGCTTTTTCGGATTATATGAAAGCAGCTATTCGTTTAAGTGCTTTACAGAAGTTACCAGTGATTTACGTTTTTACGCATGATAGTCTTACCGTAGGTGAGGATGGCCCGACACACCAACCAATAGAACAGTTAATGGGGTTGCGATTAATACCAGGCGTTGATGTCTTGCGGCCTGGTACAGCAGAAGAAATTGCTTCCGCCTGGCAATTTGCTCTATCATCGAAAAAGCGACCAACAGTATTGATTCTGAGTCGCGGTGTGATTGGCACACAAGGCGATAAATTATCGGGACAATTAGCCATTCAACATGGAGCGACACAAATAGTGGCACATGAAAGTCCTGTGGTCAATATCATCGCTTCTGGGTCTGAAGTACAATTAGCTTTGGCAGTTAGTCAACAACTACAGCAAACTAATCGTGTCATTTCTATGCCTAATATGACTCGCTTTTTAGCTCAAAGTTCAGATAGTAAAGCAGAAATCATACCCAAAGATGGTGCGAAAAATGTGATAATAGAGGCAGGCACAACGCTGGGATGGCAAGCCGTAGCAGGTGATAATGGTCTAGTCATCGGTATTGATGAGTTTGGCTTAAGTGCCAAGCCACAGACACTATTAGATACTTTCGGCATGACCACCAGTTGTATTGTTGCTAAAATTAATCAACATTTGGAGAAATAACGCATGACTTTATATGGCTTAATTGCTCACCCAGCAGCACACTCGTTATCACCTATCATGCAGAATGAGATGATGATAGCACGACAAATTAACGGTCATTATCATAGTTTTGATATTATACCCAGCGATTTAGAATCAGCAGTTTTGGGTTTGCGTGCCTTGCATGTGGGTGGCTTTAACGTATCGACGCCATTTAAATCAGCTATTGTACCATTTTTAGATGAATTGACGCCTTTAGCGCAACGATTACAGGCTGTTAACACAGTTAAAAACATTAATGGCCGTTTGGTAGGTACATCAACAGACGGTGATGGTTTTTGGCAAAGTATTAATCCGCATCAACCACATGAACATGTTGTCATACTTGGTAACGGTGGGGCTGCTAAATCGGTTATTGCTACAGCACATCATTATGGTGTACGTCATTTAGCAGTTTTTAATCGTTCACACACTGATTGGTCGCAACGAGAGACACAAGTTGCTTACCTAAGCCAAGGTATTGGTCAGTTATCAGATTTAGCTGACAATCAGGCGTTGACTGACGCGTTAGTCAATGCCGACATGCTAATCAATGCCACAACCGTTGGGATGAATGATGCCAGAACACTACTTACAGACTATCAAATTAGTCTATTACCACAACATGCATTGGTTGTGGATATGATTTATCGCAATCAGCAAACTGGTCTGCTTAAGACCGCACAAAAACAACAACTTTTAATACAAAATGGCCTGTCGATGTTAATTAACCAAGGCGCACTAAGCTTCGAATTTTGGTTTAATCAACCGGCAGACCGTCAATTAATGGCAAATGCAGTAAGAGGAAAAGATAATGATATTAGTAACTAAAGACAATGATACAGCTCATAGAATCGCACAGAAACTTGACACAAATAATCCCATCAAACCTGTTTTTGTACATCATAATCGGGTGGCGTTGGCTGGTGTTAAGATTTTACCTGAAGCAACGTTAGACGATTTAAAAAATGATATTTTAGAAGTGATTACCAATCACCATACAGCTATCGCATCATCACGAGATTTTCATCCAGAAGACACCATCATTAAAACGAAGCACAGTATGATTGGTGGTAAACATTTTGTATTCATGGCAGGACCAGATGCCATTGAAAGTGCAGCACACGTGCTTGAGATGGGAAGAGCTGTGAAAGCAGCCGGTGCAACTGTTTTACGTGGTGGTGCTTTTAAGCCAAGAACGTCGCCTTATTCATTCCAGGGGAATGGTGAAGCGGGCTTAAAGGCTCATCGTGCGGCAGCTGATGCTTTAGGAATGGATATGGTAACAGAAATACTAGATACCAAAGATGTCGATTTAGTTGCCGAATACACAGATATTTTTCAAGTTGGCACACGTAATATGCAAAACTTTGCTTTACTAAAAGCACTTGGACAAAAACGCAAACCAGTGGTCTTAAAACGAGGCATGTCAGCAACAATAGACGACCTATTAAATGCTGCTGAATACATTGTAGCTGGTGGTAATAATCAAATTATTTTAATGGAGCGCGGTATTCGTACTTATGACAACAAGTACACTAGAAATACTATCGACGTGTCAGCCATACCAGTGCTGCAAAGTTTAACTCATTTTCCAGTTATTGCTGATGCATCACATGCTGCTGGCGTTGCAAAGTTTGTCACACCACTAGCATTGGCCGCTGTGGCTGCTGGTGCGCAAGGACTCATGACAGAAATACACGATGATCCAGTGCATGCATTCGTTGATGGCGCACAGGCGTTAACACCTGATCAATTTGCCAAACTGAGTCAGAAAGTTAATGGCATTCGTGCGGTGATAGAAGAATAAAAGACAAAAAACGAAGGGAATTTTGACGCATGACAGTCATCACAGTGTCCTTAGAAAAAAAACAGTATCAAGTGAAAATAGACCGCCGTCTACATCAAGAAATTGGGCAAGCAGTTAGCCTTGTCTGGACACCAAGACGAATAGCGTTACTGACAGATAGTCATGTTGGGCCACTTTATTTAACAGCGGTGCAACAACAACTTGAGATGTCTGGATTTGAGGTTTTACCATTACAAGTACCAGCTGGGGAAAGTTCTAAATCCTTGAAGACAGTAGGTGAATTGATTGGCAAGATGGCCGAAAAAGGTTTTACGCGTGATGACGGTTTAATTGCCTTAGGTGGTGGTGTCATTGGTGACTTAGGTGGTGTTGTGGCATCGCTTTACATGCGCGGTATTGCTTTGATACAAATTGCGACATCACTTACTGCACAGGTCGATTCATCTGTCGGCGGCAAAACGGCTATTAATTTGTCGCACACGAAAAATATTGCAGGTACTTTTTATCAACCTGATTTAGTCCTTGTCGATCCGACCTACCTTGATACACTAGCAGATCGCGATTTGGTTGAAGGTTATGCAGAAGTTGTCAAGACATCGGTGTTAGCCGGTGGTAGTTTCTTTGATTTAACAGGCCGTATTTATGGTGTGACTGACATACGTGACAATGCGGAAAAATTATCGACCCGTGCGGTTGCATATAAAGCACAAGTGGTAATGGCTGATGAAAAAGAAGCAGGACAAAGGCAATTTTTGAACTTTGGTCATACTATTGGTCATGCCATTGAATTATTGGCTCATGGTGAATTACGCCATGGTGAAGCTGTTGCTATTGGTATGATTGCTATGTCATCACGTATGACACGTGACGGTCTGACACCGGCTTCATTAACCGCGGCTTTGCGTGCCAGACTTGAAACAGTTGATTTACCAACAACATCTGATTTGATTGGCACGCCAGCTTTTTTCAAACACATGGTTAACGATAAAAAAAATCGCGGTGGGCGATTAAATTTAGTTGTACTTAAAGATATAGGTCAGCCGATGATTGTGCAAAAAGCGATTGTCGACATGCCAGATTTTATTAATGAAAATGAAGGGAATAACAGATAGCAATATTTATTTGTTAGATAAAACATCATGAGATATACAACTGCTGGTGAAAGCCACGGACCAGAAGAAATTGCGGTTATTGAAGGTATTCCTGCCGGATTACACATCACACAGGAAGATGTTAATGCGCAATTGGCTAGACGACAAAAAGGATATGGCCGAGGAGAACGACAAAAAATCGAAACGGATACAGTCACTTTTCTGACTGGCATACGTCATCAAAAGACTTTAGGTTCGCCAATTACCCTAAATGTACATAATGATGACCACAATAATTGGTCAAAGATTATGGCACCAAACGAGCCACAAACACCAGAGAATAGTCTTCGTAAGGTCTTACGGCCCCGTCCAGGTCACGCTGATTTAGTTGGTGGGATTAAATATCGTCACCATGATGATTTGCGTAATGTTTTAGAAAGATCATCTGCACGTGAAACAACAATGCGAGTAGCAGTTGGTGCTGTGGCTAAAAAATTATTAGCCGAAATTGGTGTTGATGTACATGGCTTCGTTGTTAATGTTGGCCCAGCTAAATCGGATTTATCAACGTTAACACAATATCAAGATTTAGAAGCATTACGTCAGGTGACTGAGAGTTTTGAGACGCGTGCATTAGATGCTGCTGCTGATAAAGCGATTCGAGATGTAATTGATAGCACTAAACGTGATGCCAATACCGTGGGCGGTCAGGTTCAAGTAATGGCAACAGGGGTGCCTGTAGGCTTAGGTTCCTATATTTCAGCTGACGATAAATTAGACGCTAAAATTGCACGGGCTATTGTTGGCATTAATGCTTTTAAAGGGGTGCAATTTGGTGGTGGTTTTGATAATGCAGAAAAGTATGGCGACCAAGTCATGGATGAAATTTTTTGGCGACCTGAGAAGGGATTTTATCGTGGCTCTGATAATTTAGGTGGGTTTGAAGGGGGGATGACCACAGGTGAAGCCATCGTTGTACGAGGTGTTGTTAAGCCCATTCCGACACTCTACCGTCCAATGCAATCTGTTGATATTGATACACATCAAGATCATCGGGCATCAATTGAACGTTCTGATACAACGGCTGTGACTGCTGCGGCTGTTATTGCTGAAGCGATGGTAGCTATTGAGTTGGCCAAAGCGGTTTTAGATAAATTTGATGCCGATAACATCGATCGTATGAAAGAGCAAGTTGCTGCCTACCGTCAAGAGGTCAAAGCATTTTAATAGACAATAATGATATCATTTCAGGAGGAATAGCATGATTAGACTCACGCCTGCCTCAGCACATGGGTTACATGGACATGTCACTGTGCCTGGTGACAAATCAATATCACATCGTGCGTTAATGTTTGGCGCTATTGCCAAAGGGCAAACGGTAATTACTAATTTTTTAGCTTCAGATGATGTGTTACACACGATGACAGTTTTTCGTAATTTAGGTGTGGCTATTCAACAAAATGAAAATAGTGTGCGTATTCAAGGGCAAGGATTTGACGGTTTAACACCACCTAAAAAGCCACTTGACATGGGTAACTCTGGTACATCCACACGGCTGCTCATGGGGTTACTGAGCAAACAAAATTTTGATATGTCAATCATTGGCGATGAATCATTAAGCCAGCGACCAATGACACGTGTGATGAAACCCTTAACAGAGATGGGCGCCAAAATTGATTTAACTGCCAACGGGACTTTACCAGGTGTCATTCAGGCTAATGCAACACTGCGTGGCATCACTTACGATATGCCAGTAGCCTCAGCACAAGTTAAAAGTGCTATTTTATTAGCGGGTATTCAGGCTGAAGGTGAAACGCGTGTGATTGAAAAAATAGCATCACGAGATCATACTGAGCGTATGTTGCGACAATTTGGTGGTCAACTTGAATCTAAAAACGGTGTTATCACGCTAAAAAAACAGCAACAACTTCAAGGGCAACATGTTGACGTACCGGCAGATATCTCCAGTGCAGCCTTTTTCTTAGTGGCTGCCTTAATTACACCAAACTCTGAATTAACCATTAATCGTGTTGGTATTAACCCAACGCGTGATGGTATCTTAAAAATATTAACGCGCATGGGCGCTAGTATTGAAGTGACGCCGATAGACACGCAAGGTGAACCCTTAGCTGATTTGACAGTTAGAACACAAACTTTGCATGGTATTGATATTACGGCTGCTGATATACCCAGTGCAGTAGATGAACTACCAATTATTGCTCTAGCAGCGACACAAGCCGATGGCGATACGATAATTTCTGGCGCAGAAGAGTTACGTGTCAAAGAGACAGATCGTATTGCGACTGTTATCTCAGAGTTAAGTAAGCTTGGAGCCAATATTGAAGAAAAACCCGACGGTATGATTATTCATGGTGGTCAGTCATTGACTGCAGATAATGATGCTGTGCTGCTCGATTCCTGTGGGGATCATCGTATTGCAATGATGAATGCCATCGCTGCACTGATTACAACAGGCGATGTGATATTGACTGGCGAAGATGCGATGAGTGTATCTTATCCTGGCTTTTTAGAAGATTTATCTGAGGTTATGCTATGATTATTGTGATTCAAGGTCTCGGGGAGATGGGGGCGTCATTAGCAAGTGCTTTAAGTCAGCGTGTTGAGAATCACGTGATAGGGATTGATAATCAGCTGTTATCACGCCAATATGCGATGGCAAACAACATTGTAGATGAGACGGCTACTAGTTTAGCTGATGTCGTCAGTCGCGCCGAAGTTATTATTTTAGCCACACCGATTGCTGTCATTAAGCAAACACTAAAACAATTAGCAGTGTTACCACTTAAACCCAATGTTATTATTACAGATACGGGGTCGACTAAGTCAGAAATTATGTCACTGGCTGAAGCGTTTGTCCCTAAAACAGCGACTTTCATTGGTGGCCATGCAATGGCTGGGACACAGAATAGCGGTGTTAGCGCCGCAAATAGTGATTTATATCGTGAAGTACCATATTTTCTAGTGACAAAACATGCGCCAAAAGAGACGGTTATCAAATTACAGAGTATTCTGGCACCGATAGCGGCACGCTTCATTGAAATAGATGCGCAGCAACATGATGAATTGGTGTCATGGATTAGTGATGTGCCACATATTGTCTCATTTGCCTTAATGAATGCAATTATGCAACATTTCCATTCAGTTTCTGATTTTGGTCCCTATGTGGCCGGTGGTTTCAAAGACACAACACGTATTGCAGCAAGTAATCCAGAAGTTTGGCGTGATATATTACTCAGTAATAAAGCTGCTATTTTATCGAGTAATCAGGACTTGATTGATGAATTGCATCGCTTTAATCAAGTTTTACGTCAAAATGACAGTCTTGGTTTAGAAAAGCTCATCACACAAGCGCAACACGCACGACAACAATTATGAGGTAATAATGATGATTAAAGAACCAGAAACACTCATTTTAGTTGGCTTTATGGGAGCAGGAAAAACAACCGTTGGCCAAGAAATTGCCCGTCAACACCACTCACAGTTTGTAGATATTGATTCTGAAATTGAACGTATAGCTAAACAGTCTATTCCTGAACTCTTTCGGTCACGGGGTGAAGCAGGTTTCCGCCAGATTGAATCAGAGGTATTAGCTAGTTTACAAACATTTAAAGGTATCGTAGCAACAGGTGGCGGTGTGGTTGAACGCATGGAAAATTTAGAGATACTGAAGCAATCTGCTGCAACAGTTATTTACTTGCACGGTAATTTAGAGAGTACCATTAATCGACTATTAATAGAAGGCCAGCGGCCGTTATTACAAGAAAAATCAACAGCTGACTTTTTTAATTTATGGCAGTTACGTGATCCTAAATACAAAATGATTGCTAATTTTACAGTTGAAACTGTTGGCAAAACACCGGAAAGAATTGCCGCAGAGATTATTGCGCTATTTAGTACTAATGAAGATGAGTTGGCATTACTGCAATTACGTTCAGAAATAGATGCGTTCGATCGTCAAATTTTTCAGATTATTGAACGGCGGATGCAAGTGGTCACAGCTGTCGCTCACTATAAAGCGCAATTTGGTATGGCAACCATACAGCAGGAAAGAATGCGTAACATGCGTACGTTACTAAAATATGATTTTGAACAATCTGAAGATATTACAGATGAAATGATTGATCAGATAATGACAATTTTGACGTCATCAGCTATTGCAAAGGAAAATAAGCAGTTGAAACGATGAAATTACACACATTAGGCCCTACAGGAACGGATTCACAACGTGCTGCAATGCATTTCATAACGACGCAAAAAATAGTACTGCATGACAGTTTTGAAGAAATTTTTTTACATTTAGACGATTATGTCGGTGATCAATTAATTGTGCCTGTGGCATTTAAATCTAATCGTTTACCCGAACTCAATTGGGCTGATATTAATTATTCAGAATGGCAACGCCTTGCTATAGTGACAACTTTTGCTTTACCATTACTGACACTTAGTTTGGTTGAAAATACAAAGTTTAAGCGAAATGTGGCAATTATCCACGCTGCCACAGAAGGGTTGCTTTTGCGCTACTTACGTGAGCAAGGTTTAGATAATGCTTGGGGGCCTTCTGTCGTTTTTTCACCAAGTAAGCCAGTTGCCTTGGCGGGCTTTATAAATGATCAGAATCGGTTTACAATAGTATCGGAAGAACAGTTTCTAAAATTACCAGAAAGTGAAGACCCTAAGTACCAAGTACGCCAAAGTTTGCAGCCGCAGATGGTATGGGTCGTTTATCAAATTAAATGACGTTAAGAGAATTATTGAAGTTACCAGCTAGCTTAGATGATAAGCCAATTATTGCCGTGCCATTGACATTGGGACCAACTGATAAGTTAACGCCCTTTGCTCGGGCGCTACAAGAAAAAAATCCAGATATTGTTGAATGGCGCGCTGACTATATTGCTGATGAATTTAGTCAAGTCATGGTGTGGCAGCAAGTCAAAGCGGGCGCACAAGCAGAGTTATCACAGAAAAATGTATCGGCAATGACAGAAGCTAAAAAGCTGGCTGAGATGGACCGTGCTCAGGAAGAGTTTAATGCAAACTGGCCAATCATGAACAGTCAAATTATTAAAGAATTGGCTGGGTCCGTCTTTAACACCATTGGTAGTTTTCCAATTATATTGACTTATCGCACAAAGGCGCAAGGTGGACAAGGCGAACTTTCACCGATTGAATACACTACTTTCATGGTTTCAGCATTGCACTCAGGTTACCATTTTGCTGCTGTTGATGTTGAGTATACACTTGCAAGTGAGTTGCGAGATAAAATTATTGCTGCTGCCCATGAAACAAACACACCCGTTATCTTGTCGTATCACGATTTCAATGAAACACGGGCAGTTGATCAGTTGATAACCGATATGAGTCGTACAGGCGCTGATATTATCAAGTTAGCTGTCATGCCAAAAACGTTAGCAGATGTGCAACTATTACTTGATGCAACGCAGGATGCATCAGTCCAACAACCATTAATTACGATAAGCATGGGACTGATTGGCCAGCAGTCACGTGTAGTTGGTTATCGCTATGGCTCAGAAATGACATTTGCCACATTAGATAATCAACAAACAAGCGCACCCGGTCAATTAACAATAGATGAATTATTACAAGCTTGGCAAAAATAAAAAAGACGCGCAAATTCGCACGTCTTTTTTATTTTTCAGCTAACGTTTCTTTTGAGGCAGCTGAACCAGAAATAGCAGGTATCGCAACAAGTGCAATTTCGCCAACAACAATGGCGATAATGGCAACGGTTGTAAATGAATAAGTGCCTGCTGTTAATTGGGAAACGATGTAGCCTAAAATTTCGCCGAAAATAGCTGACCAGACAGCAACTGTAATAAATTTCATGTGTTCCACCTCTTTACAAAACTATCATACGCCTTTTTGTGAAAAGCGCAACCTTTTTAAGAGGTTTTCGTGTATAATTAAAGGGAACAAAGTTTCGTATTAGAATACGGCAAGTAACGGAGGCCTAATGTACGCACCTTTACAAATTTTAAGCGCATATAGCTTATTGAAAAATCCTAATACAATAACGCAAATTATTAGAACTGCGAAAGACCGCCATTATGAGGCTATTGCTTTAACGGACATTAATGTCATGTATGGGGCGGTTGAGTTTTATCAAAAAGCAAAAGACATGGGGATTAAGCCACTCTTTGGTGTCACGCTTCAAGTGAATGGCTTAGTTAATACATCAACGACATTTCCACTGGTACTGATTGCAGAAAACCAAACTGGCTATCAAAATCTGATGTGGTTATCATCCGCCAAAATGACAGCTCAGGACACGACGATGACTTTTGACCTGTTGGTGGAGCATTTGCAAGGTATTCATGTCATTTTACCGCATGATAGTGAGTTATCACAATTAATTGCCTCTGAGTATCAAGAGGTTGATAATTATTGGCATCAGCTATCGAATAAGATTGATGATCAACATTTATATATTGGCATTCATCCGCAACTTGCGCCACAAATACGGGCGCGACTGGCACAGTTTAGTCAAATACATCAAGCGTCATTGGTAGCTTTAGACGATGTTGATTATTTAAACGCTGACGATGCCTTCACAACACAAGTTTTGAAAGCAATTGATGCTAATGTTAAGTTAGATGGTATCAAGGCTTTAGCACAACAATCGGGCTCACATGTTTTAGTAGACTTTGAGCAATTAAGACAAAGCTATCAAGATGATGAGGCGCTTAAGCTAGCTTTTAAAAACAATGAACAGCTTGTTGCACGTAGCCATGTGTCATTAACATTTAAGCAAACAACAGCTTTACCATCATTTCAACTCCCACCTGAAACAGCCAATGCGGCTGAATATCTCAAAAATCTAGCTATGACAGGCTTGAATGCTAAAATGCATATTACAAGCCAGCAACACGCCCAGTATTTAGAGCGTTTACACAACGAATTAGCAATTATTAATAAACTAGGTTTTAATGATTACTTTTTGATTGTGTGGGATATTGTTAATTTTGCCAAACAAAATCACATTCAATTGGGTGCTGGCAGAGGTTCTGCTGCTGGGTCACTTGTAGCGTTTTCATTAGGAATTACCGATATTGATCCTGTTAAATTTGGTCTTTTGTTTGAGCGCTTTTTGAATGCAGAGCGTGTGCAAATGCCGGATATTGACATTGATTGGCCAGATAATCGGCGAGAAGATGTTCTAGCATATCTTCATCAAAAATACGGCCAGCGTAATTTTGCGCAAATTATTACTTTTGGTACACTGGCTGCTAAACAGGCTTTGCGTGATACCGCACGTGTTTTTGGCGTATCACAAACGATGATGAGTCGTATTAGTAATGCCGTACCACAGGGTAAGCAAGGAAGAAGGGTAACAATTGGGGACGCTTTAAAAGACTCTGATGCGTTATCTCGTGTTTTAGATGATATTGATAATGGTGATTTATTGCTGAAAACGGCACAAAAGATAGAAGGTTTACCACGAAATTATTCAACACATGCTGCAGGTGTGGTTTTGAGTGATTCGCCACTTGTGAATACATTGCCCGTACAATCAGGCTCGGAATCGCGATTGTTAACACAATTTGAGAAAAATCCAGTTGAGGCATTAGGACTATTAAAAATTGATATTTTGGGCTTGTCAAACTTAACGATTTTGGCACAGACCTTGTATTATGCAAAACAATATTTACCTGATCGCTTTGATATTGGCCACGTGCCTTTAGATGATAAAGCAACGTTGGCATTATATGCCAAGGGTGATACTAATGGTGTCTTTCAATTTGAATCATCAGGTATTAAGCATGTTTTGAAGCAACTACAACCTGCTACATTTGAACATATTGTTGCCGTAAATGCGCTTTATCGTCCAGGACCAAGTCGTAATATTGAATCTTTTATTAAGCGTCGTCACGGTCAAGAAACTGTTACCGTCTTAGACCCGAGCTTAAAAACTATTTTAGCCCCTACTTTTGGTATTATTGTTTATCAGGAACAGGTTATGTTGGTAGCAGAAAAATATGCCGGATTCACTTTAGGTGAAGCCGATGTCTTGCGTAGTGCTATGTCTAAGAAAAAATTAGCACAAATGGCCGATATGCACGGTAAATTTATTTCCGGGGCGGTTAGTCAAGGCCATGACCAATCACAAGCGGAGCAGATTTTTGCATATATTGATGAATTTGCCAATTATGGTTTTAATCGGTCTCATGCTGTAGCGTATAGCAAATTGTCATTTCAATTGGCGTATATGAAAGTACATTATCCCATTGCTTTTTTTACAGCATTACTTAACGCTAATCTAGGGTCACCTGACAAAATTCGACTTTACGTCACAGAAGCAAAAGCACGTGGCATTGTTGTGAAGGCCCCTAATGTCAACCAATCAGACCGTTTTTGGACTATCAATAAAGATTTTCTACAAATGGGTTTGCACAGCATCAAGGGTGTACGTACAGATTTTGTAGCAGCACTCATTGACGAAAGAAAAAATAATGGTCCGTTTGAGTCGATACAGTCACTCGTTCGCCGTCTCCCAGAAAAATTTCGCAAGCGGGATATTTTAACGCAAATGGTCTATGCTGGTGCACTTGACAGTTTTGGTTATAATCGTGTTGAGTTAGTCACTGCATTAGATGATTTAATTGAGGCTGCCAGTTTCGGTGAGTTAATTTTGAGTGAGACTAAAATCAAGAAAATGGCCGACATAACGCTCACTGAAAAATTAGTGCATGAAAAAGAGACTATCGGCGTTAATTTATCAGGTCATCCATTAGACACTTTTGCCAGTATTATAAAACAAAATGATTTTCAACAAATTGCAGATGTGTCGCTGGCTAAAGAACCAGTGAAAATGATTGTCATGATTGATAGTGTTAGACAAACACGTACAAAAAAAGGTGAAACAATGGCCTTTGTCACTGTCTCAGATACTACTGGAGCAATTAGTCTGACTATTTTTCATCAACTATTTGTCAAAATTAGTGACATGTTGAAGACAGGCAACATGATTCAAATAACTGGTCAATCTGATAGTTATAACGGCAAAATGTCAGTTATTGCACGTCAGATAACGGCACCACCGCAAATACCGACTGCTGAAAGTGGTACCTGGTTTTTGCGGTTTGATGAAGAACACGATAACGAGGCTAACCGACACGCTGTGATAGAGATTTTTAAAAAACATCATGGTGATAATCCTATCATCATTCACTGGCAAAAAAGTGATCAAAATCAGCAAATTGACGCGAAGTTTTGGATGAATAGTGAAACCGCTATCATTCGTGAACTAGCGCCATTACTAGGCTACGACAATATTGTATTCAGAAGAAGTCGTTAAGATTATGGCTTGTATAAATAAATAATAATGTATAAAATAGAGTTTGGGTAGAGTTGCACAAGCAACAACCAAGATAACTAAGGAGCTATTTAACCATGAAAAAGACGAAAATCGTCTCAACACTTGGTCCGTCATCATCTGATGTCGAAACAATCGTTAAGTTGATCGAGGCGGGCGCAAACGTATTCCGTTTCAACTTCTCACACGGAGATCACGAGGAACATTTGGGTCGCATGAACGCAGTTCATGAGGCAGAAAAGATTACTGGTAAGACAGTAGGTATTTTGTTGGACACAAAGGGTGCTGAAATCCGTACAACAAAGCAAGTCGACGGTAAGATTGAATTCCATACAGGTGACACACTTCGTATCTCAATGGATGATAACATTGAGGGTACTAAAGAAAAGATTGCTGTGACTTACGCCGGATTGTTTGATGACGTTAATGTCAATGGACAAGTTTTGTTTGACGATGGTTTGCTTGGTACGACTGTTCTTGAAAAAGATGATGCCAACCGTGAACTTGTTGTTCGCATTGACAACGATGGTATCTTGGGATCACGTAAGGGTGTTAACGCACCAGGTGTATCAATTAACTTACCAGGTATTACAGAAAAAGATGCTGATGATATTCGTTTTGGTTTAGACCACGAAATCAATTATATTGCAGCATCATTTGTTCGTAAGCCAGAAGACGTGTTAGAAATTCGTGAACTTTTGAAAGAAAAGAACATGGAACACGTTCAAATTATTCCTAAGATTGAATCACAAGAAGGTATCGACAACTTAGATGCTATTCTTGAAGTTTCAGACGCCTTGATGGTACCACGTGGTGACATGGGTGTTGAAATTCCTGCTGAAAATGTGCCTTTGGTTCAAAAGGACATGATTCGCAAGATGAACAAGATTGGTTTGCCAGTTATTACAGCAACACAGATGCTTGACTCAATGGAAGAGAACCCACGTCCAACACGTGCCGAAGCTTCCGATGTTGCCAATGCCGTCTTTGATGGTACAGATGCAACAATGTTGTCAGGTGAATCAGCTAATGGTGATTATCCAGTTGAATCTGTTGCCACAATGGCTGCTATTGATGAAAAGGCTGAAACATCATTACGTGAAAATGGTCGTCATGAAGAAATCGTCTTCGATGAATCTGATTCAACTGAAGCTGTTGCTTCAGCTGTCACACGTATTGCACGCAGTGTTAATGCCAAGGCAGTTGTTGTTTCAACAAACTCAGGTTACACTGCCCGCATGGTATCAAAACACCGTCCTGATGTGAATGTTTTGGCCGTAACGTACTCAGAACGCGTACAACGTGGCTTGACTTTGAATTATGGTGTGTTGCCAGTTGTTTATGATGCACCATCAACAATTGATGAAATGATTGCGTTAGCTAAGACAGCTGTTAAGGAACAAGGCTTGGCAGAAAGCGGTGATACAATCGTTATCGCTGCCGGTGTGCCAATGTCACAATCTGGTACAACTAACATGATTACTGTGCAAACAGTATAATGGTTTTAAAGACTACAGAAGTGTAGTCTTTTTTGTGTCATCGTTTTCTGAAATGACATGTCACAAAACCTATCATCTTTCATTTATATAATTGGTCTACCTGATAAAATTATATCAATGAGAAATGGAGGCATGTTCTTTTATGAATACAGGTGATTTGGCTTGGGTATTAATATCAGCGGCATTAGTTTGGTTAATGACACCGGGATTGGCACTGTTTTACGGCGGTCTTGGTGAAAAACGCAATCTATTACATACTATGTTTGTGCCAGTTTTAATTATTGGTATTGCTACTTTGGTTTGGTTTTTTGCAGGTTATTCGCTAGCGTTTGGCGGTAGTGGTGATGTGATTGGTAATTTAAATCATATTTTGATGTTCGACGTTTCCTTTAATCGATCAAGTAGAGGGTTAACAATACCTGATGGTGCTTTTGCATTATTTCAAGGCATGTTTCCAATTATCACAGCTGCTATTATCACTGGCTCAGTCATAGGACGTGTTCGAATTAAAGCAATGATTGTCTTTATGATTTTATGGTTAATTGTTATCTATTCTCCTTTGGCACACATGGTTTGGGGTGGTGGCTTCCTGGCTAAATTAGGAGCAATTGACTTCGCTGGTGGTACTGTTGTGCATATTTCTAGTGGTGTTACAGGTCTTGTCTTAGCGCTAATGATTGGTCATCGGCACCAATCCAAGCATATTCCAGTTCGGCCGTCTTACGTCTTGATTGGTGGTGCCTTACTATGGGTTGGGTGGTTTGGATTCAACTCAGGTTCTGCACTAGCTGCTAATGGAACAGCGGTATTGGCATTGGTCAACACTTGGCTAGCTTCGGCTGCTGCCGTCTTAACGTGGGCATTAGCTGAATACTACTTACACCAACGTGCGACGTTAACCGGCATTACAAGTGGTGGTGTGGCTGGTCTAGTCGCCATTACACCTGCTGCTGGCTTTGTTGCACCATGGGCTGCGGTAATTATGGGACTGATTGCTGGCTTTGTAGGATTCGCTGGCATAACATTTGTTAAAAATAGTTTTGGGTATGACGATACCCTTGATGCCTTTGGGATACATGGTATTGGTGGCGCTGTTGGTGCGTTACTAACAGGTGTTTTTGCAGATAAACAAATTGGTGGCGTGGCCGGCTTAATTAGTGGTGACGCTTCACTACTTTGGAAACAGTTAGTGGCTATTTTATTTACAGTCGTCTTTGCTGCAGTGGGTACTTTTATATTAGCTAAAATTACTGAAATTATTGCTGCACCATTGCGGTTAACTCCTGAAGAAGAGGCTAAGGGCTATGATGTGATTATGCATGATTTAACAGTGGAATAACGGGCATTAGCCCTTTTTTTGTGTTAAAATGAAAAGAAATAAGGTAAAGGGGATTTGCAATTTGTCAGCACAAATACAGCAAATTTTTACATTTGAAAACGCAGAACAACAGACAAAATTGATTGGGGTTAATGACAATTTCCTCCGTTTAATTGAAGAAGGACTATCAGTTCAATTACATGCGCGTGGCGATCAAATGACCATTTCTGGCGATGAATCGCAAGTGCAGTTGGCGCGGGCAGTGTTATCAGAATTAACTAACTTGATTAAACATCAAATCAATCTGTCGCCGACAGATGTCGTTAGTGCCGTAACAATGGCACAAAGAGGGACGCTGGAGTATTTTGGCGATTTATACTCGGAAACATTAATCAGAGATAACAAGGGACGAGCTGTTCGAGTTAAAAACTTTGGCCAACGTCAATATATACAAGCAATCAGAAAGAATGATATAACCTTTGGTATTGGTCCGGCAGGTACGGGAAAAACCTACCTAGCCGTTGTTATGGCAATTTCATCTCTAAAACGTGGTGAAGTTGAACGTATTATTATTACACGACCTGCTGTTGAAGCTGGTGAATCATTGGGATTTTTGCCTGGTGACCTTAAAGAAAAAGTTGACCCATATTTGCGTCCAATATATGATGCTATGAATGCGATTATTGGTGCTGAGCAAACACAGCGTTTGATGGATCGGGGTGTAATTGAAATTGCGCCACTGGCTTATATGCGTGGCCGTACTTTAGATGATGCATTTATCATTTTGGATGAAGCGCAAAATACAACAAATCAGCAAATGAAAATGTTCTTGACCCGATTGGGTTTTGGCTCTAAGATGATCGTTAACGGCGATGTGTCCCAAATTGATTTACCTCGTGGGGCCAAGTCTGGTTTGATTTCAGCACAAAAGATTTTGGCAGATGTGAATCGTATTGCATTTGTACGCTTTAGTAGTGCAGATGTTGTTCGTCATCCTGTTGTTGGTCTAATTGTTAATGCTTATGAGGCAGCAGAAGAGCGACTTGCATTGCTGAAAAAGGAGCATTAAAAATGGACTTAGCTATTATTGATCAAACGCATGATGGTGTTAGCCGTTACCATCATGATTTAGTTGAAAGTGTTTTGAATTTTGCTGGGGAGGCTTTGAAATTACCCGTTAATACTGAAATGTCCGTGACATTTGTTAACAATGATGAAATTCAGCGCTATAATCGAGATTATCGAGGCGTAGATAAACCAACCGATGTTATTAGTTTTGCAATCGAAGAAGGGGAAGATGATTTTGATATAATATCAGATGATGCTTGGACTGAAGATATCGCTAAGAATATCGGAGATATTATTGTTTCGGTAGATATTATTGGCGCGCAAGCCGAATATTTAGGACATAGTTATGAGCGTGAATTAGGCTTTTTGGTAGTCCACGGCTTCCTACATTTGAATGGTTATGATCATATGTTAGGTGACGCTGAAGAAAAAGAGATGTTTGACTTGCAACGGGAAATTCTGGATAATTATGGCCTCAAGAGATAATGAAAAAACGACATTAGAAGGCATGCCTGAATCACAAAAAAAACAGACGACTAGAAATAGTAATTTTTTTAGAGCTTTACGTAATTCTCTCAATGGTATCTGGATGATTTTGGTCCGGGAACGCAATATGCGGATTCATATTTTGTTAGCCTTTTTGATATTGGTCACAGGTTTACATTATGGTTTGTATCGTGCAGATTGGCTCTGGGTGACAATGGCTGTGTTTATTGTAATTTTTAGTGAGTTTTTGAATACAATTATTGAAGCAGTTGTGGACTTAGTTGTTGAAAAAAAATATCATCCACTTGCAAAATTAGCTAAAGACGTCGCTGCCGGTGCCGTCTTAGTGGCCGTTGGTGTTGAAATTATTATTTTGTTATTAATATTTCAACCATATATATGGCGTCAGTTTGGTATTGTTACTAATTTTTCTGATTTGTTACATCATTTTCAGAAGTAATGACATTGCCAACATGCTTGAATGAGAAGATGAATAGGAGAAAGTCGACCATTAGGTCGCAATAAATTTATGGCAGAGAGTACTTTCAAATCAGGATTTGTAGCTATTATTGGACGTCCAAACGTTGGTAAATCAACTTTACTCAATCGTATTGTTGGTGAAAAAATCGCAATTATGTCTGATAAAGCACAAACAACAAGAAACAAGATACAAGGAATTTATACAACAGATAATGCTCAAGTTGTCTTTATTGACACACCAGGTGTTCACAAGCCACAAAATTCTTTGGGTAATTTTATGGTGAAATCAGCTTTTTCTGCCTTACATGAAGCTGATGCCATTTGGTTCGTTGTCGATGCATCAATGCCAAGAGGACGTGGCGATGACTTTATTATTAGTCGATTAAATGAAGTCACTGAAACACCAGTATACTTGCTAATCAATAAGGTTGATCTCATTGCGCGTGAAGAATTATTAGCAATTATCGAAAGCTATCAAGTTGACGCACCGACATGGACTGAAGTATTTCCAATTTCTGCTACTGAAGGTGATAATGTACCGGAACTGTTAGATAATGTAGTGTCTCATTTAGATGAAGGGCCACAGTATTTTGATGCCGACCAGCTAACGGATCATCCAGAAAGATTTGTCATTGGCGAATTAATTCGTGAAAAAGTACTGCAATTGACACGTCAGGAAGTGCCGCATTCAGTAGCAGTAGTTATTGACAAAATTGCCCGTGAAGATGAAGAAAAAATTCATATTCAAGCTTCCATTATTGTTGAACGGCCAACGCAAAAAAATATTATTATTGGGAAGCAAGGGACAATGATTAAAAACATCGGTACACGTGCCCGCAAAGATATTGAGCGACTGATGGGAGACAAAGTCTTTTTAGAAACTTGGGTAAAAGTAGAGCCACGATGGCGTGACAGGCCACAGGCATTACAAACCTTAGGTTATAATGAAGAAAACTATTAACACTATTTTGATATAAACCACATTATTTGTTTATCCTGTGGTTATTGGTTAATAAATAATGACAGTAATTAACGGGATTATCCTTAGTACGCGACAATATAAAGACAACGATCTATTAGTTCGTATTCTCACCGAGACAGGTGGTCTGCGAACTTTTTTGGCGCGTGGTGCTAAAAAACCAAAGTCCGCATTAGGCTCAGCATTACAGCCACATGCAGTGCTTAGCTTTGAAGGTGCTTTTCCGAAAAATAATCAAGGCTTAGGTTATATTAACGATATACAGACAATAAAAATATATCAACGGCTTATTGATGATATTGAAGTCAATGCTTATGCAGCTTTGATTGCTAGTTTAATTGATCAAACATTTGAGGAGGGTGAACAATTAACACGTTGGTACAATCAATTCGTGTTAGGTTTACAGAAGTTGGATGAAGGAATGGATCCGCAGATTATAGCCAATATTTTCGAAATCCAACTCTTAGTCCCATTAGGTGTTGCACCTAATTGGCGTCAAGACCCAATTAGCGGTGAATCGGTTGGTCAGTTTGATTATTCTGAGAAGTATAATGGCATTATTTCGGACAAACATTACGACTTAGATGATCATCGATTAATGTTAGATCAGAAAACTGTCTTTTATTTGAGACAATTTAGTATTATTGATTTGCGGCAAATTAATCAAATCAATATTTCGGAAACGACTAAGCGTGGGTTACAGCGTGTTATTGACCATATTTATGATAATCAAATCGGTTTGAAGCCAAAGGCTAAAACGTTTATCGAACAAATGCATGCTTGGCAAAATACGTTGATTAATTTTAGGCAAAATGGGGAAGGAAAGTCAGAATAATGAAGAAAATATTAGTACTCCACACGGGTGGTACGATTTCAATGCACGAAGATGAAGATGGAGATGTGGAGACAGGTATTGAAAATCCATTGACAGGGGTACAGGTTACGTTACCTGATGTGGATTTGACGGTAGAAAATATTTTTAATCTGCCAAGCGAGCATATTGGGCCGATACATATGTTACAGCTGCAACAACGTATTTTAAAAGCTGAGGGTGCTTTTGATGGTGTCGTTATTACACATGGCACAGATACCCTGGAAGAAACATCGTTTTTCTTAGATAGCACATTGGATGTGTCAATGCCAATTGTTATGACAGGTGCTATGCGTTCATCTAATGAACTAGGCTCTGATGGGCTGTATAATTATCAATCGGCCTTACGCGTTGCAGCTGAACATGAATCTCAGCATCGTGGTGTTTTGGTTGTGATGAATGATGAAATTCATGCGGCACGTTTCGTCACTAAAACGCATACGACTAATGTGGCCACATTTGGCTCACCAATTAGTGGAACTATGGGTTTACTAACTAAAAGGCAAATTATCTATTTTTATGATCTTCCTAAGCGACACATACTGCCCATAGCCCATGTTGATAAAAGAATTCCTGTTCTAAAGGCTTATGCAGGTATGGATGGTCAATTATTGGAATTGCTAGCGGCTTCGAATATTGATGGCATTATTATCGAAGCGTTAGGAGCAGGTAATTTATCCAGAGAAGCTGCGCAAGGCGTGCAATATATACTGTCACGAAACATTCCGGTCGTTGTTGTATCAAGGAGTTTTAATGGCGTTGCTGAGCCAGTTTATGATTATTTAGGTGGTGGTGTGCAGCTTGAAAAAGCAGGCGTCATCTTTGCTACCAGTATTAATGGTCAAAAAGCAAGGTTGAAGTTACTAATTGGGTTAGACAATAGGTTAGATGATTCGGCCTTGCACACTTATTTGCATCAACTTTAAGATAATTAAAGTAAAAAGCATTAACAATCTGATATTTGTTAACGCTTTTTGTTTTATTCAATTTTAAAAATATTATTATAGATCGCCTTTACTGCACTATCTGCAAGGTCTGGTTGAATACCTAACATAATTGAAATTTCACTTGCCCCTTGATTGACCATTTGCAGACTAATGCCATTTTCTTTTAATGGTGTGACAATTTCTGTTAACGCACCAATACGGTTTCGCATACCTTCGCCAACAATCATGATAATGCCATAACTGGGCAACCATTTCAGCGTGTCTGGCTTGATGTCTGCAGCAATATCAGCCAGCATGGCATCGACTTTATCTTGAGAAAGATTTGTTTTGTCAAAAATAATGGTCAAATCATCAATTCCTGACGGCATATGCTCGTAGGAAATGTTATGACGCTTTAAAATTTCTAGAATACGAAGCGTGAAGCCAACTTCCTTGTTTAGTAAGTAACGATGTAAGTATAATGCAGCAAATCGGTTAGAGTTGGCAATACCAGTTACAGGTCGCGTTTCTTGGACTTCAGTTGGTGGCACAATAAATGTTCCGGGTGCATCAGGATCGTTTGTATTTTTAATATTAATACGAATACCACCTTGGATAGCAGGAATAATCGCTTCATCGTGAAATACAGCAAAGCCAGCATAAGATAATTCACGCATTTCATCGTATGTCATCTGGTGAATAGCAGCAGGATGAGTAATAATATTTGGGTTAACAGCATAAATTGCACTAACGTCTGTGAAGTTTTCATATAAATCAGCACTTAAAGCGCGTGCCATAATGGCGCCAGTGATGTCAGAACCACCTCGTGAGAAAGTTGCCATATCACCATTATTTGTATAGCCAAAGAATCCTGGGATAATGAGTCTTTCACTGGTGGAAAGATCTAATTTGGCAATTGTTTCATAAGATTGTGTATTGAAAGTTGCAGAACGTGCATTATCATCAACTAATAGACCAATTTGCTTTGGGTCAATGAAACGGGCGGGTAAGCCCAAGTAAGTAAAAACTTTAGCAATTAACTGCGCATTGAGGTATTCACCATGTGCAGCAAAAGCAGCAAATAAATAATCAAACGAACGATAATGCTTTTTAGCCAAATGATCAATTTGTTGGTCAATATCTGTCAATGATTCCTGTGGTAGACCAAAATGATAAGCAATATCATGATAGCGTTGTTTGATGTCTGAAATAATTGTCTCTGTATTTTGGTCGTTGATTGTGGCCTCAGCATATTTAATGAGCAGGTCAGTAACTTTAATATCATCTGTAAAACGTTTACCCGGCGCAGAGACAACAATTATTTTACGGTTGCTATCCGCATTAACAATATTAAAAACACGCTGTAACTGGTGTCCATCAGCTAGTGATGAACCACCAAACTTTGAAACCTTCATGTGATTATTCTTCTTTCGTAATAGTTAAGCCGGAACGATTTAAATGGCACTGTATAGTCCTTCCAGACGTTGTAAGATGGGTTAAGGCTGGGAGTAAAATTTTGGCCTCATTTTTTGGTGCCATAATGATAACGGTTGGCCCAGCCCCAGATAAATAAGTTCCTAGTACATCATACTGATGTGCAATGTGACGAATTTCTAATAAATGAGGAACTAGATGATGACGTTGTTGTTCATGAAACTGATCTTTTTCAATCAATTGTTTTGCAGTTTGCCAGTCATCATTGGCTAGTGCCGCAATCAGTGTGTTACTAATGGCACTACCAGCAATGCTCTTTTTAAAAGGGAAGTCATCAGGTAAAGCATTTCTGGCTTCAGCCGTTTTTAATTCATAATCTGGAATAAATACCGTAAAGATGATGTTTTCAGGTATGTGGAAACTGCTGTTATAGACCTGATGACCGTCATAATAAGCTGAAATGGCGCCACCAAGCAAAGCAGGCGCCACATTGTCAGGATGTCCCTCTAACATTGTAGCTTGCTTGAGTATTTCTTTTGGGGATAAATTAAGATCGGCAAGTATGTTAGCCATAGTTAAACCAGCTAATAAAGCAGCCGATGAAGAACCAAGGCCTCTAGCCAAGGGGATATCTGACTTCACCACAAGACGATGTGGTTGCATGTTGCTAGTTAATGTTAGCGCTGCTTGCACAATAAAATGGGTGATATCATGTGGTAAATCTGGCTCTTCATGAATGACTTGCCAGGTTGTTGTTGCCTCATGTATTTCAAGGGTGAGAAAAAGATCTAGCGCAAGACCCAACGAATCAAAACCAGGACCAATATTGGCGCTAGTAGCTGGTACTTTAATTTTTATCATGAGAAAATTTTATACTCCGCTGCTAGGTTAATACCATCCGCATTGCGTATTGTCGTTTGAATGACATTAAGTTGTGCATCGCTTGCTGGATGAGTGAGTGCAACTAATCGCGCTGTGCCGTTAGCTGCTGGTGTTTGTTTTAAATCAGAAAAACTAATCTTTGCTGCCGCAAACATGCCCGTTACTGAATACATAGCACCGGGTGTATCATCGACTTCAATTACAATGAATCGTCTTGATAGGCGTTGAGAGGGTTTGGCGATATCTAAGTTTTGATTAAATGAATTGAATGGTCTGCCTGGTGTGTTTAAAGCAATATCCGTGGCAATGTTGGTTAAGTCACTCAGAACAGAGTTGGCGGTTGGTAGTTCACCGGCACCGGGACCATACAACATGATTTCTCCAACAGATTCACCATTAACAAGGACAGCGTTATTCTCATTATGAACTGTTGCCAGAGGATGTGTGAAAGGAACTAAATAGGGTGATACATCAATGCTAATAGCATTAGCATCTTGACCAACACGTTGTGCAACACCTAGCAATTTAACAGCATAACCAAAAGCATTAGCGTCTTCAATATCGGCATCGGTAAGGTGTGTGATGCCATTGATAGTGAGATCGTCCAAAGCTGGCTGAACACCGAAAGCAAAATTAGATAGAATGATCAGTTTATAGGCAGCGTCAAATCCTGCCACGTCATTGGTGGGATCAGCTTCAGCAAAGCCCTTTTTTTGTGCTAACTGTAAAGCATTTGCATATGATAATTTATTGGTTGTCATTTGTGTCAATATAAAATTGCTCGTCCCATTAATAATACCGGCAACACGAGAAATTTCATCAGCTGTAAAACTATTGGCGAGGGTTCTGAGAATTGGAATACCACCGGCAACTGCTGCTTCAAAAAATAAATCCACGCCATTAGCTTCAGCAATAGCAACTAGTTCTTGTCCACGACTGGCGATAAGGTCTTTATTAGCGGTCACAACATGCTTTTTAGCAGTGAGGGAATCTTTAATAATTTTATAAGCCTGATCTAATGTCCCCATGACCTCAACTACAATTTGAATTTCCGGATTGTTTAAAATATCTTTGGCATCATTTGTAATGGGGAAGTTGTTAATAAATCCAGTGCGCTTTTTCTCTAAATTATTAACAACAGCATGCTTAACAAGTAGATGAGTGCCAGTACGTTTCGCTATTTGGTCAGCGTTATCTTGTAGTATTTTTACGACACCACTGCCCACGGTGCCTAATCCAAAAAGCCCAATTCCAATATCCATAGTTAATTCCTTTTCGTGTTATTCTTAATAATACTATCATTTTTCTTCATAATTTTGAAGTTTTTTGTTATAATTTAGTCAATAATGCAAAAGGAACCAAGATAAGATGAACTATATTTCTACGCGTGGTCAAGCACCAGCGGTGACAGCTAGCCAAGCTATAATCAATGGCATAGCACCTGACGGCGGACTATATGTACCAGAAAGTTGGCCAAATATTGAATTGGATTGGACGCAACTGCAAAAACAAACTTATGCTGATATCGCAACATTAATCTTTGACGGTTTCTTTGATGACTTTAGTGTTAATGAAATCGATTGTGTGATAGACAAAGCTTATGGTAAACAGTGGACGACTGAGGACATTGTGTCATATCATCAAGCCGATGATTTGTTTTATATTGAACTATTTCATGGCCCAACATTAGCTTTTAAAGATGTTGCATTACAGGCTTTGCCACATTTGATGACAACGGCTGCCAAAAAGCAAGGTCTTGATGATGGCATTGTCATTTTAACTGCAACTTCTGGTGATACCGGAACAGCTGCTATGAGTGGTTTTGGAGATGTACAACATACTGATATTGTTGTATTTTATCCAGAGGTTGGTGTTAGTGACATTCAAAGACGACAAATGCAAACCGAGCCAGCGCACAATGCTCACGTAACGGCTATTAGTGGTAATTTTGATGATGCGCAGAAAGCTGTTAAATCATTATTGTCAGACCAATCGTTAGCAGCCGATTTAGCCGACAAGCATTTGCGATTCTCTTCGGCAAATTCCATTAATATCGGGCGGTTAGTGCCACAAATTGTTTATTATATTCATGCCTATGCGCAATTAGTTAAACAACATCAAATTGCAAGTGGTGAGGCCATTAATATCGTTGTACCTACCGGTAATTTTGGTAATATGTTGGCGGCTTACTATGCTAGTCAGATTGGCTTGCCTGTTGCACAATTTGTTGTGGCGTCAAATGAAAATAATGTTTTAACAGACTTCTTTAACACTGGCACATATGATCGACAACGCACATTTAAGGTAACCAACGCCCCTGCAATGGACATCTTAGTTTCCAGTAACTTAGAGCGTCTATTATACTTTGCGTCTGGTCGTAATACTGAGGAAGTAAGAGAATATATGAATGCCTTAGATGAACAAGGGCATTACACTTTAAAACCGTCAACACAGGCCAACTTATCACAGTTTAAAGCCGCGAGTGCTTCACAAACAGAAGTTTTGAAGACAATTAAACGTGTGTTTGAAGAGGGAAATTATGTAATTGATCCACACACAGCTGTTGGGCAATATGTTTATAACCAACTTGACATATCTGGGACAACTATCTTAGCTGCTACTGCTAGTCCGTTTAAATTCGCTGATACGGTACTCAATGCGCTAGGTGAAACACCCCTGAATGAATATGATGGCCTAAAGCAACTCGCTGACAAAAGCAATGTTGTCATACCGGAACAAATTCAGTTGCTTTTTCAGCGACCAGTGATTCATACGCAAACTATCGCACCAAATCAAATGACAACAGTTTTAAGGCATCAAATCTTTTAATGACGAACATTTCTAGATAAAAAAACCAATAATTCGTTTTTACACGTATAATTAAAAGTGAAAAAAGTCAAAAAACAAGTTATAATTAAGCTATTAATGAATTTAGGAGAACGTCATGTCATTTAAAGAACTAGACCCTGAGGTATGGAGTGCTATTCAACAAGAGGGTGCCCGTCAAAATCGTACAATCGAGTTAATTGCATCTGAAAATTTCGCGTCAAAGGGTGTTCGTGCAGCCCAAGGATCAGTATTGACGAACAAGTATGCTGAGGGATATCCTTACAAACGTTATTATGGCGGAACGGAATATGTTGATGTTGTCGAGCAATTGGCTATTGATCGTTTGAAGGCACTTTTTGGTGCTGAATATGCCAACGTTCAACCACATTCTGGTTCTCAGGCTAATGCAGCTGCATACATGGCATTTTTGCAGCCAGGCGATAAGATTTTAGGTATGGATCTTGATGCCGGTGGGCATTTAACACATGGTGCCAAGGTATCATTTTCAGGTAAAATGTATCAATCATATACTTACGGTCTAGATGCAGAAAGTGAACAGTTAGATTATGAAGCAATTGCTAAACAAGCTCGTGAAGTACAACCACAAATGATTGTTGCTGGTGCTTCTGCTTATTCACGTATCATTGATTTCAATAAATTCCGTGAAATAGCTGATGAAGTGGGTGCTTATTTGATGGTTGATATGGCGCATATTGCTGGTTTAGTGGCCGCTGGGTTACATCCAAATCCAGTTGGTATTGCTGATGTAGTCACTTCCACAACACATAAAACATTACGTGGACCACGTGGTGGTGTGATTTTGTCGCAAGAAAAATATGCGAAAAAAATTAATTCTGCCATTTTCCCAGGTTCTCAGGGTGGTCCATTAGAGCATGTTATTGCAGGAAAGGCTATTGCATTTGGCGAAGCATTGCAGCCTGAATTTAAAGCGTATGCGGCACAAATTATTAAAAACGCACAAGCTATGGCTGAAGTTTTCACAGCAACCGAAGATATTCGTGTTGTTGCTGGCGGTACAGACAACCATTTGTTTAACTTAGATTTGACAAAAACTGGTTTGAATGGCAAACAGACACAAGAACTCTTAGACAGTGTTTCGATTACAACAAATAAAGAAGCACTTCCCAATGAAACATTGAGTCCATTCATCACTTCAGGTATTCGTATTGGGACACCAGCAATTACGACACGGGGATTCAATGAAGCGGATGCACGCCATGTGGCAGAACTTATTGTGACAGCTATTCATCATTACGATGATGCAAAAGTGCTGAAAGACGTTAAAAAAGAAGCTGAAATTTTAGCTATGACACATTTATTTGAATAATATAATCAGCTGGGTTACCAGCTTTTTTATATTGGAGATTAGTCATGTTAGATAAAAAAAAATTACGAATACAGCAAAAAGAACGCTTAGTTGAATTTGTTGGGGTGCCTAGACAAACCGAAGAGAATAACTTACGCCGTCAATTATTTCATTCATCACAATGGCAACAAGCACAAGTTATTGCTGTCGTATTAAGTACAGCTTTTGAACTAGATACGCAACCTATCATTGAAAAAGCATGGGATGAACATAAAGTGGTGGTGGTACCAAAAATCATGGATCATCAAATGCAATTTATTGCTATTAACGCTGATTCAATGTATACTCGTGCAGCATTTGATATTAAGGAGCCGACAAGTAATCATACTTTTAATGCAGCGGCCATTGATTTGGTTATTGTACCCGGATTAGCATATACTATATCGGGTCAGCGCTTAGGATTTGGCGCGGGGTATTATGATCGCTTTTTAGCTCAGTATACTGGCAATAGTGTGGCATTGGCTTTAAGTGTACAAATGTTAGCAGTATTACCAGTTGAGCAGCATGATCAAAAAGTGGCACATATCATAACAGTATAAAAAGCACATGTAATCTGATAAGATCAGCATGTGCTTTTTTAGCATTTCATTCAACTAGAGGTAAAATATTAACAATTGCGATACGGTCGCTATCGTCATTTTTTAGGCGTTCGATAATTTCGTGATAGCGCTGTTCTGATAACGGCTCTTTTTTATCAAAAGTCAAAATTTTATTATCGATATGATTGCTTGTGCTAGGATATTGTTCAATGCGGTAGATGATGAGTAGTTTTTTATAAGCGAAGGGCTGTACGAGTAAACCTTCTAAATGTGTTTCCACCTTTTCGGTAGTTTGCGTATCAATTGTAGCTTTTAATTTTTGTTTTGCTTTGTTAAAAAGTGGCATTATTTTCTCTCCATGGTTTGTTTGAAATAAGATTGCAGACCTGCAGTTACAGCGTTAGCAATTTCTTTTTGATAGACTGCTGTACGAATATGTTTAAAATCAGAAGGATTATTAATGTACCCTAACTCTAAAAGCGTTGCAGGGCGAGTCACTTGATCTAGGACAACGTACTTAGCGGTATCACTTCCTCGGTTAGGTAGCGGGAGTTGGTTTAACGACTGATGTAATGCTTCAGTGAGTTGCTTACCATTGTTATGATAATAGTATTGGGAAATTCCCGTGGCACTGGTTGCATTGTTTTCATCCCCATCATGATCAAAATGAATAGATATTTGCGCGTCTGCTTGGTACTTTTCTGTTAGGCGTGGAATGTGTAGTAGGGGGATGATAACGTCTGAATCGCGTGTCATGAAAACGCGAGCGCCGGTCTGTTGAAGTTTGTCGCGAATTGCTCTGGCAGTGCTAAGTGTATATGTTTTTTCGAAATGCTTTCCGTCAGCTGAAGATGAGCCATTATCACCTGGCAAGCCATCATACCTTTTATCTGGATCACCACCATGCCCAGGATCAAGGACAATTGTTGCCTCGCTGATAGGGGTGGCAACACGCAATGTTTTCGCTTCAGCGACCCAACTTGCAACCCAACCAATTTTTTCATTGTCTGTACGACGCACTTTGTACCAGCCACGTACTTTCTCCATAATTAGTAAGTTGGTACCCTTTTTTAACGTTGCTGCTGATTGATATTGTATACCAGGACCAGTTCGCAATTGTACGTTCATTGGTCGCGTTGTGATACGGTCTTTGTTAGCAAGCGTGTATATTGATCCAAAAGTGCTTATTAAAACAAAAACCGTAATAATAACACCGATTAAATTGCTTAACAACCATTTTTTTATCATTTCTTACCTACTGAAAATACTTTTTAATGTATAAATATTGTAACATATTACTGTTATATCAACGTGTTCTTTATTTTCAAAAAATGTTACAATGTTTTTATGACATAATAGGGTAAACACTGTTATGAATACATTTAAAGGTTAAAAAGGTAGACACGATGTCAAAAGTCATGGCGGTTAACGCTGGTAGCTCATCATTGAAATTCCAATTGCTAGAAATGCCTGAGGAAACAGTATTGATGCAAGGAATTATCGAACGTATTGGTCAAGATAATGCCGAAATTACAATTAAGTACGGTAAAGATATTGAACCAAAGCGTTTAATTGGTGCCGAAGAAGGTCATATTTCACTAACAAAAAATGGTGGTCAAAAATTTGAACATGAGATGGCAATTAAAAATCACGATCAGGCCATTGATGTCTTACTGCAGAAGTTAACAGATCTTGGTATTGTTAAGGATTTCAGTGAAATTACAGGGGTTGGACATCGTGTTGTTGCCGGTGGTGAGTGGTTTAATCACTCAGTTGTTGTCACAGAAGAAGTCTTGGCAAAAATTGATCGTTTAGCAGACTATGCACCACTTCACAATCCAGCGAATGCGATGGGTATTCGTGCTTTCCAAAAGCTATTGCCAGATGCGCTCTCAGTTGCTGTTTTTGATACATCATTCCATCAAACAATGCCTGAAAAGAACTATCTTTATAGTATTCCTTACGAATATTATGCACGTTATGGCGCACGTAAGTATGGTGCTCATGGTACATCACATCGTTACGTTACAGAACGTGCTGCTGAAATGTTAAACATACCATTAGAACAGTTCAACGCGATTTCTTTCCATTTGGGTGCTGGAGCATCAATTACAGCAATCAAAAATGGTAAATCGTATGACACGTCTATGGGATTCACACCTTTAGCAGGTGTCACAATGGCAACGCGTTCGGGCGATGTTGATCCATCATTGGTTTATTATATTCAAGAACGTGAAGGATTATCTAACGAAGAGATGCTATCTGTTTTGAATAAAAAATCCGGCCTACTGGGTATCTCAACTATTTCAAGTGACATGCGTGATTTAGAAGATGTTCAAGACACAAATACGCATGCCAAGTTAGCATTAGATATGTTTTATGATCGTGTTATTCGTTACGCTGGACAATACTTTGCTGAACTGGGCCGTGTTGATGCGGTTATCTTCACAGCTGGTATCGGTGAAAACGATGCAGTAACACGTGCTAAGGTGTTAGAATCACTTGCTTTTGCTGGTGTGAAGCTCGACGCTGAAGCCAATAACGTTCGTGGTAAAGAAACTATTTTGACAACACAAGACTCATCTGTTGCTGGATTATTGATTCCAACTAACGAAGAGTTGATGATTGCACGTGATGTTGAAGCATTACGTTAACTAAAAAAAGCACGAGTCAATGCGCAGAGACATTTGGCTAGTGCTTTTTTTGTTGGGCATATGAGAATGATTTGCCTAATCAAATAACGCTACCTTAAAGATAGATTTTTTTCATTAGTTTGCTATTATAGCTCAAAAATCAAGTATAATAGAAATATGAAACAATTTAGAGTAGAAAACTTAAAAAGTACATACGGCGAAAAAATTTTATTTGATGACATCTCGTTTTTAATCACCGAGGGTGATCGCGTTGGACTTATCGGCGTCAATGGCTCTGGCAAGACATCATTACTGAATGCTATTTCGGGTGTTCATCTTGCTGACGGTGGCACGATTACCACACAAAACGACTATACCATTGGCTATTTAACTCAAGACCCGAAATTAAACGATGATGCTTTAGTAATGGATGCCATTCTATCGGGAAGTCAACCTATTTTTAAAACAATTCGCGCTTATGAGTATGCTTTACAGCAGTTTAGCGCAAATCCCACGGATCCCAAAATTGCCCAAAAATTTGAAATTGCTCAGAATGAAATGGATACGGAGGATGCGTGGACAACAGAGGCGCATATCAAATCGATTTTAACGCAGCTACATATGCCAGAATTACAACATCGCGTACGCGAACTTTCTGGTGGTCAACGCAAGCGTGTTGGTTTAGCGCAAGTACTAATTGAAGCACCGGATTTATTGATTCTAGACGAGCCAACCAACCATCTTGATTTTGATTCTATCGCTTGGTTGGAAAAATTTTTGAGCGACTATAAAGGTGCAGTTCTGGTGGTGACGCATGATCGTTACTTTTTAGATGCTGTCACAAATCGTATTTTTGAATTATCTTTCGGTCAGTTATACGAATATAAAGGTAACTACCAAGATTACATGACCGGTAAAGCAGAGCGCGTTGCACAAAGTAAACTAGCTGAACATAAGCAACAACAGTTGTATAAGCGCGAATTAGCATGGATGAGAAAATCTGCCAGAGCACGAACAACAAAACAGACAGCCAGAGAAAATGCTTTTGCCGAGTTAGAATCACAAATGGGAAATTTACAGGTCGATGAAGATGTTGCTGTTAACCTTGGGCAACAGCGACTTGGTAAGAAAGTCATTGTCATTGAACATGCTGGCGTGACGTTTGGACAACAAGTTATTTTAAATGACTTTAATCTGCGTGTGTCTTCTGGCGATCGCATTGGCATTACTGGTGCAAATGGTGCAGGAAAATCAACGCTTCTCAATGCTATCGCAGGGAAATTACCCTTAACCAGTGGCACAATAGAACTAGGAGATACCGTTAAGTTAGCCTATTATACTCAAGTCACAGAAGATATTCCTGAGGATAAGCGTGTGATTGCTTATCTTTCTGATGTTGCTAGTGCTGTAACAGACAAAGATGGCAACCAAATTAGTGTATCTGACTTATTAGAGCAGTTTTTATTTCCACCGTTTATGCACGGTACGTTAATTCGTAAGTTATCTGGTGGCGAGAAACGGCGGCTGTATTTGTTGAAACTACTTTTGCAACAGCCAAATGTTTTGTTACTTGATGAACCGACAAACGATTTAGATATTGGCACGTTAACCGTTTTAGAAGATTTTTTGTCCCGTTTTTCTGGTGCTGTCATTACGGTTTCCCACGATCGTTATTTCTTGGATAAGGTAGCAACAAAACTATACATGTTCCAAGGTAATGGTAATATTGAGCAATACAATGGTTTATTTAGTGACTATTTAGATGAGCAATTATTACAGTCACCAGAAACTGATAAAATAGCGCCGAACGCCAAGCCTGTGATAACCAAAGCAACCAAGAAAAAATTGACTTATCAAGAAAAAAAAGAGTGGGCCACGATTGAAGATGAAATTACTGAAATCGAGTCAAGCATTCGAACCATTCCTGATAAAATGGCACAGTTTGGTACTGATTATGTTAAATTGGGTGAATTACAAAAAGAACAAGAGCAACTAGAAAAACAGTTAGATGAAAAAATGACACGCTGGAGTTATTTGAGCGAGATTGTTGAGGGATAGGCAGATGATTAATCAATCATCTGCTTTTTTAGCGTTTTTAGATTGATTTCGTATTATTTGTGGAGGTAATCATGATGAATTTAAGAACACAATTATTAGCACTAACAATGACCGAAGGGATTGGTCTAGTCACCCGCACGCGCTTATTGCATTTTATAATTTCTGGTAATTTACCAACACAGTATCCTTGGTCGTTAGAAACGATTACACGATTAGCTGAACCACAACAATGTATGCGTATTGCGCAATCTTATGATAAAGCGCTGGATAGGGCGTCGACTTTTCAATTACCTTATCTTAGTTATTTTGATGAAGCCTATCCTGAGGCATTACGCGAAATCCACCAGCCACCGTTGATATTGTTTTATGAAGGTAATTTAGATGCACTTAAATTACCAAGTTTATCTGTTGTTGGGACACGGCTAGCTACACCATACGGACTAGAAACGATTCGGCATTTATTACCAACGGTGATTTCCAAGGGTATATCAATTGTGTCAGGTCTAGCGCAAGGGATAGATGTTATGGCACACCAGATAACTTTTGCAGCGTGTGGTGTGCCTATTGGTGTCATTGGTACAGGATTAGATGTGGTATATCCTAATCGACATGCTGCCTTACAAAAACAAATAGCGAATTCAGGCTTATTGATTAGTGAGTATCCAGCCGGTAGCAAACCACTCAGGTCGCATTTTCCCGAGCGTAATCGTATTATTGCTGGTTTATCATCTGCAACATTAGTCATTGAGGCTAAAAAACGTTCGGGTAGTCTAATTACAGCTAATTTAGCGTTACAAAATAATCGTGATGTTCTGGCGGTGCCTGGTAGTATTTTTTCAGAGACAGCGCAAGGCACCAACGAACTATTGAGCTTGGGTGCAAAACTCGTCGTTCAGCCGGAAGATATTTTAGAAAGTGTGCAATTACTTAATACAATCTGATATGCTATATACTAAGAAGTAAAAAATAAGGCATATACCAGATGGCAGAATCAGAAAAAAAGAAAACAACCACAACAAAAAAAACTAAAAAAACGACAACAAAAACAAGAAAAAAGAATCTTGTCATTGTGGAAAGTCCTTCGAAGGCAAAAACAATTGAGAAATATCTCGGAAGTACCTACAAAGTAATTGCTAGCCTAGGACACGTGAGAGATTTACCTAAATCAACATTAGGGGTCGATGTCGATAATAACTATGAACCAAAGTATATTAATATTCGTGGCAAAGGCGATATTATTAAAGGTTTGCGTCAAGCAGCTAAGGCAGCCAAAAATGTTTACCTAGCAAGTGACCCGGATCGTGAAGGCGAGGCAATTGCTTGGCATCTGCAGCATATACTACAACTCGACGATACGGCACCAAATCGTGTAGTATTCAACGAGATAACAAAAGATACTGTAAAAAATGCTTTTAAAACCCCACGTTTAATCAATCAAGATTTAGTAGACGCGCAGCAAGCACGTCGCATACTCGATCGGTTAGTGGGATACTCTATTTCGCCAATTCTTTGGAAAACAGTCAAGCGTGGGTTGTCAGCTGGCCGAGTACAATCTGTTGCTCTCGGCCTTATTATTAAACGAGAAAAAGAAATTCAGTCTTTTGAACCGGAAGAGTATTGGACATTAGACGCCGTATTTAAAAAAGGACGCTCAAAAATTCAATCAGTTTTTTATGGTGTGGATGATAAGAAGCAGCAGCTACCAGATAATGATAGTGTTCAAGATGTTTTAAAGCGTCTTAATCGCAATGAGCCCTTTGAAATTGCAAAAGTTGAAGCGAAAGAACGGAAACGTAATCCGCAGCGTCCGTTTACAACTTCTACTTTACAACAGACGGCTAACACTCAGTTGAATTTTAGAACACGAAAAACAATGATGGCAGCACAACAGCTGTATGAAGGCATTAATCTCGGTAGGGGTATTGGACAGACAGGACTCATTACCTACATGCGTACAGACTCAACGAGAATTTCTGAGATGGCACGTCACGCCGCAACACAGTATATACATGAAACTTGGGGAGAAGAATACGCGCAGCATCAACTAGTTAAACAACCTAGTGCTGAAGGCATACAAGATGCCCATGAGGCAGTTCGACCAACAGATGTGACACGAACACCGGATAGTATCAAAGATAAATTAACCCCTGATCAGTTCAAACTATATAGTCTCATTTGGTCGCGATTTGTTGCAAGTCAAATGACCCCAGAAATTTTAGATACAATGGCCGTGACAATTACTCAAAACGGTGTCTTATTCCGAGCAAACGGTTCCAAAACGAAATTCCCGGGGTTTACTAAAGCTTATCCAGCCGCTAAAGAGAAAGATAATACATTACCTCATTTAGAAGAGGGCGATCAAGTTAAAATAGAACAAACCGATCCTGAACAACATTTTACCCAACCGCCTGCACGGTACTCCGAAGCTGCTTTAATTAAAGCTTTGGAAGAAAATGGTGTTGGTAGACCTTCGACTTATGCGCCAACTCTTGAAACGATTCAAAAGCGAAATTATGTACGATTAGACGCACGTAAATTTGTGCCTACTGAACTCGGTGAAATTGTGCAGACAATTGTTGAAGAAAGCTTCCCTGACGTGACCAATACACAGTTTACAGCTAGAATTGAGCATGAGTTAGACGAGGTCGAAGTTGGTGCAAAATATTGGGTTCCGGTCATTGATGAATTTTTCAAACCATTTTCAAAAGAAGTTGAAAAAGCTGAAACAACATTAGAAAAGATTATCATGCATGATGAGTTGGCTGGTATTGATTGTTCAGTTTGTGGAGCGCCTATGCTTGTAAAAATGGGGCGTTATGGCAAGTTCTATGCGTGTGCTCGTTTCCCAGATTGTCGTCACACGGAGACAATTGTTAAAGAAATTGGGCTTTTGTGCCCAAAATGTCACAAAGGACAAATTGTTGAGAGAAAAACCAAAAAACAACGTACTTTTTATGGTTGCTCAAGATACCCTGATTGCGACTTTGTTTCTTGGGAGAAACCAACAGATAAAACTCTACCAGATGGCACAACACCAAAAGAAGATAGTGAAAATCAAACAAAAACTACAGACTAAGATTAAGTTCTCACAATGTCAATACCATGACATTATGAGAACTTTTTTCTCTAACATATGTAGATTAAATAAAAATAACATTTTACTAAAATAGGATTGTTTTTTATGAAAATTAAGAGTAGAATATGATTTAGGTTATGGAAGCGCTTACATTTAAACCGTGAAACTTACATTTTAATTATGGAAAGTGAGAGGAATAAGAATGAACTACCTCATATTGGTAAGTCATGGTCAGTTTTCAGAGGGATTAAGAGATGCTTTGAGCATGTTCATTGGTGATGATATTGAGCAGGTTAGAGCTATTGGATTAAAATCGGGTGAAGATACGACGAACTTTGGCAGTCGATTTAAATCATTACTCAGTGATATAGCGCCTGATGACGGCTTAATTGTTTTGGGTGATATCATAGGGGGCAGCCCATTAACGACAGTAACTGATATACTTAATCAGCAACAGCGTCTATCAGAGACGATAGTCTTGGGGGGGATGAACTTCCCCATGGCTTTGAATGCTGCCATTTTAAAGAACACGATGAGCGGGGACGACTTAGTATCAGCTGTATTGCATGAGGCGACCACAGCAGTGAAACAGTTTGAACTCATTGAAGCAGACGAAGATGAAGACGAAATTTGAAGGGAATTAAGATTATGAGTATTTCATTTGTACGTATTGACGATAGAATTATTCACGGGCAAACTGTTACGCGTTGGGCCAAAGAATACCCCTGTGATGGACTGATTGCAGTCAACGATGCTGCGGCAACTAATCCAGTATTAAAAGATGCTTTCAAAAGTGCATCAGAAAAAAAGACCTTTGTCTGGACTTTAGCTCATTTTAAAGAAAAAGCGCAACAAGTACTTGACTCTGAGAGACAATATTTCTTAATTACCAAAACACCACAAGATATGAAAACTATTCTTGTTGATTATGGGTTTGTGCCTAGCGATATTGAAAAAGTAATTGTCGGGCCTGCTAATGATCGTCCTGAGGCTATTAAATTAGGAAACAACCAATCCATCACACCTGAGGAGGCACAGGCATTTGAAGCAATTCAAGCTAAAGGCTATCAGGTTAAACTGCAACTCTTACCTGATGTTTCGATTGGCTACTGGAATGACTTCAAAAGTAAATTTAATCTGTAATTCAGGTAAATGAGAGGTTGAGAATATGACGATTAGTTGGTTACAAGCAAGTATCTTAGGTATATTTGCCAGTTTGTCATCCATGCCTGGTATGGCTGGGTCGACAATTGGTAATTACACTTTGGGACGACCATTAGTGGGTGGTTTAGTCTGTGGGTTAATCTTAGGCGACTTAAAAATGGGTATTGCTGCAGGTGTCGCCATGCAGTTGGTCTATATTGCCTTGGTTACACCAGGTGGTACAGTGTCGGCTGATGTGCGTGCGGTTTCATATATTGGTATTCCATTAGCAATGGTAGCCATTCACTCACAGGGGTTAGCAGCAACATCAGCAAACGCAGCCGATTTAGCCAAGTCAATGGGTACTTTGGTTGGTACTGTTGGTACAGTCCTTTTCTATGGTACAGCAACAATGAACCTTGTGTGGCAACACATGGGTTGGCGAGCTGTTGAAAGAGGTGAGTTCAGAAAATTGTATGCCGTTGATTGGGGCTATCCTTGGATTTCACATCTTATATTTTCTTTTATCCCAACAGTTTTAATGACACATTTCGGTTCTAGCGCTGTCCAGGCACTAAAAACCGCGTTACCAATGGATGGGATACCAATGAAAACGTTGTTTACCGTTGGCGCTTTACTACCATGTGTGGGTATTGCAATTTTGCTTAAGCAGATAGTTGATGGTCCGGTTGATTTCATTCCGTTCTTTGTTGGATTCACTTTTGCGGCTTCCTTAAAATTGAACTTAGTATCTGTTACAGTGGTATCGTTAATTTTTGCTATGATTTCTTATAAGTTAGATATGGCGATTAATACAAATCGACAAGCCGCGCCAGCTAATACAGGTGGCACAGTTGATGATGAAGAAGATGAGGACATATAAAATGGAGAATACAGGTAAGAAAATTTCTCGTAAGACGTTGAATAAGTCTTTTCATCACTGGTTTTATGGTCATCTGACGGCATTTTCACAAGAGCATATGCAGACTTTTGGTTATTTAACATCAATGCTGCCTATTGTTGAAGAATTATATGATAATAAAGAAGATCAAGAAAAGGCAATGAAGACCTATACAGCCTTTTTCAACACTGAACCACAGTTAGGTTCAATTATTGTGGGGATTACCGCCAGCTTGGAAGAAGCACGAGCAAATGATGGGCATGTTGATGATGCAACGATTAATGGCTTGCGCGCTGGTTTGATGGGTCCGATTGCTGGTATTGGTGATTCGCTAGTTGTTGGCACGCTAATTCCAGTTATTCTAGGTATTGCTTTAGGTATGTCAGATGGTGGTTCACCACTTGGTGCTATTTTCTATATTATTGTATGGAATTTGCTTGGTTACTTTGGTATGCGTTTTGCCTACTTTAAAGGTTATGAATTAGGCGATAAAGCGGTTGGTATTTTAGTTGGCGCCCAGGGAAAAGCGATTCGTAAGGCCATCGCCACTGTTGGTGGTATGGTTGTCGGCGGTGTTGCTGCAACCTGGGTGACTGTAAAAACATCATTTACTTTGCGAAATGGTTCAGGAAAAGCATACTTGGTGCTACAGGATAAGCTTGATTCAGTTTATCCAGGATTATTAACAGCCGCTTTTATTGTTTTATGCTGGTGGCTTATGGCAAAAAAGAATATTTCGCCTATCAAAGTCATGTTAATTTTGGTTGTAGTAGCGTTGATTGGTGTACTAACTGGCTTCTTTAACCCAGGACTCAAGTATTAAAGGAAGGGAGATAACCAATGGTTCATAATTTACAAGCTATCGACAAAGGATATAAAAATGAAATTATCTTTCAACGGCAGATGATTCGTAATTTGCAACGTTGGCAGTCTTTTCTATCCATGCTTGTGGGTGTTGGTATTGTATTAACCTATCTATTTAGGCAACATCATTTATGGTTGTTCGTTGCAGGTATTACATGTGCAACTGTTGGTTTACTTCTGATTCTTGCAGTTGGGTATGCTATATATCATGGCAAAAAAAATCTTGACAAGGTCATTGACCAGTATGCCAAGATAAATCAAGTAGTCAGTAAATAACTTGAAATTGTTTGACATCTTGTTTTTACGGCCAGCACCAGTTTATATTGGTGTTGGCTGTTGAGCAAGATGTTTTTTATCGGTAATCAAGTAAGGTTTTGCCATTCTTTTTTTAGAATGGCATATTGTTGTGTGTTCTCGTATTTATCGGTACCATCAGGGTTTTTTACAAAAGAGATAAACTCGATAAATGTGCCTTCCTGTCGCATACCAAGGCGTTTGCAAAGATTCTGAGAAGGGATATTATCTTCTTCAACGTAAGCATATATTCGTCGTGCGCTTTTGTCATTAAAGAGATAATTTAGTAAAGCATCTGCTGCCTCTGTTGCATAACCTTGACCACTATATGTCGGGTTAAAATGCCAGCCAACACTATAAGTATCTTGGCCCTCATCATCTTCTTGATGAGCAAATAGGTGGCCAATCAAGTGATTATTATCCTTCGTGGCAACAGCAAATTGCAGTTCATCTTTCATTCGTACTTTGATGTCAGCTTGTGCTTCGGCGAGTGTATGGATACGTTCATCAGCAAAACAATTGACGCTGGGTTGGGACATATAAGCTAATAGGTCTGGTGCATCTTTATCCGAAAAAGGTCTAATGATTAAACGCTCAGTTTGAATGTTTGACATATTTAACTCCTATTGTTAATTAGTTGTGATACTTTAATCAAAACATAGCGTGAAAGATTTTGTCAATTAATATGCTGTATAAGTTAAACCTACTGAGTTGTTTATTGTTTTGATAGTTGCTATATATTAGAAATAGCAGTGAGCGTGATGTTTTAATCGAGCATGAATTTATTTCAACTCAAACGGAAATAGTCTCCCGACATGCATGTAGATTATTCTGTAATATAATCTTCAGATAACAAGGAGGCAATACATCATGGCAATTTTAAATGCATCAAAACGTCATCAACCAAATACTGGTCTCAAAATGACTGATTTATTTGCGCAAGCCAATCAAGCAAACAATATTTCATTTGGCATGGGGCTGCCAGACGAAACTGTTTTTCCTAGTGCAGCTTTACAAAAAGCTTTTACGCAAGCAATTGCGCAAGAAGGAGCAGATATATTTCAGTACCATAGCACGCAAGGCCCGGCATCGTTACGCCAAAAAATTGCGGCAATGACAAAAACATACTTTGGTTTGACTGCCAGTGCCGAGCAGGTGATATTGACTCAAGGCGGGCAACAAGCGATTGACATGGTTGGCAGAGCTTTTCTTGATAAAAATGATCATATTGTTGTTGAAGGGCCGACATACATGGGGGCTTTAGAAGCGTTTGATAGTTATGAGCCGACTTATCATGAGGTGCCAGTTAATGACGATGGGATGGACATTGCGCATCTTAAACAAATTTTGAGACAATTTCCGGATATCAAGTTTGTGTATACGGTACCAGATTTTCAAAATCCAACCGGTGTAACGATGAGCTTAGCGAAAAGAAAAGCTTTGCTAGCATTGGCTGAAGAATATGACTTTTATATCATTGAAGATAGTCCTTACCGCTATTTAAGATACACAGGTGATATGGTGCCATCAATTGCATCACTAGATACCAGTGGAAAAGTTATTTTAATTTCTAGTTTCTCAAAAATTTTATCACCAGCACTGCGTACAGGCTGGTTGATTGCTAATAAACAGTTAATCGCATTATTTTTAGATATCAAATCAGCTTTAGATGTTCAGCCATCTCAAATTAGTTTATTAGCGATTGATCAATTTTTAGCTGAAAACAATATTGATGAGCATATACGAGCAGTTAATGCGGTTTATAAAGATAAATGTGCAACAATGGTGCATTATCTTGAGACCTATTTACCAGCTCATGTGCAATTTACTAAACCTGAAGGGGGGTTCTTTCTTTGGCTTAGCTTACCTGAAGCACAAGATGCAGGTAAACTATTGCTGGGACCAGTTTTACAAGAAGCCAACGTTGTTTACGTACCATCCGAAATACAATATGCTTCACGTCAAATTAAAAATCAATTAAGATTAAATTTCACGTATCCATCGCATGAGGACATTAAAGATGGCATTATGCGCTTAGCACAGGTATTAAAAAGCATCTGATAATAAAAACACACACTAATGCTGTTAGTGTGTTTTTATTATCAAGCGACATTAAGATAAGTTTTTATAGCTTGAACGAGTGCATCAACGGCTGGTGGAATTAGCGAATTTTTGCTCTGCACAAGAGATATTGTACGGTAAAAAGGCTCATCGAATGGAAAGACGCTGACATCTCCACTCAATTTTTGTAAGGCTAAATCTGGTAAAATACCAAAACCCAGACCGGCTTCGACCATTGAAACAATGGATTGATCGTCAATTGAAAAGTTAATTGTGTTAGGTTGGACGTCGTAATAATCTAGCGTTTCTTTTGTATCGCGGTCATAGTCAGCTTTCTGAAGGATGAAATGTAAGCCCTGTAAGTCAGCTTGTGTGATTGTTTGCCCGTTAAGTGGTTTAAAGTTAGAAGGTGTGACACACTTTATTTCATCTTTTATTAATTCTGTTACCTT
Organism: Leuconostoc citreum; assembly: GCF_007954785.1. Taxonomy (NCBI): domain Bacteria; kingdom Bacillati; phylum Bacillota; class Bacilli; order Lactobacillales; family Lactobacillaceae; genus Leuconostoc; species Leuconostoc citreum. The sequence goes on along the minus strand of NZ_CP042410.1, from coordinate 940,413 downwards.
AACATTATTTGTTACGGGTAGGAGTGTAAAGCCTATATCTAACTCTTCATACTCAACAAGTTGGCTGATTTCAGAAAAATTACCCTGTGTTAGAGAAATATCAATATTAGGAAAATGGCCAGAATAGTTTCTGAGTATATCGGGGAGCCAATTGATACAAACACTACTAAAAGCGCCAATTTTAATGATGCCAGATTCGAGTCCCTGGATTGACTGGACGGCTTTTTCTAATTCTTTTTCTTCGGCAAGAATTTTCCGTAGTATAGGGTAAAGTTTTTGGCCATTTGAGGTTAATACCACATCTGAGCGATTACGAATAAAGATAGGAAAACCGTATTTTTTCTCGATTTGGTTGATTGCGTGACTAACAGCACTAGCAGTCACGTTTAAATGTTCAGATGCACGTTGAAAGGATTTTTCCTCGACAATTGACACGATAGTTTCATAAACAAAAGTATTCATTGTAAACCGCCTCCTAGCGTGTAAAAAATATATGCTATCGTTATTTTTTAATGAAAATGAGTAATTTAATTATAATATAGTTGATGGTGGTTAGGGTATAAATTAATCATCACAATTTATCTTGTGATGGGTTACAACAAATTGTAGATAAATTAAACGACTTGGCGTATACTCGAGTGCGTTAGTAATTTGACAAACTAATCGAGTATGAGTGGGAGCAAACATGAAAAATATTGTCATTACTGGCGGTTCATCAGGGGTTGGATTTGCCATTGCAAAAGATTTGTCGCGTGACAATAAGGTAATTATTATTGGCAGAGATGAGACCAAATTAGTATCATCAGTCGCACATTTAGGGCCAAATGTCAGCAGTATATCAGCTGATTTGTCTAAGCGCGTAGGTATCGACAAGGCGGTTGAAAAGATAAATGCCACTTTTTCAAGCGTTGATGTGTTGATTCACAGTGCTGGTATAATGCCACAAACTGCTGATGAAAATATTAAAAATAATTTGTTATCACACTATGAACTTACCGTAGGCTTGAATGAGAGATTAAATAATGCCCGTGTGTTAATCGTCAGTGGCAATCCCAAAGCAATCAGTCTCGCACCAATATGCGAACTGCAAACAAATCAGTTAGCAAGGGCGGCTTGGGTTGTAACACATAAAACGTTGTTAATGGTGCTGTTAGCGGATAGACTTGCGCATCAAAATACAACGGTTAATTCTTTTTTTCCTGGTGATGTTCGCAGTCAATTGATGCCATACACAAAAAATTTAGCAAAAAATGATGTGCCGTTTGCTCGCAATCTTGCGCTTTCTTCAGATTTTGATGGTGTCACAGGATATTTTTTTGATGATGTTGGGCACAATGTTGTGCTGAAGCCAACGAAATACCACTTATCAGTTGCTGTGAAAGTGCTGAAATCATATATTCAATCGATTTAGCATAATCACCAAATTTTTGAAAACATGACTGTTTTTTGGGGGAGTCTTTTGAAGAAATACATACAATCCTACCTGGGATTACATCTTATCTTTTTAATTATCGCTATGATATTATTTTTGCCGTTGCTGTTAAATGGCGAGCTAGTAACTTGGCGTGATAGTCAATTTCACATTGCCCAATTTCATGAGTTAATCATGGCACAGCAAAATGGCCATTTTTTCCCAGACATCATTAGATACTCAGGGACAAATAGTTGGGGTTATGGTTTAAAATTTTTTTATCCGACGTATTTGTTTTATCCTCTAATATTTTTATGGCGTCTAACAAAATTACCAGTGACCTCAATTTTGATTTTTGATATTATCGTAGTTTATTTTGCATTATGGTCTAATTTTGCGATTGTTTATAAAATAACCTCTAAAATAAAACTAGCATTCACATTTGCTTTGACATATGTGTTGACGGCTGCCATTGGTAACGCCATTTTAGATAATGTGGCTGTTGTTAGAATTGCGTATATGACGCAATATGCATCAAATATAGTGATTCTACTAGCACCGGTTGTTGTCCTAAGCTTCTATAACATTATTTTCCTTCATGATAATCGCACCTGGTTACGTGCAGCAATTTATAGTAGCTTTGCCGTGATGTTATCAATTCCAACAACATTGGGCATTGTCTTAACTGTTTTATGTATGGTCGTTGTGGCTTACTTCAAGAGGCAATTGTCCATTAATGACATGAATCAGTTATTACGATCAGTGTTGCTCACGTTAGGCCTGTCTGCTGCCTTTGTTTTTCCGTTTATCGAGCAAAGATTGGCTAATAATTGGGCGAATTTACCGAATAACCCTGATTTGTTTGGTGCGAACTTTAGTACCGTGTTGATGAGAATATTCAACCTATCTGATGTCTTGTCGCTCCTAATTATAGGTCTTACTGCGCTACTTATTTTCTACAAAAAATTTAATTATGTTTATAAAATATTGGGCTTATCTTATATCGTAGCCTTACTATTCCTGTATTCTAATCTATTTCCTTGGTATCTATTTAACCGTGAGCTGAGTGGCGCTCTTCAGATGACGTATCGTTGGCATTTTATGCCAGCGATTTTAGGTAGTCTATTTGTTGCTTTTGCTGTAACAGACTTAATGAAAATCAAGCAAAAAATGCTGCCAATTGTGTCAGTCATGTTAATATACCTGTCATTTAATGGCATGATGCTTAATACGGTTGCCAAAAATTGCCATGTTGATGGTTTTAATAATGCAACGAACCATATTGTTGCACCTAACAAGGATAATCTTAAAACCGATTCATTGTTTGGCGTGACTAATGATAATATTCAAGTGATGTTAGATAGACCATCTCTCGTCTTGGATGATTATCGTGCGCAAGGTCAAGAGCGTAACGCTAAAAGAATTTATTCAGATTCTCTTGTTCAGTTTGATAAGCAAATATTACCTAATCGAACAATGGTCAAAGGCCAAGATTTTTATATTATTGGTGTACCGCGCAATACTAGAAGTGTTCAAACACCGATTACTTATCTTAAAGGATTTGCTGCTTTTGATACGCAAGGTAAACGACTAAAGGCATACAAAAATAAGGGTGGCTTTTTATCTGTTAATCCAAATGGCGCAAAAACAATTCGTCTGACATATCATAAAACCTTAGTACATCAAATTAGTCTGATTATATTTATTATTACATGGCTTGCACTTGGCGGCTATTGGTTGATTTACTTTATTAAAGGCATGTTTTATACAAGTAGATTGAAACATTAATTATGACCATAATGTAACGTGCTAAGTTTGTACTTCGTATGATTTAAAAAGGGATTGCGATGATTATCAAGCACAATTCCATGTTGAGTACAGGTTGTACATCATATTATGAAGTAGAATATTACAATTATTAAGGCCTAAAAGCCTTGATATAACAGTATTCTTCTACTTTTCATAATATGGTGTTTTTTTGTGAGTTTAAGTTACACCTAGCAAATTGTTGTGAGAACGTTTTAGAATTGTAACACAAAAATATGTTATGGGAGAAATTTATGAGTGTAGGTGAATTTATACGCAACAGAAGAGAAGAACTCGGCTTATCACTTCGCCAATTATCAAAACTAACTAACTTGTCAGAAAACAGACTTTTTCGCATCGAGCATGATAGGACAAAAATTTATGCATTCGAAGCAAATCGTTTATCTCAAGGATTATACCTATCCGTCAGTGACATCATGGTTACCGTTGAGAAGAGTGACAAAGAAGAAGTTAGTTTTGCGGATAAACTGCTGTACCAGCGCTTAAAGGAAAGAATTGGGGAACATGATGGATCGAATTAGTCAGAAACAGGTAGAGAATAGTGAACGCTTTTATCGTGTGCCGAAGGCTTTGTTTGAAAATGATCAGTATAGCAAAATGATGCCAGAGTCAAAATTAGCATATGCCATTTTAAAAGACCGATTCGAGCTCTCGTTGAAGAATGATTGGATAGACGATGTTGGGGACGTCTATCTAATTTACAAAAATGGTGATCTGCAACGGATGTTGAATGTTGGTGAAAAGAAAGTGATTGCCATCAAAAAAGAACTCAATGCTTTCGGGTTACTTGAGGAGGAGCGCCAGGGACTAAACCGTCCAAATTTACTATACATAGGCAACTTAAATGTCGAAAAAGAAGTTATCCACAGGCCTGATACCCTGGGGGACAAGGAACTGTCGAAACGACAGTACCAGAACTGTCAAAACGGCAGTACCGGAACTGTCAAAATGACAGATCAAGAACTGTCAAAACGACAGTCAAGTGATACTGAGTCAAGTGATACTGATTTGAATGAAACTAAAAATAATTCTTTGGATGATGATGATAAATATATTGGTGAGACCGAGAACCAAAATCAAATTTCAATGCCTGTCAACGACTTACTCACGACAGGTAATCTATTAGTGCAATATCCACAACTAAGAAACGTGGTGCATAAACTAATTCCCGATTTACTGGTTACTGATACTCTACAATCTGCTATCGTGGTCAAATCATTAGTTAATTCGTTAGGGTTTTTAAAAGATGAATTACGAAGTGGCAACACCATTTTGCAAAACCAAATACGCATTCACGGCGAGGTAAGACTCATCAGCATTCTTGAAGAAAATGCTAAAAAGCAATTAGTTTACATGAATGAAAATTTAATTGATAATCAACAATTCGGTCGATACTTTGCGAAAGGATTAGCTGCTCGTATACGAACAGCTGTTACGACTCACAAATACGCTATGGGGTATTAAATAGCTTTTATAAGGGGGAGCGCATGTTACATAAATACAACGTCTTTTTAGCAGTAGATTATTTTAACGCAAAGATATTATTTACTGCGCAGTCATCAGGAGAACTCACACAAAAAATTTTAAAAGCCATCGAAAATGGGACATTAAAAGATGATGGGGCGGTCAGAATGTACCGGACATCGCAGACGTCTTATCAGGCCATTCAAAAATTAATGACGGCCTACAATTTGCCATTTCACGAAGCGGCTAAGCCAAAGGAGGTTCAGGATGAAGCCCAACCAAATATCCCTGTTTGATGTGCAAGTATTAAACAGGCTATCACAGGATCAAGAGGTTTTGATTTTAGTCCAACCACTTAAAAATGAATGCCTGTCTTCTGAAAAGTTTAGGGCTTTGATTATGAAGCATGATCAGCGCAGAACAGTTCGAAATTACGTTTTTGAAGATTGCTTTGGTCAGCAATATGTTGGCTGCCGTTCTTTACCACAAGATGTGCCGAAGCCGACAAATAGCTATTTACGGTTGTTTGATACACACCAAACCTTGTCGGCAACATTGAAGTTAAAAATAGCTCCAATTAAACAAGTGATGCAACAAAGAAGGGATGAGTATTATTATGCAAACTAATCACCACGTCGGCCGTCTCAGTCGCGAGATTAAGTTTTACCTTCGCGGAGAAAAGGAGTTCCCTGTCGCTTATTTCTCGCTTGCCATTAACGATTTAAAAGACGGTAAGGCAACTTACATTGACTATGTTGCTTTTGGTAAAACGGCCGAATTAGTTCGTGATCTCTTGACACAAAAAGGACTAGTTGTTGAGGTCGATTTCAACATGAGAAACCATCAATATACAAAACCAGAAACAACAGAAGTAGTTTATGAAATGCAAAATGTTGTCAATTTTTTCAGAATTTATGGGCAACCAAAAATAGCAAAAACTGTTGATACAAATCAGCAAAGTTCGAGTTCTGATTTGCCACCAATACCGAACTTTGACAGTGCCGATTTCAATGAATGGGGAGGTGAATATTGATGATTGCAACAATGAATTTCTTTAAATGGTTTGGTGATAAATTTACTTTTTTGAATCAAAGCTATCAACGTTTTATTACCTGGTTTGTTGAACACCAGCGAAGGAACTTACTCGCGATATTCGCCATTTTCATGCTTGTGGCTGTCTCAGTGACAATTCTTGTCAGTGTCGTACCACGTCCTTCTAATATTCCAAGTACGCCACTCAATACCCCAATGCCTTTTGGCTCAATGAATAAATCTGCGACGTTAACAAAATCTTCATTCAATCCAAACAACGGCGTCTTAGAATTACATTATCGCATCTCAAATGGTGGCGACTCAAAAAATCAATTCGTAGATATTAATAACATTTACTTTACAGCCATTGCCGATACAAAAGGCAGAAAAGTTAAAGGTTATTACATCCCAACTTCGAACAATACTATGGTCGTGAAATTCACCAATTTAAGTTCAAAGTTTAACGTGGTTACCGTGACAGCACACGACAAAAATGTCAACACAAATCAAATTGATGCACCCAATAATGCGAGTGCAATCGCTTCAAGTAGTAGTACAACAAAGGCGTCTAAATCTGAAGCAAACCAAGGTAAGTTCACGGTCAATCGCGACAAAGTATCGTATTCAAATACGCTGACAGATGCCTCGCAACGGACTTTAACTATTGAAGAATATCAAGAAAAAATAGCAAGTCAAAATGAAGTAATTGGAAAGAATAAACAAGCGATTGCATCATATCAAAAAGCGATTGAACAACAGACAGATGCGATTAAAGATTTGGAGAAACAACAAGCCAATACAACTGATAGCTCACTGCAAACAAGCATTGAAAATGCACGGAGTAGTATCACACAAATTCGTAGTCAAATCTCTGATGCACGCAACAATATTGGCAACGCAAAGACTAAAGTTGAAACATACGAAGCAACCATTAAGCAGGTTAAAAAAGGACACTCACAGTTACCAAAAACCAAGGAAATGTAATTGAACAAAAAAAGAAAATAACCCAAAAGGGTCATTTTTTTGCACGAAAAACATGTACAACAACCGTATTATATGGGTACAACAACCGTATTACATTTACTTTAGGGTACCGTCATTTGAATGCCCGCACGGCGGGATTAGGCAGAAACTGCCGGCATTCCCCCTTAACCTGTTATAATCTACAAATTTAAAAAGAGGTCTACATGTCTAAAGTTAGGAAAGAAATTCGTGGTATTGAAAAAAGTATCATTGATGTGATTGATCGTTATGCCGAAAAAACGAATACAACATCCAATCAATTGATTAAAGAAGTGATTGCTGATTATGCAAACAGGCTTGAAGAAATGGAATCATCAAATGTTTTGCATGCGTACATAGATGACTTAATCGAAGCAAATAATCGGTTGATCGAAACACAAAATGAAAATACTTTGGTTATAGGTGAGTTAGCAAAAAAAATTATCGAACGCTTAGATTTTTATTTACCCAAAATGGAATTACCAGATGTCGGGAAGAATAAGAACCCGTTTAAAGTAAAAAATGATGAAACAAAATAGTAGCAAAGAGATAGTTAGTCGTTTGAAAGTAGGTAATCAATGAAAAATTATAAACGTGCAAAACATTTTAAAAGTATTTTGATAATACTCGTCATTTTAATCGGCATCGGCTATTTCAATCGTGTCACTATTATGCAGAAAATGGTTTCACTCAGTACCGAATCACCAATCATTAGTATTGATAAAAAAACGCACAATGCAACAGAAAATGAGCAACTAGCCACTCAGGAATTTAATGGCCAATCCGTTGTATCGGTCAATCAAAATCAACCGACATTTTCGAATGATGAAATGAAAATTTCAGCGACTGGTTGGCAAAAACTATCTGCACTGGATTGGCTCGGTCGTCCTCAGGTTGCCAACGCATTGTTGAACAGAAAACTGATGCCGACATCTCAAAAAGATAAAGCACGTGAACGCCTAACTGTGAAGACACCTGGTTACCATGCCATCAAAACGAGCGTCAATGTCAGCGACTGGTTGTATAACCGGAGCCATCTGATTGGCTATCAATTTACAGGTTTGAATAACGAGCCTAAAAACCTCATTACTGGCACTAACCAATTAAACGCAGACAGTCGTCCAAATGCTAAAAGTATGGTGACCTACGAAACAGAAGTAGCTGATTATTTAAGACAATCTACTAGTCATTATGTGCGCTATCAAGTGACGCCAATCTACCGCAATATGGAATTGGTGCCTCGTGGGGTTCATATGATGGCACAGTCACTAAAAGATACTGCGATAAGCTTTAATGTTTACATTTTCAATGTGCAAGATAGTTGGCAAATCAACTACCAAAATGGGCAGGCAACAAAAGGGGAAAAGGAATGAAAGATGTGCTTGAAATCAGAACTGAACACATCAAAAGCCTGGCCAAAAGGAAAAATTTTCTCACCAAAAAATTTTCCAATCAACTAGCTTCAGAAGTTCCCAAAAAAATTCAGGACGAACTCCAACTCATTGATACCTTATTGGCAGATTCTGATGTTCCTGAGGAAATTTATCAATCAAGTCCGAAAATGGTTACCATACGAAATTCAAAAGACGAAGAGTGGTATTTCCAACAACTGCTTAATTGGCTAAAGCGGCATCCAGATGTGATCAATGGTCAATTCGCTAGAAGTACGATTTATAAATTTACTCTTCATTTTTTTGTTGAGAATATTGTCCTCAACTCAAAGAATGCTAACTTATCTATGGGCGAACTGGCCTCAAGGTTAAATGCCCTCACGCAATCCAAAAATGAAGTTAAATTGACAGCGCAAAATAAAAATATTGAAGAATCTCTAAGTTTCATAATGGCAATGATTTATCGTCAGCTGGATTCAATTCCTGAATCTATGGATGCAACTAATGAAGTACAATACATGCTTAATCCAATGAGTGAAATTGAACTTAAGGCTTTGGGAACTGAAACAGAGTTAGAGGAAGACTCGGAATTAGCAAAATCGTTTGCCGCTTATAAAAGCATTCGCTTCCGGGATAAGCAACGGATTCAACAAATAAATCAAGAGAGGGGAATCATCTCAAATGAATAAAACCAAACAGAATAGAAATAAACAGTTAAAACAGTATCTGAAAAAATTACAAGAACATGATTGGCACAAACCAGCAACCTATAAAAACAAGGTAGCAACACGACCGATCAAAGATTTAGTTGATTACTATAATGCGCAGATGGTTTTGGTATTAAGAAACAATTTTCATCAATCATTGGAGAGTGTCGCCAGTATTTTAGATATTCCTAAAGTCAAAGTTTTTCGTTTGTCCGAAAAATATGATCAAGAGTTTGATAGCATTGAAGAAATTCAAGAGGCAATTCAAAATGGCTAAAACAGGAAAACTAGCAGCGTTTAAATTAGGTGAAAAAAAAACCGCGATGGTTAACCTGCCAGCACAATTTGTGACAGCCAGTTCAGCTAATGCTAAAGGTCAAAAGTATTCTAACTTAGTTGATTACGCAAACAACAAGGATAAAACCGACGATCAAAATAATGAATCAATCACTGAATTATTAGATTTAAAAAAACAATTCGGTGAGTCTGGTTACGCAACACGTACCTCTGCAACAACTGAACAAGAACCAATATTTAGCAGTGATAAATTGCATTACAATAATCACGACATATCTAATTTGCGGAAACGACTAGACGGAGCGCAAGCAAATGGCAACAACATTCACGAGTTAGCGTTTTCTCTACGTGGTGACTGGTTAGTCGAGAACAACTTGTATGATCCAAAAACAGGTAACATTGATCAAGATAAATTAAAACATGCCCAACAAAAAGTCGCGAAAACATTGATTAACAAGGGTTTTAAATTACCTTTGGGTGAATCAGAACAAGATGTTGTCTGGTTTGGGGTGGTTCACCAGGACACCGATCATTTAAATATGCACCTCTGGTTTGCAAAAGAATCGAAAGAGACAAGACCTGAAATGTTAAAACAATCAGGTCCCTATAAAGGCCAACCGACAGGGGTTATCCCATTACAAAAGATTGAATTAACCAAGCGTGAGTTCAGAAATGAGCTGATGAACGAAAAATCAAGACAAAAGCGGACTGATGTTTTGAAGGGGTTAGGGCAATTGAAAAAAGATATTGTCTCGTCTAGTGAAGAAGTATTATCTAATGGACGCTATGTTGGTCAACTTAAAGCTATTTTTTTCGCCTTGCCTCAAGACCAAAAAGGCCATTGGCAAGTCGGAAACAACCGCTTAATGGACAATAATACAAAAATGGCGAAAGCCAACTACCTTACCAATCAATTGCTTAATGATATGTTTCAAAACGAATTCAAGTCAGAATATGATGAGTTCAAACAATTGGGTCAACAATTTGATGCTTTTAACATTGAGGATCAGGGTCTGATGCGCAAGGGTCAGCGCAAGCTGTCAGAAAACAAAGATGAGGCGTTGCGTAAGCGACTTACCAATAAACTCTATCGCCATTTTAATCAAATTCAAGATAATGATTTAGAAACAATTGATCAAAAATTAATTAACATTGGGTCAAGAATTTACGATCACCAAGGTAGTCATCTCAAAAAGACTATGATTAAAACTGGCCTCAAGGAAAACAACATTCAAGAAAGCAATTCAAAAGTAGCACAAATAAATAATGTTCCTGTCAAAAATAACTTCAACAAAACACGAATAGATAACGTGATGTTGAAAAGCAACAGATCATTCTTCAAAATAAACCGGATGTGGCAACAAGACATTCGAGCTGAAACAAACGCAGAACGTCAATTCTTACGTAACCAAAAAAGCGCAGCGAGGGGGCAACAAATTGAAGAAATAGAATCACAAAATCACCGTACCATTTAGAGGAAAAGCTGTGACATACCCAGACAAGAAATAGTTCTTAGTTTTTACGTCATTGACAGCGTTTACTGGTCTTTGGATAGAATTCATTTTTGCTCAGATTATTATGGGTGACAACGTTAAAAACTATACCGTTGCAATCAGATTATATTCGATAATGACTAAAGAGACAGCCAATTCATTATTCATGAGTTTCGCTGCGGGGGCAGTGATTATTGCAATTCCAATTACGATTTTATTTATTATGTTGCAACGATTCTAGGTTTCTGGTGTGACAAGTAAATCGGTCAAAGGTTTAAAAAGATTGAGACGTCAGTCCCAATCTTTTTCATGTTAAAATAACGTGTACAGGAGGTCGCTATGGTAACAATACAAGATATTGCAAATAAATCCGGAGTTGCTATTTCGACGGTTTCGCGCGCGTTGTCTGACTCACCGAAAATTAGTGCTAAAACAAAGGAACGTATAAAAAAAATTGCACAAGATATGGGATATACGCCAAATTTTGCTGCACGCAACTTAACACAAAGTGAAAGCAACACGGTTGGGGTTGTTTTTCAACCACAAGCTGAAGATAGTGCTGAAAATGTTTTCTCAATGCAATTACTATTCGGGATTAATTCTCAACTCGTTGCCCGACAATACTTATTGACCACTGCGACGGGCAGCAATTGGTCTGAAGTCTACAATGCCGTTAAAATGATGGTGGAAGCTGGACAAGTTCGCCGTTTTATACTGCTTTACACTGTTGAAAATGATCCAATTTCTGAATTATTACGAGAAAACAACGCCCGGGTTGTTGTCACTGGTGAACCCGAGCAAGCTAATGATGTTTTATATGTTGATAATGATAATCGTCGAGCTGGTGAAGAGGCAACTAGACAGTTAGTTGGCCATTTTAACCTAAAAGCACCGCTTCTTGTTCGCACTTTGGCTGATTGGCGTTATGAGCGAAATCGTGAAATCGGCTTTCATATTGCACAACCAGACGGTCAAGTCTTATCTTTACCACTTGATTTTCAAGCGCAAAAACAGGTATTGGAAAGTTATTTCGAATTGCATCACGAAATTGACGGCATTATTGCTAGTGATGACGAAATCGGTTATCTGGCACGTAATCAAGCACAAGCTCATTTACCCACACATCCAAAATTGCCAACGATAGCTTTTAATCGTTCTGAATATGCACGACTTGGTGGTAAGGATTTCTATTCAATTGATGTGTTGCCACGTAGTTTGGGCAGTGAAGCGGTTCGATTATTGTTTAACGATCAGCGTTCTGTCCTGGAGCAAACTAAGGCAACAAGCGTGATTGTGCCATACCGTTTACCTGAATTTTGTGATGAGACGTGGTGAATTAAAATAATATTGCACGAAAGGCACATGTCTCAAAAATGACACTTAGCCATGTAATTAATCATCCAAATCCAGTATCACCTGAATTGATGGTGCTAGTACAACATGCAATAAAAAAAGACCGTTGACTATCTGCCAAATCAAGTCGTACGGTCATTAGTCAACCAACGCCATTATGTCATTCGTTTCTTACTTTTAGAAGATGTTACAACAGTTGAACCGAATTATTGATTCGATTAGCTATAATTTACAACAAAAAGGTTAGACACTGAAAATTAGCTTAGATATTACGGCAGAGACACAATCTATTGACGTGAATAATCGAGCAGGCATTGAATAAACGACTCAATATATGTGCCGGCAGGGATATCGTGATATTTATTATATTGTTTTATCGTTAGATTAGTATTGAACTTAATGCACAATTTCTAATTGCCGACTACGATTATCCGTGCGAGCGATTAGATTGCACTTGTTGTGCTAAGTGCGGTTCAGCTGAAATCAAACACCCATAAGACAAGCGTTTGCCTTAATTGTTGAAAAAATTGTCGCACAAATTATTTCTTAAATTGAATCAAAAAACGATAGAATTAGAAAATACCAGCATTTCAGCAGCTATATCTGTTCGATAAACAACAAGTTTGCATAATGTTATCGTTAACATTGTGCAAACGCTTCCATTAATTATCCAAATGTTCTATACTATAAAATGTAAACGGTTACATATATTGGTGTTTAGAACATGTTCCTGATTTCTAAAAAAAACAGTTTCATCACGAATTGTTCATATAAATGGTGCATGATTAGAGCAAATCAGTTATGTTTCAAAAAAATTTTGGAGGAAGTAATGATGGTAGATAAGAAAAAAGGGCAGGGGTTGCCAAACCTGCCGCTAAGCACCATTTGGATGCTAAGTTTTGGATTTTTGGGCGTGCAGATGGCATTTTCATTGCAGAGTTCCCAAATGGGACGTATTTTTCAGACCTTGGGTGCTGATCCCACTAAGTTAGGATTTTTCTTCATCCTACCACCATTGGCAGGGTTGTTTGTTCAACCACTAGTTGGTTATTTTTCAGATCGCACTTGGACAAAACGCTTTGGTCGTCGAATGCCTTACCTATTGGTTGGCGCTCTTGTGTCAGTTATTGTGATGTTCTTGTTGCCTAATTCAGGTAGTTTTGGTTTTTCAACTACTGCTGGTTTGTGGTTTGGAGCAATCACAATTTTGTTCATGGATTTGAGTTCTAATGTTGCAATGCAACCCTTCAAGATGGTTGTGGGTGACATGGTTAATGAAGACCAAAAATCATACGCGTACTCAATTCAAAGTTTCTTATCTAATACAGGGTCTGTCCTGGCAACAATTTTTCCATTCTTGCTGACAGCGATTGGTGTTGCTAATACAGCACCTAAAGGTCAGGTGCCAGCCTCTGTGATTATTTCATTCTATGTTGGTGCGTTAGTCTTAGTTATCTTTTCACTCATTGCAGTCTTTAACGTGAAAGAATATGATGATGCCACTTATGAGTTATATCATGGCTATGCCTTGAATACACCAGATGATGGTGAAGGTGGCTTCTTAACTTTGTTAAAGCGTGCACCAAAAACATTTTGGATGGTTACTTTGACTCAGTTCTTCTGCTGGATGGCATTCCAATATTTATGGACATATGGTACTGGTGCTGTGGCAGACAATATTTTCCATGCAACTGATCCAACAACGGCTGGGTATCAGAATGGTGGTAATTGGTTTGGTATCATGTCAGCGGTTTATGCTATTGCAGCCGTCGTGTGGTCACTAGTCTTATCAAAGATTCCAGCAACTAAAAACAAAACGGGTTATGCTTTGTCACTCTTTTTGGGGGCAATTGGTTTCACATCGGTGTTCTTTATTCACTCACAGTATTTGTTGATTGGTTCATTTATTTTAATCGGTATTTCATGGGCAGGTATGATGGCATACCCATTCATTATGGTAACCAACGCATTGCCTGGTGATCACATGGGTACGTATCTAGGATTGTTTAACGGTTCAATTTGCTTACCGCAAATTCTAGCCTCGGTTGCTAGTTTTGCACTATTTCCTGCACTTGGTTCACATTTCCCATCAATGATCTTAGTATCCGGAATCTTAATGTTAATTGGTGCTGTTAGTGTTGGGCTTATCAATGAAATTCACAGTAATCCAGTAGATGCACAATAATGGCTAACGCTTCGGCGTTAATATGTGCGATCGGTCGTCGTAGATATTAGTGCTGAAGCTAAGCATTAGAAAAATTGAAGAGGTAGAAAGTCTTATGAAACGAATTTTTGAAGTTGATCCTTGGACAGTTACATCACATGATTTGAATCCCAAAGATAAGCGTCTCCAAGAATCTATGACGAGTTTGGGCAACGAATACATGGGCATGCGTGGCATGTTCGAAGAAGTCTATTCCGGTGACACACATCAAGGTATTTACGTTGGTGGTGTTTGGTTTCCAGATAAAACACGTGTCGGTTGGTGGAAAAATGGTTACCCACTTTACTTTGGCAAAGCTATCAATGCCCTAAATTATGTCAAAGCAGACATTTACGTTGATGACAATCAAGTTGATTTAGCTAAGAATGATGTGACTGATTTTGAAGTGTCATTGGATATGAAAAATGGTGTTTTGCATCGAACATTTACTGTGTTTGGCGTGACGTTTAAAATTACGCGCTTAGTTTCAGCAGCAGTGAAGGAACTAGCAGATATTCACTATGACTTGTCATCTGCTGATGGACAAGCACACAAAATTCGTTTTGATGCTAGTATTGATGCTGACGTCGTCAATGAAGATTCAAATTATGATGAAAAGTTTTGGCAAGTTTTGGATGCAGGTAATGAGACTAATTCATCGTTTATCGCTACGCAAACGATTGAAAATCCGTTTAGTGTGCCACAATTTACAGTTGTTGCCCGTCAGAGCTTTGTTGGCGGTGAAAAGCATGGTGTGAACCGCTCTGAAAAAGAAGTGACTGATAACTTTGACATCGAAGTACCAGCCAAAAGTTCCGTTAGTTTTGAAAAGCGCGTGATTGTGACAACTTCGCGTGATTATGATAGCCTAGCTCAAGCGATTAAAACAGGCGAGACACTAACTGCGGATCTTGCCACACAAACATACGACGATATCTATACAGCACACGCGCAAGAATGGGCTAATCGTTGGGAAAAAGCTGATGTTCAAATTGAAGGAGATGATGCGGCGCAGCAGGGTATTCGCTTCAACCTATTCCAGTTATTCTCAACTTACTATGGTAATGATCCACGTTTAAATATCGGACCAAAAGGTTTCACTGGCGAGAAGTACGGTGGTGCCACATATTGGGACACTGAAGCATTCGCAATTCCTGTTTACCTTGGTGTTGCTGATCCGTCTGTGACTCGTTCATTGCTACAATATCGCTTTGATCAATTGGATGGTGCATTCCACAATGCCAAAGAACAAGGTTTAAAAGGTGCTTTGTACCCAATGGTCACCTTTGATGGTATTGAGTCACACAACGAGTGGGAAATTACTTTTGAAGAAATTCACCGTAATTCGACAATTGCTTATGCGATTTATAATTATACAAACATCACGGGAGATCACTCATGGCTTGACGGTGATGGCGCACAAGTTTTGTATAATATCGCACGCTTCTGGGCAGATCGTGTCCACTATTCTGCCCGAAACGATAAGTACATGATTCATGGTGTCACGGGTCCCAACGAGTATGAAAACAATGTTAATAACAATTTCTATACAAATTGGATGGCAAAATGGGTTTTGCAATACTCACTTGAACACTACGATGAAATTCATGCTGACGAAAAAGCTAAGTTGGCTTTGACAGATGAAGAATTAGCAAGGTGGCAAGAAATTGTTGATAAGATGTATTTGCCAGAGGCTGATGTTGATACCAAGATAGGTAAAAAGCATATCTTTGTTCAACATGATACATTTTTGGATAAAGATTTGACACCAATCGCTGATATGCCACAAGACATTCGTCCAATTAACCAAAACTGGTCATGGGATCGCATTTTGCGCTCGCCATATATTAAGCAATCTGATACATTACATGCCATGTTCTATTTCCCAGATGCGTTTACTGAAGAAGAAAAGCGTAACAACTTTGAATTCTATGAACCATTGACAGTGCATGAGTCATCATTGTCGCCATCTGTTCACTCAATTTTGGCTGCTGACTTACAAATGGAAGATAAAGCAGTTGAAATGTACGAACGTGCGGCCCGTTTGGACTTAGATAATTATAATAATGATACGTCAGATGGTTTGCATATAACCGCTATGACAGGTTCATGGTTAGCGATTGTGCAAGGATTTGCCGGCATGCGTGTGCGTGATGGTAAACTCCACTTGAAGCCATTCTTGCCAAAGAATTGGACAAAATATGCTTTCCGTTTGGTATTCCGAGGTCATGTTTTGGAAGTGTCAGTTGATAGTCAAGGTGCACATGTTGAATTGATTTCAGGTGAACCATTAGTTATTGACCTATTAGGACAAGATGTCGAATTGACAAAGTAATAAGCCTGATGATGAGCGAGAAATCGCTCATTTGCTGTATAGCAGGAAAGGATATCATGAAAGTAGTAGAGAAGGATTTTGGACAATTACCTGACGGAAAAATCGTGACGGCGTTTACCCTAGAAAATATTAAACACACACAGATTACTGCGATTTCGTACGGAGCAACTTGGCAGTCATTTTCCGTTGAACGTGATGGTGTCAAACAAGAATTATTAGTACAATTTGATGATTTAGCCGCGTATTTAGATAATCCATTCCATTTTGGAAACACAATTGGTCGCGTTGGTGGCCGTTTATCAAAAACTGACTATGATATTAATGGGGCACATTTTACATTAACATCAAATGATCATGGCAATGTTTTACATTCTGGCATCAATGGCTTTGATGCGGTTAATTGGCACGGTGAAGCAAGAAATTTGGGTACAGCGGCGGAAATTAATTTCACACGTACTTTTGATGATGAATTCGCCGGACAATTAGCTGCCCAAGTAACCTATCGATTGGACGATGAGGATCGTCTAGATATTATATTTAGTGGCGTTTCAACTGAAAATACATTGTTCAACCCAATGACGCACGTCTACTTTAATTTAGTTGGTAAGGATCAAGATATCAGTCAGCATAAATTACAAATTGCGTCACGTCAACATCTTGAAGTTGATAATCACACGATTCCAACCGGTAACGTGCTTGATAATCAAAATACAAAATTTGATTTTGCGCATTTGCACGCCTTGGGACAGGAGCATTATGATGATGCTTGGGTATTAGATCTAAGCCGTCAAGGCGAGGGATTAAAACTAACTTCACCAGATGAAAGCCTGACCTTGACAGTAGATTCAGATCGCAATGGTGTTGTTGTATTCACTGCCAATCCTGACGATAACAGTGCCATTAAAACAGCGCTTGCTATTGAGATGCAGAGCTTGCCTGACGCGGTTAATCATGAAGACTTTGGTGATATTGTTTTGCCGGCAAATGAAACAAAAACATATACTGTAACTTACCAAATTAAAAAAAGTGAGGATAAATAAAAATGGCTAAATTTTCAGATATTAAAGGTTTTGCGTTTGATTTAGATGGGGTTATTGCTGATACGGCGCGATTTCATGGCGAAGCTTGGCATCAAACAGCTGATGAGGTTGGCACAACTTGGACACCAGAGTTGGCTGAAAGTTTGAAGGGCATTAGTCGTATGTCTTCTTTGCAAATG
The DNA here is from genome assembly GCF_007954785.1 of Leuconostoc citreum. Taxonomy (NCBI): domain Bacteria; kingdom Bacillati; phylum Bacillota; class Bacilli; order Lactobacillales; family Lactobacillaceae; genus Leuconostoc; species Leuconostoc citreum. The sequence goes on along the minus strand of NZ_CP042410.1, from coordinate 922,679 downwards.
ATTTTGGATGCTGGGAATCATGCCGATGATTTTTCGCAAGCGGATAAAGAAGCATTAGCAGAGAAGAAAAATCATCATTACCAACAACTTATTTCCACATTGACGGAAGATGATGTTTTACCTGGCATGAAAGATTTCATTCAATCAGCTATGGCAGCCGGCTATAAAATGTCGGTAGCTTCAGCCTCTAAAAATGCACCAATGATTCTAGATCATTTGGGATTAACTGAGTATTTTGTTGACATTGTTGATCCCGCCACTTTGACAAAGGGAAAACCTGATCCTGAAATCTTCGTTCGTGCTGCGGAAGTCTTACATTTAGATCCAGAAAATGTCATTGGATTGGAAGATTCAGCTGCTGGAATTTCCTCAATCAATGGCGCAGGTGAAACATCACTAGCAGTTGGTATTTCAGATGTGTTGTCAGGAGCGGATCTGAATTTTGAGTCTACTTCAGAAGTAACATTAGCAAATATTGAAGCTAAAATGCAATAGATAACTAAAAAGAGTGTCAGTGCATAAAAACACTGACACTCTTTTGTTATTCTAATTAATGTTTGCCACCGTACTGCCTTGATTGAGTGTGATATCGGTAGAAGTTACGGTATGCGGTGGTGTATGTCAGACGTAATAGCTAATTCGCTCATTTGTGCAAAGTTTTGCTGCGCCAATTGCAGCTGTGAGAGGCAGGGGATTCCTAAATTTTTTATGGCATCTAAATCTGCTGAGAAGTAAATAAATTGGACTATTTTTATTCAGTTAATTAGACCACATTTGAAATGCCAATGCAGTTATAAAAATTGATATACCAATAGGAGGCTGCTTGGACTTCAGTTAATGTTTTGTGTGCTTCTAAATAAAGCTTTTCACACTTCAATATTGAATGAAACGCTTCCATACGGCCATTATCATATGAATGTTCTTTGAGTGAATATAATAGAGTAATTTATTGACTTCAAAGCACATCGTATTAATATGCCTATCTGTTATAGACAAAATACTGAATTAGAAAATAAAGCCGTATTCTTATTTTGTATGAAAAAAAACTGTTTGAATTTCGTATACACTATTTGTGTGTTTTTAAATTTTACTTTATATTTTAGAGAGAATATAATAAAAGGGTAAATGAGTAATACATTGAATTAAAAAATCACACAGAAAGGTGCATATACCAATATGATTAATGAAAGAGTAATGATCATTAAACTAAGCGAATTACCAAACAGTGAGGAAAAACTTCAAAAAAGGGCAAGTAAGGCTTGGAAAATAAATCTTGATACTATCATTAAGAAAAATATAACGCACGTTGTTGTGATGTTTCAGCAAACCGTAATCGCTGATTATAGCATTGATGATCAAGCTGGATATTACTTAACAGGTGCTGATGCAGGGCGCGTTTGGTTCAATTTAAAGGCTTATGAAGGAAAGACACCACTTAAAGGAAAAAGATTTGATTATAAAACAGCGAATCCAGCAACAACAAAAGATTTAGGTGAACTACTAAATCTGCAAGTTATGTAATTTTAGTTACAGCTATAGGGTTACTTTCAGATAAAATATAATTACTCAAAAAATCAAATGACAAAAATGGTTAGTTAGTGCAAACGTATATTACAAAATACTATAATCAAATAATTAATCGCCTAATAGATAGATGTTTGAAAAGTTTTTTCTTTAAGCATATGAATAATTGATTAACGTAATCTATAACGCTTATATGAAAGTCAACGTGAATAGTTGGAAAATCTCAATTTACATTTTTGATATTATGTAAATGTAAAAGTAACCCATCTTCTTATTTAAATGTATTGAGTAAGTACAAAGGGATAAGTATATTTAAAAAATCATCATTAATGCTATTTTATTTAGTGCGTCAAGCAAAGATGATTAAGCATAAAAAAGAGGCATTAGCATGAAAAAGATCATGATTATCACATTATCTACAGTTATAGGTACTGCCATTATTCTTGGTGGGCTGTTCTATCTTGGACACGATGATAAAAAATATCATAGACCAAGCGAATCGGCTAGTACAACATCGAAAAAAAATAAATCAACAACCAAAAATACAACCTCAAGTAACAAAACATCCATCGCGACATCTGATAATATATTAAATGCTTCCGGAACAGATTATAATATAAGATTAGCCGGTGGAGTTGGAGGGGTCTTTGCTAAGCCTACTCCTATGACTAAAATTTTTGATCAAGCAACAGCACTTGATATTGTTGCTTCTGTTCCAACTTTCAATCATTCAAAGTTAGTCAGTGTTCATCCTGAAGGTGACAATTGGGTTGTAGTTGTTAGTAAAAATGGGGCAGATACCACTCTAACATTGATTCATTACCAAAATACTTTGGGACTAATAGAAGTTAAATCAGGTCAAAATACGACCTCATACGGTATGACTATTCCAGATTCTTATTATGAACCATTTAGACAATCTGAGAAAGATGATAACGCTGCATTTACAAGTTCTATCGATGCGACACAACCATCACTTTCAAAAATGAGTGCCTCTCAGGCTGAAGAATTAGCCATGACTTATTTCGATAGTTTCAAACATAGTATTACCGATGGATTCCAACCACAAGTCAAATCAAGTGAAACTCAGGACAACGGGAACCAATTTGTAGTACACATATACGATACACCTCGCCATGTTATTGAATTTTATGTTGATAAAGCAACTATGAAAGTGACTTCGGGAAATCTCAATTATCAATAATTACTTTATAAGGTCGTAATACAATTAATTAAACTTAACTTTGGAGAAAATTGAGAATATGAAAAAGAAAAGTGTCATTGATAATGCCAACGAGATTGTCTTACAGAATACGATAGGAGAAGAATTAAGTTTAATTCGTACGGATCCCAGTAATTTGAAGTCTGACAGTTTTCAAGAACTGCTAATTAACAGTGAAATTATTGGTAGTTCAATATATGGATTAAGCAATTTAACCCAAACTTTGAATTTTTCCGCTAATGGATTACAGCTCTTTACAAATACGGTTTCAATGACACAATTAAAGCAATATGCTAATCAAACATTATCTTCAATTGTGAAAGGTGATGGGGGTAAAATAATTAGTCATTCTGGCTTTAAGCAAGTTGGCACATTAACGTCTACTCTGGCTAATCCCCAAGTAGCATTGGCTGTTTTAACGACCGTTATTATCAAGCAACAGTTCAAAAAAATTAATCAAAAGATAGACGATATTGCTTCAAAGTTAAATAGCGTTATTGGTATGATGCACGCAGAAAAATTGGCTGTATTACAAACTATCGATGCACGAATCAAAACAATTACACAGCAAGAAAATATTTCGCCGACTAATTTACAAGAACTAAGCCAATTGGCTAATGAAGCACAAATTATTTTCAGACAATACAATATTTTACTTAACCAATTTGATCAGTCGAAACTTTTAAAAACAAAAGGGCTAAACGATGCGGCCAAAATTGCGTATATGTTAAAAAATATTCGAAATAGTGACTTTATGATGGATTTCAAAATGGCCTATTTTGCGGATTCTTTATCCTGGTTGGTAAGACTTACTATCATTACGTCGTTCGCTAAAAATGGGACTGAACCACAAATTATTGAGGAACGAATTAATACATTCAAGAGAGAATATGAATCGAGTTTTACCAATAATACTAATGATTACATTGTAAAAATAAAAGAACCTATTATTGAGAGAGCACTCAACTTAATTACAAGAACTGACACCGTTGGTGATGTTGGAACCAAAGCGATTGAAGCACTAGGTCACGTTACAAACAAAATTCCTGGGAAAGCAACTAAATTCTTAGAAAACAAAACGCAAGCAATCAAAAACCATTCAGAGACAATAAAAGAGAATGCCACTATTGAACTTGAAGATCAATTTGACAAAATGGTTCAACCTATTTTTGGCGAACGTGTCGATGAAATAGCCTCAAATATTATCGATAAATTGACTACGCCTACAGAGGTTATCTACGCGATAGATGATAAATCGCAAGATATTAGAATGTTTATCGGCAAATCGTCAGCTAAAACAATCTAGTGACATGTGATTAATAATTTAATCCAGTGACTGAATATGGCGTGAAAACATCCGTGAACAATGACGTAGTTACGACTATAAAATAGACAAATAGAAAGATTAGAATGATTCATGGCAGAAGATAAATTTGAAGAAGCCGTTATAGAAAAGTTGAAAAGTGAAGGTTGGGATTACCTGGCAGATTATTCAGGTGTAACTGTTAACCGCCTCTATGATCATTGGCGTGATATATTAAATGATAATAATCGTACAAGGTTAGAAGGCGTACTATTATCTGATAATGAGTTTGAGCAGATAAAATTAGAATTGTTGAAAATCAAAACACCATACGACGCTCAGCTTATGCTTGCTGGGGCTGGTGGCGTGGGAACCATCCCATTAATTCGTGATGATGGCACGCAATTAGAGTTAGAAATTTTTTATGGTGATGAAGTAGCTGGGGGACATTCTCGCTATGAAATTGTGAATCAAATTACCTTTAATGATTTGACGTTCAGTTTGAGTTCCAAACGGCGCGTCGATATTGTTTTATTAATTAATGGCTTACCGGTCGCTCACGTAGAAGAGAAAGATGAATCTCTTCAGAATCAATGGAATGCATTCGAACAACTTCAAAAATATGATAGTGATGGTATGTACACTGGATTATTTTCTTTTGTTCAAGTGCAGTTTGTGTTATCGCAAAATTCAGCGCATTATTTTGCGCGTCCAAAAGATAGTGATGCTTATAATAGAGACTTTGTTTTTGGATGGCGCGATGACAACGGCCAAGATGTCACAAATACGATGGCCTTTATTCACGAAGTAATGGGCATTCCTGCACTGCATCGTTTAGTGACAACAAATATGATTCCCGATGCGGCTAATGATAATTTGATGGTCATGAGATCTTATCAAATTCAAGCCACTCGCCAAATTCTTGATCGTATGCGTGAGATGAATCAAAATGGTTTTGTTGAAAGAGAGGGTGGCTACATCTGGCATACAACAGGCTCTGGAAAAACTGTGACTTCCTTTAAGGTGGCACAATTATTGGCCGCGATGCCCCGTGTTCAAGATGTTTTATTCATCGTTGATAGAGTCGATTTAATTAATCAGACGTATGATAATTTTCGATCATTTGCCTACAAAACCTTTGAAAACCGAATCAAGGTAGTTAATAGTACGGAAATCAAACGTGCCCTAAAACAAAATAAAACTTCAAATATTTATTTGATAACGATTCAAGGTTTAGATCGTGCTGTTAAGTCTGGATTATTGTCAGACCATCGGATGGTTATCTTAATGGATGAAGCTCACCGATCCGCCAGTGGTGACTCTTTAGGCCGTATTAAAAAGGCCTTACCTAAAACAACATGGTTTGGTTTTACAGGAACCCCTAATTTTTATAGCGATGAGGTTAATGAAGTTAAAACGTCAAAAAACATTTCAACGTTTGATATTTTTGGGCCCAGACTTCACCGCTATACCATTAAAGACGCAATTGGCGACGGCAATGTTTTGGGATTTGATGTGACTTATTATGAAACTGATTTTGAACATAATTCGAAGTCAGAATTAACCGAAAAACAGTTGGAACAAAAAGTCTTTGAAAGTTTACCATACCGTCAAGCTGTTTTGAATGACATCAAAAATAACTGGTCAACTAACGCCAGTGGTCCAATTGAGATGGGGGTTAGAAAACCAAATCAGTTTCAAGCGATTCTGGCTGTCTCTGGAAAACAAGCGGTTGCGTCTTACTACAGTTTGTTCAAACAAATGTTTCCCGAACTACGGGTAGCCATGACTTTTTCTCGCGATGAAAATAACGGGGTGGGAACATCGGATCTACAGGCGGTATTAAAACAAGCAATGATAGATTACATGACTCTCTACGGGACACACAATTTTTTGGAAGATAATGACCCGCAGCGATCATACTTGAATGACATTACAAAGCGAATTTCTAGGAAAAAGCCGTATAACCAGAATAAAGATGATGACCGTCTAGATTTGATTATTGTGGCTGATCAGTTGTTAACTGGCTTTGACTCTAAATATGTCAATATCATTTATATGGATAAATTGATGAAAGAAGGGCCATTAATTCAAGCTATGTCTCGGACTAACCGTACGATTAATAAAGCAGCGAAGCCACATGGTAAAGTACGTTTTTACCGTAAGGGCGCGGTTATGGAAGATAATGTCAAAAATGCCTTAGTTATTTACACCAAAGGTGGTAATGATACGATTGCTGATGCAGCAAAGATTCCCGATGAAACCGAACAAAAGGAGCTGTTTGATGACGGCATTCTGGCCCCAAAAATGGCAGATCAAATTCATGACTTGCAACCAAAAATTAACCGATTACAAGTTTTAGCTGGTGAAGACTTTTCACAAATGCCGCGTTCTGAAAAAGACCAAGTGGAATTTGCAGTAACTGCTGCCGATGTTAACTCGAAGGTACAGCAACTAGTTCAACAAGGATACGTAATAGGGAGTCAGGTTGAAGGTGTTGATGGTCCAATTAGTTTGGGTATTAAAAACAACTCGCAATTAAGTGCTCTGCAGGCCCGGATGAATGATGTTAACGAAATCTTGCCCGCAGAAAAACAAATTGATTTAACCAACATCAAAATAGCCATTCAATCCTATGCCAACGAAATCATTGACTACGATAAATTAGTGGATTTGCTAAATGAATATATGGATACAACTATTCCTGAGAATCGTCTAGCTGTCGAGGAACATGTGCAACCACTGGATCAAGATAGCCGTGATGAGATAAGTCAGGTCTTAGATGGCATCGAACAAGGCACTTATAAAGATCATTTTGATACCGAGAAGCTTAAGTCAGTTAGAAAAGTAATTCGTAATACGCAACAGGAGTTAAATATCTACAAGTGGTCAGCTGATCATAATTATAATGGAAATGACATACTCGAGGCCTACAATGCATATTTGCCCGGCGTAGAATTAGTTGATAATACAAAATTAAATCAATTACTGCAAAACATGGAAAACAAATTGAATATTGGTTTCTTTGAGACCGCAGACTTTGAAGAAAATGTGTTAACTTATTTTGCTAAGATTACAAAACATTAAAATAATTTAGAAAAAGGAAATAAAAATGGCATTAACCGCTGATAAAAAAACATTAATTTGGAAAACATTGAACGAAACGCGTGGCAAAATTGAACCAGCTGAATACAAGAACTATATATTTGGTTTGATGTTCTATAAGTTTTTATCTGAAAAAGCTCAAAATTGGCTTATTGGCCAACTGCGTGGTGAAACATGGGCTAATATTTGGAACCAAAATCCGGAAAAAGCGGCAGCGTTCATGCAATCAAAGTTAGGTTACGTCATTCAGCCTGGTGAATTGTTTAGTGACTGGCAGGAGGCTATCAATACTGATCAATTTAATGTTAGTAATGTAGCAGATGCATTGGTACATTTCAATCAAGGCATCCAAAAAGGTGCTAAAGCAACTTTTGATGGTATTTTTGATGATATGGATCTTTCATCAAGTCGATTGGGCAGTAATACTCAAACTCGTACAAAAACGCTCATGGATTGGATTAGTTTAATTGATCAAATAGAACTAGACGAAGATGCGGATGTTTTGGGTGATCTGTATGAATATTTAATTGGAATGTTCGCAGCTAATTCTGGTGCAAAAGCCGGTGAATTCTATACGCCCCATCAAGTCTCAGATATTATGGCCCGTATTTTGACTGCGGGTCGTGAAGACATGCCTGAGTATAGTCTGTATGACCCGGCGATGGGATCAGGATCGTTGCTTTTGACGACTGCCTCCTACATGCACAATGATGGTGTACGTGGAGCCATTAAGTATTACGGTCAAGAAGTGATTACAACCACATATAATTTGGGACGTATTAACTTAATGATGCACGGCGTTGAATATAATGATATTCATATTAACAATGATGATACATTGAGTTCTGATTGGCCAGATGGTGTTCAAAGTGGTGTTGATAGTCCTCGCATGTTTGATGCTGTGATGGCGAACCCGCCATATTCACTAAACTGGGATAATACAAATAGAGAGGATGATCAACGTTTCAAAGCTGGCGTTGCACCTAAATCAAAAGCTGATTTCGCATTTTTGCAACATGGATTGTATCATTTGAAACAAGATGGACGTATGGCAATTGTTTTGCCCCATGGTGTTCTTTTCCGTGGTGCAGCCGAGGGCAGTATTCGTCAGCAATTACTGGAGAATCGTAACATATCTGCAGTGATTGGGTTACCAGAAAAAATATTCACAAACACTGGTATTCCAACGATTATCATGATTTTAGAAAAAAATAGAAAAAACGATGATGTCATGTTTATTGATGCATCTAAAGGATTTGAAAAACAAAAAAACAACAACATGCTTCGTCAGCAAGATATTGACTTAATTATTGACACTTATCTGAAGCATGAGGACGTCGATAAATACGCTCATGTGGCAACTTTTGATGAAATCAAGGAAAATGACTTTAATTTAAACATTCCACGTTACGTAAACACGTTTGAAGAAGAAGAGGCAATTGATTTAAACAAAGTTGATGCGTCACTTACTGCAATTGATAAGGAGATAGACGAAAGCAAACAGAAATTTAACGAATTATATCAACAGCTAGTTTCCACTGAAGAATAATTATCGTCTCAAGAAGTTTTATTTTTTCAATATGAAGTGTACAGACTAAACACTTCATGTAGAAAGGATAAAAAATGTATAATTTGTCAACATATTTTGAATCTTGGGTTTTAAACCACAAAGCGGGTTTTGTACGTGACAAAACACTGGCTAAATATAAAACCACCGGATCATGGCTTAAAAAATTAGAAACAGAAATACCTATTTCTAAATTATCAAAAAGCAATTATCAAGAAATCATTAGACTATATAGTCAAGTTCATAGTCATAAAACAGTCATGGATTTTCATCGGCAAATTCGTGCAAGTATTTTGGATGCCTATGATGATGGCATTATTAACAAGGATTTTACACGAAAAGTATTTTTAGGGGGACAAGCAGTTAAATCCAAGAATATATTTTTGGAAGAAACTGAAGCCAAGAATTTGATGCAATCGTTTGAACTAGAGAAAAAAGGTGAACTAACTTGGGAACATTTTTTAGCTTTATTACTCACGACAGGCCTCAGATTTTCAGAAGCACTCGCACTGACCAAGGATGATTTTGATTTCCAAAATCTAGTTATACATGTCACCAAGTCATATAATTATCAGCAAAAAGGCTTTGTTAATCAAAGGTTTCAGCCTACGAAGAATGAATCATCTATCAGAACGATTGCTTTAGACTTAAAAACTGCATGGATACTACGACCTATTGTTGAAAACATCAATCATACAATGCCGATATTCCCGAGTCTAGAACGAAAAGGACATCCTGTGATTTATAATTCTACTATTAATAACCGGTTAAAAAAATATTGTCAATTGGCAAAAGTACCAATCATTACGCTCCATGGACTGAGGCATACGCATGCTTCTGTTTTGATAGCCAATGGTATTAGTGTTCAGGTTGTTGCCAAACGACTAGGTCATGCAAATAGTATTACTACTCAGAACACTTACATTCATTTATTAAAAAGCACTGAACAAAAGGCAAACGAAAAAATTACCAGTATTTTAATTAATTGGTAGAAATAGGAGTGAGGGAATGCAAACAAAAAAAAGAAAATCACCTTCTCTGCGATTTAGAGGTTATACGGATGATTGGGAAGAGCGTAAGTTAACTGATATAGTATCGAGACTAAGTAAAACATCACACAACAGTGAATTGCCTAAGGTTGAATTTGAAGATATTGTCGCTGGAGAAGGTCGCCTTAATAAAGATGTATCTCATAAATTTGATGATAGAAAAGGTATTTTATTTGAATCACAAAATATTTTATATGGGAAATTGCGTCCTTATTTGAAAAACTGGCTATTGGCTGATTTTAAGGGAATAGCACTAGGCGATTTTTGGGTATTTCAATCAATAAATTCTGATCCTAAATTTGTTTATAGTTTAATTCAATCTAATCATTATCAAAAGGTTGCTAACGATACGTCGGGGACAAAAATGCCTAGATCGGATTGGAAAAAAGTTTCATCAACTGTCTTTACAATTCCAAATTATGAAGAACAAAAGCAAATCGGTGCGTTTTTTAAACAGTTAGATAATACTATCGCTCTTCATCAACGTAAGTTAGATTTGCTCAAGGAACAGAAAAAAGGCTTCTTGCAAAAAATGTTCCCCAAAAATGGCGCAAGAGTTCCTGAATTGCGATTTGAGAATTTCACTGACGATTGGGAAGAGCGTAAGTTGGGGGAATTAGCCCTAGTTTTAACAGGCTTTCCATTTAAAAACGAAGATTTCGTTGACAATGGAAAATATTTAGTTATTACCAACGGAAATATTCAAAATGAATCTTCTACCGTAGATGTATCATTAGGTAATAGAGTAGATGATCTATCTGATGAGATTAAAGAACGATATTATTTAAACAAAAATGACATTTTAGTCACAATGGATGGAACCGTTGGAAGGACTGCTAAAGTGGTAGATGATAATCTGATTTTAGCTCAACGAGTTGCCCGACTAGTAGCCAATAAAAATACTGAATTTGTATATCAGTGGTTAAATCAGGGTTCTTTTTTTAATGAAATGACAAAAGTGTCCCATGGTGGGACTATTAAACATATCTCTTTAAATGAAATATCCAATTATAGCGCTACGGTTCCTAGTAATAATATTGAGCAACAAAAAATAGGTTCATTCTTCAAACAATTAGATGATACTATCGCTCTTCATCAACGTAAGTTAGATTTGCTCAAGGAACAGAAAAAAGGTTTCCTGCAAAAAATGTTTATATAAAAATTCACCTATACCAATTTAAATTAACATAATACATGCTATCCAAAGTGACGCTATGACAGGCTTTCCAAAGCCTGTTTTTTGTTTGTGAAAAAAGATAATTCACAAACTTAGTTCTACCTTATCTTTGTTGTTCACAAAGTCACCATTTATCTAAATTTCACAAGTCAACCCATTTTAGACCAATTCATATTTTGCGTTATGCTATACTGTTAAAAGCAAACAAGTTAAGAGGGGGCTATCCTGAATGGAGGTGGTGCTTATGGTGTTAAAACTGTAAACCCAGATTCTGGGAAAGGAGAGGCCTTGTGTCCGTATCGGATGCATTACAACTAATGATTAGCTTTGGGATGTTTATCCTATCGTTGATTACGTTAGTTGTTGTGTTAATCAAAAACAGCACAAAAAAATGACCATCTTTAACTTTGGCGAGTTAATGGTCATTAATTAGTGATTATTCTTAGCCACCGTCGAAACGGGTTTGCTAGGAGTCGTAGTTCGTGCTACGGCTCTTTTTCTATGTCTTTATTATAGCACAGAATTTATTTTTGGAAAATTATTGACAATTGACTAAATAAAAGAACTGACTAATTTCCTAGTCAGTTCTTTTATTGGCGGGATTAGAAATAAATTGTCAAAGTGCTAGATGGCCATTGTAACTTTAATCATAAATGGCTTCACTACGCTGAGTAGTTAAGCCAAGATAGTACCACGTGCGTACGCAATGAATGTTTGACTAAAAGCATAATAACCAGCTAAGAGACATTGCTCAGAAGTCAATAAGTTGGAACTTTGCATTTTGATTTATCCAACAGATATATTGAACAACTAAACCATATTTCGGCAAATTTATAATGTTTTTCATTTATTGAACGAGGAACAGATAAGACATGAAGTTCATTCAAAGGCTACAAAGTAATAATCACTCATAGATTGATAGACTAATGCTTTTGAGTCACTAGTGCGTTTAAAACATGGCCTAAGTAACTGAAGATAAGTGGTCTATTTTTTATATTTTGATTATTTAGCCTAGCACTATCTTTCACATTCAAGTGAACTAACAGCTGACATCAAGGATTTTTTTACACACTAATATATAAGTATTGAATCTGATTAAATAGAGAAATGCTTGCAAATAATGATATTAACACTTATAATAATAATACATATTAAAAAGAGGTGTAGATTATGAAGTTCAGTTTTGAGACAGAAACATTAGTTGATATTGATAAAATCTGGAATATGTATTCAGATGTCAATAACTGGTTTAAATGGGAATCGGATCTAGAAGATATTTCTTTATCCGGTCAATTTGTGCAAGGTACAAAGGGCACTATGAAATTAAAAGGGCAACCTGAAATGTCATTTGAATTAGTTAAGGTAGAAAAGAATTCTGAATTCACTGATTTAACTGTTATTCCTCATGTTGGTGAAATTTCTTTTATCCACCAACTCATCTCAAAAGATGACAAAATTGTGGTTAAGCATTCTGTAGAGTTTGTTCCGGATAATCGTCTTGAGACCTTTGAAGATAGCCGATTTGTTGGAAAAATATTTAAAGACGTACCAAATTCAGTATTTGGATTAGTAAAGGCAGCTAATGAATTATAATTTCCCTTCCGAATTTGATCAACAATCAGATAAATCAATAGGTTATTCTTTCATCAGAGTTTATAATCTTTGGCATAAAAGAATAAAGAAAGCGCTTAGTGAGGTTGGTTTGACACACCCTCAGTTTATCGTTTTGACTAGCTTATCCTTTCTAATTAATAACCAAGAAAAAGTGAATCAAGTAGATATAGCAAACGCTACTAATATAGATGTTATGACCATTTCCACTATTGTAAAGAATCTTGAAAAAAAGGGCTTTGTGACAAGGAATATTTCGCATACTGATACAAGAGCAAAATTGATTACTTTAACAGATAATGGACATTTTTTAGTCGAAAAATCTGTTCCAATTGTTGAAAATATTGATAAAGAATTTTTTGGTAGTTTAAATGATCAAACGTCAACTTTTAATAATTTACTTTTGGATTTAATTAAAGGAAGTTTATTACAGTGATTGTAGACAATTGTATTAAGTTAGGCATTAAGCGATATACCTATATATGGCTAATGGCGCGTTGATTACTCTAGTTGTTTGTGTTGATAAAAACAGCACAAAAAATAACCGTTATCTTTCCCAAGATAATGGTTATTTTTTCTAATGATAATATGATTACTTTCGAAAGTGTTTTGCTATGATTTGTAGTTCGCGCTATGGCTTTTTGATTTTATATTACAGTATTCGTTGTAAAAAAATATTGACGCTATATTAAATAAAAAAGCTGACCTGGGAGTTAGTCAGCTCTTTAATGGGAGAGAATGGAAATAAATTGTGGAAGAGAGATAGTCATGTCTAACTGACTATAACTACATTATAAAGCTACAAAGTTAACTGAAAATAAAAAAGAATTACTTCTTGCTAAAGGGAACGTTTGTTCGTATAATAAAAGAAGAGTCTATTAGTTATTTGAGGTTATAACAATGATTGCAAATAAAGAACCATTAGCCATATCCGAGTACAATTATCTGAGTGAAACAAGACGCGTGTTCATGCTGATTGATTCCAAAAGTTTCTACGCTAGTGTTGAAAGCGTGAAACGCGGACTTAATCCATTAAAGTCTTTCTTGGTGGTGATGTCTGAACAAGCAAATACTAATGGTGGGCTAGTCTTAGCAGCATCACCAACGGCCAAAAAGCAGCTAGGAATCACTAATGTCATGCGACAAAGAGACTTACCTCAAGACCAACGACTCGTCATTACCCATCCAAGAATGAATCTATATATTCAAGAAAATTTAAAAATAAACCAGATTTATCGCGAGTACACCACTGAAGATAAGGTATTACCTTACTCGATTGATGAATCTATTCTTGATTTAACGGAGACCTGGGGATTTTTTGGTTCAACACCAGAACAAGTTGCACGTCAGATTCAAGAACGGGTCAGAAAGGAAACCGGTATTTATTTAACGATTGGCATCGGCGATTCGCCTGTCTTGGCCAAAATTGCGCTTGATATAGAAGCTAAGCATGACAAGCAACTCATGGGTGTATGGCATTATGATGACGTGCCCAATAAATTATGGCCAATAACCAAGTTGAATGATATTTGGAGCATTGGCAATCGAACAGCAGTGAAACTAGACAAAATGGGCATTCATTCGGTTTATGATATAGCTCATCAAGATCCTTATTTTTTCCGAGCTAAACTTGGTATTGTTGGTGAACAACTGTATGCTTTGTCTTGGGGCATAGATCGTACTGAATTGACAGATGTCATTGTCCCCAAAAGCAAATCTTATAGTAATTCGCAAGTTTTACCAAGGGACTATCATAAGCGTGATGAGATTGAAGTGGTAATCAGAGAAATGGCTGATCAGGTAGCTTCCAGAATCCGCTCACACAAAAAACAAACCTCATTAGTTAGCCTCTTCATTGGTTATTCATTTGCTGAAGCTGAAAAGCAGCATTCGCATGGTTTCAGGAAGCAATTACGGATACAGCCAACTAATGACACTCGAAATTTGATGCAGATCATGATCACATTATTTGAAAAATATTGGCAAGGCGAAGTCATTCGCAACATTGGTATCGACTATGGTGGATTAGTTGATGATGTTGGGGTGCAGCTTGATTTGTTTAGTCAGCCGGAAAAACAAATTAACAGTAATAAAATTGATAAAGTAGTTGATGAACTACGAAAACGATTCGGCACAACTGCTATCATGCGTGCAATGTCGAAAACAGAAGGGGCAACAGCCATTAATCGTGCCACTTTAGTCGGTGGACACAATGGCGGAAACAGTTATGACTAGAAAGGGAAATATTATGAAACAAGCAGTTTTTTTGATATTAGATGATTATGCAGATTGGGAAGGTGCTCACTTATCAAGCATGCTTAATCAAGCTGAAGAGTGGAAAGTAAAGACGGCTTCGATCAACAAGGAAGTACCTTCAATCGGCGGTTTTAGAACAGTTGTTGATATAACGATAGATGAAATCCCAGAAAATATTGACCTCTTGATTTTAATTGGAGGGAACTCTTGGGCTATAGAGAATGAAGAATTATATCATTTATTAGAAAAACGTCTTTTGAATGGTCAACCTGTTGGGGCAATTTGTGGAGCAGTTGATTATTTAGCAAAAAAAGGACTTTTGAATAACTTTAAACATACTGGAAATTCTGTTTATCTTTGGAAAGAGTATACCGACTATAACAATCAACAACATTTCTTAGAAAAACAATCAGTTCGAGATCAGAATCTAGTAACTGCTAATGGCACAGCATCACTAGATTTCGCATTCGAGGTTTTACAAATGATTAATTTCAAAGACACAGCATCTATTGAAAAAGAAATTGCTTTACAGAAACTAGGATTTTATGAGTATTCTAAAAAATACGGTAATCCTTTTACATAAACTTTGGTGAGAGAACATATGAATGACGATTTTAAAAATACAGTAAACAACTATTTTAAAAATGATTATCGAGAACGCGGCAAAATTAAGTGGAATGGTTACTTTCTGTCAGATCATACTGCACTCCTAAATAATGACGAAAAAAAGAGACATACTGTAAACAAAAGATTACCAAGAATGCCTCTAAAAGAAATTAAGCATCAATTGCAGTTTGCCACCACAAATTATTTATTAACGACTGTTCAGACAGACACACAACATGCCGATGGTGATATGTTACCTAATATCACCGGCTTGGTTTCTGGCTTTACTGACCGTGGTGTTGTTATTGATCAACAACAAATTCTCTTCGAAGATATTAGAGCAGTGGTAATTTCCAATGACTGAGTTAGACAAAATTGTCCAAGATATTGCTAAGTTGTTTACTAAGCAAAAGAATACGTTATATGCTGTCCGTATCATATATGAACCGTACAGCGATGAAGTTAATATCTTCTTTGAATACCATAAAATAGGGTTTGCAACAACTTCCAAACAGGTGGGTCGCTTAAATGGCAGCTATCGAGAAAAATTAAGCGTCATCAAGCAAGAATTGCAACAGCGTACCAAATTAACCGTGACAACTAATTAAGGTATCTATCTATTGTCTACTTTAGGCAGAGATATTGTTTCTTGTTTAAGCGGACAAAACTTATGATAACGATAGTTGGCTACCAGGTGTTATAACCGAATCAATACTGGAACCGTAATATTAAACCACTGAGCTAGTCTTACTCGTGAGCGAATGGTAATTTGGTCAGGCGCATAGCGTCGACTGAGTTCTGCCGCGATTAGAACAGCTTTGCCTGGTTCAGGTAAAGCGTCATGACGACGATGGTTATCATTTTTATAACGTTTAAGGTATTGCTGGTAATTCATAGCCGTTCCTTTCTGTGGCGTTATCTTGATATATGATAAAATAGTGGGGTTGGTAAGAGGCGTCTTATCAACCATGCGCTCTGGGTCTTGGATAGCTTTATCCAAGGCCTTTTCTTATGCTCTTAGTTTTTCTTCAATTGCCTTGCTACTAATAAAGAAAGCAACGAAATAATTAAAATGACGAGAATTAATATTAAGATTTCAGTTAATTGTGTGACACCGATCCAATGAATCATCAATACCAACGTTAATATTGATAGGTAAAATGCCCAAAAATTGATGATATGGCCCGTAAAAAGAATCACTAAATATATCAAGTAACCTAAAATGTGGCCAAATAACCAACAGACAAACATTGCTAATAAGCATAAACAAAAAATTAACATAGTTCAACCTCCATCAAGCAACTTGCTGCGTACATAAAACAAAAAGGTTTTTTGTGACAGAAGGATAGTTTAATAAATTTTTAACGCCATAGTGTGTTTGTGTATAAGCACAGACTAAATACCCAAAATACCAATCATGACCCGATTCAGATAAGCCATTAGGATGGGCCATTAATAGATGATTCAAACGTCTTAATACCCGTGGTCCAAACACTTTGTCTTCTAAAATTTCTTGAGCTAGACATGGGTAAGTAGGCTTACCGTTAATTTCAACTGTTGGTAGTGCCTCAAAATTTGATTCGACTGCTATGTTTTTTCTGTTCATAATAATGTTTGTCCTTTATTTTTGTTTGGCCCGTTTGAATCCAGCATCGCAAAACTTTCAAGGCTGGTTTTTTGAAAGCTAAACTCAGAATGAAATAAAAACCGACGATGGTGATTACAACATAGAGCATTGTGCCATTAATGACCATTAAAATAACATCCAGGCTGATAATGAGTGCGGCAATGCTGGCAATGAACTGAGTAAGATGAGTCATAATCATGATAGTCCTCCTGAGAATCGAATCTCTATGTACCCAACCAGGCAAAACCTTTTTCCTGTCGGCCCTGCCTGAGATTGGTGTGTTATTTCGTTTTGACGAAGAACATGCGCCACAAGCAGAGCTTAATAAAAGGGTGAGCAGAGCGAATTTACGCAGCCCTTTTATTATGTTCTAGTGCTTGTTGCTGTGGTAAAACCACCACAGCTTACAAGTCACTGGTTGTGGCACACTGTTTGACTCAAAGCGAAGTGGCACCCATGAGCTTGGGCAGGCGAGCGAAGCGTGTTCGATCCCGCTTGCGGGTCTGGGGAACATGGCGAAAAAATTCACCATAGTTATTCATCGTCATGACGTCTGGCATTATTAACCACGCCCGCAATGTAATATCCAATTATCATGATTAACACGAGAATAACAATCAATTTCAAAGTGAAAACATATAGCGCTATATCAAGACTTCTTTCATTAAATTTGTTCGAATTCAGTAGCAAATTCATTACGTATTGCTTGAATTTCATTGGCAGTTAAGTCATCTGAACCTAATACCACTTTTTCATCACGATACATTTGTCTGTCGATTTCTATTGCTTTCTCTAGCTGTTTTTCCAATATTTCCATATATTTAACGGTAACGATTGACACTTTGATCTCCTTAATTAGTTACTCTAAGCGTGATATGTTTATTATCGGTCAATTCTTGCAAAATAAACGAGCTTAAACGTCTGGCTCCTGTTGATTATCCATATAGTAAGTCAAACCATTTTCTTCAACTTGGTTAAACATTTGCACGTAAGACTTATCAATAATATGCTTTTGTTTGTTTAATTCAAACTGTGACCAAGTAAATTCCATTGCCTGATATTGACTGGCTGTAATACTACTTGGTTTAACATTCGTATCAAGGCATAGTAGGGCTTGATAGAATAATTTAGGACTCTCTTTTTGCAAAGCTTGCAAAGTATTAAAGATAGTTGACACAATTGATACACTCACATTTGCTTCAATTAACTCTTCAAAACCTTTGCCCAATTGCTTTTTATAATGACTAGTAGGCACCTTAGTTTCATTGTAGTTAAAGGTCATGTCTGTCATAGCTTGCGCCATTTTAGCTAAGGGTAATTTTGAAAAATCATCATAATATTGTCGTGTCATACTTGGTTACCGTCCTTATCAATTTGTATCAATTCAACATCTTGTCCATAGCGTTCTTGTAAGACAGTGTGTGTATGCCCCAAAATGAAGTTATCATTTCGCTTGATACCATATATTTCAAAGTGAACAGGATAACCACCGGTCATAACGATTGTTTTGTCGGTACTGGCATAACGTCTGGTGTGTCCGTTAATGAGCGTTTCTAGGCGTACGTAAAATAACTTCATGTGAGTTCTCACTTTCCTGACGGCTGATGTGTCGTCTTTTTAATTCTTATTGCGTTGTGAACGGACAAACTAGAACAGGCTAGGGCGGGTTTGCAAGGTTCGCAAAGCGACACGTAGTGCTTGACCTTGCAAATTTAGCCCCAAATCTTAGGTCTTTAGACCTTAGATTTGCTTAGCTTGTTAAAGTTTTGGTAGTCACAAAAGCAAGAATGAAACAGATTAAACAGCCAGCAGGGAACATAAAAACCACGCAATATTAAGCTAGAACTGCTTAATATTGCGTGGTTTTCTTTGAACCCCCAATGTACTTGATTGGTGTGGTATTAACCACGCCTGTCAAGTGCATGTCCGGGGGTCTGGGGGCATGACCTAATGCTCAAATATTTCCGTTCCACTTTTTGTAACATATTTATTTCTTGTTATAGTGACTGTGTTATCTAACAAAAAAGGAGTCCACTATGGCTAAAAAATCAATCAAAGCACTCATAAATGAAGCAAATCAACGCTTAGATCAACTTGACCAACAAGCAAAATCTATTCAAGACGAGAAGAAAAAAGTTCGTCAAGACCTAAAAATTCTTAATGATCAACTGGTCACTCAATTGGGTCGTCAATTATTGACCAAGTTCAACCTAGAAGAAGATAATCCAGAAGCGATTGATGCGGCTTTTGCCAAACTCGACAATTTACATGACTCTGATCGAGGCGGTGCGTCATGAGAATAAGTAAAGAAGAACGTGCGCAATTAAAGAAATTACCTATACAAGGCTATTGTGACTGGAAAGGCATAGCTTATAACAAAACATCCTCTAGTGAACTCAGGATGATTGATCATGACAGTTTAGTTGTGCGACCTAAATTGAACCTTTTTGTTTGGAACGCCAGAGGGATTAAAGGTGATTTAGTCGATTTCATTCACTACTACGAATTGGGAAATGAGGAAGGACAAAGTAAAGGTAATGCTATACGTAATCAACTGGCCTATGCTCGTCATGTTAAAGGAGACAATATTGATATTGACAAGCTCTATCAGCCCAAAGAGCCCGCCTATAAATTCGATTATGACAAGGTTTATCGCACTAAAGAAACGCAAGTAGCTCAAGACTATTTAGTAAAACAACGACATCTTGATCCACGTTTTGTCGCTAATCTAATCAAACATGGCGCGGTTGTCCAGGGCAGTCGTTATCGAGAAAACGATCAGATGCATCTAAATCCTGTTATCTTTCCTTGGCGTGATGTAAATGGCAAAATCGTTGGTGCTGACCGACAAGGGACTGAACAAGATTTTGAACATTTTAAAAAACGGGGGACATCCAAAAAGGTGTTTGCTGGCAGTGATACCGCAACTGGTTATAACATATCCTTTGGCAAAGGCAATCAAACTTTGGTGCTCTTTGAAAGTCCGATTGATTTACTCAGTTATGCGCAACAGAATCATCAAGAGTTGACTAACAATAACGCCACCTTGTTATCTATCTCTGGCACTGATGCCAAACGTGGTGCGCAGTTCTTAAATGACAGTATTGGCGCGAAACAAGCACAGTTTAATAAGGTTATTGTTGCCTTTGATAATGACCAGGCAGGATTTAAAGCCGCTGATTTCTATGATCGTTTTCAATTCAAAAATCCCAATACCAACGAAATGATTGTTGCAGAACGCCAGATTCCTACCAAAGGAAAAGATTGGAACGAACAACTAAAAGGCGGTATCTCAGGTTATCAGACCTTGTCTATGGGTGAGAATGCGCAACGTCTTGAACAATTATCACAACTTGCAGCACAAGAAACACAAGATAATCCTTTTGACAATCAAGATGACCGTGTCTCAAAAGTCCCAGCTAAAAACAAAGCGCAAACGCCATTTGAACAATCAGCCAAGACAAAAATGACTAAAGCACAACGTCGTAAAGACAACGCTTTAAAGAACAAAGCCATTATCAAAGAGGCGATGGGGAAAGTGACCGCTTATCAAACTGATCCGAGTGCGTTAAAAAACTACTAGATTTCACCGCGACAGGGTTGAATTACTCTGCCCGTAACTCAATGTTGATTCAATTACAAAAACCTGATGCCACACTATTAAAAGGCTATAAACAATGGTCAGCTGATGGGATTCAAGTTAACAAAGGCGAGACAGGCATTAAAATCTTTGGCGCTCCCGTTGATTTAAAAACCATTATTGATACCAATGGGGAACGAATTCGTTGGGCAAATGCGACACCTGAGCAAAAAAATCAAGCCAACACAAAACAATTACCCGTACAGACAGTTAAGCACTATCCAGTTGAAACAGTATTTGACGTCCGCCAAACCAATGCAACAACAAAACAATTGCCTGAGCTATTACCAAATCGGCCAATTGATTTAGCCACGGATAAGAGTCCTATACATCTAGATAATGCCTACAAAACATTGTTAAAGTACGCTGAAGCCATGAAAGTAACTGTTTATGATCAAGGTGTTGATGATCAATTGGCCAAACGCCCAATGACCTGGCAAGGACAAGCAAAAGGCGCTTTTCTACAATCTCAATCAGACCCAACAAAAAAATACATCTTATTGCGCAGTGATTTAACACCCACGGATAAGATTCATACGTTAGCCCATGAAGTAGCTCACGCAAAACTACATTCTGCGCAATCAAAAGATAAGTGGACAACAGCTATTAAGGAGACACAGGCTGAGTTATCAAGCTACGTGATTTCTAAAAATCTTGGGATTGATCCAGGGCAACAAAGCATTGCCTATATTGACAATTGGTCAAAGAAATTAAAAGCACTTGATGTCCCACAAACAGGGAAAATATTAAATCAGGCCCTACAAGCCAGTACCGATGTGACGCAATATTTATCATCAAATCTTGAAAAGGGTGAGAAGAAACAAGTGACAACTAAAAAAGTTTTTAAACCCGACAAACTAGCTGTCGTTGAACAAAACTTTCAGTCAACACAGCGGCATCGCTAAGGAGAAACGCATGACACAAACAAAAGAATTATATGGTTATATCACAGCCATTACCAAATCACCAGAAGTGATCATTCTATCATTTCAAGAGAAAAACGCGACTTCCGTAATTGCTTTAACACTAGCAACACCACACTATCTTGAGGTCTTTCCTGCTGGTGACCCCGAACTTGGGGTGGCTATGATTGCTGTCTTTGAAGAAAGTGGGACAAATATCCAAGTGAAATCCATTTATAATCCCGCAGGCGATTTTATTGCGGTGGACGAAGTGGGCGATTTCGAACTAATGGCTGACGCAATGACAACACCGAAAGATATTGATCTCTACGAAAAATTACGACAGGAACGTCAAGCGATGTTGGCAGCCATTGATCTCAGTCCAGAAGAGATTAGTGAATTAACGCTGGCTCACGAGCAAGAAAAAGAACAAATGATTGAGACACCAGATTACGGTAACTTAGTCACTGGGGAAGGTGGTCAATATGAGTGAGAATAAAAGTACGACCCCTTATCTTGATCAGTTTGCGACCAATATTAGTAAAAAAATTATCAAGAACCCTGAAAAATGTCATGCTTATGAGCGTGAAAACGTGACACAACGTGTATTAATTTCGTTGCTGAAGCAAATTCAAAATTCACCCTTGTTAGTTGGCGAACCTGGTGTTGGTAAAACGGCTATTATCGAAGACTTAGCCCGTCAACTTTATCAAAGTAGCGAGCCACACCTTGCCCAGAAACAAATCATTCAAATTAGTTTAGCTAATTTGATGAAAGGCAGTGATGGCGAATCATTTGCCTATAAATTCCAAAAAATATTAGATGAATTGATGGCACACAAAGAGACTTTGATTGCTTTTATAGATGAAATTCATCAAATCGTGGGCACAGGTGCTGATACTAATGGCAGCGCGTTGGATGCCGGAAACATCATCAAGCCAGCTTTAAGTCGTGATGATTTACAAATTATTGGTACCACGACAACTAAAGAGTTTCATGAATACATTGCCCAGGATGGTGCATTGATGCGCCGCTTTGATCTTATTGAAGTGTCTGAACTCAGCTATGGTCAAACACAACAAATTTTGAGCAAAATTACGACCAGAATGGGTCAAAGGATTGCAGTACCAGAATCTGTGCAAACGCAGATTATGCAGCTATCAGAGCGTTATGTCACTGATCGTTTTTTCCCTGAAAAAGCTATCATGCTACTTGATAGTGCGATAAGTTTGGCGCGTTTAGAAAATCAAGACGAGGTCACGTCAAATCACGTGGCAGATATTATCCATGCTGATTATCATGTGCCGAAGTACGTGATTAATCAAACCACTGATGAACGACTGCTCAACCTTTCAGCGCAGTTGAAATCGCGGGTAATTGGTCAAGACCATCCATTGGATAAAATCACAATGAAAATCACCAATCGAGAAGCTGGACTAGGGGACAACACCAAGCCAGAATCGTTTTTATTCTTAGGGCCAACTGGTGTGGGTAAAACAGAAACAGCTAAACAACTCGCCGCACTGTTATTCGGTGATGCGCAAAGTTTCATTCGTTTTGATATGTCTGAGTTTAAATTTGCTGGAACGAGTTTAGAACGATTTAAGAACCAACTGACAACCAAAGTACGACACAATCCTTACGCTGTCTTATTGCTAGATGAGATTGAAAAAGCCGACCCAGAAGTCATGGATTTGTTGCTTCAAGTCTTAGATGATGGTCGGTTGAGTGATGAATATGGTCGTGTGATTAACTTCAAGGACTTAATCGTCATCATGACAACGAACTCGGGGGCAAAAGCCATTATGAATCATCATGCCAAATCTGACTACGTTAAAAATGACTTAAAGCGGCAAGCTAACTTTGAAGAGCAGTTAGAGATAGCTTTACAAGGTGACGGGTATCGTCCAGAATTCCTGGCACGTATTGGTGCTTTGATTGTCTTTGATGTCCTAACATTAGACGATATTGAACGCATTGTTTCTCTGAAGTTAAAAACTTTAGACGACAAAGCTAAAGCGCAAGGGTTACGGATAGTTTTTGACCCAACTGAAGTGACGAATTACATTTCATCGTTTGATCTTGGTTATGAGTATATAGATGGGGAACAAGTAACTAGTTCATCTATTACCAAATATATTGCAGATGTGGGCTATAAGCCCTCACGCGGAGTCCGTCCCATTGATGATACGATTGCGACTTATGTCAGTGATCCTGTCGCACAAGCCATTATGGCACAACGCCAAGGGCAATTAGCTCATTACAATACGTTTGTCTTTCGAGCTGTGGGTAATCCACCTTCATTAACCAGTCCATACGGTGATTGGCAGCCTCGTATTTCGACAACCATGGAGGGACAATATGAAACTCTTTAGAAAAGATTATCAATCAGAACGTGACTTTATGCGGCAAAGTTATATTCGTTGGCGCGGACAAGCCTGGTTTCTTTGGACTTATGGCATCATCACAACAATTTTAGTCATCATTGCTAGTTTGTATATCACGACGATGGTTGACTTTATTATTCGCGTTGTTGGTCCCTATATCGTAGCCATGATGTCATTAATTCAAACAGGTGTGGCACAATGGCCAGAATTTGGCGACATGATCAATATGACCATGACGGTCTTTCATCCAAAGAATCTACTCACGATACTATTTCGATTAACTTTAGTCACAGGCAGTGTTCTTATCATCAGCTTGCTTTGGTTAGAAAAGCGATATGTCTTAAAAATTGTGTATGATTGGTTTCAATTGTATCGGGATCAAACTCGTAACACCAATCGTTTTGCGGAAGTTCGTGAAGTTGATGAAACCTATAAGATGATTCCTGATCGCAATAAGAACTACAAAGGGACACCAGGGCAACCAGTGTTGCACACGCAAGGCTATACATTTGAGTTCTTTATGATTCACCCATTTCTCTGGGCACTACAATGGCTCAAGCGGCCATTAGGTATGAACAGCCTAGAATTCAAGGGTATCTACAAACGTGTTCGACCAAAATTGATGCAAATTTTCCCACAAGTGTATGAAAAACAACAATTAGTCACTGGGGGCTTTGATGGCTATTATTGGATCGATCCGAGCAACACGCATGCCAAAACAACTGGTATGACGCGTTCATCAAAGGATCAGATGCGAGGTTACACTTTGATTGACATTATTCGTCGCGCAGAAGTGAAATGGAATATTCTAGATACCGATGCCAAAAACGAAGATGCCAAGATGAGTTATAAATCACTGAGAAAAGCAGGATATGAAGTGAAGCTTCTAAATATCATGAATCCGAGTGAATCAGAATCCTGGAATCCGCTAGAAATTGCCATTGATTATGCGTTTGATGGTGATTGGGATAGTGCCAATACGGAATTACGTAAAGTGGTGCAAGTAATTGGTGGTTCAAGTGGTGAAGAATCAGCGCATAAAGATGTGTGGGACGGTGCTGCTGAAAGTACCATTCAAGCCGTCATGTTAACCGTTTTAGACATAGCCGTTAGACACCAGGATAAATCTATGGCCACTATCTCAAACGTGCTGCAATTTATCAATGATATGAGTAAGTTCAGTGATAAAAAAGGTGATGGCTTAACCAAATACATTACCACGATTGGCCAACTGCCTCGTACGCCAGCTAAAAATATGATTACCCTTAACGCAGGGGAGTATCTTTCTGCAACTGGTGATACCAAGTCTTCTATCGCGTTTTCTGTTATGAATCGTCTGAACTTGTTTGCCTCAGAATCGATTACGCGTTTGACGAGTTTCAATACGATTAATCTCACTGACCTGGGTTTTCCAAGAATGTTAAAGCTTAAGTTTTCCCGCGAATATGTTGGTGTTCACGTTAGCATTCACATTTATGCGGCTGGTAAAAAGAAGGTAATAGAAAAGGATAAGCTAACCGTGTCTCAATCAGGCACGCTAACTTATCCTATTCATGAACATTTACCAAAGAATTGGCAAATTGTTTTAGACCTTAACCATCAAGGAAATACAAAGGCTGTTCGCAAACAACAGTTCATTGTAACTGGAAAAATTGTACAACGAAAAGCATTAAATGGCAAGACCAAAATTGATTCTTACTCAAAGCAGCCCTTATTACGTTGTTTAGTAGACCAGGTCACTCCTGTTGGGACAAACGAAACACCAGCCGTTACCCTAAGGTATTCTGAAGATCCAATGGCTGTGTTTATTATCACACCACAATCTAACGATGATTTCTCTGCTTTGGCCAGCTTGTTTATTTCACAAGTGTTTTCTGTTAACACAGACATTGCCTCAAACATTACACGCCGTAAGATGGACAGCTGGATCTTGTATAAACTTAATGAGTTTTCCATGTTCCCACGTATTCCTGGGTTCACTAATATTTTGACCCGTGGTTTAACTTACGGTCATCTTGTTGACTTATATATTCAGACGTTGACACAGCCACGTTTGCATTATTCTGAGATGGAAACAAATGATATTAACGGCAATACCGGTAACTGGTTTCATATTCTAACCAATGATGAGCAAACAAATGAGGCGCTATCTAAGCAATTAGGCGAAGTCGAGGTGCAGACTGAATCAGTAAACTCACAAATTGGTTTAGATCGAGAAGATCGCGGTAATCGTCAGAGTCAGGTCAACAAAGTAAGGTTGTTAGAGGCTAATGATATTGGCCGTCTAAGTGAAAGAGAAATGATTACCATTCGCACAATTAAGCGACGTGACAAGAAAGCGCATGATGTCCGGCCACTACCAATCTTCTCTACGGGCGCTTATCGTATGCCGTTTGCTTACGAACTTCTGGGCAAACAATACTCGCTCGACTACTATACAGCGGACTTAAATATCAAATCGGCGGCTAGTCAATTAGCTTATGATGACTTGTACAAAGATTTTACGCCTTTCTTTGAAGAATTAATGCAAGAGGTTGCTTTGACGACTAACCCAAGCGCTGATGATGTTATACAACCGAACTATGTTGCCGACGTTGATGATCAAAACATTCAAGCAGTTATTGCAGACTATGAAACAGGACAACAAGGTGAGATAGCTAATAAGTTCACTGATAGCACAGCTGATGAGCTAACCGATGAACAGCGGTATCTTAACTGGAAAGATAATCTTGATTTCAGTGAACCCTTTATGACTGAGGAGCAAGTAGATAACGTTCAATTAAGAAAGCGTATGGAGACAGCACTCAAACGTATGTTACCTAGAAGCAAAAACACCCCAGAACAAGCGACTGCTTATGCTTTCCTGTCCGATGGTGAATTCTTTAAAGTACCAGAAAATAATAACTACGCAACCGTTCTACGATTGCTAAATAATGAGCCAAGTTACTTATGGACTTTCTATAAGACCTTAGCTGAAGCAACTCAAGGAGAAAATGTCGATGCTTAATACATTAATGATGACACTGCCGACTGGCGGCCCAACCACTGGTTTTTATCAAGACTGGTCACAATATCTTTCACCCATGCCTCATATATTCTTGACTTTAGTGATGCTGTTTATGCACAGCATCGCCTTAATCTTTTATTATCTTGGGTCAGGCGTCCTTGATGCCTATCAAAATTCATTTAAGTTACTTGATTTCTTAAATATTTTCTTTTCACCAAACAATGGTGTGTATCAAAGATGGAATCTAGGATTGATCATACGAGATATGATTTATCTTGGTTTCGTGGTGTTTGGCCTGATGATGATTGTCCAATGGATAAAATTTATTATTACCGATGGCCGAAAAGGTAGAGAGTGGCCAAAAGGCATTTCAATCACAATGGCTATCATAACTTCTATACCCCTGATTATAGGCATGCTTACAACAATAGGTACTTCCGTTTCTCAGGACATTATGGGAAATGGTGATATTAGTATTTTAACCAAACTATGGCAAGGTAATTCAACAGACTTACGCGAATTAGCCGCAAAAAACTTTGATTTAGACAAATATACTAAAGTCAAGGAAAAGCAAATTGATGATAAAAAGATAAAAGGTTCTGACTATCACTCAGTTATGAGCGATCAAGGTTACACTGATGGCTTAAATGATGATCAAAAGAAGGTGTTTACTAAAAAAGTTAGTGGTAATGAATCTAAACTAGTAGACACAACAGGGGGAACCCTTGTACTAGGCAAGACATTCGCAGACGAATATCCTGTCATGAAAACAAACTGGTTAGGTATTATCGCTGGTGAAATTGTCTTTATTTTCGTAGTTTGTGGTGCTATCATGCGATTATTTTCCTCAATTTATAAAATGGCCTTTATGTCGGGTTCAATTGTTTACTTTGGTTTGCGAGATGGCACACAAGGTAAGCGAGTACAACAAATTTTGAGTATGATCGAAGGACAGATTACTGGTATTGTGATGATGCCTATCTCATTAATATTCTTCTTTGCATGGATTGGTTTCGCTTTTGATTTAATCAACAGCTTGAACTTGGCAGTCTGGCCATTTACTATCCTATCAATCGCCGCCTTATACGCTGGTGGGAAAGGTTTGTTCAGCGGCTTCGAAATGATTGAACAATGGACTGGCGTTCGTTCAGGACATAATCCTGTGGCTTCAATGATGTTAGCGAGCCAAGCCTCACGAATGGTTGGTGGTATGGCAAAATCAGCTAAACAGAACATTGGTAAGGGGTTACAAGCAGTTTCGCCATCGCAACAAAAGAAGAATCGTGAATCAGCTCAGAATTTCGCCAATCGTCATCCTTTGGGCTTAGAAAATGCTAATACACAAGATCACACATTATATGGAGCTGCTGACCAAAATGGGAACACCGGTAAGGCAGCAACGTTCGCTTCAGGACTTGGCCGTGTAGCTGGAGCGGTTAAAAATCCGTCACAGTTAGTCAAAAGTAGTGGACAAGCTGCACTGAACAAAGCAAAGAGCGGAGTAAATAAGGCAGTTGAAGGCGCTAAAGATTACGCTGGTAGCATCCAAGATGGTTTCGAAGGCGGACAACAAGCTGTTGACGCTTTTAATCAGCGGCATACACCAGTCAATCCAAATCGTGCTTTGGATCAAACTGCTGATACTACTAGACAGCCCAACAGTGCACATGATGCGCTTAACCGCGTGAAAAACGGTATAGAACGTCAAGAAAATAAAGACAATTCAAACAATGACAGTGCGATTGCGCCACAAGACTCAACGCCAATTCCTCGCTTTGCTCCAGCCCCAAAGCCAACAGGTAATAAGAAATATCTAGATGGGGGAACCGTAGCACCGTTAAACCCACCAGCTGGTTATACTGGCCCAACATCAACAATCAGTTCAAGTCACGAGCCGTCTATGCCATCAAGCCAATCTAAATTTGATACTGCACAAGGCACTGGTATGTCTACTCTACAAATAAATCAAGCGCCAACACCTAAGATTCCAATAACGCAAATGACAAAAGAACAAAGAAAGGCGCACGATCAAGCGATTGCTAGAGCAGCTATTGATCGCTCTATCGCAAAATATAACAAAGAGCATCCTAAAAATTAGTTTGTGCCTTTCTTTTCAAATAAATTTTGGTTAAAATGATAATAACCGTTTAAGGGGAAGGTTATCATGGAAAAAATTAAAAAAAATAAAATGTGGTTAACAGTTGTGGGCTTTGGTATCGTTATTGTTATTATATTGTCATTAATATTACTCAACCAAAATAAGGCTAAACCTGAATCAGAAACAACTTCTTTTCAATCTAGTGTTAAAGCTTCTTATTCATCACAAAAGAATCAGGATGAAGAGAATCAAAAAAAATATGCTAAAGAGGCAGATAAAATGAAAGGGCACGTTTTTAGTGTAGGACTCAATGAGTCATATTTTACTACATGGACGAAAAATGATTTCAAAGAATGGGCAAATAAATATAATGCAATGAGTCTTGATGATAAACATAAAGCTAAAACTAACTTTGGAACGTCAAAAACATATTCAAATACAAGTATTGACATCAAACCACTGTCTAATACTGCTGACAGTGTGTCTGCCAACGATTTTAAATCAGTAGAATATTTTGAAACAGTCAAAGATTTTCACAAAGCATATCCAGCAGTCAATCCTGATGATATAAAGAAATAAACTAAAAGCGACTTACCTCATATGGTAAGTCGCTTTTTTATTTTTGTTTCAATACTTGCTCTAATATCAGATCAACGAATGCACTAGCTGATCTAAATCCTTGTTCAGCTGCTAATTTATCAATGCCTTCTTTAATGTCGGGCCGAATCGTGTAGGTCGTCTGCACCTTACGTTGGAACTGTGATGTGCTGGGTAGATTGAAGTCATCGCTTAATGTCACTTCTTTTTGTTCTTCTTCTGGCTGCTTAGCAAATGCTTTAGCTAATTGTGCCTTTGATGCTTCGTCATCAAATACGGCTTCTTTTTTCTTGTTGTAATCCATTATTAATCTTTTATCCTTTCAAGTAACTGACCGTATACTTCTGCAATCTCTTTTTCGGCTTTCAGGTCATGTTTATGTGTATCATCCGCAAGCATGATTGGCACACCAATCGTGGTGGCATAGTTATAAATTTCTCGATGAACTGTGTAACCAACAAAGTCTGAAATATCTTTTGTCATGCGTACAAACTCATGGCTGATTGAGGTGTTGTGTTTAACCTGTGTACCAATATAAATTGGTTTTGCTTCAATTAATGATTCCCTTGTACGCACATCAACGGCATCAGCTTTGAAGGACTCAAAGTGCAAATCAAATTGATTCTTTGCTTGAATAAAGCCGTAATCTGTTGGCATCAAGGGGACAACCACGTAATCCGATACCGCAATCATGTTTTGCGTCACTGTATTAAACCCGGGGTGCGTATCAATCAAGATATAGTCGTAATCTGATATTAAATCAACATGATCTTGCAGCCACATCATCATCAAGAAATGTTTGTTATTCTTACTATTCAATAAGCCGTCTAATTCTTCAAGACAAGGACTTGCGGGTAAAATGCTCAACAGGGGACTAATACCACGAATGAGCACGTCACCACCGTTGAAGACATTAAATAATGATTGATCGTTGGTAAATTGATTGTAGGTTGATGATAAACTCCCTTGATAATCACTGTCAATTAACAGGACTTTATATCCCAAACTATTCAATAAACCAGCGAAGTTGAAAGTAACGGTTGTTTTACCAGCGCCACCTTTAGGGACTGAAAATGTAATTGTTTTACTCATGATAATGCTCCTTAGTTATTTTATCTGTCAAAACGAAATAACGAAAGACTTACCAATCCAGGCATGTAAAACTATCAATGCCTATATTATAACATACTTATGGTGTAATGATACATACATCATAACACACTTATAAGATATAAATATATACACCATAACACACTCATAAGATATAGATATATACACCATAAGGCACCCATAAGATATTGATATATACACCACAAAACATTTCGATAGTCAGTGTATTGCTGATTATTGAGGTGTTTTTTTGTTCTTTCATAGCTAAACAGGACAGAGGTCAAATATTTCCGTTCCACTTTTTGTACTTTTATCATTACTTGTTATCATGACCACAGATTGATTTACAATCCAGGCTAATTAACAAATAAAGGAGTGTCTTATGTACGAAAAATTTACCCCAGGGCGTAATATTTGGAAAAAAGTATCGCGCTATTTCTTTTTCACGATGGAACGCATCACGATTGTCGGTATCATGTTTGGCATCACTTACATCATGATAAAGCAAGCCTTTCCATATAATATTGGTATCTTTGGTTTGATTCTTATCATAAACAATGCCTTGTTAACGATATTCTTTATCTTACCAAGTCCTAGTAACCCTAATGGTTTGATGTATCAAGAAATTGTCCGTGGGCTTTTCAAACTCGATAAGCCAGCTATCGCAGACATCTACTCAGTCACTAAAAACAAAAAAGAGGATATGTAATTATGGGTATTAAAAAGTCAAAGCAAAGCCAGGTCAAATCAATGACCTATATCAAAAATAAGATTGCAGCTAAACGCCCGATTGCGATTCCTTATTTTTTACCTTATAAGGACATTATTGTGAAGCGTAAGGGTGAGCCGATTTTGTTGCAGGATAATACATATGCTGACTTACTAAATTTGCCTGGCAAAGACCTAGATTTCCTGGATAGTGAGGGCATTAATAGTTCAAAGTCGATTATTTCTGATTTTCATTTACTACTGTCTGTTTATTTAGAAGATTTTGACATCAAAATCATTCAGCTGCCGGCAGACACCAGAGTGCAACAAGCCTCATGGGGTCAAGAACTCGTCAGAATTGATGCACAACTAGCAGACACAAACCAAGCAGAACAACACTACCAACAACTATTGCAACTGCGTCGCACAGTTCTTCGCGAAATCAGTATCGAAAAAGATGTTGTCAGTGACATTAAACATCAAGAATATACAGCCGTGATTTATGGGAAAACAATCGCTGCTTTGGAAAAGAATAAACGTGATTTCATTGAACATGCAGGCTTAGCTTTTACCCCAGAACCCGTTTCTTTGGAGCGAAAGAAGATGGTTTTGTATCAAATCAATAATCCTGGTGAAACACTCGAATTGGAGGAAAAGTAACATGAGAATGAGTATTAATAATGCCAAACGATCTGCTTGGAAAGCGCAAGGCTATAGCCTTGATTTCATTGAAGAAGTTCAAAACCCAAGCGGTATGACTTTTCACACAAATTATTTTGATGACGGTATGACAGCATCTGCGATTATCGATGTCTATGATTTTCCAAAAACAGCCCAAAGTGCTGGGTGGTTTAAAGAGTTAATCAATCATAAGAACACTATTGTTGATATTAAGATTGGC
Organism: Leuconostoc citreum; assembly: GCF_007954785.1. Classification (NCBI taxonomy): domain Bacteria; kingdom Bacillati; phylum Bacillota; class Bacilli; order Lactobacillales; family Lactobacillaceae; genus Leuconostoc; species Leuconostoc citreum. The sequence continues at coordinate 890,282 of NZ_CP042410.1, read as the reverse complement.
ACGAACAGCAAATTTGAAGTGCAGAAAGCTTTGGAAAGTGCGACGAATGCGTACAGTTCAAAAGCAAATAGTGATTTAACGTCTCAAGGTGATGCTTTGGAGGCTCGTAAAGACTCTCAAATTACCCTAGATGATTTAGATGATGCGCGTAATGGTCGTGAGATCTATAAACGTGTCTATGTCAGACTATTGGTTTCTGATGTTTCACCAGAAGAGTTACGTCGTCGTGTCAAAGAAATCCAGCAACAGCTTTCAAACTATCGCATGAAAGTTTATCCTTCGGAGCAACTAACGCATTTCCAACAATTCTTCAAACCAGCAATGGCTATTGAAAACGATACAATACGCGACAAAGGTTTTCCAATGAAAGCCTATGCCTTAGCTGGTTCTTACGCCTTTAATCAAACATTTATTGCACATCCACGTGGTACTTATCTTGGCTTAACGACTCAACGTGGGGAAGTTATGTATGACCCTAGCTACAATGATCATCGCACACAACTCACTGCTTATAACTTGATTGTCGGTGGTGAGCGTTCCGGTAAGAGTGCCTTTGCAAAAAAGAATCTGCCTTCATTACTGGCTAGAGGTGATAAAGCATGGGTATTCGATAAGTCTAACGAATGGCGTGACCTGGTTAATTATTATTTCGGAGTCACATTAACTTTGGATGGTAGTCAAAATATCATTAATTTATTGCAGGTTTTTGGTACGGTATTGGATGCTGACGGTAACATTGACGTGATTGCGAGTTTCAACCAACATCGGACCAAAGTCATCACTTATTACGCAACATTGAATCCGCAAGCTGACAAAAAAGAATTGGAGATGTTAGGCAACTATATCACTGACTTCTATATTGAACGTCGCATGTGGTCCCCATCACCAAAAGATAACCCACAAGATTTACGTGTCATTAATTTGCGTAATGAAGATTACCCTATAATGGAGGACTTTGAAACCTTCTTAGAAACTCAGAACATGATGACACGCAATATGACACAACCAGCAGTTGAAAGATTGGACAACATTTTATCAACTATCCGTAGTTTGATTCAGAATCATGGCGACATGGTCAATGGCATCACCACTGTGCCTGATTTAAGTGATGAAAAGCTTGTCCGCTTTGACACAAGTGGTTTATCTCGTTTAGAGAGTGATCTCTATAACGCCCAATACTTCACCATTCTGTCTCTTATGGAAAGTTACATCACAATTAATGGGACTGTTCAGCGTCAACGGATTAAAAATGGCGAAATATCAAATCAATCAGATACCTACCACAAAAAATACCCGCAATACTTCTGGTGGATACAAGATGAAGCCGATGACATTTTCAATGCCAAACACGCTTTAGGAATTACGTTTGGTGATAACCTGATGGCACAACATGGTAAAGACTTCTTTGGTATGATTGCGATCTTCCCAGGACTTAAAAACGTTGTTCCAACTGGCCAAGCACAAGACAATGATGCTAGTCGTGCTGCTTCATCTTTCTTCGGGCGTTTTCCTAAGCAAATTATTGGCCGTTTATCAAAAGCCGACACGGTAAGATTACGTTCCGTTGTGAGTGAAAACAATATTACTGATGGTCAATTAGCTGCTTTGCAAAATATATCTCAGGGGGATTTCTTAATGAATTTGATTGGCAAACAAGCCACATTTATGCACGTTGACTTGAGCCAAGAAGAAATCAACCTATTCGGTGGAGGACTATAAACTATGAAACTACCACATCCATTCAAACGGGCTAAAGAAAATCGCCAAAGGATGCTTAAACAAGCTGAAAAACAATGGCAAAAATTTGATGCGAATCAGCATAAGAGTCCAGTACAAAATCAAGTCATTTACTATATGATTGGTGGTTTTGTCTTCGTGGCTATTCTCAAATTATTATCTCACTGGATAGGAGGATGACATGTTTGAAAATTGGTGGCGATACAAAAAATTAAAACTATACGCTTATGGCACACTGATCGCAACAGCTGTCGTCGTCGTAATTGCTGCAATTATGATGTTTATCATGATTTTTTCGACTAAAAATGCAGAGTGTTTCAATGATGATCAAACCGTGGCTGAAGCAGGTCAAGGAATTGGCGGTGATTGGCAAGATCATAATTCAAATACTTACAAAGCTATGCGTCATGCCACTGATCGTTTTCAAAAAGAACTCCACATGTCAGGTGACAACATCGCAGCAGCACTAGCTGTGGGATTACGCGAAAGTGGTTTCAATCCTAAAGCCGTTAATCCTGGCGGTGCTGTTAAGGGGATTTGGCAATGGGGTGCTGGTGGCATTAACGGTGATCATTATAAAGATACGCAGGATAATGTCGAGTCGCAAGTGCAATTAGCCATTAATGAACTAAAAAGCAGCCATAAAGGGGTTTTGATTGATTTAGCAACAGCTGATAATATTAATAGTTCATTGGTTGCTTGGGACACTAAATTTGAAGGCGTGGGGGTCAATGACCCACAAAGAAAAGTCGCTGATACATTGAAAACAGCTAATGAAATCAAAAAGGTTTTCGCTCTAGATTTTCCTGGCAGTATCAATGTGTTTGATCACGGTAACAATAATTCTGGCATAGGTGATAATTCAACTAATGCGAATACCAGTGGCTTATCAGAGGCCACTTGTGATTCAGGTTTAAGTTCTAATGACAACGGGTTACCCGTCAAGGGGCAATATTCTATTACGGGTGGTTACCCCAACTATGGTGGATTAACAGGGGCCATGCATTATGGTGTTGATTTTCAGACCACTGATCATGCTTTGTCTAGTTCTGGTGGTAATGTCTATGCGGTTCATGATGGCACGGTTGTGGCTAAAAGTTCTGATAGTACCGGTGGAAATTGGCTTGTCATCAAAGGCACAGACAATGTCTTCACTTATTATGGTCATGCGCCAACTCAAGAAGCAATTGTCGTTAATAATGGGGACAAGGTCAAAGCGGGTCAACACATTAGTCATCAAGGTCAAACTGGTATGGCAACTGGTATTCACGTCCATTTTGCAGTGAATACGCACGATCAATTTGGCTGGGCGCCACAAAGTAACGGCTTAAAATCACCTGGCAATTATCTTAAGCTACCACAAAAGGTGGGGACCAACGTCGTTGTGCCTAACGGCCCATTCGATTCTGACAAAAAATAGGAGAAAAAGGATGACAAAAGGAAATAAGAAAACACGCATTAAAGCACTTATAGGTATTATCGTCGTGTCGATAATTATGTTGATCAGTGGTTTGTTTTATCAAAAATATAGCGTAAATGGTTATCCTGATACTAAAAACTTCAGTCAAAAAATTAATCAATTAGATGCCACTAACAAACAAAAAACAGTGCTGATATTCCATCGTCCTGGTTGCTCTGATTGTAAGAACGTTCGAGAACTTGTTAAGCAAACTATCAAAACTAATCACACGCGTATCAATTACATTGTGATAAACGTCAACAACAATCAGGCTAAAACTTTCATGATTAAATATGGTGTCACGGAAGTACCAACAATTATCTACCTTGAAGGTACACAAGTGATTGACAGCACGACGTCAACCCATGCTAAAAATGTAAAACGTGTAATGACAGGGGAATAAACGATGCAAAAAATAACATACAGAATGGTCTATGGCTTTATTACTCTCTTAGCGCTTGCTTGTTTAATTGACGCAGTTGCTACTGCCAAAAGAAACAACGATACCATCAAAGCTTCACAGACTGAGATTAAACAATTGAGTCATCAGACCCAAAATAATCAGAAAGCAGCAATAGCCTATGAGCAAGTTGAATCAAGCGATATACGTAATACTGATGACTTCCAAAAAACAGGTCATCAATTTATCGTTGAAATGTTTGACCTTTTGAAAAAGCAACAGATCAATGATCCAAAAAGCAAGGTAGCGAATGATAAGGTTGTCTCAGCTTTTTTGGGTGCAACCTTTGGTGGTGATGTGGATGAAGGCCGACCAGTCATAAAGCTTGTTGAAGAAGATATGACCTATTCAAAGTCAGCTGATGGTACAGGTATTGGGTTCGGTCAGGTAACCTATACGCAAAGCGGCAAGAAACAAGAAATATCTTTATTGATGCACATGCAGGGGAATCAAATTACTGAGTTACAGGTAGGAAAAGTACGCGATACTTCAGGGAGTGGGGGAAAATAGAATATGTATAAGAGAAACTTATGGTGGTGGAGCATTCCAATTGGCTTACTTTTGATGTGGGGCATGTTATCAGGCGTTAATCACTTTACCCAGTCAGTTATTAATCAATATCAAGTCAAGGTTAGTGCCGCGCGTTTAGACAAGCAGAAGTCAAACAAACAAATGAATATGACGCTTGATTCTAAACAACCAAACATTGCCGCTGCAACCAAAAAATTAAATCAGCTTTATGCATTAGATTGGACGATTGCAAATCAGAAAGAATTTGATGGTAAGGCAAAAGCTATGAGTCCATTAGTCAGTCAAGAGGTAATTAGACATAGTTTAGATTTCAAACCCGATACTGATCGCATGATGACGCAAACAAAAGTAATTATGGCCTATGATCACATGGACTTTATGCCTACTAGTGTCACTGACCAAACAGTCAAAGGAAAGGTTGTTGTCTACATCAAAAGCCATTATGAAGGCAAGCCCGATGCCACAACACGTTTCGTATACAACATCAGCTACAACACACAAACAGATGTCATTACACAATTAGATCGCATTGGGGCTTTCCAAATACAAAGTGATAGCTCTATTTTATAGACTCAAAGAAAACTATTATAATCCAAAAAAAGCAAACTGAATGAATATTCACTCAATATGTGTAGAAGAAAATAAAAAAATACTTTCTTGGTTTTCCTTAAACCCATTTTTTAGATAAAATCTTTCTGCGGGGGTGTGCTTATCAGTATCAAGAGCAATATTTTCAACACCTTGATTGTTTAAAGTCTTCTTTAATTCTGTTAAAAACAATTGCCCTAATCCTTTCTTTTGATGATTTGGATGAATCAGAAAAGTATCGAGAATGTATTCTTCACCTTTGTACCAGGGTTTAACAAAACCTATTGCAACCCCAATTAAATGTTTATTTTCTGTATAAAGAAAACTTTGCTCACTATTTAAATTTAGCATTCGCTCAACATATAATCTTATTTCGTTAGACTCATTTTTCTCGTTCCATGGTTCTCTTGAAAAAACATCAATGTATAGAGAAACTACTTCATCAATATGTTTTTCTTCTAATTTGATAATACGGTGACCCATTTTGATCTCCTAAATTTTTAACTTATCATACCATATTCAACGAAATATAAAGAATTGAAAATTTAATAAATATAAGAACGAAAAAAAACTAACTTATTTAAATTCCACTTTATTTAGTAAGTTCATATTTTACACGATAATTCAAACCAGTTTTGCCCAAAGACGCAAATTAATAAGTAGTTGAAATAATACATCGTCTGCTCTGAGATTAAATATGGAAAGATTCACTATTCAGCTAAAATAAATTGAGTAAATAGATGAAAATAATGAATTCATATATAAATATGGATGCTGTACCAATAACTACAAACTACTTTTTGTAGTTTGTAGTTATTGGCTGTGTGGATACTTTCAAAACTAAATTATCCTGAACATTTTTTATTATTGAAACCATAGATTTTTTCGGTTCACTTTTTGTCAAAATCAGCTCTCTTGTTATAGTATGCGTGTGTTTCGGACACAAACTATAAAAAAGGGGGCTTTTCTTATGCAAAAGTCAAAACATTATTTTTCCAGATGGGGTGCTGTTTTAAAATCAAAAAAACAATCCCTGTCTGTCGCATTTGGAACTTCACTTTCCGCTATGATGCCCATTGTTGCATCTGCTGACGTTGGTGATGCTGCTAAATCAACTGGTTCAGATGTAGCCAAATTCCTGTTTATTGGCCTAATTATTGTTGGTGGAATCAGTTTGCTAGTTGCTGGCATTATGATGGCCAGTGGTAGTCAACGCTTACATGAAAAAGGGCAAAGTCGACTACTTAAAACTTTGCTTGGTATTGTTGTTGGTTGCTTAACAGGTATGATCATCACTTGGATTTACGGGGTAATTACTTCTGCTGGTGGTGGTAACTTCATCAATTGGCCTTTCTAAAACAATAGGGAAGAGGAGCGCACATGTTTGGATTTAGAAAAAAGGAAACTGTCATTGAGACAAACTACTATGCCCGCATTGATGAAACTACACTAGATTTTAATGAAGACTTGGTGCAAAGCCTGGCAGAGAAATCTGGTGATTTGGTGTCAACTTGGCCAAACGCTAGTTTAGCTGACTTACAACAATTCTTGTCTTTGCTAACTAACGATATTGTACGAGCGAGCAACCGTAATTTCAAAATCGGTAACATTACTTATTTTGAAAAAGACAACAAAGGTCGTAGCGAGCCAACTGGTTTGAGTTGGGATAATGCTGAAATTACACCAGCATTTGAAAACATTGCTGTGGCGACTGCTGAACACATTTTCAATGCAGCATCAGTGAGACAAGACGAAGAGACTGACTATGACACAATTATTGATGCCTTGACACCTTTTCTTGAGGCTGTGCTTGAAAATACTGAATTGTCAGTTAACGATATGCCTGTCTTACCTGATGCACAACAGTATCGTCAAGCTCAGGAAGATGGAGAACTTATTACCGTTGAAGCCAAAAAATTTGTGATCCAACAGACTAAAACAAGACAACCATTTGAGAACGGTAAGTTAGCAGATACTGAGAAAGTTAAAGAACAGGCTAATGAGCCTGTCACACCTAGTGCACCTGTAGAGACGAAGACGAAAGCACCTGCGCCACAATCTACTGTGGCACCCGTAATCGGACATAGCAAAGAGGTGAGCGTCAAAACACCACCGACTCTGGTGAGTGGTCGCTCTGAAGCTCAGAAACTCATTGATCAGGTTAAACTGCAACCACAGGGATTTGAGATCTCGAAAGACTTACAAGATGTAGCGCCTGTTAATGAGCAATACGTGCAAGCGCAAATCAATCAGGAACGTCGCAAGGCCAATACCTTCTTGGACGAGACGAGTACGATGTACACACAAAAAGTCCGTAAAACCTTAGCTGACTTGTTACATCGCTTAAATGAGAACAAGAAAGAACGTTTGCAAGCCTTGCAACAAACTGATGTTCTCAGCGCAATTAATGACACGTTGGCAACTGAACGACCAGCAGTTTATGAGGAACGTTTCAATCGGGCACAGGCAGCTCGCAAAGCTGGTTTTGATTCTGAACTAAGTGATGAAAATGCCCGCCATGAGCAAACACTAGTTTCTTTGAAAGGGGCTTATGTTCGTGACATTGAATCGTTGAAAGTCTCAGTAAATCAAGAAATTGATGACTGGTATACTGAACGTTCAAAAGAACTCGCCAACAGTTTTCAAGCTTCTTTGTCAGAAGATATGGCCAAGTTAGCTCAGCAAGCTGAAGAAGATGCCATGACGCAATTAACAGCTTTGCGTGATGATTTATTGACTAAGAATATGCAGTCGCTCATGGATATGAAAGCTAATTTGGCGACTGATCTAGACAAGCAATCAGCGATTTATCAAAAGCAACATGACGAGGCTGTCTTAAATGCGACAAAGTTAGCGGCGGCGCGTACACAAGAAGGCAGCTTGAGTGAACTGGAAAAGCAAATTCAAGTCTTAAAAACAGCAAATAATAAATTGGAAAGTCAGTTAAAAGCAAAAGATGCGACTAGTAATCAAGCATTAACAGAATTACAAGCACAGCTTACCAAAGCACTAGCAGAAAAAAATCAGTCAATCACAGATGATAAGACGAATGATCGGCTATTAGATATTTTGTCTCATCAAATGCAAACGCCTCTCGTGACAGAAGTTAAAACAGTACCAGTTTGGAAGCCAATATTAGTTGGCTTGTTATCAGCAGCAGCCATAACAATAGCTGGTATTGGTGGTTATGTCATGGCACAACATCAAAACGTGCCAACACATAGTGCACAAACCGCAGCAGTTCCTTCTGAGGCAACCATTGCTCAGACTTCATCCAAACATGAAGCATCCAGTAACGCAAATAGTAAAGTAGAAACAAAATCTGCCAGTTCTAATTCTTCTGGTGTAAGTTCATCTGTTTCAAAGAACGACAACCAAGCGGCAAATAATCCGCTTTTAAGTCGCTTTCATGTTGGTCAAGACATACCAGTGACCATCAATGGAGCGGCGGTGACGGCTAAAATTGTATCAATTCAGGAAAAAGCCATTACTGTTTTCCATGATGGCTATAACTACAACGTGCCAATGGATTAAGTAGGTGATGTTGTGGGATTAAATCAAAAGCAATTGCAGCAACGCAAAACACACCGTGTCAAAGCTAAAAAGTCACCAACAAAATTGCTCAAAATAGCTGTTTTGCTAGTCCCTGCACTGATTTTCATTGCTATTTGTGCGATTTATGGTAATCACTCACAGTGGCAGACTGCGGCTCAGTTGAGTAAAACGATTAAAAAGCATCCAGGTAAATCTCAGGCATCTCATAGTGGCTCAATTACAAAAGCGGTGCCAGCCGTAGATGTTGCCAAAGTGAGCCAGCAGGAAAGGGTTACCCCTGATTACTCTGGGCAAGGTGGTTTGACATCCAAAGAAAATATGCTGAAGTTGGCCGCAAGTTCACAACCAGAAATATTACGTGGTCATGTGGCCATGCCGACCTATCAGATTAGCGAGCCCGTGTATGAAGGGACAAGTGATCATGTACTGGCTATTGGTGTTGGGATTAACGCACCACATCAAGTTTTTGGGCAAGGCAATATATCAATCTACGGTCATAATATGGGTGACTACAATGCCTTATGGCCATACAAACCAACTAAATTCAGTGCATTGCAGAATATGTCTGAAAAAAACGTGTTGAACAAAGCCATGTATTTATCAGATGGGCAGACCGTTTATGAATATCGGGTGACCAAATTAAATTATGGCATCCCAGTTGCAACGTATGAGGCGAATTTAGCACACGCTAACACATCTAAACCAACAATCAATTTGGTGGCGTGTCTTGAGGATGATGCTTTCTGGGCGCAAGTTAAGCGCAGTGGGTATACCAACTTTAAAGCTGATAAGCGCATCGTGTTGACTGGTCAACTCGTGAATCAAAAGCCACTCAATGAAACAGATACTAAAATCAAACAACAATTACAGTGAAAGTGAAGGAAAATAGCATGACAAACAAAACAGTAGTGAAGACAAAATTACAAAAGAACTGGCGGACTGCCGTGATGCTAGCGGGGGTTTCGCTGCCAATGATTACAGGTGTGGCGTCTATTAGCGCCGATGACAACACATCTCAAGGTGCATCAACAGCCGACAAAAATAAAGGCATTGATGTCGCTGTTGATCACAGTAAACTTGACGATGCGGTCAAGCAGGCGCAGGCCGCGGCCGTTAAAGTCACCACTAAAGGCCCTAAAGTGATCACTTCAAAGTCTACTGACTTGAAAAAGAATCAAAAAGCAATCGCTGAAGATTACGACTCGCAAATCAAGGCCATCACAGCAGCTGTGGAAAAACAGAAAAAAGCTGATGCGGACTACAATGACAAGAAAGCGAAAGTTGACCAGGTCAAAGCAGCTAATCAGGCCGCTGATGACAAGTATCAAAAAGACACAGAGCAGTACAAAGCAGACGAAGCGCAGTATCAAAAGGACATGACAAAATATGATGATGACCTCAAGAAGTACGAAGCTGATACGGTAACTCACGAAAATGAAGATGGCAAAACGCAATCTAACACTTCTGACACTGATCAAGCCATGAAAATGGATAAAACCAGACCAGTTGATAATTCTGACGTTGAAGGGGATATTAAGCCCAAGCAAACCTTCCAAGATAAGCCCAATTTCAGTAAAACAGCTTATGATGGTGGCAAAATCATGTCCTTTGGTGGCCAAGATTATTGGGGGCTAGGTGAGTCCACTGGTGTTGCGGTCTTTTCCGGTCATGATATTATTGGCAAAACACTGACGAAGACCTATAAAAATTCTGTCACGGTTGGTGGTCGAAAAGCCAATGTCACCATTGCCTTAACGCCAACTAAGTTCACTGGTAGAAGTGATCAAAAGCCATCCGTAGCGATCTCAAACAACCTGATTGATAATTTCAACATTGCTCACGCATCCTATAAATTCCAACTGCGATTCAATTGGAGCGATGACGGCAAAGAACTATCACTTGATGAGTTGAATGGCGCGAATAAGGACAGTAAGTTGTTCTTCTTGGGTGGCTCGTTGACCCCACATCGTTCAGGAAAAGCTAATGAATATATTCAAACTAATGATGCCAAAAATGCCTTTATTGGCAATAAGTCATTTGTCAGCAATATCAAAGGCGCCCCTCAAGATGGGATTACTTCCTATTATGCGGTAGCAGCTGATAGAACAGCAGAAGCCACCAAGGCACAAGATGAGCAATCCAAAAAGAGTGGTAAGGGCGCTGATGAGGACCCCGAAAACTTTGCTCAAATGGTTGGTGTCACGTTTGGTGAATTCACTACGACGCAACTCACTTTTTACGGGGGTGGTGTGAACACAACAAATGGTGAGGCAGCCGACATTGATAACAATCACTTTATGAACTTTGATGATGTGGCTTTTAACCCAAGACCGGTGAAACCAACACCACCAACAAAGCCAGTTAAGCCGACACCTGAGAATGTTGTTGAGCCTGAAAAGCCTCAGTCCGAAACCGCAACGCAACAACTCACAACATTACTTGATCTACCAACGCCAACAAAAGACGTTAAAGCAGATGAGACGAATGATGTCAACGCAAAATCAATTGATAAGCAGGAAGTTAAAGTTGGGGATAAATTGACTTATGCTTTGCGTGCAGACGCTTTGCCAAAGGACAGAACCACTGATGTCACCTCACTGACATATTCAGATAAATTACCAGTTGAAGTGGATTACGAATCAGCGACAGTCACCACTAAAGATGGAAAAACTGATCTGAGCAAATTTGTGACATTTGATTTCAACAAAGAAACGCATGAATTCACAGCAAAAGTTAGTGAGAACTACCTGAAGCAAATTAACCAAGCTAAGAACGTCGTGCAAGAACTACCGATTATCATGGTTCATGTGAAAGCCAATAAAGCAAACACGACATTTAAAAACCAATATAACCTCTTGTTAAACGATGGATTGTATCAAAGTAATGAAGTGGCAAACAAGACTGGTGATCAACCAAAAGCTCCAGAAAAACCATCAACACCAGAAACACCTAAGACACCAAATACAAGTTATGGTGAAAAGCCAAAGGGTCTGCTGTATGCTTCATTGGCAGCTGTCAGTCTTGTTGTTGGCTTATTAGTTTTCTGGAAGCCAATTAAGAAATGGTTTAATAAATAATATTTAAACCATCAGTTGGACGTTACCCAGGCTCAGCCGTAACCGAATGGGGTGGGAAGCCCAAAAATAAAAAGATTACTAGGAGAGTAACATGACGATTAAAACATTATTACTAAGCACAGCGGTACTAGCAACAGTAGGTCTAGGTGGCACAATTGGGGCGCAATCAGCTTCTGCAGATAATAACCAAGGGCAGACTTATGTTAAAAATATTGATGTCCAAATACCTACCAAAGGTAAGGATGGTGGCGTTTGGACACGTCCTTACGGTCAAAGTGGTGCCAGTTATTTAGGTAATGTCCGAGACATTGCAGGACAAAAAGTCGCTGGTTACAGCGCTTATAAGGATACGGATAGTGGTGTCCTTTGGGTTGAAATCAATTTTCATGGCCAACGCGGTTTCGTTGACTCAAACACATTAACCCAACCAAATGATGTTGGTAGTGTTGAATATTACACGAATGACCAAGCCTTTATTACTAAGCAAGACCAGGGTGCAATCGTTGCTTCATGGGATAATCGCTTTAGCAACGATTGGGGACGTGACAAGGACGTTACTTTTGGTGGCTATTCTGGTATTGTGGGTAGTTTGAACCCTTATAACGGTAAGGCGGTTAAAGTGTCTGGTTCATTTATGGATAAGAACGGTACAACTTGGTCGCGTATTAGTCCCATAGATAACGTCAATGATTTTTCTTGGGTTGACGCTAGCCGTTTGGAGATGAAAAACACAAAAGCCATAGAGTTAGCGAATACGACTAACCATACTTACAAAGTACAAATCAAAAGTAATGTGGGTGATGTTTGGACGCGCCCTTATGGTCTAGATAACAGCCAGTACATGCGTAGCGTTTCTAGTTTAGGAAATAAATTATACGATGTTGACAAGGTTGTTTCCGTTGGCGAACGTGGCAAAGACACCATTCAAGAGTGGGTTCATCTAACTAACGTGGGTTGGGTACACCGTAATACGGTCAAATTCATTAACTTTCACCAAGGAGGACATTATGTGACTGACCCTAAGTGGCACACAACGTCTTATGTCGAAGACCAGTATGACCCATTTATGTTTGGCGGTATTTCAGGTTCAACACTTGCACGTGGTTATGACGGTCTGCCAGGTTTTGATAACTGGTATTATTGATTCTTAATAAAGAACATCTTCCGAAAAACTACATTTTGATTGATGTAGTTTTTTTTTCATTTTATTTAAACTATCCATTGTGATATAAATATTGCAGGTTAACAGTATTATGCAAGATTGAATAATATGAAAGTTTAGTAGATAAATCGTCATGATTCAATAACAACGTCAAGTTTTGATGGTCAGTTATATTTATATATCTATTTATCAATAGATCATCTTATATTTATATAGAAAATTAGTATTTATGTGGAGGCTGTACAAGTCGCATTAGTTCAAAGAAAACTAATTGTTTTTTTAATTAATTATTTTTTATAATAAAAATTTATCTTTTGAAACATCACGTTACTTATTGGTTTTCTTAATCTTTATATGCAAAATAGCAAAAAAGCGACCATATGGTAGCTGGTCGCTTTAACTAAATGTACCTATCGATATTAAGTTAAATGTATATTACCTATTTGAAGAAATTATCTTTCAATGGAGTTAGAGTAGTAATAAATGTTGTTATCTTAGTAATAACATTGTATTTATATTTTTTTGTATAGAAAAATATAGATTATCAATAGCATTGAAAGAATAAGCATACCTATCCATGAAATATTCACAGTAAATGAATTTGCAATCGATAGGAAAATAAGTTGTCCAATCGGGACGCTAAGTGTTACTAAGGTATTCATAAATCCTGTAATTTGACCTAATTGTGTTTCTGCAACGTTTGTCATAACATAGGTGCTAACACGTGGGCTGATCTTTCCAAGAATATAACCGATGCCAAAAAAACTGGTAATTATGACGTAAATGTTCGGAAAGTAAATAATATCAAAACAAAGAACAATTAGAAATAGTAGTAATCCAATAATTAGTGTATTTAATTTAAAACTTTTAAAAAAGTCATTGGTTAAAAACGAACCCAATATAAGTCCGGAAGCCAAGGCTGTGTTAGCCAATGATAATGAAAAGCCATAACTTTGAATATAAATTTTCGGATATTGTAATAACGATAAACTAATAAGTCCTTCAACTGAACCAACAAGTAGATTTAGAAATGCAAACAAAAATAAAATATTCATTAGACTTTTATTAGCTCGAACGACATGCATACTTATTTTTATAGATTGCAAAAAATTGTTTTCGGCTTCAGAAACAGATGTTTTACTGGCAATCTGAATTTTTTCGTTAAATGCTTTTCTTGAAACTAATAATACCAGTCCGCTAATTAAAAACAGTAGTGTATTTAGTGCTGAAAAGTATGAAAAATTATTATTTAAAAATGTTAGAAAGGTGACACCAATGACCTGTCCAATAACATTGACTAACGACATAATTGAAACTTGTAAAGACCGAGCTTCCAATATTTTTTTTGATGGTACGATATGCTTTATAACAGGGAGTGTGGCAAGTGATGTAATACCACTCAATAAATCACTCGATACATTAATCATAATAATGAATGAAAATAACAGCCATTCATTCATTGATAATCCAAATAATATCATTAAAAAGAAATAGAGGATTGCTTGGAGTATTCGAGTTGAAATCATTAAACGCAGCTTATCATTTGCTTTGTCAGCAAAGTAACCTAACCCAATCTGCAAAATACTGGGAATTGTGTTGGCAATTACAACAACTGTTGTGGCAGCTTTTGGATTGCTAGTCTGTGAGGCATAAACCAATAACGCAATATTAAAAAAAGCGGCTCCCAGTAACTCAATAAATTGAGAAAGTGTTAAAATACCTAATAATTTATTAGTTCGTAACAGTATCATTAATCATATTGTCCTTATCTCCATCTAATTTAGCGTATTTTATTTTGTTGGAAAGCTGAATCAGACGCTTAATTTTTATGTTGAGATCAGTCTCATCATTGGCTGAAAAAGAGCTCATAAATGGAATATCAGTTACAATTTCTACATCATCTATATCCAAAATCCAGTTACGTGAACTTAGTTTTTTATCTCCATGTTGTGCTGATAGTAGAGCATCTTTCAACTTAGGCATTTCACTTTCTTTGTCACAAATCATATATATTACCTCTTCTTTTTATTATGTATATCTATATTTTAAGTGATACAATTAATAAACAATCTCAAAACGGCATATATGACAAATCGAAGAACAGCTAATGACAATTGAAAAAACATTCCATCAACTAAGAACAAACAAAAAAATAACACTCACAGCTTTATCTGATCAAAATGCATCCGCGTCTTTTATTGGAAAATTTGAAAAAGGGCAAACAAATATGTCTGTTTCACGTTTTTTTAAATTACTAGAAAAAATGCATGTAAGCCAAGCTGAATTCGAATTTCTACTGCTAGAACATAACGAAAACTATTTATCTAAGCGGATCAAATTAATTGATAACCAAGCTATTACTAGGGAATTGGTTCAAAAATTTTATAAAACAATAAAAAAAGATCAACTAGAAAATCAAGGTGATAATACATCTGAATTTTTATTAATCTTAGCGAGTGGCCTACTTTTACTATTAAATCAGGAGGTTAAAAAATGGCCTAGTACTGAATTATACAATTTAGCTAAACCTGTGCAAGATTATTTGCTTGGTGTTGAAACCTGGGGTATTTATGAATTACAAATATTCACATTAATATCATTTATGTTGCCAGCTGAGATTCTATATTTACTAACAAAGTTAGCAATTAAACGGGTTCAACTTTATAAACATTCATTATTGAATATTCAAACACAATTGATGCATGTCGTTTGGACATCATTTTCCACTTTGGTATATGAGCAGCCTACTTCTGCATATAAATTACTTAACGTTGCTGAAAAACATTTAATGAATAATGTGGATTTGACCGAGAAAATTACATTGATTTTTAATAAAGGTTGGTATGAAATCGAAATAGGACATATTACAAAAGGTGTACGCCAAGCGAACATTGCTATAGACATTTATAATTCGTTGGGTTACAAAGAACAGGCTATCAATTTAAGTAAACAACTGGAACATCATATAAGAAGACAAGATGAAAAAAAACAAGGATATAAGCCTGACGGGTCACGTGTAATTTCAATATATATTTAAAAAAATATTATTTCTAGTAGGTCATTTATTTTGAATGTAAATGAAAAACTATTATTAATTATAATAATTGATTAAAAGGTAAAACATTAACTATGCTCTATAAACCATTAATTAGAAGGCAAGATACTGTAAAATCAAACCTATCTATTCATTTTCAATAGTATACGGGTACGAGGGCGCAAAATATTTTGTGTGGATGATGATTTTCCTGGTTTTGATAATTATTGATATGATTAATGCGAAGATAATTTGACATTTCTTAAAGACTATATCAAACAAGATATAGTCTTTTTATGTAGATTTCCTTATTCTACCTGCTATGGTATAAATAAAGTTGGATTGTTTATGCAAATTTGAATAATAGATAAATTCAGAATAAAAATGTTTATGATTGAAGGAGCATACACAATTTACTTGTCATTATCTAAAGAATTACATGCTTATATACGTATATACCATTACATCATCTTATACTCATAACACATTTATATACGTATATATCAATACATCATCTTATACCCATAACATACTTATATACGTGTATATCAATACATCATCTTATACCCATAACATACGGATATACGTCTATATGACAGGGTCATAACCTATTTTTAAAGTAGTTGGTTTGAGTTACTCTACAAGGAGTCTTGTGTTTCAAACCAAGATTTTCTGATTGAAATGGAGCATCATAATGGGGAGAAAATATTTACAACTGAGTTATCGTGAGCGACAAAAGATCGAGACACTCAGAGAAGAGGGATATACATACGCAGCTATTGCAGAAAGGTTAAATCGCTCCATATCAACAATTCATAACGAAATTAAAAGAAATACCATGCGCCCTGATGTCACCAATAATACCAAAATATTTCCATACAACGCAGATTGGGCAGAAGTGCATTCAAGGCGTAGACGTTCATCCGCTTCAAGAAGAAAAGTCAGGCTGACTCGTCATTGGCAAAAGGTCATTAATGGCTATCTAGAGAAAAATTGGTCATTAGAACAAGTTGCTCTGGGAACAAGGGTGCCATACACCACAAATACACTCTATAATTATGCGAAAGATGGTTATTTACGGTATAAGCCAAAAAAGTATCGCTTAAAGAAAAAGAAATATCATGGTGTAAAAACCGAGCGTGAGGTTTTTAGCTTGCATCACATTTCATTGCGTCCCCAAAAAATTGAGAATAGAACAGAATTTGGGCATTGGGAAATAGATGGCGTTGAAGGTCCTAGAGGAAGTGATTCGTTATTGTTGACATTTTTAGAGCGAAAAACACGTTATTTGGTTGCAGTGAAATCGAGAAGTAAAACAAACAAATCCATAAACGCAGCCATGAACTATTTTTTCAGCTTATATGGAAATTATGTTAAAAGTTGTACATTTGACCGCGGTAATGAGTTTACAAATATCGGCAACGTGATGAATATTACACATGCGCACGGGAAACAAATATACTTTACTGATGCGTTTGCACCATGGCAACGCGGTTCAAATGAAGAACGCAATAGCCGAATTAGAGAATACTACCC
The DNA here is from genome assembly GCF_007954785.1 of Leuconostoc citreum. Classification (NCBI taxonomy): domain Bacteria; kingdom Bacillati; phylum Bacillota; class Bacilli; order Lactobacillales; family Lactobacillaceae; genus Leuconostoc; species Leuconostoc citreum. The sequence goes on along the minus strand of NZ_CP042410.1, from coordinate 873,143 downwards.
GAAGGGAACATCGTTTTCTAGTAAACTACAAATGAGCATTGACGCTGTTATGAAAGAAATCAACAGCAAACCAATGAAAGTTTTGGACTGGCATTCACCGCAGTTTAAATTTGATATGGCTACTCGAAAAAAGAAATAGTGGAAGCAAGCATGTGGTCTTTTGGGATTAATCTACAATTAGGGACTTAACATGTATCAAAAACAGTTTAGGATTGCCAAGAATTGAAATCCTAAACTGTGACCATGTTTTCTAATTAGTTACGAAATGCACAGAATGGTACCAAAAACGATGATTTTGTAACTTAATTGCAACAATCCGTCCTATCGTTGATTTAATAGGCTTTTTGCTCAATTTTTTAGTATTAGAGCGTTGAGTTTTATGTAATTATTTCGAATTGGGGTTGACATGTGCCTGTTGAGTACAGGTTGACATAATCTGGCAAGCCTAAAACGAAAATGTTGATGTGTCAAGGTTTATCGGGCAATTCAACCTCTTGACAAATTGTTATTTCTTAACGTATAATGTAATACAGTTCGATTGTAGTGTCGCAAATTGCTATTTGCGACTTTTGTTGTTGAAAGGTGATTTATGGCGAATCGTATTCCAGAATCATTCATTGCAGAAGTGCGTCAGAAAGTCAACATTGTTGATGTCATCGGTCAATACACACAGTTAGTAAAGCGTGGCCGACAGTGGACTGGTTCCTGTCCATTCCATGATGACCGTCATCCTTCATTATTCGTGGAAGAAAATAAACAAGTTTTTAATTGCTTCTCTTGTGGACGATCAGGCTCGGTTTTTTCATTTGTGATGGAAAAAGAGGGTATGAGCTACCCTGAAGCAATCATATCATTGGCTGAGTCAGTTGATATGCAAGTTGACAGTCAATTTGTGGCGGATGCCACACCAAGAATTGACCCAAAAACACAAGCTATCTTTGACTTGCAGGCCGCAGCACAGCGATTGTATCAACATATTTTACAGCATACAACGTCAGGCGAAACGGCGCTACATTATTTACACGATAAGCGACAATTGACTGATGAAACAATTAAACAATTTGGCATTGGTTTTGTACCTGATGATAATGTGTTGTTGCAATATGCTGAGACCCAAAATATTTCACGTGAAATTATGCTAGCGTCTGACTTGTTTTTGAGCAATGATGAGGGCCGCTTGCGAGATCGTTTTGCCGGACGTGTTGTTTGGCCCATACGATCTACGAATGGTCAAGTTGTCGGCTTTTCCGGTAGGACACTGGATTCAAAAAATAGTATTAAATATATGAATAGTCCTGAAAGCCCTTTTTTCAATAAAGGTCAAATACTTTATAACTTTGATTTGGCTAAAGGTGACATTCGTAAAACTGGTACAGCAATGATTTTCGAAGGGTTTATGGATGTCATATCTTCGGAAATAGCTGGTAGACCGGCAGCAGTTGCAACGATGGGCACAGCATTGACCCAAGACCATGTGAGACAACTGACGCGATTAGCAAAACGTATTTTGTTAGTATATGATGGTGATGAAGCAGGTCAAAATGCCGCCAAACGGTCAATTCATCTCATACAGGCGCAAAAACAAGACGTTGATATTGGCATTGTGCATTTGCCAGATGACCTTGATCCTGATGAAGTACGTGTGCAAAAGGGCAAAGAGGTTTTAAAGCAAGCTTTAGACCAAAACATTCAGACGCCGATTGCTTTCTTGATTCAAGCAGCTAGATACAATAAGAATCTGAGTAATCAAACGCAATATTTGGCTTTCTTAGGTGAAGCGATGACAATTCTTCAGCAGGCGACGCCTGTTGAGCAAGATATGCAGCTAACCCGCATTGCTAATGAATTTGGTACATCCAAACAAGCACTGATTGAACAGTTAAAACAAACGCCAAAGCGGCAGTCAAAAGAAACTGTCAATAGGACATCACAACATTTTCATCAGCAGTCGCCACAAATAACGGATATGGAAGAGCCACCATTGACTGGGGATGATGCGGCCTTTAGCAGTAATCAGCAAAGTACTAACCAAATTGAACAAGCTGAAAGAGCATTAATTATGGCGATGATCAAGTCACCGCAAGTATTAGAACAGGTCAGCGACACCACTGGCTTTGCATTTGTTCATCCAGAGTATCAATTATTAATGATGTTAATTGCCATCTATCAAAAGCAACAGGCTCATTTCGATTTGGCACAGTTTATGGATTTTATTCAGAAGCCTGAGTTGAATCAGCGTATTTTGGCAATTGATCGTACTTTTGGCGATTTGGCAGTAGAGCCTGGGGCTATATCCGATTATTTACGCATTATTATGCACGACGCACCAGTTGAAGCACAAATTAAAACACTACAACAAGCCATTGAGGTTGCCAAACAGCAACATGATGATAATAAATTATTACAGTTAACCACTGAATTAATTAACATAAAAAAACAGCGAAACAAGTAGTCGTATTTGAGAAACGACTTTTATTGAGGAGAGATATTAATGGCAACAATTTTAGCTTCAAGCAAGATTTCAGATATCAAAGCATATTTGGATTCACAGAACATCTCATATAACAGCCGTGCTAAAAAAGCTGAATTGCTTGCGCTTGCGCAAGGGAAAACACCGGAAGAAGCAGCCGCCGCCGGTAAAGCTTCCAAGCCCAAGGCAGCTAAAAAGTCTGGTATTATCAAAAATCCTGAGTACGATAAAGCTGTTAAAGCTTTGATTACAGAATATAAGCCAGCTAAGGAAGTGACTTATGCGATTCTTTCAAAGCGTTTGGCAGAACCATTTAATCTTGATGGTGAAAATATTGAACGTTTGATGGAAAAAGTTGAAGACGCCGGTGTTGCTATTGTTGATGAAAAAGGTGAACCAGCGCCGGAAGTTCTTCAGGCTAAGCAAAATAAGCCTTCTAAAGAAGAGTTAGCGCAAGCTGAAGAAACACCAGCAGGCATTAAAATTAACGACCCAGTTCGCATGTATTTGAAAGAAATTGGGCGCGTTAATCTACTAAAAGGTGACGAAGAAATAAATATTGCTAAGCGTATCGAAGATGGGGATGTTGAAGCTAAACAAGAATTGGCTGAGGCTAATTTGCGTTTGGTTGTGTCTATCGCTAAACGTTACGTGGGCCGAGGCATGCAGTTCCTCGATTTGATTCAAGAAGGTAATATGGGCTTGATGAAAGCCGTGGATAAATTTGATTATACCAAAGGATTCAAATTCTCAACTTATGCAACTTGGTGGATTCGTCAGGCGATTACACGCGCAATCGCTGACCAAGCTCGAACAATTCGTATCCCTGTTCATATGGTCGAGACAATCAATAAGTTAATCCGTATCCAACGTCAACTCTTACAAGACTTAGGCCGTGAACCTTTGCCTGAAGAAATAGGGGCGGAAATGGATTTGACACCAGATAAGGTGCGTGAAATCTTGAAAATTGCGCAAGAACCAGTATCCCTAGAGACACCAATTGGGGAAGAAGATGATTCGCATTTGGGTGACTTTATTGAAGATAACGAAGCTATTTCACCTGCTGATTCTGCAGCGTACGAAATGTTACGAGATCAACTTGAGTCTGTACTTGAAACATTGACTGATCGAGAAGAAAATGTTTTGCGCTTACGTTTTGGTTTAGAAGATGGTAGAACACGTACCTTAGAAGAAGTTGGTCGCGTCTTTGGTGTGACACGTGAACGCATTCGCCAAATTGAAGCAAAAGCGTTGCGTAAGTTGCGCCATCCTAGCCGTTCAAAGCAACTTAAAGATTTTATGGATGATGGTAACAACTAATAATAGTGCAAGAAGTCACGTATAACGTGGCTTTTTTTATTGTGCTATGCTATGCTAATAAATAGCGGTTCATCAACCATCCCGCTTATCAAAACTAGGAGATTTTTTATGGAGAATAATAATTTACCGACATCACCAAACAAGGCTAGAAACATCACGTTAGTTGCGATTGTCGCTGCCATATATGCGGCAATCACTTTTGTGATTCAACCCATAGCTTTCGGACCAGTACAATTACGTGTTTCGGAGGGGCTAAATCATTTAGCTGCTTGGAATAAAAGATATATTATCTCATTGGGTATTGGTGTTTTGATTGCTAACCTGGTATCACCGCTAGGCTGGATTGATTGGATCTTCGGTACTTTAGGCACAGTAATTATGACTGGTGTCACTTACTTGTTGACACGCCGTGTGACGCAACCAATCATTAAGATATTGATTAGTACATTTGTGGTGGCAACACTTGGGATGGCGATACTTGCAGCAGAATTTACCTTTGCATTTAATATTGGTGCACATGGTGCCTCACCATCAGGTGCTAAGGGTGGGTTGTTGGCACAATGGGGAGCTTATTACGTTAGTTTAGTACCGGGCGAAGTTGTGTCATTAATTATTGGTGGTATTGTGGTTTATGCACTGAGCAAAATTATTAATTTGGAAAGATAACGATGACGCAAGATTATAGCAATAAAAATATCTTATTAACCGGTGCTGCTTCAGGCATCGGTTTTTCGCAATTAGAGGCATATCTGGCGGCGGGCGCAATAGTTTATGCTGTAGACAGGCAAGACATTGCTTATCAACACATTAATTTGAAAACATTTAAATTGGATATTAGTCAACATAAACAACTTAAGGTATGGCTTGAAACACTAACACAATCGGTATCTTTTGACATATTATTGAATACAGCTGGTGTATTAGATGATTACAAGACATCCTTAGACACCACGCTGGATGACTGGCAGCATGTGCTTGACATTAATTTGACCCCAATGTTTATTCTGACAAATGCTGTTTTGCCAGCAATGCTATCTCGAGGCTACGGTCATATTATTAATATGGCTTCCATTGCCGGTTTTTCTGCCGGTGGTGGTGGTGTAGCTTATACTTCAGCTAAACATGCAATTGTAGGTTATACGAAACAATTAGCTTTTGATTATGCTGCAAAAGGCTTACATGTTAATGCTATTGCACCAGGTGCGATTAAAACGCCGATGAATGCAGCAGATTTTGCAGGTGACGCTGAGATGGCAAAACAGGTGGCTGCGCAAACACCTGCCAAACGTTGGGCTAATCCTGATGAAGTTGCGCAATTATCTTTGTATCTGACTAGTCAACAAGCTGATTACATCAACGGCACTGTAATACCCATTGATGGTGGCTGGACTTTGGGACACTGAGCTTCTGTTGCGTGATTTGAATGTGATATACTTAGGAAAGATATAAGTTTGGGGGCAATTGATATGTCATTATTTGAAGAAATTGCAAATGATGAGGACAATAAGGTATATAAAGCAAAGGGATGGCTGCCTATATACGCTGCACCGAGAACGGCAGAAATATTGATTATTGGGCAAGCACCAAGTAAGCGCGTGCAAGAGACTGGTATTATGTGGCATGATGCGTCGGGTGATCGTTTGCGCGATTGGTTGGGTGTGTCGGAGACAGTATTTTATCAGTCTGGTAAAATTGGTGTTATTCCCATGGATTTTTACTATCCGGGAAAAGCCGCTTCGGGTGATAAGGCACCTCGAAAGGGTGTTGCTGAAAAATGGCACCCTAAATTACTCGGTGAAATGCCAAATGTCAAGTTGATTATTTTGATTGGGGCTTATGCACAGCGTTATTATTTGAATTTGACAAACAAAGAAACGATAACAGCGACTATTAAAAATTATCAGCATTATTTACCAAAATATTTTCCGATTGTCCATCCATCACCAAGGAACAATATTTGGTTGAAGAAGAATCCGTGGTTTGAGCAAGAAGTATTGCCAATGCTTAAGCAAGAAGTGCAGGCAATTTTGAAACAATAATCAAAGGACGTGTTTGAATACAATCAGACAGGTGCTTTTTTAGTTATTTACCATAGTATAAATTAACAAGGTAACTTTTAATGCGTATATGCGTTATAATTATCATCAGTGATTACGTGTAGATAATCACAAATTATAGAAGTGAGTACAGATGATGCGCATAAATAAACCGCCATAAAGTTAGTTAAACTATCATTAAATTGACAAATTCACGTAGCGTTGCTTCCGAACACGGCTACTAAAAAACAATAGGAGATAAAAGTCAATGAACACATTAACAGGTACCGTAGCACAAAAATGGAATCATTTTAAAACAGGCATGATATTGTTACCCAAACAGCTACAATACACTTTCAGCCTCAAAGCAAATTTAACCGACATACAGGCGTTAACTAAAACTTCAAGGTTATTGATGGGCGTTATGCTATTGGCAACGGTTGTGGCATTTATATTTGGTGATAATTTTTCTCCAATTGGTTGGATTAGCCTGATAACAGGTATTTCAACAGTTATTAATTTAATTTTGGTCGACCAAGGTCGCCTAACTAATTATAGTTGGGGTATGTTAAGCACCGTCGTTTGGCTCATTGTAGCATTAAATAACCACTTGATTGGTGATATTGCCTCGCAATCGTTTTACTTTGTAATGCAGTTTATCGGTATTTCAGTTTGGCATCAAAATAAAAGTAGTCGTCATGTCGTTGAGTCAAAAAAACTCTCTTTTCAAAAGGGAATGGCTTATTTTGCGATGACGATTATTATATATGGCGTGGTTTTATTTGTTAGTCACTCACTTCATGGTTCGCAAATTTATTTAGATGCAACGTTATTGCCACTGGGTATTGTCGGACAAATTTTAATGACTTATGGCTATCGCTCACAATGGATTGCTTGGATAACTCTTGATATTATTAATGTTATTATCTGGGCGAGAGCGTTAAGTATGGATGGCTCAGCCGGCGCAACCTCAATGCTAGTATTGCAAGTTATCATGTTAATTAATGCTTTCTATGGGCAGTATATGTGGTTTAATCAGTCTAAACAAAACTTAGTGCAATAAACAGCACGCATCATATCATAAATAAAAAGCAGTGCCAGCAATAAAAAAATTGCTGGCACTGCTTTATTTAGATGAATAAAATTAAACTGCCAATAATAACAAAAATAATTAAATAAATTAAATTCAGCCAAGTAAAAGTCTTAAAGAAAGTGACAGATGTTCTGTCTTGCGAAAAAATATTATATTGACGCAAGGCGAGCAGGTTAGCTAAGGAGGCAATTAGTGTGCCTAGACCACCAACTGTAACCCCTAAATAAATACCATAAAAATGATCTGTAAACTTGGATAACAGCACAGCAGCAGGTACATTACTGACGAATTGGCTTGATATAATTGCTGCAAAAAATGCATGAAATTGTGTTTGGGTTGTCGCTACTAAGAGCTGATGGATAATATCGATTCTGCTAACAGCACCGACAATAATAAAGAAATTGATGAAAGTTAAAATAATCCCATAATCAACTTGTTGGAATACTTGTTTATCAAGCAAGAAGGCACTTAATACACTGGCTAATAAGGACCACCAAATCGCAATAAAAGACAAAATTCCTAATAAGACAATCACTGTTGCAAGTATTAACCACCATACCTTGTGATGGTCTAGTGACACAGAATCAGTTGAGATATTATCAATAGGTTTGGCTGGAAATAGAAAACTCACAGCAAAGAGACTAATCAGTCCAATCAAACCCAAAGGGATAGACATGCCCAAAAATGTCGGTAAGCTTAAATGATAAAAAGAAACAAGGTACAGGTTTTGCGGATTACCAAAAGGTGTCAGCGCACTTCCAAGATTAGCATAGATTGTCAGTAGACTAATTGGAACAATTTTTTTGATGGCCACTTGCTGACTAATTTTAAAAAAAATAGGTACCAATGTCAGAATGGCCACATCGTTAGTGAACAGCATAGAACCGACAAATGAAAATAAAAGCATGACACGTATGATGTCACGAGTCGATCGACATTTGATGACAACTGTATTGGCGATATACTTTAACACATGTAATTGCTCATATACTGAAACGATGATGATAAGCGATAGTAGCGATAAAATTGTTTTGAGATCAATATCTTCAACAGTGACGTGCCCGAAAATAAAAGCAATAATTGCTAGGAATAGGGTAATTAAAAATGTTTTATCGGTGGCGATTTTTCTGATGACACTTGACATAATTATGCGATGTCCTTTGTGAATTTAGTATGATGATGCTTGTTCAATTATAACTGATTTTAAAGGAGAAACCAGCAAAAAAATAGGCAATGGCCATTTCGGCTATAGTTGTTGGGATAAGATATTCATTAACATACGTTCTTCAGTTGTTAATACATGATTTTTCCTGAATGCTACATTCACATTGAATGTTGGTTGTGATGAATCAAGTAAAGGCACCATGATAATATCGTCATGATTAGATTTGACAATATTGGTAAGGATGGCAATGCCAAGGTTTTCAGCAACTAGACTCATTAGAAAATAAACATCACTTGTTTTCATAAAAGTCTTAGGTCGATATCCGGCTTTTCTAGATAAAAGTTTAATAGCTTGCTCATGAATAAAACTACTATCCAAGGAAATAAATAGCTGCTCTTTTAGTGCTTCAAAATATAGACCAGGATTTTTGGCTAATGGATTTTTAGCAGACATATAAACATAGAATGTGGTTTTGGCAAAAGGAAAAATTTGTAATTTATCATCGACGGCATCACCTAAGGAACCCAACAGGGCAATATCGATGTCGCCATCAATCAGAGATTGCTTTAAACTATTGGATCCAGCTTCGTAAATATTCATGTGACTAATGTTAAATTGACGATCGAATTCTTTAGTAGCCATCGCTATTTTAGCAAAGTAGGCATTTTTGATAATTGGTGGTAGGCCTATTGTTGTGGTATGTGAACGCAAATGATCTAATTCGTGTTTGGCACTATCAATTTCATTTAAAATCGATAAACTATGCTCGTGTAATTGTTCACCAGCAGCAGTAAATTTTAACTCGGATTGGGCATTACCACGAATAACTAATTTAATCTGAAAAAAATTTTCTAGTCGTTTTATAGCACTACTAATGGAGGGCTGACTGATACCAAAAATTTTAGCAACTTTTGTAAAATTTTTTTCTCTGTATAATGCATTGTAGTACATTAAGTCATTGACTTGCATGTTTTTATCCTTTATTATCAACACTTTAGGCTAATGCTATAACTTTTAGTTATGACATGTTACTCATTTGACTATAAACTAAATAGCCGTGTATAGTCAAGGCTGTTATTAATCAATAAACATAATATTTGGAGGAAATAAGGCAATGACGATGACAGGATATGATGTATTACGTAACCCATTTTTGAATAAAGGGACAGGCTTCACAATAGAAGAACGTGAAGCGCTCGGTTTGACAGGTGCTTTGCCAAGTCGTGTGCAAACAATTGATGAACAGGCTGATCAAGCATATCATCAGTTTCAATCAAAGGATGCTCCTTTAGAAAAGCGTATTTTTTTGATGAATCTTTTTAATGAAAATGTGACTTTGTTCTATCACCTCATGGATCAGCACGTATCAGAATTTATGCCGATTGTTTATGACCCGGTTGTGGCAGAATCAATTGAAAAATATAATGATATTTTTACTAATCCACAAAATGCTGCATTCTTATCAGTTGATCGACCAGAAGATATTAAACAATCCTTGGTTAATGCCGCTGCAGGACGTGATATTAAGCTGGTGGTTGTAACAGATGCCGAGGGTATTCTTGGTATGGGTGACTGGGGTGTCAACGGCGTTGATATTGCAGTAGGTAAATTAATGGTTTATACAGCTGCTGCAGGCATTGACCCAGCCAGTGTATTAGCAATCAGTATTGATGCAGGGACTAACAATCAAGCACTTTTGGAGGATCCCCGTTACCTTGGTAATCGGCATACACGTATTGAAGGGGATGCTTATTTGGCATTTATTGACCAGTTTGTACAAGCTGAGCAATCATTGTTCCCTGAATCATTGCTACACTGGGAAGATTTTGGTCGAGGCAATGCGCAAGTGATTCTCGATAAGTATAAGGACCAAATTGCAACGTTTAACGATGATATTCAGGGTACAGGTATGATTGTTTTAGCAGGTATTTTTGGCGCTTTGAATATTTCAAAAGAAAAGTTAGTTGACCAAACATTTGTAACTTTTGGTGCTGGAACCGCTGGTATGGGTATTGTCAATCAAATATTTACAGAGTTGCAACAAGCTGGTTTGACAGCAGATGAAGCACGCCAACATTTTTATCTTGTTGATAAGCAAGGTTTGTTATTTAATGACACACCAGAATTAACAGCTGCACAAATACCTTTCACACGTTCACGTGATGAGTTTGCTGATGCCGAAACATTGACGTCATTATCAGCCGTTGTAAAGGCACTGCATCCAACAGTTTTGATTGGTACATCAACACAGCCGGGAACGTTTACTGAAGAAATTGTGAAAGAGATGGCCGCACATACTGAACGTCCAATTATTTTCCCACTATCAAATCCTACAAAGTTGGCCGAAGCCAAAGCTGAAGATTTGATCAAATGGACCGACGGAAAGGCGTTGGTTTCAACTGGAATACCGGCAGCAGATGTTGACTACCAGGGTGTAACCTATAAAATTGGTCAAGGGAACAATGCTTTGATTTATCCAGGACTTGGTTTTGGCTTGGTAGCGTCGACAGCAAAGTTGTTAACACAGGAAACAATTTCAGCTGCAATTCATGCATTAGGTGGCTTGGTAGATTCTGAAGAGCCTGGTGCAGCAGTCTTACCACCGGTCTCTCATTTAACGACATTCTCACAGAAAATTGCTGAAGTAACAGCGCAAAGCGTTTTGGACCAAAAGCTAAACCGTGAAGCTATAACTGATGCAAAAAAGGCTGTGCAAGACGCCAAGTGGTCAGCAGAATACTAATAGGATTATAATTTATGATATCTCAAAAATTTTGGGGCACAAAAATTAGTGGTGTGAGTCTACCACTTTATGTTGCCATGATGGTCGTTTTAGCTGCAACAATTGCTCTGAATAAATTGCCTTTAAATATGTTGGGACTGACGTTGATGTTAGTGTTGTTTGGCCATCTATTCTTTTATATTGGCAATAGGTTACCAATTGTCAAGTCATATCTTGGTGGTGGATCAGTATTTACGATTTTTGCTTCGGCTGCACTAGCAACGTCCGGAATCATTTCAGCACCAATCGTTAATGCAACAAAAACGTTTATGAACGATAACGGGTTGTTGGATTTCTATATCGCTGCACTTATTGTAGGGTCAATATTAGGTATGAATCGGAATTTGCTTTTAAAGGCCGCTGTACGCTTTATACCGGTATCTTTGGCAGCAATGATTATTGGCTTCTTTTCTGTCGGACTGGTGGGCATGATTTTGGGGGTTGGTTTTGGCCATGCAGTCATGTTTATTTCGATGCCGATGATGGCAGGCGGTATAGGAGCGGGCGCTGTGCCACTTTCTCATATCTACGCACAAGGCTTGGGTGTTAGTTCTGGCACAATGTTCTCTGAAATTATTCCAGCAATTACGTTAGGCAATGTGCTGGCGGTAATTGGTGCTGCATTGATTGCAAAAGTTGGTGCCAACACTAAGTATGATGGACATGGTGTGTTACTCCCAATTAGCGAAGATGAAAAAACCAAACCACTACGCACGTTAGATGCAACGCAAATCGGCGTCGGTATGATGATTGCATTTACGTTTTTCCTTTTGGGAACAATATTGAATTATTTTGTACCTAAAGTACACACTTATGCTTTTATTATTATTTTAGTAATTATATTTAAGGCGTTTAATTGGGTTCCTAAGCAATTAGAGGAATCTGTGGTTATGTTTAATAAAGTGATTATGGGTAATTTAACACATGCTGTGTTGGCCGGTATCGGTTTAGCACTGATTAACTTACATGTCTTGGCGCAATCTTTGACTTGGAAGTTCGTTATTTTGACCTTAACAAGCGTAGTTGTCATGGGTATTGCTAGTGCTTTTATTGGTAAATTATTTGGACTATATCCTGTTGAGTCAGCTATTGCTGCAGGTATGAGTGATAATAGTATGGGTGGCACAGGTAATGTTGCCGTACTATCTGCGTCAAATCGTATGGAAATGATTGCCTTTGCACAAATGGGTAATCGTATGGGTGGTGCGCTTGTTTTGATATTTGGCGGCATTTTGATTCATTATTTACATTAATTAATATTTGACTTTTGACGATATAATCTTACGGTTATATCGTTTTTTCGTGGTTATGTGAAAGAGAGTTGCAACTTTTAATTTTTAGGCGTATACTAACAAATAGTAAGTGAAAAGGAGAATTAATTGTATGACTAAGTTTGGTGTTGTTGTTGGATCGACGCGTAAGAATTCATATTCTCATGGCGTCGCTGAAGCTATTGTTGCTGGATTGCCTGAAGAAGCGGAGGTAACTTTCTTGAACATTGCAGAGTTGCCACTTTATAATCAAGATTTTGATGAAGAATCACCAGAAGTTTACACGCAATTTAGAGCAACAGTGGCAGCACAAGATGCATTTATTTTTGTCACGCCAGAGCACAATCGTAGTATTTCTGCTGCATTAAAAAATGCTTTAGATGTTGCTTCAAGGCCTTGGGGACAAAACGTTTGGCAAGGCAAGCCAGCTTTGGTGGCCTCACAATCTATTTCTGGTATCTCTGGTGTCTTAGCGCATCATATCTTGCGTCAATCATTAGTTTTCTTGGATATGCCAACGATGCAACAACCAGAACTCTATATAGGTAATGTTGCTAATCTTGCTGATGAAACAGGCCAGATTAGTAATGCTGATACGAAGGCGTTTCTTGCCAACGCAGGGAACCAATTTGCTGATTTTGCTCAGCGCTTTATTAAGTAATAAGCGATTAAGTCATTCACAAAAAAGCCAATGCGGTTGAGCATAGGCTTTTTTTTTCATCATTATCTACGGTATAAACTTGTTGAAACGTTTTAACATGCTTTTTTGATGCAAAATCGAGGTGACTTGATAGGCATTAGCAATTAATGTGTTATCACTTAAAATAACCCCTTGCCAAAATAACAACCATGTCTGTAATGCTAAATCATCGGTTAATATAGCCATGCTTTTGAGTTGATTAATAAGATGTTGTGTGAAAGTATAATTATTTTGAACAACGCTAGCTTCTAATAAGTTATTAATTACTTTTTTTAATGTGCGTTCTGAGTGTGTAGATAGTTCATGCTGTCTGTATTGGTTTAGTATATCTTTAATGTATGGTGAAAGTCGGTTAACTGGTACCATGTATACAATACGGCTAAACAATAGGATATCGTAATACTGCCAGTTTTCTATGTCAAAAAAATAGTCGACTAATTCATCTTGTATCGCATGAGGCGCTAGCTGTTTTTTTAGATGGTACTTTGTTGCTTTTGTCATCAAGAATAAGTGGCGATTAAGCAAGCTATCAGGTTGGCTACGTGACTGTGACTGGGTTAACACGTATAATTTATCGAGCATGACACCATCGTTGTTGTGATCAATTATTTCTAACTGGTTTGCTAAGGCAGATAGCTTGGATTGCTTTTTATCAAAAATACTATAAAAGTATTCTTCAAATGTAATCATTAATGCATCACAAAGCATTAAAACAGTTTGATCACTTGGGTCAGTTTGATTGTTTTCTATTCTGGAAACCATTGACTGTGATCCGATTAGCGCACCAAGCTTGGCTTGAGACATGCCACGCTTTTGCCTTGTTTTACGAATGAGTTCACCATTTTTGTAATTCATATTTTCCCCGAGACCTAATATTAAGATTTGTATATTATAAGGCCCATTATTTCACACTGTCTATGGAAATGGTTAACGTTTCACAATTGGTTTTTTTGATGTCGTTGCGCTGTGAAGTATTCAGCGAATAAAAGTAAATGAAAATTATAAAACAGTCACAATATACTTATTATTGAGACATTATATAGTCTGAAAAAATTAATAAAAAGACGAAATCAAGTGTTATAATGAAGCTAGAGGCAAAGGACTTGTCTTGTCACATATACAGTAAAGGAGTATATTACTTATGAAAGCAGCAGTATGGCATGGTGTTAAAGACGTTCGTGTTGAGGACGTTGAACTAAAACCCATGAAGTCAAATGAAGTCGTTGTTCGTGTTGCTTACGCTGGCATTTGCGGTAGTGATTTACATGAATACCTTGAAGGACCAGTGTTCATTCCAGTTGATAAACAAGATGAGTTGACTGGTGGACAAGCACCATTGACAATGGGCCATGAATTTTCAGGCATTATTGACAAAGTTGGTGCCGATGTGACTAACTTCAAAGTCGGGGATCATGTATCTATTAATCCAACAGTTACAAAGGGTAACTGGGCAGATGATGTCGATGTTTATGATGGTTATAGTTTTATTGGCTTAAGTACAGATGGTGGTTTTACGTCATTTGTCAATGTGCCTGAAGAGAATTTGTATCATTTACCCGAAGACTTCTCATTGAAGCTGGCTGCAACAATCGAACCAACTGCTGTGGCTGTTCAAGCCGTTAAAGAGGGTGGTTTGCGCTTTGGTCAAAAAGTTGTTATTTTTGGTGCTGGGCCTATTGGTGTGTTGGTAGCGGCTGCAGCAAAAGCTGCCGGTGCAACTAAAATTGTCGTTGTCGATTTATCTGAGGTGCGTTTGAATAAAGCACTTGAGATGGGTGCAACAGATGTGATTAACCCTAGTCAAGTTAAAGACGCCATCGGTGCTATTAAGGCGATTATTCCTGAAGGAGCAGATGTTTCCTTTGAAGTTGCTGGCGTACAACCTACGTTTGAACAGGCAATTGATGCTACGCGACCACGTGGAACCATGGTAATTGTATCTATTTTTGCTCGGCCAATTAGTTTTAATCCAATGCAATTAATGAATGCAGGGGTTAAACTGACAACAACGATTGCCTATTCAAAAGAAACCTTCCAACAAACTGTTGACCTTGTAAGTAGTGGCCAAATCGATGTTGAGCCTGTTATTACAGATACGATTGTATTAGATAATATTGTAGAAGCAGGATTTGAATCGTTAACACATGACAAGTCTCAAGCAAAGATTTTGGTTGATCTTAGCCAAGAATAAATATTGATTTTTAAGTGGTCGTTATCCACATCAAAACGACTGCTTTTCTTTTTAACTAATTATGATAGTTGGAGGTGTAGTATGGCAGATACAGTATATAATTTTGATGTGGTAAAAGAAGACGGGAAACTATATTCTTTGGCTACACTAAAGGGCAAAATCATTATTATCGTTAATACGGCAACTAAATGTGGCTTCGCACCACAATTTGAAGAATTAGAAACGTTATACCGGACGTATGGTGATAAGGGACTAGTTATTTTAGGGTTTCCATCAAATCAGTTTAAACAAGAGGTTAATTCGAGCCACGAAGCTGCTGAAGCCTGTCGATTAACCTATGGTGTTTCTTTTCCGATGCACCAAATTATTGCAGTGAATGGCAAAAATACTGATCCGTTGTTTAAATATCTCAAACAGAATACCCCAAGCCCATTGGGTAGCACAATTAAATGGAATTTTACTAAGTTTTTGGTCGGACGTGATGGCGTACCAGTGAAACGCTATGCTCCAAAAACACGACCACAGGATATGACTGCAGATATTGAACGGCTATTATAGTAATGTCATGTCGTATTAATTTAAACGATGACTTGATTAAGGAGATATTATGTTATTTCAAAATGTAATGTTTGGGACATATACGCGTCGCCAATCATCAGGGATTTATCAGGCTGTTTTAGACTTAGAGACTGGTAAACTAACCAAACCAACACTATTGATTCAAACTGGATCGCCTACCTACACTGTGATGAGTCAGGCAGGTTTTTTATACGCGGTTAATCGACAAAATGGTCAAGGGCCAACAGGTGGTCTTGGTGGTTTCAATGTGTATGATTTTAACAATTCTGGCGAACCAAAAAAAGTTCAAGAATGGCTAACCCCTGATGCTTCAGAAGCTTATTTAGCAATTGACGAGAAACGTCAGCTGCTTTTTGCGGCAAATTATCATTTAGCAACATTAACTATTTTTAAAATCAAAAGTGATGGGACTGTGACGCAAACCGATCAGTATACGGCTTCTGGTAAGGGACCAAGACCGGAACAAAATAAAGCACATATTCATTTTGCTAATTTAACGCCTGATGGTCGGCTTGCAATCGTTGATTTAGGATCTGACAAAGTTACAATATTTGATGTGACGGATGGCAAGTTGACGTTACAAAATGTTTTTGAGACTGGGACTGGATTTGGCCCGAGACACATGCGCTTTAATCCAATTTACCAAAATGTTGCCTATGTGTTAGGCGAACTCTCATCACTTATCTCAGTTGTTAAATACGATACAGACACTGCTGCATTGATATTACATAAAACTTACCCTACTATTCCCAATGATTGGACTGCTCACAATGGGGCAGCAGCTATTCGTGTATCTCATGATGGTCGATTTGTTTATGTTTCTAATCGTGGGCACAACTCGCTAGCTGTATTTAAAGTGACACATCAAGGTAGAGTGTTAGATTTAGTACAAACTATTGGCACTGCAGGCGATTTTCCTAGAGATTTCAATATTGATCCATCTGGTCAATATATTGTTGTGGCTAATCAAAATACCGATAATGTCACCGTGTTTAGGCGTAATCAAGAAAGTGGTTTATTAACTAAAATACAACAGGATTTTCCGATACCAGAAGGTGTCCGTGTGATGTTTTATTAATGATAAAAGACTTGTATCCGTGTGCAAGTCTTTTTCTTTGTATTGATTTTATGATGCAAAAAAATAGCTATATATTTCTTTGCAAATGTGAGATAATAATCGCCATACAGAAGTAATTAATTAAATTCACAGAGGTGAAAAATGGCTATGGAAAAAAGTCCTAAATGGCTACCGATAGGCGCAGTAATTGCCTTAGGCATTGTATATGGGGATATTGGTACTTCTCCACTGTATACTATGAATTCTATCCTAAACAGTGCACGTAGTGCCGAGCAAATCAACACGTTTGTATTAGGTTCGGTGTCTTTGGTATTTTGGACACTGATGCTTATTACGACAGTTAAATACGTGTGGATTGCTTTGCGAGCTGACAACCATGGCGAAGGTGGTATATTTGCTTTATATAGTCGTGTCAAACAGAGCAATAAGAAGTGGCTGTTAATTCCGGCCCTAATTGGCGGTTCTGCTTTACTGGCTGACGGAACTTTAACACCAGCAGTGACTGTCACAACCGCAATAGAAGGACTAAAAAATCAAAAAATTGGTTCTTTCTTGTTCCCCGATAATCAAACTGTCGTAGTTGCTGTGGTGACAGTCCTTTTGTTGATTATATTTGCATTTCAAAAAGCTGGAACGAAAAAAATTGGTAATATATTTGGACCAGTCATGTTGTTATGGTTTCTTTTTATCGGGACATTTGGTTTATTAAACATTTTTTCTGATCTCAGCATTTTAAAAGCACTTTCACCAACATACGCAATTAGCGTGTTAATGAGTCCAGAAAA
Source organism: Leuconostoc citreum (assembly GCF_007954785.1). Classification (NCBI taxonomy): domain Bacteria; kingdom Bacillati; phylum Bacillota; class Bacilli; order Lactobacillales; family Lactobacillaceae; genus Leuconostoc; species Leuconostoc citreum. The sequence continues at coordinate 855,673 of NZ_CP042410.1, read as the reverse complement.
CAAAAGCGGCCTTTTTATTTTAGGTAGTGTTTTCTTGGCAACTACTGGTGCTGAAGCATTGTATTCAGATATGGGCCATGTTGGCAAACGTAATATTTATATCAGTTGGCCGTTTGTATATACGATGTTAATCTTAAATTATATGGGCCAAGGCGCATGGATTATGACACATGCGACCAAGGTGAACATACGAGCACAATCTGTTAATCCTTTTTTTGAAATTTTACCAGGACAGTGGCGCTTTATTGGTGTCATATTAGCCACGTTAGCCGCAATAATTGCTTCTCAAGCACTCATTTCCGGCGCGTATACGTTAGTTAGTGAAGCAATTAATCTGAAAGTCGTACCACGATTACGAACTTTTTATCCTAGTGTTGCACGTGGTCAAATGTATATTGGCACCGTGAACTGGATTTTATGTGCTATTGGTTTATTGGTTGTATGGTTTTTCCAGACATCGCACAATATGGAGGCTGCCTATGGTTTGGCCATCACAATTACGATGTTGATGACAACATTGCTCTTGTTTGAATTTATTAGACAAAATGGTCAACGCGTTTTGGCTATGGTCTTTATTGTTGTCTTTGGTTTCATTGAAACTGTTTTCCTAATTGCTAGCCTAGGTAAATTCATGCATGGTGGTTATGCAACATTAATTATTATGCTTGGTATTTTGTTAATTATGGTGGTGTGGTTTTACGGTAATAAACGACGTGAAGCAATTTCTAAACAGAACGACTATTTATCTTTAAAAGATTACCGTAAGCAGTTAATTAATTTGTCAAAAGATACTGAGGAATCTGTGTTTGCCACGAATTTAGTGTATATTGCCAATATGCATCAGAACTATATGTTGAAGCGTTCGATTATATACTCATTGATTGGTTCAAGACCCAAACGAGCTGCCATTTATTGGTTTGTGACCATGCGTGAATCTTCGGATCCGTTTGGAAAGAGTTACGAAGTTGATATGTTGGGAACAGATAATATCGTGCATGTCACATTTTATTTGGGTTTTAAGGTAGAACCACAAATTCATATTTATCTGAAACAAATTGCAAGTCTTTTGATTAAACAAGGCGTTTTGAAGCCACAATTTCAAAAGTATGCGATGGAAAAGCACGGTAACGTTGGTGATTTTAAGTATGTTATTGCTAGTCAATACTATGCAGATCTGTTAAATTTGCCTAATATTCATGCCTGGGATCGCTTTTTAATTGGTGGCCGTGTTTGGTTACAATCACATACAGCGACGCCAAGCGACTTTTATGGTTTAGAATTTAGTGATGTCGTCGAAGAAATCGTACCATTATTTATATCTAGCACGAACCGCAAAAAACTAACACAATTGACAGTTAAAAATGTCGTTAAACCAGATGCTGAATAAGTAATCAATCGTTTGATTTTTGTGAAAGGAAAAGCGAGCTAAAATTAATTTAAATTGTTAATTTGGCTCGTTTTGTGTTAAATTTAATATTATATAAAAAATAGCATATTGCCGGGGGATAGACCTTCATGTCTAACGAAAACAAACGCTCAGACAATTTATCAAATCAAGATCAAACAACTATGAGCCGTGTTGAGCAACGTCAGCCAAAAAAACGAGGCAAAAAACGAATTATTTTAATGATTTTAGGATTTCTCATACTTCTAGGTGCAGGTTTTGGTACCTACTATGCAAGTAGTGTGAAGAGTTCGTTGGATAAAGCCTACTTTGCAACCGGACTAGGTTCAGAAAAAGAAGCAAGCACACTAATTAAAGAAAAAAAGCCGATTTCATTTCTAGTTCTCGGGACAGACACTGGAACGGATGGTGGCTTTGGCTCTGGAAGAGACAGAGTTGGGCTAACTGATTCCTTGATGTTAGTGACGGTGAATCCACAAAAAGAGACAACAACATTAGTTTCAGTACCCCGAGATATTATGACCTCTATTTCAGGATTTGAAAGCAGCTTTCCACAAAAGCTAAATGCCGCGTATGCATTTCGTGAAGCCTCAGACGATAAAGCCTCTTTAGGAGACGGTGTTGGGACAACTATGGAAACGATTCAAAAAATGTTTAACATACCAATTAACTATTTTGCCATGGTTAACATGAGTGGTTTGGGAGATGTTGTTGATCAATTAGGAGGTGTCAAAGCCAAATCACCATTGAGCTTTAAGTTTAGCCAAGACACGGCGCATGAGGACGGTAATAATTTGTACGATTTTACCGAAGGCAAAACAAGCTTTGAATACGCTGCAGACGGCGAAAACTTTAAAAAGTATGACAAGATGGATGGCAAGGCGGCGTTAGCCTTTTCACGTATGAGATATCAAGATCCGCAAGGCGATTATGGTCGTACGCAACGCCAACGAATTTTGTTGCAGGCCATTATGACAAAAATTAAATCTGATCCGTCAACGATTCTCAATACGAAGTTTATTAGTGCCACAACTAAAAACATTGCATCAAATATGAAGATGTCGGATATGTTGGCACTCGGCTCAAATTATATGAATGCGACAAAGACAATTGACTCATATACAGTTCAAGGTGAAGGTGAGATGTATGACGGTGTATCTTACCAGCGTGTGACAACGGCGCAACGACAGGCTATTACTAACAAGTTGAGAGCAGCACTTGAATTAAAACCTGAAGATACTGGTTCGGAATTTGGTAGTACAGTGACAGAATCACAGATTGCACAAGTGGGTTCTGCCGATACATTATTCTCACAATTCAATACAAAATCGAACGAAAATTTGACATCTAACTAATCTTGTCATGTACTAAGTTAGTGTGTTAAAGAGGGAGCACTACATGAACATATTTTCATCATTTCAAAATCGCCGATTCTATCGGTATTTTGTTTTGTCTGTCATTATTTTACTGATTGTTTTACTCAAACAGTTTATGACGTTACTGTTATTAACAATTATTTTTTCTTATCTTGCGATGAATGCTGGCAAAAGGGTGCAACGCGTGACACGCCTGTCAAGGTCATTATCAATTGCGCTTGTTTATATCGTCGTGATGGCTTTTATCATCTGGGCTGTCGAACACGGGGCAAATACTGTTGCACATCAAGTTAAGAGCATGATTCACTTAGCAACCGATTCTAGTTGGCACACAACGGGTATTTTTAAAGAAGTCTACAAAAATATTCAGCAGTACAGTAACTCTTTGAATACAGAGCAGTTAATCTCTAAAGGATTTACCCAATTGAATCAAGTTGGGCACGTCCTTTATGAACTGATTTTAGCGTTACTGTTTAGTTTTATATTCAGCATGACTTACCCACAATTACGGTCATGGTCTATGACTTTCATACATAGCCCTTATAAAAGATTTCTTGGTGAGTTTTATATTATCGTGCATCGCTTTATCATTATTTTAGGCCGTTTATTTGAAGTCCAGCTAATGATTTGTGTAATTAACACGATTGCAATGGTTATCGTATTAACCTTTTTGAATTTCCCTTATTTAATTGGTTTTGCAATTTTGATTTTCATCTTAGGTTTGATTCCGGTTGTCGGTGTGCTTATTTCACTTGTACCGCTGACAGTGACCGCGTTTATTATCGGTGACTGGCATACAGTATTGGTTATATTGGTTGCTGTTGCTGTAATTCATTTTATGGAGTCATATTTTTTACATCCGCACTTTATGTCACAACGCACGCATATGCCAATATTAGTTATTTTACTTAATCTAATTATTATGGAAAAAGTTTTTGGTGTTTGGGGTTTAATCATTGGGTTGCCAATCTTAACATTCTTGTTAGATTTCTTCCGAATACAAAAATTCAAAGCGTAATATCAGAATAATTTGTTTACAGCGTACATTATTGTGCGTTTTTTTATTGACATAGCATTGTTCAGATGTTAATCTGTAAATGTTAAATTAATTAATCTTCGGGGCAGGGTGTAATTCCCGACCGACGGTAAAGATCTTTAAGATCTAAGTCCGTGACCTGCATTATTTATTAATAATGCAGTTGACACAGTGTAATTCTGTGACCGACAGTTAAAGTCTGGATGGGAGAAGATTTAAAATAATAGACTTAGCTAGGATAAGTCTGTCTTTTTTGAATCGATCTAAATACTTTAAACCCGATGTTAATAAAATACGTCGGGTTTTTTGTCCTGAACAAACAGGAGGTAAAAGATGGATGATTTAACATATATGGCATTAGCAGCAAAAGTAGCTGCCAAAGCAGGACCAGATGAAACATATGAAAATCCACGCGTTGGGGCAATTATTGTTAAAAATGGGCAGATCTTGGCGACTGGATATCATCATTCTTTTGGCGCAGCGCATGCTGAAATTAATGCTTTTGAAAATTTAAAGGATCAAACAGATATTGTTGATTCAACGATGTATGTCACATTAGAGCCGTGCTTTGTCACGGGAAAGGTAGGTGCGTGTGCGTTGGCAATAGCCCAATGGGGAGTCAAACGTGTTGTAGTTGGTAGTTTTGATCCTAATCCCGATACACATGGACGCAGTGTTACATTTTTAAGACAAGCAGGTATCCGTGTCGATGTTTTGGGAACAGAAGATAGTCAAATATTAAATCCCGCATTTTATCATTATTTTGAAAGACATTTACCATATGTACAGTTGAAACTAGCGGAGTCCGCTAATCACTTTGTGGCGTCTTCACAAGGACAATCCACAAAAATTACAAATCGGTTAGCTGACATTGATGTGCACAAAGAGCGTGCTAGTAAAAGTGCTATTCTAATTGGTAGTGAAACTATGTTGATTGACCAACCAAATTTAACAGTCCGACATGTACCAATAAATCATCCACAACCTTTAAGGGTAGTGATCGATCGACGTGGCCGCTTACAAAATAAAATGGATCGAGCGACAAATAATTGGTTAATCTTCACGACAAACACGGACTTTGCAAAACAATATGACAATGTTCTTTTAATGTCACATGGTTTACTTAGTGTCCTGACAAGTTTAGCTAGTAAGAATATTCAGTCTGTTATGGTAGAGGGTGGGCCGTCATTGATTACAGCATTCTTAAAAGCGAATCTCTGGCAAGAATTCATTGTTTATACAGCAGATAGTATATTATCTGAAGACGGGGTTCCCAGTGTACAACCATTGTTTAATTCAGTGTCTTCATACCGTGTGGGTAATACGCTTAAGAGTCGTTATCTAAATGATAGGAGTGTGTCATGTTTACAGGAATAACACAGACAGTGGGTCAAGTTATAACAAATGAAAGTCACACAAAAAATAATCAGCATATCACAATTGAAACAAAAACGCCCTATTTTTCAGAGGCAACTATCGGTGATAGCATAATGGTCGACGGCGTATGTTTAACTATTACTCATAAAACAGACCATACTGCTAAATTTGGTATTATGAGACCAACTTATGAAACAACCATTATTGGTGATTACATGATGAGACAATCAGTTAATCTTGAAAAGGCAATAAGTGCGGGGGAGAGATTTGATGGCCACTTTGTCCTTGGTCATGTTGACGGCAAAGCTGAAATTGTGAATAAGCAGGTGATAGATAACACGATTTTACTTAGCTTCAAGCCTAAAGAGTCTATCTTGATGAGAGAAATAGTTGCTAAAGGTTCTGTCGCAATATTAGGCGTAAGCCTCACGGTGATTGAAAAAACCAGTCAGACGTTTCAAATTGGATTGATTCCCCATACGCAGTTACAAACAACATTATCAAAATTAACTGTTGGTCATTGGGTAAATATAGAAACGGATATTTTGGCTAAATATATGACAGGAGGGCAATATGTTGGATAATGTTGTTGAACAAAGCGTGCGAAAAGCAGTTACTGCCCTAAAACAAGGCGCATTTGTGATCTTGACTGATGACCAAAATCGCGAACACGAGGGTGACTTAGTAGGACTTGCATCGTTTGTGACACCTGAACGAATCAATAGTGCATTGACATTGGCTCGTGGTGTGCTGGCCGTTCCTATGAGTAAACAACGCGCAGATAAGCTAGGTCTGAGGCAAATGACAGACCATAATTCTGAAAAATTTGCCACACAATTTACCGTCAGTGTTGATCATATCATGAGCACGACTGGTGTATCCGCTTTTGAACGGGCAAAAACTATTCGTGAGCTTGCAAATCTTAGTGCGTCAGCTGAAGATTTTGAGACACCGGGACACGTATTTCCTCTAGTAGCTAACGAAGGTGGCGTGTTATCAAGGCAAGGGCACACAGAAGGGGCTGTTGAATTAGCCAAAATTGCTGGAGTACCACCGATTGCTTATATTATTGAAATTCTTGATAAAGACGGTCAAATGGCCCGAGAAAAAGCATTAGAAAGTTTAGCAGAACAGGAAGGCATGATTAAATTGGCGATTTCAGATATCGTTGCCTTTAAACAAGCCCAAAATCAGTATCACGTTAAAGAAGGTGTGACTGTGAATCTGCCCAGTACCTATGGCAGCTTTCAGATGACTGACTATGATACAGGTGACAAAGAACCGGCTCTGTTGATTCGTAGTCAAACACAAACTGCGACGACAAATAACCCTTTAGTTCGGCTCCATTCTGAATGTGCGACGGGCGATATATTTGGCTCATATCGCTGCGATTGCGGACCGCAACTTCAAGCAGCATTGCGTCAGATTAATGAAGAAGGTGGTGCGCTTTTATACCTTAGACAAGAGGGACGAGGTATTGGACTCGCAGAAAAACTGAAAACGTATGTTTTGCAGGAAAATAATTATGATACCTATGAAGCCAATGTCCACCTAAATCATGCACCGGATGAAAGAGACTATCAACAAGCAGCAGAAATTTTGAAACTAGCTGGTCTAACGAAAATAAGATTGTTGACCAACAATCCAGATAAAATCAATCATTTAAAAGTGGCTGGCATTGAGATAGTTGACCAAGTTCCGTTAATTACTGGGATAAACGATATTAATAAGCACTATCTCGCGACGAAGAGAAAAAAATTTAAGCACATACTCTAAAAATAGAAACCGAGGAAATGACAATGATATACACAGGAAAATTAACAGGGCATGAAGAACGGCGTATTGCCATCGTAGTTAGCCGCTTTAATGCATTAGTGACTGAGCCTTTATTAAAAGGCGCGCGGGATACATTAAGTATGCATGGTGTTGACGATCATCACATCAGTGTTTTCCGGGTTCCAGGTGCTTTGGAGATTCCTATGGTCTCGAGTCAGTTGGCAGAATCAGGTATGTTTGATGGGATTGTCACATTGGGCGCAGTTATTAAGGGCGATACAGATCACTACAATCTTGTCATCAACGGTGTAGCAAATGGGGTATCTCAAGTTAGCTTAAGTACGAATACGCCTATCGTGTTTGGTGTCTTAACAACAGATACACTAGAACAAGCGCAACAGCGTGCAGGTGCTAAGGCAGGAAATAAGGGTGCTGAAGTCACGGTAAGCTTGTTAGAAATATTAAGTTTATATGATGACATAAAACAACTGTCTTGACAATATTGGTTATAATTTTAAAATATCTGATTTAAGCGTATACTTAAACCAGATATTTTCTTTTGCTTTAATTGGGGGCATATATGATGGCGCAATTTATTCAAACAAAACATGGGAAACCAGTTTCAGTCAACTTGAATCAACTATTATCACATCACTTACTCGTTACCGGTATGACGGGTAGTGGTAAATCAAGTACCTTGTTAAGCTTGGCTGAACAATTACAACGTGAAAATCACATTGGTATTATTTTTGATGCGACCGGTGAATTTAATCACTTGCATGATGCCATTATTTATAAGTTAGGTGTTAACGCTAACTTGCCGCTATCACAGTTATCGGTTGATAATATTGCTCGGATATTATCTTTTGATGCATCAACGATGTATAAAAAATTGGTTGACGCAGTGCAGTCTTTAAAAATAAATCAGAATGTAATGCATCAATCTGGTACTTATATCAAAATCAATCAAGAGTTGACAACGTATAACAAACGGGTACAAGCTTTACGTTATGCTGGTAGCGATTACGATGCATCAAAATTGGCTGATCAAATAACAGAGGAATTTATTCAACCATTAGAGAATAGTACAGCCAATTTTAACTTCTTAGGTCAGCAATACAATCATGCTGAAATTCAGAAATATTGGGATGATATTTTACATGCTAAATTACTATTATCCAACCGTCACACGCAAAAAGTCTTTGGTTTACCTCATTCTTTCGCTAATAGTGATCAAGATACTGAAACACAATTTGATTTAATCTATGTGTTGAAGTTATTTTCAGGAATGAAGAGTAGGCATCGTACATTAATTATCGATATTAGTGACATACAAGACGATACTAAGACCAGTCAACTTGTGATGGATATCTTACTCAAACAATTATTATTTATTCGTGCAAAAAGTAATCTTCGCCTACCGGTCACTGTATTGTTAGATGAATATCATCGGTACGTACCAAAAAATGCTGAGGTAATGGATTCAGGTGTTTTTAAATTACTTCGAGAAGGTCGTAAATATGGTCTTTATGCGGTATTATCAACACAATCACCACTAGATTTACCGACTCAAATTCGTGGCCAATTTGGTAGTGTTTTGGCACATCGATTGCAAGATAGTAGTGAAATTGATAGTATTTTAGCTAAACAGAGTCGAAAAAAACTACCACAATTAGCAAATGGGGATGGTCTGCTTAAATTATATGAAAGCAAAAAGCCCAAATTAGTTCATGTTGTGGCACCTGAGACGCAGCATGACACAGATTCGCCACGTTTTTGAATGGCGAGTCAGGATGATTTTCATTTTATTAATCAGTAGTAGTACATCATGATGTCGGTCAATTAATAGGTTGTGGGTATGATAAAACAGTCATTTAAAGCACTTGGAACAAAAATTAATTTAACGATTTTTGATGATGTCTCAGATTATATACTTGTAGAGACGCGTCGCTTAGTTACAAATTATGAGAATCGCTTAACTGTTAACCGAGACCATTCAGAGGTTGTCAGTATTAATCAAAATGCTGGTATTATACCGGTTAAAGTGTCTCTGGATACTTTTTTCTTGATACAGCAAGCTGTGCAGGCTAGTCAATTAGGACTTGGATTCAATGTTGCCATTGGGCCACTAGTTAAACTATGGAAAATTGGCTTTGAAGGGGCTCATAAGCCTGAAAAAAAAGCTATTGAAGCTGTTATAACACAGATTAATCCTGAGAATATTATATTAAATAAAGCCCAGTGTAGCGTCTTTTTGACGAAAAAAGGTATGGCCCTTGATTTAGGTGGTATAGCGAAAGGTTACATTGCTGATTATATCAAAACGATATGGCTCAAAAATCATATTAAATCAGGCATAATCGATCTTGGAGGTAATATTTTACTAGTTGGACAGCATTTATCTGATAATCAAGCATGGCGAATAGGTATCCAAAATCCAAGTGATTTACGTCACAAAGTTGTTGGTTATATTAGAACGTCAGCGTGTGCTATTGGCACTTCTGGTATCTATGAAAGGCGACTCATAGTAGGAAATCGGACATATCACCATATGTTTGACAGTCAAACAGGATTTCCCATTGAAAATAGTTTGGCCAGTGTGACGATTGTCAGCAAGTTATCTATTGACGGCAAAATTTGGTCAACAATTGCGTTCTATCAAGGATTAGAGGCCGGTAAACGATTAGTTGAAAGTTTGCCAAATATTGAAGCAATATTTATTACAAAGCAAAATGAAGTCGTGTTAACCTCTGGGTTAATCCAACGTTTTGATAGCGTGCGCTGACATTTTTTTGATACACAATAACGATTGATTTGTCATCAAGAACGATGTACAAAGCACTTGTGAAAATAAAGACAAAAAATGAGGCGATATGATGAAAAACTTTGTTGCATTAGTTGGCTCCGAATCCTCGACTTCGACAAATAGACATTTGTTACAGTACATGAAAACACATTTTTCAGAGGAAGCGACTATCGAGCTTATTAGTTTAACTAATTTACCGATTTTCAAGAAAACTGCCGACCGATTCATGCCAGAACCAGCATTAGCGCTAATAAACAAAATTCTGCCAGCAGACGGTGTCATCATTGGTACGCCAGAATATGATCATGCTGTTCCGGCATTATTACTCAATGCGCTAGCATGGGCATCGTATACTTCACATCCTTTTGTGAATAAACCAGTCATGATTACTGGCGCTTCTTATGGTTCATTGGGTTCCTCGCGGGCGCAAGCCCAACTTCGACAGGTGCTTGATTCACCAGAAATTAAGGCGCGTGTCATGCCAGGGTCTGAATTTTTATTAGGACATTCATTGGAAGCGTTTTCGGAACAAGGACTGATTGATGAAGAAACAAGTCAACAATTAGATGGCCTGTTTAAGGACTTTTTGTTATTTGTGGATATATCTGCAGCGCTGAACAATACGGATGATATAAAAAAAGCCCAGTCTGAGGCTTTTTCTTGGGATGACAAGTGAGGGATTTCAAATGATAAAATTAGTTGGTATCGCAGGCTCCATTGCAGAAGAATCATACAATCGCACACTATTAAAGTTTATTGCTATGCAATTTAATCAAGAGGTTGACATTGAGTTGTTAGATATTAATGATGTACCAATGTTTACCCAAGATGATGCAACAGTGGATAATCATGCCGTAGCATTTTTAAGTCAAAAAATACAGTCAGCTGATGGTGTAATTATTGCGACCCCAGAACATAATCACACAGTTCCGGCAGCATTAAAAAGTGTGATTGAATGGTTATCTTATAAAGTACACCCGTTTGATGGGAAACCAGTGATGATTGTGGGTGCTTCTTACTTAACGCAAGGCACATCCCGCGCACAATTACATCTACGTCAAATTTTAGAAGCGCCGGGTGTCAATGCAGTTGTGTTGCCAGGCAACGAGGTCCTGGTTGCTAATGCTAAGCAAGCGTTTGATGACTTTGGTATTTTAAAAGATACTGACACGGTTAATTTCATACATGCTGTTTTACGTAAGTTTATCACTTTTGTTAAGGTGATTAATACATTAGATAAGCAAGAAGATACAGCGTACGAATCGGAAAATTTGGATGCCACCAATGGTACCGACACGACAGTTTCGGATGTTGATATGACAGCTAGTGATTGGTTAGAACAAGCTGCACTTAAAACAAATGCAGTTGATGGGAATGCTTATGGCAAGTTAGACAGAGGATTGCTGACAGTTAATCAATTGAACTATTTTCTTAACACAATGCCAATAGAACTAACTTTTGCTGATGATAATAATCAGTTTATTTACTATAATAAGAATTTAGCTACTGAAGATATGCTTGCGCCCAGAAAGCCAGGACAGGTAGGAAATCCTATGTCTGCTGTTCATCCGCCACGTGCTGTTAAACATGTTAAGCAAGTTATTCATGCTTTACGGGAAGGAAAAGTGGCGCGCATTGAAATGCCAGTACCGGGTAATGGTCCAAAAAAGCATGTTATGCATTATTACCAGGCGATGCATGATGAAACAGGTCAGTACCGTGGCGTTAACGAATGGGTAGTTGATTTATGGCCTATTGTGGCTTCTTATCTCAGACAGACAGGCAAAATTCTAATAGACAATCCTATGTCAGTAAAGGATGCGAATACAGGTGCCTCAGAACATTCAGCGACATCTGATAGCCAGCAGACTACTGATGCAGATACAAGTGCTTCAGAGCACGCTAATGACAAACCAGTAACAACTAATAAAACGGCTGATGCGGATACTGGCGCTTCAGAACATCAATAAAATAAATTGGATTAAACAAAAAGGAGCAAAGTATTTTGCTCCTTTTATGGTGAAAATATGATTTTATAGCCATAAAAAGAATAGGTAAACATGAGAAAAACAGTTTCAATGCCAATCACAAGTCATCTGTTACTAAAAATAATGTTACCTGAATGATATCGAACAATTAAGCCTGGTCGCGTACATCTCTGCTGATTAAATGCCGAAAAACAAAAAAATACGTTGCTATATAGTCAATCGATAAAATCTCACTAAATTATAATGTTAACAACTGCGTGGTATATCGTATAATAGGCTTAACAAATTAGAATGAATAGCATTGGAGGCATAAAATGAACGATAAAGAATTAGCTGCTCGTAAGACAGCATTAGAGCCATTAGTTTACGATGTCACACAAAATCGTGCAACTGAAAAACCTTTTTCTGGTCAATATGATGCTTTCTATGAAGATGGCATATATGTTGATATTGTTAGTGGAGAGGCCTTGTTTAGCTCCAGAGACAAGTATGATGCGGGTTGTGGTTGGCCGTCTTTTACGCAACCAATTGACAAGCATATAACAGAGATTGCCGACCATTCTCATGGTATGAAACGTATTGAAGTGCGCTCAACAGAAGCCGATTCGCATTTGGGTCATGTATTTCCTGATGGTCCAAGCGAAAGCGGTGGGATGAGATATTGTATTAATTCAGCTGCTCTGAAATTTATACCAAAAAAGGATATGGCGAAGGCGGGTTATGCTGAGTACCTCAGCACGTTGTAATGACTATGTCAACACATGTTGGCTGAATATCATGCTTTTAGCTTAGGAAAGATTATGAATAAGAAAATATGGTTGAGCAGCCTCATTGCTGTGCTTGTTATCTTAGCGGTTGTTACAACCATTTTTTATTATCTGCCACAATGGCAGCGTGCTCGTGAGGGATCAAATAAAACAACGCAACAAGCAAAAAACAAGTCTATTGAGCCAGCCAAGCAACCAGAAACATTGTCAACAGTCACTGCCGATACTAACCTAGATCGTTACATTTCAGAACTTGGATTCTCAGGTTCTGTTTTGGTTGTAAAAGATAATAAAGTTATCTTACGTAAAGGCTACGGTGAAGCTAATTATGAGCAAAAGATACCGAATAGTCCCAATACTTTATTTCCGATTGGATCAACACAAAAAGCAATGATTGCGACAGCTATTCTACAGTTACAAGAAAAGAAACAGCTTCAAGTAACGGATGCCATTGCAAAATATTTTCCTGATTTTCCAAATGGCCAAAATATTAGGCTATTCAACTTGCTCAATCATACATCGGGTATTTTTGGTCGAAATCAAACAAATCAGGCTGAGACGAGTGATGAATTGGTCAATGAAATTAAAGCCAATGGGACGGTAGGACAACCAGGGCGCTGGCATTATTTAGATGCTAATTATATTATTCTGACCAAACTGTTAGAAAAAATTACGCATACCGATTATCGTACTTATCTAAAGCAACATATTATAGCGCCAAGTTATATGACGGGGACAGGCTTTATGAATGATACGACTTATCAGCAATCTAAGCAAGCCTCGGTTGGTTATGAATTGGAAAAAGGGCATATGACACCGGGCGCGTTACCTAATTTTTCTCAACTGTTTGGTGTTGGGGATATGTATATGAACCCTACTGACATGTACCTTTTTGATAGAGCGCTCTTCACACACAAACTATTAAAATCAGACAGCTTAAACGCCATGTTAAAACCAGGTAGTAGTTCACAATATGGGATGGGTTTCTATAATGACCCTGCCTTAATTGTTAATCGTGGGTATTTGTCGGGTTGGAGTGTGTCAAATGGCTTTAGTCATGGTGGGCGAATTTACATTGTTTTATTTTCTAACGTTAGAAATCATGCCATTTCGTTAAGCGACATGAATAGTAAAATATACACACAACTTACTAACTAAATTAAAAACATACTAGTGATTTTTTGCTGGTGTGTTTTTAATTTGATGTGATTTAATTCACTTACTGAAACAAATGAAAAAATTTGAGACATATTGTAAGCGTTTTCATTGTATGATATAATTTATATAATAAGTAGCGCTACTTAGAACATCCGATTTTAAAAGGAGGATAGAATTATGATTTGGTCATTAATTGTTGGTGCTATTATTGGTGCCATTGCAGGTGCGATTACCAATCGTGGCGAATCAATGGGGTGGATTAGTAATATTATTGCTGGATTAGTTGGTTCAGCAATTGGTCAGTGGCTCTTAGGAGATTGGGGTCCAAGCTTGGCTGGCATGGCACTTATCCCTTCTATTATTGGTGCAGTTATTCTTGTTTTGGTGGTTTCATACCTGTTCGGTATTAGATCCAGAGGATAAGCTCAGCCAGTAAAGAGGTGAGATATGAAAAAATGGCAAAAAGTAGTATTAAGTTTTTTGAGTATTGTGTACTTAGTCGGGATTGCTTTATTAATCTGGCCTGACAGTTTAGAGCGAGCCTCTGACAAATTGAATGATGTTGGTTTCAAATGGGCCATTGATAGTCAAATGATTATCACCGACTATGGCTTTGTGCTATTAGCCTTAACAGTTCTTATCTTTTTAGCCGTAGTCATGCAGCCAACACAGAAAAAAGATATTCTTTTGCTTGAAGGTAAGCAAGGTCGATTGGCTTTAAGCAATGACGGGATAAATCATTTTATTAGGACAGAATTATCAGGTGAAGGCTTAACTAATGTGCGTGTTAAGATGAAAAATACGCGACGACAAAAGCAGTTTAAGATTTTAGCTGATGCAACTTATCAGCAACATGTTATCGCTAAGTTGCCAGAAATGACTGAGAAACTCACGCAACAAATATCAACACTTCTGGCAGGCGTTGATCAAGCACCGATTAAGGTCAATATTCAAATTAATAAATCATCCAGTGGTCAGCGTAAGACATCACGTGTGATTTAAGAGCTGGGGTATAATTATGATTAAAAATAACAAAATGGTTATCGGTGGCATATCGGGATTAGTGTTTGCCACCTTATGGATGACAATTGGCTTTCCAAAAACTATCTTTGTCCTGCTAATCACAGTCATTGCAGCTTGGATAGGGTATTTGTTAGATAGCTATCATGTTGATTTATCCCGTATTACCGATATATTTGATCAGAAAAACTAATAGTAGAATAATTGGAGGAATGAATAATGGTTACTGAGAACAAAAGTGTACAGGCTACAGAAACAGCACCTAAAGGCGAATTGACGTTTAATGACAAAGTCATTCAAAAGGTTGTCGGTTATGCCATTGAAAACGTTTCTGGTCTACTAGGCGTTGATGGTGGCTTTATGGCCAATATCAAGAATAAAATTGTGAACAGTGATAACCCAGTAGATGGTATTGAAGTTGAAGTAGGCAAGGAGCAAGTAGCTGTTGATTTAAATATTATTATGGCTTTTGGTCATAATGCACATGATATTTACAAAGAATTAACCAAGGTTATTACTAAACAGTTAACTGAAACAACGAGCTTAGAGCTAGTGGAACTAAATGTTGAGGTGATTGATATTCAGACAAAGGCGGAATTTGATAATGCGCAAGTGTCTCTTCAAGATCGTGTGACAGATGCAGGCAACACACTCAAAGAAAAAACAAGTGATGGTGTTAATGCCGTTAAGCGCTCCGCTTCGGAAATGGGCGATGATGCTGACCGTGTTAAGTAAGACAGTAAGAAAAATTTCTTATCCCAAAAATGACATGTTACATAGCATGTCGTTTTTTTAATGGTCTTGCCTGATCTGATTGATTTCTTTAAGTAATGAAGTGAATGTCATAATTTCCGCATTGGAATACTTTGACATAACAGTTTGTAATGCTTGGTCATTATCTTCATGATATTGTTGATGTATGGTCGCAATGATTTTGCCAAATTGCGTCAACGTTAAATAAGTCTCTTTTTGGTTGTTAGGGTGGTGAGATTTACTAACAAAGCCTAACTTGGTTAAACGAGTGGCTATTTTAGACACTGCCCCTTGGGTTAAAGTTGTATGTGCTAGTAAATCACTGATACGAGAATCGTCATGATGATAAATTAATGTGATGACATCAAGATCAGAAATATTCAATTGCTGACTATTTGGTACTTGATCATAATTTGTCAGATAACGGTGAATATTTTCTTCTCCAGAATGTTGACGAAAAATATTTAGTTCGGAAACGAGTAGATGGTATGAATTTTTCATTTTAAATTCCTTGGAATATATATTGACAGATATTAATTTTAGACTATACTTATTATATTCCTTGGAATATAAAATAACAACAAATATTATCGATGGAGGTATATATTTATGAAAGTAGTGATTGTCTTTGATCATCCTTATGGTCAAAATTCAGGCTATAATGAGCCACATAACCGATCCTTTACAGCGGCTTTACTTGTTGCTACGGTAAAGTCTCTAACAGCTCAAGGTAAAGAAGTTGATATTATTGATTTAAATCAAGATAATTTTGATCCGAGAATGCAACGTCGTGATTTAGTCAATTGGCGTACAGCACCCTTTGTTGATGCGCAAACGGAAAATTATTTTACCAGATTATACGCTGCTGATGAAATAATTATGCTCTTTCCAATATGGTGGGAAATGATGCCCGCTATGACAAAAGGTTTTTTGGATAAAGTATTAGCAAAAGGTCAAGTCAAGCGCTCTGGAAAGGGCGCACCACGACAAATGTTTCCAGTGAATAAACCAATCCGCATATTGACTATTTCAGGTACACCTACTTGGATTTATCGGTTAGTTTATGGTAATCCGATTGAAAAAATGTTGAAACGGGGTGTTTTTGGCAAGCTGGGTATGAAAAATTTTAAATGGCATAATTTTAATGCTGAAGATACAAATGCGGCAGGTCGTGCCAAAATGTTAACTACTGTGGGGAAGTACATTTAACCTGACGCGCACCACAACATTTTTGTTTTACAAGTTAGCTATGTTATCATGATAACAAGATGATTTGTGGAGATAAAATAACATGTCAATAATTCCAAAAAAGCTAAAAGTGGGCGATCAGATTAGAGTGATTTCGCCAAGTTCTTCTATAGACAGAGTCGGCGGATTTGAGGATAACCTTATTGCTAAAGTGCGTTTGGAAGCAATGGGTTTTCATGTCACTTTTGGACAACATATACACGATAATGATGAATTTTACTCCAGTAGTATTAATGCTCGCGTGATGGATCTGCATGCTGCTTTTTTAGACAAGCAGGTTGCTGCTGTTTTAACGACAATAGGTGGCCTTAATTCGAATGAGTTATTACCATATATTGATTGGGATATTATTAGAAATAACCCAAAGCCATTTATCGGCTACTCTGACATTACTAGTTTACATAATGCTATTAGAGCCAAAACTGGTTTAATGACTTATTACGGACCGTGTTATTCTTCATTTAAGATGGATGCGCTACAGTTATATCAGACAAATGCTTGGTTTCTAGCGTTGACAAAGACTAGTTATGAGCTTTTGCCAAGTGATGTCTGGACAAGCGATCCATGGTTTGATAAAACTAAAGCAAGAAAGCCATTATCCAATCAATGGCGTATTTTTCAGCATGGTAGTGCTCAGGGCATTATAACAGGTGGTAATATACAAACGTATTATCTACAGGCCGGCACAACATTTTTTCCGCAAGTCCTGAACCCCATTGTCTTTGTTGAAGAAGCTGAAGGGGGACAACCACTAGAGTTTTCACGTGAACTAGCACAAATTATGCAGATACATCCTGATTTAAAAGCGTTAGTGATCGGACGTTTTCCAATTGAAAACAATATGACTGAATCCGCACTACACATGATACTGCATAAATTTCCTAAATTAAGGCAAGTACCAGTGATTTATGGTGTGGACTTTGGGCACACGCAGCCTATATTCACTATGCCTCTGGGGGGAGAAGTGTTGATTGATGCAACGACAGATACACCGAAAATTACTATTTTGAAAGGGTAAGAGAGGATAATTAAAATCTTGCATTTTGCAATAGCTATATGATTAGGGGCTTTAGTGTCGTGAGATAGCATTAATAATTGAATATGACATGGTATACTCATATATAAGAGGGAGGCATAAATGAAACAACATCGTCAAGAGACATTAGCTTTTTGGATTTACATTGTTTTTATCATCAGTGTATGGTGTGTTTATTTTGTGCTGACAACAGTTATTTTGCTATTTTTTCTAAAATTATCGCTCGCGCTTACTGTTGGTTTAATTGTGGCAACCGTCATGACTTTATTATTTGTGTTAGTTCAGCGAATTTTTCATAGTCTTAGTCAATAATCATTGATTGCTGTTTTCATTGTAATAATAAAAGTCACTAAATACTGTCATTAGTATTTAGTGACTTTTAAATTGTTGGTATTGTAATCATGTGGAATGGGGCAGCATATGCATTTAAAAGTTAATCGTTTTATTAAATGGCTGATTTTAACAGTTATAGCAATAGTTACGTTAGTTATTGTTGCTTTGACAGTATCACCTTGGCCAAGTGCATATCTCGTTAGTCGTCTGTTCAGTGGTCCTGTTGTCATACAAGATGCGACAAGTTATGATGTTGCTAAACAACATGTTATTATTCAAAAAAATATACTTTACCCGTCATACCAATCAAAAAATACATTAGATGTTTATACGCCAAAGGGGATGAGTAAGCCAACAACACTGGTTATATGGGTGCATGGTGGTGGTTATGTTGGTGGCGATAAATCTGGCGTGCAAGAATTTGCAACAAGACTAGTCAATGATACACATGTGGCCTTTATCAGCATTAATTATCAAACTGCGCCTGCTGCGATTTATCCGAGTCAAGTCAAACAACTAAATGATGCTGTCCTTTTTTTTAAAAAGGACGCCCGTTTGCGTGAAAGGTATAATTTTAAGCAAACTATTCTGGGTGGTGATTCGGCTGGTGCACAAATTGCTTTACAATACGCTGCCGTGCAGACAAATTCGCAATATGCTAAATCGCTAGGCATGGCCAGAGTGCTGCATGTTAATCAACTACGTGCCACGGTGTCTTACTGTGGGCCGTTGAATTTACAGCAAATCCGACATGAGAAAAGTGCATCAATCATGATGAAGTGGTTTATTAATACGGTAGCATGGAGTGAATTGGGCACTCAAAAATGGCAATCTTCTACTGCCCTACAACAAGCGTCTCTTGTGCAACATGTCAATAAGGCGTTTCCACCGACATATATTACAGATGGCAATATTTATTCTTTTCAGTCACAAGGTATGGCATTTGCCAATAGACTACGTGAGTTAGATGTTAGTGTCGAAAGCCGTTTTTTTAATGCGCAGTCAGAAAAAGTTTCACATGAGTATCAGTTTAACTATAAAACCAAAATTGCGCAACAAACTTATATAGAGACACGCAACTTTGTAAATCGTTTTAAATAGACCATTATTCCGTCAAGACCCATCAAGTTAATTCATCAATCATCTTATATTATAAGTAAGTGGTAACAAAACATAAATTCAAATAATAATTAACATTGTAATTTTTATTTGAATAATAATAATGCCAATGATAGAATTATATTATATTAAAGATGTAATTACGGAGGGTATCAATGCAAAAAACAACTATAAAACATATGTTTTTAATTGCAGCAACATTAGCCACGTTAGCAGCTACTGAAGTGGTCAGTCAAGAATTAGATTTAACTCAGGAGGTATCGGCAGCTACTATGACACAATCTGATATTGTGGTTAGTCAAAATAATCGTGATGATGCCTTTTGGACCAAA
The DNA here is from genome assembly GCF_007954785.1 of Leuconostoc citreum. Lineage (NCBI taxonomy): Bacteria > Bacillati > Bacillota > Bacilli > Lactobacillales > Lactobacillaceae > Leuconostoc > Leuconostoc citreum. The sequence continues at coordinate 836,143 of NZ_CP042410.1, read as the reverse complement.
CCATATGGTCAAGATGGGGCACAATATTTGGGCAGTATGAAACAGTATGAAGGTCTAAAAATACCGGCTGCTGAAGTTGGCGAGACAATTACGATTGGCGAAACAACTTGGCGGCATATCACCATTCATGGTCAAACTGGGTACGCTGATGTGAATGCGTTTGCTAATGTTGTTCGTGGTGCAGTTATTGACATCAGTCCATTCCGATATCAAGTTGCCTTTAACTCAGGTGGTGGCGGTATCTGGACAAAACCATATGGTGTTCCAGGTGCAGAATATTTAGGCGGGACAGTTGGCGACATGCGTTCTTTCTATGTTGACAAGATAGCTAAAATTCAAAATAATGGTATTATCACAGAATGGATTCACTTACAAAATTATGGGTGGGTTGATCGGACAAATACACGTTCTCAAATTATTATGTCTGAAATCAACTACACGTTATTTGGTAGATATGGCATTTTGCCACGTAATTATGATTTATATAGTGAATATGGTTCACAATTGCGGCAAGCTGGATTGACGGGCATCAATCAATTAAATTTTTAACAAGATAGATAATTGCTTTAATCAGGAAAAGATTTTCCTGATTTTTTTGTAGGCATTTCAGCTATTTTAATTCGTTGAAAGTTATGATAATATCGAGATAGTGTTGTCACAAAATTTTTACAATTTAGCAACCATAAATGTTGGATTCGAGACAATCTTGTCTAAGAAGAAAAGGCATACAATAATCATAGACTAAAAGATAAATATATAATCTTTTAACGCATTATGATGAATAAAGGAGAATTTAAAATGACTGCCAAATTTCAGTCGTTCATTGTTTGGAGCATGGTTGTATTAGCTGGCCTAATTAGTCTCTCTGTACTTTTTTCTGGTCATCTTTTTTCACCTAATGCTACTTTTAATGGTAAATTTGAAGCCTACGCCTTAGTGAAAGATATAATCTTGTGCGTTTTTTTGATTATTGTTGTAACCCTAATTGCCAAAATATCGCATAAATATCATCGTTTTGTTAGACTGTTGCTGTGGTTATTAATTATTAGTGTTGTTGCTGGTGCATTAATATATCAGCCCTATGCACCGGTCTATGATAGTATGGCTGTTAATGTGCAAGTGTATAGATTATTGCAACCAGAATCAGGCGCTGGTGCGTTGTGGTCACATTATTTTAGTACGTTTCCAAACAATGTGCCAATAACTGTTTTTCTATTCTGGCTTGATTCGCCTTTTAAATCTATTGTGCACCATTTTGATGATTTATTATTATTGCACGCTATTTTTGGACAATTATTGCTACTATTTTCAATATACCACCTAGCTAAAATTATCGACGTTATTTTTGGGAAAAGAGTAGGGAATACTTTTTTACTTTTTTGCTTATTTATGCCAACTTATCTCATGCAATTTACACAAATTGCTTATTCTGACACGTTTGCATTACCATTTTTAATCGTTGGTGTGAGATTTGCGATTGCAATATTTGATCATCAAGCGCAGCATAAATATGCTCATATGGCGTCAAACTATTGGCTAACGACTAAAAATATTATCTTGTCAGCATTATTTTTAGCAATATCTATATTTCTAAGACCCAACGTCATCGTGGTCATATTAGCGCTTAGCATCATTTTAATTATTTTTTATGCGCGACAGTGGCGTTTAATGTTAGCATTAATCTGTGCTTTAGCAGTTTTTTCATTCTCAACTAAGGCCGTTGCTAATGTAACATTGTCAGAGACGCACTACCAAAAAGTTCAAGATAAAAATAGTCAAATGCCTATTGAGTCATGGTTCTTGACAGCCTATTATCTTGGTGGCCGCTCCGGAAATGAAATTAATGCAATCACAGACAAATATCATAATTATGATCAACGGAAAGCCTATATTAGAGAGAAACTATTTGAGAAGTTTGCTGCGTTGAAACTAACAGGCATTATTAGAACATGGCATAATAAAATTAATGTTTTGTTTGGTATTAAAACTGATTTTGGTATGCAGTATTTTAATTCCTTTAGAAAAAAATCAGATTTGCGAGCTCAAAAAAAATATTTAAAAATTTATCATCAGTTAACACCAAAAATGATACATTTGTCAACAATAACAGTATTAACTGCTGTCCTATCGCTGTTTATATTACCCATTTATTACTTGTTTAAAAATAATGGTGACCTTAAAAATGAACAGCAACGTTACGCTATGAGCATGCTGCTCATGACATTTGAGGCGTTGACGTTATTCTATGTACTATTTTGGGAGGTGCAAGAACATTACATCTATATGATGTTGCCATTCTTATTAGCTATTGGTGCAATTTTATCCACTTTTTTGGCAGATAAGATACTGAGTTCAATGTTTGGTGGCAAAAAGCTGAAGGGATTATGATGAGATGAGTTTAACGTTAGAACCAATGTCACAGGGAAGTTTTCGTAATTACTTAAACCATGCAATAAAAAACTACGCACTCGAAAAAGAAAAAATTGGTACTTGGACATCTGACACTGCTGTCGATAAAGCTTATGAATCCTATGAACGCTTATTGCCAAAAGGCTTAGCAACACCCAATAACTACCTTTTTTCTATTATGTTTAATAGCGTAACAGTTGGTTATATCTGGATTGCAAAAGATGTAGAAAACGAGACTGCCGCGTTTATTTTTGATTTTGAAATCTACTCAGATTACAGAAATCAGGGTTTTGGCACGGAAGCTATAGCGCTAATAGGTCAAAAGGCCCAAAAACTTGGATTTTCCGCGTTAGGACTTCATGTTTTTGGCAACAATTCAGCTGCAATACATGTTTACGACAAAGCAGGTTTTTTTCCAACTGACATACGAATGAAGAAAATGCTCTAAATTTTTGCCTGATTACCAGTGACATGACGATGTTGATCACTATGAATAGCAACATTATTTAAGATAACATCCTATCAAGACATGCGATTGCGCATGTCTTTTAATTTTGATGTTTCTGTTGATTCCACAGTTTTCGCGTACCCGTATGATAGTCAGAATAAAAGTTTGACATCTTATATGGCTTTGCACGGGATGACGGGTATTTTCTTATGATAACCAGGTATTATTGGAAACCGTATGACAAATAGTTTAAGACAAATACCAAGATTTATGGTGACTAATTCAAGTGTGAAAGCACTTCAAAAGTGTCTCGAAGATAAAGCATAAACTAGACTGTAAATGATAGAGAGTAAACTTACGTTCGTCGTGTTAGGGCGCTTAAATAATAGGTGGATAGGACAATATTAATGGCTCTTTATCCCAAATTGACAAAATGTATACCAAAACTATAATGTTGTCTGGTAGCCTTAACATAGAGGTGATTTATGAAAAAAATAGTGAGGCGTTTTTCGCCAGCAGAACGTGGTTGGATGCTATATGATTGGGCGAATTCGGGCTTTAGTTTGATTGTTGTAACAGCTGTTTTGCCCCTCTGGTTGAATGCAGTTGGACATAATATTGGCCTATCCACTGCTCAGACGACATCATGGTGGTCTTATGCCAATGCTTTTTCGACACTATTAGTGGCATTTTTGGCACCGCTATTAGGCTCACTAGCCGACTTTAGAGGTTGGAAGAAAACATCATGGCTTGTTACCACATTAATGGGCATTGTTGCGACATTCTTACTGGCGTTCGTACCTGATCAAGGTTTTTGGTTGTTGCTAATATTATTCATTATTGCAAATATTGGTTTTAGTGTGGCTAATATTTATTATGACGCGTTTTTGACAGATGTAACGACACCGGAGAGAATGGGACAGATATCAAGCTGGGGTTTTGCAGTAGGTTACATTGGTGGTGTTTTACCATTTATTATATTCTATGTTTTGCAAAATGTGATATCTAATAAGCAAAGTATTATGCTCGCATTTATCTTAGCAAGTTTATGGTGGGCTTTGTTTTCTTTGCCAATGTTGTTGCGCGTCCAGCAAAAATATTTTATTAGTGTGCCAAGAGACCCATTCCATCAAACGTTAATTCGGTTGAAAACAACATTAAAGCATCTTGCTGAATATCCTAAAATTGTCGGTTTTCTAGTTGCTTATTTCTTCTACATTGATGGCGTTAATACCATTATCACCGAAGCCTCTTTATTCGCAACGGCAATTGGTATTCAGATGGCACAGTTACTCACTATATTATTGTTCGTCCAAATCGTCGCATTTCCTGCTTCAATTATGTTTGGACATTTAGCCAAAAGTGTTGGTGAGCGTTTGATGATTATTATAGGTATTATTATTTATATTGTTATTGCCATTATGTCTGTTTTTATTACCCATGCTTGGGGCTTTTGGGTAATGGCCTTTCTGATTGGTAGTGCACAAGGGGGTATTCAAGCATTGAGTCGTTCGTACTTTGGCAAAATTATTCCAAAAGCTTTCGCGGGGGAGTTCTTTGGTTTTTATAACATCTTTGGCAAATTTTCTGCTGTTCTAGGCCCGTTACTTTTTGGTAGTGTTGCAGCAATAACAGGACAGGTGCAATTAGGCGCAGCATCGCTGTTAATTTTCTTTGTTTTAGGAGGCTGGATTTTCATCAAGTATGCATAGATAAGAGCTAAGTAATAATTTGTTTTTTTAATCACAAAATTTTGTGAAATAAATGTTTTATGCACGATAGCAAGTAAAAAAGACCAAGTTTGAGAACTCAGTCTTTTTTATTAGACTATTTATAACGAGGTAATGAATGTAATTGTGCCTAGAACAACGCCAGCCAAGTTAGGTGTAATAAGAATATAGTCTCTTTTAGGCGTATTTGTGAAACCGTATATAACCCAAAGTAAACAAGAAAAGGCAGCAACCAGTGGCTGCCAAGGTTGCCCTTTGTCACCAGCTAGATTAGCCATAATTTGAGGAATATAAGCGATAAATACAAAAGTACCAATCAGCGCACCAATTGATCCGACAAAATTATGAATTTTTGCTTTCATAGATAATTTCTCCTGCGATATATTATAGCATAGGCATTTTTAGTTTGGCGTGAGAGTCATAGTTATCGTAAAGTACAGGTTTAAAATTTTGAAAGTGTTTTCATAAAATGTTATATTGTTGGATAACGATACAGTATTGTTTGATATTGTTTAAAGTAGGTTTTCAAGGAGGCGCGTCATGGCGGAAAAAGAAAAACACAACTTGTACAATCAACATGGTTTTCCCACACAAAGTCAAAAAGAACCAGGTATACAGAGTCAGATGTCACCGATTCCTGATGATGGAGCCACAACATATGTTGGGCATAATCGGTTGAAGCATAAGAAAGCAGTCATTACTGGTGGTGATTCTGGTATTGGCCGCGCTGTTGCTATTGCCTATGCCCATGAAGGCGCTGACATTGTTTTAAACTATTTGCCCGAAGAAGAAAGTGATGCATTAGAAGTTAAAGGCATCGTTGAATCATTAGGTAGGCGTATTAAGCTAGTGGCTGGTGATTTAAAGTCAGAGGCATTCAATCAACAGTTAGTTACCGAAGCAGTCACGTTTTTGGGAGATATTAATGTTTTAGTGATGGTTGCAGGTAAGCAGCAAGCAGTACAAGACGTTTTGCAATTGAAAACACAGCAATTAATTGATACTTATACGACAAATGTGTTTAGTATGATTTGGTTAGTTAAAGCAGCATTACCGCATTTACAGCCAAATAGTAGTATTATCACAACAAATTCTATTCAAGCTGAGCAGCCAGCTGCTTTCTTAGTAGATTACGCAGGCACAAAGGCGGCAATTAAAAATACCACAAGGAGTTTAGCAAAACAATTAGCTAATCGTGGGATTCGTGTTAATAGTGTTGCACCAGGTCCTGTCTGGACACCATTACAGGTCTCAGGTGGCCAGTTGCCCGAAAACATTCCTGAATTTGGGCAAAACACACCAATTGGTCGGGCGGGTCAACCCTCTGAGATTGCGGGTGCATATGTTTTCTTAGCGTCTGATGAAGCCAGTTATGTGACAGGTGAATCGATTAATGTCACCGGTGGTTTAAAATAGTTAAATATTGCCAATCAAATCTTATGGTTAGCAGTTAAATTTGAAAAAGGAGAGACTAATTATTATGTGGCAAGAAGAACGATATGAACTTAATGACGGGCATTTTTTACCAAAAATTGGATTAGGCACATTTCAAGTTCGTGGGGCGCAAGGTGTTAACCAAATCCTTAATGCCATTCAAAGCGGCTACCGATTAATTGATACTTCTACAAATTACGATAGTGAAGGGGCAGTTGGTGAGGCTATTAGGCAGTCGGGCCTACCGCGTTCGGCGTTTTATGTGACCACAAAACTACCAGGTCAATATCATCATTTTGATGATGCATTGAAAATAATCGAAGAATCACTTTTACGTTTACGCTTGGATTATTTAGATTTGTATCTGATTCATTGGCCATTGCCGAAACGTGATAACTATATTGAAGCTTGGCAAGCACTTATTGAAGCTAAAAAAAGAGGTTTGGTCAGATCTATTGGGGTATCTAATTTTGAAAAAGCGCATTTAGATAAGATTATCAAAGCCACTGGTGTTGTACCAGCAGTCAATCAAAATGAAATTCATCCATACTGGCCACAAAAAGATTTGGTTGCAATCAATCAAAAGTACAATATTTTAACAGAAGCTTGGAGTCCTTTAGGACGTGGTAATCAGGCTGAATTATCGGAAGCAACGATCAACATACTTGCTGAAAAGTACAATAAAAATAATGGACAAATTATTATTAAGTGGCTATTACAACGAGGTATTTTGCCCGTTGTTAAATCTGCATCCCCACAAAATCAACGCGCCAATCTTAACGTTTTTGATTTTCAGTTAACAAGTGATGATATGAAACAACTGGATCAGCTTGGAAGAGCAGACGGTCGTGTTGATAACCAAGATCCCAAAACTTATGAAGAATTTGTTTAAGGTTTAGACAATTTGGAGACTTTGACAGTCTCTTTTTTATTTTTCCCGCATTGTCACAAAGCCAAAATAATTTTTAAAAGTTGAAGTAAGGTATAATGGTATATTGAAAAGGGGGAGATATAATGCAGAACATTTCAATAGTAGGCGCCGGTGTTGGTGGATTAACTACTGGTATCTATTTACAGAGTGAGGGTTACCAGGTCACGATTTATGAAAAAAATGATCATCCCGGTGGTAAAATGGATACCATTCAAGCCGATGGCTTTAAGTTTGATACTGGACCGACAATAGTTATGATGCCTGATATTTATAAAAAACCTTTTGCCGATACAGGGGTTAATTATGAAGATTATTTCACCATGATACGCGTTAATCCGTTTATGGATGTTTGGACGGATGGCGAAAAGATTCCCTTATCTTCTGATTTAGCCGACATCGCCAAGGTGTTTGAAGCACAAGGTGAAACTGAAATGCTAGGCTTTCTTAAATATTTAACAGATATTTATGGCAAATATATTAATGCTAAGAATAACTTTATTTATCAAAGTTTTCGTGGCCCACGCGATTTTTTTAATCTGAAAACACTTTGGCATGCGTACCAACTTAAAACATTTTCTTCGTCTTATGCTGCAATTAAAAAAAATATTTCAAGTACTAACTTACAGTATTTGATGTCGTTTCAAACGCTATATATTGGTATCTCACCATTTAACGGGCCGTCCATTTACAACATTATCCCGATGATTGAACTCATTTATGGCGTTTGGTTTATTAAAGGCGGCATGTTTCAATATGCTAAAGCCTTAGAAAAACGATTTATAGAGTTAGGCGGGCAAATTGTCTATCAAGCTGAAGTTCAAGAAATTGCGGTTTCTGATCAAAAGCATGTTACCGGGCTTAAAATTAATGAAGAATTTAAAACCGCTGATGCGGTAGTTGCTAATGCCGATTTCCCATACACAATGACAAACTTGTTAGGGGTAGCCGACAAGGCAAAAGGTAAATATAAGCAGGAAAAAATCGAAAAAATGGATTACTCAATGTCTTGTTTTTTGCTATATTTAGGCGTTGACAAAAAATATGATGAATTACGGCTACATACAATTAAAATGGCTAGTGACTTCGAGAAAAATGTTGCAGACATTGATCATGGCATACTACCTGAAGACCCTTCATTTTATGTTTACAATCCAAGTGTGATTGATGACACTTTTGCCCCAGATAATCAGTCAGCGCTTTATGTATTAGTACCAGTAGCTAATTTAAAAGAAAATAATAACTGGGATAAGGAACAGATTGATCTGTTTGCTGAGAAAATCATTGCTAAAGTTGAAAACGAGTTAGCGCTAGAAGGTTTATCGCGCCACATTATTTACAAAAATATTTACACACCTAAAACGTTTGAATCTAGATATAATAGTGCTTTTGGGTCAACATTTGGTTTAAAACCAACGCTTAAACAGAGTAATTACTTTAGACCACACAACAAACATGCTAAGATTGATAATCTTTATTTTGCTGGTGCTAGCGTCCACCCTGGTGCTGGTGTACCTATTGTCATTACTAGTGGCGAATTAGCGGCGAGGGAAGTGATGAAGGATAATTAATGAATACAAAAGCAAAAAAGCAAGCCATTGACTCAGTGTTAGTGCATTTATTAGATAGTCGACAGGCAATAAAAAAGAAATCATCGTCTTTTTACTTCGCCTTTTCAAGATTACCGCGTTATCAAGCGTTTAGTATCTTTGTTTTATATGATTTTTTGCGACAATTAGATGATGCTGCCGATACAGGAAACGCAGATGCTTTCAATGCGTTGGTCAATAGTTGGCAGACTGCAATGATTGCTCACGACATTATTGTGACCTCTCTTTCTACAATTGGCGAAAAAGTTGCTTACATATTCCATGTGTTTGATATAGATGCGCAAGATATGCTTGATATGATTGCTGGGCAAAAGTCAGATCTCAATCATGTCTCATTTGAAACTGTCCAAGAGCTTGAAGTCTATTGTTATCAAGTTGCTGGTACGGTAGGTTGTATGATTTACACCATTTTATCGGGAAAACCTATTCAAATGATGAAGCAAGATATTATCAACGTTGGCATAGCCTTGCAATTAACTAACATTATTAGAGATTTCCATGAAGATTTGTTGGCGCAGCGTTGTTTTATACCAAAATCGTTGTTACAATTCGATGCCGAGTTATCCAGCGAAGATATCATGCTGAAAAAAGAACAGGATATAAAAAAAGCATTACAACAGCTCAGTGACATTGCTATCAGTCACTATAACTGTAGTGCAAAAATAATAAAACATTTAGATAACAAAACATCGCAATTTGCCCTTGAATTGTCAATAGAAGTTTATAAAAAAATATTATTGAAAATGATAGCTAACAAATTTGAATTGTCAGACCAAAGAGTATTTGTCACACGAACTGAAAAAATAATGTTATTTCAAGCAATTGCGGTGAAATATATTGTGGCATAAACCATAACCTATTTTGTGGGGGGAACAACTAATGACCAATCAACTTTATAACCAAGCGCAAGCGTTTCACCGCTTTTTTGATGATCGAGAACCAGCCGCGCCAAAAAAATTACAGCAGGCTGACCTGATGAACCGAGTTGGTTTTATTTTGGAAGAACTAACTGAACTCGCAGTAAGTAATTGTGATAAAGAGGAGGAAATAGCGCAAACATTTCAAGAAATTAATCGACGTTTACTGGCTGCAAAAGAGAAAATTATGACTAAGGGAATGAACCAAAATGATGTCATTGTGCAACAAGCTGATTCACTTGGAGACATTATTTATTTATCATTTGGCAGTTATGTTTTAATGGGTGTTGATCCAACCGAAATATTAGATATTATACACAATGCGAACATGCAGAAATTATTTCCTGATGGTACAGTTCATCGTGATAAGGTCACTAATAAAGTTCTCAAGCCAGTGCGTTGGGCAGAGAAGTACGCACCAGAGAGACAGATTAAACAGGTAATCACTACGCAACGGCAGTCTTGATAGGTGACCAATATACAGCTTGTTTGAAAATAAGCGTTTAAAAGGGTATAATTAGGGCAAGGTTAGAAATACCAGAAGCAGAAAGAGGTGTTTATTATGAAAAAATTAAGAACCGGAACGGGATTTTGGAGTAAGTTATCACTTTTACTTGCTGTTGCACAACTGATGTTCAGTGTTTATCATGAAATTAAAGCGACACGCCCTAAAATTGAGAAAAAATAAGGGTGTATAACTAAAGTTAAGATTAATGGAGGAATAGTATATGCTGAAGTCTATTTTTAAATTTATGGTTGCCTCGAGCCTTATTGTTGGTGGAATTGTTGTGGCGGGAACTATTTTCACTGCAAAAAGTATTGATAAAGCTGGTGACAAGCTGGAAGACCAGATTCATGGTTAAACGCTATAAAATGATGAGATACATGCGTAATTGATTAAATCATCCTGTAGTAGTATAATGGATAATAGTTCTAAAAGGAACTAGAAAGTGAGGGTATTATGGGATTGATATGGACACTTATTGTTGGCGCAATTATCGGTGCTATTGCTGGTGCCATTACTAGTCGTGGTGCAGCCATGGGATGGGTTAGCAATATTGTTGCAGGATTAGTTGGTTCTTGGCTTGGCGAGCATTTACTAGGTGCATGGGGCCCAAGTCTTGCTGGTATGGCTCTAATTCCTTCGATAATCGGTGCGGTAATTCTGGTACTTATTGTTTCATGGATTACAAGCAAAACAAGTAAATAGTAGTTACCATAGTCGACAGGTTATAACTTGACTAAGCTGTTTGTACAGATATAAAAAGGAGAATAATCACATGACTAATAACGAAGAAGATATTGATGTAAAGAAGCAAAATAAAAAAGACGATCCAAACTCAACGGATAAGGAAGATGTGTTTGAACACAATCCGAAAAACGCTGATTATAAAAAAGCGGATTAATATTAATGTAACAAAAAAGCACAACGTTAGTCGTTGTGCTTTTTTGTTACATTAATGCAGACAAACTATCGGTCATTGCGTTTTTTTAATTGTTCAAGAATTTGGTGTTGAAGTGCAATTGTTTTTTCGTTTTGTTGCTGGAGTTTTAGTGCATCAGCGTGTGCTTGATTATATCCCCACTTATCAACTGAGTTGACAATTAAAGTATCATTGATAAATTTTATTGTATAAAAAACAATAAAAGCAATAAAAATCATCGTAATTAAACTATTAAAAAATGCACCAAAGGGTTTTGTGATGAAGGTATAGTTCATGACATGTGATTTTGAAAAAAGCCATAGATGTACAAAGGCTAATACACCAGAAACAGTGTTGACTAATTCCTTGACTGTTGCACCAAAACTATTACCAACAACAACTGAGATAACAAATGTTAACAGGTTTGGGGCAAAAAGAAATTGTTTGAATTGGCCAAAAGATTCAGTTGATTTATTGATGACTTGGTTCGTTTGTGCTTTAAAAAATTGTTGGGGATTTTTCATAATGTCCTCTTAGATAGATGTCATGATCTTAGTTACGTGCAAGATACTCGTAGTAACAATAAAAATGACCACCATATTCGATGGCCATTCATTAACATGTTTAAGAAAATTGCGCGCCTATTATACTTGTAGGCGATTTATACATACAATCGACCATTGCTACGGATTTATTATAACATAGCCAGTTTTTGATGTCATGTAACGTTAAACCATTGGCACTTTATTAAATACTACAATGCTTCCTTTATCATAGCGGTGACGTGTCTGTGCATATTCGAATATACGACCATCTTTTAAACTAACAGTTTGTGAGACTTGCAAAATAGGGTCGTGCGTTTCACAGTCAAGGTATTGGATATCGTCATTTTTCGTTTTGTCTGCACTTATTCGTCGAACAGCATTACCGATTTCGAGTCCTAAATCATGCTGGATAAAGGCAAAAATAGAACGCTCTGCAACTTCCTTAGTTAAATTTGAAATGACAGATAACGGCATGATAGATTTAGTTAATTCGTATGGATTATTATCTAATTTTCTTAAGCGGTAGATATCATACACAGGTATTGTACTTTCAATATGCAGTTTTTGACTTTCTTCATCTGTTGGCAGGCGAATTTCAAAGTGCAATACTTGTGTTGAAACAGTTGCTTTGCCAGCAAATAACTGTGTTGTACCACCATATTGAGATGAAATAATGTCTAGCGCTGAAGAATAAGTGGGCGAGACGTACGTACCACTACCTTGTTTCCTAATAATTAAGTTATCGTTAAAAAGAATGTCTAGTGCCTTCTGGATTGTGACGCGAGATGTATTAAATTCTAGTGCTAATTCAGCTTGTCTCGGTAATGCTTCGCCTGGTTGGTAATTACCTGCTTCGATGCGCTGACGTAATTTTTTTGCAACTTGTTGGTATAAGCTCATACTGGAAATCCTTTTTCTAGTTAATCAACACTATAATACCATATTTTATATAGATAAATATATATTCTTATGTTGTAAATATAAATATATAATTTGTATTGACAAATTATATAAAAGCGAGATAATACGTGTATAAGTTACTTATTTTTTATGCGGAGGTTATGTTTTATGGTAAAAAAACGGTTTTTATGGGGTAATTCGGTTTCAAGTATGCAAACCGAAGGCGCTTGGAATATAGCGGGAAAGGGACCATCAGTTTACGATATTAAGCAAGCTAGTCAGGAACAAAGCGACTTTAAGATTGCAATTGATTCGTACCACAAGTATAAAGAAGATTTTGTTTTGATGAAGCATGCCGGAATGAATGCTTATAGATTTCAAATCTCTTGGTCACGTGTTATCCCAGATGGTGATGGCGCTGTTAATGAACAAGGACTAAAATTCTATGAACAATTTATTGATGACTTAATAGCCCAAGATATTACACCAATTGTTTGCTTATATCATTTTGATATGCCGCTATCGCTAGCGCAAAGATTTAATGGACTTATCAGTGATCATGTCAGAGAAGCTTTTGTACGATTTGCCAAAATTGTAATTGATAAATTTGCTAAAAAGGTGCCTTACTGGATTCCGATTAATGAACAAAATTGTATGACCTTTGCAGAAGGGTTTGGCAATTCGGGTTATTTGGTCGGGGAACAAACGCTTACTGAGCTGTACAAAATAGCCAACAACTCGCTCATTGCTTATGTTGAAATTGCTGATTATATACATCACTTTTCGAACCTTAAAGTTGGTGGGATGGTTGCCTATCAAGAAATGTATCCAGCATCTCAACTACCTAACGATGTGATGTATACACGTAAAGCAATGGAATTTATAAATGAAGATTTTCTCAGTTTTTTTGCTACAGGTAAACGTTCACCAGAAGTGATCAAGTATATGCAAAAACATGGTTTCACGCAACTGCTTGATGAATTGGAACAAGCTGCGTTGAACTATCCCAATATAACCAGCGACTTTCTAGCTTTCAGTTATTATTATAGTTTGGTTATTGATAGTAACTTAATCGATAACAAGCGTGCACCAAATACATTTATGTCAGATGGGCATATTGCTAACGTCAACCTAAAGACGTCTGATTTTGGTTGGCAAATTGATGCAATAGGCTTTAGAAATACAATTACAAAAATGCATAATCGCTATAATTTACCAATTTTAGCTGCAGAAAATGGTATTGGTGCGATTGAACATTACGATGGCAAAAACATGATTAACGATGATTACCGTATAGCATATCATCAAGAGCATATTAACGAAATGTGTAAAGCCATTGAGATAGATGGCGCAAATGTTATTGGGTATTTAGGTTGGGGATTAATTGATATTCCAAGTTCAAAAGGGAATGTTGAAAAAAGGTATGGTCTAGTCTATGTTAATCGTACAAATAAAGATACAAAAGATCTCAAACGCATTCCTAAAAAAAGTTATTTTTGGTTTAAAAAGTTCATAGCTGAAAAAGATACTCAGCTGAGTCAGAAAGGAGAAGTGTATAATGACGACTAAAAATCTTTGGCAACGCTTCATAGAAAGGTTCACGCAAATTTCTATCAAAGTGGGAAATTAAATTTATCTAAGATCCTTAAGGGACGCTTTTGCGATGATTATGCCTTTATTTATTTTGGCCGGTTTAGGTGTATTGATTAACAATGTGTTTTTTCCACTATTCTTAAAGGGCAGTTTATTAACAAATTACCAAACTTTTGGAAATCTGATAGTTAATGGTACGCTAAATATAGCTGGACTACTGATTGCACCAGTTGTTGCTTATTGTCTAGCACAAAATCGTAATTACAAAAATGCATTAGGTACAGCAATTGTTGCATTAGCTGGTTTAATTGTCGTGATGCCGACAACGATACAAGCGTTACCAGTGGGGACAAAGAAACTAGTTGATATATCAGGTTTCTTGTCTTATAGTAATATTGGTGTGACAGGTATGTTTGCAGGCATTATTATTGGTTTATTTGCCGCTGAATTATTTATCAAGCTGTCTAGGATTGAAAAAATAAAAATTAATCTTGGCGAAAACGTACCACCAGCAGTTAGTGCCTCTTTTCTCACGTTGATTCCAACCATAGTTGTTATTGCAATCTTGGCCATTATTTCTGCAGTCTTACTGGTTGTGTTTCATACTGATCTTATCAAGCTGATTACAACGATTATTCAAGAACCTTTACGACGCGTAAATACCAGTCTGCCTGGCTTTTTATTAATTTACACAGTGGGTAATCTACTATTTGGATTTGGCATACATCAGGCTGTAATAAATGGGACGTTATTGGATCCGGTACTATTGATTAATACAAATAAAAATATGCAGGCTTTCGCAGCCGGGGATCATGTACCATATATTATTACCAGTGTTTTCAGAGATACGTTTGGTATGATGGGTGGGACTGGTAGTACCTTGTGTTTATTAGTTGTTACGTTCATATTCTCGCGAGTCAAAGCAAGTCGAGAAGTTACTAAACTGTCCATAGTCCCTGGTATTTTTAATATTAACGAGCCAGTTATTTATGGGTATCCTATTGTTTTTAATATTCCACTACTCATTCCATTCGTTTTAACACCAATTATTTCGTTGTTAATTGCCTATTCTGCTACTGTCCTTGGTCTAATGAATAAAACGGTGGTATTAGTGCCATGGACGACACCGCCGTTGCTTAATGGCTTTTTGGCAACTGGTGGCGATTGGCGAGCCATTGTTGTTCAAGTTATTAGTTTTACCGTTGGAGTCTTGTTTTATATACCATTTATGAAGATAAGCGAGGCTGTTTTGGCCAAGCAACGTTAAGAAATAGGAGTAGACTATTATGTCAAAAAAAACAATTATGCTATGTTGCGCAGCTGGTATGAGTACCAGTTTACTTGTGAGTAAAATGAAGAAATCAGCTGAAACGTTAAAAGTTGATGTTGATATTTTTGCGACGGCTGTTTCTGGTTTTGACCAAGAACTGGCTAGTCGACAGGTCGACTGTGTGATGTTAGGACCACAAGTTAGTTATATGG
Source organism: Leuconostoc citreum (assembly GCF_007954785.1). Taxonomy (NCBI): domain Bacteria; kingdom Bacillati; phylum Bacillota; class Bacilli; order Lactobacillales; family Lactobacillaceae; genus Leuconostoc; species Leuconostoc citreum. The sequence continues at coordinate 820,723 of NZ_CP042410.1, read as the reverse complement.
CGGATGACTTTAAAGCAAAGTTATCAGAACGAAACATTCCTTTGGTTGTAATCAGTATGCAAGATTATGGTCTGATGAATGGTGAACGCGTTTTGAAACAAGCACTCGATTTGTTGAATTAACTTGTTACCATACCATTGTGTTACAAAAAATATAACACAAACAAAAAAACGCCAAAATGGCGTTTTTTTGTTTGTGACTACATTGAATATTCATCGTTTTCACGCTGATGTTTAATTGCTAAATCTTGATTCATCTGCTTTTCTTTCTCTGCAGTTAAATTATAAAAAACGACAAGCATAAATCCAATAAAGAGAGCGATGAGAGGAATCCAAACGTAATTAAATTCGATACTCAACAGCGAAGAGGCACTTTGCGTCTTATTTGGAACATATTGTCCCAGTGCTAAAAGCCAACCTGTGATTGCGCCACCTAATCCCATACCAAATTTAGCGGTAAAACTGGAGGCTGAAGTGACAATACCTTCTGCACGTACGCCGTTTTTCCATTCGCCGTAATCAACAGCATCAGATAACAATACCGCTGGTAGTGCACCCACAAAGCCATTACCAAAATTACCGACGATTATACCAATAATAACAATTGGAATATTTAACATATGGGCGCCAATGCCTAGAATGGCTTGACCAATAATGCCAATAAATAACCCAGCCAGCATGGTATTCTTCTTGCCTAATTTGCCAACCACATATGGCGTTAAGAAAACCGAAATGATACCTGCTGCATTAAAGAATAGCGCTAACGGAATTAAACCTGGGGCGTTTAGATTATACTTGAAGAAGTACATCGTTACCTGTCCCTTAGCACTCATGCCAATCCAATAAATAAAAATTTCCAAAACAACAATTAACCAAGGCCAATTTCTTTTTAGTGCTTTTAAAGACTCTTTAATTGGCAAAGCTTGTTGCGATGAACGTGTCTGAACGTGTTCTCTTAAGTTGAAAAACGCGACTAGATAGAGTACAAAGAATACTGAGGCGCCTAGTACAGCTACCCAGAAAAAACCGCGGCTTTGATCTTTACCACCAATCAGTGTAACTAAGGGTAAGGCAATAACGGATATTAAAGTACCACCAAAGTTAGAGAACAACGAACGGATTGTTGATAGTAAAACACGTTCTTTTGGATCAGTTGTCATACTTGGTAAAATTGATGTTAATGGAATATTGATGGCTGAATATAAAACGTCTACACCAATATAGGTGACATAGGCCCAGACAATTTTCCAAGTCATGGGTAAGTCGGGCGTTGTGAAGCAAAGAATGGAGAAAAAAGTGAAGGGGGCATTAAACCACAAAAAATAAGGTCGACTTTTCCCCCATCTTGTGTGTGTATGATCAATTAAAATCCCCCAAATTGGGCCGTCAATAGCATCAATAACGCGGGCTACGAGCATTAAAGTACCGACGGCACTAGCTGTAATACCGAATACATCAGTATAAAAATACATTAAATAGGTGCCAACAAGGTTAAAGCTAAAGCTACAAGCAAAATCACTAATACCATAGCTTAGACGCTCATTCCAAGGTAGCTTGCCGCTATTTTGTTCAATACTTACATTACTTGCCATAATAATAACCTTCTTTATTCATTAATTTTCTATGGAAACATTAAGCGTTCGGGGCATATTGATAAACTTTAACTTCGTATGGACGGATTATATCTAACAAATCATCATGATAATTTTGAATGAGACACTTATAATGTTTTGGTAAATCAAAGTGCCGGTTGACCGTTTTGTCGGTGAAATTAGCAATGATGAGTAATACCATGTCACTGTTTTGTCGCGTATAGGCAAAAATGTGATCATCTGTTTCATTATTTGCTACAAGATCAAATCGGCCATTTGTGATGACAGGCAATTTGTGACGTAAGGCAATGAGTTGTTGGTAAAAATAAAAGATGGAATTTTGATTTTCAAGGGCGGCCTCGGCATTAATGGTTTTATAATTAGGATTAACTTCTAACCAAGGTTTATGCGCGCTGAATCCAGCATATAACTGGTTACCCCATTGCATAGGCGTTCTTGCATTGTCGCGAGAATGTACGCGAAGATAATCTAGCATGTCATTTGAGGTTGCCAAACCTTTTTCTAGCACGGTAGTACGGTATAGGTTGATTGCTTCAACATCACGATATTGTGAAATATCTTGAAAGTTATCATTATTGGTCATGCCAAGTTCTTCACCTTGATAAATATACGGTGTGCCTTGCATGAAATGGAGGAGTGCTGCCAGCATTTTAGCTGATAAGTCGCGAAATTCCGGAGCTTTATTGCCAAACCAGGATACAGCCCTTGGCTGATCATGGTTACTCCAATACAAACTAGTCCAAGCACTACCAGCAAAGGCCTTTTGCCATTTTACGAGACTCTTTCTGATGTCATGCAACGTTGGTTTGTATCCGGAAAATTGTCCTAAAGCTGCATTTGAGTTGCCATCATAGCCAACATGTTCAAATTGAAAAAGCATGTTCAGTTCGTTTCCATCCAAACTTGCATACCTTTTTGCTTCATCAGTCGTGACACCAGTTGTTTCTCCAACCGTCATCCAATGATGCTTTGAGAGCACTTTTTGGTTCATTTCTTGAATATACTGATGGACACGTGGACCGTTAGAAACTACTACGCCTGGGTTACCGTAGGTATCATTTTCTTCGACTGGGGCATCAGGTAAATTCTTAGGTTTAGAAATCAGTGAAATGACATCCATTCTAAATCCGTCGATACCTTTGTCTGCCCACCAATTCATCATTGCAAAAATAGATTCTCTAACATCAGGATTATCCCAGTTTAAATCAGGTTGTTCTTTTGTGAATAAATGCAAGTAATATTGACCAGTAGGCTCATCATACGTCCATGCAGGACCCGAAAAAAAAGAGCCCCAATTATTTGGTTCGTGTCCGTTTACTGGGTCTCGCCAAACATAATAATCACGATATTTGTTTGTTGCTGACTTGCTGACCATACTTTTTTGGAACCACTCATGTTGAGATGACGTGTGATTCACTACTAAGTCCATAATGATTTTCACATCTAGATGATGGGCTTCGCTAATTAACGACTCAAAGTCAGACATCGTACCCAGTTGCGGATTGATACTTTGATAATCAGAAATATCATAGCCGCCATCAATATCCGGTGTTTGATAGATAGGGTTTAGCCAAATGACATCAACACCTAATGCTTTGATATAGGGTAAACGATTAATAATACCTTGTATATCTCCGACGCCATCGTTATTGCTATCTTGAAAACTTTTTGGATAAATTTGATAGACAACAGCCTTTTGCCACCACTTATCATAAGTCATAATAGGTTACTCCTTTTGTTAGTTCGTGCGTATTCGATGCTTTAAATAACTAGCTGTAGGATAAATAAATATCACATACTAAATGGAACGTTCCAAGTTATGCCACAATTATATAGCTTAAAATAATAAAATGCAAGCGCTTACATTTTATTATTTATCATTTATTGGCAATTGATGTATACAAAAAAGTGATTACCATTGTTGGTAATCACTTCTAAAATCTTTAGCGTAATCGTATTGTTTTACATTTTAAAAAGCTGGTTCTCCGAGGGCATGTTGTGCTGCTAAGTTGAGTAGACTCCATTGACGGTCAAATTCTGGTTGAAAGAAAAAGTCTGCTTCAGCTAAATCTTCTAAGCGGAGATGATGTTGAATAGCTAGCGCAATGACATTGCCCTGGGCAGTAATGTCATAAGTAGAGAGAACTGCGCCGCCCAAAAGACGATGAGTTTGTGGCTCATAATCTAAGGTGACATAGACATCACAGTTTCCTTTACTTTTGGGCACATAATTTGGTCTTAATTGATCTTGATAATATGCACTCCGCAATGTTACGTTAGCCTTTTCTGCTGTAGTTGTATTTAAACCGGCCGTGGCAAATTTATAATTAAAGACACTCAATGCAGATGATCCCACAACACCATTAAAAGGTAATGCAGGTTGATTTTCAAACAAGTGGGTAATCACATAACGTACCTGACGACGAACGACTGATGCCAAAGCAATAGGTAATTTAGTTTGTGCAGGTATCGAGTAGGAGAGAACAGCATCTCCAACAGCATATACATCTGATACATTCGTGCGTAAATACTCATCAGTCTTAATCCAGCCACGATTATCAAGTGCAACAACGCCATCTAACCAACTTGTATTTGGTTGAACACCAACAGCTTGAATGACCAGATCTGTCGGATAATTATTGTTGTTGGTCTTAACAGCAGTGACTTTATCTTGACCTTCAAAACTTTGAATGTTGGCGCCAGTAACAACGGTCACACCATTATCTTTTAGTTCCTTTTCTATGATGGTTGTTAGCGGTGCATTTAAATAGTTACCCAAAGGACGATCGATGACATCTATGAGTGTCACGTTTTTACCTGCTTTGACGCTTGCTTCTACAGCCTCAATGCCAATATAACCAGCACCAACCACTGTAATGTTTTGAACTGAGGGATCTTCCAATTTGGCTTTTATTTTTGTCGCCCAATCTTTGCCACGCATTAAATAAACGTTTTCAAGTGTACTACCGGCAACTGGCAATCGTTTAGGTGTAACGCCAGAACTTAGTATCAACTTGTCATAATCATATTCTTGTGTTTGATTAGCCGTTGTGTCCCTGACTGTTACAGTTTTCTGTTGTGTATTGATTGCGATGACTTCGCTGTTATTATAAATTTCTGCACCGAGGTGACTGATATTTTCCGGACTGAAATTGCGAACATCATTGACGTTAGTTACACTATCTTCCAGATAAAGTTCCATCCCACATGACATGAATGACACAAAATCTCCGGCTTCAAATAACTTAATATCAAGCTCAGGATATTGACGCGTTAACTCTAAAATAGCTTGGTGTCCACCGTGTGAAGCACCAACTACAATAACTTTTGTCTTTGACATCTTATGTCCTCCTTAACATCATTGTAAAACAGTTGCGCTTGTAATGAAAGTTTCGAATAACTGCAGCATATTTGCGGTATGAAAAACCCGTAACAAAAGACTTGTATAAATTCTAAGGTTAAGACATGTTTTGCGTAATGATTGTCAACATATCATGATAGTTTTGCGCAACATAATCAGGCTGAATCGTAGTACTTGATTGTTCATTACGTGGATTAAACCATATGTTTGGTAATGCAGCATTTACTGCCCCTTGTATATCTGCAGATAAACGATCACCAACCATGACAGTATTATTTCGGGTTATATGATGCCCATGTTTTAATATATGGGTAAAGAATTGTGGATTAGGCTTGTTATAACCGATTTCTTCTGAGATGAAAACATCATCAAAATAGGGCATTAAACCTGCACCTTGTAACCGCGCATATTGTGTTTTGGCAACGCCATTTGTGCCAACGATAAGTTGATAGTTTTGTTGTTTCAGGCTATCAAGCAACTCTATAGCTCCTGGGATAACATGATAATTTTGGTTTAGTTTAGCGCGATAAGTTTTTTCTAATTGCCCACCGTCAGCTGATATACCGAATTGGGCAAGTGTGTCTGAAAATCTGGTGTTAAGTAATGGTTGTGCTGGATGCCCATTTTCAATTTGGAGCCATACTTGTGTGTTTATTTTGTTATAGGTTTGGAAAACCTTGTCTAAATCTTTGATCCCTTGGGCAATAAAAATGTCACGTAACCCTTCATATTCACCACGTTTAAAATCTAAAAGGGTGTCATCCAAATCAAATATAATATTTTTAAGCATCGTTATTATAGCTCCTGTTCAATCGTTCAATCTTTTTGCTAGTACAAGTAAGTATACTGAATATGTTAAAATAACAATATGCTATAATGCACATTTGGAGTAACTATGCTTGATGTCAAAATTATTGAAGATAATCAATTACAATTTCTACCATCGGCAGTCGTTAACGGTAGTTTTTTAACACATTTTAAAAACGGAGACATAATTACCACCTCAGAAAGCAATAACCACACGGCCAGACTATATTATATGGTTAAGGGTCGTGCAAAAGTCATTTTTTTATCACAAGAAGGCCAGACCAATTTGATTCAATTTCTAAAGCCCAATGATTGGATAGGTGAACTAGAATTTTTAACGACTGAAAATACTTCAAAACAGGTTATTGCTATTGGGGATACAACGTGTATCACAATACCTAATGTACTGGTCAATCAGTATTTATTAACTAACGTTGACTACTTAAAAAACATGAACCAATACCTGACAAGAAAACTATTAGAGCGTACAGACATGATGATTGTTGGCCAATCGTACCCGTTCAAATTTCGTTTAGCATCATTTATTTTAGCTGATACTTATCGCGGTGAATATAGCGAACCGCACGCTGTTGTGATGGCTTATCTTGGTACCAGTTACAGGCACCTATTAAACACCTATCAGCAGTTTGAAACGGCACAGCTATTGATAAAAGTCGGGCGTAATCGTTACCAAGTCAATACTGCAAAACTAAAACAATTAGCTGGCAAAGCTATTTCGCGCTAAAACAGTACAGAGCCTAAGATAAAGTAGCCAAATTGATTGAGTTTTATATCTCAACCGTTGTATAATAAAGAAATTTAAAAATCAAACAAAGGATGTCAAGTGCATGTCAAACTTATTTTCAGTTGATACACCGGCTATCGAACCACATAATAATCAATATGAACCGCAATCTGTTACTGCAAAGGCGTTGATGTCTGATCCTGAAGTGATTAAAATAGCTGACAGTATTGATTTGACAAATACGGTCGCTTTATATGATTTAGGGAAAGAACCAGCAGATGAAATGTCAGCCATTGCTGGTAAACTACTTGATAAACTCACTGTTGCTGATACTATTGGCTCAACTAAAATTCTAGACGCATTAGTCAAATTAACAAAACAAATTGAGTTTAAGGAACTTAAGTTAGATCAAGAGCGTGGACTGAGGGCTTTATTTCATAAGGCAGAAGCAACACTGAAAGCACGTGTAGCAAAATACCAGTCAATTGGTGGTGAGGTTAAAACGTTATTTGTTGAGCTCAAATCCTATGAAAACACCATTCAAAAACGTGTGGATGATATGGATCAACTTGCTGTGGCCAATACAACATATGCTAAAAATTTGGATCAATATATTGCGTTAATTTATATTTTGCGTAATCGACAAGCTATCACGATTCAAAATACACTGTTGTCCGCACAAGGTGGTGACGAAGATGCGCAAATTGCATTACCAAAGTTGCAACAAGCAGCTGAAGTTTTGGATAAACGCGCATTTGATTTAGAGCAGGCTAAAACGATGGCAACCATTACAGCCCCTCAAATCAAACAAACCCAAGATAACAATCTGAATTTAATTCAACAGTACCATTCGGCATTTATTAACACGATTCCGGCCTTACAGACAGGCCTTATTCAAGCTGTTACAGCGTTGCAAGGCAATTATGCGCAACAGGGACTTAATGCACAAAAACAGGCAACAGCAGACTTGATGAAGAAAAATGCGGAACGTTTGGCCGTCAACAATAAATTTATTTTGGAGTCAAGTGGTCAACCAACGGTCTCTGTTGAAGATATGCAAAGTATTGTCACAACAATATTAGATGCAGTTCAAGAAACTAAAACGATTGAGCAGGCGAATGCTAAAAAGCGTGAAGCATCACGTCAGCAGATGAACAAAATAATGACTGATTTTAAAGCAGCCGTTAATGATGTTAAGGTAGACAATAATGGTCAAGAAAACAATTAAAACATTAGCACGTCAGGCGCAAGATGAACTTCTTGAAGAATCACAGAACAGTGCTTTATTGCAGGAAGATTTTGCCACAAAGGCTTATCAAATGGATGTTGTGCGGATTGAAACAACATTAGCTGAATTAAATATTTTGCTTGGTATGCCAGCAGTTATTCGTTCTGGTTTTGTACAAGATGATGCTAATAAATTAATCACTATCCCGACCGTTTTTGCTAAGGTTGATGGGCTGCCAGCTAATGAAAAACCATATTGGCAACACCTTGACAGTATTCGTGATACAAATGGGTTACAAGCATTAGTTACGCGTCATATGAACACAAGTGACTGGCGAATTTCATCAGAAGACTTTAATGCTATTATGTCTAATTTTACGGCACAAGCGTTACAACAATCTGATGCTTGGGCTTATCAATTACTGAATAAGTTATTGCAAAACCAAATTGCCGAAGCAATTGTTGCACTGCTTAGTGATTGGCCGTTCAGCGTCTCGCAAACAATCGAAAATCAGCAGTTTGTTTTATCGGTATTGCTAGACCTACCTAAAGAGTTATTAGAAATGAGTCTGGAAGTTGACTATCCAAAAGAAGTCCCATTATTGGCTGTGGTGCATCAAGAGTCCCTGGGTGAATTAACATTCGAAGATATTGTGGCTTTTAACATGTTTCATCAGCTAGGTTGGGATGTTGTTGTTTATTCACCACATGCTTTTGCATCGTTGGAAAATTATATGACAACAGACAGCTATGATAAATTCAGTTACGATAAAGTCAGAACAACCTCATCAGCAACTGGTGATCCGAAAAAATCCTTCCTACAAAAGTGGTTTGGTAATTAGGAGAAAGAAATTGAAAAGTATTACACATCACATGGCCAAATTATGGCTAATATTATTGATTGCACCATTGGTCGCTTTTGCACCGGAGAATGCTTCGGCTCGCAGTTTCAGTGGTGGGAGCCATACAACTGGTGGTGGACGTACCACATCACGTTCAAACCCCTCGTCAACGTTTAGGAGCTATCAAACACCCAAATCAGAGACACCACGTTCTGGCACTGACAGAGTGCAACAAAAAAAGTATCGTATCAATCGCGACAATAATAGGCAAACACGCTATCAATCTTATCGTTCGCAACCCAGACAAGGTGGCATCATGTCTGACTTTGGGCGTAGTTTAACGCGTGGCATCGGTTGGGGTGTTGGTTGGTCGATTGGCAGTCATATGGGAAATTCCTTATGGCATACTATGTTTGGATTTGGCAATAACACTTACTATGATCAAGACGGTCGCATGCAAACACAATCGGGTGGTTTTGCTGGCTGGTTTATCTTAATCTTATTAATTATCATCATTGTAGTGGTGGTTAAATTGCTACGGCGCTCAGGAAATAATTATCGACGCCATGAATACTAACCTGATAATAGGTCTAATTATGCTTAGAAACGATGACTATCGTTTCTTTTTTATTTGTGATAAATGGTTCAAAATAGGAATATATAGTGTTTTTCGATATAATATAACTAACAGGTTAGTTGGAGACATATCGTCTGTAACACCCGGAATGAACTTGGAGGAAAACTAAATGGCAACATATGATTATGACGTTTTGTACATTGGTAGTGGGCACGGTACCTTTGATGGGGCTATTCCCTTAGGTGCCAAAGGCAAAAAAGTAGCCGTGGTGGAGCAAGATTTAGTAGGTGGCACATGCCCTAATCGTGGTTGCAATGCGAAAATTATTCTTGATTCCCCAGTTGCGTTACAAAGACATATGGAAAATGTGCATGGGGTTGTCACTGGTGAGACAACAATTAATTGGCCAGCTAATCAGGCACACAAGCATGCCGTAATTGATGGTTTGCCAGCCTTCATTCAAGGTTTATTAGATAACAATAATATTGATATTATCTTTGGCCGTGGCATCTTAGCCGATGAGCACACGGTAAAGATCAAGGGGCAAGCCAAGACAGCAGATAAAATTGTGATATCAACAGGTCTACGCTCAAATCGATTAGATATTCCGGGCACAAATTTTGCTCATGATTCTGAAGAATTTTTAAACTTAGAGCAGATACCACAGCACGTTACAGTGATTGGTGCGGGTTATATTGCCATGGAGTTTGCAACGATGGCAAATGCAGCGGGTGCAAAAGTGACAGTCTTGTTGCGAGGCGATAAAGCGCTTCGAGCATATCATCAGCCGTTTGTAGAAGAAATCATTAACGATTTAACCCAGCGCGGTGTAACCTTTATGCGTGGCGTAACTGTCGAAGAAATCATTGAAAATGGGCAGCAATATACTGTTAATACTGGCAGTGCAACGATTGAGACCGATTGGGTACTTGATGCGACAGGGCGTATCCCCAACGTTGAAAATATTGGCCTAGAAGAAGTTGGTGTGAAATACAACGCAAAGGGTATTGTCGTTGATGATTATTTGCGCACTTCGGTCCCTAATATCTATGCTTCTGGGGATGTTATTGATAAGTCTCAGCCTAAGCTAACGCCCACAGCTATTTTTGAATCATTGTATTTGATGCACACATTTGCAGGCGAAACAACAGAACCAATTGTTTATCCGGTTATTCCGTCAGTTGTCTTCACTTCACCACGTTTAGCGCAAGTTGGTGTTACGGTGGAGGAAGCAAAGGCTCATCCGGAAAGTTACACGCTGGAAACAAACCACATACCAGATGATTGGTATCGACAAGTTGATCAAGAACAAATGGGTGATAATGTATTAATTTTTGATAAAAATCACAAACTTGTTGGCGCGACTGAAGTATCACATAAAGCAGATGATGTCATTAATGCCTTATTACCTGCTATTGAATTCAAATTTGGACCCAGTGAAATTGAACGTATGGTACATCTATTTCCAACCATTGCCTCATCTGCATGGGGACAATTATAAAAAATCAAGAGGCGTCTCTCATGATAATGACAAGGTGCTTTTTTTAAGCGTTATTAGTGATGTGTATTGATGAACTTAATGATCTAGAAAGTGTGAAAGAATGAATCAAGCAGAACAGATGTTACAAGACATTGTCGGGATGAACACAGCCGGTAATCATGAGGCTGATGTTGCAGCATACCTAGAAGCGCTCTTTAATCAGCACAATATTACGAATAAACTTGTTAAATTATCTGACAGGAGGATAGGTGTAATTGCTGAAATTGGCAATGGGAATGGACCAATATTAGCTTTTGATGGACACGAAGATACAGTAGCACTGGGCGACATGAATAAATGGCAGCATAATCCACTGAGCGGTGAGAAAATCGATGGTAAAATATTTGGTCGCGGTATAACTGATATGAAGTCTGGATTAATGGCAGCCGCAATTGCTATGGTTAATTTAAAGAAACAGGAATCCAAACTAAACGGTACTTTCAAATTTTACGCAACAGTCGGCGAAGAAAGTGGTGAAATCGGTGCCAAACAAATGGTTGAATTAGGCTTAGCTAGCCATATTGATGCCTTATTGATTGGTGAACCGAGTGGTTTACCGCTTGTCGGTTTACCAAAAAACCACAGTTCAGAAGCTTTACCGGGTATTGTTTTGCAAGAAAATCTGGATGAGTTGATAGTCAAAAATAATACGCAGGAACAACATTTTTTGGAAATTGCACATAAGGGTGCTTTATCATATCAAGTGACAAGTGAAGGACGTGCTGCACATAGTTCAATGCCCGAGCTAGGCATTAATGCGGTAGAGGCATTGCTGGTATTCATATCACAGCAAAAAAAATATTTCGAGTCACTCACTAGTATAGCTAACGACTTTTTAGGTACTACAACACCAGTTATTACCGAGATTAGTGGTGGCGAGCAACCCAATACTGTACCTGGTCATGCAACAATGACTGTTTTTATACGTACAATTCCAGAAGTAAGTCAAGAGCTGATTATCCGAAACATTGAGACAATTATTAATCAGTTGAATGATACATTGTCAGCAACGCTTCGCTTAGATGTCACAATTAAACATGCGCCAGTATCATCCTCACCAGAAAGTAGGTTGAGTCAGATCGCTAAAAATGTCGGTGAAAAAATATTAGAGCAAAAGTTACCTTTTATTGGCGTTTCTGGTGGAACCGATGCCTCACAGTTTATCAAAGTTAATCCTGATATGGCAGTACTGGTTTTTGGTCCGGGTAATGTGACAGCGCACCAAGTTAATGAATTTGTGTATGCCGACATGTATCATAAATTTATTAAAGTTTATGAAGAAATTGTGTCCCAATATTTAGCTTAGTTATTTTTAAATACGTCGTGACTTGTTATGACATTTTTTTAGATTTTAACCGTTAAAGAATACTGTTTTAAAGCAGTGTTCTTTTTTATTTTCATGCAATGAGTAACAAGTGCGATACTAGGTTATTGTGTTTGAGTTGAATTTTTTTCATGATACAATGGTTTGAGAAAAGAGGGGCGTTAATTTATGGGAAGTATGACAAATTTTTACTATATTTTTACTATATTATGTTTATTTGTTTCTATTTTACTAACAGCAGTGACGTGGTTTCTAATTAAAAGAAACAGGTATCGTTTACTTTGTGGTATGGCACTTATTGCAACTATGATGAGCTATTTCCTGACGCTGTCCATTTTTGTGCTGCAGATAAATAACCAGTTGGTTATTTATCTGTATTTGATCCTAATGGCACTGATATTGATACCTGTTGTTTTGCTGACTATCTTCAGTGCTTTTTTATTTATTTGGAATGGGTTAATTGTTTGGCGGCGTGAAAGTCATTCTTTAGGTAATTTACTGACCTTAGTCATTGGCATATTACTCATTATGATGCCAGTCCTGTTTAATTTACTGAATCATTATCTACCAAATAACAAGATTGTGACTTTCATTGAAAATGTGTCCTACTCATGTCAGAATTATCTTGTATTTTGGGTTTTGGCATTCTTGGCGTCATATTTTTTGACGAAAATTGTTAAGCCGAAGTACAATAAAGAATATGCAATTGTACTAGGATCCGGCTTAATTAATGGGGATACCGTTTCGCCGTTATTAGGTTCAAGAATACTAGTTGCCGCCAAGTTTAAAGCAAAGCAGTTGGCGAAATCAAAGAAGAAAATGATTCTTATCATGTCTGGTGGCCAAGGTTCAGATGAAAAATTACCCGAATCAGTTGCCATGAAAGCTTATGCTATCAAAAATGGCGTCCCTGAATCTGACATTTTAGTTGACGATCAGTCAAAAAACACATACCAAAATATGTTGTTTTCTAAACAAATCATCATCGATAATGGGCTTGATTTACAAAAAGGTATTTTTACAACGAATGATTATCATGTATTCCGAGCGGCTGGCTTTGCAAGATTAGTGGGCTTAAATATCGATGGCATTGGATCAAAAACAAGTAAATACTTTTTACCTAATGCATTAATTAGAGAATACATTGCAATCTTAGTTAAACACAAGAAATTTCATTTTTGTGCTGTTATATTAATTATTATCATCAATAGTTTGATTTTTATATCATAAGTCTAATCAGAGATAGGAGAATATATGAAAAAGAATACCATCATCATTGCTGTTATTTTAACTCTATTTTTAGTATTCGGGTTAGCAATTCAAATTCGTCATTATTATGATAATACTTATGCTTCCGTGACAGCTTACACTAGAGCACCTGAAAAGATTCCTAGTAAGGCGCAAACGCGAGATGATAGCGGCAAGGTAATTGAGGGCTCATATAGTTATCAGTATCATTTTAAGTTTGTAACAAAAGATGATACCACTAAGGAAATTGAATTTGAATTATCGGGCGAAAATATTAAACCCTTCAAAGCCAATCAATTGCTCAAAGCAGAGATTTCAAATATACGAGTGGTGAATGGGCCAAACGAGGTGAAAATTGCCGATATTCCAAAAACAGTGCTCGAAAAACTACCCAAAAACAATCCCTCAAATTAGATAAACGACCATTACTAATTTTTCCCCAACAGGATAAACCACAAAACGTGAGAATGGCATTAAAATGACAAGTAGAAAAACATCAGAAGTAGAAAAGGGTCATAACAAACAACATCGCTTATTAAGAGACGCTCTGGCCGTTTTTTTTAGAGATTGGTTCGCATATTTTTTCCTGGTATTAGCAGTTAATAGCTTGATTATAAATTTAATATTACCCATATGTAATTATGTCATGCGTTTTATTTTGTATGTTAATGATATTCCTTTTTTATCCTATACTAATATTTTACTGATTTTGATTTACCAGCCCTTTGCCGCGATTGAAATAATCTTTCTGGTAATTGTTTTGTTTTTTGGGACATTCTTACATTTTTCTTTTTTAATCCAAGGTGTGATGTATATTAAAGTGTATCACCGGCTGGACTGGATTAACATTATTAAAATAACAGGGAAAGACCTGGGGAAAATTAGTGTTTTTAATTTTTTAATTTACGCTTTTTATTTTGTTTTGATATTACCCATTAGTGGTGTTTTCTTCAAATCGCCATTTATTGCGAAAGTTAAGTTGCCAAATTTTTTATTAGATTTTATTTTAAGTAATACTATTTTATCAACATTGCTCGTAGCAATCTATATTATTTGCCTTTATTTTTCACTACGAATGCTGATGGTCTTGCCGCTAACTTTTTTTGAGAAACAAAAAATTTCGGTCATCATCAAAAAAAGTTGGCTTTTAACACAAAAAAACTTATGGCAGCTCATTTGGCGCAGTGTACTTTTGGTCATACTAATTGCACTGCTTGCTGTAGGCCTGTTATACATCTTGTATTTTATACAGATATATATTGATAGTATTCATCATAATAGAATTGCTTTATTGACGGCAATTTTAAGTGTCTTGCTGTTTCAATTCATGATTATTTTTTTCAATACGCTTAATTTTGTTACTTTTTTTAATATGTTAACCAGTTATACGAAACATGAGTTTAAACAACCGGCAATGCCATCGACCACGCTGAAAAAAAGGTCATTATTGCAAATTATATTTACGATATTCTTTTTGGTTTTCATTATAAAAGGTGTGTATGATAGTTATGTCTATATGACTAGTACAGCAGCAAACAATATTGTAACTATTTCACATCGCGGTGTTACTAATCGAAATGGGGTTCAAAACACAATACCAGCACTCGAAAAAACGGTTAAAAAAGAAAAACCAGATTACGTTGAAATCGATGTACGTGAGACAAAGGACAATCAGTTTGTTGTTTTGCATGATGAAAATCTTGCTTTATTAGCACGTATTTATAAAGCGCCACACGATTTGACGCTTGATGAACTAAAACAAACAACCATTAGAGAAAATGGCTATACAGCTAAAATTAATAGCTTTGATGATTATTTAGCTGCAGCAGAAAAGACTCACCAAAGATTATTAATTGAAATCAAAACTACGAAACGTGATTCAAAAGACATGGTTAACAATTTTGCAACCAAATATGGGCCAAGACTTAGAAAAAATAAATTTCTTGTGCAGTCATTTGATTATAAAGTCGTTACGCAATTACGAAAGAACCATGATGATTTATTTAGTAGTTATATTTTACCTTTCAGTTTAAGTTTTCCAAACACAGTGTCTGATGCTTATTCATTAGAAGAAACAACGTTGACTAAAAAGAATGTTTCAACGGCGCATAAGCAAGGTAAAATAGTTTTTGCTTGGACAGTCAACGAGGTCGAAGACATGAACCGTATGGTTATTTTGGGGGTGGATGGTATTATTACTGATAATCTTGAAGATCTCAATAAAATAGCAGGAAAATACGCCACAAAAGAAGGTTATGCCGAACGCTTCTTTATCTATGCTAATGATCTATTAAGCGTACTGGATACTGGTAATAGTGAGACGCCGTAGACAGTTAGCATCATTTATAAATAATTACTCAAAAGACACTTATGTGTCTTTTTTTTTAATGTCAAAAACCATTTAGTAAACATTGACTAAATGATTACTAAACATTATAATAAAAGTGTTGAAAGCGGTTACAAAAGGAGAACGATATGCCGGAAAAGAACGCAAAACTAGTACAAGTGTTTATAGACCAATTCAAAGAGAGACCAACTGATCAATTCTTTTCGCCTGGTCGTATCAATTTAATTGGTGAACATACAGATTACAATGGTGGTCATGTGTTTCCAGTAGCAATTACAATTGGTACTTACGGTGTTGCACGTCTTCGTGATGACATGCTGGTGAAATTATATTCATTAAACTTTCCTGACCAAGGTGTCATTACATTTGATGTCAACGATGAAACAAAGTTGTCACATGGATCATGGGGGAACTTTGTCAAAGGCGTATTACAGGCTTTACGCGGTTATGGTAACGTTTTTAATCAAGGCTTTGAATTAGTCATTGAAGGTAATATTCCCAATGCCTCTGGCCTCTCATCCTCAGCCTCCCTAGAATTATTGATAGGCGTTGTTGCCCAAAAGTTGTATCGATTGAAAGTACCACGCTTGCAGTTAGTTGCTTCTGGTCAACGTGCAGAAAATGATTTTGTCGGCGTCAACACTGGTATTATGGATCAATTTGCTATTGGTTTTGGTGAGAAAGCTCATGCAATTTATTTAGATACAAATACTATGATTTATGATATGGTACCGGTAGATTTGGGTGACAACGTGATTGTCATTATGAATACAAATAAGCGCCGTGAATTAGCCGATTCTAAATATAATGAACGTGTCAAAGAGACGCAAGAAGCGGTTTATGAATTGCAGCAATCGCTGCCAATACAATCGTTAGGCCAATTGACTAGTGGTACGTTTGAAGCGAATGCACATTTAATTAAGAATGACACAATTTTACGACGTACGCGTCATGCTGTGACAGAAAATGAACGTACGCAATTAGCGGTAGAGTCACTGCGAGCTAATGATTTAGTCAAATTTGGCGAGTTGTTGAATGCATCACATGACTCTTTAAAAAATGATTACGAGGTGACTGGAATAGAGCTAGACACTTTAGCAGAAACAGCACAAAAAATACCGGGTGTTTTGGGAGCACGTATGACAGGTGCCGGTTTTGGTGGTTGCGCTATCGCCTTAGTTAATCGTCAGGCTGTCGATGACCTCAAGACAAAAGTAGGTCAGATTTATGAAGAAACGATTGGTTATGCGCCATCATTTTATGTTGCTGATATTGGACCAGGGGCCCACTGGATTGGTGAGGTAAAAAAATGACAACTGCAGCTGTTGTGAGTGGCTTTGTACAGCAAATTATTATGCATTCAGAATATGAACCACTCGACACACAATATTTAGTTAATCGTGTATTGGCATTGGTTGGGGAAACATCTTTCCAAGATACTGAGTCACGAAAGGGCACAACATTGCAATTATTAGATGCTTTGTTAAATATCGCTGTAGCCAATCAAGCTATTCGTGACATTACAGCGCAGCGTGACCAACTTGCATCACAGTTAATGAATTTCTTTGCCAGTACACCCAGTCGCGTTAATCAACGTTTTTGGCATTTATATAAAGAAAGTCCAAGTGTCGCTACGGACGATTTTTATAATTTCTCAAAAAGAACGAATTATATTAAAACCCGTGAAATTGCGCAAAATATTTTTTATCAAGCGAATACAGATTTTGGACAAATTGATATCACCATTAATTTGTCCAAACCAGAGAAAAATCCGCGAGATATTGCAGCTGCGCTTCAAGCGCCAATAACAACTTACCCAGTCAATCAATTATCTTTTCAAAATGAAGGGTTTATCGGAACTGCTACGTATCCCGCACGCACTAATCATCGGATTATTCGCGTCCCATTAGTGGGTGAAAACTGGGGATTTCAATATTCACCGTACGCTTACTTTAACGAACATGCCATTATTTTAGCACCAGTGCATCGACCAATGAAAATTGATAGGTTAAATTTGTCACGCTTGTTAGCGTTTGTCGACCAATTTCCAGATTATTTTGTCGGTTCAAATGCTGATCTGCCGATTGTAGGTGGTTCGATTTTGTCTCACGATCATTTTCAAGGTGGTCGATACGATATGCCAATGGCTAAAGCAAAAATGGCTTCTCATTTTCCGTTGGGCGGCTTAAAAGATGCGGGTATCTTAAAATGGCCGATGTCAGTTATTCGATTAGTTGATTCTAACCAAGTAAAGCTATTAGATGCGGCTGAACAAATTATGGCCCATTGGCAATTTTATGCAGATGTTGGTCGACATATCGAACCTTACAGTACAGATGGCACTAGGCACCATACCGTGACACCAATTGTCCGTAAAAAGGGTAATGACTATGAATTAGATCTTGTATTACGAGATAATAACACTTCAGCCGAATTTCCAGAAGGTATATTCCATCCCCATCCTGATGTACAGCATATTAAGCAAGAGAATATTGGTTTGATAGAAGTCATGGGGTTGGCTATCTTACCGCCACGTCTCAAAAATGAATTACAGGCTGTCCAAAATTATTTAGTCGATTCACAAACACCAATTGTATCGAAACATGCGGTGTGGGCACAGCAACTGCATGAAAAACACGGTAATGTGTCGCTGCAAGAGGCTAAAATAATTGTTCGTCAATCTGTCGCAGATATCTTTATTCGTGTTTTGTCGGATGCAGGTGTGTTCAAATGTACGCCTGATGGGCAGGCAGGTTTCAAGCAATTCATCGATACACTGCGTTAAGTTAAAAATATAGCTATTTTTACGATAGTTATCACGTAAAAATGATAACCTTTGTTTTTTAAAATAAAATGTAAGCGCTTACTTAAGGAGAAGAAATATGCAAGCGAAAAATTGGAAGCAACGTATCAGTTATGCGTTGGGTGCTTTCGGGCACGATAGTTATTATGTCACTCTGAGTACTTACTTTATCCTTTTTGTGAGTAGCTCGATGTTTGATGGGTTACCCAATGAATCTGCCTTAATTGGTATTGTTACAAGCTTAGTGGTCGGTATTCGATTAGTTGAAATTTTCTTTGATCCATTGATTGGTAATGTCATTGATAATACTGAAACAAAGTATGGTAAATTCAAGCCTTGGCTTATTGTTGGTGGCTTGGTGTCATCCTTAGCGTTATTGGCTATTTTCACTAATTTTGGTGGTTTAGCTGAGCGTAATCAGACGTTATTTATTGTACTATTTGTGATTGTTTTTATCATTTTGGATGCATTCTATTCATTCAAAGATATTGCTTATTGGTCAATGATTCCAGCAATCACTACCGATACGACAGAACGTGAAAAGCTAGGAACCGTTGCCCGTTTTGGCTCATCTTTAGGTGCCAATGGTACCACGATGCTGGTTGTCCCAATTACGACATTTTTTACTTATTTGGCTACAGGTCGACATGAGCAAGGTGCTGCTGGTTGGTTCTGGTTTGCCATGATTGTTGCCTTAGTATCTTTTGGAACAGCTGCAATTACAGCATGGGGGACAAAAGAAAATGAATCTATTATCCGGCAAAAAGCACCAAAAGTTAAAACAACGGATGTTTTCAAAGCTATTTTGAAAAATGATCAATTAATGTGGTTAGCTTTGTCATATATTGCCTATGCGTTAGCCTATGTTGCTACAACTGGTGTGCTGTATCTGTTCTATAAGTTTGTATTGGGACAACCTGGTTCATTTTGGATGGTTGGTTTAATTGGAACAATTACTGGATTTGTTGCTGTACCATTGTTTCCTTGGTTGGCTAAGACAATCACGCGTCGCTGGGTTTATATTGGTAGTATTGTCATGCAGTTAGTGGCGTATATGCTCTTTATTTTTGGTGCCAAAAGTGCAATTATTGTCATTATTGCGACTATCTTGTTCTATTTCCCATACCAGCTAGTCTTTTTATCAGCATTAATGACAATTACAGATGCCGTAGAGTATGGTCAATTGAAAAATGGTGTACGTAATGAA
Source organism: Leuconostoc citreum (assembly GCF_007954785.1). Taxonomy (NCBI): domain Bacteria; kingdom Bacillati; phylum Bacillota; class Bacilli; order Lactobacillales; family Lactobacillaceae; genus Leuconostoc; species Leuconostoc citreum. Next base: position 801,083 of record NZ_CP042410.1, on the reverse strand, counting down.
GCTGTGACATTGTCAATTCGACCTTTGCTTGATAAAATTGCAGGTGCATTTTCAAACGGTATTGTTGGATTCATTACTGTTGCAGCCGGTATGACAGGGCATGCAACGGCGGCCAGTGTCAGTGCACATGGCATTAATACTTTTAACATGTTGGCCTTCTTGCTGCCTGGTGCGTTAATGTTATTTGCTGCGGTAATCTTTGCTTGGCGTGTCAAATTAACCGAAAAAATGCATAATCAAATTGTTGAAGAGTTAAAAGCCAACTTAACAGCAAAATAGGAGGCCAATATGACACAAACATTAGCGCAAATTTTAGCACGCCGCGATTGGGAAAATCTCGGCGTGATTGCCGTTAATCGCTTATCAATGCATGCACCATTGCAATTTTGGCATAAAAATGAAAAGCCAGTGTATGGGCAGAAAAGTAATAATGAGTCGGTTTTAAATGGTGAATGGCAAATGAGTTATTTTGACCAGCCAGAACATGTACCCGAAACATGGTTACAAACAGACCTAGTTACTGGTGACAAAATCACTGTTCCTGCTAATTGGCAGTTACAGGGTGACTACGATGTTCCTATTTATACAAATGTAACTTATCCAATTCCAGTGAAGCCACCTGATGTACCCGAACAAAATCCAACTGGGGCTTATAGCAAAGTATTTAATTTACCAGAAGATTGGTTATCAGCTGGTTACGTCCATGTGACATTTGATGGGGTGGGATCTGCGTTTTATTTGTGGCTTAATGGTGAGTTTATTGGCTACTCTGAAGACAGCCGATTACCCGCAGAATTTGATCTCACCTCAGCCGTGCAGCTGGGTGAAAATCGTCTTTGCGTGCTAGTATTGCGTTGGAGTAAAGGCACCTATTTAGAAGATCAAGATATGTGGCGTTTGTCTGGTATTTTTCGTGATGTCACCTTGAGACATCTGCCCGAACAGCATTTGTTAGACTATTGTGTCACAACAACATTAGATGCCGATTTCGATCAAGCCATTGTCAGTGTTCAGACAAAGAGTACCGCCGATGTATTCATTCAAGCCGCTTTATATTGGCAAAATACGTTGGTTGCAACACAAATCAACAGTCCTGGTACAGAAGCAATCGATGAACGCGGCGCTAATCCGAATGCGTTGCAATTGGATTTGATTGTTGACAAACCCTATTTATGGTCTGATGAACTACCTCACTTATATGAATTAGTGTTAACAGTTTCTGATAAAAATAAAGTAGTAACACATATTGAGCACGTTCAAGTTGGTATCCGCAAGGTTGCTATTGTAAATGGCCTATTAACTTTAAACGGCAAGCCATTACTCATTCGGGGTGTTAACAAACATGAATTTCACCCAGAAAAAGGTTACGCTATTGATGAAACCACCATGCGGCGGGATATCGCGTTATTAAAACAGAACCATTTTAATGCAGTCCGCCTATCACATTATCCCAATCAGCAGCGTTGGTATGAATTGGCAAATGAATACGGAATACTTTTGGTTGATGAGGCGAATATTGAAACACATGGTATGATACCGATGAACTTACTGACTGACGACGTCAATTATCTACCACAAATGCTTGCCCGATTGACACGTATGGTGTTGCGTGATCGCAATTTTCCGGCCATTATTTTGTGGTCATTAGGAAATGAATCTGGCTATGGTCATAATCACGATGCACTATATCAGTGGTTAAAACAAACAGATACGACTCGGCCAGTACAATACGAGGGCGGTGGAGCGGATACAATAGTGACAGATATTATCGCGCCAATGTACGCTCGTGTATCCGAAGACCAATGTTTTCCAGTTAACACCAAATGGTCGTTAAAACGCTGGATAAGCAAACCAGGTGAACAACGGCCGTTAATTCTATGTGAATATGCCCATGATATGGGAAATAGTTTAGGGGGTTTTGATAGGTATTGGCAAGCCTTTCGACAATTTGAGCGATTGCAAGGTGGGTTTATATGGGATTGGGTCGATCAAGGATTAGCGAAAGATGGAGATTATGCTTATGGTGGCGACTTTGGGGATTCACCTAACGATCGCCAGTTCAGTTTGGATGGGTTACTGTTTCCAGATCGAACGGCAAAACCAGCGCTGCAAGAGGTTGCCTATCAGCAACAATATCTGCAATTTAGGTGGCTGAATGGTCAGCTAAGTGTACGTAGTGAGTACCTATTTAAAACGACTGATGCGACATTAACGTATACTATTGTTGTAGATGGTAAGCCCATGAAAGAAGAATCGTTGACGCTGAAGTTGCCACCAGAGACAAAAAAAGACATTGTCGTTTGTTTACCCAAAATTGGTCAACAAGATGTTTTTTTAAATATTAAGGTCACACAAAATGTGGCGACAATTGATTTGCCAGCTGGTCATTTATTAGCTGAAGAACAATTTGTTTTACAGCGCAAGACACAATTTGTATCCTTACCAGTGACTGATAGGCCAATGGTTGTTGAGACTTCACACGCTGTGATGATTACAAGTAGACATAATAAATGGTACTTTGACACAGATACGGGTTGGTTAACTCAGTGGTTAAAAGATGGCGAGCAACAATTTATTACCCCCTTACAAGATCATTTTACACGCGCACCAATTGATAATGATATTGGCGTGAGTGAGGTGGCAAATCCAGATCCTAACGCTTGGGAAGCGCGTTGGCATGATGCCGGTTGGTTTAATTTGTCAGCACAATTAGACGACTTTGCAATCGCGAAAGTCGGGGCATTTATTGAAGTACAAACGATACACCACTTTTTAGCTGGTCATGAGCAAGTTCTATCCTCACGTAAGACTTACCGCTTCAACGCGGACGGCATGTATTTAACAGTTGATGTGTCAAGAAATATCAATAGTTTACCACCGGCACGTGTCGGATTGCAGGTTCAAGTAGGTATATTTGATGGCTTAAGTTACGTTGGTCGGGGACCCCTTGAAAACTATCCTGATAGACACAGCGGCGCACGCATGGGCTATTGGACACAAACACTTGACGAATTAACGACGCCCTATATTTTTCCGAGTGAGAATGGCTTGCGTATGGCAGTTAGTTCATTGCATTGGGGCAGTCATCATATTTTGGCACCCCAAACCCCCTTACAAATCGGTGCGAGTCGCTATAGCGAAAAAGCTTTGATACAAGCCAAACATCGTACAGCGTTAGTTGCTGATGCAGGTGTTTGGTTAAATTTAGATGGCCAGCATATGGGTGTCGGTGGGGATGATTCTTGGTCGCCTAGTGTTGCGTCAGAATACTTATTGACAGCACCATTTTATCATTATGAACTCATGTGGACGGTAAATTAGAAAGGAAGTAATATGATTACAATCACTGATTTTGGCCAACATCACGGTCAAAAAGTCTACAAATATACATTACAGAATAAAAACGACACGCGTTTGGGTGTGTTGAATTTTGCTGGCATTTTACAAGAATTTTCAGTTGCCACACCATCAGGTGAACGGGTCAATTTGGTGCTGTCTAGTGATAAATTAGAAAATTTACTTGCTGATTATAATATTAATCGTGTGATTGGTCGAACGGCAGGTCGTATTAGAAATGGCCAGTGGGTACAAAATGGGCAGCAGATTACAACTCCGAGTAATGAAAATGGTCATACATTGCATGGCGGTGCGCAAGGTTTAGGTGAACAATTCTTTGAAGTAACAATTAACGAGTCCAATAATTCGGTTACACTTTATCGCAAGCAGACGTCCGATGATGATGGTTTTCCAGGCACATTAGATGTGTCGGTTACCTATCAACTAACGGCCGATGACCGTGTCATAATAACCTTTACCGGAACACAATTTGACACGGACGGTGTCTTTAATCCAACAGTGCACACATACTTTAATCTTGCAAATAAAGAAGAGCAGACCGTTTTAGAACATGATTTGTGGCTGAATAGTACGCAACATTTAGCGGTTAATCATGATAAGGTACCAACTGGTGGTTTGATTGACAATGCTGACTCTTTGTTTGATTTGAAAAATCATTCCGATTTTGGACAGGCGCTCCATAGTTTACAGGAAACGACAAGTGAAGGTGGATTTGATGATGTCTTTTTAGTCAGACCGGATTTGACAACACCCATTGGTTACCTAGAAGATCGCCATTCTGGTAGACGAATAACAATCTATTCAGATCGCAATGCGGCTGTGATTTTTACAGCGGGACAACTCGATAGTCAGGTCGTAAAAAATCTGAATCGAGGGGATGGCCATCCATCATTAGCAGTTGCTATTGAAGCACAAACGGCACCAAATAGTGAAAATTTACGGGCATTAGGTGATACATTTTTGCCCGCTGGAGAAAAGCGAACGCACACCATTATATATGCATATACGCAAAAATAATCTTCTTAAGACAATACTTTAAGTGTTGTCTTATTTTTTGTTTGAATTTTGTTTACTAAACAGCGTATAATCATACTCAATGAGGTGAATTATGGTAAGTATTCGAGATGTTGCTCGACAAGCAGGCTTATCACCTGCGACTGTGTCACGTGTTTTAAATCAAGATGACACACTGCAAGTTACTGAACAAACGCGCCAACGCGTTATTGAGGTGGCTAATAAATTAAATTATCAATTGAAAAAATCGGGTCGCCGAACTGCTGCTCACCATAGCACAGATAAACTATCCATTGCGTTAATCAGTACATTTAGTGAGGAACGCGAGTTAAATGATCCATATTTTCGTTCAATTAGGACTGGCATTGAAGTTGCCGCAACGCGCTGGCAGATCAAAGTTGATATGGTATTTCGATTAGATGCACCTAAAAAAAATTGGAAACAATTATCGCAATACGGTGCAGTCATTATTGTTGGCAATGTGAGCCCTACTTTACTTGCAAAAATCCAATCGTTGAACCCACATGTGGTTATGGTAGACGATGATCAGCCTGTAACAAATTACGATACCGTACATAATGATTTTTCCGCCCAATCTTATCGGGTACTAGACTACTTATTTGCAAAAGGACACCGAAATATTGCCTTTGTTGGGGCAGATGTGGCGTTATACGATGAACACGGTATGGTCGTTAACGAAAGAATTGATCCCAGGCACCGCGTCTATCGTACGTGGATGGCTACCCACGGCTTGACAGAAAATTTATCTTCTTTTTTAGTTGGTTGGGACACTATGCAAGCATTGGAAGTTGTACCAATTATTCTCAACAAAAACCCACGCCCTACTGCAATTTTTGCTGCTTCAGATCCGATTGCTATCGGCTTGTATCGTGGTTTGCAAACTGCTGGTTTTAAAATCCCAGAAGATATTGCTATTGTGAGTTTTGATGATATTGAGGTTGCTGGATTTTTAACGCCGTCTCTGACTACTGTTCATCCAGAGGCTGAGGAAATGGGCAAGGCTGCCTTACGTTTAGCTCGCGAACGCTTGGTAGGCGAACGAGAATTACCAGTAGAATTGATAATTCCGTCAACTTTGATGATTCGTGAGAGCGTCTAATGATTCTGAATATTATGTTTTAAGTCAGTATTATCGTTTAAAAGCACTTATACGCAATTATCTAGCTGTATTTGACGCAGCCATAATTTTGTATAAGTGCTTTTATTAATGCTTGTCTTTACCACTCAATAAGAATCCAGGAATTACAATTGCCAGGGCAAGTACACCCAGCCAAAAGAAACCGTGTTGTAGTGCTAGAGCATAGACGTGTGGGGAAAACGTCATGTGTTTTGTGGTTAGTAGGTGAGTCAATTGACTCGCGACTAGCATTGCCACTAAGGAAGTACCATATGCACCTCCGACATTTTGAAAAATTCGGGTACCAATGGTTGCTTCAGGGACATCTTGTTTTGGCATGCCAGTATATGCATCTGTCATTAAAGGCATGAAAACTGTATTAATCCCAATGCCACTGATGAATAAGATGGCGCTGATTAACCACATACTAGTTGTTTCATCTACTTTTGTTAGCGCGGCTAGACCACCAACTACTAATACTAAACTACAGAAAACTAAATTCTTCATACCCAGCTTATCCATTAGTTTTCCTGTTAGTGGTCGAGCCAAAAACATACCGATACCTTGTGGAATTAATGCATAAGCAGCATTTAAAGCACTGAATCCTCGTGCCGATTGGAAATATGTGGTTAACAAGAGCGAAGTACCATTCATAACAACGCCTGCTAAAATCAAGCCAAGCGTGGCACCAACATATGATTTGAAACCAAATAGATGTAATGGTAAAACCGCATTTCCTTTACGGAAATAGGCCCATATGAGATAGACAACAAACAAGGCAAGTCCCAATATAATAAAGGGCTTTGTATCTTGATTCCATAAAGTTTTATTAGCCTTAACCACAGCATAAATCAAAGATGTAGCAAACCCTCCGAATAGCAGAGTCCCGATTAAATCAAATGGTTTCTTAGTATTTTGCGCAGGCATAGAAGGTAACTTCCAAAAAATACCGATAATTGCTAATGCACTGACAGGTACGTTCACCCAAAAAATCCATTCCCATGACACTGAGTTCATAATTAGGCCACCAATAATTGGTCCAAATATAGGCCCTAGCATCATTGGTAAAGCAACGATGAGCATTAACTTTCTAAAGTAGACACCAGCTTGCTGAACAAGTAGTGTTGTAAGCATTGGAATAACTAGTCCAGCGCCAAAACCTTGTACTACTCGAGCACCGATTAACCAATTCAAATCAGGAGACAATGCTGCTACGATTGAGCCAATCAAGAAAATAATTTGTGCCCATAGATAGGCCAAACGACCATTAAAGTGGTTTAATAGCCATCCTGAAAATGGAATCGCAATTCCCATGGTGAGCAAGTAAGCACTTGCTATCCACTGCACGTGAGATAGCGATGTGTGAAAAGTACTGACCAAGTGGGGGATAGCAATATTGACCATTGTTCCGTCTAACATGGGGGCAAGACCCCCTAAAACTAGAACCCAAGCCATTGCCATTAAGGCACTTGGGACTTTATTATCTTTTTTTTCTGACATACTTCACTCCTTTTTATATTAGGTACATAACGTACACTAAATAGAATACGATTAATTTAATCGTTAAGCAATGCTTTTTTAGGGTCAAAAGGTGCATTGTGTATCTTAAATGTGTTATAATAACGCTATGGCAGACAAAAGACGTCGAGGAGATCAACTCGAAAACACAATTTATGAAACAACTTTGCGTATTTTAGAAAGAGATGGTTATAACAAGACGACTTTCGCGCAAATTGCTCGAGAAGCAAAAACTAGCCGAACTGTGTTATATCGCCGTTGGGATAGTGTTTTTGAGTTGGTTCATGATGCGATTACAGCTAATGAGTTTAGCGAACCACCGTATGATATTGCGATTAATACTGGCAGTTTGCGCTCTGATTTAATTGCACTTGGTCATTATTATGAAAACTATGGCTCACATGTTAATAATGAATTTGTTCGCGCAAGTGTTCAAGAGTTTAGCCAGGGTTCTTTACTTGCAAAACGTTTGATGTCACAAGTTCGTCGCTCTAACTTAGCTACTATGGCGAAAATAAGCAATCACGCTATTGAAAATCAAGAATTAGATCAAGCACCCAGTGAACAGGTGCAGTTACTTTTATTTGAAATACTGCGCTATCATAGTATTTTGGTGAATAATGCAACTGGCCCAGATATTCCGACTTTAGTTGATGAAATTATATTACCGGCATTCTATGCCGGCGGTAAGTTGTAACCAAACGTAATCAAGCAGGTCAATATTATGGTTATGTAACATGCTGTGCCTGTGAACCCTTAACGCCGATAAATCAAAATATAAAAAGACAGATAAAACAAATGAAGTATTTATCTTTGAAGCAGCAAACATTTCAAAAATATTTACCAAATTTATTGCAGGTATTGTAGTTTTTTTGACATGGTATTTCGATATATTTAGAAATGAAGAGGCATCTATGTGCCTATTTTATGCTTCTGGTGCTAGCTCGTTAGCCCACATATTTTACTCGAAGAAAGTGGTTTACCATACTTCATCGAAAAATTGACAATTTTGCCTACTTAGAAAATTTAAGCCTATTTAGTAATCGCATGAGAAATCGACCGGCTGTTCAAATCGTTTTGACAAGTGAAGGACAGCCACATGCCTTGCAAGATAGTTAATATTATGATGAACAAAAAAGATATCATTTGATATACTCAAATTATGAAAACGAATAAAAATACAATAATTTATGATACGGTCGAAAAAAGAATCGTGAGCGAATTTTTAAAATTACTTCAAAGTGTTGGTTATAAACAAATAACTGTCAGCCAATTAATTATTAATAGCCAAATTAACCGTTCAACGTTTTATGCACATTTTTTAGATAAAGAAGACTTAATCACGCATTTACAGGTGAATTTATTAACTGAACTAACGAAAGATTTGCCTGAAGTTAATGTATATAGCTTAAACGACCAGGACATTGTGAGGGGCAGAATTGAAACTATCATAAATCGTGTTTACGACAAGAAAGCTTTATTTAAGTTATTTTACAGCGATAAATCAGATGGTTTGTTTTTTTCACGTTTCTCAAATTTTTCAGAACAATTATTATTACAAACTGATATACCCGAGCGTATGACTGTACCGGAAGTTTATTCGTTTGCTGTCATTGATGGGGTTATGGTTAATTTAATTCAGAATTGGATAAAACGAGATTTTGTTGAGACGCCAGAAGAATTTTCAGGTATTGTCAGTCACATATTACCAATAATGTTTAAAGGAATCATCGCATAAGAACCGACACTTTTCGAAAATTGTTGGTTCTTTTTATTTTTCTCCTTTGCTATGATTTGTTTATTGAAAACAAAAGGGGATAACAAATGAAACCTAAATCTACATGGCGATTCATATTGACTTTAACTATTGGCTTAACTGCAGTTCTAGCGATTATGATGACAGCTTTTTCACTACCAGCAGTTAATTCGGGCATTAATAGTGTGCCAATTGGTATCATTGCCACTAACGATGAAACTTTTCAGAAAATGGCAAAACCATTACGAAACAAAGGATTCAAAGTGAGTGAATATGCGACGGCGTACCAAGCAAAAGCGCAAATTAATAAGCGTGATATTTATGGCGCCATATCACTTGATGCTTCGGGAAACTTAACAGTCTACGAAGCTACCGCAGCATCGGCTGCCGTGGCACAGGCTTTAACGCAAATCGGAAACAGTGTTGTAACACAACAAAAGGCTATTGGGTCAGCACAAATTAATCAGATAATTGGCAAAACAAATGACGTTAACACAATTAAGGCTTTAAATCAGAAGCTCGCACAGTTGAATGCTAAAACTGCTAAGATTGTTGAAGTCAGGGCTTTCCCAAAGGCTGATTCCAAGGGAACTGGTTTAGCAGCCGGGGCATTACCAATTGCTCTTGGTGGTTGGATTGGGGCGGTTGCTATTGCTAACATGGTTAAAGGTAAAAGACAAAAATTTGCCGCAGTCATTAGTTTTGCGGTAATTGGGGGCCTGGGATTAGTTGCTGTTATTCAATATGGCATTGGTACATTTGATGGCAATTATTTCTTAACTTCATTAGGGGCTATGTTAGGCATTGCTGCAACAGGGTTCTTTGTACTTGGTATATTAGAAGTTTTGGGTAATCCAGGACTAGGTATTGCAGCCGTATTGCTAATATTGTTGGGCAATCCTCTATCTGGATTAGCTTCCGCACCAGAAATGTTACCAACTGGTTGGGGAGCGCTGGGGCAATTACTACCACCAGGAGCAACTGGTACACTACTAAGAAACATTGCCTTCTTTAATGGACATGCTATTGCATACCCATTAACTGTATTATTAGCTTATGTCGTTGTTGGTATGTTGTTATTCAAAATTGGTAAAAAATCGAAAGTATAGGAGATATTCATTATGGCAAACTACAAAATTACTTTTAGATTCGATGGACAAGTTGTCACAGAAGAAGACATTAGAGCTGTTGAATTACAAAGGTATCATCATGTATTTAAAATATTTGATGCAAAGGCTATTCCCATAACTTTAGATAATCAAATACTAGATTTGGAATCGCTACTTCAGTTGCCACTCGAAAATGCCAAAGTGGCATTAGCAGAAACTAGAGAAAAAATTGGCAAACAAAAAATGCTAACCTTATTTCAATCTGAAATCGAGGAAAGCAATGACATGTGGCGTGAAATAGCTTTAGCATCGCCTAATCCTCAAAAATATCAAGCAGGTATTGTAGAAGTTGAAACAGAAAATATTTCTCTTGTGCAATTTATGATGTTTAATCAGTTACTTGCTAAGAAAAATAATCTCTATTTGCCTTCAACAATTCACCCAGAGCACTATTATTTCGATGCCAATAGCAAAGGGGAGCAAACAATTATTGAAACCTTTGGGATGTATAAAGAACCATCTTACTTAGATCTGCGTCCAGACTCGGATATTAAGTATCCAATAGCACCAGATCACAATGTTAGCTTAGTGATGGCTGGGAAAACGTACTTGAAATCACTAAATATTGATACAAAACTAATTGGCATGCATCAGTTGACTCAAACAACAACTGGTATGAAAGTAAAACTTGGTGTATTTTTACCAACTGCTGCACCAAAAGAAATTGTAGATGGGCATAAATGGCACCTAATGGTTGAATTCAACAATGGCCTGCACATTGCCGCAGAACAACAACCTAACGCAGTTCAAAAATTTATGTTAGAAATGGCAATTAAACATATGGAAAAGAAGCAGCACGTGGCAAAGCAGGTTAAGCATGAATAATAATATATGAAACCTTGCGATTAACTATTATGTTAATGGCCATCAGTATGAATTTAAAAGAACGAGAACAGGCAAGCAATTGCCTTTTTTTGATGTTTATCGCAGATTAGTTTGTCTTACTGCATTTCAGAAAAGTAGTTACAAATCACGTGATTAATGTTTAGTCATATATAAAGGACATTGGAGAGCATCATGAACCATATCAAAATGTACCACAAAGCAAAAAAATGTCACAATATGAGTTAGCACAGGCCGTTGGCGTAGCTAGGCAAACCATTAATTTGATTGAGAACGTCAAAAATAATCAAACGCTTTTATGGTGTTCAAGGGGTATTAGACGAATATCGGCGTCAGGAGCTCTATAAAATTGGTAATACCGGATTTATGGCACTGTTTTGCTATACCTTAATTAGTAACGTTATTGTTTTTGTAATTGTCAGTTTAGATAACTACAAGCACGTACAAGATATTCTAATATGGTACATGTCAATCAATATATTATTCTTAACGTATGGTATTTGTGGTTATGTTCTCATTGCCACCCGCCGTCGTCATTTACTGGAAAACGAGGTTCTGGATATTCAAAGTCAAAAATTGCATCTCACGTTTTTAGCAACACGACAAGGCATTTTTTTGGACTATTCAATTATTTATTTAATGTATTAATGTACATGTTCCAAAGATTAAATTTAAAGAAAGTACAGTAACGTAGCATTACTCATTTTTGTTTATTGCTTATTAAATAATTTGAATCACTTGCTAGACTAATAGTGAATAAAAATACATTACAGCAATCGCTTTTAAAAATTAGAAAAAGCATTCTAAAGAGCCCATAACGTCTTTAGAATGCCTTTTTGATATATGATATACTATTAAAAGCAAACAAGTTAAGATGGTGGCTATCCTGAATGGAGGTGGTGCTTATGGTGTTAAAACTGTAAACTCAGATTCTAGGAAAGGAGAGGCCTTGTGTCCGTACCGGATACATTACAGCTGATGATTAGCTTTGGGATGTTTATCCTAGCGTTAATTACTTTAGTTGTTGTGTTGATCAAAAACAGCACAAAAAAATGACCATCTTAGCTTCGCACAGCTGATGATCATTTAAGTGAATTATTAGTGATGCCACCGTCTAAAACGGGTTTGCTAGGAGTCGCAGTTGATGCTGCGACTTTTTCTATACGTTTATTATAGCATAACTGCCTTTTTTGCGTAAATAATTTATTTGTTGGGTTGTGTCTATCATAACTAATAAACTAATCACTTTTTTTCAGTTTTAAAGCTTTAAGATGCCACCACATGTTAACAGATTGGCCAATCAAAAGACCTTTCACCGAACCTCCTAAAGTAGCATAAACTATCATGTACTGAAAAGAATGATAAGCTATTGGATTTACAAAACTATGAAAACTTAATAGCAGCATTATAAAAATGTTAGCTAGCATTAAAAAGATACTATAAGTACCACCAACCATCTCGGTTTTATTGTTGTAATAATAAAACTGCTGTAATTTGTAAGACCAATGCGCTCCAATAAAGCCAAATAGTATAATCATAAATACAAAAAGAATAATCGTAGGTAATAAATATTTAAAATGAGTCATTTTGTTAAGTCCGAAAAGCAAAAGTAGTATTGGGGCAACATACACTTTTAAAGCACCCAAACGACGGCTACTTAAATATTTTTTTGTTAGTAGTGTGCTGATAAAAGCAATCCAAGCGCCTACTAGCAGCACAATGTACCAATATTCTATAAGGGTATTTATATCTTTTTGCATGAGATGTCTCAGACTTTGAATTACATACTTTTATTATTTTTTAGCTGCGTTTTATTTGACAGTAGTAGCGTTGGGAGAAGAATAAGTAGACTCGCAATTGCAATAACAAGAAATCCCACTTGAAATGATTCAACTCTGATATTTAACAGATGTTCATGGACAAAAGTAGCCATTTCATTAGGTTTAATATGGTATTCACCAACCTTTAATCGCTGTTGGAAGTTTTTGACGTGATTGGCTGAGAAAGCAGTGACCACTGTCGTTACAATGGCTGAACCAAAAGCACTACCAATATTTTGTATTAGACGTGAACCTACTGTAGCATTAGCAATTTGTTTTTTTCTCATATTTGTGAAAGAATCGGTCATTAATGGTGTTAAAATGCCACCCGTCCCTATGCCTCGTAGTAGCAGTAAGGCAGCAATAATCCAATAACTTGTATATTGGTTAATCCAATAAAAAGGCATAGTGCTTATAAAGGTAATTATCGTACTGACTGCGACGACGTATTTTGCACCAAACTTATCTGTCATTCTGCCAGTCAAAGGGCGAGAAATAAGCATACCAATACCTTGTGGTACTAAGGATATAGCAGCCGCGGTAATCGTCATATCACGTACATTTTGAAAAAATAGGGGTAGCAATAGCATTGCACCATTGAGAACTGTGCCTGCAATAAATAGGCCAATAACTGACCCGTTAAAAGAGGAAAAACTGAATAATTCGAGTGGCATAACTGCCTTATCACCGAGCCGAAGCGCCCATATTATGTACAGAATAATGCTCAAAAAACCAATTGACAGACAAGTTAGTGTTGTTTTATTGGAAAAACTGGCAGTTTGAGTAGCAGCAACAATACCATAAATGATGGTGATTGTTGTGATAATAATGAGTGTTGTCCCAATAAAGTCTAGTTTTGCTGTTTGATTTTGTGGCCGGTAATGGGGCATTTTAATCATAATTAAAATAATTGAAATGATAGTAACCGGAATATTTATCCAGAATAACCAGCGCCAAGATAGATATTTTATAATAAAGCCACCTATAATTGGCCCTAATAATGGCCCGATTATCATAGGTAATCCTACAGTAGCCATCATTTGCCCCATAACATCGGCTCCCGCAGTTTGCACTAATAAAGTGGTTAGTAACGGCATAATTAAGCCACCAGCAAATCCTTGTATCAGTCGAGAACCAATTAAAAATTGAATATTCGGGGAAATCGCTGCCAAGATTGATCCTAGACTAAATAGCAGTTCACCAACTAAGAAAACATATTTGCCATCATACTTATTTAGTAGCCAACTTGAAAAAGGTACTGCTGCACCGGTAGCTAACATATAACACGTAATCGTCCATTGAACAGTGGTGACTGAATTATGAAAATCATTGACTAAACTATTAATAGCGATATTCATCATAGTGGCATCCAACAAGGGAGCCATAGCGCCAAAGACAATCACCCATGCGACAATTAAGGTAGATTTAGGTATTTTTACTGTTGCCATCATTTTCTCCTATTAGATAATATTAGTATCTTACTATAAATGATATAATACTACTTGTAGAGAAATAAAACAATAAGAAACTAAAATTATCTTATTTGAAGGGTGAGTTATCATGGTTAATAAACGTCGACGTGGCACAGAATTAGAAACTGCTATTTATCAAGCCACACTTGAAGCATTGGAAAAAGAAGGTTTCTTAAAATTGAATTTTGGTCATGTATCTGAATTAGCTGGAACGAGTAAATCCGTCCTATACAGAAGGTGGGACACGCCATTTGAATTAGCAGTTGCGGCTATAAAATATAAGATTAAAACAGAAAACAGTGGACAAATGGATGAAATCGTTTGGCAAGGCCACTCACTGAAAGAAGACCTAGAACAATTATTAAATCGTTTTATCGTTAGTATACGTACTTTTGATGTTTACAGTACAGGCGGGATAATGATTGAATCGAGTCAGCAACAACAAGATGTCTTAAAAAAGGTGCTTGATGAGGGAATAGAAGTTGATATTAGAGCTATTGAACAAATTCTTCAGAGAGCTCAGGCCAGAGGTGAAATCAAATATGTTAACCTCAAAGAAGAAATAAAATTATTACCATTTGATTGGATAAGATACCAAATACTAATTAGAGGCTCGCTTGAACAAAAGGATGTGCAGATAATAATTGAGGATGTCTTACTGCCAACTTATTTAAGCGCATTAAATTAATAGAAAAATATAACAAACTGGCGCCCATAGTAGCTAGTGCGGTAGTTTGGATAACTGTTACTAATTTCAATGTCCATCAAAATAGCACAATGGCAGTCTAAGTGAGATTGATGTATTAAAACTATTTAATTTCGTTTCTCAATATGCCATATTTTATCGCATCGTAATACTCACTTTTCCAATATCTGACATTTCTAATAACGCCTTCTTTTGTCATACCAACCTTCTCACCTAATACTTGCATACCTTTATTGCCTGACCATGTCGTAAAACCAACATGAGGTAAATAACTAAATAGGTCAAACATTTCCTGAATCCATAGTCTAAATGCGGCCGTCCCAATACCATGCCCCCAACTATCAGAGTCAAAAAGGACGATACCTAGCTCTAGCCACTGTTTTAGCGTACCATCTGTCCAATAAGCTGATAATTCACCTACAATGGTGCCATTATAGATGATCAGTTTGCGCATCGGATTATTGACTGACCTTGTCAGATGATGGTCATAAAATGCTTCCCAAGTTAGAACGGGATCTTGAAAGTAGGGCCCGTTGAATTGCATCCACTTTAGGTCTGCTTCAGGACCGTAACTTTTTTCCCACCATTGTTTCAAATCAGCTTTCGTCACAAATTGTAATTTAACAACTTTATTCATAGTGCCTCCTCAGTGCTCATAATATTTAGATTGTAAGTCACAGCTACTATTATATCAATTTTAAATGACACATTTTATGTGTAAAGTGAGAGCACAACGCAATTATAGACTACTACTAAACACTTCGACTTGTAATGCTGAAAATGATCGTTCAAGCATCATTTTGATGATACTGGGCGATTTATTACCTAATTGATTAAACCTGATGTCACGATTTGTTTGATTGCTTTCACAAGAGCATGGTGAAGAATCTTAAGACTAATTCTTACTTTTAAGATTGTTTCGTTGACAATTTTACTAAATTAGAGCATAGTTTAATAAAATATAAATTTGAGGTACGCGAAGTATGGGACTGTTAGATAACAAAAAAATTATTATTATGGGTGTAGCAAATAAAAGTAGTTTGGCTTTTGGATGTATGCAAGCAATTATTAATCAGGGGGGGCAAGTCATTTTGACTTATCAAAATGATCGAATGAAACGCAGCCTAGATAGATTTGTTGATGATTCAGTTTTAAAAGTTGAGTGTGATGTTGCTAAGCCAGAAAACATAGAAATTGCTTTTGCAAATATCGCTGAAAAAGTTGGTAAAGTGGATGGTATTGTACATGCCATCGCTTATGCTGAAAAGAGTGATTTAGACAATAAAGTGACCGACGGTACTTTAGATAGCTTTTCATTAGCCCAAAATATCAGCGTCTATTCCTTAATCGCTGCGGCTAAATATGGTCATGAAATCATGAATGAAAATGGTGCCATCGTAACACTCACTTATATGGGTTCTGAAAGAGCAATACCTAATTACAACGTTATGGGAATTGCTAAGGCAGGGCTTGAATCAGCAGTGCGATACTTAGCACGTGATTTGGCTGATAAGGCTATTCGCGTCAATGCTATTTCCGCTGGCGCAGTTAAAACATTAGCAGTTACTGGTGTTAAAAATCATGGTGATTTAATTAAAATATCAGACGAACGTACTGTTGATGGGGTTGGCGTTACAATTGAAGAGGTCGGCAATGCGGCGGCTTTCTTATTAAGTCCCTTTGCTAGTGGCATCGTTGGAGACACAATTTACGTGGATAAGGGTACCCACCTTATTTAATTATCTGGTATATCCAATCACAGTAATATTAATAAGTAACAATAATAGGCGCTCCAATAATTTGCGAAAATTTCTTGGAGCGCCCGTTTTAATGACTAATGTTACACTATATTCGAGTGCCATAGGACAATAATGCTTATCATCTGTATAATACAAGCAACATCAGTTATCACGTTAATTTTATGGTTGTAATAAAAAGGAGAGTAGTTTCATGAAACTGGCGTTGGAAAATTTTACTTGGACACAAGATGTCAAAGAATTTGACATAAAAGATGATTATATCAAAATCGTTTCTTTGCCTTTTACAGACTTGTGGCAACGAACTTACTACCATTTTCAAAATGATAACGCACCATTATTTTTAACTAGTACAAAAGAAAAGTATTTTTCTTTTTCAGTCAAAACCAATTTTATTGATAGTAATCACCGTTTTGACCAATGTGGGATAGTCATGTATTTGAACAGTCAAAATTGGTTTAAGGCAGCAGTAGAATTTGATGATGGTGTCACGCAACACTTGGGAAGCGTTGTGACTAATCAAGGTTACTCAGATTGGGCAACGACAAATGTAGCAGGCGATATTTATGAGGTTTGGTATAGAATGAGCCGAAGAAACAATGACTATTTGATTGAGAGTTCTTTTGATGGTAATCATTTCACACAGATGAGAATATTTCATATGTTAGAAGATGACGACGAAATAGCTTTTGGCATTTATGCTTGTTCGCCTGAAAATTCATCATTTCAGTCAATATTTACAAATTTTGAAATGACTGATTGTCAATGGCTAGCCCATGATGGGCAACAGCCAGATTAAGTGTGCAACATAAAAAGCGTTATTTTAATCAATAACGCTTTTTAATCGAGCAAAAACAACATCTTTTAGAATAACCACCGTGCTTATATTATGCCGTAGGCCTATTCAGCGTGTGATAATAAGAAAGATTGAATTGCTTGAAGAGCTAAATCATAGCGACCGGCCTGGCAATGTTGTTCACCACCTGTTTCTTTTGTAAATACTTTTGTTTCTAAAGTTTTAGCGTTAGATAACTCTCGCTGCTCTAGAGCAAGATCACTGAAGGGGACGTACTGGTCATCTTCGCCAGCTAATAACAAGACATTTTGATTAACCAAATGACCAATATTTTTTATGGTATGCTTCTCAATTTCTGCGAGCAGAGTATATGGATCATGGGTGCCAGTATTGTCGTATCCTTTTGTGAACAGAAATTTAAGATTATCATTCTGGCTCAGTAGCGGCGAGACTAAGTCATTTAGTGATAATGCTTCTTTCGCAATGATTAGATGGCGTATCTTTTCTCTTATAATTTGATCAAATCCTTTTAAAAAAGTATTGAGGCCATCATAGAAAAAATCAAAACAAACAACGTTCTTAATCCTTTTTTCAAATGCAGCTGCTCTCACTACAAAGTAACCGCCCCAAGAAACGCCCATAGCGTCGACTTCTTTGAGGTTGAAATAGTCGATAACTGCGCTCACTGGCTTTTCAAAATAAGGGGTAAATTTAATATCATTATCAATTAGTGCACGCCCTTGGCCAGGTCCATCAAATAAGATAATGTTATAGTCTGTCCCCTTGAAGAAGTTAACTGCGATTAATAATTCTTCCATAAAACTATCAAATCCATTGATTATCATCAATGTTTTGTTTGCGTTTGGGTTGATAGTGACTTTAATTGCGGGTAAAAATGTTTCTTGGTAAGGTACTTGATAACTCTTGTAATCAATTTCAGTATGTGAACGGTAAAAATTACCCAAATACCGGTGAACTAACAATGATTTATTTTGGTCGTCGGAACTGAGATAAAACTGAGCAAGTCCAAAATAAGCACAAGCAATTGGGAAATCTTCGTTTTTTTCTCGCATAATCGCCAAATTATACCAAGTTTTGTCCCAAGCTTTAGTTTTTTCTAGTTGAGGTATAGCATAAGCGAGATCTTTCTTTACTTTTGGACTTTCTTTTATCTCTTCGAGTTGCCGATTGATTTGTAGGTTCCATTGCGGGTTAGCCTTCATATATTCGTAGAACATGTTTAAACCTCTTTCCTTATTTGATATAGTTATTTTAATAAATAAAAATCTTGTCAACAATTATCAAATAGTCATAGTAATGTCTAGTAATGGACAAATTCTATATACTATGTCCATTATTAGACAGAAAGTAGGAAAAGTATTTATGTCGGATATTAGAATTTTTAAAACCAAACAAAATATTGAGAATGCTTTTGTCAGTTTGCTTAATGAAAAAAGTTGTCAATCAATCACCGTTAACGATATTTGCAAACGCGCATTGACTAGTCGGTCAACATTTTATTTACACTATTTAGATAAGTATGATTTATTGAAACAGTTAGTTGATCAGCAGCTGTCATTATTTTCGGAAATTGTGGAGAAACGTTTCAATGGACTAATTTCTGGTCAATTTGAGGCAACCGTTTTACATTTTTATCAAGAATTGGTTACGAGGCAACCCATTCTGCAAGCGTTATTTCAGATTGATGAACCCGAATATAATTTGAAACAAAAATTCGAAACAATTTTGTATAATCATTGGTTAGCCTATCTCAATGAAACAACAGAGGGACACTATCAAGAATTAGTTGCACAAATTGGCGCTAGTATTGTTTTTGATACGTTAAACTGGTCGTTTGTTAATGGTATTGATTATGAAGCTTTGCATTTTGTTGAAGGCATTCGAAAAAAAGTATTATTAAGGCCATGATTTTTGAAGTATGCCGTTTTGCCTTAGTCAATTGTGTTAAATATGATGATAAAGTCTGTTATGGTATATAAATATGAAAAGAGCAAAATCATATCAAACAAATCGCAATTTGGTAAAAGTGATAAAGAATCTAATTCTATAGAAATGAGAATGTACAATGAAAATATCAGGCACAACTTATCTTGAAACGAACAGATTATTCCTGAGACCACTTAGTGTGGCAGATGCGCCTCAAATGTTTGAGAATTGGGCTTCTGATGCAGATTCAACACATTTTTTAACTTGGGAACCTCATAAGAATTTAGAAGATGTTTGGGATAACATTAAAATTCGAGAGAATAAATATTTGTTAGATAACTTCTATGACTTGGGAATAGTTATAAAAGGTATCAATACGCTCATTGGCACTATAACAGTAGTTCACCAAGATAACCGCATTAAAATGTTTGAAATTGGCTATGTTATAGGAAAAGCATGGTGGGGGAAAGGGTATCTTCCTGAGGCACTAGATTATATAGTTAACTATCTTTTCCACGCAACTGACGTACGACGTATTGAAGCTAAATGTGATATTCGCAATCAACAATCAAAAAAAGTTCTAGAAAAATGTGGCTTTACTTTTGAAGGGATTCTAAGACAGAGAAGTTATAGTAACGCCGGCATGAGTGATTCATGTATTTACTCAATACTAAGAAACGAAAGCATAAAACCATTGTTAGAAAAATAAAACTTTTTAATAGATTATTTAAGCAATAAAAGTACAAGTTATCTTGGCGGCATAGTTTTTTTAAACACGATACAAATCTTAATTTGTATCGTGTTTATTTGAAAAGGTTCAAATAATTATAGCAACCTAAAAAATCAGAGCGTTAAAGATGTAAACTATTGCGTATAAGAACATTTGTTCGTATAATAATAAAGTAAACGTCTTACTAAGGAAAAAGTAATTATGGATGAAGTGGCTTCAAAAATGAATGCGATGCCACTTAGACAAGCACTAGACGGCAAAAGACCTATGGTAGTGTTTGAACAGGAATATAAAGCCATGCAACGTTACCGTAGGGCTTATGAAAAGCGTAAAAAGCGTATGCTTGAAGAACGCCAAAACAACGAAAATAAGCATTAAAAAGCAATAAAATAAATAATGAACTTTAGACACTAGATGTGTCTTTTTTTGTTGTGCTTAAAATATAAATATTTGAAAACGGTATAATCGGTTGAAATATTTGATATAATAGTGAGTAATTAGATTGCTAAAAGCCTTTGTATAGACGTTCCAAAAGCGTGGACGTTCAGTTTACTTTTAAACCAAATCATGATATTCTAGAAAAAGTTGTGCTTTGATTTAAAAATAATCTTCGTTAGTTTTACATACATGTTACCGGTAGTTTACCAAAATATTAAACATGTGGTTTTCAACTTGACATCCGCCCATACCAATTGAAGTGTATAGTGCAAAATCTAACGTAACAGGGGCTTGTTGATACGTTGGCGCACAAGGGATTACACGTTTTTAAAAAAATCCAAAGTCAATAATTTGAAATAAAGTAACGTATTTGTAACATTCGTTATTTTAAAAGCTCATAAGTCCTGTGTGGGCTTATTTTTTTTGCTTAAAAACAGCCTAAATATTAAGAAGTTGTTAAGAAACCGTCTTCATGACGGTTAATTATTGGTAATAAAATCAATGAAAATTGACAACTAAAACAAGGGAGAAAGAAACAAAATGAGACATTCTTTTGGGTCAATTGTAAAAGCCTATCGGGAAAGAAAAAGACTAACACAATTGGAATTAGCTGTGAAATCAAAAGGGGAACTATCAACGGCGACGATTTCAAAAGCTGAAACCGATCCAAGTTATAATCCGAAACTGACAACATTCATCAAATTTTACAAGATTATGGATGTGCCATTTGAAGAAATTGTTGCGACATTAGAGGGGACTGCTAATGATAAATGATCAAGATACACCCAGGAAAATGGAACGGGTTAGTAGAGATCAAGTCGAAACTAATGAACGATTCTATAAAATTCCAAAAGCACTGTTTGAAAATGAATTTTATGCCGAAATGAAACTTGAAACAAAAATGGTTTATGCAATTCTGCGTGATCGTTTCTTGTTGTCCATTAAGAATAATTGGATTGATAAAAATGGTGATGTTTACTTGATTTACAAAAACAGTGACCTGCAAACAATCCTTAGTGTTGGCGAGAAAAAAGTCATTAGTTTGAAAAAAGAACTAGCAGATTTTGGTCTCCTTGAAGAAGAACGACAAGGGTTAAATAAACCAAACAGACTTTACGTTGGCAACATAAATGCTGATATTGAAGTTATCCACAGGGCTAATCCCTTGGGGGACAAGGAACTGTTAAAACGACAGTTCCGGAACTGTCAAAATGACAGGTCAAGAACTGCCAAAATGACAGGTCAAGAACTGTCAAAACGACAGTCAAGTGAGACTGAGAGTAGTGAGACTAATTTGAGTGAAACTGAAACCAATTCTTTTGATGAGGATGAAGTAAATGCTAATTCAAAAAAAGCTCAACAATCATTTATCGCAATCGGCAAAATCATTCAAAACAATCCTGAATTAAGAAATGTAGTCCAAGGCTTGATTCCTGATTTACTTTTGAATGAACCTCAACAAGCAGAAATTGTCGTCCGCGCTCTTGAACGTGGTTATCACTTTTTGATAACCGAACTTGAAAAAGGTAATTCTGTTTTGACTTTGCAAAAGCAATTACAAGGTGAGGTTGCCATAAAACAGTTGCTTTTAAACACTGGGTTCAAACAAGTAGATTACATGCGTGACCATCTGATTGATATCAGCCAATATGGTAAATATTTTGCTAGTGGTTTTGACAATCGTTTGAAAATTGCGATCACAACAAGTCAATCGGTATCAGGCTTTTAACTTTAAATTGGAGAGAGGAGAGATATAATGGCAAACCAATACAACGTATTTATTGCAGTAGACTTTTTCAATGCAGACATACTTTTTGTGGCTAACTCATCAGGTGAACTCAGCCGAAAAGTGATTAAAGCAATTGAAAATCACGAATTAGAAAGTGATGGCGCAGTGAGGTTATACCGTACCTCTTATCAATCATTTAAGGCTATAAAAAAAATCATGGAACGCTATCACTTACCATTTCATGAAGCTGCAAGACCAAAAGGGAGAGATTATGAAAGTCAGACAATTAACGCTGTTGGATGAGCAAAGTTTACATGAACTGCAACAAACTAAATACGTCGTCATTCTCGTTAGGGAATTAAAAAATAATCTCGTTCAACCAACAAAAAAACAAGCCTTTGTCTGCTTAAAACCAAATGAAATGAAAGTCAAAGGTGAGCTGTTTGACGATTGCTTAGGTAATCATTATGTCGGTTGTACAGTCCTGAAAGGCATTCATTATTCTGAAGCTGGTAACCAAATCCCCGTGTTTAAACTACCAAATAATATCCAAGACTATTTAACTAACCAATTAACCCCGATTATTAGTTTACTGGATCAAAAAAGGAGAAATTATTATGCAAATTAATCACCACGTAGGACGTTTAGTTCGTGAAGTTAACTTCACTGTAAGAGGTGAAAATAAAACCAAGATTGCCTACTTTAAATTAGCCATTAATGATTTAAAAGATGGCAAAGCAACTTACATTGATTATGTTGCTTTTAACAAAACAGCAGAATTGATTCATGATTATGTGACTGATGTTGGTCAAGTAGTTGAGGTTGAATTTGTGATGCGCAATCACAACTACACCGATAAAAATACTGGTCAAAAAATTTATGCGATGCAAAATCAAGTGACACAATTCCGCATCTATAAATCTAATCAGTCATCAAAAACTCTTGTTGTTCAAACACAGCTTGCTGACAGTAAAAATAGCGAAGTGACAGATAAGGATTTGCCACCATATCCTGACTTTAACAGCAATGCATATGAGTATGTAGAGGGGTAGGACAATGACTGCAATAATCACATTAGCTGATAAATTTAGAAATATCTTTCAAAGATTTAGTCGCTTCGGTACTTGGTTTTTGGAACATCAGCGGCGCAATTTAATTGCAATATTTGGTCTGTTTATCCTGATCGCTTTTAGTACAACCGTGATGGTTAACATTACACCTCGACCTTCAAATTTGCCAAGTACGGAGTTAAACACACCAGTTTCATTTGGCTCTTTGAACAAAACCGCTAGTCTAACAAAAAGTGTTTTTAATAAAAATAATGGTGTTTTGGAACTGCATTATACAATTTCTGACGGAGCTGTTTCTGATCAAGATTTGGTTGATATTAGCAAAATTAAATTCACTGCTATGACCGATCATGGTGGCAATCAAGTTACTGGGCGTGTCGTGCCAACTTCAAATAATACACTTGTGGTCCAATTTAAAAACTTGAGTCATAACTTCAATGCTGTAACACTAACAGCTCATGATAAAAGCATAAATACTGCCACAGTCGAAGCGCCAAGTAGTGTTAGTGCTGAAAGCTCAAGTACGAAGAAAACGGCAACAGATACAAATACGGCAAGTGGCAAATTCATCATCAATCGTGACAAAGTATCTAAATCAAATACGCTAACATTTGCCAGCCAAAAGGAACTTGAAGTTATCGAAAGTGGAGCTAAAATAGCGGCACAACAAAAACTGATTTCCAAGAATACGAACGCGATTGTTGAATATCAAAAAGCCATTGATCAACAACAATCTTCCATCAAAAAGTACCAAAAAATACTCGCCCAGTCTGATGACTCAGATATACAAACTAGCATTGATAATGCACGTGATGCCATTACACAAATACGAACACAAATCAGTGATGCACAAAAAAATATTCAACGTGCTAAGACAAATATTAGTCAATATCAAAAGACTAAAAAGCAGGTTCAGGAAGGCAAATCATTGCTGCCAAAACCAACCGATTTGTAATTCTAAATAGTTCAAAGATTTCCCTATTGGGCTATTTTTTTTCAATCAAATAAAGGTTTAAAAAGGGTTAAACGAGGGTTTAAAAAAGGTTTAACTTTAGAAATTGCTTACCGCCACTGGAATGCCCGCACGGCGGGGCTAAGGTACTGCGTACCGCCATTCCCCCTTAACCTGTTCCCAGTTATCAAAATATATTTAGGAGTTTTCATGGATACAGTTAGAAAAGATATACGTGGATTGAATCCAGACGTATTAGACGTAATCGAAAAACGTGCCAAACAGGAGGGCGTTACATCAAATGACTTGTTGAGGGAATTGATAACTAACTATGCGCGTCAGATTGAAGAAGATAGCGCAGCAAAAATATTGCATACTTATCTCGACGATTTAATCATGGCTAACAATAACGTTGTGCACGGATTAAATGACAATACCATTGCGATAGGCGAAATGTTTAAAACAATTCTAGCGCGACTTGATATGTATTTTCCAGACTTGAATGATGAGGTAGAACGAATTCAAAAAAACGCTCGCCCTCAGGAAAAAAAATTGCCAAAGTCGATTGACTTTGATGAGTTTGAATAAGCAGAAGAGGTTCAAATGAAAAATTATAAACGTGGTCGATTTGCAAGAGGAATTCTATTTAGCATTGTCATATTGATAGGTATTGTGTATTTAAACCGTGTGTCGATTTTGCAAAGAATTGTAGCACTAGGTTCGCAATCACAACTGATTAACATTGATAAACAAAGTAGCTCTCCAACACAAAACGATGAACTTGTTGATTTGAAATATACTGGTCAAACAGTTGTTGAAGTCAATCATAACCAACCAACATTTACACAAGATGATTTACAAATTAAACAGGGTGGCTGGCAAAAACTTTCGTCATTAGATTGGTTAGGCAGACCACAAGTTGCTAATGCCTTATTGAATCAAAAGTTGATGCCTCCATCTCAAAGGTACAAAGCGCGTGAACGGTTAACAATTAAAACACCGGGCTATCACGCCATTAAAACGGGAACGAATAATACAGACTGGTTATACAACCGTAGTCATCTAATTGGGTATCAATTTACTGGTTTAAACAACGAAGCAAAAAATCTAATTACAGGCACGCGACAATTGAACGCGGACAGTCGGGTTAATGCTAAAAGTATGGTGACTTATGAAACTGAAATTGCTGATTACTTGCATCAGTCAAAAAATAATTATGTGCGTTATCAAGTCAAACCAATTTACAAAAATGTTGAGTTAGTACCCCGTGGTGTTCACATGATGGCACAGTCAAATGACAATACTTTGAAATTTAATGTCTATGTTTTTAACGTTCAAGATGGCTGGACAATCAACTACTTAAACGGTAATGCTGAAAGGAGCGAATAAATGAAAGATGCAATAGAATTCAAAACAAGTCAAATGAAGGCGCTCATCAAAAGAAGAAATGTTTTGAATAAAAAATATGATACAACGCTACCCGAATATATTCCTTTAGAGGTTAAATCAGAACTAGAGTTTATTGAAAATTTGTTAAATGAATTTGACATCAATCAATTAATTTTTGATGAAAGACCAACAATGATTGGAATTAAAAATTCACGAGATGAAGAATGGTATTTTCAACAAATGAAGCATTGGATAGAAAGACACCCAAATGCTCTTAATGCGAAGTTAAGTCGAAGTAGTGTTTATAAGTTTGCTTTGCATTTCTTCGTAGAAAATATTGCGCTTAATGCCAACAATGCACGTCTTAATTATTCAGAACTAGCCCAGAAGGTAAATGATGCCAACTCCACAAAAAGTGATTCAAAATTGACTGCGCAATTGGCAAATGTAGAGAATTTATTAGGATTTCTTTTAACCATGCAGCAACGTCAACTTGAATACATTCCAGAAGGCATTAATTTAGAAAATGGTTTTGTTAAATATGCCATCAACCCAATTAATCCAACCGAGTTCCAACAATTTGGTACACCAACAGAACTCAATCCAAACAATGAATTGGCACAATCTTATGAAGAATATAAAAAAATTCGGAGTCGCGATAAGCAGCTGATCAAAAAATATCACCAAACAGGAGGACAACTCGATGACGACTAAAAAGCATAATAAAAGAAAAGCACAATTGACAAAGTATTTAGCACAACTTGATGAATTTAATTGGCATCATCCGACGCAAGTTAGTGAGATGGCTGACAGTCAACATGAACGCGATAATCGTACGTACTATTTGGCTCAGATAAGTTTAATTCTGTTTAATAACTATCAACAGTCCTACATGCAAATTGCTCAAATGCTGAACATGTCTTCCAGAACAGCCCGCCGTTTGACAATTGATTATGAACAAGATTTTGATAGTTTAGAAGAGATTATGGAGGAATTGCAAAATGGCGAAGACTGGTGAAATTGCTGCATTTGCCCTGGGTGAAAAAAAGACGGCAATGGTCAATTTACCAGCGCAGTTTGTCACGTCTAGTACAGCAGATATGAAGGGACAAAAATACTCAGATTTAGTTGACTATGCTAATAATTCGGAAAAGACAAACGATCTTAATAATGAGTCCATGACCGATTTAATTGACTTAAAGGAACAATTTAGTAAGCCTGGCTATGCTAACCGCAATTCTGCGGTAACAGAAACGCATCCAATATTTGGTAGCGATAAACTAAATTATGATAATCACGATATTTCTGTATTGAGAAAAGACTTGGATGAGGCTCAAAAAAATGGCAATAATATCCATGAACTCGCTTTCTCAATCAGAGGTGATTGGTTAGTTAAAAACAATCTCTATGATCCCGAAACCCGTATGATAGACCAAAATAAGTTGAAGCATGCAGAACAAGAGGTTGCTAAGACGCTAATTAACAAAGGATTTAATTTACCTTTGGGAGAAGATGAAAATGACGTTGTTTGGTTTGGTGTGATTCATCAGGATACTGACCACCTAAACATGCATCTGTGGTTTGCTAAAAAAAGCCAAGAAACGCGGCCTGAGATGATCAAGCAAGAAGGTAAATATAAAGGGCAGCCAATAGGTGTTATACCTTTAGAACTGATTGAACAAGCCAAGCGACAGTTTAGAAAACAATTAATGTCATCACAGGAACTAAGACGGCATCAGGAAATATTGAAAGGTGTTGGTGGCTTTAAAAAAGAAATTGTTGAGGCAGCGCCTGACAACCTATTAAATGATCGTCATGCTAAAGCCATCAAACAAATTTATGATGCTTTACCTCAAGACATGAAAGGGCGGTGGCAGGTTGGTAACGCTCATTTAACAGCTGGCAAAGGCAAGATGGCAAAAGCAAATCAATTAACCGATCAACTATTAGATGATTTGTTTGCCAAAGAGCTTAAACCTGAATATGAAGGCTTTAAGTCGTTGGCACAAGAATATGATGTCATTAATATTGAAGACCAGGGTGTGTTGCATAAGGGACAACGTAAATGGTCTGAAAACAAGGAAGATGAATTAAGAAAACGCTTAGCGAATCAACTATATAAACATTTAGCACAAATTGAAGACACCTCACTGAATGATATTGACCAACAAATGTCTGAATTGCTAAGCCATGTTAAAAAACGTGACAAAGGCGGTAACGTAGATAGAACTAAAATTGCATCTAGCCCTGAGGAAAAAAAATTGGCCTCCAAGCCGTTGATCATCAATGTAAACCCAAATACAACAAAGCATATAGGTGATCAGATGCCATTGCGGGGTGGTTCATTCAATAAAATTAGTCGCTTGTGGCGGCAGGACATTCGCGCTGAAACAAACGCAGAACGTCAGTTCTTAAGAAATCAAAAGAAAGTTGAACAAGAAAAGTCTCAAGAAGAATATGAGTCATCAATATCTAGAAGAATGTAAAACCAAATTTTTTTGTCCAAGTTATGTATTGCAAATCCATAGTTGAGTCTTTTAATGAGCAATAAATAGCAATAAATCAATTCATTGCCTTTTGAGCATGAGGAAGCTTTTTTATTTTTCTGATAACAATCCAATGAATGATTTGATATAATTCTTTCTGATTATTTTTATTTTTCGTTACTTGGCTATAAAACGGAGTATATATAAATTTAAGGCTTTGTGATTGTTACATTATAATTCGAATATAGAATCTGTAGAAATCAGAAAATATCTAAAAACTGTATCTATTGATATGAAAATTACATTTTTAATATTACTATTTGGGAATTGAA
Organism: Leuconostoc citreum; assembly: GCF_007954785.1. Taxonomy (NCBI): domain Bacteria; kingdom Bacillati; phylum Bacillota; class Bacilli; order Lactobacillales; family Lactobacillaceae; genus Leuconostoc; species Leuconostoc citreum. Next base: position 772,664 of record NZ_CP042410.1, on the reverse strand, counting down.
AGGCTCTAAACTATAGTATAATAATGGTAATTTATCTTACTTGGAGGTTTCTATGTCTGAAGAATATCAAAATAAAAAAAATGATGAAATAGTAAAAAAAATCAGAAAATTGGCAATTACAAAACAATTAAATTTTTTAATTGGTTCTGGAACTTCTTATCCTGCTATTCCTTTAATGGGAATGATTGAGGAGAAAGATAATGAACAAAGAAATAGGATTTTAGCCCAGAAAGTCAAAACAGTAAGCGAGCAAATATTGAAAGATATTTCAGAAATTGAGAATCCCATATCAATTACCTTGGATAATTATGCAGAATTCTTGTCAAAAATATTAGATATTCTCAATCTTTCAAATTCTAGACAAACACCTCGTACAACTAATCTTTTTACAACAAACTACGATTTATTTATTGAGAAGGCTGCTGACCAAGTCCTGCATGCTTACCGATTTGTGTTTAACGATGGTGCTAGTGGTTATTTTGAAAGAAAACTTGATAGTTCAAACTACAATAGAACAGTATCATATAAGGGCCTGAATGATAATTATACAAACGAGATCCCCTCAGTAACTTTAATTAAACCTCATGGCTCTATGAACTGGGAAAAAAAGGAAGATTCAGTGTTGATAAGAAGCACCATCGTTGATGACCCAGTTATTGTTAAGCCTACAGGATATGAAGAACAAGAAACTTTCTACAATAATCATTTTCATGAAATGTTAAGGGTTTTTCAATTAGAACTAGATAAGCCGCAGTCAGTTTTATTCGTAATTGGCTTTTCATTTCAAGATAATCATATTTCAAAAATGATTAAACGAGCGATTCAAAATCCAGAATTAATGATTTTTGCTTTTGGTTTTGCTGACGGAGATAGAGATATATATTTAAATAATTTAGGGTTTTCTGATGATCGAAGCAATTTCATTATTTTAACTCCTAAAGATTTCAGTGATGATTATAGAACTAAAAACATTGGTACTGATGGTGAAAACTGGTACAGTTTTACTTTGCCAAATTTAACAAGCATCCTACGAGGGGCAAGTTTGGAGGATCTAAGTGATGGAAAGTCCTAAGAAAAAGCTTGGAGTGATTACTGCAGTTGATGGTGATATATCACAAGTTGGAATGTATAGTATGTCAAATGATGCCGAGTTCATTTGGTATGGGAAAATATTGACAGGTCCTAAAATTGGAGCATTCCTCACCATTAATCAAAATGACATTAAAATAATTGCAACTGTTTCAAACGAAAAAGTGATTGATCAACAGAACTCAATCAAAAGTACCGAATTTGATAACCGTTATTCTAAAAACTCCATAAATAGAATTATTTCTTTGAAAACTAAAGGTGTCATTGAAGCAGGAAAATTCCAGGTAACAAGTCAATATGTATCTATGATTGGTAATGAAGTCTCACTGACCACTATGGATGAATTAAAAATTATTTATGGGGTTGAATCTGACGATCCAACAATTAAAATCGGTGAATCAATTTTGGAAGGTCAACCCATTCAATTATCAATAAATAAATTTTTTGCTTCTCATATAGGTATATTTGGGAATACAGGAAGTGGAAAATCTAATACACTCCATAAACTTTACTTGGAACTATTTAGGTCTGATTTTTACGATCAAATAGTACAAAAATCTCAATTTTTTGTAATTGACTTTAATGGTGAGTATTCATCGCCAGTCATTGACAGTGTTACACAAAATGGCATATTCGGAATTAGTAACGATAACAAAGAAATATTTGAAATAAATACACAAAGTTTAAATTCTGGTAGAAAGCTACCTGTAAAAAGCAAGTATCTTTTTGACGCCGATATTCTATCAATCCTTTTTGATGCTCGACCAGCAACACAGGTGCCTTTTTTGAGAAGCAGTATGGAAAAGTTCAACGAAATATCCACATCTGATGATTTTGATTTTGGAAGCTATGTGACGGGGACCCTTAAAAAAATTTTGACTTCAGGACTTTCAGTAAATCAAGATAGTTTGCAAGATTGGATAGATACTGCCAAAAAATATTACAATGACAATAGCTCCTATTCTGAGATAAATAAGATCGAACAGAGAAATAATGGTGCTTTCCTTATATCTGGCCCAAACGAAATTTGGTTTAATAGTGGTTCTGAAGATGGAATTTCACTAGAAAAACTTGAAAAAAGTAAAATTATGTTGATTTCTGAAAGATTAAATGATTACTTTCATAATGTTCAAACTACGCCAATACGAAAGTTGCAAATATTTTTAGACTTTCAGAGAGTTCATCGTACAGCGTGGGGTAAAGTTACACGTGAGCATTTGAATCCTCTATTTAATCGAATTAACACCTCTTTAAAAAGTCTAGAGAAAGTTATTGAGGTAAAAGATGATGCTATTAAAGATTTTAAAATGATGAATATTATCTCACTGGTTCATGCAAATCAAGAAATTACCCGACTAATTCCTATGTTGCTATCCAAAATGATTTACGATGAACAAAAGGCATTGGTTTCCGGTAAAAAAGTCTGCCAAACAAAGCACTTAATTATTGATGAAGCGCACAACATTTTGAATTCTGAATTTAGAAACAATGGTGATGATTGGCAGGATTACCGTTTATCAATTTTTGAAGAAATAATTAAGGAGGGTCGAAAATTTGGATTTTACCTAACCTTATCAAGTCAAAGACCAGCGGATATTTCGACCACGATTCTTTCACAAACTCATAATTATCTGATTCATCGTTTGGTTAATGAAAAAGATTTGAGAATGCTTGAAAATACTATGCCTACGCTGGATAATAGCTCATATAAGATGATTCCTAGTCTTGGACAAGGAGAAGCAATTATTACAGGAAGTGCTATGCAGGTTCCTGTGTTCGTAAGAATCGATAAAGAAGAAGTATTACATCCAGCTAGTGATGACATTAAACTTACTGATTTATGGAGTATTTATAAATAAGAGACTAGGGGGCGTTCATTAACCGATAAAATTTCAAAAAAATACTCTCGTATTGGAGCGTTGCCGACGAAATTTTGCTGAGCCTAGACTTGGTAATATCAGGATTAATACAACAGAGAAAACTAAAATATCTTTCAACGATAATCAAGAAATAAAAAATGATACTCGCTCAAAATCTTATGCTCATTATTAAAGGTAAGTTTATTAAAGTTTTAAGTGATTAAATATTTACTTAGCCGCAGGTGAACAATTTAAGAAACACGCAATTTTTGCGAATTGAGGGACCAAGTTGGGTCATAACTTTAATGACAGAGCGTTCCCGAAGATGATAAACTAGAAGACGTAACTTTTAAACCATTCATATTTGGTTTTATTCAATTACTATTAAAGCCTATGTTAGTCTTTTGTGCAGTGTGTTCGGTTTAACTTTACAATCAGCCAGATATATAAAATTTCAGAATGGGATAAAAATGATATTTCAGAAAACAATAATCACTTTATATTTTGAATCGTTAAAAATTATTTGCTCAGCGTTACAGTATTTCAACGGTTTGTTATTAGTGATTCTCTCATCAGTTAATCAAGATGGCATCATTGCATTAGTTTCTGGTCTGCTTGCTCTTCTTTTACCACTCGTTATTTTTCTTATGGACAAAAACATCTCACAAATTTTAAAATGGGACAAAATGGTAATACTCCAAAATGTTATTAACCCTGCAAAATTTCTTATTATGATTGGGTGCCTACTTCTACCACTGCTATGGTGGAAAGATTCGCCACCGAATGAATTAAACAATTATTTAGCTGCAATTGTTATAATTGGATTAGTACTCTATACGTTCATGCTAATTCGTATTTATAAGTGGATTTCAAATTGGAATGATAAAGATCCTAATGGATACCAAGTGAAAATGAGAACAAAATTTCTTACAGATTTTAAGAATAATCGACAATTTCTTTCCAGTTGGGAAGAAATATTCAGTATGGAGGATGTAAGTAATGCTGCATTTCCTGATAAATTAATTTTTGTTAAGTCTTTTTTTAAATTATTAGAGGAGAATGAACTAAATTCAGATACTAAATTTTTTTTGTTACGTTCTTTCAACTTTCAATTAAATTCTCTTAAATTGGATAATTATGAGGCTGCCAATTTTTTCTATGATCATTTTATAGCTTATTATTTCAACAAAATTCAAGAAAAAGAAAATAAAAGGTTGAAAGTCACTGCTGATGTTACTATGAACTTGACCATAAACCGAATAAAAAAAGATCCAACGGAAGAAATGCAATTTTTTCATTGTATGAAAAATGCATTTGACAATAATGAACCAGAAGAAATTAAACGATTTATTAACCTATATGGAGAAAAACTGATAGTGTTAGATACTGACACTCAAGCAACTTTTTCCTATTGGGAATGGTTTCCACGAGAATGGTTAATTCATTCTGTTGCAGATTTAGATGTACCGTATAAAAAGGAGTGGTTTGTCAAATTAAATAACATTCTTTTGAATGAAATAATTAGTTCAGACCAAATAGATTATCAAAATATCTCAAAAAAAAGTATTTCGTTACAAAATACATTAGAACATATGCTACCTGATATTGATTTAATAGCATACGCCGATTTATTTTATCTATTCACTTTTTATCTGACGAGTGTTAAAAAAGAAGAACCCATCAATTATTTGAATAAATGGATAACTTCACCTAGAAGTTTCGGCTGGGCTAGTGGTGTCCATATAATAACTGGGTCGATAGACGACAATTTCACGATAGATGACAATCAGACTAATGAAGCATTTAAATTAATCAAGAAAATATTCAATTTGGCAAATGATAAAACTGTCGTTTGCGACATCATCAAAAATTTAAAGAAGTTGAAATACTCTGATAAAGAGAATATAAATACGCACTTTAATAAAGAAAGATTTAATCTGGAAAGAGACATTCGAATTCGACGACTTGAAAAGTTTAATCAGTAGACCAATCAAAGTTGACATAATACATGTCTATGTACAGTAATGCAGAGACAGGCTTTCAAAAGCCTGTTTTTTGTTTGTGAAATTTCAAAATTCACAAGCTAATTTAATTGAGCATTTTTCTATTTCACAAGTAGTTGCTCTTATACTAAAAAAATGGTCTATTTTTAATTTAAGAGCAAATCAAGTCGAAGATAATAGTCTGAATACCATTGACCAGCAACTTGAAAGAATTAAGCAGAACATGGTTACCAATGAAAAGTTAAAAACTGGCCTCAAGGAAAATTCTAAACCTTCAAAGACCTCTTCTAATACACAAATCAATAAGGATCGTGAGAAAGAGCAAACACCTCATTTTCCTAAAGATCCGCGTACCATGAACAGAATTAGTCGGTTGTGGCGACAAGATGCCAGAGCAGAAATGACAGCGCAGCTTCGCTTTATGCAAAATCGAAAAAATATCGAACGTGAACAAAAAATTCAAGAATTAGAAAGCGAACAGCACAGAACTATTTAAACAGTTAAAACTTGTTGTCATCCTGGGCAGGACTCTGTTGTAATCTTAAAGTATTACTTTTAAAAAGGCTATTGAAACTAAACTCATGGCAGACTGCGAGAATCATCCAAACACCTTGCACACGCTTCTTCGACTAGGATATTTTGTGATAAGGAAAATTCAATATTTACCTTTTTTTTGCTATAATTAGAGGAAGTTTATTGAAAGTGAGCTTGGTGATTGGAGGACTGATATATGATGGACATAACATCATTGCAAGATTATATATCACTACTAGATGAAAAATTTAATGGTCAGTATTTCTTTCGTGGTGAATCAACTGATTTTGGAGATACAAAGAATATGGCCAGTGGCTACCGGTGGATAAGAGACAATAACAGACGTTTTTTAGATTTAATCCATATGCGACATGAATATTTTCGTGAAGTAGGTGCACATATAAATGCGCAGGAGAAGTCAAACTTCATAGCCTACGCTCAACATCATGGGTTGCCAACAGAATTACTCGACATCACGGCAAACCCTCTTGTAGCACTTTATTTCGCGGTGTCAAAAAATCCTGATGAAAATGGCTTTGTCTATTTGTTTGATAACAACCTTTACTCATTAAAGGAGCGTGATAAAAGCCAATTTATCCTTGATTTATATAATCCCAATTTAGCGAGACTTGATCATTTGCCCGTGGAGCAACAATTCCATAAATTTTTTTGGACGGACGAAATTGATGAAGGTATGATTCAAAAATCCCTATTCGAAGAAGTCAATAGTTTTGTCTATCGTATTTTTCAAAAATCAAAAATACTGAATTTGCACGCTGAAAACAAACTTCAATTGGAAAAACTTACTAAGAGTGACAAGCTCAAAGCAACATTATATTCATCCAATTTTCAAAAGCGCTCTGAGTTAAGAAAAACAGCTTTAGCTAGAGAAACACCAATAGACCCAATTTTGTTGATGCGTATTGATATAAGTGAGACGTTTGACTTAATTGACGTCACAAATGGCAAATACTTCCCACCACTTAAATACTTGTTAATCCAACCGTCTATCGTATTTGATCGCATGAAAAATCAGCAGGGTGCATTCATCTACCAATTGAACACGTCGCATGGTAGTGCTTCAAAAGGATACATGCAGCCAATCATTGCTGCTGACACGCTGTCTATTCCGAGTGAGCATAAGCAGAAAATATTGAGGCAACTTGATAACGTAGGAGTTAATCAAATGTTTATCTATTCTGACGATGACAACATTGCAGGATATTATAAGCAAAATTATAATCGTTCGATACAGCAGGAACTTTATCCGTTCCACCGTTCCTGACATAGTTTTAAACAATAAGATTGGCAATGTGGACACTGAACATTTTCATTTTTGGAGGACTAATTTGTTGATTAACAATTTTTCGTACACAATAAGGTAGTTTATGAGTTGCAGAAACCTCCAACGAAAAAATTAAGCTGTAATCATCACGAAAAGTTTGTCAACCTAAATTGGAATCTTCGGTCAATTATTGTATTTCACACTAAACTCAGCTATACCAATTTAGGTTGACATAATTGTCACTATCATAAGTAACGCTATATCAACGTTTCAAAGGTGTCAAAAATAAGGTTTCCAAAAAAACTTTCACAAAGTCTTTGGAAGCCTTATTTTATTACTCATTTTTGAAAATTTCACAAGCGTTTAAGCTTTAGACCAATTGCCAAATTTAGGTGTGATATACTAGTTACAGCAAACAAGTTAAGATGGTGGCTATCCCGAGTGGAGGTGGTGCTTATGGTGTTAAAACTGTAAACCCAGATTCTAGGAAAGGAGATGCCTAGTGTCCGTTTCGGATACTTTACAGCTAATGATTGGTTTTGGGACATTTGTCTTGATGCTGGTTGGATTAGTTGTTGAGCTGATAAAAAACAGCAATAAAAAATGACCATCTTGCTTTAGCCTGCGGATGATCATTTAGTGATTATTTTACGTTAGCCACCGTCTAAAACGGGTTTGCTAGGAGTCGTAGTTAGCGCTACGGCTCTTTTCTATGTCTTTATTATAGCATAGCTTTTGCGTTTGTCACAAATTTAATGTTTTGTTCGCTTGCTTAAACGAACGCTTGTTCGTATAATGAATTATACACAATTGTTTTTGGAGGTTGCTGATGGAAAACGCAATCACAAATGAATATGATTATAGCAAAGAAAAGCGTGGCGTGTTCTTTTTAATTGATTCAAAAAGTTTCTACGCCAGTGTTGAAAATGTTGAGCGAGGCTTTAATCCATTAAAGGGCGATTTAGTCGTGATGTCTGAACAAGCAAACACGAATGGTGGCTTAGTCCTAGCGGCGTCGCCAACAGCTAAAAAAGACCTAGGCATTAGTAATGTGATGCGCCAGCGTGATTTACCTGATGTACATGGCTTGTTGATCGCACACCCTAGGATGAATAATTATATTGCTGAAAACCTAAAAATCAATAATATTTATCGTCAATACACCGATGATATTAACTTGCTGCCGTACTCGATTGATGAGTCTATTTTAGATGTAACCCACTCTTGGCGGTTGTTTGGTAAAACTCCTGAGGAAGTCGCTTTTAAAATTCAAAAGCAAGTTAGAGCGGAAACGGGTGTCTATTTAACAGTTGGTATTGGTGACACGCCTGTGCTCGCAAAAATAGCCTTAGACATTGAAGCAAAACACACTAAAAACCTGACGGGTATTTGGCACTATGAGGATGTGCCGACAAAATTGTGGCCAATTACAAAACTGGATGATGTCTGGAGTATTGGTTCCCGCACAGCACATAAACTTGAAGTGATGGGTATCCATTCAATGTACGATTTGGCGCATCAGGACCCTTATCAATTTAGAGCAAAGATGGGATTAGTTGGTGAGCAATTGTTTGCCTTATCTTGGGGCATTGATCGTACTGTTATGACTGAGGTGGTTGTTCCTAAAAGCAAATCATACAGTAATTCTCAGGTATTACCGCGTGATTATAAACGAAAAGAAGAGATTGAGATTGTTGTTCGTGAAATGGCTGATCAAGTGGCTACCAGGATTAGAGCACACAAGAAACAAACCTGTTTGGTTAGCTTGTTCATCGGGTATTCTTTTGCCGAAAGTGAACGCCAGGGAAGTCATGGTTTTAGAAAACAACAAAGAATTGATCCCACCAATGATACCCGCAAACTAATGGCAATTATGGTCGATTTGTTTGAAAAGCATTGGCATGGTGAAGTGATTCGTAATATTGGGATTGATTATGGCGGCTTAATTGATGACACTGGCGTGCAGCTTGACCTCTTTGAGCAACCAGAAAAATTAATTAAATCCAACAAGATTGATCAAGTTGTTGATGAAATTCGAAAACGGTTTGGCACCACAGCCCTGATGCGGGCAATGTCCAAAGAAAAAAGGCGGTACGGCGATTAACCGTGCCAGCCTGGTTGGTGGTCACAACGGAGGTAACAGCTATGAGTGATGCAGAATTTAGTAAGATGATTAACAATTACTTTCAAAACGATTATCGCGAGCGTGGCAAGGTGAAGTGGAATGGCTATTTCCTGTCGGACCATACCTCAGCTTTAAAGCGTGAAGCACAGAACAAAAATGCAGTACCTGTTAAATTACCAATGATGTCCTTAACGGCTTGTCAAAATATCTTGCGTCATGCCTCAGCGAATTATGAATTTGTGACTGTACAACAAAATATTGAGGACACGGAAGGCAATTTAGTGCCTAACGCAACTGGTTTGGTCGATGGTTTTTCTGATTTAGGGGTGTATATTAATGAGTCCTATATTGCATTTGAAAATATTAGAGCGGTGGTGAAAGAAGAATGAATCAAATTGATGCAGTTATTGTTGATATTAAAAAGATGTTTGCTAAGCAACCTAACACAATCTATGAGGTGAGGGTGGTTGATCAAATATACTCAAAGAAGGTTAACATTTTCTTTGAATACTATAAAATTGGCAAAGCAACACACACACAACAAATAGCTCGCTTAGATAGTGAGTACAGAGAACAGATACCTGAAATCATTGCTAAAATACGCAAAGAAACGGGCTTAACAGTTAATACTAACATTTAAAGAAATTATGATTAATTAGTATTATTTCCTAGTTTTAGATACTTGACTCCTCTCCTATTTTTTATTAAACTTGTTTTAGGAAAAAGGGGGCTACAATGATTACAAAATTAAACAGTTTTTCAGACAGGGATTTAGAACAATTGGCACAGATTTGGTTGAATGGCAATTTACAAGCACATTCATTTATTCCCGCTCAGTATTGGAAAAATCAATTTGTGAACATTAAAAAAATGTTGCCTGAAGCAAATATTTTTGTGTATAGGAATAATGAAACAATTGTCGGTTTTTTAGGCGAATTAGATGGTTACATAGCTGGATTATTTGTTGACATGAACTACAGAAACCAAGGTGTTGGTAGCCAATTAATTAATTACCTAAAACAAATAAACGACAAATTAACACTTTCAGTCTATGTAGATAATATTAATGCCGTTAATTTTTATGAGAATAAAGATTTTATCATAGACAGTGTAGGTATGGATACTGAGACTGATTCAAAAGAGTATCATATGATTTGGGAAAAATAAAAGGTAAAGACTTTTTTTATAAAATCTTTGCTTTTTATTTTGCAATAAATAATGCTAATGTAAGTGACAGAATGAGAATAATTAGCACTAGCATCGCTAAGACATTTTTGATGCCAAAAGCAATAGCCAGACTTATCAGAATAATAAGTGGTAAATAAAAGTACCAATATGAAATTAAGTGACCAACAAATAGAATACTCAAATACAGGATGGTGCCAATGATGTGGCCGAACAGCCAAAATAGAAACATTGCTAATAAACATAAACAAAAAATTAACATGATTTTATCCTCCTATTCGGATAGTTTTGTAAGACAAAGTGAAAAAAGCTCCTTTGTCACTGAGGGATAATTCAATAGATTCTTAATACCAAAATGCGTTTGCGTATAAGCGCAGACCAGATAACCAAAATACCAGTCATGGCCTGATTCACTCAGACCATCTGGGTGGTCAACAAAAAGACGTTGCAGTCGCTTTAAAATACGCGGACCAAAAATAGCATCGTCAAAGATTGCTTGTGCTAAACCTGGATAGATATATTGGCCATTGCTTTCTAAAATGACTAATCCGTTAACATCAGTAGTGGTAGACAATGATTTAGTTGTGAGTTTTGACATGAGTTTTCTCCTTATGGGACAGGTGACCAGTATCAATCCAGCTACGCGTCGCTTTATAAGCGGACTGCTTGAAAGCCAAGCAAGCTAAGACATAAAAGCCAGCCAGGGTGAGCAAGACATACAGCATCGTGCCATTGATGACCATTAATAAAATATCCACACTGATAATTGTTGCGGCAATAGTAGTGATAACTTTGGTAATTCGATTCATAGTAGTTCTCCTTGATTATGTACGCACCAGGCAGAAACCATTTCCTGTCGGCCCTGCCTGTGATTGGTGTGTTATTTCGTTTTGACGAAGAACATGGGGACACAAGCAGCGCAGAATACAAGGGTGAGCGTAGCGAATTTACGAAGCCCTTGTATTCTGGGCTAGTGCTTGTTGCTGTGGTATCATCACCACAGCTTACAAGTCACTGGTTGTGGCACAATGTTTGACTCAAAGCGAAGTGGCACCCAAGAGTTTGGCAGGAATAGCGTAGCGTGTTTGATCCCGCTTGCGGGTCTGGGGAACACGGCAAAAAATTTTTACCGCTCATCATCTTCACGTGCAATCATAATCACACCGACTAGGTAATATAAAATATAGACCAGCATGGCAATTAGCATGAGAAGTTTAAAAACGAATACACCCATAAGCACACACTCCTATCTGTGATTAAAATTCCTCGTAGTCCGTTGTCTCTTGTTTGTACTCCGCACTGATTTCACGTAAATCATCTGCTCCTAAAATCACTTTTTCTCCAAAATAGTGACGTTTACCCATTTCAACAGCTTGTGTCAGTTTCTGTTCATCAGTGATTGTATCAGGGACATTAACTGCCACTGTTTTAACCAATGTTTCCATATATTTAACGTTGACGATTGCCATATTATTCTCCTTAAATTGTGGTTCTTAGGGTAACGTGTTTACCCTCAGCCAATTCTTCCATGATAAATGCGCTTAATCGCAGTGCTTCATCATCTGATAAATCTATTTCACCCGAGTCATTGCTAGTGGCCGCACTGACGTGAATTTCACTCCCGCCCATAGGGAATTCATCAGACCATGAAAAGTAACGTATGGCTATATTTTCCATCACTTCATCATTCATTGTCATTAGTCTCCTGTTGGTTTTGCGTGTAATAGGTGAGTCCGTTTTCTTCAACTTGATTGAACATTTGGATAAAGTCCTTATCAAGGATATTTTTCTTTTTGTTCAATTCAAATTGTGACCAAGTAAATTCAATTGCTTGATATTGACTAGGGGTAATACTGCTAGGCTTTACTTTGGTATCAAGGCAGAGCATAGCTTGGTAAAACAACTTTGGGCTTTCTTTTTGCAAAGCTTGCAAAGTGTTGAAAATGGTATTAACTAATGAAACACTAACGCTAGCTTCAACCATTTCTTCAAAGCCTTTACTTAATTGCGCTTTATAGTGACTAGTTGGCACTTTGGTCTCATTAAACAAATAAGTCATGTTTGTTATTTCTTGTGCCATTTTGGCAATTGGTAATTTACTAAAATCATCATAGAATTGCTTTGTCATTATTTTTTCTCCAGTTCATCAACATTGACTAATTTAATATTGTTACCGTATTGGGTGGCTAAAAAGGCAAATGTGTCTTTCAAAATATATTCTGTAGAACGATTAGCGCCATAGATTTGTAAATAAATTGGGTAGCCATGCGTGAGAACAACTTGCTTATCAGTTGAGGCATAACGCAGAGTATGACCGCTGTTGCGAATGAGTTGATAATAAACTTCCATAAGAAATAAACCTTTCAAAAACTTTTTCCTGTTGGCAATCGCTCCAATTGAGCTGGTTGCGTCGTGACGGGTAACAATTGGCATGATAACCAAAGAAACACAAGGATTGCGCAGCAACTTGCCACGTCCTTGTGTTTCTTTGTAGAGACTGTTTGGCGCTTGCGCCTTACAGACTCTTTATCATGCGATTGTGAAAACGGCACAGAGCAAACAGAACAATTTGGTGCGATGCGAACGGAAGTGAGCCTTTTGAACCCCCAATTAACTTTACTGGTGTGGTATCAACCACGCCTGTCAAGTTAATGATCAGGGGGACTGGGGGAAGGGCTATGACTAAAAAATAGTCATGGCTTTTTTATTGAGATATTGACTGAACAATAGCGTCAAGAATTGTATCAATTGAAACATTTGCTAGAATGTCTCCATAATCTTTGAAGTAAGCTCCGTTATGTCTCGCTAGACCATTACTAGCCACGGTTATTTCATCACCATTTTTTAGGGTTGCAATCATCACACCATTGGTACTGATTAGCTTATTTACAATTTCAAATGGGTTAGTTTCTGTCATTTTGTTGCTCCTTGTCTGATTTTGGTGAGTGATAGTCTGGGTTGTTTAGCCACCAGTCATTCATGATTTTAAACAACTTTTTACGAATGGTTGCTGCACTGGCTTTTGGGTTGCCACATACTAGTTCCGTAACATCTTTATTAAAAACAAGATTGGATAATGGATATTTTGCAAAACACAGTGAAAAAAATAGTCATAATCACCGTCCTTGTAGTCATTACGGTACGCTTGCAAGTGAATTGGTTTGAAGGTTGACGCACAATCACGCCAACTTAATAATTCTTCTGGTCTGGCAACATTTTGTTCAATCATCATATAGTCGGTTGTCAAACCTTGTTGAGGGCTATACCATGCCATAATGTCTCCTTTACATCCAATCGGGTATTTCATCACCATCAATACTGCCGTGAATATGATTTACTAGGCTTTCGTTTGTGACCGTGATGTTGTTGTCTGCCACGTAGCCAATTGTTAATCTATCGTATTTATCATTTAGATGTTGATGATGTACCCAATTGTTGTTGACGGGGTAGTAAAGTCCTAGCTCGGATAGCTCATCTTCCAGCCCTGACCAAACATTAGTCGTCAAGTCATCTTCATCATAGCTTTTAGCTTCATAAACAAGTTCTACGGCTTGAATAGCACCGCTAGGAATGAGTACCATTGCTGGATTTTGTAAGTAGGTTTCCATTCTAATAATTTTGATATTCATTTTTATATCCTTTCTGATTATTTAAACTGATTTTCTGCAAATGAGTAGTAATCATCTGTGCTAACAATAAAATGGTCATTAACTGGTACCTGTAATAATTGACCAACTTCTCTTAGCTTTTGTGTTAAGGCAATATCTTCTTGTGACGGAATTAAATGGCCACTGGGATGATTATGCGCAAGAATGATACTACTGGCGTTATTTAAGAGCGCTATTTGAAATACTTCCCTAGGGGATACAACAATACTGGAAATTTGTCCTATGGCAATCGTGTCTGAGGCGATAACGTCCAATTGAGAATTTAAGCTCATGACAATCAACCGTTCTTGCAATTGACGCCCAATTTGATGTTTGAGGTAATTACCGACTTCAACCGCTGATTTAGCAGTAAAGTCTACACTGATATCTCTCAGTTGAAAACCTGAATTTGTGACTGTGATATTAGACATAAACTTGTCCTCCTGTTGGCCTGTTTTGTGACCAATTTATTCTTATTGCGTTGTGAACGGACAAACTAAAACAAGCCAGGGCGGGTTTGCAAAGCTCGCGTAGCGACACGTAGTGCTTGGCCTTGCAAATTTAGCCCAAATCTTTGGACTTTAGTCCTTAGATTTGCTTGGCTTGTTAGAGTTTTGGTAGTCACAAAAGCAAGAATAGATGGTGCATAACAGCCAGCAGGAAGGAAAGCCATCACTTTTAAACGGTTTGAAAATTGTTTGAATGTGATGGCTTTTTTTGAACCCCCAATTAACTTTACTGGTGTGGTATCAACCACGCCTGTCAAGTTAATGTTTAGGGGGACTGGGGGGATTTGTGTTGTCTCAGGAAAAACCATTTACTTTTATGAAGTTATTCAAAAGGTTGATATATTGACCCTATATTAAACAAAAAGGGAGCTACAAAATGGCTAAAAAAACGATTGACCAACAAATTAAAGAAAAGCAAACACGTTTGGATGAACTAGATTTACAGGCAAAAGCAATTCAAGACGAAAAGCGCGCGATCAAAAAAGACATCAAACAACTTAATGATGCCCTGGTGGCTGAATTGGGACGGTCACTGTTAGCCAAAATGAATTTGGAAACAGATGATATTGACCAGGCATTTGCTGAATTGAATCACTTACCAATTGACAAACAAGTTGGAGGACAAGCCCATGGGGATCAGTAAAAAAGAACGTGCGCAACTCAAACTATTACCAATTCGTGGCTATTGCGATTGGAAGGGTATTCCATACACGACGGACACTCCCACTGAGTTACGTATGGTTGATCACGATAGTTTGGTGGTTAGAACAAAATTAAACCGCTTTGTCTGGAACTCAACTGGCGTTCAAGGAGATTTAGTTGATTTCATCCACTACTACGAATTAGGCAAATCAGACGGTGACAGAAAAGGTGCCGCTATTAAAAATCAACTGGCCTACGCACGCTTTGTCAAAGGTGAAAATATTGATGTCTCTAAACTGTACGAAGACAATACACCGCGTTACAAGTTTGATTATGACAAGGTCTTCAAAACTCAGGAAACAAACGTAGCCAAAGATTATTTAGTTAATCAACGAAAGCTCAATCCACAGTTCGTTGACAATTTATTGAGAAGTGGCGCAGTGGTACAAGGTAGCCGTTATCGTGAAGGTGATAAACTACATCAAAACCCCGTCATCTTTCCCTGGAAGGATGTGAATGGCAAAATTGTGGGCGCTGATCGTCAAGGAACTGAACAAGACTTTGAACATTACAAAAAGCGTGGCACATCCAAAAAAATTTTTGCTGGCAGTGATACCTCAACAGGCTATAACCTCTCTTTTGGATCAGGCGACAAAACATTAATTTTATTTGAAAGCCCAATTGACTTATTGAGTTATGCCCAACAAAACCATCAAGACATGGTGAAAAGTAACGCCACACTATTGTCTGTGTCTGGTACTTATGCCAAACGTGGCTTGCAATATTTGAATGATGCGGTTGCTGCTAAGCAAGCCAAATTTAATAAGATCATTGTGGCTTTTGACAACGATGTCGCAGGGTTTAAAGCCGCTGATTACTTTGATCGTTTTAGTTTTAAAAACCCAATTACTGGTGAAGCGATTGAAGCAGAGCGTCATATTCCCTTACAAGGCAAAGATTGGAACGAACAATTGAAAGCGGGTGTTACAGGGCGGCGCGTTATGAGTATGACGGATAATGCTAATCGCCTGGATGCCTTAGAAAAACTTGCAGTGCAAGAGACACAAACAGGCAAACCAGATTATGTGGATGTCAAAATGAGTACCATTCAACCTGTTAAGCCAGCAGTTGACGAAAAAACACCGAAAAAGAGTAAAGAACGTCGTTCCAAAGCTGATCGTCGTAAGGAAAATGCTTTGAAGAATAAGCAGATAATTCAAGAGGCAATGGGAAAGGTGGCCAAGTACCAACAAGATCCCGCTGAGCTCAAAAAGCTCCTTGACTTTACCGCGACTGGCTTAAATTATTCGGCTCGTAATTCAATGTTGATTCAACTACAAAACCCAAAAGCCACCTTGTTAAAAGGCTATAAACAATGGTCTGCTGATGGCATCCAAGTTAATAAGGGGGAAAAGGGCATCAAAATATTTGGCGCCCCAACAAACTTGAAAACCATTATTGATAGCAATGGTGAAAAGATACGTTGGGCGGATGCAACGCCTGAACAAAAACAGTTAGCCAATAACAAGCAATTGGAAGTTCGCAGTGTAAAACATTATCCAGTCGAAACCGTATTTGATGTTCGTCAAACTAATGCCACAGCTGCGCAATTGCCAAGCATGTTACCCAATCGTCCAATTGACTTAGCCACAGATAAAAGTCCAAAACATTTGGATGCGGCCTATAAAACATTATTGAAATTCGCCGACAAACTTAAAGTGCCCGTCATTGACCAAGGTGTCGACGAACAAATTGCCAAGCGTCCAATGACCTGGCAAGGACAAGCAAAAGGGGCCTTTGTTCAATCAAAAACCAATCAGGATGAAAAATATATCCTGTTGCGCAGTGATCTTACGCCAACCGATAAAATCCACACCTTAGCACACGAAATAGCACATGCACAGCTTCATTCTTTGCAGAGTCAAAATAATTGGCCCACAGCCATTAAAGAGACGCAGGCAGAGTTATCCAGCTATGTGATTACTAAAAACCTAGGCATTGAGCCTGGTGAGAAAAGCGTTGATTATATTGCGGGTTGGTCAAAGAATTTAAAGGCACTTGAGGGTCAAAACACTGGCAAAATCATTAGTCAAGCACTCAAAGCTAGTACCGATGTTACTCAGTATTTATCGGATAACTTGAGCAACGGTGAAATCCGTCAACCAAAAACAACAAAATTGCTTAAGCCTGATAAGTTAGCGGTTGTCGAACAAAACTATCAGGCCATTAATCAATCAACTACACGACGCATGTAAAAGGAGCAAACACATGTCACAAGAAAACATTCAAGAAGTTACAGGCTTTATCACAGGCATTACAAAGTCTGCCGAAGTTAATATTTTATCCTTCCAAAAAAAAGGGCAACCAGGTGCAATTGCTTTGACAATTGAAACCAGGCGCTATCATGAATTATTCCCAGCAGGCGATCCAATTCTAGGTATTGAAATGGTGGCCGTATTACAACAAATTGGCAAGAAATTACAAGTAGTCTCAATTTATGATCCCGAAGGTGATTTTATTGCCGCTGATGAGGTGCCAGAACTTGGCCAATTGAATCATCAATTAGATGATGTCAAAAGCACTGATGTCTACACAAGTTTACTCGCTGATCGTCAAAAAGCAGTTGATCACATTGATGCGAGTACAAGTGAATTAGAGGAATTAGCCAGAGAACATGATGCTGCAAATCAAGTCCCTGAAAGCAGTACGAATTACGGTGATCCCGTTACTGACCAGGGAGGAAATGAATGATTGAATTAAAACACAACAATTCCACACCATACCTTGATCGCTATACAACAGACATTAGTGCCAAAGTGATGTCTGAACCAGACAAATATCGTGCCTACGAACGTGAAAGTATTACGCGTCGTATCATGGTCTCTCTGATGAAACAAATTCAAAATGCGCCTTTATTAGTTGGGTTACCTGGAGTTGGTAAAACAGCTATTGTAGAGGATTTGGCACGCCAATTGTTGAGTACGTCAGTTTCTTCCCTCAAAGGCAAACACTTAGTTCAAATTAGTTTGGCCAACTTGATGAAAAGCAGCGATGGTGAGTCATTTGCGCATAAGTTCCAGGCGATCATTGATGAATTGATTGCTAATAAAGACACTGTAATTGCTTTTATTGATGAAATTCACCAACTGGTTGGGACAGGAGCTGACACACATGGAAGTGCGTTGGATGCGGGTAATATTATCAAACCAGCTCTAAGTCGTGATGATCTCCAAATTATTGGAGCAACGACTACGAAAGAATTTCACGAATATGTGGCGCGTGATGGCGCACTGATGCGGCGATTTGATTTGATTGAAGTGCCAGAATTAAGCTTTGAACAAACGAAGCGTGTTTTATCTAAAGTCGCTTTACAACTAAATAACGGTATTGAAGTGCCAGAAATGGTACAAGACAGAATTATGGCACTATCACAGCGCTATATCACTGACCGTTACTTTCCTGAAAAGGCAATTATGCTGTTAGATGGTGCGTTAAGTGTCGCACGCCTAGATAATCGACCAACACTGTCAAATCAAGACGTAGCTACGATTATCCATGATGACTATCATGTTCCTGAATATGTCATTAATCAGACGACTGATGAACGATTATTGAACCTGTTACCAAGACTAAAAAGCCAGGTGATTGGTCAAGACACAGCCTTAGAAAAAGTTGCGATGAAACTGACTAATCGTGAGGCAGGACTAGCTGACACCTCAAAGCCTGAGTCATTTCTCTTTATGGGGCCAACAGGTGTTGGTAAGACTGAGACAGCCAAGCAACTAGCGCTAAATCTATTTGGTAACGCTCAAAACTTTATTCGCTTTGATATGTCAGAGTTCAAGTTTGCGGGGACTAGCCTAGAAAGATTTAAAGACCAGCTAACAACTAGAGTCAGGCACACGCCTTATGCCGTATTGTTGTTGGATGAAATTGAAAAGGCTGATCCAGAAGTCATGGATTTGCTTTTGCAGGTCTTAGATGATGGTCGTTTGAGTGATGAATATGGGCGTGTCATTAATTTCAAAGACTTAATCATTGTCATGACAACTAACTCAGGGGCAACAGCAGTGATGAATCGTGATGCCAAATCAGATGCTGTTAAAGAAGACAAAAAGCGTCAAGCAAACTTTGAAGAACAACTAGAAATTGCCTTGCAAAGTGATGGTTACCGTCCCGAGTTTATCGCTAGAATTGGTGCCATTATTGTCTTTGATGTCTTAAAGATGGCGGATATGGTGCGAATTGTTGAACTAAAATTGTCACGACTCAATCAACAAGCACAAGAGAGCGGCTTCAATATTGTTTTTGACACACAAGAGGTGGCGCGCTATATCCCATCGTTTGACTTGGGCTTTGAATATCTGAATGACAAACAGGAGGTCAGCTCACCAATTGCCAACTACATTGCAGACGTTGGTTATAAACCGTCTCGAGGAGTCAGACCAATTGATGACACGATTGCTACGTATGTGAGTGATCCAGTGTCTAGCGCAATTATCCAAAAGCGACAAGGATTAGGGCAAGACTTTGACACTTTCATCTTTAGAGCCATTGGCAATCCACCATCTTTGACAAGCCCTTATGGTGAATGGCAAGTTGTGGTTTCCACAGTTAAGGAGGCAACAGACAATGAAGCTATTTAAAAAAGATTACCGCGCTGAAAGACAATTTATGCGCGAGAGTTACATTCGTTGGCGTGGTCGTCCCTGGTTCTTATGGTTGTATGGCATTATAGCAGCTATTGGAGTGATATTCATATCGCTTTACGTCACGATTATTGTTGACTTGTTGATAAGAGTAGTTGGTCCATATATTCAAGCCTTCAAGTTCTATATGCAAAGTGGTGTTGCTCAATGGCCTGAATTCAATGATGTCATGAACATGACAGCCACTGTGCTCAATCCACTCAATATTTTCACTATTCTGTCGCGACTAACTTTAGTAACAAGCATTGTACTAATCCTATGCCTGTTACTCCTACTTAAAAAATATGTCTTCCAGCGTATCTATGACTGGTATCAATTGTTTAGAGACCAAACGCGTAATACTAACCGTTTTGCGGAAGTACGTGAGGTGGATAAGGTTTATAAATTGATTCCTGATCGCAATAAGAATTTTAAGGGTCGCCCAGGACAACCAGTGCTGCACACACAAGGATACACTTTCGAATTCTTTATGATTCATCCGTTTCTGTGGGCGTGGCAATGGCTCAAGCGCCCGCTAGGAATGAATTCTTTACAATTTGGTGGTATCTACAAAAAAATACGTCCCATTTTACTGGAACGCTTACCAAAGTTATTTGAAAAGCAACTGAATGTTCAAGGCGGTTTTGATGGTTTCTATTGGGTGGATACCAGTAACACTCATTCCAAGACCACTGGGATGACGCGTTCTTCAAAAGACCAAATGCGTGGCTATACCTTAATTGACATCATTCGTCGTGCCGAAATCAAATG
Source organism: Leuconostoc citreum (assembly GCF_007954785.1). Lineage (NCBI taxonomy): Bacteria > Bacillati > Bacillota > Bacilli > Lactobacillales > Lactobacillaceae > Leuconostoc > Leuconostoc citreum. Next base: position 752,327 of record NZ_CP042410.1, on the reverse strand, counting down.
GAACATTATTGATACTGATGCCAAAAACGAAGATGCCAAAATGAGCTACAAGTCCTTACGCACAGCAGGTTATGACGTGAAATTACTCAATATCATGGAACCAAGTGAGTCTGAGTCCTGGAATCCTCTTGAAATTGCCATTGATTATGCCTTTGATGGTGATTGGGACAGTGCCAATACGGAACTACGTAAGGTTGTACAAGTCATTGGTGGTTCAAGTGGGGAAGAAAGTAGCCACAAAGATATTTGGGATAGTGCTGCTGAAAGTACCATCCAGGCAGTCATGCTCACTGTGCTAGATATTGCTGTACGTCACCAGGACAAATCAATGGTGACCATCTCAAACGTTTTGCAGTTCATCAATGATATGAACAAGTTCACGGATAAAGAAGGTGATGGCTTAACTAAGTACATCACTAACATTGGTAAACTACCGCGAACACCAGCGCGCAATATGATTATTCTAAACGCCGCTGAGTACCTATCTGCCACAGGGGATACCAAATCATCAATTTCTTTCTCAGTGATGAATCGTTTGAATTTGTTTGCCTCAGAGTCAATCACTCGTCTGACAACCTTTAACACTATCAATTTGACCGACTTAGGGTTTCCAAGAATGCTAAAGATTAAGTTCTCTGACCGCTATAAAGGCGTTCATGTTAGCATTCATGTTTATGAATCAGGTAAAAAGCAGGCAATAGAAAAGGACAAGCTAACTGTGTCCCAATCAGGCACGCTAACTTATCCGATTCATAACCATTTACCTGTCTCATGGCAAATTGAGTTGTCACTCGATAATGACGGCAATTCAATTGCGATGCGTAAACAGTCGTTTACGTTGACTGGTAAGATTGTACAACGAAAATTACTCAATGGCAAGATTAAGCGTGACTTGTTTTCTAAGCAACCTGTCATCCAATGCCTGGTTGATCAGATTAAACCACAAGGCACTACTGAGACACCAGGTGTCACCTTGCGTTACTCAGAAAATCCAATGGCAGTCTTCATCATCACGCCACAATCTAACGATGATTTCTCCGCTTTGGCCAGCTTGTTTATCTCACAAGTTTTCTCAGTCAATACGGACATTGCATCAACGATTACCCGCAGGAAAATGGACAGTTGGATACTTTATAAGCTCAATGAGTTTTCTATGTTCCCACGTATTCCAGGCTTCACCAACATTCTAACGCGTGGTTTAACCTACGGGCATTTGGTTGATTTGTATATTCAAACCTTAACACAACCACGATTGCATTATTCTGAAATGGAAACCAACGACATCAATGGTAACACGGGTAACTGGTTCCACATTTTAACTAATGATGAGCAAACAAATGAAGCACTATCTAAGCAACTAGGTGAGGTTGAAGTCCAAACCGAATCAGTCAATTCACAAATTGGCTTAGATCGTCAAGATCGTGGTAACCGTCAAGCACAAGTTAGCAAGGTTCGGCTGTTAGATGCCAAAGAAATTAGCGAATTGAGTCCGCGTGAGATGATTACCATCCGTACCATCAAACGTGCGGATAAGAAAGGGCGTTCTGTTCGCCCTTTGCCAATTTTCTCTACGGGTGCTTACCGAATGCCGTTTGCCTATGAATTATTGGGTAAGCAGTATTCACTTGATTACTATACAGCCGATTTGAACATCAAAGCGCAGCATAACGATTTGAAATATGATGACCTCTATCATGACTTTGTGCCTTACTTTGATGAGCTAGATCAACAAGTACAACTAGAAATTGAGGAAGAAGGCGCAGGTGGCAATCAAATTGATAATCGTCAACTCAATACGTTAGCTGATGATGAAATCAACAACATTTTGGCCAAAGCGCATCAAGGTATCGAAACAGCGACAGTGCAAACACAACAAGAACTCTCTGATGAGGAACGTTACTTGCAGTGGAAACATGACTTTAACCCTGATGAGCCATTTATGACCGAAGAACAACTAGACAATGTTGAGCTACGTCAAATTGTAGAGAAATCCATCAAAATGAGGATACCGCGCTCAAATAAGACCGAAGAACAAAACAGTGCCGTTGCTTACTTAAATCGTGGCAAATATTTGACACTTTCTGGCAACAACAATAACGGTAAAGTTCTACGATTACTCAACAACGAACCCGCATATATGTGGGAAATATATAAGCAGCTTAACGCTGCAACAACTCAAGGAGAAGTCGAATGACAAATCTATTCTCGGGCATCAATACATTAGCGGAAAGTTTACCAACTTTACCTAATAATGGCCCAACAGCCGATTTTTACACACAATGGTCGCAATACCTATCACCACTGCCACATATATTCTTAACGCTGATCATGTTATTCATGCACAGCATTGCATTAATTTTCTATTACATTGCGAATGCAGTCTTTACCGCATACCAATCATCTTTCAAAATGTTGGACTTTATGAAAATCTTTTTTGAGCCAAAGAGCGACGTTTATCGAAATTGGAATTTAGGAAATATTCTAAAAGACTTTCTGTACCTGGGTTTTGTCATATTTGGCATCATGATGATGGTGCAGTGGATACAATATACCGCTACTTCTGGTCGCAAGGGTAGGGAATGGCCTAAGGGAATCACCATCACTGTTGGTGTAATTTCTGCTTTACCATTAATAATCGGATTGATGAGTGGTATTGGGACAGCCACGGTCAATGATACATCCGGTACAAAGGACAAGAACATTGTTACACAATTATGGCAAGGAAATTCCACAGACTTACACTATTTAGCAAGAGATAATTTTGACTTGAGCAAATATAAAGATGACGAGCGTGTATTCAAGGATGCAAAATCAAAAATTCAAGGTTCTGACTACCATTCAGTAATGAGTGATGCTGGATATACAGACGGTTTAAGCGACGCTCAAAAATCAGTATTCACCAAAAAAATAGGTGGCAATGGCAACATGGTTGATATTACCGGTGACTCACTTGTTCTGGGTAAGACATTTGCGGATGATTATCCAGTGATGAAAACTAATTGGTTAGGCATTATTGGTGGTGAAATCGTCTTTATTATCGTCGTAGCCGGTGCGATTGTGCGTTTGCTGTCCTCAGTCTATAAAATGGCTTTTATGGCAGGATCCATTGTTTACTTTGGCCTCAGAGATGGCACACAAGGCAAACGTGTCCAACAAGTTTTAGGAATGATTGAGGGACAAATAACAGGTATTGTCATGATGCCAATTTCATTAATATTCTTCTTTGCCTGGGTAGAATTCGCCTTTAATACCATTAATGGTTTAGGTCTAGATATGTGGCCATTTACAATTTTGTCGATTGGCGCTCTGTTAGCTGGTGGTAAGGGTTTGGCTGGTGGATTTGAAATGATTGAACAGTGGACTGGTGTTCGCTCAGGTCATAATCCTGTTGCTTCGATGATGTTAGCCAATCAAGCTGCTCACATGGTAGGTGGCGCCACAAGGGTTGCCAAGAAAAATATTGGCAAGGGTCTCAACGCAATTTCACCAGAACAGAAAAAGAAGAATCGTGAACTAGGTAAGAAGATTGCCAACTCAGGTGGCAATCAAGGCTTAGATAATAGTAAAGCACTGACTGATCATAGCTTAAATGATACTGGTGTCGATGCATCCGCACAAGCCACAGGTAAGGCGGCAAAGGCGGCTGAGGTAGCAGGACGTACAGTCGGAGCAATGAAACATCCAGGTAGTTTATTGAAAAACACTGGTCGTGCGGCTGGTGATAAAGTTAAAGGTGGCGTGAATAAAGCCGTTGGCAATGTCAAAGATTATGCTGGTGGTGTCGCCGACAACTTTGCAGGAGGACAACAAGCCGTTGAAGCCTTTAACAAACGTCATTCGCCTGTGACACCCAAAGCAGGTAGTGGCGATTCACCATCTAATTCTTCTCAACCACGTAATGTTCATGAAGCACTTTCAAAGGCAGCGACAGATTCACCTAATTCTCATCCAAAGGATACAGCAAATACGCCTCAATCTAACATGAGCCACGCTATGTCAGATGCACACCGTGGCTTACCTACTAGAACTAATTCACCCAAGTCTAGCGCTGCTAATTCAACTAAGCCAATTGTGAGTGGTGGAACAGTTGTTCAACCTAAGGGAGTCGGTGCAACACCAGCAACCATGTCACGTCCAAACACCCCACGTTTGAGCGGTACATTGCCTGGCAAAAAGACGGTGACTCAACCGTTGACAGCAGCGCAACAAAAAGAAAAGGATCGCGCCTGGGCTGAGAGTGTTATTGCAAAACAAAAAGCGAAAATGCAGAATCAACAAAGCGTATCAAGTAAAGAAGACAAGTGAAACTTTTAATTTGTAGGCTAATACGGTAAAATTAACAGTAGTTGATTTTAGGGAGTATACTGATGGAGAAAATTAAGCAAAATAAAATTTGGATTACAATTGTGGTGATTGGAATTATTGTTATCGGAATTTTGTTAGCCATGTTGCACCAACAAAAACAAAACAGTCCTGAGGCACAATCATCAAGTTACGTGTCAAGTGCTAAGGCTTCATCCGCCTCAACCTCAGTTCAGGACAAGAACAATGAAAAAGCTTATGCTAAAAAAGCTGCTAAAATGAAAGGCCATGTTTATTCTGACTATTTTACATCTTGGTCTAAACAAGACTTTAAAAATTGGGCCAATGAATATCTAGCAAAACCTGAATCTGAAAGACACCAAGACGGAGTGAAGGAGAGTTTTGGAACTTCAACTAGTTGGGAAAACAGCGATACTAATATGACATACCCACTAGATAAAATTGCAAATCAAATTCAAACTGACGGGGTAGCAACGAATTACTACGACACAGTTAAAGAATTTAACAAGGCCAACCCTGGATTCAATCCTGATGATATAAAGAAATAGCTAAAAAGCCGTGATTACTTATTAAATCACGGCTTTTGTTTTGTCCTAAATTATTTTGATTGATTTAAGACTTGTTCTAATACTAGATCTACAAAGGCACTTGATGAGCGGAATCCTTGTTTGATAGCCAATTTCTCAATGCCTTGTTTTATCTCAGGGCGAATGGTGTAAGTCGTTTGCACTTTACGACTACTATGATTTGAAGAGGGTAACTTAAACCCGTCACCTAACGATACCTCTGATTGTGGTGCGTCTCGACTAAAGGCATCTGCCATTTGTTTTTGAGCGCTGGCTTCATCAAACATACGGGGGTCTTTTTTATCGTAATCCATTATTTCACACTTTCTAATAGCTTTTGATAAGCATCATTGATTTGCTGCAATGTTTTAGGGTTGCGCTTAGCTTGGTCTAAATCAAACACTGGGGTTTTAAGCATCGTTGAACTATTAAACACTTCACGCTCATTTAAGACGGCGACAAGGTTCTCAATTTGGTCAATAATCTGGCCAAACTCATGACTTGAACGGGTATTGTGCTTCACACGATTAGCAAGGTACAAAACCTTTGCTTCAATTAGGGACTCTCGTGTACGAATATCCACGGCATCATCACGGAACTCTTTCATCCGCAGGTCAAATTGTTGTTTTGATTGAATAAAACCATACTCTGAGGGTTCTAGTGGCACCACAACATAATCAGAAACGGCAATCATATTCTTCGTTAATGTCCCAAACTCTGGATGGGTGTCAATTAGAATATAGTCATAATCTTTGATTTCCTCAAGGTGATCTTGAAGCCACATCATCATCAAAAAGTTTTTATTATTCTTTGATTGTAATGTACCTTCTAATTCGTCTAAATGAGGGCTAGCAGGTAATAAACCTAATTGTGGGGTAATTTGTCTAATTTGTGCTAAACCGCCTGTAAAGACGTCATATAGCGTATTTTTATTAGTATAGCTTTCATAGGTAGAGGACAAGTTACCTTGATAGTCTGAATCAATTAACAAAACCTTGTACCCTTGTCGAACCAAAAAACTAGCGAAGTTGAATGTCATCGTTGTTTTACCAACGCCACCTTTAGATGCTGAAAATGTAATTGTTTTACTCATGATGAAGCTCCTTAGTTATTTTATCTGTCAAAACGAAATAACGATGAAACCACCAATCCAGGCATGTAAAACTTGTTTACATATATATTATACCATACGTATAACATATATATCAATATACTATACTTCAAATATAAATAAAAGTATGTTTGTGTTATAAGATGAATATATACACAGATATCAATATCGTATATAGATTGGATACACAAAAAGATAACAAACAAATCATTGTCTACTGTTCGTGCAGGGGGCTTTTTCTTTGCTTTAGGAAAAACCATTTACCTTTATGACATTTTTTCGATAGCTTGTACACTGACCACAGATTGAAATTCAATCCAGGCAAAAATAACTTGTTAAAGGAGAAATTATATGTATGAACACTTTACCCCTGGACGCAATATTTGGAAGAAAGTATCTCGGTGGATGTTTTTCACGATGGAACGAATCTTTGTCCTAGTCATTGTTTTTGGGATTACTTACCTGATGATTAAATCATTCTATCCCTACAATATTGGCAAGTATGGGCTGATTCTAATTATCAGTAATGCGTTACTAGCTGGCTATTTGATTTTACCTAGTCCAAGTAACCCAATGGGTCTCATGTATCAAGAAATCCTACGTGGCATCTTAAAGTCCAGCAAGCACGCCACAGGTGATCTAACTGCGATTACTGAAAACAAGAAACGAGAGGAAAAATAATGGGAATAAAAGCTAAACAAGCACAAAAGGGAAAGGGTTTAACAGTTGTCAAACAAGCACTTGATAATCGCAAACCAATTCCAATCTACTTTGCTTTACCTTATAAAGACATTTTGAATAAAAAAGGGCATCCAATTCTATTGGCTGATGATACGTACGCTGACATGCTCAATTTACCTGGAAAAGATTTGGATTTTCTGAATGCTGAAGGCGATAAGAGTTCTAATGCCATTATCGCTGACTTTCATCAATTGCTATCAGTTTACGTGGAAGACTTTGATATTTTTGTTAGTCAACTACCCGCTGACACCCGTATCCAGCAAGCTTCATGGGGACAAGAACTAGTGAGAGTGGAAAATCAATTGAATAGTGGTGACCTAGATGATCGTCATTATCAACAATTGTTAATGATGCGCCAAACTATTTTGCAAGAAATTAACATTGAAAAGAATGTAGTCGGCGACATTAAGCATCAAGAATATACCGCTGTGATCTATGGTAAGACATTAGCTGCCTTAGATAAAAACCGACGTGACTTTATGGCACACGCAGGCATGGCGTTTACACCTGAGCCAGTCTCAATTAATCGTAAAAAGATGGTCATGTATCAAATCAACAACCCAGGTGAAACTCTAGAATTGGAGGAAAAATAACAATGCGCACAAGTTTAAATACAGCAAAACGTTCCGCTCTAAAAGCACGCGGCTATAATTTAGAACTCATTGAGGAAGTTCAAAATCCTAGTGGTATTGAATTTCATACCACTTACTTTGATGATGGTATGGCAAGTAGTGCCATTATCAACGTCTACGACTATCCCAAGAATGAACAATTACAGGGCTGGTTCAAGGAACTCATTAACCACAAGAACACCATTGTAGACATTAAGATTGGTACTGAAAACAAGTTTGAGGTCCAAAAAGCCCTTGAAACAGCCACTAACACGTTGCGTAGTAAGGCACGTAGTGAAGTGACCTCACAAGGTGACGCGTTGGAAGCCGAACAAGATGCTGATATTACGTTGCAGGATTTGAATGAAGCCCGCAATGGCCGTGAAATTTACAAACGTGTCTACGTCCGTCTATTAGTTAGTGATGTCTCACCAGAAGAATTACGCCGTCGCGTTAAAGAAATCCAACAACAGCTTTCTAACTACCGCATGAAAGTTTATCCTTCTGAGCAATTAACTCACTTCCAACAGTTCTTTATGCCAGCCATGTCAATTGAAAATCAAACGATTAAGGACAAAGGTTTTCCAATGAAAGCCTATGCGCTGGCTGGCTCGTATGCCTTTAACCAAACCTTTATCGCTCATCCTAGAGGTTCATACATGGGCTTAACAATGCAACGTGGTGAAGTTATGTACGATCCTAGCTACAATGACCACCGTACGCAGTTAACTGCTTATAACCTAGTTGTGGGTGGTGAGCGCTCAGGTAAAAGCTCGTTTGCCAAAAAGAACTTGGGACCATTAGTTTCTCGCGGTGACACGGTTTGGGTATTTGATAAGTCTAATGAATGGCGTGATCTGGTGAATTATTATTACGGTGTCACTTTGACACTTGATGGCAGTCAAAACATCATTAATTTGATGCAAGTGTTTGGCACTGTCCTTGATGCAAATGGCAATGTTGATGTCATTGCAAGTTTCAACCAGCATCGTACAAAAGTGATTACGTACTACGCTACACTCAATCCACAAGCTGATAAGAAAGAATTAGAAATGTTGGGTAACCTAATTACTGATTTCTATGTTGAACGGCGTATGTGGTCGTTGTCACCAAAAGACAACCCACAGGATTTACGTGTAATCGGGCTACGCAACGAAGATTATCCAATTCTCGAAGATTTTCAAACCTTCCTAGAAACCCGTAACATGCTGACGCGCAACATGACGCAACCCGCCGTAGAACGTTTGGACAATATCTTATCGACAATTAGCAGCCTAATTCAAAACCACGGTGACATGGTGAACGGTGTAACGACTATGCCTGATCTGTCTGGTGAGCGTTTGATTCGTTTTGATACTAGTGGTCTTTCAAGATTAGAAGATGATCTTTACAACGCGCAATATTTTACCATTTTGTCTTTGATGGAAAGCTACATCACGATTAACGGCACACAACAACGTGAGCGCATTAAGCGCGGTGAGGTCTCAACTCAAGCCAACAACAATGGTAATCCACCAAAATATTTCTGGTGGATACAGGATGAAGCGGATGATATTTTCAATGCCAAACATTCATTAGGCATTACCTTCGGGGACAACATGATGGCACAACATGGTAAAGATTTCTTTGGTATGTTTGCTATTTTCCCAGGACTCAAAAACGTTGTGCCAACAGGCAACGCCTCAGACACTGAGGCTAGTCGTGCCGCATCTTCGTTCTTTGGCCGATTCCCAAAGCAAATCATTGGTCGGCTTTCAAAAACAGATACCACCCGTTTACGTAGTGTGGTGAGTGAAACTAACATCACTGATGGTCAATTGGCAGCCTTACAAGGATTAGATCAAGGTGATTTCTTGATGAATTTGGTGGGTAAGCAAGCTACGTTCATGCACGTTGATCTTAATGACTCAGAAATTAATTTGTTTGGTGGAGGACTGTAAGATGAAATTGCCACATCCATTAAAGAAGGCGCGTGATAACCGTGAAAAAATGAAGCAAGAGGCACAACAAATCGTTGAGAACTATGACAAAGGTCAAAAGCCTCAACCAGTGGATAACAAAATTATTTGGTATGTCATTGCTGGTTTTGTTTTTGTTTTTATTCTCAAAGGCCTTAGCCTTTTAATCGGAGGTTAGGCCATGCTAGAACGTTGGATGCAAAATAAAAAACGTAAAATATACCTGATTGTCGGCATGGTTGCGACGGCACTCCTTGCTATCACTGTTATCTTTATGATGTGCATCATGGTGTTTTCAACACAGAACGCTGATTGCTGGAATGATGATACCACGATTTCAGATGGCGGGACGACAATCGGTGGCGATTGGAAAGATCCCAACTCAGCAACGCACAAAGCCATACAACATGCAATTGACCGTTTTCATAAAGAAATTAAAATGTCAGGCGACAATATTGCTGCTGCGATTGCAATTGGTCTTAGAGAAAGTGGCTTTAATCCGAAAGCCGTCAATCCTGCTGGCTCCGTAAAAGGCATTTGGCAGTGGGGTGCTGGTGGTATCAATGGTAATCGTTATGGTGACACAGCTGACACCGTGCAAGCACAAGTTCAACTGGCAATTAATGAATTGCACAGTAGCCACAAGGCCACACTGATTGGCTTAGCCACAGCTAACAATATTAACAGTTCCATGGTGGCATGGGACACAAAGTTTGAAGGGGTTGGGGAAAATGATCCCCAAAGAAAAGTCGCCGACACTGCTAGAACAGCGGAAGAAGTCAAAAAAATTTTCAAACTAGATTATGCGGGTGATATTGATGTCTTTGATGAAGGGAATAATGCTAGTGGAACGGCGGATACCTCAAGTGATAGTCAGTCAAGTGCATTAGCTGACGCCGCCTGTGATACTGGGTTGGTTAGTACTACTGACGGCTTGCCTGTTAAGGGCAAGTACAACATTACCGGTGGTTATCCCAATTACGGCGGTATAACGGGAGCAGAACATTATGGGGTTGATTTTCAAACTGTCGGCGCTAATGAAACTGGCGATGATAGTAATGTTTACGCCGTTCGTGATGGTGTCGTTGTTGGTAAAAGTTTTGATAGTGTTGGCGGGAATTGGGTTGTTATCAAAGGCACTGATGGGGTATTTACCTATTATGGTCACGCACCAACACAGTCGGCAATTGTGGTAAACATTGGTGATAAAGTCAAGGCAGGGCAACATATAAGTCATGAAGGTCAAACTGGTAAAGCAACAGGTATTCACGTTCATTTTGCCGTACAGACTAAGGACCAATTTAATTGGGCGCCACAAAGCAAAGGTTTGAAGTCCCCTGGAGACTATCTTAAATTACCAAAGAAAGCTGGTACAAATGTAGTGATTCCAAGTGGTCCCTTTAAGTCCAGTGAAAGTAAGAATTAGTAAACGGAGTATTTAATATGAGTAAGATAAAAAAATGGGGCATTGCAGTGTTCTCTTTAGCCGTCATTGCGATATTGACTGTGATTGGTGGAACTTATTACTACAACACAGAGGTGAATGGTTATCCAGATACCAAGAACTTCGCTGACAAGATTGACCAGTTAGATACCAGTAGCAAGCGAAAGACAGTCTTAATCTTCCATAAGCCTGGTTGCCCTGACTGTAAGAAAGCGCGTAACACGATTAAAAAGACGATCAAGACACATCAAAAGACAATTGATTATGTTGTCATCAACGTCAAGAAGTCTGATGCACAAGCCTATCTTTCTAAGTATGGTGTGACACAAGTGCCAACAGTAATTGCTTTAAAAGGTAATCAAGTAATTGACAGTACCAGCTCAACCAATAACAAAACGATTGCCAAAGTAGTCTCGGGAGATTAACCATGACAAAATTCAATTTAAAATGTGTTTACGCGTTTGTATTGACGCTTGCTTGCCTGTTTTTAGTCCAGCAAGGACTTAGCTATCAACGCACGGTCAAGAGTGTGAATATCGTGCATCAGGAAATTAAGGCAACAAAAGCTAAGTCAAGTCAGTATAGTATTAAAGCTAAACAACTTGATAAGGTTAAAACCGCTGATATTCGAGATACCCAAAACATTGAAAAGATTGGCAATACTTTCCTCAAAGAAATGTTTGCCATCTTACCAAAGTTAAATAAATCAGATGCTAAAAGTAGTGTGGCAACGGATGACGTTGTGTCAGCTTTTCTAGGGGCAACGTTTGGTGGTGATGTGGATGAAGGTGTGCCAACTTTTCATTTAGAAAGCAATGATATTGTCTATTCCAAAGCAGCCGATGGCTCAGGTCTAGGATTTGGGACGGTTAAATATAAATTAGGCAAAGAGGAAACCAGCACAACACTATTGATGCACATTGAAAATGGCAAAATTACAGAACTCCAAACGGGTGCTGTAAAAGATACCTCAGGAAGGAAATAACCATGTCAAAAGTAAATAAAACAATAGCCTTATTGTGGGCTATTCCAGTGTTGATGGTGGCTGCTGGACTAGGCTTTTGGTTAGCTACTCAAGTCGCTGTTAAAACGCATCAAAGTGCCTCAAATGAACTAGCCGTGCAACAAAGCAAACTCATCAAGAAGAAATCAAAGGTCGGTACGGTACTAGATTCAAAGCAACCAAATGTTTCTGCAGCTTCTAACTTGCTAGATAGGCTGTTTACCCTAGATTGGACAATTGCCTCTCAAAAGGAATTTGATGCTAAAGCCAAACAGATGACACCTTATGTGACTCAGGAGGTCGTCAAAAATAGTTTAGATTTCAAGGCTGATCCCGATAAAATGATTACACAGACAGGTGTGGTAATGACTTATGATCACATGGATTTCTTACCCACCTCGGCAAGCGCCACAGCAGTGAAGGGGAAGGTGATTGTCTTTGTCAAAAGCCATCTCAAGGACTCGGCAGATGCCACCACACGTTTTGTCTATAATGTCAGCTTCAATCCTAAAACAAATCTTGTGACACAACTAGATCGCATCGGAACTTATCAATTACAAAGTGACAGCAGTGTGCTGTAAAGGAGCGTAATATGAATCGCAATAAATTAAAAACATTCAACCATTATTTCAAAAGGTTTCTCACATGGTCGTTTACATTGGCGGGAGCATTTTACTTTATTTTCACTGTTGTTGCAATGACAACAATGCCAACAATAAAATCAAGTGACATTAGTCATGCCAGCCATATTTCTACCTTGAAAATTGCAGAGGCGATCCAGGTGTCTTTGAGGTTTTGGCAGTTTATGTTTTGGCTTCCAATTATTGGTGGACTAGCGTTTACAGTCATCGAAGGCATAATGAGCTACTCTAAACGTAGACACCAATTGAAGAGAAAAAATGATCCGAGAAGGAAAAAAATATGAATTTTGTTCAAAGAATGAAAATTTGGTACTGCCCTCATGGACCACTTTTTAATAGTCTTGTCTGGGGGAGCACTATTTTATTTCAAGGTATCTTATTTAGTTGCAAAAGCATAGTATATTTGGATGTCAAACTTTTGATTCTATACTTCTTGTTGCCTTTACTTAGCTCGCTGCTCGCTTTGATTATCGTAAGAGTATTCTTAAAAATCAGTCATTATTTTACGCTGCTAACTTGGTTGATATTGCTTAGCCAAACGTTTATTATTTTATCTATAAATTCCAAAAGCCTAGTACCCACAATTATATTTATTTTGTTTTGTCACGTTCTTTTAAGACTTGTCGTCTATGGTGCATTATTTTCAAGTGATTTAAGAGGCAAAATATCTCATAGAGAAAATCACAATAAAGAAAATGACCGTAAATAACCATTCATAAATAATTCGTCTTTGTACACTTCCTGAGAAAACAGGAATACAAATTAAGGTAAATGGTATAACGGTGAACCCGAAAGACAAAAGAGATAAAGTATGTGAGCTGGCATTTTGTAATTGATTAAGTAAAACGCCAATACTTTTTTGGAAATTTATTGCAAAATTGCCGATTAAAAAATGAATGTCTGTTATTTTACCACCAGAAGCATTTGGTTCTTGAAATTTAATCCATAAGCTCATTATTATAACTGCGGAGAAGGAAGATAGTGTGCTGCTGAGGAAAGCTGATAATACTCCTAATAATCTTTTGATTTCAAAATGACCGTCTAATAGTGTTTGAGTAGTCGAAAATAAAATCATTGTCACAATAGGATAAAGGAATAGTAAGGTGAGATATTTTTCAAACTGATCTGGGTACTTTGACAAAACAACCCAGAATAGGACTTCAGTCACCAATATTGCTAGAATTGTAATGATTGATTTATTTTTTAAGGTGAATTTTGACATGAAAAAAGCTCCTATCCACCGATGTGATAAGAGCTAATTAAATCATTTCAATTTGTATTTTATAGTATTATTAGTTATACTATACATACAAATTAAAAATTATTTTTAGCTCGATGTGTTCCAGCTCGCCAAAGTAGGAACGACACATCGGGTTTTTTTATTTATACTCATTATAACTTAAATAGTTTTTAATCTCAAAGCTCGTCCAATTGGATGGGCTTTTTGGTTTGCCTCAGGAAAAACCATTTACCTTTATGACAATTTTTTGATTCTTGTTATTCTGTGCGTGTGTTGATAACACAACAAAAAAAAGGAGGACTTTTTGAATGAAAAAGTCAAATGCACATAACAAGTTTCTATGGGAGCGTCGTCCGATTTCACGCTTGCAACAAACATTAGCGGGATTGGTTGCTTCATCACCAATGTGGCTGCCGACTGTTGCCTCAGCGGACATTGGTGATGCTGCCAAAACAAGTGGTTCAAAGGTCATCACAATTCTTTATATTGTGTTGATCGTTGTTGGCGCTGTTGCCTTGCTCTGGGCGTTTATCCTGCGTTCAACAGGTAATGAACAGATGGCACAAAAAAGTAACAGTAAGCTAATGCACGCCTTATTTGGTATTGGTGGCGGCGCCTTAACTGGCCTATTACTGACTTGGATTTGGCAAACTGCTACAACTGCTGGTGGCGGAAACGTCATCAACTGGCCATTCTAAGCAGGGGGTGAGAGATGTTTGGAAAGAAAAAACAAACTAGTATCGGTGATCCATTTTTTGCCCGCGTTGAACAAACTGAAATTAATCTCAATGATGAGGTGATTCAAGACCTGGCAGAAAAAAGTGGAGTAAGTGAAAGCTGGCCGAATGTATCACTGTCAGGGCTACAACAATTCGCTGCTGGTTTAGTCAATGATGTGGTGCGGGCAGGTGATCATGATGTTCGTTTAGGCAATGTCGTCTACTTTATCACTAACGAAAAAGGTCGTGCTGAGCCAACCGGATTAAGTTGGGAAAGAGCGGTACTAACAGCAGGGTTTGAAAACATTGTTGTTAGTACCGCTGATCATATTTTCAACGACACAGAAATTCGTCAAGATGAAGATATGACTTATGACATTATTGTTGAAGCCCTACAACCGCTGATGGATGCCGTGCTTGCAGATGGTAGTCTGTCATCAGATGATTTGCCAGATTTACCTTCTGAGGAACAGTTTAGACAAGCGCGTGAAACTGGTGAAGTGTTAGCAATTGAGCCACGTAAGTTTGCACACAACGTGGCGACGAACACGCCCTCAGTTTTTGGCAGCTCATCAGCAGATAAAAGTACGCTTGACGAAGATGTCGATCCATTCGCTGCAAATGTACCGAGGGACGTCGCCCCAAAGAATCCACAATCCGAGCAGCCTGCAAGTGGTGAAATCGTGAAACCAATTGTTCAAGCTGTTGTTCCGACTCAAGACAACTCAGAGGGTGTCATGACCGAAAATGATCCCACACAGAAGTTAATTGATCGTGTCAACCTGGCACCAAATGCATTTGAGATGAGTGATGTCAAAGCTGATTTACCTGCGGAACACCCCGATTACGTGGTTAGTCGTTTGAACGAAGACAAAGCCAAAGCAAATGACTTTTTGAATGATACCAGCAACATTTACACGCAAAAGATACGCAAAGCGATGTCCGACTTGTTGAAACAACAACAAGCAAAGACGAAAGCAGCAGTTGAACAGTTACGTGACACTAATGTTTCTGAGACCGTTGATGCACAAATGAAAGAAGAACGGGCAACAGAGTTTGAAACCCGTTATGCGCAAGCACATCAAGCTCGTGAAGCAGGTTATCGCACGGCTGTGGAAGATGAGAATGCGCGTCATGATAATACACTCAAAACGCTCAAGAGTGACTTTGTAAGCGACTTAGAGGCTTTGAAAGTATCTGTTAATCAAGAGCTGGATAACTGGTTTATAGAACGTTCTAAAGACTTGCAAAGTAATCTTCAAGCCACAGTGGACGATCAAGTCTCAGAAGTGACGTCACAAGCGCAAACAGAGACGCTAACCAGTCTTAAAGCTTTGCGTGATGAGTTATTAGCTCAAAACACACAATCCTTGCTAGACATGCATCAAAAGCTGGAAGAAGACATCAGTAATAAGAGGGCACAATATCAATCAGAGCATGAAAAAGCAATGATCAGTGCCACTGAGTTAGAAAGTGCTAAAACGCATGCTGGTAACCTCAGTGAACTTGAGCAACAAGTCCAGATTTTGAAGCAAACTAATCTAAACCTCGAGCAACAATTAAAAGGTAAAGATGCTGTCAATAATGATGAGGTCTCTCAACTCAAACGACAGTTACAAATGCTTCAAAATACCCCCAAAACAACATCACATGATGAAACTAATCAACAATTGATGACTTTGTTAGCAGCGCAAATGAAACAGCCTCAACCGCAAGCAAAGCCTGTCAAGGGTTGGCAAACAGCAACGATTGCTGCCTTGGCCGTTTTGGCGATTGGTGGTGCTGGCTTTGGTGGTTATGCGATGGCACAACACAAAACCGATGCCACTGCACAATCATCAAAAGCGGTCTCTGCGAGTAGTCACAACGAAGGCAACGCAACCGTAACCTTAGCACCAGAATCATCTGAGGCTAGTTCTTCTTCAAAGGTAAGTGCTTCAAGTAGTCAATCAAGCTCATCTAGCTCACAAGCTAACAGTTCTTCTACATTAGCTGACCGCTATCATGTCGGTGAAGACGTGCAGGCCACAATCAACGGTCAACAGGTTACAGCTCAGGTCGTGTCTGTTAAAGACAAAGCCATCACAGTTCATTACGATGGCTACGATTACACTGTGCCGGTTAACTAAGTGGAGGCACTAATATGGCGATTAATTTAGAACAAGTTAAAAAACGTCAGGTTCCTGCGCCAAAGACTGTAAAACGTCACAAACGGCATCCTATACTGTCAACGTTTCTGTTTGCCGTGATGAGTATTTTGATTGTCACTGGCGCCGTCATTTATGGTAATCACCCGCAATGGCGAACCGCCCAACAGGTGAAGAAACTAAGTGCCAATCACAGTAAGCAGGCCGTTGTCACTGCAGATAAAGTCAATTCTGTTGCAAAACAAAAAGGTGTGACACCTGATTATACTGGAACGGGTGGTTTGACCACTACAGCCAAACTTCTGAAAATGGCTAAAAGTGATCAAGCAGAAATTCTACGTGGCCATGTGGCCATGCCGAGTTTCAAAATTCGTGAAGCGGTCTATGAAGGTACCAGTAATCATGTTTTGGCAATTGGGGCTGGTATGAATGCACCTAACCTTAAATTTGGACAAGGTGTAGTACCAATTTTTGCTCACAACATGGGCGACTACAATTCTCCATACGGGGCAACTAAGTTTAGCGCTTTACAGAATATGACTGAAAAGACGGCCCTTGGGAAACCCATATACCTTTCTGATGGCAAAACAGTTTACACCTATAAAGCAACCCAATTGGCTTATGGCATGCCTGTTGGACAGATGAATCAATCCTTAACCGTTGCCAACACTGGCAAAGCTAAAGTGAAATTGATTGCTTGTCTAGAAGACCAGGAATTTTGGGCACAAGTCAAAAAAAGCAATTATACCAATTACACCGCCAAAAAGCGTATCGTTTTGACGGGTGAATTGGTTAATGAGCAACCTTTGTCATCCATAGATGGCAATTTACAACAACAATTAAAGTAAAGAGAGAATATTTATGACACACAACATTAAACACAAGAAAAAACTGATCACTGCTGGGGCAGTGGCATTGTCTACTGTGGCAATTATGGGCCTATCACATCCTTTTGATGGTCAAGCCAAAGCTGATGACACCACCACTTCTAGCAAACAGCAGGGTCTTGAAGTCAGCGTGAAGCATGATGAACTCAACAAGGCGATTGCGGCGGCGAAAGAAGCAGGTGTATCTGTTACAAAAAATGCTACTAAAAGCCAAACAGTGTTAGCGAGTGCTTCAGATAAGACGCAAGATAGTATCTTAGCTGATTATCAAAGTCAAACTGATAAAATCAACGCTATCGTGAAGAAGCAACAAGCGTTGAATGTTCAGTACGATAAAGATAAGGCCACTTATGATGAGGCTAAAGCGCAGTATGATAAGGATAAAGCACAGTATGATACGGACAGTGCTGATTATGAAACTGCAGAAGCTAAATATCAAAAAGACCTGGCTGCCTATACAACGGCTAAGGCTGAATATGATACAAAGAAAGCCCAATACGACAAGGATCTGGCACAGTATAAGTTAGATAAAGCGCAATATGATACTGATGAAGCGCAATATAAGAAGGATGTAGCCGAATATAAAGAGAAAATAGCTGAATTAACTACTGATCATCAACAATCTGGCACATTTAGTCTTAATAATTATTATGGTGGTTTTTTCCAGGGTAAGCTAGCGTATACCTATACTTACCATTATGATGAAACTGAAAAGGTCATCAAAGTCACTAAGGTGAGTTTGGATTACACGAAACAAGACCCGTCACATTTTGGAAACGGATTCTGGGATACCTTAATCGTTCAAAATCCTAATTCTACAATCCCGCAAGATCAAGCTAAAGGCGAAATTAATTATGGTGCTGATCTAACGTTGACTGGTTCGTCTATCTATGACACTGTAAAAGACTCTAAGTATGGTGTTAATCTATTTATTTCGCACAATAACAAAACGGATGAATATTATACTAAAAAGACATTGACCAACGGTGTTCCCTATAATGCGTTAAATAATAATAATGGTACGTGGACATTGGGACGTATTATCACTCGTAACCGCCAAGGTAATTCTACCGCCGGTGATTATAATGAATATGCAAAATGGATAGAGTTATCACCGCTTGCAAAAATTGACGTACCAGTGGCACCAACTAAACCTAAAGAACCAACCGAGCCAACTGCGCCTACTGCACCAACGAAACCAACTGAGCCTACAAAGCCAACTGCACCAACTAAGCCTACAGCACCAACTAAGCCTACGGCACTGACGGTTAGCTACAACCTAAACAAGTTGTACGTCACACCGGAAAATAGTAAGGATGTTGATGAAGGCGAAAATGCTGGCGATAAGGAAGGTTCAGACAACGATAAAGTGGTCAACAAGGGTGATAAGCTGACCTATTCATTGAAAGCTAGCGACTTGCCGGCTAACCGCGTTGATGACATTACCAGTCTCAAATATGTTGATCCATTGCCTGACGGTGTGACGTACAAGTCAGCGAAGGCTTATAGCGCCGATGGCAAGACGGATATGTCAGACAAGTTCACGATTAAGTATGATGAAAAGTCACACACTGTTACGGCAACAGCGACAGCAGAATACTTGGCCGAGTTAAACAAGGACAAGTCTAAGGCTGCTGCATTGCCAATTGTCGATGTGTATGTTGAAGCTGACGAGGGTAATGTCAAGTTTGAGAACAGTTATCAATTGATTCTCAACGATAGTACAACTGAATCGAACAAGGTTCACAACTCAACCGTGACAGTCAAACCCGTCAAGGACGTTGACGTTGGCACGAATGATGGTAACAAAGAAGGCAGTGATGATGGCAAGACCGTTGTCAAAGGACAAGACCTAACTTACTCATTGACGTCAAGTGCATTGCCAGCCAATCGCGCTTATGATGTGACCGTCTTTAAGTACGTGGATAAGTTGCCAAAGGATGTGACTTACACGTCTGGTAAAGTGTTAAGTGCTGATGGTAAGACGGATATTTCCGATAATTTCACGATCACCTACGACGAAAAGACGCACACCGTAACTTATCAAGCTAATGACGAGTATTTGGCTGAAATGAACAAGGACAAGACCAAAGCCTTTGCTAAGCCAATCGCTGATGTCTACGTTACAGCCAATGCAGACAACGTGACTTTCACTAATACCTTCACTGAGACTATCAATCAAGATAGTAATGACTCAAAAGAGGTGACAAATAATACTCCAGCTGTGGCACCTATAAAAAAAGATCTAGACGCTGATGGTAACGACATCAACGGTCAGGAAGTTAAGCCTGGGGCAACAATGAATTATCAATTGACTTGGGATTTAAAGGGTATTAAAGACGCCTCAATTTCAGATGATGTGTTAGCAAAGGAATTGTCGTTCTCAGATGATTATGACGAAACTAAGCTCAATATTACGGCCTCGACGAAGACGGACTTCACTTTGATTGATAGTACAACGAAGAAGTCTGTAGCGAGTGAAGTAACACTCACATGGGACGAGAAGAAGGGTATGTGGATTGTTACACCAAATGACGTTCAGGCCTTCCTCAAGGCGCATGGGGGTCATGAAATCATCATTACCTTCAAGCCAGTCGTCAAGGATGACGCTACTGGTACGTTGACTAATACGGCCGTTCAAACTAATTTCGGACAGACTTATAAGACGGATACAGTGAAGAATAATATCACTGAAAATCCTAAGCCTGCTGAGCCAAAGACACCTGCAACACCAAACACAGGCTTTGGTGAAGCGCCTAAAGGACTTTTGTACGGTAGTATTGCAGCACTAACATTGCTTGGAATAACAGCAATCAAGTTCCGCAAAATAATCGTTAAAAAGCTTTTCCGTAAATAAATACATTAACAGTGCCTGAGGGCATTGTTTTTTTGTTTTGTCCTTATCAAGCGATAAAATAATAAACAATAACACTTGTTTTGTTCTTCACAAGGTGGTATATTTAAAGTGTTCAGATGGGGGTCTTGACATGTGATATTGATAGTCTGTTTTCCTAAATATATCATTTCTTTTTTGAAATTTATCATGTCTCACTTCATACATTTAACAATATTGCATGGCCTCTCAGAACATTTTTCCTAAGTTAAACAGTGAATCTTTACTTCAGATTGACTGCGCAAATAGAGCCGTCATTTGATGGCTTTTTTGTGTGTGCTTATGAACAAGCACGCTTGTCAAGCCAGACGAACACATCAAATAGATGACGATTACATAAAATCATTTGCACGATATTATTAGAAAATATAGATACATGATTTAGGTAAAAGCAAGTCTATTATCTATATCAATATACGTATACACATCAATATAAGATAAACATATTGATGAGTATGTTAGCGTATATACTTGTAACTATATGCATGTATATATACGTGCATATAGTTACATCATACTTGCTAATATACACACGTATATAAATAAACCATAACAGTCTTCAAACGCTGATACCAAGCTATTTGCGCAGTTGTTCACTTTTGTTTTTCTTAACATTTTAACTATTGACCGAATGTCAATTTTATAGTCTTATTGAGAGAAGGAATAATTGCCACATGACTAAAAAGAAT
Organism: Leuconostoc citreum; assembly: GCF_007954785.1. Lineage (NCBI taxonomy): Bacteria > Bacillati > Bacillota > Bacilli > Lactobacillales > Lactobacillaceae > Leuconostoc > Leuconostoc citreum. The sequence continues at coordinate 731,354 of NZ_CP042410.1, read as the reverse complement.
CCCAAATCCAAATACGCACGTTTAGACTTTAGTGAGCGTATTACGATTAAAAATATGATTGATGCGGGTAAGACCAATGCGGAAATTGCTCGCAAGCTAAACCGACCTCGAGCTACCATTACACATGAATTGCAGCGTAATGCGCGTGTCATGACCTGGCGTGGCAAAAAGAAAATATTGCGCCATACATACGAACCTGTGCAAGCGACTAGACGTGCTGAGTATTACCAATCAAAGTCGCATCGTTCACAGCCTAAAATTACACCTAAAAAACGCGAAAAGATAGATTACTATCTCAAAACGAAACATTGGTCGCCAGAACAAATTGCAAATGGTGTGCCACGAATTGGTGTTTGCACACGGACAATCTATAACTGGATACTTAATCGCAACCTGAGTGCGACATTAAATGATTTACCGCTTAAAGGCAAAAGACGCAGGCATCTAAGGGCAAAACCAGTTAATCCAGAACATAAACGGATGATGATTGAAACGCGTTCAATTCACAACCGTCCAGAAGTCATCAATAATCGCTCAACATTTGGTCATTGGGAAATTGATGGGGTGATGAGTCCTCAAGATTCCCAATCTTTCGTAATCACATTTGTAGAGCGAAAAACACGTTTTATGGTTGGTGTCAAAGCAAAGAGTAAGAACTCAGAAGATGTCAAAACAGCCATAGATACCTTCATGTCAAGATTTGAGAACGTTTGTGACAGTATCACATGTGATCGTGGCTCAGAATTCACCAGTAGTTTATTTATTTACAGCATTGAAGATACGTACGGCAAAAAGTTATATTACGCTGATCCACAATCACCAGGTCAACGTGGTACAAACGAACGCATGAATCGTGAATTAAGGCGTGTATTTCCTGCTGGTTATGACTTTACTAAGATTACCCAACGTAAGCTTCAAAACGCCATTCAGGACATCAACGAGCGTCCTAGAAATGTGCTCAGGTTCAAAACACCTGAAAAAGTCTTTACTAAGCGAATCATGGCAGCTTAATTATCATTAAATGCTAAATATCGCTAATTGTTAAGACAGTTCAAAGTCAATAGCTTTGGGCTGCATTTTTGCGTATAATAATAACCAGATAAACACGAATTAAGTGCTTGATTGGCTTAAAAAAGTCAAAATGGCAAGGCAAAAACTAAATATGCGACCAAAATCAGAAATAAATTATGGTAACTAAACTTTAGAACTGCAAAACCAAAAATAGCACTAAAACAGTCTTTGTAATCAGATTGTAAAGAAATCCGCTATCGCAACAACGACAACGGATTAGCCAAATTAAAAACAATTTTTTTAGATTATTTGTTACTTTAGGGGTTGACCGGAGTATGTAAAATTATAAGCATAAGGTTTGATATGGAAGTTGAAATACCTCTGTAACATACCTTGTGCTTATTATTTTGTAGAAAAGGCTTATATTATTAAGAAAACCTAAAGAACACAAAATAAGCACAAAAAAAGACCAGCCAATGGCTAGTCAATTTGTACATTGAAAACTTAATATTGATTGACACATAGTTAATGCCCCACCACGGTTATTAAATAGTGCAGAATATAATGTTTCAATACATTTATTATACTGTATTTTTGAAAAGTGTTCAATCCGGAGACTGTAAACAGTAAGAGAGAAAAGTCTAGAAAAATTGAGTTAGTCACAATTTCCGCTCCGATATCAAAAATACAACATGTCGAGAAATGTAAAGTGCTAGATTGCATTTCGGAAATGGGCAGAGCCTAAGAGTGTTGCTTGAATGTCCTACTTATGAAGTAGGCGACTTTAAAACATTTGAGAATTTAGCATAGTTAATCATAAGGACGGATATAGTCAAAATAGAATTATATCCCGTGAATTAGAAAACGTTAGTAAATATTTATTGTATATTTTTACAAACAGTATTGATATTAGCAAAATCAGGCATTTCTGTTTTTGCTTTTTTGATTATAAAATTCTTTATTTTCGATTGTTCGTGAACATTATTCGGAGATAATAGAATTTTTATTATTTAGTTTATTTGTTAGGGCAGGTTTTATGATATATTGATAATGAGGTGGCTGACTTGGTTAATATTGCATTGCACTTTTGGGAATTTATACATCCTATAATATCTTATATTTTAAAACAAACTACGCTTGTTAGTTTAATTGCTATTTACGTTGGAAGTAAAAATGTGGCAAAGCAAATTAGAATATCACGACAGCCACTATTAGTATTCAAAATACAAGATGCAGAAATTAATAATGAAGCGAAGAATATTGACGGAGAATCTCAGTTGGTTGAAAATGTAGGCGTAAATACTGCGGTCAATGTAAATATTTTTAGATGTTTTTTAGATATAACCCAAGAGTCTTTTTGGTACAAACATATACACGAACATCTTCCTAACTTTATAAAGAAACGAAATAACAAAAATCAATATCCATTTGCAACAGTGACTTTGGAAAAAAGCCTAGGAACTATAAAAGCTGATGGGCAAAAAAATATTGGTTTATTGCCATATTCAAGTAGTTATGAAATTTTTATTGTACAGTATCAAGATATGCTAGGTAACTATTATCAAACATTAATGCGCCCACAAAATGGTAGGGGAGATTTTGAAAAAGTAGTTCCTCCAAAAAAAATCTGTTCAAGAAATAGAATTGAAAATACGTTTATTGGACACACTGAGAAATTTAGGCTGTCACGCTTTTTGAAAAATGGTTACAACATATAGTTAGGTTTAAGAACTATATAATTATTTTCAATGCTTAAATTCAAACACAATATGCATTCCACATTAAAAAACACAGAAATCAAATGATTTTTGTGTTTTATTTTATAAAAGAAAGTAGAGGATTTACATTATGGTTAATAAGTTTGGTAGTTTATCACTACAAGGAAAAAGTATCGGAAAGCTCACATTTGCTGGGCGTAATTTAGTTGGTGCTAATGCTGATGTGGCAGTGGCAATGTTGAATGTGAACAACACATTGAACACTGAAAATGTTACACCACAGGCTGGCTTTGATTTTAGTATGCCTTTTGGCACAGCGTTGAAACTGATTGATGCAAAAATTATTGCTGGTACTGCTCGCAGTAACCAAAGAAATGGCGCTCGTGTTGCCACTAAGACAGGAACTTTGTTACCTATGTCTGATGCTAAAACAGACACTTTGCCAGAAGAAGAATATGATGCTGTATTCGTATCAGGTAAAGACAAGACACCACATGGACGTGTGCGTAGTGCTGATGCGTTTGATAGTCATGATTTAGTTTTGTTTAGGGTTACACCTAATTATAAAACTGATAATCGTGGCGAAGTTGCCCGTGATGATTATGATGAACCAATTATTTCAAATTATCAGTTCAACTTTATCCAACAAAGCAAGTCAGGCGATGTTGGCAATGATGATAACATTGTCCGTATTTTGGTTGACCCAGCAGAAAGTGAACGCTTGCAAGCTGGTTTGAAGCCGGGGGACAAGTTAGTGCCACAAGGTTTGAAGTTTGCATTTGCTGGTAATGATGCCACTGATTGGACAGTGTATGCTGACACGTTAGTTGCACTTGATGAAAAGGCAACCGAAAAGGCAACCGAAAAGCCAGCATCAAATCAAAGTAAGACAACGACTAATCAAGCTGACAAAGCAAAAGGTTAATAGCATCATAATATAGTAGAAAGGTTAAAGGCCGATTAAACAATTGGTCTTTTTTAGTTGTTACAATGGCACAAAAAATGATTTATTTTGGCTTTATGTTTGGAGTTTGGCTCGTCTATATTGGGTCTATGCTCCCTATATTTTTACTCTTTATGAGTTTGGGTCAATCGCTACATGTTGCTATGGCTGTTGCTAGTGTGCTGACCTTTTTATTTATTATCGTTCAAAGAACCTTTACAGAGTTACATGTAATCAATCACACAATAACATAAACTCTTGTCATCAAAAAATTTTAAGAAATTTTGAGCAATAGTTTCTGCTTTTTTTGTAAAAACCTCTTTCATGCTACAATTGTAGTTAAGTAAGAGAGGGGATTCATTTATTATGGGCAATATTTTTGATAACTATTTTAGTTATTCTATATTTTTTATTGCCGCATCAGCTGTGATGTCGTCAATAACTTTTCTTCTAATCAAGAAAAACCGTTATAGACTTCTGTGTGGTATGGCAACCATTGCAACCATTTTTAGTTATTTTGTCTCACTATCTATTATTGTTCTCCAGATCAATAACAAAGTGTTGACTTATGTCTATTTGGCTGTGTTGGTATTGATTTTCATACCCATTTTTTTATTGACATTTTTAAGCGCATTCTTGTTTATATGGAATGGCATCATAGTTTGGCGGCGTGAAAGTCATTCAATTGGAAACATGCTAACTTTAATTATTGGCATTTTACTGCTACTAATTCCAGTTGTCTTCAGTATGTTGAATAGATATATTCCAAACAACAAAATTATTGATTTTGTGGAGAATGTTTCATACGGTTTTCAAAATTATTTACTTTTTTGGGTTTTGACATTTCTTGCATCTTATGTGATTACAAAAGTGGTTCGTCCAAAATTTAATAAAGAATATGCTATTATTTTGGGATCCGGTTTGATTAATGGTGATACGGTTTCACCATTGCTCGGCTCAAGAATCATGGTAGCTGCTAACTTCAAAAATCAACAATTCAAGAAAAATAAAATGCCTATGAAATTAATTATGTCTGGTGGCCAAGGGCGAGATGAGTTGTTGGCCGAAGCTGAAGCTATGAGAGAATATGCAATTAATCACGGGGTGCCAAAATCTGATATTCTAGTAGAAAATCAATCAAAAAATACTTATCAAAATATGCTTTTTTCTAAACAAGTTGTTGAAGAAAATGGATTTGATTTACAAAAAGGGATTTTTGCAACAAATGATTACCATGTTTTTAGAGCAGCGGGTTTTGCACATTTAGTTGGCTTGAATATCGATGGTATAGGCTCTAAAACAAGTAACTATTTTTTGCCTAATGCATTAATTCGTGAATATATAGCAATTCTTTCTAATCACAAAAAATTTCATATAGCTTTTATGCTAATCATTGTGATTATTAATATATTGTCCATATTTATCTCTTAGAATACAGGAGGAAAAATATAAAATGAAAAAAGTCAGTTTAATCATTGCAAGTCTATTGACAATAAGTTTAGTTATTGGCCTAGCAATTCAGGTCAGAAATTATTATGACAACACCTATGCAGCGTCCAAGGCGTATACTAGGGCGCCCGTAAAAGTTCCTAATCGTGAAGAAACAAAAGACGACACGGGCAAGGTAATTAAAGGATCATACAGTTATCAGTATCATTTTGAATTTGTGACCGCTGATGGTACTAAAAAAAGCATTTCTTTTGAGCTATCAGGAGAAAATGTCAAACCATTTAAACCAGGCGAATTTTTGGAAGCGGAAGTATCGAACACTAGAGTTTTATATGGTCCAACTGCCATTAAACAAAATAAAGTACCAAAATCAGTGTTAAAAAAGATTTCAGTAATTGAATAAAATTTACAGACATTACTCTGTGAAAATGAAAAGTTTCCATTCGGAGGCTTTTTTTTTTGAAACTACACGATTGTGTTAGAAATACTTTATAAGGAAGGGAAAGAAAGGCTACCTAATATGTAGTCTTTTTATTTAGAAAATTATGGAAAATGTAAAAAAATATAAGTTGTACAAGTCAGATAAGTTGTGGGTAATCGGAGCTGTTGCAGTAACTGCTGTTGCTGTGAGTGCTAATATCACACATGTCAGTGCTGATACTGTTTCAAATGCTGATGCACATGCTGTTAAAACCACTGATGCCACGCAAAATGACAAGCAAGTTCAATTAACTGCTTCATCAACTGGTACAGCTACGGACAAAGCGACAACTGATGATGCCACTAAATCTGCAACTGTTTCTTCAACTGCTGAAAAAAGCACAGTGCCAACAACTGCCGGTTCAAGTGTGACACAAGACCAAGCAAAAGATGCGGTCGATAAAGCACAAGATACTGTTAAGAGTGGTGCAGACACCGCTTCAAAAGCTGGTGTTGATGTGACGACTGGTAAGACAACTGATGTCACAATCAATGATGACAACGCTTCATCAAAAACAAATGAAGTCTTATCAGATTTGAATAAGCAAGACCAAGCGGTTAAAGATGCCACGGCAAAACAACAAGCAAACGATCAGGCTTATCAAACGGCAACTACTGAACAAACAGATGCCACTAAGCAAGGTCAAGCTGATTTGGACAATGCCACATCAGACCTTGATAAACAAGTTGATACTACTGAAAAAGCTGGTATCAAAGTCAACGTTGAAGTCGCTCAATCTTCACCCGAATATAAGGACTTGTCGGGACTAGAGGGACAAGATTTGTTAGATGCAATGGCTTATAACATTAACTTGTATAAACAAGCAATCGCAGACGGTGTGGCAAGTGAAAAAGCTGATACTGAAACATTGGCTAAATTGACGGCTGAATACCAACAAAAGCAAGCTGATTACGCCAAAGCTAATGCAGACCGTGATGAAGCGGTTGAAAAAGGACAATCAGATTTGAACAATGCGACATTAGACCTTGATAAGCAAGTTGAAGCAAGCAAAAATGCTGGACTTGATGTTAGTGTTGAAGTTTCAAAAGTTTCGCCAAAGTACAAAGATTTGACTGGCTTAGAGGATCAAGATTTATTAGATGCAATGGCTTATAACCTTGATTTGTACAACAAAGCAGTAGCTAGTGGTGTGGCAAGTGAAAAAGCCGATACTGAAACATTGGCTAAATTGACGGCTGAATATCAAAAGCAAGTGGCTGACTATGAAGCACAAAAGGCAGCGGTTGATAAGGCAAATGCTGATAAAAAAGCAGCCTATGAAAAAGCGCTTGAAGACTATATGAATGGGACTAACCATACGACAAGCATGACAGCCCAAACGCAAACTGATGCGTCATCTGGTCAATATCAAACCTTTATGAATGCCACTGTTGACCAAACAACAGGCGAATTCACATTGGAACACGATATGAACGACGGTGTACACATCATTGGTCATGGTGTTTTGAAAGGTAAAATCAATTGGAAGATTGTTTCAAATGGTGACGGCACAGAAACCGTGACGATTTCATCAATTGAATTGTATTCATATACGTATACCAATGCTTATCAAAACCAAGCGGTTAACCAAAATATCAATTTCCACGTCTATGACAATGACGGCAACGAACTATTTTCGGTTTACCATGACGGCAATACGACATTCTCAAAAACAATCAATAAGACTGCGCAAATTAACAAAACATTCAAAATCTCACCAAATGAGACTAGTCCCCTAACACAGGTTTTGGTTGTTGATGATAACTGGATATGGAATACACACGGTCAAGTATCAACGCAAATTAAGAATACTAATGTAGCGCCAAAGGCACCAACTTATGAGCAAGACCCTGTGAAGCCTACGGCACCGAAAGCAACAGTACATCATGTACAAGTTGTCGCACCTGCTAAAGGTCAAGAGCCTGCTGTACCAGTTGCTAGTGTTAAAAAGGTAACGGTTGCGGATATGCCAAATGCTGATAAGCCACAACCACAAAAGGTTGCAGTGCATTATTACAACATTAAGAAAACACCAAAGGTTGAAAAGACAGCCACACCCGAAACGCCAAAGGCAGTTGAAACGGCAAGTATTTTGCCAACAACGCATGCTAATGAAAATCAGGGTGGCGTTTTGTTAAGTGCATTGGCAGGGTTAGCTAGTCTTGGTTTGGCTTTTGGTATCTCAAAAAAAGGTAAAAAGCAAAACTAATTTAAAAATTGATCTCGTGACGTTATCACAGAATATAACCAAATGGGGTGTGAAGCCCAATCAATAAAATTGTTAGGAGACAATAAACATGTTGCAAAAACAACTTTTAATCGCTGGGTCTGTTTTAGGGGCTTTAGCATTAGGTCATCAAGCAGTTAGTGCTGATACTGTACCAACAACTGATACTAGTACAGCACAATCAGTACAAGCAACTGCTAAGGTGTTGCCACAAGTTAAGGCGGTTGTCTTAAGTGCTACAACTGATGTTGTGAGTGATGCCAATTCTAACGTAGATGACGGTACGACAGTGGGTGATGGTGGTACATCAACAGATGACGGTACCAGTGTTGATAACGGTGGTTCTGGTTCTTCAACTGATGACGGCGGTGGTTCTTCATCTACTGATAACGGTTCCGATGTTGATAATGGTGGTTCCGGTTCTTCAACTGATGACGGTAGTGGTTCTTCATCTACTGATGATGGTACCAGTGTTGATAATGGTGGTTCTGGTTCCTCAACAGAAGACGGTAATAGTTCGTCAACTGATAATGGTGGTTCAAGTTCATCAGAGGACAATGATAGTTCAAGTTCTTCATCAGATAACAATGGTTCTTCATCAAATGGTGGCGGTACGGATAGTTCAACGACTGGTGACAATGGGGCATCAAGCGAAGATAATACCGTGCCACTGACACCAACTACACCTGATACAAACAATCAAGGCGAAGTCAATCATGTCAAGCCAGTTGAAGTAACACCTGATAATTCTGGTAATGTTGTTGATGTGCCAACACAAGTTGCTAGTGTACCTAGCGTTGCTCGTGCAGTTGAAGCCTATAATCAAGCGCTAACTGCTAATGACAAAGATGCGACAAAGGCACCAGTTGTTGAAGCTAAGCAAAAACTTGATGATGCCGTAGCTAAGGCATTGCCATTAACACATGCCACAGAAAAGTCATCTATGGGTGGTAATGGCATCTTAGCATTGGCAGTGTCTGGTTTAGTTGCTTTGGGTGGTTTGATTTACAAGCGTAAGCATCTATAATGGTTTAAAAATAGCGAAAGGGGGTGTGAAATGCGTGGTCTCCCAAAACTCAAAGTGAATTTTGAGTATGAAAAAAAGCAAAAGGAAAAAGCAGTAAAAATACCTAAAGCTCACACAATGAATTTAGGTAAGGTACGTAAGATAGTTCTATTATTTCTAATAGGGCTTTTTATTTACTTTAGTTATGTATTGGTACTTGCTAATGCGATCGCTCAAAAGAATAAAACGTTGCGTGCAACGGTCACAACTTTAAGCAAAAAATTGGATAAAGCAAGTGCTGGTACAACCAGTTACAACCCTGTTGTCGGACAATATCTTGCCAACTTTTTGACACTTTATTATGCTTCATCAGATAGTAACGCTGATAGTCGTTCGCAACAATTAAGTAAATATTTGGCGAGTAATATCACACTACCTAACAACGTTGGCAATTCCAAAATGAAGTTAGATAGTGCTAAATTAAATGGCATCTTCACTGTGGATAGTGTCAAAACAGCACAGTATAGCTTGGTGGTTGAAGCGGACGGCAAACAAAGTGATATGACGGTTAATGTACCGTATGCGCAGGAAAATGAAAAACTAACCGTGATTGGTTTGCCTTATGTTGCCAACACAATTGATAGTGTCGGACACATAGGGACTGCAAGATTTGATAAAACTGGTAAGACAATCAACGATAGTGAAGTCACGGCAAAAGTCGTTAAGTTTACCAAACAATTTGCACAAAAATATGTATCATCTTCAACTAAAGATATGTCAATGTTAATGTCCGACCCTGTGGGGTTAAATGGTGCTGTTGACCTTGTGACGTTAGATGATAGTAGTATCAAAGTAACAGGCACAAGTGAAAAGCCAGTTGTGACAGCGACAATGACGGTTCAAGTTCATGGTACAAACATTATGCAAGTACAGACAATTAGGTTAGATTTGAAGAAACAATCATCAACCTATTTTGTCACTAAATTTGTACAAGCATAGAAAGGAGTATTATGGATATTTATAACGCTTTGAAACCTGTGTTGCTTTTTGGTGTTGTTGTTATCGCTGGTGGCCGTTCAATCGGTCATTATGGTAAGAATGAAACAAAAGCCATGTGGGTAACAATTTTAATTGGCGCTTTGGTTTATTTCTTCGTCAATGGACCAGCCAATACATTAAATGCCTTTTCTGGTTTGATGAATACAATTTTGAATTATATTCAAGGGCTAGGGGGTTAAGGTCTATGTACAATTACAGGCGAGTTTACACGAATTCGGCAAAGTTCAAAACGATTTATGGCGATTTCAAGTTACCAGTTTTTATTGATACTCGAATTGCTGGCGTTTTGTCAATTACAACGGTGATCGATGCCGTGATTATCTTTGTATTCAAACTTTATACTGTGAGTAATGGGGGTTTAACATTGGGGTTTGCTCTATTGGTTAGCACATTAGTTGGTGTTTATCAATTAGACAAACTACTCAAAGTTGATGATTTACCATTTGAGACAACGCTTAAATATGCTTTAACACATTATTGGCGTTATTGGTTTCAAAAGAAACAGTTGTATCAGGATAAACATTTGAATAGTAATCATAAGCGGTATCAAATTTTATAGTCTTTAAAAAGCATGTGAAAGCATGTTTTTATCATGTTATCGTCAATTGAAAGATAGGGCAGTGCTGGGGCAGTTCCAGCAGGTAACATTTTAATTTACAAAAAAATGGAAAGGTTGGTGTGATAGAATGGATATATTAACAACACGATATGAGAGAATGAATATGTCTGAAAAACCAAAAAAATTTGAGAAAAAGAATTTATTGTATCTAGTGATTGCAGGACTAGCTTTAGTCATTATCATTTTATTAGCATCATGGGTCATAATTTCCAATAATTCGGGTGCGACTACTGAAGAAACTGGTGCAACGGCTAAAGTAAGTAGTAGTGCATCGAGTATATCAAGCTCATCAACTAGTAAATACGTTGAGGGTAAAGACTACACTGTTAAATATTCAAATGACGGTATTATTGATAAAGCTAGTGTTGATGAAGCTATGACAGCTACTGGTGTTAATAATTATGAAAATGATATGAATACTGACGGTGGTAACTATGCAAAAATTGAACTCTATTATAATAAAGCAAAGAACGTAGTTGTTCAAAAACTATTTCAGAATGGTTATAAAAACAATGAGCCAACGGTGATAATAGCTTACGATTTATCAAAAAAAGAAATGGTAACAGGTCACATTGGACGGTTGTATTATGATAATCAGCCATTAGTATATACTTGGACGAATAATACAGTTCAATAAATATGTTAGTGTTTGCAATGTTTGCAGGCGCTTTTTATTTTGAAAGGAAAGCACATGTTAATAAAATTATGTCGGAAGCTAATTATTTTGGCTTCTTTTTTGTTTGTTTTGGGTTTTGCACAAACACAAGTATCTGCCAATGATAGTAGTAATTCGAACAGTTCCGTAATTTCTGATGATACTACTAAGGCAATCGATGATGCTTCAAAGCAAGCTGAACAAGCAGTCGGAGAAGTAACCAGTGATGCGGAAAAAAAGTCAGGGGATACTTCTTCCACTAGTGATTATACGGAGACAGAAATTAAATTAAATCTAACTCAACATAATATGAACTGGGTAAACAGTCATATTTTGCAAAATTACAAGTTCTATCATCAAGATAGTTCATTGACAGATTTTTCTTCTGGTGCGGCACATATTATGACTGATCTGTTTACAGCTGTTAATTTAAATATTGTTTATCCGTTGTTTGATAAGTCACTATCAACGATGTTTGATTTGACGAATATTACTGATGGTATCAATAAAGTTTTAGGTAGCGTGGGAAAATATTCTCAAAAAGCATGGCAAAGTGATGCCTTAAAAGGACTACTTTATGTAGCATTTGGCATTGGGCTTATTTGGACGTTTGCAAAAAGTATTAAAAATGGAGGTGGTTTAAAATCAATTCTTACGATACTTGTTATTGCAGTTGTCGGTTCGGCTTGGGTTAGTGGTGGTAGTACAGTATTAAAAACAATCAATACGTTAACTTCTAATGCGCAAACAGCCGTCTTTGTGGCGACAAGTGATATTGATGATAGTGGTTATACTTCAACTGGCGATGATTTCCAAGGTACTTTACGATACGCATACTTTACAAAAGCGGTTGAGCGACCTTTTTTGTTAGGTAATTATGGTGTTGCCACAATGGCAGATGCCGAAAAAGGTAATGATAAAATGGGTAACCCTTATCGTTTAATTGGTGGTAACGTCACTGATGATGTGTTGACAGAATTTGCGAAGAATAATAGTTATATTAAAAAGAAAGGCGGACAAGAATGGTATCAAGTCGCAATCGCCTTTATGTCGCCAGTGATGTCGGTTGCCTATGGTATACCTTTACTAATGGTTGGTTTAGCTAATCTATTAGTTCAATTAGGGGCTATTTTACTGTATTATTTAGCGCCTTTTACAATTATGATTTCACTTCTTCCAAAATTTGCGAATAGTGCTTTAAAAACTGCAATGGGTGCGCTGGGGTTGCTTTTTGCTAAGGTTGGTTTGTTATTTGGCATCATGTTTATTAGTTGGGTTGGCAATGTGACCGATACTGTTATTCCACCAACAAATAGTGCAAGTTCAATGTTAAACTCAATTGTTTATATTGTTTTGATGATTCTACTTTGGAAAAACAAAAGTTGGTTAGTGCAAACGATTACTGGTTCAAGTGTAGCTAATAATGCTATGAACAAAATCAGTATGACTCGGGCAGGACGTAAAGCACTAGGTACGGCAAATGAAATGCGTAATAGTGCTAATCGTATGTATCAAGGCGCACGTAACGGTATCAAACGTGGCAAAGACATGAAAGACAATTACAAAGACAAGCATAGTGATGATTTTGATGATGATGAACTTCGTGATGAAATTGAACAGGAAGAACAAGCAAAGCGTAAGCAAGCTCGCAAAGACTACCTTTCAAAAGATATGGCAAAGCATCAAGCACAAGTGAAAAAAGACCGTGCTAGTCGTTTAAAGAATGCAATGCCAAATCAAGATACACCACATGACATGCCACAGTCAAAGGGCAATGATTTGCCTGATAATAACGGTACACATAGTAGAGCAATTGCTGATGAAGTGAAATTGCCACGCTATCAACGTTCTAAAGAATTAAAGAAAGTCCCTGAAACGTCTGATAGCGCCACAGAGCCAACAGGACGTAAATCAAGTAAAAGTTATGAAACCGGTTCTAAAGAGGCACAGACAAGACGTGAGGCACGTTCAAAGGTATTGAAGTCAAAAGATGATACCACACATTTTAATCAACGTTTACAAGCTGATACTGAACAGCGTAAACAAAACAAGCAAGATTTAGATAAGGAGTTGCGATGAAAAAACTTCTGAAAGGCTATTTAATAGCTATTTTATCCCTTGTTTTTTTAATTATTGTCATTATTGGTATGTTTTCTAGCAATAGTGATCAGTGTCAATCTACCAGTACAGACGTTAGTGTCACAACCAGTGCTGATAAAGAAGCGGTTGCTAAGTCATTGCATGACAACCTTAAAAAAATATCAAGTGTGACCGAAGCTGGTATTGCTGGTTATCTGGGTAATACACAACATGAAAGTGGTTTTAATGCTAGTGTTGTGCAATCAAATGCAACTTACAATGAGACAACGGCAATGAACGCTAGTATCAGTGGTTACGCTTTTGGGCTTAATCAATGGGACAATTCAAGGCGTGTTGAGTTGCTGAATTATGCGAAATCTCAAAATAAAAAGTGGACTGATGCCAGCTTGCAATTAGATTTTGCCCTTAATCATGACGGCACGAACTCTGATTTATTAAAGCAAGGTCTGAAAATGACTAACGTTGATGATGCCACTGAATTTTTAAGAGCTAGTTGGGAACGTGGTGGTGTTGGGACAACAGCTACAAGACAAAGCTATGCTCGTTCTTGGTATGCTAAGTTTTCCAATGGGTCATCAGATACAGCCGTTGACACCGCCACAACTGGTACTGAAACAACTCAAAATACTGATAACACAACTAATAATTCCAGTGGTTGCTCAACCAATGTTGCGCAAGGTATGGGAACTAGTGGTGCGCCAGTTAAAGAAATTCCTAGTGCCTATAAAAGCAAAATTAAAGATACGAATTTCACAGCCACGTCATCATCAAATACTTATCCATTCGGACAATGTACTTGGTATACCTATAATCGTATGCAAGAATTAGGCACACCAGTAGAAAATGGCTTAGGTAATGGTGCTGATTGGGGTAAGAATGCTAAAGCCAAAGGGTATAAAACTGATAGTCAACCACATGTGGGTTGGGCAGTTAGTTTCTCACAAGGTGCAGACGGTGCCGACCCGACTTACGGACACGTAGCCGTAGTTGAAGCGATCAGTGATGACGGTAAGCATTTCTTAGTTAGTGAATGTAATGTTGTGGCATCTGGGACTGGAACGGTTAGTTTTAGAGAATTAACAGCAGGTCAAGGCGTAACCTTTATTCAAGGTAAATAATCGAAAGGAGATAGTATGAAAAATAGCCGTTTAATCATTGTTGCGTGTTTAGTTTTGGCTGGTATTCTTGTAACACAATTTAATCAGATGCCTAATTTAGATAAACAATTAGTTCAAGCTAAAGCTGATTTAAAGCAAGCTAAATTAAGTCAAAAAAAGTCAAAGACAATCGTATCTAGTCCTCAATCACAACAATCGACAGTTAGTGATAGCACTAATCAAGTCACTAATTTTGTAAAAACATTTAGTAATCAGCCTACTTCAACTTATCCTGATAGTTTGAAAGGGTTGGCATCACAAAAAGTGATTAACGAATTAACACAGACTTTTGCGCCTACTGTGACGTTTAGTGACAAGGCACATTATGATGTACCACTTGTCGGGCTTAAAAATGCTTGGGGGTCTGATTTAGAATATTTAGTTATTGCTAAGAGTGATGTACAAAGTGTGGCTTACACAATCACTTATGATACTGATGAAAAGCAAGTGACTGATATGTCACGACTAAACTTGAAAGGGGCATTCGATAATGAAAAATAAGGTTTTACTTAGCATTATGAGTTTGCTTTTAGTTAGTCTTGGCATCACAATGTCAATCACAAATCATAAACGGTCACAGATAGCAGAAGTTAGAAAGGAAGTGTCGCAAGTGGCTAAAACACAAAAGCATGTCACGACACAAATTGATAACTTGCAAACGACTTACAATGCAAATGATGCGACAGCTAAACGAAAGTTATTAGAATTTGCAAAGGCTTATTATACTTTTAGTAGTCAGTCAGATTATGATAAGCGATTTAGTAAGGTGTCTGGTATTGTGTCACTATCTAAAGACCAGCAAAACAGTTTATTTGATAGTGGACTAGATGCCACTGGTGGGTCACGAATTGATAATCTTGGTTTAACTAGTGAGTATCAAACAGCCACAGGTTATACAAGTGATTTAGATAATCAAACAATCGAAAGCCTAGCGAATGTGGTTGTACAAACTAGTGGTACAGGTCAAAAAGCAATCAATCAAACCGTTCTTTTACATGGCTGGTTTGATATAAAAACGCAGAAACTAACATCAATTAAAATCAATCAAATACAGTAAGGAGAATGAATGATGAAACATTATATTAAAGGGGGTAATGAAACTAAGAAAGGGAATAAAAAACAGTTACCCAAACCCATTACAATTATTATCAATAGCGTATTACCAGTCATTTTGTTATTAGTGGCTGGTTTTTATTTTATCCCGAAAGCATCAATGTATTTTCAAAATAATGATGTGAAAGGGTTAGATACAAATGTACAAGCTGTGATGTTTTACAATGCCGATTGCGCACATTGTCAAAAGGTCTATCCCAAAATCTTTTGGCACAATGTTTTGAATTTCAATCATGAGGACAAACAAATTCAAACAATCAATGTGCAAAACGTCAATAACAAACATTATGTGTCTGACTTTGCGATACAAGAAACACCAACGTTTATGAAACCTAATAACCCAAACATGAAGCTTGTCTCAACTGATGTGAAACAAATTAACAATTTTGCAGAAACTGGGGCAAGTGATCAATGACAAATTTTAAAAGAAAGGTAGGTCATTAAGTATGGCAAAGAATGTCAATGTAAAGTACGAAAACCCAGTTGTGCAATATCAAGATAATTTACTCCTGACAATAATCGGTGATGTGTGGGCTTACTATCAGTTAAAACCATTTCAAATCAATGTCGCTAATGCACAAGATAAAAGCAATTTTAAAGAAACATTTGTTGATGTGTTTGAGCGTTTACAAAAATATGATGATGTTGATTTGAAGTTGATTCCAGTTGATATGGACTTGGCGGGGCGTATTCAAGGCACTAGTCCTGATTGGGCAAAAGATATAGCTGATGTGGCGCAATACTATATGGGTCAAGAAGAAGTCGATATTTTGGAAAGTGAATTTAAGCCAGCAATTCGTGATGAATTCTATATTGGTGTTAAGTTGAAAAATACCAGTGTTGGGGACGACTTAAAAGACAAGTTCCAGTTTGCCACAGATTTAATCTTGCGTAGATTGGCAGAAACCATGCGTTATCAGGTCAAGTTTGATGACAAATTCTTTGAACGTTATCAAACTATGAATGATGATGTACTTGGTATTTTGCGACCGCTAGATGCCGTTAAAATGTCCGAAGAAAAGTTAATCAATATGTTAGGCTCAACTTATCATCATCAAGGAATGAAAGATTTTTCTAACATGCGTGATACGGCTTTTGATTTAGCAAAATTGGGTATTGTCAAACGTGAAACGCAGGAAGAAACAGACTATATTAGTCACTTGGTTTTGAATTTGCCTGATAGACTAGACAATTTAGCGCTTATTCCTGAATTACAATCGTTTAAATTTCCTGTTGAAGTTCATTTTAAAATCAATTTTCCACAACGTGACGGTTTTAAAGGAATGAAACAAGAGACTAGAAGTTCAAAAGGAAAGTACAAAGATGAATTAGAAGATGCCTTGTCAAGTGATGATGATAGTTCAAAGCGTTCTCGAACAAATTATGCTTTAGCACAAGACTTGGCTGATGTTATGGATAGTAAAGATGCTTTTATGCAATGGCTGTTAGTTCTAGTAGTGCGTGATGATGATGTTAAGCAATTAAAAACTAAGATTAGAGAAATTAAAACACGATTATCTACCTTTAGTCGTGAAATAGAAGTTTTTCAACCTAGTTTTAATCAAGAATTATTGTTGTATCAAAATCTGCCAGCGACTAATTTGGGCGTTTTTAAACGTTGGCGACAATTTACCAATGCGCCAGCCCTAGCCCAGTTGATGTTTGGTACTAGTCACGAATTAGGGTCTCGAACTGGCTTTTATATTGGACGTGTGTTAGATACAAACCGTTACTTTAGTGTCGATAGCGCCGTGGCATCTTCAAGAACATTGCTTTTAATCAACCCAGTGATTGCCAACAAAGGAATTGTTGGGGCGAAAACAGATAGTCCACACATAGCGATCACTGGCGATACCGGACAAGGAAAGTCATTCTTAGTTAAAATTCTGTTGAATTATCTTGCTATGTTCGATGTCAAGCTGTTGTACGTTGACCCTAAGCAAGAAGTGAGACGTTGGTTTAAAGCATCATTGGAAGATAATGAAAACCCGTTTTTCACTAAGCTGATGAATTCATTTCATTATGTGACTTTGAATGCCAATGATAGTGCTAACCGTGGTGTTCTTGACCCAATGCTTACTTTGAACAGTAAAAGTACAGTTGATGAAATACCTAGTGTCTTGACGTTGGTTAAGGAAATGTTGGTACAAGTTCGGTCAATCTCACAAGATATGGAACTTGATACGGCTTTGACGAATGCAATTAAGCAAGTTTGTAATCAACGATTAGCAGGCGAACAAGTTGGTACAATGGCGATTATCGAAATTCTAAAAGCTGGCAATGAGAAGTCACAACAGTTAGCGAATTATTATGAGAGTGTCATTCCTGATAGTATGTTAAAACTTGCTTTTAGTAACGGACAAACGGATAGTATCGAATTTAATAATCAACGGACAATTTTAGAAGTGACGGGTTTGGACTTGCCACACGCTGAACAAGAAGTACGTAGTTACACTGAAACACAAAAATATTCGGTATCGATTATGTTGGCATTAGGTAAGTACCTTGAAAAATTTGGACGTGAAGACACGAAACGATTTAGTGCTGAAATTATTGATGAAGCGTGGATATTTAACGCTTCGCCTGCTGGACGTAAAGTCTTGGACGGCATCAAGCGTTTGGGTCGTTCTGAAAACAATATGCTGATATATTCCACTCAAAGAGTTGGTGATGTCAATGATGAAAAGAGTAACGGTCAATATGGACAAATATTTGCCTTTGATAGCGCTGATGATAGTGAGCGTGAAAATATCTTGCGACATTTTGGTTTGCCAGTGAATAAATCAAATATGGATATGTTAAAAGACCTGAAAAAGGGTCAATGTTTGTTTAGGGATATTTATGGTCGTGTCGGTAAGGTGGTTATCCATTCGTTATTTGAAGAATGGACGAAAGCCTTTAAGACAGTTGATAAGAACGCTGGTGCGGAGCTTGAAGCAAAGTACGGATAAGAAAGTAGGAACTAATAATGAATGTTGTATTTTTAGTGATTGTTGGGGTTGGCATTTGGTATGTGTATTTTAGACATGATGCCGAATTGAAAAAATTAGATCAGTTGGCACAAGATATTTATAAGACAAAAGACTTGGCAATTACTATGCCACAGGCTAGTGATTTGTCAAAAGATATTCAAGAGACAACTGGTGTGATTACTGGTAAGACAGTGACTGCTTTTGATAAAAAGCAACTTACTTTAAAGATTGAAGCCAGTGGTTATACAATTACGGTTATTTTGGATAAAAAGCGAGATGTGGTTCGCTTTGATGTAACGAACAGAGGTAAGGTTGATGACTAAAGTTGATTTTACAATGGCAGATTTACAAAGTACAATGCTTGGTTATTCCGAGGGTATGCTTGTGAATGAAGATGTTTCACGGAAAGCTAATCGTGCTTATAAGTTATTTCATGATAAGTATTTAGCAATCAAAGACCAAATCAAAGATTTTGATGAAGCAAGATATGCTTTTATTTATCATGATATGTCGTTAGAGTATTTTGCAAAACAAGCAAAGTTAATGGTTAGAGCAGGTAATTATAATAGCTTAGATATTTTTGGTAATTATCTTGAATATATTGATAGCTACAATGAATTATCGGCATTGATTAGAAATGATTATGTGCCTGTTAAAAGTGATGAAAAAGAGGTTTAATCATGAGTGAATTTAAAAAGTATCGTATGACACGTAAAAATGTGTTGTTGTTAGCTCAAGCAATTATCAATGTTCATGGAAAGATTGCTTGGCAAGATTATGCTAGTGATAGTCCTTATCCCGACCAACATAGTCTTACTTTGAATGAGATTAAGGGCAGTCCTCAAAAATTTGAACGATTTAGAAATGAATTCACACATCAAATGTATGATTATGTCATCAATGATGAGATGCAGAGATTGGAGAGTGAACGTTAATGTTTGGCTTAACAGTTGATGAATTTAAACAATCTTATTTTCCGAAGTATAGAGAGAGCGGTGTTATTACTATTGCTGATGTAAAAGATGCTAAGCGTTGTTCTGATAAATTTCATGATTTTTTAGTGAATAGTGTTTTTTATTCTAGTGTGGCTTGCTTTAGGGTTTATGATAATGAATTATTTGGTTTTTACAAACAAGCTGAAAGATGTTTGAAGTCAGGTAAGACAGATGCTTCAAACATTGAAGTTGAGTGGCGTTTATTGGCTGGTAGTGGCTTGACGTGTCGTCGTTTTCTATCGGGTAATTGATAAGGGGTACATTTATGAATTGGATAGACTTATTAAAATATCTTTTGATTAGTTTCTTTATCTGGTTTAATTACATTATATTTGTTGAGAAAGGGGAAGATTGGAAATTAAGTTTGGTAGCGTTTATTTGGGGTTTTGGTTTTTTTTCAAGTTTGATTTATTTTTTTTCTTTGAATTTGTAATGTTTAATATGTTGGAGGAATAGTTAGTGTTTAAGAAAATTAAATACAGCGATCAGTATTTAGCAAAGACTTTATTTAAAAGGACTTTGCTTTTTGTTTGGTTTGTAGTAACAGTTTGTTTTGGTTTTTGGTATTTAAACATTTTTCAAGCCTTGATGCAAGGACAATATAGTTGGTGGTATTTGTTGCCTATTGTGTTAAGCATCTTGTTGACTGGTTTGTTTGGTTGGGGTTTTTTTTGGTTTTACAAGAATTATGCCCCAGAACATTCCGACTTTATTTCAAAGTACCTGAAAACAGTTGAATTACGCCAGATGATAAGCCTGTTGATTGTTTCCAAAGGGTTCTTTGATACTGCTAGTGATGATAATGGGACATTTATAGCTTATTTCCCAAAATTAAAATTAAAGGTATTACACAAAACAGGTCAACTGATTTTACAAGAGCCAGTAGACGGCCAGAAATACATGGAAAGTTTTTCTAAAAATGAGTTTGATAATGTTGTTGAAACAGCATTACTCGCTGATAGACAAACAAGTGAATTTAGTAAAAATAAAATGATTAGTACCTTTGCTTTTGACCCGATTAAGTTTAGAAGACAGTTAGAAGAATTGAAACCTAAAAAAGGGTTATTGCAAATTTCAAAGGGTATTGATTGGAAGTATGATACTTTCTACAATGCTTTACTATCAGGTAACGTTGGTACTGGTAAATCTTATACTATGTTTGCGATTATTGGGCAGTTATTACAGGTTACTAAATTTGTTTATATCATTGACCCAAAACGGTCTGATTTAGCTGGTTTAAAACATGTACCTGAATTAAAAAATAATGTTTTTAGTGTGGCATCTGAAATCAATCAAGCTGTGATAGATTTTTATACTAAAATGATGGCTCGTGCTGAAAAAATTGAAGCAATTAAAGCATCGGGTAAAGTTGGGACTTATAAAGATTTTGGGTTTACACCTTATTTTTTAGTGTTTGATGAATTTGGTGCTTATTATGAAATGAATGATAGATTGGCTTATGATGACCCAACTAAAGCTAGTTATGAGACAGCAATGTCAAATCTTAGAGAGATTGCTATGTTGGGACGTGAACTAGGTTTTTATATTTTAATTGGTATGCAAAGACCTGATGCAGGCACGTTACCTATGGCAATACGTAACCAATTGAATATGCGTATTAACATGGGTGTGCCAACACCTGAAATTGAAAAAATGGTATTCCCTGATAATGAAAAGCAGTTGCGCCCTTTGTCATCTAGTTTGAAAGGTTGGGGCTTTATTAAGATTGGGGACAGTCAAGTCAGGTCATTCTTTGCACCAGAAGTACCAAAAGATTTTAATTTACATGAATACATGCGTGAAAATATCGCAATAAGAGAAAGACAGGGAAAATAATGGCAGATGATATTATGGCAATTGAGCGAACTAGGTTAAGTCTAGTGAATGGTTCAAGAAATATGTCGTTGATGTTGGATAAGTTACGTTCGATTGATGCCAATGAAATGGCTAACATTAGAAATATTGTTAAGAATATTGATGTTGAAAGTGGCGCAATTGAAAATGAAAAAGCGTTACGATTTATTGCAGAAATAAGAGATGTTGATGTTTTTAATTTTACACAGGATATTGTCGATTTGATGAAGCATATTGAAAGTTCGCAAGAACAGTTAGATGCGTACATCAAAGAGTTTAGAAAATTGGTCTAAAACAAGTTTACTTGTGAAATTTTAAAAATGACGTGATGAAATAGGCGTTTTAAGGACTTTGTGAAAGGTTTTGAAAATGTTCTATTTTTTAGTGCTTTAAAACGTTGATATAGCGTTACTTTTTATAGCGTACCTTATGTAAACCTTGATTGGTCTAGTAGAAAATAGGAGTTAGAAATGATGAAATACCACGCAAGAAGTCCAACACTTAGCATCTGTGTTTGGCTTTGCTGTTAATTAAATATTTGTAGTTTAAAAAGAAAAAGTAGGTAAAAAATTATGGCTTTAGAAGTTAAAAAAATTCAATCTTTGTCCGCTCAATCAATTGAAGATTTGAAGGCAATTGAAAAGATAGGTGGACTTGAACACCTTGCTCAACTAAGTGATGAACTTAAAAAAGCAATGGCAGATGAGGAACAGTTACGTGCTGTTAGCCCAATGCTTCCACCTTACTTTGCAGAACTACGTAAAAATTTAGGTTTTTTGCTTGGTACGGCTAAGTCTTTGCAGACACACGGTGTCAATCGTACAAAGGATATTGAGGGTCTTTTGGATCAACTGTCACATATTAAGTAAGTAACTATTGTTAAAGCTCTAGTCTTTTACAGCAAATGTCCTGTGAGAGACCGGGGCTTTATGTACATAGTGACTTTATTTTAGGCGTGGCTCGACCAAAGGAAGAGACAGTGCCACGCCCAGCCCTAGCGTAGCGTTGGGGCTGGGTGCGTGGTCGCTGTTAAGCAAATGCAAAGCATTTGTAAGCGACTGGCACATGCGCCAAAAATAAAGTCACCAAAAAGGCTTTAACCCCCAGTTACTAACAGGGGGGTTAAACCGGTAAAAACGCTGAAAGCGTCAACCCAATATGGGGAACAAACGCCGGTATGAAGCCATTTAGAACAAAAAACAAAAATGTCCCTTTGAAAGTACCAAATGGGACATTTTAAAAAAGGAAAGCCGACATGATAACGATTAACAATGAGCCAACAGCTTATACACCTATATTTCTAGGCACAACACAACATAGTTTACGGTTATCGTTGGAAATACTTATCATGGTTGGTATGAAATTGAATGATGAAATTGTTGAGACTTATAACGTAACTGTACCAGCCATTGAATTGGGACAATTACCTAATATCGGTAGTCAGATTGCGATTGATGAAATTACTGGTAGTGAATTATCAGGCTTTAAGGCAAAACTTAAACAGTCTGATGCAAAAATACAAAATACGGCTTCAACTGAATTAGAAAAATTAGTCGATTTAAAAAACGTTGGTCGATACCAACTATTGAAAGGGAAAAATATTATGACACAAGATTTAAATGCACCAGAACTAACAAATGATAATTTAATATTGATGCGACAACTGCTTGGGATAACACAACAAGAATTAGCTACTGCACTGGATATTAGTAGAAAAACAGTTACTCGTTTTGAAAATGGAGAACAAAAAATATCAGATAAGTTTGTTGATAAATTGTTAGTAGCCTATCCAGATTTAGCAGAAAGCATTGAAGTACAATTCGATTGGGTTTCATTAACGTTCCCAGATTTAACTTCAAAGCAAGTGATTGCTGATGTGTTACGTTTGCAGGAAAATTTGTTTTTAGAACGTCCTACGTCTCAAAACTTTTATACTCGTGAAATGGCATTTGCTGGCGAAAAAAATATTTACATACAAGACTTTGCGCCAGTGAAAAACCCAGAAACACAGGCTATGGATCAAAAATTTGGGACAACGCTTTATTTAACTGGTAAAGGCACACGGCTGTTTGAAAAAGCTTTGTTAGAGCAGAGTATGAATTGGCATGACTTTTTTGCAAAAGCACGATTATATCGGGGGCATCTAACACGATTAGATATTGCAATCAATGATAAATGGGGTCTGCTGAACATGAATGACCTTGTTAAGGCTGTACAGGAAAAGCGTTTTTGGAGTAAATCAAAGTCTTATGCAGTGCATGGCAACGTTGATGACGGCTGGACGGTTGATTTTGGTAAGTCGCCTTTTGTTATCCGTGCCTATGATAAGCACAAAGAACAAGCTAATAAAGGCTATGACACTGATGTAAAAACTCGTGTGGAATTAGAATTGCATCAAGATAAAGCAGAGTATGTCCTTGATGAGTGGCTTAATCAAGATAAGAAATTGGTGGATATAACCTTTGATATTTTGTATACCTATTTGTGGTTTACTAATGGCAAAATTGATGACCAACAATTGAAATCAGATACAGTGCGTGATGAGATTGAAGCAACGGTTGAGCCGATGCCTGCTTGGTCGTTACTAACAGCTTTAGGCAAGAAAATGAAATTTGTTAGAGAGCCAAAAAAGCAAAGTGTTGAGCGTATTGAAAAATGGGTTTTACAGTCGGTTGTGCCTAGTCTAGCGGTATTGAAGAAAACAGGACATTGGCATGAAATCATTGAAGCAATCAATGCAGTGGAATTATCGGCTGAACACGAAAAACTGGTTATGGCAACTACTAAAAATGCGATTACACAGGCAAGTAAGCAGTTAAATATCAACTTTGAAAAGCCGACTAAAAAATACAACGAAGATGATGAACAAGGAAAGGGGGCATGATAATGTATAAAGCAGTTGGTTGGCATTCAAAGAATGAGTACATGATAGGCACTACGCTAGCAGATGTGATGCGTAAGTTACAAAAGGAATATCCAGCACCTAGACGTACTATGAGTACTCAACAAATTTATAGTGAACCATTACGAATTATTGATGAAACTGGTAAAGATAAACAGTATTTACCCTAAATAATTTAGAGTGTTTAACTGTTGACTAAGGGAACAACTGTTCGTATAATAGTTATAGTAAATAAAACGACTGGAGCTGTTTGAGCTATGAACCAAATTGATGCGGTAATTGGGGATATTAAAGAAATGTTTGCTAAGCAACCTAATACGATATATGAAGTGAGAGTTGTAGACCAAATCTACTCAAAAAAGGTCAATATATTTTTTGAATGGTATAAGATTGGTCGTGCAACACATTCACAACAAATAGCACGATTGGATAGTTCATATACAGAACAAATACCGGAAATTATTAAGAAAATTCGTAAAGAAACAGGTTTGACGGTTCGTACAAATATATATGATTAGTCACAAAGTGAGTTAGTGCTTGATAGGTACTAGCTTTTTTGTTTGCAATTAAAACTGAAAGGATAAAGTAAGATGCCAACAAAAATATGGTTAAAGCCGGAACAATTAGAGCTGTATATTAAGCAGTTAGAACGATTTAGAGACTTATATAGTCAATTAGACCAAACGTTAGAAAGCGATATACAAGGCTTTCAATTCAAGGCTGGTGCGCCTAACTTTCAAACAACGTTAAGCGTATCAATGCAATTACAAGCTAAAATCAGACAAGCACAATCTCAAACATACGGAGATGTGCTTTTTTTTAACAAAGAATTAGCATCAAGGGTACAAGATTTGGTCTCAAAATCAATTGAGCTAACCTTTGCTTATCGTGATTTAGACTTGCTGATTAAGGGAACTGATCGCAACACTGAAAGTGGTTTGAATAAGATTGAAGAACAGTTGTATCAAGCTAAAAAGCAACTAAGAGAAAGGGCAATGTGATGATAAACAAAGCAATTGACAATTTAAGGTATCGCATCATCAATCGTTATGTTGATTGTTTACGTGATATTGAGGTTGATAGTCATTTGCGTGAACAATTAAAATGGTCTGATAATAACAAAATTATAGGGCAGATAGCTTATAGCATTCACAATATTGTTGATTTTACTGATGAAGTCTTTAGACCATTTGATGATGTAAACAATTATGAAGCCTTTATTTTGAGGGAATTGTCAGAACATGCAAAAAATTTGGAAAACAATTTACTACCTGAACTTGAACGTATGCGTTTAGATACTCGTTGGCTATCTGAATATTATGAAGAACTAGCTGATGTAAAAAAGGTTCTTGATGAATTCAATGTTGTGTGAACAGTTGATATGCTTATAATTTTGTTTTTCGATAAGTTAAAAAATAAAATAATAGACAACATTGTGAAATGGTAAACTTGTTATAAGGGAATATTCCCAACTTCAATAATCATAATAAAGGAGTATATACGTTTTATGAGTGATGAAACACCAAAAAAACGAAAGCGCCAACCACATATAAATGAAAATCAACGTCACATGATTGAATACTTGTGGAATATTGAGAAAATGACACAAGCGGATATAGCTAGGCGTTTAGGCTATACACCGTCATCAATACTACGTGAATTACACCGTGGCAACACACTTGATTTTTCGCATTTAGATAGACGAACGCTTTTGAATATGGATATACACGCACGTATCAAGTATTCGGCACAACGTGGTCAATATCTAGCCTTAAAGAAACGTAGTAAAATGGGTACCGGTTCAAGATTGACACCTGAATTAAAAGAAATCATTGAAACTTGGGTTAATGTTGAACATTGGACACCTGAACAAATAGCTGGCAACGTTCAAGATGTTGATGTCTCCGCATCAGTCATTAGATTATGGGCTAGAAAAGGTTTAATTGATATTCGCAAACACAAGTATCATCGACAAAATGGGACACCAAAAGAAAGAGCTGTTGCGCAAACAAGACGTGCTAAAGAACGTGAAATTGCTAGACTTCGTGAGCAACTAAAAAATGACGGAGAATTAGTCCGCCACTCAATATTTGATCGCTCACAGGTTGTTGAAAGTCGTAAACAGTTCGGTCATTGGGAAATTGATTTAGTTCTGCCTGCTAAAATGAATAATCTACGGTATCAAGATACGACTGCGATTATGACATTTACTGAACGAAAAACTCGGTTTACTGCTTTGGTATTAGTTCGTAGTAAAAAATCTAGTGATATGGTTGATGCGTTTAAGCTATTTTATGAACGATATGGCAAAGCAGTAAGAACGATTACCGCTGATAATGGTTCTGAATTTATCTCATGGGACTTTTTAGAATATGTTCAAAAAGAGCTTAAAATCAAGCTATACTATGCTACACCGTCATCACCACAACAACGTGGTTCAAATGAAAACAGAAACCGTAAGCTACGTGATTGGTACCCTAAAGGTACGTCATTTAAAGATGTGAAGCAACGACAACTAGATGAAGTAGCTTCAAAAATGAATGCCATGCCACTTAGACAAGTATTGGACGGCAAAAGACCAATGGTAGTGTTTGAACAAGAATATAAAGCCATGCAACGTTACCGTAGAGCTTATGAAAAGCGTAAACAGCGCATGCTAGAAGAGCGCCAAAATGATGAAGGGTAACCAATTATAGTCAGTAATGTAGTGGCTAAATTAATATTTCTAAATAAAGTGACAGGTCTCATTTTATAAAATATATATGTATAGTATAATCAATTAGTACGCATTGATTATACTATACATACTAACACTAAGGAGGAAGATTAGTGATGCAGGAACATAAAATGTGGTTAACAAGCTTCTATAAAAAACGCAATTGGTTTCAATATTCGACATTTATCAGATTAAATTTTTTATTTGAAGAAGTTGGTGAATTAGCCCAATGTATTAGAGCAATAGAACTAGGCAGAGATCATCCTGGTGAAGAAATGCAAAATCAGTCAGAGCTTAATGCACATTTAAAAGAAGAACTAGCTGATGTTTTAGATCAAGTACTGATTTTAAGCGAAAAATATAATATAGATTTAGATGATTTAATAGCACAAAGTCAGACGAAATTGAAACAACGTTTTAATTAATCAGTTTTATTTAAATTTAGAATATGTAAAAGGGTTATATAAAAATGAAAAATTTGGCAGTTTACTGTGGTGCATCACTAGGGAAAGATTCTGCAGTAGTAACTGCTACTAAAGAATTAGGTCAATATTTAGCACAGAATCATATTGAATTGGTTTATGGTGGCGGTAGAGTTGGTTTGATGGGTATACTAGCTAATCAAGTACTAGATTTTGGTGGTAATGTTCATGGTATCATTCCAAATCAATTAGCTGACAGAGGTGCAGCCTTAGAAAGACTAACTGATTTAACGATAGTAGAAAATATGTCTGTTAGAAAGCAAAAAATGCTGGACTTATCAGATGGTTGTCTTGCGTTGCCAGGTGGACCAGGAACACTAGAAGAAATTATCGAAGCTTTTTCTTGGGCACGCTTAGGCAACAATAATAATCCGTGTGTTTTTTATAATATTAATGGCTATTATGATGAGTTAAAAAAAATGTTTGATACTATGACAGCGCATGGTTTCTTAACTGTGGAAGATCGTCAAAAATTACTTTTTTCTGATTCTCTAGAAATAATATTCGATTTTATGAATAATTACATCCCACCAAAGATTCGAAAGTATTAGTATTATAATGGCCATTAACAAAAGGCTCAGGTCGTAATTTTATTATTTTTCAATATTTTTTGCGAATTTAAGCACAACAATAAAATAATGAACTTTAGACACTAGAAGTGTCTTTTTTTGTTGTGCTTAAAATATAAAGATTTGAAAATGGTTTAATTGATTGAAATATTTGATATAATAGTGAGTAATTAGATTGCTAAAAGCCTTTGTATCGACGTTCTAAAAGCGTGGACATGCAGTTTACTTTTAGACAAAATCATGATATTCTTAAAAAAGTTGTGCTCTGATA
Organism: Leuconostoc citreum; assembly: GCF_007954785.1. Lineage (NCBI taxonomy): Bacteria > Bacillati > Bacillota > Bacilli > Lactobacillales > Lactobacillaceae > Leuconostoc > Leuconostoc citreum. Next base: position 703,055 of record NZ_CP042410.1, on the reverse strand, counting down.
TAAAAATAATCTTCGTTAGTTTTACATACGTGTTACCAGAAGTTTACTAAAATATTAAACATGTGGTTTTCAGGTTGACATCCGCCATACCAATTGAAGTTAACATAATATATATTATCGAAAGTAACTAACGTGGAAAGCATTACCTACGTTTTTAAGTACCTTCTAAACGCTCTCCTGCAATTCAACACAACATCAGTATGATTGATTGTGTGCTTTAACGATTATTCATATAAAAGTATCTTTAGAAATTTTTTTTGGTCTTTAATATGCTTATAACCAATATGCTCGTAAAAATTATGAGCAGCGGTTCTTGACATGCCAGAATTTAGACGAATGTTAGTCAAGCCGTTTTTTAGAGCCTGATCTTCAAGCCATCCCATAAGCTGCGTGCCTATCCCAGATTTTTGACTATCTGATGATACGGCTAAGGCAAGGACATTGAGGCTTGGATCAGCGTATATCTCTTCATAAATTTCAGCATGAACATAACCAAGAATTTTATGATCAAAATCATTCTGATATAGTGCTAAAAAATGATGGTTTGGATCATTTAAAATTTTACGTAATTGATTTAAAGATTTGTCTAACGGATAATCATAACCTAATTCATCTCTATTTATTTGATGAATTTTATTGAGATCTTTTAATGTAACAGCACGTATCATTATTACTCCTATTCCTATTTTTATAACTTGGCGTCATTGATTGGTGACAAAAATTTTAATTCGATTTAATATGATCAAGATGATAGCTGTGACACAAAGGTTTCACAATAATCTAGATAATTTTTATCAATTAAATAGTATTTAGGCAGTATCACACCCACGAGATTAATTAAAAAATCTGAATTAGCTATATCAGGATTGATCATTCGATGTTCAACATTGGGAATCGTTTTTATCCTAAGTTGTTTAGCGTCTATCACTTTTGAATAAACATTTTTTGTTTCCACTGAATCAACATTTTTATCTTTTGCAGCTAAGACGAGACCTATCTTCCCATGAACTTGAGATAAATCGGCAGTGGCATCTTCATTCAACAGTTTACGAACAAAGCGATATCTGTCTGCACTAATCTTTTCACTACCCCCATGCATTTTGTATTCCTGATAAGTATTATATTTTTGAATTAAATAACTATCGTTGATAAAATTTCTTTTGATTCTGTTTATTTCTTGATTCGTAGCGCCCGATTTTTTTGCCTGCCAGACGTTATAATATATACCCTGTCGCATGACATTAATGGCTGGCGCTGCCAAGAGCGCAAAGCTAATTTTATTTTCCTGTTTCATTACTTTAGGGATAACCCACCCGGCTTGACTAGCGCCCCATAAGCCTATCCGATAGTTTGCATTCGGATAGGCTTTATGAACCCAGTCAATAACTTCGGTCACCTCATTTGCCCTATCAGTCATCGATTGATGAAGCCAATTACCCGTTGATTTCCCAACACCAGGTTTATCCCAAGAAATTGAGACATAACCCTGCTTAGCAAATCTTTCCATTAACGGCTTGTAACCATCGTCTTGCGTTGCATTTTGAGCCCCGTCGCCGTGTACAAATACAATAAAACCCTTAATTTTTTCATGTTTTGGAAAAGTCATAAAAGTCATAATAGTTGACAAGTTGTTAGTTTTTGTATGAATCATTACCTTTTTTTCTGACATTTGGTAATCATTACCAAAAATAAATATTCCAATCATCAGAACTAGCACTATAAAAATAGCAGCAAATATTTTTTTCTTCATTACATCTTTACCTAAAGTTAATTTTAAAAAATAGCAAATTTAACGCCTAACTGAATCAAATTGCCCAGTGTACTTATTCTATTACTGCAGCTGTGCCTCTAGCTGTGACAACAATTAGCATGATATCAGAATTGACAAATTGATTATAATCCACACAAACATCAATAATGATATTAGCAGACAAAAGCGCCGCTTGGCTTTTTAACGCTACAAGTGCTAGTTCTCGGCCTTTGCTGAATTCTTCTGAGTAACTATTAGATTTGCCCCCCAAAATACCCTTGATACCACTTATGGCATCCTTAACGATATTTACTGACAATACTTGTTCACTAAAAACCGCTTCCTTGACTTCGACAATATCTTTATTACTAAACATTTCGGTCGTAACAATCTTCATTTGATTTCTTCCATACCATAAAACACCATTTTTCATGGTTAACACAAATTCTGGAAAGCATGCTATGTTGAACTTTCCGAACGACAAAATTATTTTTTTGATATAACTTAATGGCTCTTGTATTTTCCGCAGCAACATATAGCGTTAGTTTTTTGGTTAACAGTTGCCTTTGACAATATTTTATTAATTGCGTGCCCACGCCCTGCCTTCTACATTTATTTGAGACTACCAGAAACTCAATATAAGTTTCATTGCTTAGTGGTTTGTATCCTAGTATCAAAAAGAACAAAATCACTTTAAGGCGCGTCGTACCAGAGTAAAATTTTTTTATTGCATCATAAAGTGAGGAACCTGCTTCTTTGCTTGAGTAAAATAAGCAACCGTAAATGTTAGTATTTTGATGTGCAATAATTAATTGGTTATTATTTTCACTGACATAACGCGCTAAAAATTTAGCAATGTCTTTAGCAACATTAACGTTAAAAAGTTTTACTGTAAATTTACGTTCAAAACCATCCAAAATTAGCATACTCAGTTGCTGACGCATGTCTTCTGAAAACATGTCACGTTTGCTGAGTGTTTCAACAATCATAATTTAACCTCTAACGTAAAAACTGTCGCCTGATTATAAGCTAAGGAACTAAAAATATTTTCATAGCATAGTATTACACTATTGTCAGTAGATAAGGCATTTTTTATAAAACTATCGTTTTTAAATGATTCAATTTGATTATACAGCTCCTGTTCTTCCTGAATCAATACATTTTTATATGCATAATCTCCCTTTGGCATAACATAATGATAGTCATCTGATTTACCAAGAAAGCATGTGTCATAATTGCCATTACTTTTGATAAGATAACATACATTCTCTGGTTGATAAGAATCAAATTTAGCAATTTCTAATAAATTTAACTGTTCCTCTGCCAACAAATTGTCTGGCACTTGTTTGAAGAAACGACCATCTCTTTCTGCAAAGGCAATTTTGTCAAATTTTGTATTTTCTTGTGCCTGAATAATCGTATGAATAATCCGTTTAGTTGCCAATAGTGAATTAATTTGATCTTGAACTTTAGCTTCAGCAACCCTAAAAACGTCAGTAAAATTATCTTGTTCTAATAATTTTTTGATATCTTTAACAGCATAGCCAATTTTTCTAAATGTCAAAATTTGATATAACCTATAAAGATCAGTTTCTGAAAATGTATAGTAACCGCTAACAGAATTTTTTTCGGGTGAGAGTAATCCTTCATCAACGTAATGCCTAATGGTATACTTTGTAATTTTAAAAATACGAGCTAGCTCGGAAATGGAATAGTTTTGCATAAGCTTCCTTTCTTGAATAGTTAAGTTGATTATATTGTACACTGTGTGGTAACCACGCAGTCAAGTAGTTAGAAAATAAAACTGTATTAAAAATACAGAGATGTTGATTTATCAACATGCCAAACAAAAAAACACTACCTTAATGTAGTGCTTCCAATAAGAAATGATTATGAACTATATGATATAGCCATTACTGAAAATGCTACCCCACTATAATTTACAGAAAAACGTGTCATTAGACATACTGTTAATTCATTGAAAACAAAAAGTGTATTAAATAATTTTGATTTAATACACTCTTCTTGAAATGATATAATTAACAATTACGTCAGGAACGGAATTTAGTTTCTCCCAACTACCTTAATTAACATGCGTATTAATGACCAAGACAAGGTAAATACCACAGAAAAGACAACTAAAACGAATGCAGGTTTTAACATTGGTGGTTCAAACCGCAAAGTAATGGTTTTTGGCACGTGCGATGCGGGTACCTCAATTTGAGTCAAATACCCCCGTAAGGGAGTGATTAACTTAGCACTGTGCCCTATAACATGATAACCCGGCCAGGCAGTTCGTGAAAAGACGACCTTTTCATTTTTATCATGAGCTGGGACATAAATTTTAACTTGATAATTATTGTTAGCAACTTGCTTAATACTATTTAAGCTACTCCAAGCAACACTGCCAACTTGACCAACCGAAACATTACGTTGAATTACGGCAAAATCGCGATTATAAGACGTTAAACGCCAACCATTAGGCACATTTTTTCGATGGATAAGGTTTTGATAAATCTTTTTATCATCTTCGTTACCAACTGCTATCGTATCAATCTTGAGCAAATCAACCAATGGTAATTGCGTTGTCTTATCTAGTGTAAAGAGCTTATTATAGTGCTTTACTGGAATGCGCGTGGGATCTCCACCACGAAAATCGTCGCTAAACTTTTTAAAGCCAACGGGCGTATATACATTCATTGAATCATTGTCAGTAACATACCAATCATTTCCCATAATGATATGACTGCTATTTCCTAATACAACTGTATTGCCTTTGTACTTTTTAGCCATATTTAAAATATCAGCTTTTTTTGCTGGCATATCATAGTCAACATATCGATAGGTAATGTGTTGCTGCTGTATACTATCCCGTTGTCTGCCTATGGTTCTTTGCTGAACAATCATCGAAAAAAATGAGATAACAATAGCTAGCGATAAGATAGTAATTGCCGGTTTTTTGATGTTAAACCGATGATTTTTATACTGAAACTTCTTGCCACCACTACTTATATAAGCAATTGCAATAATTACCAAACCAATAATTAAATTAATAACTAAAACTGATTTCAATCTGGCTGGTGTATTGGACACTTCTAAATATGTGCCAAGCAAAACTATTGATGTGAGGAACCAAATACGTGCTTTATTAAAAGTCAAGCCTACTTGTGAAATCACCATCACCAACATTAGCAATAGTAATTGTCCAAAATAAGCCATCATACGAACTGGAAAGCGTAGCGGACCAACACTGTCTGGGCCAAATAGCAGCAAAAACGCTATTAAGAACGGTACCACCCACTGTATTAAATCAGTCTTATGGTTATTAATAAACGACCGAATAGCCTTGAAGTTAAGAAAAGCGATTAATAACAAAGGCCAACCTATGTACATAAATGGCATGTATGTAACACCGCCTGCGGTCCACCAAGAGTTCATTTCAGAGTAGCCGACTGGTGAAAACGAAAACAACAAATCAGACAAATTGGGCGATAAGAAGTTATTATTAAAGATGCCTGAAGTATTTCTTAATGTCACTGTTGCTATAGCAATACCAGGTAAATAAACAGCTATTGTCGCAGCAGCTAAACTAACACCTAACAATACAGTTTTTTTAACGCTTTGCCAATGTTTGTTCATTATAAATGCGATTAATGAGCCAAGCATTGTCATAATTAGCATAATCGTACCGAACACATAACCTATTGTTATGATGGAATAACCAATCAGGAAAACAAGTATTGGGCCTGTATTCTTTTCTAAAAAGCGACGTAATGCCCACCAAAACCATGGAAATAGCGCAGAAACCATTAAATCAGTGACCCACGATGCTGCGCCTGCAAAAAGTGTAAAGCCAACAAATGGGGTGATAAACCCGTAAATAATTGCGTACTTTTTGTCAACGTGCATGGAATGGGCTAAAAAGAAAGCGCCCAAACCTAAAACAACTAATAAAATAATTTTAAAAACAGTTGAGAATATTACAAAATTAGATGAATGATAAACTGTGAAAGCAATTAACCACACCAAAGGGCTAAAGGTCCCCCATTGACCTTCAGCAAGGTAATTACCTGAGCCCTGCGCTGCAGCATTAAAAATAGGTAAGTGACCTTGTGATAATAGTTTGCCGACTTCATACCACTGACCGATTGCACCACGCTGCGTATCGTCTAAAAAATAAAAACGATGGAAAAATATTAAAGGTATGAGACTTAAACCAACGATGACTAAGGTAATTAGACCAACATTTTTAAAGGTAATAGGCCATTCATTCTGCTTATGCTTGTTCATCATAATCATTCAACTCTTCTGCAATAATATATCTTGGACGATGCTTGACTTCCATGAAAATTTTACCAATGTATTCACCTATAATGCCAATTGCCACTAACTGTAAACCACCGAGCATCCATATTGATACCATCAATGTTGGCCACCCAGTTGACGTTTTACCAAAAGCCCAACCGAAGAAAATATAAATTAAAAATAAAATACTAATACCAAAAATACCAATTCCCAAATTGCGTACAAAAGTAATTGGTGATATTGAGAACGAAGTAATCCCTGTTGCCGCAAACTGTATCATTTTCCTTAATGGATATTTTGTTTCGCCAGCCTCGCGCTCAGCACGCGCGTAATACACGCGGCCTTCATTGAAGCCAATCAAGGGGAAAATGCCTCTCAAAAACATTTCACGCTCTTGATATGCTGAAAATGCTTTGAGCACTTTTTGATTAACCAGTCGAAAATCTGCATGATTTGGAATAGAATTCACTCCCAAAGCACTCATAACTTTGTAAAAGCCCTGCGCCGTGTAACGCTTAAAGAGCGTATCTGTTGTACGGTCATTTCGTACACCATAGACAATGTCTTTCCCTGCGTTAGCCAAATCTACCATATCAACAATGGCTTCCGGATCATCCTGCAAATCAGCATCAATGGTAACCACATAATCAACATCTGTACCTGTTAAATGTGTCATACCGGCAATTAGTGCGTTCTGATGACCAAAATTAGTACTAAAACGAATACCTTGTACTTGGCCGTACTGTGCACGCAGTTGATTAACTAATTCCCACGTTCGATCCTTGGAACCGTCGTCAACATACATAATAAAACTGTCAGATGTGATCTTTTTATTTTCAATCATTGACAACAGCAAGCCATGTAGACGTGCTGTTGTCTTCTCGATAACTTCTTCTTCGTTATATGCAGGTAAAACAATTGCTAATTTTTTCGCTGCCATTTCACTTCATTCCTTTTACTTTATAAACCATTAAACGAGCCAATTGCATGACTTGAGACATAACATTACCACGCCATAAAACGGCGTTTGTCACAATTGTAGGATAGTCTCGATGCATCGCTTTGTTCATGCTAATGACGTGCTGGCTTTGAACATCTTGTAATTCTGCTGTCCACTGCCCCGAACTAACACGGAATTTAACCCCAATTTGATTGTCTGGTACAAAATCACCTTGAGCAAGAACATGTAAATAAGAAGCTAAATCAACAACATAGGGATTTGAAAAATCCCAACCACCGCCTTGCTCAAATGCGTCTCGTCTCATCATGACGCCGCCGGGTTCGCCAAGAGCATTCATGCCTAAGCCAATAACATGCCGCATCACTGCAGTACCACTCATTGGTTTAGTGATTCCCATCAGACCCCATGATTTTTTTAAAATCGTATTTTTATCATCAATGACTTGCCTTAGGCTAGCAGTTAGCACTGCTTGTGGATTTTCTTCAAGCAAATCAAACTGACGTTTTAATGTTCCAGGCAATAAAACATCATCCTGAGGAATTAATTTAATATATTTGCCGGTAGCCTGCTGTGAGACATACTGCCAATTTTCTTTAGCTGCACCAGTTGGGGCATTAAAAATTTTTAATCGCGAATCAGTTTTCGCAATTTCAGCTAATAATTCACGTGTACCATCTTCTGGACCTTGTAATGCTATAGATAAATCAAATGCTACATCACGCTGAGACAAAACAGACAGCACAGTCTCCTCAATAAACGGCCTACCTTTATATACGGGAATAACAACGGATACATCTAGCATTATTTTGTTCTCCTAAATGAAAAGAATTTATGACCAACGAAACTAATCATGGTTGTAACGAGCAAAATTAGGAATTGTGCAATAAGCGGATTCATATGAGTGACGTTGACCAAGAGCGGTAAGACTATTAAATTAATTAAATAGCTCACTGCATTAACCATCGTAAACCTAATAAAGTCAGTCATTGCGTGTCCCTTAGCCTTAAAAGTCACTTTACGATGTAAATAGAAGGCAACAAAATTGGAAACGAATTGAGAAACAATTAAACCAATCATATAACCATGTGGCACATGTTTCAGCATAAGTGTAATGCTGGTAAATATAAGAAATCCAAACGCTGTATTAAAACCTCCAACGACTAAAAAACGGATTCTTTCATCGGCAGCAATTTTTTTGATATTTTCAATCATCTATATTAAAAAGCCTTTCATTAATTGACGCTCTTTTTATGTACTCAGGAAAACCTGATAATTTAAAATGAACAATTCTGTAACCTATAAACCAAAGTCGAACCACTTCACTCATATTACTAGTAAAGTGGTTCGCTATGCGATAGTTTTATAAGTCGTTATGTGATTGTTACCGTTCAGTAGCAACTAAGCGCAACAGATATTGGCCGTAATCATTTTTTTTCAATGGTTGTGCTAATGCTTCTAATTGCGTTAATGTAATATATCCCATGCGGTATGCTATTTCTTCTAAAGAAGCAACCTTTAAATTCTGCTGTTTTTGTATTGTTGCAATAAAACTCGATGCTTCCAATAAAGAATCATGTGTACCAGTATCTAGCCAAGCAAAGCCCCGGCCCATGACTTGTACATCAAGATCACCACGATCCAAATATGCTTGATTAACATCTGAAATTTCTAGTTCACCACGTTCTGAAGGTGAAATTGACTTAGCAATATTAATGACATCATTATCATAAAAATAAAGACCTGTTACCGCATAATTACTTTTTGGTTGTTCCGGTTTTTCAACAATAGAAACTGCTTTCTGATTTTCATCAAATGCAACTACACCAAAACGTTCTGGGTCGCGTACTTGGTAACCGAAAACTGTTGCACCATTTTTTTTGGCAGCAGCAGCTTGTAGCATTTCTGATAAGTTTGCCCCGTAAAAAATATTATCACCAAGTATCAGTGCAACTGAGTCATCCCCAATAAATTCTTCACCAAGTATAAATGCCTCTGCCAATCCGTTCGGCTGAGGCTGTACTTTATATTGAATGTTTAAGCCCAAGTCACTACCATCATTAAAAAGTTGTTCAAATTGGTTCGTGTACTCTGGAGTTGAAATAATCAAAAAATCTTTGATACCTGCTAACATTAGAACAGACATGGGATAATAAATCATAGGTTTATCATAAATTGGGACCAATTGTTTAGAAGTCGACTTTGTTATAGGGTATAACCTTGTACCTGAACCACCCGCTAAAATAATGCCTTTCATGATAAAAGCTCCTTTGATTAACTTTATAATTATTTGGTAACTGACACATTATCTGACAATAAATTACTAGTACATACTCGTTCATTATACCACAATCCCCTCTCTTTTCTATCCTTAAATATCAGCAAGTAACGTGTGATGAAGAAACGGTGCAGAACTAGTGAAATAAATGTTTAAACATGATAAAATGACATTATGAAAGCGTTTACAAAAACAACTGAATGGGACTGGTTAGCGGTTAAAAATGTACCTATCAAACCACTTGAAGAAGATCTTGTGCCAATTAATTTTTTTCCAGAAAAAATACAGATTAGTCCACAATACTTCTTGCAAAAATTACCAGGTGCCATACCCGAACTATATCTCAGACAAGGAGTTTATGAAAAATTAATTACAGCAAGTAATGATTTACCTTCTGGCTATAAGTTCTTAATTTATGATGCTTGGCGTGATATAAAAACACAACAGGATTTATTTGATATACTCTACGAACGCTATCGGCAACAAAATCCAAACATGACTGTTAATGAGTTACAACAATTGACGCTTAAAATTGTTGCATTACCCTCTACTAACTTGTTGAAGCCGTCTCCTCATAATACAGGCGGTAGTGTTGATTTGACTATTATCGATTCTGTTGGCCGTTTGCTCAATATGGGTACGCCCTTTGATGAAGCAAGTGTTCGTGCCCAAACAACTTATTTTAATGATCCATTAAATGTTATAAGAAAAAACCGACAACTACTATACGACATTATGACACGACATGGCTTTACGAATTATAGTGAAGAATGGTGGCATTATGACTACGGTAATCAAAATTGGGCATGGGTATCAGGTCAATCCTATGCTGTGTATACCGGTACTTCTCCTCAGTTTGCTTGGCACTCACCTTTTTAATCAATAAAGAAACGGTAATCACAATGATTACCGTTTCTTTATTGATTAATAGCCTGTCCCTGAACATATTCACGATACAATGGATGATTTGACATCAGTTCTTGGTGTGTACCAAAGCCACTCACACGACCGTGCTCAATGAAGTAAATTTGATCCGCTCCGACAATAGTTGATAAGCGATGTGCAATCACTAACGTTGTACGATTAGCCATCAATCTCTCCAAAGCTTTTTGCACCATCGCTTCTGATTGTGAATCTAAACTAGCCGTTGCCTCATCCAACATTAAAATCTTAGGGTCTCGTAAAAAGGCACGTGCTATAGCTAAACGCTGACGCTGGCCACCCGAAACTTTAATACCACGCTCCCCTACTTGGGTTTCCAATTGCGCTGGCATTTCAGCCACAAATGTTTTAGCATAAGCTAATGACAAGACATGCCATAGCTGCTCATCAGAGTATTCCCCAGACAAACCAAATGTTAAATTATCACGAATAGTTCCCGCTAAAATAGCCGAATCTTGAGAAACAAAACCAATTTGTGAACGCCAACTGGCAAGATTCACTTGATTTAATGGACTATCGCCTATGCTAATAATGCCTGAAGTGGGTTCATAAAAACGTTCGACAAGACTAAATATTGTTGACTTACCGCCACCAGAAGGGCCGGCAAAGGCAATTACCGTATTTGGTTTCGCTTCAAAAGAGACATCTGTTAAAATATTTTCTTCTGTTGTATACCCAAAGTCTACATGTGACGCCCTAAGTGTTTGCCCTTCAACATTTATTGAATCACCAGCCGTGAAGTCTTCCTGCGGTTCACGTAAAATTTCCCGAATTCGTGTCGTTGCACCTGCAGCTTTGCTCATTTCACTAAATACAGTACCTAACAGAGGTACTGCACCAATCAAATTAAAGATGTACATCAAAAATGATGTGAGTGTGCCAATAGTCATAGCGCCATGAGACACACGATAAATACCAAATGCTAACAACCCAAATACCATCCCCATCATAATCATCATCATAATAGGACCCATAGCTGCATCGTAAACCGTTTCACGTAAGCCGATTTGGTATAAACGACCAATAACACCATTTGTTGATTGCGTTGCTTGTTTTTCAGCATTAGAAGATTTTACTAAGCGAATTTCTCCCAATACTTCTGATGCACTACCATTAAAGTCAGCGATAGCATCTTGCCGCTTACGCGATAACCGACCCGCATATAGCATCAAGGGTGTCAATAAAACCACTGCCACTGGTACCGAAGCAACCACAACCAGTGACATATGCCAATCCATTGTAAACATCATAAAGACTGCACCGATAACTGTTAATATAGCAGATAGCGCACTTGGTATTTTTGAAGCTAATAGTTCTTGTACTTGAGAGGAATCATTCACAAGTCTCGAAGACATTTCACCCGCTTTGACCTCATCAAAATAACTCACGCGTAAGATCATTAATTGGGCCCATATTTTCTGACGCAACTTTGATACAACATCTTGGCCGAAAAAGCCTAGTAACGCACCACCCACAACAGAAAGCGCGCTTGACAAAATGAATAATATGATAACAGTTAATAATAAATGATAATCAATTCCTTTAGAAAAAGTATTGATTAGATTAGCTGCAATTTTAGGCACGACTAAGTTAATGGCCGTGCCGACCAAACCGATCAATACGCCGATGCTCATCAGCCAATATTTTGGTGAAACTTGATTAATTAGTGAGAAGAACTCACCAAACTTAAACTGTCCCTTTGCGCGATGTACTTCATGTTCGTCCATTATTTTATGTTAACGGTATTATACCGCTACTCCTTTACTATCTGTTTAATCATTATGATGGTGCCAGTAATCATGGCTCATATGTTGACGTAAATGATTGATATGACGTCGATCTCGGCTCACATCTTGTAAATGTTCCAACATACGTTGAGATTGCCGGTCATCAGAGACCAATTGCCGCATTGCATCTAGATAAGTATCAGAACTTAGATACGTAGCCATTTTTTGCAGCAATTCAAATAATTGTTGTCGTTCTTTGGCAGATAACGGCTTAAAAAAAATACTATCAATTAATTCTAAGCGCTCCTGTAATGCCACTGCTTTTGATCTACCGTTATCTGTTAATTTAATGCGCGTAATACGTGAATCAGCCATATCTTTATGTTTAGTGACATACTGTAATTTAGTAAGTTGTTTAATAATTGCTGTAGTACTTGATGGCTTAATATCAAGTGTTTCGGTAATTCGCCCAGCAGTCAAGTCATCATTTTCGAGTAAGACTTCTAATGTACGTCTTTGGTTGTCAGATAAATCGTGATCCAAAGACTTTGCATTGGTCAAATAGAGAAGATGTACCATCACCGTTCGTGCTTCGTTAAAATAGTCCTCTAATGTCATAGGTTATCCTTTTATTTAGTTTATTATATATATAACTAACTAAATAGTAAAGCATTGACACTATATTGTCAACTTATATTTTGACTAATTATAATACGTAATACACTGCATTTTAACTTATATTTAGGCTCACTGATTAGCAAAAGAACCTAGCGCTTCGGCTAGGTTCTTTTGCTTACTTTGTTTGTGTAATCGCGCCATCTTCAATATGATAAACATGATCTGCGAATTGCTCTAACCGTAAATCATGCGTCACAATAACAACAGCTTTATCTTCTGCTGTGGCAATTTGTTTAAATAATTCGCCCACCTTTTTAACACGACCACTATCCAATGCTGCGGTTGGTTCGTCTGCAAGAATAAAATCAGGATTAGTATATATGGCTCTAGCGATAGCAACGCGTTGAGATTGACCACCTGATAACTGATTTGGATATTTATCCAATAATTGGTCAATCCCTAAAATTTGCAGGTAATGATTAAATTGTTCGGTTTGCAAATTATTTTGTTTTTTAACACGATCAGCTAATTCAAATTGCTTTTTCACAGTTAAAAAGGGGACCAAGCTATGAGACTGTAAAACAAAACCAACTTGATTCAACCGAAAAAAATCAGAACTTTTGACGTCTTTAACATCTACTAACTGACCGTTTACATAAACTTCACCCGAGGTTGGTGACTGTAATCCCCCGATAATGGTCAATAATGTACTTTTGCCAGAGCCTGATGGTCCAAGTATCAGGGTTAATTCTCCTTGACGAGATTCAAAATTAACACGATTGAGCGCTACAACCTCATTAGTTCCCTCGCCAAATACTTTAGTAACGTCAACCAGCTTCAAACTAGCCATCTTGTTATCCTCCTATCCCTTGTTTGGGTTCAATCTTCATAATAAGTCGAATTGGGATTAATGCGGCAATGATACCGGTAATGACTAGGCCGAATGCTACAGAAATAATGAGATACGGGTCAAAATACATCGGTACAGCAACCGGTATCAACCAACTACTGATAGCACATAAAACGAGTCCCAGGCTAACTGCAATCGTCATGATGATTGTCGTTTCACTAAGCGTATTGACGATCAAATAACGACTAGGTATACCTTGCGTTCTTAATACTGCCAAGTTAGGCATTTTTTGAATTGTTAAAATATACAGGAAAATAGCAACCACAACAATTGATATAATTATTAAAAATGAAATCATAAACAAAAAGGTACTATTTTGCGCCGTATACCCAGGCATCTTATTAAATAATTGTTGTCTTGTTAAAACCGAGACATTCTCTTTATCCTCAATTGCGATATTTTTTTGACTAATCACGCCACTTGCTGCATAATGTGACGACACACCTTTAACACCGGACCAGTTACTCAAAGAGCCATAGACAATCGGAGCCATATTATAAGTTGCTTGTTTAACAAAACCCACAACAACTAATTTTTTTGGTAGCATGCCTATCGTGATGTTATCGCCAAGCGATAGGCCTTTATTTTTTAGCTTGTCAGATACTAATACCTCATCTTGATTCGTTGGCTGATGACCTGAAACAATTTTGAGCGTTTGATAAATAGCTTTACTTTTATCCAAGCCAATATAAGTTGCAGCGTCACGATGGTTTTGTTTATATTTTATAATCGCTGGCGCGATACCCACAGTTTCAGCATGAGATTGTTTCTTTAAGTTAGTTACCATACTTTGAGTCATCAAAGATTGGCTCAAATTACCATCCGCATCTTTATTCAAAGCAACACTTTGCGTATGCCACGAATTAACCGCAGCAGTATTTTCATTTGACAAGCCCAATGCTAAGGCACTCAAAATAAAAATTAAAAAGCTAATCAATGTAATCACTGCAATGACTAACGTATATCTCACCTTTTCTTTTAACATTTCATTAATGGCTAAAAACATTGCTCAACTCCTTTTTTGCCAAACCTTCAGGGCTTGAAACGACTGTATAATGTCGGCTGATTTTTCCGGATACATAAAATAGCTTCTTATTAAACGATGTATTGCTTGAGCAATCAACCAATCGCTAATCTCATTGTCATCTTTAAGATGACTCAAATCGTCAAAATAACCACTACTGGGTTTTTTTTGACTGTTCATCACAGCATCGTTAACAGTATAATATTGGCACAAAAAATTATAGTAAGGACTATCTTTAGCTTCTAAAATGAAGTTTTCAGCCGCAGATAAACTGTCTTGCGTTTGTTCTAGGCTTTGATGGATATTTTTAAATACAATACTTGCAAGCCACTGGTAAGCATCATAAATATCCTCAAAATAAGTATAAAAAGAACCTCGAGATATCTCTGCCAACGTGACGATGTTGGCTACTTTTGCTTCTAATAATGACACGTTAGAAAATTCTGATAGTAAGGCCTGCTTAATCTTTTCCTGTTTTCGAGTACTTAAATTTAGTAATCCACTTTTCATAGTTTACTCCTTACAAATTAATATGACACAATGTCAATATATTGACATTGTGTCATATTAGACCAAAAAAGTCAACAAAAAACGCGTGTCAGACATTGCCACACGCGCGTTTTTTACTATTCAGATATCTCATTTGCGTTCAAAATATGTTGCGTCACATCTGCCAATGATATATGTCGCATTTTTTCGTACGCTGCTACTTCAACTTCTGTATAAAAATTATTTAATGTATCCTGAATACGACTTCCCACCAAACAATTCGGATTTGTTTTAGGATCAATATGCAGTAAAGTATGAACCATATTAATCGCAATATAAACATCATAGAGACTAATATCTTCAGGTGATTTAGCTAATATTGGTGCAGCAGCACCTTGTTTCGTCACGAGTAATCCCGCGACACGCAAATCACGCATTAAGTTTCTTACAACACTGGCATTGGAGCCTATACTGGCTGCAATAGCTTGACTTGATAAATCATTCCCCTGAAAGATGTCAATGTATGTCAAAATATGGATTGCATCACTTAATTTATATGAAAAACGCATTAGTCAGCTCCCTATTTTATAAATTACGACACCACGGGCATTATTATATCATAAATCAAACAGCAAATTATGCCTTCAATATGTCGTTAATAGCCTCGGGTAATGGTACTAAATTATGTCCCAGAACGTCTATCAAATCTGTTGTACCATAATCTAATGATCCTTCTTCGATTGGTGCTTGGAAAGAAGCAAACAGACTGGCCATATCATGGTTCAAACCAGTATGTTCCAATGCCTCAATGTATTCTGTTCGTGTTTGTGCTAAAATATCAATTTTCTTACCAGTTGCTGCAATCAAAGCACTACCAAGTGCCTGATAGTCATTAATTGGTCCAGCAAATTCATAAATAGATTTATGGGTTTCAGCAACTAAGAGCTTAGCAGCTGCTTCTGCATATTCTCGTTCAAGTGCCCAACCTGCACGTCCACTAGCCCAGAAAGCAGCAACCTGATTTGTTGCCCCACTTGACAAGAAGCCTTGTTCATTTTCAAGATACCAGTTATTTCTAGCAAACACAGCATTAAGTCCTGATTGCGTTAATGCTTTTTCTGTTTCACGGTGATCGTGAGCCAGTGCACTAATCGCTGTTTCAGCTTTTGGGAAACTCGTATAAACTGTCAACTGCACTTGATTGGCTGACAATGCTTCCACAACGTTCAAATGTTGCGTCAACCGTGGTACTTGCCCACCTGGTTGTGAAGAAATAAATAGCACCCGATTGACCCCATTAAAGGCTTGTTTCAAAGCATCAACATTATCATAATCAGCTTGGCGTACTGTGACGTTACCAAACATTGCTTGCGCTTTTTCCTTATTTCGAGCCACAATCACAATATCTTCAATTGGCACTAATTGCTTTAATTGATTGAAAGCCGCTTGTCCAAAACGACCAGTTGCTGCAGTAATTGCATATTTCATGACAAAACCTTCCTTTTTCAAAACATGTTGTTTTATTTAATACAAGTAGTATAACATCATGTTGTTTGTAAGACAACATGTTAAATAAAAAAACAAAGACTTAGAATACTAAGTCTTTGTTTTTTATCAATAATTTCCCCAGTATTTAGACATTGATGTCATACCGATACCTGGGTTGAAACTATTTGTAGGGTCGTTGCGCTTGTAATGTGCTACCAAAGTAGAAGCTGCATGATATAAGTGTCCAACATTATGTTCGGCTGGATAAATAGCACCACGTTTGTCTAACAATTTTAGCATTTCTTGTTTTAGCTCATGTGCATCGACACCTTTTTTGAGAATATAGTCTTGATGCATAACATGATCAAGAAAATGACCATAATAAATTTTGTGTTCAATTTTATCTTCAATTTCCTTAGGCAAATGTTCAAACCAATCAAATTCATTACGTGGTAAAGCAATATCTAACGGTAGAATCTGGATATGCTGCTTTTGGAAAACTTCTTCATATCGAATGGCCACACCTGCGGTAACATAGCGGTGCGTCGCTATTCTATCTGCCTCTTTTGGTGTTGCTTCAAAGTAATCACCTGCTTCTTCAGCAAAGAATGGCTTCAAAAAGCGTCGCGCCTCTTCAATTCCTGAACCCGTCATCTTTAACTGCAAATAGTGATCATACTTTTGACTGTATTCTTCCATACGCTTTGGCAGTTGATTGGGGAATAGTTGACCCATATGTTGTAACACGCGATCTGGGAAGTATGGCTTAAATGTTGGAATATGACTCAGTATCCGCTCGGTTGTGGCTTTCATACCAAACAAATAAGGTAATGTATTTGTACCCAACGCATCAATAACAATCAGAGAGTCTTTACCATATTTTTTTGCTAGTTGATATGCATCTTTATGCATATACTCACCAGACACTGGTAAATTTTTAAACTCTGATAATATATGACGCCGTAACTTTTCTAATACGCTAGGATCGTTGGTTCCAATGTAAAATACTTGTGAGTCACCATCTTTTGGGAAAGTATCTAGTCGCACGGCAAACGCTGCCAACTTCCCTGATGCACCAGACACTTCGTAAAGTTCATTAGGATCTGCATTATAACGTGTAGGTGTATGAGATGATACATCACGTACACGCGCTTCATAATTACGATTATGTCCAACGCGCTTGTTATCAGCAGGGACATTGTCAATATTAAAATTACGATGTTCGATATTGTAAATCATTTCTTCAGGTGTCTTGCCTAATTCAATTCCCAAATGGTTTACCAAATGAAGCTCGTCATTTTCGTCGATCTGAGCATAAAGGGATAACTCAGTGTAAGCTGGACCACGTTGGATTAGCGCGCCACCCGAATTATTGTTAATACCACCAATAACTGAGGCACCTAGATTTGACGACCCAATAACTGAGTGGGGTTCACGATTAATCGGCTTTAATGCGTTCTCCAATTTAAACAACGTTGTGCCTGGAAAGGCCAATACTTCGTCCCCACCATTAATAAGTTGTACACCCTTAATTCTTGTCCCATTGACAACAACACAATCACGGTCATATCCTGGTGCAGGAATTGATCCTTCAGTCAAACTAGTGTTTGAAGCTTGCATAATAATAATTGTGTTGTTATCGTGCAAGACTTTTAATACTTGCCACAATTCCATCAAATTACCTGGTAGTACAACAGCTAATGCTGAACCTTGACCACTACGGTAGCCTTTACGATAACGCAATGACTTTGCAGGCGACGTGATAATGTGACCTTTTCCAACAATGTCTGTTAGCTCTTCAACAGTAGACATAATATATTACCCCCAAAATTTGAAAGTGCCCTAAAGACACCTTATAAATTCTATTATGCCACTTTAGGATTATAAAAACAGAATTTATTTTATCAAAATTATAAATTCATACGTGAATAGAATAATAATTATCAATTACACTCTTTTTAGTACGGATTTAAATTGAATCGCATTGTGATAATTAATACAAAAAATTGTTATTGACTGATCATATAAATGATTGAACACCGGCATAATAAAAGACAGCATTGCTGCCGTCTTGTTTATTTTATATTTTCAAGCCTCATCATACCAGCCATAATGATACATTTCACCAGCAGGTTTGTCTGTACGTTCATACGTATGTGCGCCAAAATAATCACGTTGTGCTTGGATTAAATTAGCTGGCAAAACTGCTGAACGATATGAATCATAATATGCAATCGCTGCGGACAAAGATGGTGTTGGGATACCAGCCTGTACAGCTAATGCAACCACTCGACGGGTTGCTGCCTGGTAATCTTGCGCAATATCTTTGAAGTATGGATCTAATAGCAAGTTATGCAGCCCCGTATTATTAGTAAATGCATCAGTAATACGCTGTAAGAATTGTGCTCGAATAATAGCCCCTGCTCGCCATAATTGTGCTAGTTCGCCAAATGGCAAATGCCAATCATAGTGTTCAGATGCCATTCTCAATTGGTCAAATCCTTGCGCATAAGACATAATTTTTCCAAAGTACAGTGCTTTGCGGACATCTTCTATTGCTGCCTTTTCATCCCCTGTAAATGAAAATTCTGGTCCTGAAAGGACTTCAGAGGCTGCTACACGATCGGCCTTCATAGCTGATATATAGCGTGCGTAAACTGATTCAGTAATCAGTGATTGTGGTGCACCTACCTCTAATGCCGACTGAGATGACCATTTACCAGTTCCCTTGTTACCGGCTCGATCTAAAATCATATCAACAATTGGCTTATCTGAGCCTTGATCGTCTTTTCTGGTCAAAATATCAGCCGTAATCTCGACAAGATAAGAATCAAGCTCACCCGTATTCCACTCTGAAAAAGTGGTTGCGAGTTGTTGCTGATCTAATTTGAGCACACGCTTTAGAATATCATACGATTCAGCAATTAGTTGCATGTCACCATATTCGATGCCATTGTGTACCATCTTCACATAGTGTCCAGCTCCATTCGGTCCAACATATGTTACTGTTGGCACACCATCTTCAGGAGCCTTGGCAGCAATTTGCTTCAAAATTGGCTCAACTAAGTCGTAAGCATCGCGTTGACCACCAGGCATCAATGAAGGGCCTTGTAATGCCCCCAGTTCGCCACCTGAAACACCCATACCAATAAAGTTGATGCCCGAAGCTGCCAGTGTATCTGATCGTCTAATTGTATCTTCAAAGAAAGTGTTCCCACCATCAATAAGTGTGTCCCCTTTTTCAAGGTGTGGTAACAGCTCGTTAATTACAGCATCAGTTCCTTTACCAGCTTTTACCATCAATAAAATGCGTCGAGGTGCCTTAATTGCTTTCACGAACGATGCCACAGTGTAACTGGGCACAAACTTTTTATCGGCATGTTTTTTAACGAGGTCATCTGTTCGTTCACGAGAACGATTATACACAGCCACACGATATCCTCGCGATTCAACATTTAACGCTAAATTTCTACCCATTACTGCTAAACCAACAACACCAAAATCTGCTTCAACCATTTTTGCCTCTTTTCGTATACTATCATTATCTGATTTAAATCGATGTAAATACTGCAGCAACACAACTAATGCTATGTCATTATAATTGCCTACCTTTCTTTATCTAATAATGCACAAGACATTGTGTAACCGCTTTCAATATAAACCAATTATCGCGTTAAGTCAAATCATTTATAACATGTGAGGTTTACTAAAAACTATATAAAAACACCTATCTCATAAGTAACTATGAGATAGGTGTTTTGTATTAGTTTGTTTATTTAACACCATGCGCAACATCTGCTTGATAAATGTATGCACGTGTCATTGGTAAGTTTGTTGCAGAAGCACCCTTGGTTAATAGGTACTGTACAACGTCAATATTCCCTGATTCAAAGGATGAAGCACATGCTTGTAAGTACAAGTCCCACATTCGATAGAATCGTTCACCATATTTGGCAATAACAGACTCTTCAACGTCATGAAAGTTTTTAGTCCACATTTCCAAAGTACGTTGATAATGACGTCGTAATGGCTCGATATCATCGATTTGCAAGCTAGCCTGCATAATGTGATTAACATTTTCGGCAATATTAGGAATATAGCCACCGGGGAAAATATATTTGTTGATCCAGGCATCAACTCCTGCACCATCATGTTGTCCAGTGATACCATGAATTAGAGCCGTTCCATTGTCAACAAGACGTGCATTCACTTGTTCAAAATAAGTTGCAAGATTTTCTTTACCAACATGTTCGAACATGCCAACAGACGTAACATGATCATATGTCTCTGTTAATTCACGATAGTCTTTCAAGTAAACGTGTACTCGACCTTCTAAACCTTCATCAATAATCTTTTGAGAAACGTAATCATATTGTTCTTGGCTAAGAGTGACACCAGTTGCCTCTAGGTGATATTCTTTGGCCGCTGTGAAAATAAGCGTACCCCAACCACAACCAATATCCAAAAGCGTTTCACCTTCTTGCGCGTGCAATTTATTCAAGATATGACGAACTTTATTCCATTGTGCCGTTTCTAATGAATCTTCTTCACTAGCAAAATACGCGCATGAGTATGTTAATGTGGGATCTAGCCACATCTCATAAAAATCATTACCAATATCATAATGACTCTGAACATCCTGCTTACTTACTTTTTCCGTGTGTGCATGCTTTGGAATAAATTTCGAAAACTTCGAATTATTCATAAAGCTATCTTTAGACTGATAGATAGTAGTGACCAACTTTTGTAGGTCACCTTGAATGTCGATTTTACCGTCCATATAAGCCTCACCAAAGGTTAGTGAAGCATGGGCCATAATATCTTTAATTGGAATAACGTCATGGAGAATAATTTTGGCAATTGGTTCTCCTTCACCATAGCTGACCTGCTCGCCATCCCAGAATTCAACGTCGATTGGGGCGTTAAAACTAGCTTTAAAAATTTGTTTGTAGATTGTTTTATCTAACATCTTTTTCCCCTTTACTTATACATTGCATTTTAGAAAAAAATGTCACAAATGTCAATCATTTTTTTGTTTAACGTTGAACAAACATTTTGTATTAACAATTCTTTTTAATCAAAACACTACTTTAAAACACCTGAACCAGCAGTTTGCAAAATGCTTTCTGGCAATTGTTTTGATGCTGTCAGTGGTCCTGACCAGCCTAATGTGCTCGTAGTTGGTGATGTATGGCTAATAGACGCAGCCGAAACAAACTTTGTATTAAAGATTGTACCGTCATCTGATAATTGAGTGCCTTTAAACTTATTAATGATGGCCACTGGTGATTTTTTAGCAATGACGAATACATTATTTTTGGCGTTAATTTGCGCCTTTTTGCCCAGACCCCAAGCGTATTTGAATTGATATGTGCTCGTGCCATCATTTTGATAGAAATTATTAATCACCTGCACATCACCAAAACGCACACGGGGTGTACGCTGGACCGTATTTTGAAATAAATTTCTTACTAAGGTAACGTGTAATTTACCGGTATCACTTGTTTTACTGTCACTATTACCTATTAACATAGTCTTATCATGATTTCGATAAACACTATCTGATATCGTAATGTTATCAGCACCATTTGTGATATCAGTCATACCATCGTGGTGTTGATACTCACGCCCAAAGTACGTACCATTTTGACTATCGTGGTAGCGTCCATCATCAAAAGTGTTATGATCTAACCAGACATTGCTAGCCCCTTGAACTGATATAGCATCATATTGTGAATTCCAGTTGCCAGTGCGCTCATCAGTCGGATCCCACTGCGGAAAATCATCATACGGTGTTTCAAAAGTAATATTCCGCACAATAATGTTGTTTTTTTGCAAAATCAAATTGCCACCCACAAATGACGCCCCTGGCAACCCGATAATTGTTGTGTTGGCCGGTACTTTAACTTCAATTTGCTCTGTTTGTTTTCTTTGAGCGGCAAGACGATTTATCTCTTGCTGGCCGCTAACTTTCTTTTTACCCCATGTGCTAGGGTTGTAAGCTGTTAAATAACTTTCCAAGTGATAGCCTGTTCCTTGAGCATAGTCATCTTCCGTCAATGTGCGCCCTTGACTATCTTTCGTCATGTCAATAGTACCTGAAAGGTATATGATTTTGGGCACATCATTCGTCGATTGACCCAAGGCCTTTAACAAAGTTTGACGGCTATTGACGGTGTAAATATGTGTCGCATCAGCTTGACTCCCGCCAACTGCGTTGCGACCAAATCCGCCTACCTGTGTTGCGGACTGGCGACCAAGACTTGTTATATCTGCATGTACTTCCTGTAATACCACAAAACTCGACACCAGCAATCCCATCACGATACTCGCTGGCAATAACTTATAATTTTTCTTACTGAACATGTTTTTTCTCCTGTCAACTATCACAATAGTCCATCTAGATCGGTAAAATATATCATAAATAATCGGTAAGACGCCTATATTGTACAACAAAACAAAGCTGATTAAACGATTGTTTTATAAACTTCTTTTTACTGTAATATTTTTTACATCAGACGATTATTACCATGAATAGCAGCGTAAGTCTTTTTCTAACAATCACACAGTTCTTCACGCTATAATTAAATAAAATAATAACCTATCTTTATTAAGGAGCACTATTGTAATGGTTGAAACAAAACCAGATAGATTTTACAATCTCACTTTGCACACCATTGGTTTAATTGCTAAATTACCAGTCATTCGTGTTAATCGCAAAGCATTTCTAAAAAAACAGTTTTCTGATTCCCCTGACTTAAATATTATTTTAAAGCACGGCCCACAGGCCGTCTATCCTGTCTCAGTTTTAGAAGAAAAAGCGCACAACATCATTAACAAAAGTACAACAAAAACATCAATGGCTTCCTTTGCTGCCGGCTTACCAGCCAACCCAATAATTATGGCAGCTGTCGGTAGTGCCGATGTTGTACAGTATTTTGCCTTTGCCATTAATATGGCCCAACAAATTGCCTACATCTTTGGTGAAGATGAACTTTTTGGTAGCAACACAGATACCTTGCCAGAAGAAGACAAAGTTAAGCTGATTATTTATCTTGGTGTCATGTTTGGCACTGCGGGTGCTGCTTCTATGATTGCTACGCTATCAAAGAAATCTGGTGAGTCGATTGGTAAAAGAGTAGCTATCCAAGCAGCTGTAATGTCAACACGTCATCCATTGGTTAAAAAAGTTGGTAGTCGTATTGGTCATAAAATCACGACAGCACACATTGAAAAAACAGTTACCAAAGCTATCCCAATTATCGGTGGCATAATTTCTGGCGGTTTAACATATGTCACATTCAAGCCGTTGGGGTATCGTCTGGCAAAAGTATTAGCGCAGAATTTAAGGGTGGAATGACACCAAATTTAATGGCGTAATACGTACCGAAACCGGTAATAACTGGTGATAAAATGAAGGGTAAGATCATGACTGGATTCAAGACAATTGGAATACCAAACAAAATTGGCTCATTAATATTGAACATAGCCGGGCCTAATTCGAGCTTAGACAAAGTCTTCATCTGCACGGATTTAGCGCCCACCAACATGAATACCAGTAAACCGACCGTCACTCCGGCACCAGTAACCGTAATAAACTGTTCGAAGAATGATTGTGTGACAATATGCGCCCCGTTGGCCAACGATAATTTACCTGCGCGATACAATGCTAAATTATCTGCGTTATTAGCGAGTAACAACGGCTGCATAATGCCGGAAACAATAATTGAACCATGGACACCAAAGAACCAAAGAAAGACTGGAATCACAGTGATAATAAACACACCAGCCGGGCCATCTGAAGCATGCTGCAGTGGTGTTTGAATAACCGAATAAATCCACTCTGCAAAGGTTGTGTGCCAAGCCTTTGAGAAGATGGCATACACAACTGTTGCACCTGTTATAATCGCTGCGGCTGGAACCAATGCAGTAAACGAAGCTGCGACATTACTTGGGACTTGTTCTGGTAATTTGATCGTAATGCCTTTCTTCATAAACCAAGTATAAATCCAACCAACAATCATACCCGCAATAATGGCAACAATCATACCTTTTCCACCGAGCCAAGCTTTGTCAATGGCGTTGTTAGCCAACCATGCGGTAGATGTTTTGCCGGGATGAATGGCATTAGTCACTGTATTGATTGTATTGGGCTGTAGGATAACATCAACAACAATGGCAAGCAAACCCGCTGGTACACCATCATAACCAGAATCGTGTACCCATGAATAAGCAATGCCAAAGACTGCAAACAAAGCCATGATGGCAAATGAACCATTATATGCCTGCATAAAAATACTATCTAAACCAACGCTAGTAAAATAGCTAGCGATTGGCTTGTAAGGGAACTGACCTAAAATCAAGAAAATGGCACCAACAATAATGAATGGTATGGGATACAACATCCCATTTTTCATCGCAGTAATCGCACGCGTATTAACAAATTTCATTATTATCGGAATAACTTTATCATTTAATACTTTTGAGATATTAGCCATAATTATTACCTATACCTTTTGTATCGGTTGTAATACGATAATTATCGCATCACAACAACAGATGTTTTATCATGCTTGTTGTTTTAATACCTGACCGTTTGTTTCAATTACTTTTCGATACCAATAAAAAGAGTCCTTTTTAATACGGTTGCCCGATCCTTCCCCCTCATCATCTAGGTCGACGTAGATATAACCGTATCGCTTCTTCATTTCACCTGTGCCGGCAGAAACAATATCAATTGGGCCCCAACTAAGATAACCTATTACATTGACACCATCGATTTCTACAGCTGTCATCATGGCTTGAATGTGTGCTGATAAATAGCTGATTCGATAATCATCGTGGATTTGTTCACCATCTTCAATCTTATCGTAGGCACCTAAGCCGTTTTCAACAATCATAATTGGTGTATCTGGATACATCTCGCTTAGTTCGTTTAATGTATAGCGTAAGCCTTCAGGGTCTAATCCCCATCCCCAGTCTGATGTCTTAATATAAGGATTAGTAACATCTTCATAGTCGGTATAACCGACTTTAGGCTCATCAGTTGTTGTTTCAACCGTACTGCTTGCATAGTAAGACACGGCAAGATAATCAACTGTTCCTGCCTGTAACACGTCACGGTCTTCGGCTGTGATATCTGGACGATAACCAGTTTTTTCGTAATAGGCTTCAAGTTCGTTTGGGTACTTGCCACGGACATGAACATCACTGAGCCAGTCTCTAAACTGACGTGCTTTTTGATAAGCTAACATATCTGCTGGTTTGGGAGATACTGGATAAAATGGTGCAACGTTAACCATACCACCAATTTTAAATGCTGGATTAATCTGATGCCCAAGCGCCACAGCCTTGGCCGAAGCAACTAGCTCATAATGTGCTGCTTGTGACATGGCTTCAATACGTTCATCAACTGACATCTCTTTGCCATCAATACCCGAATTAGTCCACAATAGAAAACCGCTAGCCTCATGTTTCATAGCCGTTTGATTAGAAATTTCGTTATGCGTCATCCAATAAGTAACTTTATCTTTATAACGATTAAAAACGACCTCAGCATAACGGACAAAAAAATCAATAACACGACGATCACGCCAGCCACCATATTTTGTAACTAGATGATATGGCATTTCAAAGTGATTAAGTGTAATTACCGGTTCAATGTTTAGCCGTCGCATGGCGTCGAACATCTCATCATAAAAAGCAAGGCCTGCCTCGTTAGGCTCAGCGTCATCTCCGTTAGGGAAAATACGTGTCCAAGCAATGGAAGTTCTAAAAGCCTTAAACCCCATCTCTGCCATTAATTGCAAATCTTGCTTATAAGTATCATGAAAATAAATGCCATGATGATTTGGATAGTTTTTTCCTGCTATCACACCATCTGTTATTTCTCGTGGATGTGACACATCGCCTGCTGTAAGAACATCAGCAATTGACACACCTTTGCCATCCACATTCCATGCACCTTCTGCCTGGTGTGCTGCGATAGCGCCACCCCACAGAAAATCGTGACTTAAAGTTTTCAAAATAAACCTCTTTTCTACAATAACTACTAGGAATGTTTTCTTGTAAGCGCTTACATTTATACCTATATATTATCATGTCAGTCATTTATATGTCAATCTATTCCCGTGTTGTTAACCCATGATACTAACCAAATTTAATCAATGCAATGCTAGCAACCATTAAGGCAATGCCAATAATTTGTACACGTGTAACATTTTGTTTTAACGATTGCCACCAGCCGAACTGAGCGACAACTATCGACCCAATGATTGAGCCACTTAAACTGAGCGTAACTGTCATACCAGCGCCCAATTTTGGTACAAGAAAAGCGGTTGAAAAAACAAATAAGGCACCTAAAATCCCACCTGTAAATAACCACACTGGTTGTTTAGTTATTCGCACTGTTTTTGGCCATAAACGCCTTTCTTTCAATAATACAACAATTAAAATGACCACTGTCCCAGAAAAGAAAGAAATCACAGCACTACCCACTACTGAGTGTAATAAATAGCCTAATCGCCCATTAATCGCTTGTTGTATGGCAGAAAATGCACCAACCAGAATGGCCCACATACGCCAGATATTTATATTAGTATCAGCACCCAATTGCTTTTTCTCGCGTTTTACCTCAAAACGATTAGCAAGAACAACAGCCACATAAATACCACCTAGTAACAAGAGAATACCAATAACCTTAGTTACCGTCAGTGTCCCAATTGGCATATTAAACAAGCCAAAAGTATCGATCACTACACCCATGATAACCTGACCAATAATCGGCAAGATAATGGTTTGAATGGCACCTAATTTCGGAAACATTAAAATATTTGACGTTAAAAAGATAACGCCCAATAAGCCACCAAACCATATCCACCATGGATTATTGGAGGCCACATTTATCAGGTTAACTTGTTGTTGTCCACTAACAAAATAAATAAGTATCAAAAAAAATGTTCCCACTGTAAAAGAAAGCAAGCTAGAACGCAAAGGTGATTTTAAAACAAAACCCAGTTTTGCGTTGATAGGACTTTGATTAGCTAATAAAAAACCTGCAAATAACCCAATAAAATACAACATAACCTACTACTCCCAAATATTCTCATGACTACTATAAAGTTAATTTATAAGTAGTCAGTATACGCGCCTTATACGATAAAGTAAATCCACAGCCAAGTAGTAATCATATCTCATTGTCCATTATCATATCTTATGCTAAAATGTCGAAGTACAGACAACGCAATTAACGTGTAATCTGGGGTGCCTTATTGGCTGAGAGATATACCCATATAACCTGATCTAGTTCATTCTAGCGTAGGAAGATTACGAAGCAATCAATAATTTTGTGTCATCATGCTTCAATATTTTGATGTGGGATTTCAATGTCGCTTATGGGAGGACTTCATTTAACATGTTCTATTGCACCATTTCAATGCATAGAACCCAAGGAGAAGTATGATGGTACAAATTAACGCAAGCATAGCTGTTCAAGTATTACCGATGACATCCGATAAATCCGATGTCATCCGTATAGTCGATCACGTTATTGATTATATTAATGACACACGCATTGCTTATCAGGTTGGCGCTTTCGAAACCACACTTGAAGGCGATTATGACCAACTGATGACTATTTTAAAGGCCTTACCACTTGTTGCGGCAGAAATAACCGATATTCCTGTTATGATTTACAGTAAAATTAATATGTCACCACATGGCAATGTATTAACAATTGCTGAAAAAACAGATAAGTATCGCTAACAAACATTAATAAAAAAAGCACACCGCAGAATAGGTGTGCTTTTTATTCGCTTTCAACCTTATCTAGGGCTGCTTGCGCTAAAAGATTCAAGTAGTTAAATGGTCTATCAAACCAAGGCTGGAATAGCATATCCACGAATGCTAAATCGGTCAATGTCATGCGATTTTGAATGGCAATTGAAGCAGCATTGGCAGACTGTGCAATGTCATATTTACTTTGCAATTGTACACCTAAAATACGGTGTGTTTGACGTTCCCATGTAATACTCATCAAAACTGGCTCCGTTGATGACATGAATTCTGGTCGGAAGTTATCTGTCATCGTGATGCTATCCGCATCGATTCCTAGTTCTTGCGCGTGGGCTGCAGTCAAGCCAGATGAAGCCATATTTAAATCATATAACTTTAGTCCGGATGTTGATTGCGTTCCCATATATTTAACTTTCGGTGACATAAGATTGTAGCCAATTAATGTTCCCTGACGTACTGCATTTGTCGCTAAGGGGATGTACGCATTCTCTCCTGTTGGATTATAATGCACCGCGACTGAATCACCAGCAGCAAAGACATCTGGATTACTTGTTTGCATGTAATCATTGACTAATAGCGCGCCATTGCCAGTCATACCTAGTTGTCCCGCAAACAATCCAGTATTTGGTTTGAAGCCAACCGACATCACAACTAAGTCAGCTGAAAAATTCCCGTCATTTGTTTTGACAATAACCGCATCATCTTGACTTTCAAAACTTTCAACCATTTTACCGGTTGCCACAGCCACACCATGAGATTGAAATAATTCAGCGACATTTTCAGTAAATTCGTGATCAAAATACCGGTTTAACACCGTTGGCTGGTTATCAATCAACGTCACTTCACGCCCCTTGACATTGAAAGCTTCGACTAATTCTGTGCCAATATAACCTCCGCCAATGATAACCACTCGCTTAATACGATCATCATTAGCATAATTAATTAAGGCTTTCGCATGCGTATAGTTTTTAGACAATACAATACGTTGATCTTCTATCCCAGCAATTGGCGGTATAATTGGCCAAGATCCAGTTGTCGCAACTAATTTATCATAACTTTCAACTGATGATACGCCTGTCACCAAGTTAGTGACTGATACTGTTTTATTAATGGTATCAACAGCAGTTACTTCATGGTTCATGTGAATATTAGCACCTGCTTCTTCAAGTATAGCAGGCGAAGAATAGAACAAATCATTGATTTCTTTTACTTCACCTTGTACTGTTAAAGCAATGCCACAAGAAAGAAACGACACATTATCATTTTTCTCATAAACATCAATTTCTACCCCGTTATTATGCTTTAAAATAGATTTTATTGTTGCTGTGCCTGCGTGTGTCGAACCAATAATAATGACTTTCATATACTACCTCCAAAAGATTACCAACTAATTTTATATATCTATTGTATAATCAAATGAATAACAAAAAATTGACTCATGTCAAGAAAGAGTGAAATATGTCACATTCTGAATTTGCTTGTGTGAAAGCTGCTCCGATTTTTTCGCATTTGCCTGACGATATTATTGCACAACTGGTCACTATCTCAACACATCAAAAGAAATATTCAGCTGGAAGCTATATCTATGAACCAGACGATGATTTATCAGCGCTTTTCGTCGTCGATTCTGGTCAAGTTGACATTTTTAACGTGAACGATAACGGCCAAGAGTTACTGCTTTATTCACTAACTAATCACCAAATGGATATCGAAGCATCTATTTTTACAGATGCTAAACATCATCATTTTGCACGCGCTAAAGTTGATTCTGCCATTTGTATGATTCGTCGAAAAGATTTCCAAGCATTATTACACCGAAATACTTCATTGGCTTTAAAAATGTTGAATACTTATGGAGAACGTCTGACGGCGCTTGAACAACGTCAAATTAGTTTATCATTACAAAATGCTGATGAACGACTCGTACAATACTTTGAAGATTTATCTGCAATTCGTATGAGCAAAACATTTCATCTAGACGTTACCAAAAAAGAACTTGCTGCCTCGCTACATATTACACCGGAAACACTAAGCCGCTTATTTAATAAACTAACGCGAGACGGTAAAATAAAACTTAATAAGCGAGAAGTCACTTTATTGTAAATAAAAAGAACTGCTTTAACAGTTCTTTTTATTTACAATCGCATCATGAACAGGTTGAAATGATCGCCTATGAATTGGTGTGACCCCAAGCTTATCAATCCCTGCTAAATGCTTTTTAGTCCCATACCCTGCATTTTGGGCAAAATCGTAACCTGGATATACTTTATCATAGTCCGTCATCATTTTGTCACGTATCACTTTCGCAACTATACTAGCTGCACCAATTGAATTACTTCTGGCATCCCCTTTGATTAAAGATTGTTGTGTTATATCCAAATAAACTTGCATGGCATCAATTAATAGTGCCTGTGGCTGTGGTGCCAAGTTATTGATTGCTTCCGTCATCGCTTGACGCGCTGCCTCATAAATATTAATTTCATCAATCGTCTTCGCATCAACACTACCAATACCAATTGAAACAGCTTGATCTAGAATAATTTCGTATAACTGTTCTCGCTTATGCTGGGCTACTTGCTTTGAGTCTATAACATCAACGATGTTAAAATCGTGTGGTAAAATAACTGCTGCTGCAACGACAGGACCCGCTAATGGTCCGCGACCCACTTCGTCAACGCCTGCTACTAATTCAACGCCTTTTAGCCAGTAATCTCGTTCAAAATTAAAGCGTTGGTTAAAATCAGCCTGCTTTTTTCGTGCTAGCGCCAACCGCTTTTCCCAAAGCGCTATTGCTTTTTGGACACCACACCGCTTATCCTGTCGCCAGGTCTGCAAACGTGCATCATGAGGGTCTGCTAGACTGGCTAGTTTTTCTTTAATTGTCGCAATTGTTTCAGTCATGTGAAGTTTACAGTTCATCCAATGTGAACGCGCCTAGCTTACCTTTACGTAAATCGTTTAGTAGTCGCTCACTAGCTTTGTCATAATCGTCCTTAAATCCAAGCTTGTTAGTAATAGCTAATAAAATTTGAACATTGTCTTGTTCAAAAGCATTTTCTTCTAAATGATACCGCGCTACAATTGCTTCTGGGCGATAATCTCTGAAAAAACTAATTAAAAAGAGCGCTGCGTCATCTTTTGAAAAAATCGTATCTTTTACTGCACCAGTTAATGCAAGCTTCATACCAATGGCCTGATCTTCAAATTTTGGCCATAAAACACCAGGCGAATCTAACAGTTCTAATTTTGTCGGTGTTTTTAGCCAAGCCACTTTTTTCGTGACACCTGGTCTGTCAGCAGTTGGCGCCACATTTTTCATGACCAAGTGATTCAACAAGGTTGACTTTCCAACGTTTGGGATACCAGTAATCATCGCACGTATCGGTTGATCTTGAATACCACGTGCTAATTGCGCTGCTGTTTTTGCTTCAACAGCACGACGTGCCGCCTTGGTTACTAATTGTGGCGTTCTTGGATCTCGTGTATCTAAGACAAGAACAGTATGACCGTCTGATTCGAACTTTGCTTTCCATTGTCGTGTTTGCTCAGGATCAGCCAAATCGGCTTTGGTCATAATCAGTAAACGTGGTTTTCCACCGATTAATTTGTCGACTTCAGGGTTACGAGAACTGTCCGGAATGCGGGCGTCAACCAATTCAAAAGCAACATCAACTAACTTTAAATTTTCCCGCATGAGACGAAAGGCTTTCGCCATGTGCCCAGGGAACCATTGAATAATTTGTGCCATGAGATTTTTTATATTGCCATATATGCTGGCAACGTTACTCCTTTTTTATCGTTGTGCTTGAAATAATTCCCATGCTTGATCAAAAGTCACCATACTCATTAAGTAGGTTGTGTTTTCTTCTAAATAATTGGAAATATCATCAAAGTCAACACTCTGTTTTGGAAAAGTAGAATCCAAAAAGGCATTGTTAGCAAATTGCTGTATATCATCTGTTGCAACTGGGTTACGTTGCGTCATCAGCCAGTTATAAAATGATCGATCACTTTTGATCATGAACTAATCCTCCCTGAAAAACAAATTGATCTGTCTTAAGGTCAATTATCTTAGCACGAAATGACATGCCCTTCACAACGGGCAATTTCGTCATATCAACAAATATTTGTTGCTTACTTGGATTGATAGTGACAAATTTAGGTGCATGATAATTTGTCTTAACATAAGACATCACAGTGCTGATAGGTAATGGTAAATTGCCAATGGCCATTTTTTTAGCTGTTAAAATAATATTGCCGTTTTTGGTCACCTCAGGTGATAAGATCATCCCAATTTTAAAAGTCTGCCCCAAAAATTTAGAACTGCCATACATCATAATATTATCTTCGACCCGGAATTGATAGTTTGATGTGCGGGAATCATTAAGATAGTATGCTACTAAAGCATTAACCTGCTTCTTATTCAAAGTAACGTCAAATGTGGCATCTGTACTAGCAATTTTTGATTGGCTATCTGTCACTTTAACAGCTTGGGTGGCCACGAAACCACTGCCTAGCAAGGTGATAATAATAATTCCTAATAGCGTCCAAAAAGCCCAGAACCATGGTGACTTTTTTTGACGCGGTTGACTTCCCCTTGTTAATGTTTGGTTAGCCATGTGACTTGTTCCTTTCGCAAATATTCAAAAAGTTGTGTGGCCATATAATTATAGCCGATATGATTAGGATGGTAATTATCTATCGTACTAATCCATTGATTTGACACGTTATTTTTGTCTTCTAAGACAGCTTGGATATCTTTAAAATCAGCATTCCCCAAATCTGATTTATCAAATTCTTCAACTAACCGTTCTCTATCGGCTTTTGTCTGATATTGACCGTACGTTAAATCAAATGTCCCAACATAATAACTAGCTTTATCATGTCGCGCAACCTTCTGGTTAACCGCATTAAAAAGCATCACATCTTGATTAAAGTCTGTACGTTTTGGAAAGTGCACAAATAAAGGATTATAATTTCCAAAAATAAAGATAGGGGCCTGCGCATTTAGTCGACGAATATCACTAAATAATGATGTGAGTTTCCCTTGATATGCCTGTTTACCCCTTACCACAGTTTTCGTCAAATCTTCCGGTGTTTTGGAAAACATGTTTTGCAACAGTAATTGTTGTAAATCATTGCCCCCCACCGTTAAAATAATAGCATTAGCATGTTGTACTGCGACCTGTATATTGCCTTTTTGATTCAGCCGCTTTCTTATCTGATCTGAACGATCACCAGCTAAACCAAAATTTTGCATTGTGACTGAAACACCATAGGTCTGTTTAACTTTTTGAGCAATTCGTCCCGAATAACCCTGCTCGTTTTTATCGTCGCCAATACCTTCTGTTAATGAGTCCCCTAATGCCACAAAATTAACGGCGCTTACCTTGGCTACTTTTGCTGCTTGTCTTGGTGTTGCACGTTGTATTGTGGCATTTGTTTGCCAATGGTACCAAAAGTATCCTAACCCAATTAAAATTACTAGTATAGGAAGATATATCATTAGTATTTTTTTCTTCATACTAAATTCCCCCAAAAAATGTTCTACTCTTTATTGTACCAAAAAAGAACTATTGCGTCTTCAAACAATAGCTCTTACTAAGATAGATATCATATTAGTCAACTTGTGTTGTGTCTTGTGCCATATCAATAATTTTCAAGATAGTCTCGGTTGCTTGTGTCATAACAGTTGTTGAAATGAACTCAAAGCGACCGTGCATGTTTTCACCACCAGCAAAAAGATTTGGCGTTGGGAGACCCAGGAATGTAATCTTAGAACCATCAGTGCCACCACGAACTGGTTCGATAATTGGCTCAATATTCAAAGCCTGCATTGCACGCTCAGCCAAATTAACAGATTGCATGTCATCTTTAAGTATCTCACCCATATTATAGTATTGATCATTAAGTGAAACTGTCACACGTTCTGTACCAAAGACTTTATTCAAGTTTTCAGCGATATGCAGCATTCTTTGTTTGCGTTCTTCAAACTTAGCACGGTTATGATCGCGCACAATATAACGTAACTCAGCTGTCTCTGGATTACCTGTAATTGACATCACATGCCAAAATCCTTCACGTCCACTAGTATGTTCTGGGCGCTCCTTTTCCGGTAACTGTGCATGAAAATCAAAGGCAACTTGTATCGCGTTTACCATCGTATCTTTGGCTGTGCCAGGATGAACATTACGCCCCTGTATGGTAACAGTTGCACCGGCGGCAGAGAAAGTTTCCCATTCTAGTTCGCCAACGGGCCCACCATCAATTGTATAAGCAAAGTCTGCGCCAAAAGTCTCCGTGTCAAAATGATCCGCACCAATACCAATTTCTTCATCCGGACCAAAAGCAAAACGGAGATTACCGTGCTTAATTTCTGGATGAGCTACTAAATACTCGGCAGCTGTAATAATTTCTGCCACACCTGCCTTATCATCAGCGCCCAATAATGTTGTGCCGTCAGTCGTAATCAAGGTATGTCCGGTATACTTTTTAAGATTGGGAAAGGCTGAAGGACTGAGTTCATAACCACTATGTCCTAATTTAATTGTTGAAAAGCCATCATAATTTTCAATAATTTGTGGTTTAACATTTTTACCGTTAAAATCTGCTGTATCTACATGCGCAATAAATCCAATTGTAGGCACTTTGTCATTGTTAATGTTACTTGGTAATTCAGCAAATACATAACCATCTGCCATCGTACGAACATGTTGCAAGCCAATTGCTTGAAGCTCCGCAGATAAATCGGCTAGAAAAGCTACTTCTTTTGATGAGGAAGGGATGGTTTTAGCCTGCTCGTCTGATTGTGTATCTACTGCAACATAATTCAAAAAACGATTAATTAATTTAGGAAATTTCTCTGAAGTCATAAGTTTGTATCGCACTTAAATATGCTTTATCCTTTCAAGTTTTGGTCGACAACATGTCCGGACGTCCCCATAATATTTAAATATAGGTATAAGGGTCGGTATTGATACCCGTTTCAAAGGCCACTAACTCATCCCCAAACCAAGCTGTGATTTTTTTTGCCATATAGCGGTTAGCAATGGCTTCCATATGATGATCGGGATCGATAACCGTAAAGTCATGAGCTAATATATCATGTCCTGTATGATAATAAACATCTGCCGTAACGTAAGCATCTGCGCCTGCACGTTGTGCTACTGTCCACCATTTACCACCGTCACCGCCAAGCACCGCCACTTTTTTTACGGGTTTGTTCAAATCTTTTGTGATGACCCGAACTGTTTTAACCTGAAATAACTGACTCATAGTTTTTGCAAATGCCTTCACTGATAGTGCCTTGTCTAATTCACCAATCCGTCCTAATCCAGTCACTTTATCATCATTAGGTATTAAGGGTACCACATTTTTTATGCCTAATGTTTCAGCTAACCAATCATTTAATCCACCTTGTGCACTATCTAAATTGGTGTGTGATGCATAAACAACAATGTGATTATTAATCAGGTCAGCATACATCTTATTTTGTGGTTGGCTTAAATCTAAATTTTTAGCGGGAAAGAACATTGCCTCATGATGTGCCCATATAAAGTCGACATTTTTTGCAATTGCCTCCTGAACAACTTCTGGTCTGACATCCAAGGCTGTCATCACTCGCGAAATTGATTGATTGGGATCCCCAATTTGTAACCCTGTTGGGTCGCCAGACTCTGCTAATTTTTTGGGGGCAAATTTTTCGATAGCAGCAATCAAATCTTGTGCTTGAATCACGATAAGACCTCCTGTATTTGTGTATAACGTATATGCCATTCTTGATAGGCAGAGGTTTCAACTTTATCAGCAGCTGCTAAATTATCAAATATGGTTTCAATGCGTTGTAACTCCTTTTGCCATTTAGCAAAAAAAGCCGGTGCTTGTTGTTTTCTCAGCAGTGGGCCAAATAATCTATCCGTTTCTGAAAGTACTTGTTCCCCTGGTTGCGCTACAATTACCTCGTAAAAATGCTTGCCCTCTTGAACAATATCTTCGGCTGTAATCTGGTAATGATGTTGCTCAAGCCAAGTTCTCAGAACCTGCTCATCAGTATTTGGCTGTAAAATCAGTTTTTCGAATTTTTGATGTCGCTGATATCCTGCTGACAAAATTTCAGAAATTAAAATACCGCCCATACCAGCAATGGTGACTTCTGTCACGTTATCTTCTGGTAATATTGCGGCTAATCCATTGGCTAATCGCACTTGTGTGTAAGCGGTTAAATGACGTCTGTCAAGCTCATGCTTTGCATTTTCAAGTGGTCCCGATGCCACTTCACCAATAACAGCATATGTAATGTTCTGATTGAGCAAAAGATGTGCTGGTAAATAGCCGTGATCAGAGCCGATGTCAGCAATCCGAGCACCAGGCGTGACAAAGCGGGCGACCATTGCTAGGCGAGGCGATAAATTTAAACTATCCATAATTAAAAATCCTTAATAATATTATATCATGCTACTTGGTTTTATTGTTTGATTCTCATAAATTACTTAAAAAGCCAACCTGTCATCAATTTCTTGATACAGTTTAATGCCTATACCAGGCTGATTAGGGACGGCTATGAAGCCATTTTCTTGCGTAAAAGATGTTTCCGATACATCTTGTTCAAAATATCGTTGACTATCGGAAATGTCACTTGGAAAAGCGATTTCTGGTAAACTGGCCAGAGCTAAATCAACGGCTCTGCCAATGTTACTACTTAACATGCCCCCAATCCAAGGTCTTATGCCAGCTTGATGGCAAAGTTTGATGGCACGCAAAGCGGCGGTAATACCACCAATTTTCCCTTGCTTAATCGTCACTGCTTGTGCAGCTTGCAAGGCAATCAGTGTCTTAATATCATCTAAGTTGTTGATACTTTCATCTAAACTCAATACTTGCTTTGTTTTTGCCTGAAAAGCTGCATGCCGAACAAAATCATGACTTGTAAATGGCTGCTCAATAAAACAAATATTTTGTGGTAAGTCGTATAATAACTCATTTGGTGACTGCGCAAAACTGCCATTTGCATCGAGCGAAAATTTTTGCTCAGGAAAATGCTCAAAATAATGTTGTGCTTTTAATTGCCTTAATACTTCTGGTGTAATTTTTAATTTAATTCGACGATAGCCATCGACCATCGCCTGTTTTATCTCAGTCGGGCTACTATTAACACCAAGCGCGATGCCAACCGGTACTTGCAGGTTAATACCATTAACCATTTCTCTCAATGACTGCTGTGTCAATTGACCGATAGCATCCCAAACAGCCATTTCCACCCCAGCCTTAGCAAATGAGCCGTGGGGGATTTGATTGGCAAGTTGGTCTGCAAATTCTATTGGTGTATGAAATGCTATTGTTTTAATGAATGGCGTGATTATTGATGTGATTATTTCTCGGCTCGTTCGTTGATTTTCTAGCGCGTAACCAAAATCAGTAAACGACTGCACCTCACCAATCCCAACCGCGGTACGATGACTTATGGTATCGACAACAGTTAATTTGATAAGTGTTAATTCACGATTAGTAGTATATTGTTGCGCTGTTTTGAATGGTTGCTTGAGTGATAATTGAATCGGCAGCCATATTAGATTTGCTATCTTATACATACTGCATTGCCTCTATAAATGCTTTAGGCTGTTCAAAATGAACATTATGACCAGCACCAGCAATAACTATTTTCTTTGCCTGGGGTATTAAGGCCATCATTTTATCACCTATTAGGTTAAATTTTTGATCATGCTCTCCTACAATAACTGTAGTTGGAAAGTCTATTTTATCCAAGTATGGCCAATAATTAGGTTGTGACCCAGTACCCATATAGATTAAAGCCTGTGCAACATTTTTGGGGTTTTGTGCCATACGTTGTCGTCGCATTTTCTGTTTACTTTCTAAAGGCATATCTTGCTGTGTTTTAAATAAAGGCAACTTTTCCCATCTCAAAACAAATGCCTCAAAGTTGTCCAATATTAACGTTGCTTTCGTCAAATCTGCTTGTTGTCTTTGTTGCCGAGCAGTTACTGAATCAATACCTGCTGTTGTACTTTCAAGTAACAATTGACTCACTCGTTGGGGGTGCGTTAAAGCAAACCCCAACGCCAACCTGCCACCCATGGAGTAACCTAAAATAGTCACTTGCGACCATTGATATTTATCTAAAATCATAGTTAGATCTTTTACCTGTTCAGACATTGTAAACCGCTGGCAATCGTCTATGGTAGGTGCTTGATTACCAAAGCCTAACAAATTCAGTGCCAACACTTCACCAGGCAGTTGCGTGATAATATCATCAAAATCATGCCATGAGCCCATGAAGCCATGGAGCAGTAACCAGCGTTTTGGTACATTACTATTTTTTTGGTAGTGGATTTGATATGGATAGTGACGTATTATCTGGATTTTATTCATGTTGGTTTAATTCCAATAACTCACGATGGTTGGCAACATTTTCTTGACGATCAAAGTTAATTTCTATTAATCTAGGGCCATGTACTTGATGAGAGAGACATTCTCCCAACGCTGCTGCCCCTTTCAACTGTATGTAAGGCATGTCATATAAATAAGCAACTTTAGACATATCAAGATCTAAAGGTGTCCCAAACATGTCTTCAAAGTACTCATCAGCCTGAGATTGCGGTAAAAAAGAAAAAATTGAACCACCATTATTGTTAATCACAATAATATCAATATTCAATTGATACTTTTTCGCCATCATTAAGCCATTCATATCATGAAACAACGTTAAATCACCGGTCAACAAAATACTACGTTGTGAGCTCACTGTGCTCATGCCTAATGCGGTTGAAACTACCCCATCAATACCATTAACACCACGATTAGCATAAATTTTTTGTGTTGTTCTTCCGGAAAATACATCATCCATATCACGAATAGCC
The DNA here is from genome assembly GCF_007954785.1 of Leuconostoc citreum. Lineage (NCBI taxonomy): Bacteria > Bacillati > Bacillota > Bacilli > Lactobacillales > Lactobacillaceae > Leuconostoc > Leuconostoc citreum. The sequence continues at coordinate 663,899 of NZ_CP042410.1, read as the reverse complement.
ATACTATTTGCTACGAATACTGCTGTATTTTCAGGCAATATGCGATTGAGCATACACGAAACACTTGCTTCACCCACAGCGTGACGTGGTATATCATTGAGCTGCTGCCATCGCTGATAAAATGTCATATCGTTAGTCAATGCCAACTGGGTTAAAAATGCTGTTGGCGTCATTTGAAAAGCGCGCGTCACGTGCCTTGAATGATCATTACCAGCATGCCCATCAACATGCCAAACAGGTATATTTTCTCGTTGTAACCATTGCAAGACGCGAGCTGAAACTGGCGTCCCACCAAAACGAATGACTAAATCAGGGCGATACTCATCTGTTAAATAGTGTGCTTTAATCAATGAATCAACGCCGAAAATTGTATCTGTTGTTCTTGCTCGGCTTAAAATATCTGCGATAACCGGTACCTGATGATCACGTGAAAACTGTAGTAATTCATCTTTATAATCGGCCGCCTCATTGGGTCCTGCAAGAATGACAACATGTGTTTGTTTAATAACTATTGGTAATATATGAATGTGAGTTTTTTCAAATGTCAATGGCGTAATTGACACATCATGACTATCATGTAATTTAGGCATTAGCGGTTTGCGCAAAGGTAAATTAATTTGTAGTGGTTGTCCCGTATCCATTGCCGAATGCACAAGCTTTTGCGTCATGTAATCAATATATGCAGTATTATCTTCATGCTCATCTTGCAAGGTAAAAGAAACAAAATAAGGCGTTAATTCACCAAACAGGCGATGTTGAGGCAACGTCTGTGGCGCCCCATTATCTTGTAACTCAGCTGGTCTATCAGTAGAAAGTACGATTAATGGTATATGTGAGACCTTGGCTTCGGCCACGGCAGGCATATATTCTGTAATGGCTGTCCCTGAAGTACCCAAAACTACTACTGGCTCTTGTCTGGTTTTGGCAATACCCAAAGCAAAAAAGCCAGCTGAGCGTTCATCGACATCAATATACACCACAATTTCTGAATTTTGACGTTCATATTCAGCTAACATGAGCGCAATTGGTGTGGTTCTTGAGCCCGGTGACACAACAAAATGTTTGACCCCACTTGCATATAAAGCATATAGTAAATGTTTTGTATTTATCGTTAATGTATCATTCACCATGATTATAATCCTTTAGTAATTGTTGCATAGGCTCAAATTTTAAGCCTGTTTCTTCGTATTCCTCTTCTGCAATTGAATCAGCTACTATGCCAGCACCTGCAAATAACGTTGCTATTCTGGTTGTCTGGTTGATTAGCATCGACCGAATGCCAACAGCAAATTCTCCATCACCACTGCCAGTATAATAACCAATTGGTGAAGCAAATAGACCACGAGGCTGTTTCTCGTGTGCGTTAATATAAGCCAACGCCAGTGCTTTTGGCACGCCCCCGAGTGCGGGTGTGGGATGCAATGCTGTCATGATATCAGTGATACCATATTGCGCTAACTTGCCATTAATGGGTGTGTATAAATGTTGCACCTGCTTATTTTTTAGCAGAATAGGTGTTTCCGGAACATCTAAACATGTTGTCATCGTTTGAAGTTTTTGCTTAAGTTCATGAACAACATAGGCATGTTCTTGTCTGTTTTTAACACTACTTAACAATGATTCACCAAGTAACTGATCTTCAGATGGTGTTAGGCCACGATTAATTGTGCCAGCTAAGGCAGCTGTTTCTAAATATCCTGACGATACCTTAACCAATCTTTCTGGTGTGGCAGACACAAATAATTCGTTCTGATTCTTCAAGACAACATGATATGTATTTTGCTGCACAGACAATGCCATAATAAGCTTAGCAGCATATAGCGGTCTACTTAATTGATTTTGCCGTTGTCGACCAAAAACGACTTTTTTTACTTCTTCATCGCTATTTAAATCAGTAATTAGCATTTGAGTGCGTGTCGGCCAATCTTCTTCATCCTTTGTATTAAGTATGCTAACCTGCTGTTTGAGAAGCTGTTTTGTCTTGATTAGCCAGCTGTCAAAATCATTTATGGTCTCAGAATGAAAAGTGAGACTTGACTCCGTCAATTCAACGTATATGGTTGGTAAAAACCAAAAGCCATTCATCAAAACTGAGTCTTTAAAATAAGTTTGGTTAAACTGTTGTCCACCAAATATAATTTCTCCATTAATATTGTTAAAATCGTTAGAGATTTTTTCTGCACCATAAGCAAATAACTTTTTGTCTTGATTAGGTGTTTCAAAATAAGCACTAATAGCATAAGTATCAAGCATAACTAACAACGAATGCTCATCATTAGACTTTAATGGCCGTGTAAAAGTATACTGCATGTTGAATCTACCTACCTCATCATATTAAAAAGCAACAGGCAATCGTACCCGTCGCTTTTTTAATTTTATCATTTTAAATTAATTTGCGGCAGTCGCTTGAAAATAGGCATCAATATTAAGGCAACAATTAACCCCATAACTGCTTGCACGACATTTCCAATAATCGAAGCAACTCCGGCAGTCCAGTTATATAGTAACGTGCCTGCTAACATATAACCAATCACCATGATATTTGAACCAACAACTAGTCCAACAACTTGACTTAACAGTTGTTTTTGGAAACCAAAATAACCAACAACTAAACCTTCAAGTCCATGAATGATTAGAGAAAAAAACATCCACTGTGGGTAACCAGCAAACAAATCAAGTAACAGGCCACTTAAACCACCAACAATCATACCACTTTTAGCCCCGCCTAACATAGCCGCAACAAAAATACCTGCTTCGACTAAGTTGACAAAACCATTCGTTGCTGGCACTGGAATTTTAACCACATAAGAAAGTGCCACATTAAAAGCAATAATCACAGCTATAATTGCTAACCACCTAGTTTGATGTTTTTGTCCCATCACAAAGACCTCCGTGCGCCTTGCCAAACATTACCAAAATCAAATTGATTATTCAACTTAACACCATGTTTAATACCCTGCCAAACAAAATCTTTTGCGTCTGATAGCGCCAGATTAACAGTCACATTATTTTGACTCAGATTGGCAGCCAAACTTGCTGATAAGCTACATCCAGCACCACTATGATAAGGCTGGCTTCTTACTATCTTGTCTTGTTTAAATAGACTAAACTGGTGCCCATCATAAAGAACATCTACGGCCTGATTTCCTAAAATTTGACTGCCACCTTTAATAACAACATATGTTGGCCCTAGCTGAAATATTTCTTTCGCAGCATTTCTCATGTCATTCACATCACTGATATCATGACCAGACAATATTTCAGCCTCCTTGAGATTAGGTGTCAATATCGTCGCAAATGGTAATATTTTTTCAGTGAGTGCTTTGGCTAAAAAATGCGTGTCAACTATCTGTGTTTCTTTAAAGGCCATCACTGGATCAACAATAATTGGTATATTTTTAATGTGCTGAAGATGTTCAGCAACAATCTCAATACTGGCTACAGTAGGCAAAAAGCCAATCTTAATAGCTCGAATATCGTCTAAAGCCAAAACAGAATTAAGTTGTTCAGCAATAATATGCGGTGCTATTGGAAAAACCTGAAAGTCTTTAGTCGTCACGGTAACAATGGCAGTTGTTACTGCTAAACCAAAATAACCATACTCTGAAAATGTTGCTAAATCAGCTTGAATCCCGCCACCACTCAGTGAATCGGAGCCAGCAATTGTTAAAATTTTATCTGGCATATCAATATATTCCTTGTTCTTTATTTAGCAGATGCCACAAAGCTAATATTATGTCCGTCATCATGAACACTTGTTACAATAGCATCTTGGCCGCCCGAAGTAATCGACCATGAGTAGTAACGGCCATGGGCTTTAGCCCAATTAATGGCTTCAGAAATTGATTTACCTTTTAATTGTGCTGATTCCTTAATACTGTCATCTTGCTTATCTTGACGACTTGAAGCATTTTGGTGACTTGAACTGCTTGCCGATGACTCCGACCGGCTAGACGATGCTGGCTGACTACTTTCTGCTGATTGGCTGTTCTGGCTACTGCCCGAATCAATCGTCTCATCAATGGTCTTACTCTGGACCGATTTTTGAACGATTGGTGCAGTCGTTTTGGGAGAAGAAGTATAACCAACAATAATGAAAACAACTAAACTTATAATAAGTAACGCCGCAACACCTATAAAAGTATTGCGAACGCGATGACGCTTTTGACGGAATTTTGGGCGATGATAATTATTATCTGTCATAAATACACCTCTCAGTTTCTACTATTATACCAAATAACAACTTAATACTGCCAATAGTTTTTATGATAAGATTAAGGTAATGCTTTCTAGGAGAATTACTGCGTATGAAGAACACAAACTTAGCACGTATCGCAATAAAAGATATACTCATGATTGCCATTGGTACGGGCTTCTACGGTTGGGCGCTGATCAACATTAATATCCCTAACCGTCTTGCAGAAGGCGGTATTTCTGGTATTACTTTGATTTTACGTGCCTTATTTCAATGGAATCCTGCTTATACCAATTTGATTTTAAATATCCCACTGCTTATATTAGGGTATCGGGTATTAGGTCGTCGCTCACTGATTTATACAATTTGGGGAATTTCATCGTTGTCCATATGGCTTTATGTTTGGCAAATGATACCCATGCCGCCAGCGCTTCATCAAGATATGCTAATCGCCGGTCTGTTAGCTGGTTTAATTGCCGGTATCGGCTTAGGTATAGTCTTTCGTTTCGGTGGCACGTCCGGTGGTACGGACGTCGTTGCGCGTATCATGGAGCAAAAATTCGGTATCCAAATTGGACGTACAATGTTTGCTTTAGATGCGGTTGTGTTGTTACTATCATTAGTCTACATTGATATTGTGCATATGATGTACACCCTAATTGCTTCGTTTGTTTTCGCACAAGTTGTTGGTTTAACACAACAAGGCGCCTATGCTGCAAGGTCATTTATGATTTTTACTGATTATCCCGAAGAAATTTCACATGCCATCATGGATGAACTTGAGCGCGGCACGAGTTTACTAAAATCCGAAGGTGGATACTCTCATCGCGAACAACGCGTTGTATACGCAGTTGTCGACCCGTCTGAAGTTAATACAGTGCAACATATTATTGAAGAAATTGATCCTAAAGCTTTTGTGTCCATTTTTGCTACACAGGAACAGTTGGGCGAAGGCTTTTCTTACTTACGTCCAAAGAAAAAATTTATACTATTTTAACGTCCAAAAAAGCAGGTCTGCCAGATTAAAGGTAGCCCTGCTTTTTATAATTGTTTTTGCATATGTGTATAAGCATGTGCACCTATTCTTAAACGACCAACTGCTTTAAATCCTGAACGTTCATACAATTTTTGTGCCCTAGGATTACTGTCATCAACATTCAAGCCAATCAGTTGATGGCCTTTCTGTTGCGCATGATTACTGGCTGCGGCAATTAACGCTTTACCAATACCCTGGCCTCGCGCATATGATGCAACAACGATAGAATCGATATACCATTCATTCTCAAAAACTTCAGAGTCACTAAACAACCAACGATGATAGCTATACTTGTCAGCCAAAACGTTTTGAACTGCCTCATCTAAAATAGGCTCATCGGTGTCGGGATAACCAAATAAGACGCCTAACAGCAAGCCCTCATTATCCTTGGCAACTATGGCGCGACTATAATGATAACGGCTTTTATCAGATTGCCTAACGGCAATTTGCCAAGCATTTTGAACCTCAGTAACCGTTAGTTCATCGTAAACTGCTAGTTCCATATCATTAAAAATGACCTGTTCCAGATCTAAAATAGCCTGTTGATCTTCTTCTGAAGCATAGGTTATTATCATACTTTCTCCTCTGGGGCGATCATTGTCAACCCAATACGTTGCCTTTTTTGATCAACTTCAACAACCCAAACGTTAACAATATCTCCAACTGAAACAATCTCAGACGGGTGCTTAACGCGGCGTTTAACTAGCCGAGATATATGGACTAAGCCATCATGCTTCACTCCCAAGTCAACGAAGACACCAAAATCAACAACGTTACGAACTGTGCCTTGTAATTTCATGCCTGGTTGCAAATCTTCAATATGCAATACATCAGATTTTAATAAAGCGCCCACCATTTCTGAACGCCCATCACGGCCCGGCTTTTTTAGGCTGCCAACAATATCATGTAGTGTTTCTATACCGATACCTAGTTGATTTGCTGTCATTTGATTGTCATAGCGCATCAAACGTTCATTTGCAGGGGCCGTCGCTAATTGCTGTGCTTTAATATCTGCGAGGTCTAATAATTTTTTAGCAGCAGTATAACTTTCTGGATGGATATCTGTATTATCTAAGATATTTTTACCATCTAAAATACGTAAAAAGCCAGCGGCTTGTTCATAAGCTTTAGGTCCAAGTCGAGGTACCTTTTTCAAATCAATACGTGATGTGAACACGCCATTATTATCACGATAGTCTACAATATTTTGTGCTAAGGTTGTATTGAGACCAGCAATATGTGTTAATAATGGTGCGCTAGCCGTATTTAAATTGACACCAACTTGATTGACCGCTTTCTCAACAACTTGGCCTACTTGTTCATCAAGCATTTTAGTATTCAAATCGTGTTGATACTGTCCAACACCAACTGACTTTGGATCAATTTTAATCAATTCAGCCAAAGGGTCTTGTATACGCCGACCAATCGATATAGCCGATCGTTCTTCAACATGAAGCTGTGGGAATTCTGAGCGTGCTTCTTCAGAAGCAGAATAAACAGAAGCCCCAGCTTCATTGACAATACTGTATTGCACGCCACTTGGTAAGTTATTAGCCACAAATTCCTGCGACTCTCGAGAAGCTGTGCCATTGCCAATTGCAACTAATGCCACATCAAACTCGTGTATCAAACTTTGAAAACGCTTGGCTGCTTCTTGTCGCTGCTTTTCACTAGCTGGCTTATGTGGATAAATAACTTCTTTTTTTAAAAAACGGCCATTTGCATCAATAATCGCTAATTTGGAACCAGTCCTAAATCCGGGATCAAATCCCATAACAATTTTATTTTTCAGTGGTGCTTGCATCAGTAAATGATATAAGTTGTCCCCAAAAACCTTAATTGCTTGTCCTTGAGCCAACACTGTTAACTCTTGACGTAATTCACGCGCGACTGCCGGTTGGATAAAACGTTTGTAAGCATCGTCAATTGCTGAAAGTAATACTTGATACCCTTCACCACTGTCGCCTTGCCCGTTGCGCTCCTTAATTTGTATAAAGTGACGCATACGCTCTTCAGAAAAATCAATTTTTACACTTAAAACACCATCTTTTTCACCGCGGTTCACAGCTAAAATACGAAAAGTATTCGTTTGGAGTGATTTTAATGATTCACTATAATCATAGTACTGCGCATAAACACCTTGTTCATCTTTCTCTTCACCGTCACGTTTAACTGTAACAGTTAAAAAACCATCACGCTGCATACGCTCACGCAACCACTGACGATAGATGGCTTTTTCACCAATTTGCTCGGCTATTATTTCATGTAAGCCAGCCAAGACAGTAGCAGCATCAGCCAACGCGTCATTAATATATGCTTCTGTTGGTATTTCTTCAGATAAATGTGTCAGGACAAAATCAGCTAGTGGCTGTAACCCATTTTCTCTGGCAATCATGGCTTTTGTACGCTTTTTTTGTTTATATGGTAAATATAAGTCTTCAACATCTTGCAGGGTTGCTGCTGTGATAATAGCCGCTTGTAAGGTTGCTGTCAATTTTTGTTGTGTGGCAATGGCTTTCAACACTGTCTTCTTGCGATCAGTTAGATCCTTTATATGGCGTGCTGTGACTTGAACGTCATGAATTTGGACTTCATCAAGGCCACCCGTCATTTCTTTGCGATATCGTGAAATGAATGGTACTGTTGCACCATCACGCAAAAATTCTAGCGTCGCAGTTGTTTGCTTAACACCTATTGTCAAGTGCTTGGCTACCTGCTTAGCTAAATCGGTATCAGTTATATCATAATTTATTAAATCGGTTACGCTAGTCATTATTTATTTTTCTTTCTAGAAGTGATTAATTAATTGTCATTCAGCTTTTATCGTACGAATAAGTCCATTATAACTTATTTTCATATTAGGCTTCAAATGTCTAATTTAAAAGACGTATCGCTAAAGTCAACACGTCTTTTTAAATATTATTTTTTATTTTTCAAATCTATTTCTTGTGCATTACGTAATCGATTAATATGGACAATCAAAAAAGTGAGTTCTTCTTTTGTCATTTTCTTATCGTAAACTGTTGTTAGATAATCTTTTATTGTAAAAGCAACTTCCGTTGCCTTTGGATAAGCAGTGGCCACAGTTTCAAATAGTTTACTGTTATCATCAATGAGCATCTTATCGGCAAAAAAACGTTCCGCAAAGAATTTTAAATGTGTAATAAAGCGTTGATAATGAACACTTTCAATATCAATATTTTGCCCCATACTATGTCTTAAAATAGTTGTCATACTTGAAATTAAATTGGCGTAATTCAAACCATCTTTTTTAATACCCTCTGCTGTTTGCGCATTGATAAGGTGAAAAGCAATATTAGCAGCTTCTTCTTCTGGTAAGACAATGTTCATTTGTTTTTCTATAACTTGTAAAGCAAAAAGACCTAAATCAAATTCTTCAGGGTAATAGTTTTTCATTTCCCAAAATGCACGGTTGGTAATATTTATGCCCGTCATTGCTCTTTCAATCGCAAAATTAAGATGATCACTTAGCATGATGTATAGCATTGGGTTAAGCTTGGTATTGAGCCGTTTTTCTGCCTCAGATACAATACGCCGGGTCGCATCTAAAATTGTAATTGGAATTGCTTCTAAGAGCTGAACATACTCTTTTATTTCCGTATTGTTTAACGGCATAAATGTTTGGTTGACAATAGATTAGTCCACTTTGTCCCCATTTTTTTTACCGTACCCGATGCCTTTTCCAAATAGAATAAACTCTTGTTGCTGGTTATCTACAGCAATAACCGCATTGGCATTTAATGATTTTTTTACCAGCATCAGCTTAACCCCTAATCTAGGTCCGCACCGTTTGATGCAATAACCTTTTTATACCAATAAAATGACGCCTTTTTTGAACGCTTGCGCGTACCCTTACCATAATCATCTTGATCAACATATATGAAACCATACCGTTTCGACATTTGAGACGTGGAAACACTGATACTATCAATTGGCGCCCAACTCGTGAAACCAAACAAATCCACTCCTTGAGATACGGCACGCGACATCGCTGCAATATGTGCTTTTAAATAGTTAATGCGATAATCATCATTAATTGTGCCATCGACATTAGTTTTATCAGTTGCGCCCATGCCATTTTCAACCACAATCAATGGTACACGGTATCGATCGTAAAGTTCTAATAGTGAAATTTCTAAGCCAACTGGGTCTATCTGCCACCCCCATTCAGTTGAAGCTAAGTAAGGATTTTTGACGCTCATAATCGTGTTACCAGCTGCCTTTTCCTTTGTTGGGTCGGCAGATTCGGTTCTTGACATATAATAGCTGAAAGCAAGATAATCTGCTGTCCCTTTTTTTAAAACGGCATCATCATCTTTGCCCTTTTTAATTTCAATCCCTTTATTTTTTAAGTAACGTTCATACAGTAGTGGGTAGGTGCCAAATACTTGAACATCTGCTGGCGCATAATTGTCTAGGTTACGCTGTAAAGCAAGTAGGACATCATCTGGATTAGCTGTGTTTGGATAGGTCGTTAATTTTGTCAACATCGAGCCCATCCGACTACTTGGACTCATTTGGTGCAATAATGTTGTAGCTTTAGCTGCCGCAACATATTGATGATGTAACGACTGATAGACAGCTGATTCTAAATTATCATCAGGTATTTGATCGGGTATTAATCCCGCGGTGATAAATGGATGCCTACCGACACTATCAATTTCATTAAAGGTCAACCAATATTTAACGTACTCGCCAAAAGATTCAAAAGCTGCTTGCGCATATGTCACAAAGAAATCAATCAACCGACGATCTAACCAACCGTGATATTTTTTACTTAAATATAATGGCATTTCATAATGTGATAAAGTCACAATAGGTTCGATATGATGCTTTTTTAATGCCTTAAACACTGATTGATAATAAGCCACACCTTGAGGATTAGGCTCAATTTCTTCGCCTGTTGGAAATAAACGTGTCCAAGCGATGGAAATACGTAACGTTTTAAATCCCATCTCAGCAAATAGCGCGATATCATCCTCATAATGATGGTAAAAATCTATTCCTCGACGTTTGGGATAATAAGTTTCGTCGCTAGACTTTTCAGCTTGTATAATATCCTCATATGTCACCGTGTTATGGCCTGCATAATCACTGACATCCAAATGGGGTTTAAATTTAGCAACATCTGCGACAGATATGCCTTTCCCACCTTCACGCCAAGCACCTTCGACTTGATTTGCCGCAATAGCGCCACCCCATAAAAAATCTGCTTTAAAACTCATTAAACTGTCTCCAATCCTTTTACATTATCATGGTTCTTTGATTTTGTTGATTTTTTTGCATCCTTGCTTAGTTGCAATGATGCACCCTGAGGGTTTGTAATGATTATCATTGTTGTATCGTCAAACCCAGCCGCTTTAATACCTTCACGGTTAAAACGAACTAACAAATCACCCTGTTTGACTTTCTGACCAGCTGTAACAGCAACATCAAAGAACTGGCCTTTCAAATTAACGGTATCTATACCAATATGAAACAAGATTTCATCTCCTTCGCTTGTTTTCATACCAATAGCATGATTTGTGTTGTAAACCATCTCAATAAGACCATCAGTTGGTGCATATAGTTTCCCCTCCGAAGGTATAATCGCAACACCATCTCCTAATGTTTTATTCGAAAAAACAGCATCATTAACAGATGAAAGTGGTATGATTTTCCCCGCCATAGGTGATGGCAAAATCACACTACGGTTAGTGGGCGCTTCGTTTTCAGATAATAATGCGTCTTTTTGATTAACAGGATCTTGCCATAATATTGCTACAGCAGTAAATGAAGCAATGAAAGAAACAATTAAACCAATAACGGCAAACAAGAGGTTGTTTGGTAAAGTTTTAGAAATAAACATTGATAAACTGGCTAAACCAGGCCCAACTGCGACATATGCCTCAACACCCATTAATCCCAATGAAGCGCCACCAATAAAACTACCAAGCATTACACCATATAGTACACGCTTATGCAAAATAGTTACACCGTAAATAGCTGGTTCTGTGATACCAAACAGTGCTGATATACCAGCTGATAAAGCAGTCGCCTTAAGCCCCTTATCTTTTGTTCTTAAAGCAACAGCGAATGAACCACCAGCTTCGGAGATATTATGTGCCAGTGAAGCAGCATTATAAATCACTTCTTTACCAGTTTGACCAAGCGAGGTGACCACATAGGGAATCATTGCCTTATGCATGCCTGTGACAACCATGAATGGTAATACAGCCGCTAATATAGCCACAGCAATCCAACCAAATTTTGAGAAAATAAATAGAATAACAGCTGCAAACCCTTGCCCAAAAGTATAACCAATTGGTCCCAAAACGAGTAGTGTTAAGGGGACAACAATCAATAAACTAACCATTGGTACAAAGAAGCCTCTAATAACTTTAGGTGTTACTTTGGTGAGGTATTTTTCTAACTGCGCATAAACCAAGATAGCTAAGATTGCTGGGAACACTTGGTATGCGTATGTAATGTTTTTAATACCAAACGAGAAGAGATGTCCACCCCCGCTACTAGCTAACATCGTTGCGAGATTTGGGGTAAGCAATGCTGCAACTGCTGAAACGGCTACTAAAGGATTCACTTTTAGTTTATTAGCTGTTGTAATTGCTACTAATAACGGTAAAAAGTACAATGGTGCGTCACCAACAAAATAAAGAATTTTATAGGTTTGTGTCGTGTCACTCATTAAGCCTAACATATTAGCTAACATTAAAAATGACTTTAAAATACCACCACCTGCAATCGCTGGAATTAGTGGTTGAAAAATTCCAATAATAAAATCAAGCACAATAGCAGATAATTTTTTGTTTTGCTTAGTTCCTGTGGCTGTTAGGTTATCATTATTACTTTCAGATAACAGTTTTTTCACAGCGTTATAGGTATCAGCAACATCATTACCAATAACTACTTGAGTCTGACCACCGGTTTGTGCTAAACCTAAAACACCAGTTAATGATTTAATTTTTTCTTTGTCAACAATACTGTCATCTCTTAATGTAAAACGTAAGCGTGTCGAACAATGTACCAAATCTTCAACATTCGCCTGTCCACCAACTGCAAGAAGTATGTCACTTGCTAGTTTATTCTGATCTATTGCCATTTTCTGCCTCCAAATTGATTATTTTTATTTGACGTGATCAAGGTCAAATAAAAAGCCGAATCCATAAAACAACTTAGTAATCACTACTTAGTCATTTCATCAATTCGGCCATGCCTGAATTTCTCAGTTACATACCAGATATTTAACTTATCTACACTTTATCATGAAAAAAACATCTAGTCAACATATTTTGGAAGCGCTAACATTACATTTTTATCATTTTCTATTTTTGACATAAAAAAACGCCGTTAACTCGTAAAAGTTAACGGCGGGTAGGTAGATAGATACTACCCAGTTGGTCTACTTCATTGTATACTATTTAAAGATTAATCGCAAGCTTTTAATGTGTCCAAAAACTTTTTTCAATGGCTCTCACAACACGTGTCATTTGAAAAGCTGACTTCGCATCATGAACACGCAGTATACGTGCACCACGATGAAACATTTCATTGGCGGCAATCAGCGACACATCAGCACGCTCACCCTTTGGTAATTCTAACAAAAACTTGGCCCATCCTTTATTCGCTACGGCTGTCATAATTGGTCGCCGAAACAATTGAAGGTGGCTAATAGTATTCATCATAGCTAAATCTTGATCAACCTCAGCATTTTGCGAATAACCCACACCAGGGTCAAGCGCAATACGTTGTCGCGAAATACCAGCTTCTACCAAAGTACGTATATTCGTAGCAAACCAATCATGCATTTCCTGCCTTAAATGTGTCACCTTCTCAACGCGTGGGTTCCACATTGTCAGTAGTCCAACCGATGTTTTTGATAATAGCGCTAACTTACGTGGGTCATCCGTAAAGCCATTCACATCATTAACAATGTCAACGCCTAGTGCAACAGCTTTTACCATGACTTCATACTTATAGGTATCAATGGCAACTAAAGCATTTGGAAATGCTGCTTTGATGCCTAAAATAATCGGTGCAACACGTTCAATTTCAGCTATTGGTGATAGCTCAAGTCCAGATTCAATATAACCTGGTTTTGTCGTTTGCCCACCAACTTCAATGACATCTGCCCCTTCAGCTAATAATAATCCCGCACGTTGAATCATCGTTTCATTATCTGCAACGTTGTCACCGTTGTAAAAAGACTCTGGACTGACATTAAGAACAGCATAAACAATACCCTGTTCATCATGTAATTTATGCTGATTAACTTGCCAAATATAATCATTTTGATTTAGCCATTGTGCTAATGTTGGCACATCAAAACGTTGTTGCAACTCGCGTGCTGCACCACGTGTTACCCAATATACCAACGGGCTAATTGCCACAGCATTTAGCTCTGATAACAGAACCATCAACGACTCGGGTATCTCATCAAAAACTACTTGGACACCCTCCCCTTGCTGTTGCATATTAGCTAAAACTGGCGATTCTGGCTGACACACTTCAATCTTCATTGGCTATTTTCTCCAATAACATTTTTGCTGCACGACCACGGTGTGAGTAATTGACACGTTCTGACATCTGCATTTCTGCAAAAGTTTTCCCATTTTCAGACTCAAAAAGTGTATCAAAACCGACTGAATATGCCCCACGTTCAGATTGCGCCAGTGTTACACCACCACGTCCGATACTATGATAAACGCTCCCATCAGGCATGACTAAGACGAATAGCGCTTCTAAATAAGCATGTCGATCCATATTATCATGGTACAAACTTAATAAATATGCATCTTCTTCACGGATTGTTTTTAACCCTAGCGACTTCAGTTCTCGGGCAATCGTCAAACCAAATCTATTTGGAAAAGCCTTAAAATAAGCAGCTGTATCATCTGCTAAAATGGCAGAATCTGGTAAGAACTGACGAATAAATTGTGCCTTTGCAAGCGCATTTTGGTATTGATCCGTTGCTGTTTCAGTCGGAAAAATTTTTTCCGAAATTAACTCACGATAGTTTATCACTTGAATACCAAATTCAGCAAAAACACGCTGAATTTCTCTTGTTTTTGCTGAATTATTTGACGCAACAACCATTTTTTTAAGCATAGTGTTCCCCCACTGAACGTAATGTATAAAATGACCCAGTAATCATAATATACTGATTTTTTCCTTGCTTTTGTTGTGCTAGAGCTAATGCTTCTTGGCTTGCAACTGGCGTAACAATCATATTCGGCGCTAATTTTTTTATGCTATCAGCTAAATCTTCTGCTGCTAGTGCACGCGGATTATCAGGGGTAACTGCTATTATCTCAGAGAAAACTGGTAACAAATATGCTAACATATCATCATAGTTTTTATCAGACAGTACACCCAGTATCAAAATTGGGCGTGTTGATAATTGCCATACCTTAACAGTTTCAAGCAGGGCACGAACGGCGTCAATATTATGTGCCCCATCCCAAACTAGTCGGTTTGTCGTATCGACTTGCATGCGACCGACCATAAAAGAATTTGCTAATCCTTTTTGTCTAGCTGCAATATTAAACGAAACCTGATAACGTAATTCTAGTGCCGATAAAACTTGCCAAACGACAGCGGCATTTCGTCGCTGAAATGCCCCATTTAATCCAAGTTGATATCGTTGCTGGTTAATCACAAGACATAGGCCATTGACTGTCTCAGATTGGATGCTAATCGTATCATGTTGTTCAAACCAATGTGCCCCTTCACGTTTAGCCGTTCGTTTTAATATTTTGGTAACTGCTGACACTTGTTCTAAATCACTCACAACTAACGTGCCACCTGTGATTAAATCAGCTTTATTCTGTGCAATTGATTCAATGTTATGACCAAGGATATTTTGATGATCCAATCCAATTTCAGTATAAGCAACAATATCCCCGTACGAAATCATGTGCGTTGCATCATCTCTGCCACCCAAGCCCGCTTCGATAATGGCATAAGTCACCTTATTTTGTCGAAAAATTAGTAAAGCAACGATGGTCCACACTTCAAAATAAGACAAATTTGCAATCGTCAAATTATGTTGCGTTAATTGATGATTAAGGTCTTCATAAGCTGTTACCCACGCTTCTTGAGAAACAAAATTCCCATTCAACCAGATTTGTTCACAATCATTAAAAACAGCTGGACTAGTAAAATGACCGACTGTTTCACCGCTAGCTAAAATAATTTCGCGTAGCATCGCACCAGTCGATCCTTTGCCGTTAGTTCCAGCAATCTGGATGATGCGTATATCCTTATCAGGATGTGATAACCAAGTCATCACTTCACATAAGAAATTAATTCGTTCTGAATCAAAAAGCCGCCAACTTTTATCTAGTTGCTGTTGTATTATCTCGTATGACATGATTAATGCCCACGCACTCGACGAGAAAAGCTATCTTTCAAAAAGGTATCTGTTTGAAGTAAGCCACGATGAATTGTCGTGTTTGTTTGCGTCCCTGGTCGATTAATACCACGCATTTCCATACACATGTGTCGCGCAGTCACATTTACCGCTAAACCCTTAGGGTGGACAATACGCTGCATTTGATCTGCAATCAAAGCCGTTAAATTTTCTTGCACACTTGGACGTCGACTAGCCCAATCAACCAAGCGAGGTATCTTACTCAGTCCGATAACCTCACCATCTGGGACATACGCAACATCAATTGTACCAAAAAAAGGTAATAGATGATGTTCACACATCGCATAGAACGGTATATCTTCAACAATTACCATGTCTGCATCATCTGTTGTGTCAAACAGCTTATAATCCTTAAATGTTGTTTCACCGGTATGCTCATAAATCTCAGCATGTGCTTTGATAACACGTTCTGGTGTTTCCAGCAAACCCGTACGCTCTGGATCATCGCCAACTGCTGTTAATAAATATTTGACGCCCTGCACGAGGGTTTCAGTTTGTTCTTGATTAAATGTTTTCATTTTCTACCTTCGCACCAGTCACAACACGCACCCAATTTGTGTCTGTTGTGCTAGCTAATAAACGTTCAACTTCTTGCCGTCGATTATTTGTGACCACATCTAATAGTGGCTCTAAAACAAAACGACGGTTTGCCATTTCACGGTGCGGTATGGTTAATATGTCATTTGACCATACTTCATTACCAAATACTAAAATATCGAGATCAATTGTGCGTGGTCCCCAGTGCACATGACGCACCCGCTTCAGACTTTGTTCAATATCATGTAACATATCTAATAAAAGCAAAGCTGATTGCGCTGTTTGGATGCGTAAAGCGACATTATAAAAATCATCTTGTGGTACACCACCGACGGGCTGTGTTTCATAAACTTGTGATACAGCACAAATTGTCGTCCCTGCCGTCTGACTTAACAAATCAACTGCCGTCTGTATATTGCTTAGACGATTACCGATATTTGAACCAAGACTTAAATAGGCTTCTGTCATTGATCACACCACTTAGCTAAGTCAGCAGGTGTGCCACTGACGCTTATAATAAATGGATCATAAATGCCAGCTAACGGAATATAATCTTTGCTGATTGCGACATCGATGCCTTCTACCTGGTGCCACTGCTTTAATAATGCCATTAAAATCGCATTTGCCAAACTTTCCATTAAATTAAAAGACTGCTGAGTTGTAACATCTTTGACAAGCTCATAAATATCAACATAAGAAATCGTTGTGTTCAAATCATCATCTCTCACTGCTGTTTCTATCGGATAGTGAATGACGACATCCACTGAAATCTGCTGGCCAAGCTTTTTTTCTTCATCAAATACACCGTTATACGTATAAAACCGCATATTTGGTAGTTTAATCATCCCCATTGTTCGCCTCCGTAACAAGTACTTTGTTTATTTTACCACGCAATACCATTATCGCCAATAATGATTTTATGCAATAAAAAAACTATCTCTAGATAGTTTTTTTAACAAATCGGCGCTTTGCTCGCCAAATAGGATATGCCACAGCGCTATTCACAATATAGTATAAATACTTGCCAACATTAGCAAAGTTACCTTGCGTTACAGCTTTTGCCAGTTGAACAAAATTATAGACAATCCAAAATAGCCATTGATCTTCAATTTTGAATACGTTTAATAGGTTTGGAATTAACGATAAACTAAACACTGCACTGGCTAACCAAAACAATGGGCCGGTATTTTGAAAAGCTAAATAGTTTAACGTGACACTTAATAGTATGGCCATTAAGATAATCAACGGCAACCATTTCTTAAAATCTTTTGCACGATTAACCTGATTATCACCATAATAATGCCAGCCACGAACTGCTGCAGCATTGATAATAAAGGATACTGGGTAAGTTAGTATGGCACCATTGTTACCAAGCAAAAAATCTATTATGCCTGAAAGCACTGTATTAAAAGTTCCCAATATATTTCCAAACTTATTTAACCGCGCGGTCAAACGAGTTGATAAAATTGAAAAACTAGATGATATGACGGATATCATACCAAAAGGTATATATCTGGCCCAGGCATGTAGCCTAAACAATGGTACCTGTTGTAAATTTGAAAACAAGTAACCCGAGAAATAAGCTGCAATAAGCACAGTGACAACACCAAGTGCATCAAATAACCAAGATTGGTTGAGTCTTTTTAATATATGAAACATGATTTTCTCCGTTTGTTTTTGAACACCGAAACGGCAACGTGTTCAGTTAAAATATCCAATAATTGTCTTGTTAAAAAAGTCATTTGGTATAACTTGCCAGTCGTAAGTTATGCCAAATGACTTTTTTGTACTGCCATCATTTAAACGGTCATACGTTTTAATATTTTGGGCGTTCGAAGCATTATTTAGAAAAAATGCAAACTATAAGTGCCATTAAAGCTATCCCCGGCAGCTAAAACATTCACACCAAACTTTTCTTTAAAATTACCCGTTGAATCAACTGTGTCAGCAATTCCCCACCATGGTTCTAGGGCGATAAAAGGCGCTTCTTTCCCAGCTGGTGTCCAAATGCCAAGGAATTGCGCATTGTCAACCGTCATTCGTAAACCATGCTGATTGGCTAAACGTGCTAACAAAAAGGATGTTTTTTGACGATCCAACTTTAGTATAATCGCATCATCATGATAATCTTCTTGACGCAGACGCAACGGAATATTAGCATTAAATGGTGTTGGTGTATTAGGATTAGAATAGGGTCCAGTCAAACGAATACGATCATAAATTTTTTCCGGCTCAATTGAAACATAATAGTCCGAAAACTTACCACCATCCATTGGTAAATTAAATGCTGGATGACCTCCAACACTAAAGAACAATGATTCTTCAGTATCTGTATTCGTCACAATGTAAGCTATTTTGAGTTCATTATCACTTGTTAGCTCATAACTAATATCTAGTTGGAACTTAAAGGGATACACGCGATGCGTTGAGTCGGTATCATGTATGCGGAATATTGCGTGATTATCACTTTGATCTATCACGTCAAAGGTTGTGTTCCGAGCAAAACCATGTTGATTCATAAAATAAGTTTCGCCAGCTACCTTGAACTGATCGCCTCTTAAACGACCAACGATTGGGAATAAATTGGAGGCGTGACGACCCCAATACTTCGGATCCCCGACCCAAATATACTCAAGCTCGGCTTGCTTATGCCAAACACTAGTTAATTCAGCACCATCTTCGTTAATTTTAACTTTTAAATCATTGTTTTCTAGTATAATCATAATATCTTTATTCTACCAAATTTTTTTCCAAAAGTGTGATTATTGTTAAGCGTTTACTGCCTACTTTTTTGCCCGAGGAAAAAAACTTTGATAATTTTTTTGTAAGCTTTCTCGAGTAACGTGTGTGTACATCTGCGTTGTGGATAGATTAACATGTCCCAAAAGTTCTTGTACTGTTCTCATATCAGCACCATTATTCAGTAAGTGGGTTGCAAAAGTATGTCGCAACATATGTGGATGAATCTTTCCCGTAAGTGTTGAGCGATTCATAAGGGTATTCAAAATATAGGTAATGCCTGCTGCTGTAATTGGCTGGCCTCGATGATTAACAAAAACAACTGTGTTTTCTGGACAGTTTGCGACCAATTCTGGTCGCAACTGAGCAATGTATTGTTGCATGGCTTTTTGCGCGTAATGACCAAAAGGCACATATCGATCCTTATTGCCTTTACCGTGTATTAGAATGAGTCTTTGCTGAAAGTCTATTTGCGACAATGTTAATGTTGCGATTTCAGCGACACGTGCCCCCGTGGCATAAAGACATTCTAGTAAAGCTGCATTACGTTGCCATAATGGGTCTTTTTGGTCATAGGCTATTTCGAATAGCACTTGCATCTCAGTTTCATAGAAGAATTCTGGCAAATGATTTTGGTGTTTACGCAGAGCAACATTTTCAAAAGGGTTATCCGTAGCAAAATGATTAGCAATCAAAAATTGATAAAACATACGTAAACTACTAATTTTCCGAGCGATTGATGTTCTAGCCAAATGACGTTCATACAAATCATTTAAATAAACACGAACATCTAAAGTCTGGACAGTTTTAAATGTTTGAAAACCACCATTACGTTCTAAAAAAGCGACAAATTCATCAATGTCAGATAAATATGCTTTTAAAGTTAACGCTGAATATTGTCTTTCTGATTGTAAATAATCACGATATAATTTTTCTTCCGTAGTTACCATAATTATCATTATACGCGCCTATTGCTAAATTAAATAATTAAGAAGCTGTTAATTTGTTTATAATCAGTCAAACATTGTCACAAGCCAACATTTTTCAGATAATATTGTATTAGAGATATTTTTATCATTTTATCGATTAAAGGAGCAGCACTATGAAAATTCCTGTACAATCACCCTTACAACACGTTGCAAATCATTTGCAACACGCACAACATATTATTCACCAAACGCTCATTAACTTTGGTAAAAATGTCATTACTAATCGCGATATTAAAAACAAAGCTGCTACTTTAAAAGTTTCACAAGCAAGGGAAATTGCTGTTGTACCCTATGAATCTTCTCCAAGAGTTGTTGATGCCGATAGTTTTGCCTATGCGTTGTCATCAGCAATTACCGAAAGTCAAGATCAACATGATAGCAAGAAATCTCTGCTCACATCAATGAAGCTATTCTTTTATCACCCTATCCGTGTTTTAGCAGCAACAATTATCATTATCCTTGCAGCATATATCGGTTTTATGGCACATCAAATCAACTCAAATACACAGCAGCACATTGATGCCCCAGTGCATTCTTCTAAGACAATCAATCACTAAAAAAAGCAATCTTAAGTTATAAGATTGCTTTTTTTAGTTTTTAAATGAATGAATTGGTGCTGGAATATGACCACCACGATTGATAAAGTCGGCACTTGACTTTGGTACAACAGGCATCACAGGGGCTGTACCCAATAACCCACCGTAATCAACCATATCACCTACTTTAGTGCCATTTGTTGGTAAAATACGCACAGCTGTGGTTTTATTATTTTGTACGCCAATAGCCGCTTCATCAGCGATCATTGCCGAGATAGTTGTTGCCTCAGTATCACCTGGTACTGCAATCATATCTAGACCTACTGAGCAAACTGAAGTCATAGCTTCTAATTTTGCTAATGACAAAATACCAGCCTCAACAGCATCAATCATACCTGCGTCTTCTGAAACAGGTATGAAAGCACCCGATAAACCGCCCACACGTTGCGATGCCATGACACCGCCCTTTTTAACGGCGTCATTAAGCAACATCAAAGCAGCCGTTGTGCCATGAGTGCCGACCATTTCAAGGCCAATTTCCTCTAGCACTTCAGCCACAGAATCACCTCGTGCAGGTGTGGGTGCGAGACTTAAATCAACGATCCCAAACTCAACGCCTAAACGTTCAGCGGCTAACGCCCCAACCATTTGACCCACACGTGTAATCTTGAATGCAGTCTTTTTAACTGTTTCAGCAACAATTTGGATTGGTTCACCTTTCACTTTTTCAAGGGCCCGCTTAACAACACCTGGTCCTGAAACACCCACGTTAATGACAACATCTGCTTCAGTAACACCGTGAAAAGCACCAGCCATGAAAGGATTATCTTCGACTGCATTAGCAAAGACAACTAACTTTGCATTGGCCGTGTCTGATTTATCTGTGATTGCTTTGATGGTTTCACCCATTAACTTAACTGCGTCTAAGTTAATACCAGCTTTTGAAGAGCCGATATTCACGCTAGACATGACAAGATCTGTTTCTGTTAATGCTCGTGGCATTGACTTAATTAAAGCTAAGTCACCATTAGCAAAACCTTTTTGTACTAATGCTGAGTAACCACCAATAAAATCAACACCCACAGCCTTAGCTGCATCATCTAAAGCATGGGCATAATATAGCATGTCATCTGGTGTAGCTTTGCCCGCAATTAACGCAATAGGGGTTACACTAATTCGCTTATTTGTAATGGGAATACCGAATTCACGTTCGATTTGTTGCGCCACAGCAACAAGATTTTTCGCATAGGTTGTAATCTTATGATAGATATTTTTAGCAGTTTCTTGTGGTGTGCCTGCCACTGTATCTAACAATGAGATACCCATCGTTACCGTACGAATATCTAAGTGTTCTTCCGAGACCATATTAATGGTTTCAGTAATTTGAGAGGTTTCCATCATATCTCCTTATTTTCATGCACGAGAATATGACAGTATAATATCACCTACTATACTGTCATTTAACCACATTATAATTACAGTCGTTACTTACACACGGCTCATTGCATTAAAAATTTCTTCACGCTGCATATGTATTTCAACGTTTAACTGCTTACCCAAGCCGTTTAAATCATCTTGTAATTTGTTGTATTCTTCATCGAGCTTTTCTAAGTTGATTAACATACTCATCGTAAAAATATCAGACATAATCGTCTGTGAAACGTCTAAAATGTTAATATGGTGCTCAGCCAAAGTGTTTGAAACACCGGCAATAATGCCTGGCTTATCTTTTCCAATTACTGTTACTACTGCTTTTGCCACGTTATTTCCTCTTTAAAAGTTATTTTAATATTATACAATAAATTATTTTTACACGCTATATTTTTTCTAATTGCGATTACTGATAGATACGCTGTCCATCTCGCCAACCCCAAAATTGTACTGTTTTACGTGCGCTATTCGCTGCTGTTTGTGATTCACCATACGAGTGATGCAGTTGTGCGTTAAACATTGTTTCATACTCCGCAACTGTCACTTCATGGCGCTGTGCCAGCATTGCTTTGGTTTCATCAGCTGGTACATACTGATGAAAATCTTTTTGTAGGGTGACCGAGTATAATTCAGCTTCGGCACCAGAACCGTAGCT
The DNA here is from genome assembly GCF_007954785.1 of Leuconostoc citreum. NCBI lineage: Bacteria > Bacillati > Bacillota > Bacilli > Lactobacillales > Lactobacillaceae > Leuconostoc > Leuconostoc citreum. The sequence continues at coordinate 641,331 of NZ_CP042410.1, read as the reverse complement.
AAATATCGCTAGTTGCTCGCCAGGTAATAAATCAGAACTATTACTAATTAAGGATAATAGACTCAAATAAACAGATCCTGTATAAAGGTTGCCAACCTCTCGACTAAATAATTGACTTGCCTCTAAATTGGCCAGTAAACGTTGCCTTTGTCCATCGTGAGCCTCGTCTATAATTTGATCTAAGGCTTTCTTGCCCATTTTAGTATATGGTAAATGAAAAGCAAATCCAGCAAAATCATTCAGCGTTTTGTTCGTATTTTGCTTGTAGCGCTGCCAAAGCGTGAGAAACATTTCTTTATATATGTCAGTTGACAAGTGGCCATCGACAATCGCCTCTGTTCGATCTAGTGGTCGCCAAAAATCTGCAACATCTTGAGACATATATACGGAATCATCGTTAAAAGCCAATAATTTTGGATCTTGTGACACAATCATAGCTATGGCACCACCACCCTGGGTGACTTCTCCAGGTGTCGCAATGCCATAGCGCGCTATATCGGATGCTATAACCAACACACGTTTGTCAGGATGTGCTTTAACATAATCGTTTGCTTGCATCAAACCATAAGTGCCAGCATAGCAAGCTTGTTTCAGTTCAATTGTTCGTGAAAACGATGATAGGCCCAACAAACGTTGAGCATAAATGGCAGCTGATTTTGAATTATCAATCCCTGATTCAGTGGCAAATATAACCATATCGATTTGTTCACGGTCTGCTACGGTTAAAATTTTTCTTGCCGCATTGACCCCCATTGTCACAACATCTTCAAAGTTAGGTATAACCGCTTGCTTATTTTGGCCAATACCGATTGTATACTTTTCAGGTTCATCACCGCGCGCAAGCGCTAATGTCGTTAGGTCTAAAGCAAACTCTGTTGTATAACTTGCCATTTTGTCGATACCAATTATCATAACGCGTAAACTCCTTTGACATCTATTATAACATGCAAAAAAGCGCCATTAGACGCTTTAAATGAGATACTAAAATTAGTATAATGCCTTAACTTTTTCTTGAATGCTCTCTGTCGTGATAAATTCGTCATAGGTTGTATCGACACGGTCAACAAGACCTTTGCTTGACACTTCAATAACATGATTAGCAGTTGTTGCTAAAAACTCATGATCGTGAGATGTCATGATGATACCACCCTTGAAATTAACAACAGCATCGTTGAGTGATTGAATTGATTCCAAGTCCAAATGATTAGTAGGGTCATCCATCAGCAAAACATTGGCCTTTAAGAGCATCATTTTAGCTAATGTAATGCGAACTTTTTCACCACCAGACAAAACTTTAATTTCTTTCAAAGAGTCATCGCCACGGAATAACATTTGACCAAGCATACCCCGTAAGCTTGTATTATCCTTTTGTTCTTCTTCAGCAAAATCACGTAACCAATCTAAAATTGTTTTATCTTGGTCGTCAAAGTTATCATTTAAGTCTTTTGCGATATAAGATTGTGACGTTGTGACACCCCATGTTACAGTGCCCGTATCTGGTGCCATCGTGCCAGCAATAATCTGCATTAAGGTTGTGGTTGCTAAATCAGAACGTGACAAAATAGCAATCTTATCCCCCGGACGCCCAATAAATGAAATATTATCTAACACTTTTTCGCCATCAATTGTTTTAGAGACATTTTCGACTCTGACCATATCGTTCCCCATTTCGCGACCAATTGGGAAATTGATGAATGGATATTTACGAGAAGATGGCTTAATATCATCCAAGGTGATTTTATCTAATTGCTTTTTACGCGCAGTTGCTTGCTTTGATTTTGATGCATTAGCAGAAAATCGTGCTACGAATTCCTGCAGTTGCTTAATTTGTTCTTCTTTTTTGGCATTTTGCTGTGAAGCTAATCGTTGTGCTAGCTCAGAAGACTCACGCCAAAAATCATAATTACCAACAAAGGGTGTAATTTTGCCAAAGTCAACATCCAAAATATTCGTCGACACAGCATTAAGGAAGTGACGATCATGCGAGACAACGATAACAAGATTTGGAAAATCTGCTAAAAAGTCTTCTAACCAATTGATTGTTTGCACATCAAGTCCGTTCGTTGGTTCATCTAAGACTAAGATATCGGGATTACCAAACAATGCTTGGGCTAACAGAACTTTAACTTTATCATTTTCTGTTAACTCACCCATTAACGTATATTGCATGTCATCTGGGATACCTAACTTACTTAATAGCTGACCTGCCTCGACCTCTGCATTCCAGCCGTCGAGCTCTTCAAATTCAGCACCCAAGTCAGCCACGCGCACACCATCTTCATCATTGAAATCTGGCTTCGCATAGATAGCATCCATTTCAGTTTTAACTTCGTATAGTCTTTTATGCCCTTGAATAACAGTATCTAATACCGTAAATTCATCAAAAGCGAAATGGTCTTGTTGCAACGAAGACATACGCTCACCATCACCAATAGAAATAACGCCTTCTGTTGGCTGTAATTCGCCTTGCAACAACTTCAAAAAAGTTGATTTTCCAGCACCGTTGGCACCAATAATACCGTACGTGTTGCCGGGGGTTAACTTTAAATTAACATCTTGATAAAGCTTTGGGCCTGAAAAGCTAAAGCTCATGTCTGATACTGTGATCAATTAAATTTCCTCCACATAGTGTGCAATTGTTCAACAAATAAGCTAAACATATTGCAATATCAGTAAAAATACCTATTTTAACTATAACAGAAAAAGCACGAAAGGTCGTGCTTTTCAAAAGAATTTCTCCTAATAAAATAACCGCAAACTACGATTTGAAACCACCATCAACTGGTACAGAGATTTTTTCATCATCGTCATCCGAATGCAAACCATAGAAACCGTTCTCAACTGGAATTAAGTTTTCGTCTGGGTCATCTCGTGTATCACCAAAAAACGTAAATAAACTTAACACAAAATAGAATAGTGCCAAATAAAAACCATAAGATGTTGATACCAACCCAAGTAACCACGTTGTTATCAATGCAAAAAATAGTGGCATAATAACTAATACACCCGGAAAAAGACCACGTTTACGTGTGACATAACCAAAGTAAAGCATATAGAGGCCATTTACGATAATATATAACCAAATAATCTGATTCAAAGTTGACCAATTTAACAGCTGGCCAAACCATGGTAATACAAGAGCCGTGATGAGAATTGCTATGCCATGAATACCATAATTTTTATTAAAAAATCTTTTCATTATGAATAACCTTTCAGCCCATGTCGCTTGTTATAATCACTGCTGAACTAGGCATCGTTTGTTTTAGTATATAAAATTAGATCAACTCCCGCAAGACACTGATTGCAGAGAGTGCATAAAGTGGTGCTGTTTCAGCTCTTAATATTCGCGGCCCTAATCCAGCAGATATAAAGTGAGATGTGGTCAATTCAGTCACTTCTGATGTCGTTAAGCCACCTTCAGGGCCAAACAATAAGACGATTTTAGCGCCGTGCGGTGCCTCCCTAATTGTTTGAACAAGGTTAGCACTTTCCCCTGCTCTTGCTGATTCTTCCCAAGCGACAAGCCCTAAATTTTTGGGTTGCGCTATCATTGCCTGCCAATCTATGAATTGAACCGTTGGCACCATTAAACGGTGGGCCTGCTCAGCGGCAGCTTGCGCAATTTTTTGAAAACGTAACTGTTTTTTATCTTGCTGTTTGTGCCAATCAGTTACAGTGCGTGCCATATTCGTAAAAATAATGTGGTGCACACCCAGCTCTGTCGCTTTTTGAACAAACCAGTCAGAACGATCATTTTTCAAAGGTGAAACGACAACACTTATTTCTAAAGGTAACTCGGCTTCAGCTGAAATCGTGTTTATAACCTTTAAATGCATTGATTCCGGTGTTATTGTCACTACCTCAGCAATAACAACACGTCGATTGTTATCAACAAATTCAGCCTGTGTCCCTACACGCGCGCGTAATACTTTACCAAAGTGTTTAAAGATACTTTGGTTTGATGCTAAATTAATTTCATCAGTTATTGTTTCATTTAAAAAGTAGCGTTGCATTAATTTTTTTCCTTCAATTGCGCAATATACCCATGCCATTCACCCATTTGAGACTTTTGAACAATGGTATAGTCATTTGCGCGCAAAACATCTTCAATATGTAGCGCGATATTATCATAAATCCCAGACACCAAGAATAAGCCACCTGGCTTTAATAAAGTAGTGGTTTGGGGAATTAATCTTTCAATAACATCAGCCAAAATATTTGCCACAATCAAGTCAACAGGAGAAATAACAACATCAGCTAACAAATCGCTTGCCACAACCGTCACATCTTGTGCAACTGGATTTAACCGCAAATTTTCTTTTGCCACATTGACAGACATCTCATCGATGTCTGTTGCCAGCACATGCGCTACACCCAATTGTTTGGCTGCAACAGCTAAAACCCCAGATCCGGTACCAACATCGATCATAGATTCACCACCACGAACAACATTTTCTAAAGCTTGTAGCATTAACCGAGTTGTTTCGTGTGTGCCAGTACCAAATGCTAACTTAGGATCCATGATAATAGGTAATTCATCTATCTGGTTGGGATGATATGTTTCCCAAGAAGGTACGACAGTAAAGTGCCGCGTGACACGCTCCGCATGATAATAGGCTTTCCAATTATCTTCCCAATCTTTTTGTTGAATACCATTGACAGTTATCGTCGCTGGGGCAACAGACATGCCAATATCACTTAAATGCTTTAGTGCCTTCTGAATTGCAGTGATTGTTTCACCTAATTGCTCATCATCTGGGTAGTAGGCCGTCACGCTAATAGCGTCATGATCATTAATTTGAACACCCTGAGCACCAACTTGCAACAAGATATCCGCCACTGTTTCTATTGCTTCATTTTTCGTTGCAACGCTCACTGCTTGCCAATTCATAGTTGTTCCTCATATTCAATGACAACTTTACCAATACTGTGTCCTTCTTCAACCATTGTTGTAGCTCTTTTAAGGTTATTTACTGATAAGCCTAACAAAGTTGTTGTCATTGTCGATTTAATAATTTGTTGCTCTAATAAGCTTGCAATGTTGTTCAATGCTTCTCCCTGCGATGCCATATTAACACCATAGTTAGCCTTGGCAAACATAAAGACCCAACTAAATTGCGCCCCAATATTTTTGAGCGGCCCCATATCAATAGGTGCAGTCGTTTCCACAATTGATGCAATTCGGCCAAAAGGTTTGATCACTTTTGTAACCAGAGGCCAATAGGTATTGGTATCTTGTAAAATAGCAATATCATCTACTTGCTCATACTGTATACCGCATAATTGTGCATATAAATCCTGGTGATAATCCAAAATATAGTCAGCCCCCATCGATTTAACCCAAGCAATCGACGCTGGCTTAGACGCAGTTGTAATTACTGTCATTCCCATATATTTAGCGAGTTGAATTAGTACGGAGCCAACACCACCGGCCCCATTAATAATCAGAATACTTTTACCCGCTGCACTGTTCTTTTTTACTTCATAACCTAATGCTTCGTGTAAGATTTCGCTTGCAGTAATACTTGTCAGAGGCATCGCTGCAATTTCAGCATCTGTTAGGCCCGTTGGCGCGTGCCCGACTAGTTGTTCGTGAACAACTTGGTATTCGGCATTTGCGCCAGACTTGTTTTGCGCGCCAGCATAGTAGACCTTATCGCCAACTGAAAATAAACCGACTTCTGTACCCACAGCTGCCACTGTGCCCACAGCATCAAACCCCAATATTCTAAATGTCCCATCTAACTGATAGCCAGCCCGCATTTTAGTGTCAACTGGATTAACAGCGCTCGCTGACAGTTTTACTAAAACTTCCTTTGCCGCTGGTTTGGGCCTAGCCACCATCTTTTCAATAAAAACATTTGGTGCATCAAGTGGCAACGCCTGCTCAAAGCCTATTGCTTTCATTTTAGGGCTGCTGTTGAAAGGCCAAAGATTTTTTAACTTTTCTAAAAATGACATACGGAGCTCCTTTATTAATTCATCAACTATTACATATATAGCCTACGCGAAAAATACATCAAAAATAGGGGCAATGAGGCACTGACAATCAATTGCCACGGGCGTATTGGGTGTCATCTTCCGTTTTCAGTACTGCCATAAAGGCTTCTTGCGGTACATCAACTGTTCCTACTGATTTCATACGCGCTTTTCCGCGTTTTTGCTTGTCCAATAACTTGGCGCGTCGGTCAGGATCACCTGTATGGATTTTTGCTGTGACATCTTTACGATAGGCTTTGATATTAGTACGTGCCAAAATTTTAGCCCCAATAGCTGCCTGTACTGGAATTTCAAAGTTTTGACGCGGAATAATTTCTTTGAGCTTAGATGTAATAATCCGACCACGTTCAGCTGCAAAATCACGATGAACAATAAAACTCAAAGCATCTACTTTTTCAGAATTAAGTAGTATGTCAATTTTAAGTAAATCCGATTGACGATAACCAGATATCTCATAATCTAACGAGGCGTAACCACGTGTGCTGGACTTGAGTTTATCAAAGAAATTAAAAATAATTTCTGATAGCGGTATTTTATACTTAACATTGACACGTGTTTCGTCAAGATACTCCATGGTATCAAACTCACCTCTTTTACGCTGTGCCAACTCCATCACAGCACCCACATAATCATTAGGCACCATGATTTGTGCGTCAACGTAAGGTTCTTCAATGTACTTAATTTGAGACGCTTCAGGCATTTCAGAGGGATTCTCAATTTCAAGCATTTCACCATCATTAGTGGTCACATGATAAGTGACTGACGGCGCAGTCGTTACCAAATCCAAACCAAATTCACGCTCTAATCGCTCTTGAATAACATCCATATGTAATAATCCAAGGAAGCCAACACGATAACCAAATCCCAAAGCTTGAGATGTCTCAGGCTCAAATGATAAGGCAGCATCATTTAATTGCAGTTTTTCTAAAGCATCACGCAAATCTGTATACTTCGCATTGTCCGAAGGATATAAACCGGAATAAACCATCGGCGTCATTGGTTTGTAACCTGCCAATGGTTCGCTAGCTGGATTATTGACAGATGTAATAGTATCACCTGAATGGGTCGTATGGATATCTTTAATCGCGGCTGTCAAGTAACCGACATCGCCAGCCATTAAATAATCACGCTTTTGAGCTGTTGGTGACATGACACCAACCTCGTTCACTTCATATTCAGCACCGGTATTCATCATGCGCACCTTGTCTCCGGGCTTAACAATACCTTCACGTACACGCATGTTAACCACAACACCACGATACGGGTCATAAGCTGAGTCAAAAATTAGAGCTCGCAGTGGCGCTGTTAGGTCACCAGTAGGTGCAGGCAAATCAGTCACAATCTTTTCAAGTAATTCAGGAATACCAACCCCTTTTTTAGCCGAAGCCAACACTGCTTCAGACGCATCAATCCCAATCACGTCCTCAATTTCTGCGCGTACCTTTTCTGGATCGGCAGCTGGTAAATCAATCTTATTGATAACAGGTAGTATTTCCAAATTGTTATCTAACGCTAAATAAACATTCGCTAGTGTCTGTGCTTCAACACCCTGTGCGGCATCAACGACCAAAATAGCACCTTCAGCGGCAGCCAAAGAGCGTGAGACCTCATAAGAAAAATCAACGTGACCTGGTGTATCAATAAGATGAAAAATATAGGTCTCGCCATCTTTAGCATCGTAGTGAACCTCGACTGCGTTCAATTTAATTGTAATCCCTCGCTCGCGTTCAAGATCCATTGTATCGAGTAATTGGTTTTGCATGTCTCGTTCTGCAACTGTATGAGTTTGCTCAAGAATACGGTCAGCAATCGTTGATTTACCATGATCTATATGTGCCACAATTGAAAAATTGCGAATGTGTTTTTGGCGTATTTTAAGTTGTTCTAAGTCAAATTCTGTCATCTTTTTTTAACGCTACTTTGCGCTTTTCCTTAATTATTCTGTCTTACTTATTTTATCATGAATGGCCATAAAAAAGGTTGATGGCGCGAGCTTTTTGTCATTTAACGTGTTCGTCTCATGGCTTGTATGAATACTGTTCCCATAATTAATACAGCTCCGAGTGCGTCAATTATGCCAAATGCGATATGAAAAACAACAACACTGAGTATTGTACCCATCAATGGTTCTAAAGCCCCTAACGTACTTGCAGTTGTTGGCTTAATCCAGGCTAAACTTTGAATAAATACAACATATGCGATTGCTGTCCCAATGACAATCGAAAAAAATAGCAAAGCTACGGTATCTAATGTCCAATGAGGTGTTTGTCGCCAAATTGGATGACTGATATTAATGCCTAAACCACTAATTAACATTGCCCAAGCACTGATGGTAACAGCATCAAATTTTTGAATTAATTGCTTTGGTAAGAGTGTATAAAACACTGCGCCAACACCTGCCAAAAGACCCCAAATTAGTGCTGATTTTGACATAGCTAGTTGATCTATATGACCATGTGTGGCAATTAGTACTGTCCCAACAATGGCCATTATAATGGCCAAAATATCTTGTCGTGCTGGCCATTGCCAAGTCTTAAAGGCAATAACGATGGCAATCATAATCGGATTGGTAAATTGTAACACAGTGGCAGTCGCTGCATTACCAGATTTGATAGCCATAATGTAAGTGTATTGAACAAACAGCATCCCTAAAAAGGCAAAAACAACTAAACGTGCTGCATCAGAACCATTAGCAAATGGTTTAAAAATAGCACGCCCCTCTCGAGCATAAGCAACAACTAATAATACGACACCAGCCAACAACAATCTAAAACTAGTAAACCATTGTGCATCAACACCACGGGCAAATAGCAAATCTACTGCAACGCTGTTAACACCCCAGAGCAAGGGACCCATCATAGCAAAAAATAGGCCTTTCGTTTTGTTTGTCATGTATCCTCCGTTTATCTTCGTCTTTTGTTATTTAAAAATAAGCCTAGCAGATGCTAAACTTATTTTGCATGGTTATTAAAAAGTTACTAACTGTGGACTTTGACCAAAATGACCTGCCGACAAGATTTTCATAACTGTTAACATTTGTTCATCACTAACTAGCTTAGGTGCGCCGTTAACCAGTGTGTCATATACCGAATCATATACACGGCCATAATCACCTGTGATACTTGGCAAATATTTTTCAATCCGATCCCCGCTTTGATTATAATAAACTAGTTGCCCATAGTTTTGTGGTGCATCTAGCCCAAAATTATCACTTCCCGGTAATTTGCCCGTTTTTAAATCATTTTCTTGTTCATCAACTGTATATTTGACAAAGGTGCCTTTTGTCCCTCTTATTTGCCATTTAGGATAAGCCTTTGTTGCTAATTCTGTTGCGCCTATATTGGCCTTAAATGCCTTCTCGTAAAAAAGATTAAGGGCAATATGATCTTCTACCATACTTTCTAACAGTCGTGTGGCTCGTAAGTCATAAGCGACCGATTTTGGTTGACCAAATAAGCTAACAACTTGATCAACAAGATGTACACCGTGATCATATAATGTCCCGTCGATAGCTGTGCCTTTGGCTTTACCATCATTTGGGCGATAGTGATCCATATGTACTTCTAAATCAACTAGCCGCCCCAAGTAACCATTATTAATGACGTCTTGCACTGTCAAAAAGTCACTGTCAAAACGCCGACTTTGATAAGGCATTAGAAATAACTGATTTTTTTGAGCAAGCGCCACCAAGTTTTCAGCTTCTTCTAAATTAGCTGCCATGGGCTTATCGACTAAAACATTTTTGCCAGCTGTCAATAATTGTTTTGTAACCGCGTAATGGCTCGATGATGGTGTGACAATCACGACCAAATCAATCGATGAATCTGTTAAAATATCTGAGATGTTTGTCGAAAAAAGTGTCCCCGTTGCTTCAAGTTCTGCTTGTGCCTCAGGGCGCTTCCCTAAAGTCGGAGTAACCACACGGGCCACTTTAAACTTATCCTGACGTATTTTTAAATAGGGTAAGTGATAACGATTAGTACTTTTACCAAAACCAACATAAGCAATATTTAACATCTCAACCTCCACTTTAATGCCCTAATCTCTGTCAATAGATAGATTACTTAATAACAATATCTTCTAAATTCCCTAAACCAGCAATTAACTGATTAATGATATTTAATTGTGCATATCGATTATTTTTGATTTGTTCATTATCAACATTCACCATCGTCGCATCAAAATATGCTGAAATTGGCATTTGCAACGCTGCTAACGCTTGATAAAGGGCCTCTGCGCCGTTTGCTTCAAGTGCCACTAATTGCAATTCACTCGTGGCAGCATACAATGCCTTTTCCGTTTCGTTTTCAAATAACTGTGGATTAACATTTAATGATACAGGTGTTTTTTCTGCTAAGCGTGCGACACGAGTCAAGGCTGATATCACCTCACGGAAATTATTATCATGTGCATGATTTGCCAAAACTTGAATACGATCTGTCAGATAAACAATATCTGCTGTCGCAAAATTGTCTGTCCCTGCGCTCACAATGTCTTGACGAATATCATCATCTAAAGCCAGCTTGCGAACACGATCAACCACAAAACTGAGCACCGCCATCAAATCGGCTGAAGCAGTAACAGCCCCTGTTGCCGCCATGAACTCAGCTAATACTGGTTGCAGCGCGATATGCCAATGCTTAGTAGTTAATGTGCGAACAACACCTGTTGCCGCACGTCGCAAACCATAGGGGTCATTGGATCCCGAAGGAATAAGATTAGCCGCGAAGAATGTCACAATAGCATCTAATTTATCAGCGATAGCAAGCACTGCACCGACATCACTTTTAGCAATGTTACCATTGGCTGATGTTGGCATGTAGTGTTCTCTAATAGCAGTAGCGACATGCTCATTTTCACCAAATAGACGTGCGTAATGTTCGCCCATTACACCTTGCAATTCATCGAATTCACCGACCATTCCAGTCATCAAATCAAATTTATATATTTCTGCTGCCCGCGCTAAATCAGTCTTTTTATCGTCATCGAAATCTAAAGCATCAGCTAATTTTTCCGCCAACAAACCAACACGTTGCATATGTTCGTAAACTGTTCCAATTTTTTCATGAAAAACAAGTGTCTTAACTTTTGCCATATAATCAGCAATCTTTTTTTGTTGGTCTTCACGATAAAAGAACTCTGCGTCCTCTAGGCGAGCAACAAGAACTTTTTCATTTCCAGCAATAACATTGTCTAAGTGCGCCGTATCACCATTTCTAACTGAAAGAAAATGAGGTAACAATTTCCCTGTCGCATCTCTGACGTAGAAAAAGCGCTGATGCTCACGCATAGATGTAATCAACACTTCATCAGGCACTTCAAGATACTTTTGATCAAAACTACCAGAGAAAGCTGTCGGCCATTCGACAATATTATTTACTTCTTCCAATAAATCTTGTGCAGGTGCATTATCTAATGACAATACCCAGTGATTTCGATTTGCTATTGTTTCAAGTTGACTTTTTATTTGAGCTTTACGATTCTCCGCATCGGCAAGCACGTAAGCAGACTGCAATGTCTCTTCGTAAGCTTGAGCATCACTAATCGTTACATGTTCTGTCGACAAGAATCGATGTCCTCTTGTGACACGACCAGTGGCAATGTCAAGAACATTAAAATTGATAACCTGTTCATCTAATAAAGCTACTAACCAACGAATCGGACGTACATACAAAAATGAATGATTTGCCCATTTCATATACGTTGTAAATTTCATTTGCGAAACAACTTCTTCACCAATCTGAGACAAAATTTGATTGGCTGGTACACCAGTAGTATGTTTTGTCAACCAAACATAGCCATCACGCACTTCAAACGCTTCTGGGGTCGCACCTTGTCCTCGCGCAAAACCTTGCGCTGCTTTCGACCACTCACCATTTTCGTCTTTAGCACGTTCAACTGACGGTCCGCGTTTTTCTTCTGAAAGTGCTTCAGATTCTTCGGCCACATCACATAGTTGCAATGCCAGACGACGTGGTGTCGAAAATGGTTTAATATCACCAACAGTCAGTCGATGAGCTGCCAGAAACTCTTTTGTTCTAGCAACGAGTTGTGATTCAGAACTCGTCACAAGGTGTGCAGGTACTTCTTCTAAACCAATTTCTAATAAAAACGTTGACATAAATTAATTCTCCTCTGTTAGTGTATACTTGCCGTGCTCACCTAAATAGATTTCACGTAAATCATTATCTTTAAGTAGTGGGAATCCTAATTTGGCGCGCTCATCAATAAACACCTTAGACACACGACGTGCCATGGTCCGAATGCGATGCAAATAACCAGCTCGTTCAGTAACAGAAACACTGCCGCTAGCATCTAACAAATTAAATGTATGCGATGATTTTAAAATATAATCATAGGCTGGATGAACAAGCCCAAGATCAAGTAAGCGAGTAGCTTCTTTTTCAAAATCATCAAAATGTCTTAATAACATTGTTTGATCGGAAGCCTCAAAAGCATATTTTGAATGTTCATATTCAGGTTCTTTAAAAATATCACCATATAAAACACCATTTCCCCAATCCAAATCATATACAGTTGGCACATCTTGAATATAAGAAGCTAGTCTTTCCAAACCATATGTTACTTCAGCAGTAACCGAGTCAACTTCGATACCACCAACTTGTTGAAAATAGGTAAACTGCGTCACTTCCATACCGTCAAGCCATACTTCCCAACCAATGCCTGCCGCACCCATTGAAGGATTTTCCCAATTATCTTCAACAAAGCGTATGTCATGTTCAAGCGGCTTAATACCTAATGCCTCTAAAGAACCCAAGTATAATTCTTGTATATTATCAGGGCTAGGCTTCATAACAACCTGAAACTGATGGTGTTGAAAAAGTCGATTGGGATTATCCCCATAACGACCGTCAGCTGGTCGACGTGAAGGCTGAACATAAGCTGCATGCCATGGTTCTGGCCCATTAGCGCGCAAAAATGTATAGGGGGATTGTGTTCCCGCACCGACTTCATTATCATAAGCTTGCATCAAATTTGCACCCTGGTTAGCCCAATATTGCTGTAGCGTTAAAATAATATCTTGTAATGATAGCTTTTGACTCGTCATACTATTCTTCCTATTGCTTTCTATTGACTGTTTGACATTGTAACAGTAGATGTTTTTTAGCAACAAAAAACGCCTGAACTGTACCAATGCCAAAATACTGACATCAGGACGCTCACGCGCGGTTCCACCTGATTTCCTGCGTATACGCAGACACTCGAATCGTTCGCGCACTCCATCATCGCCACATGATTTCTTAGTTTGCAAACTTCATTAATTATATTATGCACTGCCACTAGAAAAACGTCAAGCGCTTGTCTACTATCTATTGTCACATTTCAACATTAAAGAAGACTTTGCCAGGATATTTCCATTTTGGTTTGCATAGTAGTAAAAAAAGCCTACATGGCTTTTTTACTTAAATAGTTAACAGTTCTTTTTCTTTTTCTGATGCGATATCATCAATTGCTTTAATATTATTATCTGTTAACTTTTGAATATCATTTTCCGCCTTACGGACATCATCTTCAGGCATTTCTTTATCTTTTTTGACTGAATCCATTGCATCGCGACGGACATTACGAACAGAGACCTTTGCTTTTTCTGCTTCAGCCTTAACTTGCTTTGCAAGGTCTTTACGACCCTCTTCCGTCATTTGTGGAATCATCAGACGCACAATATTGCCGTCAGAAGAAGGATTTAAGCCTAAATCAGACATATTAATTGCACGAATAATTTCTTCTAGAGCCGTCTTATCAAAGGGTGTGATTAATAACACACGTGCTTCAGGCACTGAAATTGATGCTACTTGATTCAAGGGTGTCATCGCACCATAATATTCAACTTCAATTCGGTCTAAAATATGTGGATTCGCACGTCCTGTACGAATACTTGTTAATTCACGCTGCAGAGCATCTTGCGCGCCTTGCATACGTGACTTTGCATCTGTTAAATCAAAAGCCATTATTTTTCTCCTGTAACTGTTGTCCCAATATTTTCGCCTAGTACGGCTCGCTTCAAATTTCCTGGTGTGTTTAAGTTGAAGACAACCAATGGCATATTATTATCCATTGATAATGAACTCGCAGTCGCATCCATTACTTTTAAGCCTTTTTTCAAAATATCTAAGTGTGTTAATTCTTCAAACTTCACGGCATTCTTGTTCTTATTTGGATCCGAATCATAGATGCCATCAACGCCATTTTTACCCATCAAAATAGCATCTGCATTGATTTCATTGGCACGCAAAGCAGCTGTCGTGTCTGTTGAGAAGTAGGGTGATCCTGTTCCTGCAGCAAAAATAACAATACGACCCTTTTCCAAGTGACGAATCGCACGGCCACGAATATAAGGCTCAGCAATTTGTTGCATTGTAATCGCTGTTTGAACACGTGTGTCAACACCAGCACGTTCTAAGGCATCTTGCAAAACTAAAGCGTTCATTGTTGTCCCAAGCATACCTGTATAATCAGCACGTGAACGTTCCATGCCAACTTTTGCAGCTGGTTCACCACGCCATAAATTACCACCACCGACGACAATTGCAATTTGTGTCCCTAATTCGTGTACTTCTTTCAAATCTTGCGCAATTTCAGAAACTGTATCCAAATCAATACCCTGACCCTTATCACCAGCCAAAGCCTCGCCTGAAAGTTTCATCAAAACACGTTTGTATTTAATATCCGTCATGATTCACCTCATTTTCCATCTCATCAATTATACCAAAATATTCCGCAAAAAAAGTGCGTCATCATAAAATAACGCACTTTTTAACAAAATTAACCTAATTGCTTAGCAACTTCTTCAGCTAAATCAGTTACTTTCTTTTCGATACCTTCACCTACTTGGTAACGTACAAATGACTTCACAGAACCATTTTGTGATGCAATAAACTCAGCAACAGTCTGATCGCTATTTTTAACAAATGCTTGGTCTAACAATGTGATTTCGGCCAAGAACTTTTTGATGCGTCCTTCAACCATCTTTTCTTTAATGTTATCTGGCTTACCGGCAAGGTCTTCTGAAGCTAATTGCACTGCTTTTTCGCGTTCAATAACGTCAGCAGGCACTTCAGCATCAGAAACATATTGTGGTGCAATAGCAGCAATATGCATAGCAATGTCCTTAGCTGCTTCTTCGGAAGCACCATCAACAACAACTAACGCTGAAATTGAACCAGCTAAGTGAGAGTATGCACCAAAGTTTTCTGAATCAGTCTTTTCAACAACAGCAAAACGACGCAATGTGATCTTTTCACCAGTAATTTGTGATGTACCAATGATTTTATCATTCAATGTTTGGCCAGCTTCAACTTCTAATGCTAAAGCAGCTTCAACATCAGCAGGTGCCATTTCAACGACTGTATTAGCAACCGCCTTTAACAAATCATTAAATTCAGCGTTTCCAGCAACGAAGTCTGTTTCTGAGTTTAATTCAATAATTGCTGCTTTGTTGCCCTTGACAGCAACAAAAGTCATACCTTCAGCTGCAACACGGTCACCCTTCTTGGCAGCTTTTGCCATACCCTTTTCGCGGAGTAGGTCGATTGCCTTTTCCAAATCACCATCAGCTTCAACCAAAGCTTTCTTGGCATCCATCATACCAACAGATGTCTTATCGCGTAATTCTTTTACTTGTGCAGCAGTAATTGCCATTGTAATGCTCCTCTAAAATATTTATATGATTATTATATCATGGTTTTATTTGGTTTCGATGAAATAAAAAATGCCGTGTGCGTCCCATACAGGTCCGCAGGAACGGCAAATGTCATTTAATTATTAGTTATTGCCTTCTTCAACGATGTTAGCAATTTCTTCGATTGATTCTGTGTTTTCGTCACCAGCAACAAAAGCGTCTTCAGGTGCTGAATCTTGACCTTGACGACCTTCGATAATGGCATCAGCCATCTTAGCAGTAATCAAGCGAACGGCACGGATAGCATCATCGTTAGCAGGAATCTTAACGTCAACAACTTCAGGATTAGCGTTAGTGTCAATCATAGCCACAACTGGAATGTTTAACATGTTGGCTTCCTTAACGGCAATCTCTTCTTTCTTAGGATCAACAACAAACAATACATCTGGCAAACCAGGCATATCCTTGATACCACCCAAGAACTTGTTCAACTTTTCGCGTTGCTTGTTCAACAAGACAACTTCTTTTTTAGGTAATTGTTCGAATGTGCCATCTTCGGCCATTGCTTCCAAATCCTTCAAACGTTGGATACGTGTCTTGATTGTGTTCCAGTTAGTCAAAGTACCACCCAACCAACGGTGGTTGATGAAGTATTGACCAGCACGTGCAGCTTCTTCAGCAATTGCATCTGAAGCTTGCTTCTTTGTACCAACAAACAAGAAGTTAGCACCATCAGTTGATGCATTACGCATAAAGTTATATGCTTCATCAACTAACTTAACTGTCTTTTGCAAATCGATGATGTGAATACCATTACGTTCTGTAAAGATATACTCATCCATCTTTGGGTCCCAACGACGTGTTTGGTGACCGAAGTGTACTCCTGCTTCGAGGAGTTCTTTCATTGAAATAACTGCCATGATATGGCCTCCTAGGTTTTTTCCGCCGACAAATTCGACATTCATAATGACATTGCTGCACCTACATGAACTCGTTTGCCGTGTGTATTTGTCGCTATTCACAACATAAATAATTATACGTAATAGCTACCCTAAATGCAAGTACTTAATGCCATATATCTTCTGAAACACCCTTTAAAACCAAATAAGCCTCTTTTTGTTGCCGCGTTAGTTGCTTAAACATTGCTTCAGCGTGGAGTGCTTCGTGTTTCGTATCAAAAGATTCTGAGTGGATCATTTGAAGGGGGTGACGTGATTTAACCCGAGTAAATTTAGCCCCCTTACCCGCTTCATGAGTCGCCAAACGTTTTGCAAGATTATTCGTGAAACCACCGTAAAAATAACCATCTGCCGTATACAGCACGTAAAAATAGTAGTGTGCCATCATGACCATGACGTACCATATAAAATATCAGATACTGCTTTGGTATAGTTATTTTCCGATGTATAAGCAATGATTGGCGGCATAATCCGCACACCACCAGGTCGTCCTGATTTAATGGCTTCAATTAAAACCATATTGGCTTCACGATTTGCTTTACCATAAACAAACTGGATACGCTTAATCATCAATTTTCTGCTAGCAAAAGCAGCAAAAATATCCGCTAATCTATCTGGTCTATGAACCATGTAAAATTTACCGTTATTTTTCAGTAATTTATTCACGACTTGAGCTAAGCCTGGCAAATCAATTGTCAGTTCATGTCGCGCCAACTGGTAATGCTTATCGTGATTTGTTTTAGTTGTCTCATTTAATGGAAAATAAGGCGGATTAGATAACACAGTCTCCACCGAACCTGGCTGAATATCTTCAAATATAGTTTTCATATCAGATTCAATGACTGAAACCCGTTGCGTCAACTCATTCATCGCAATACTACGTTTCGCCATGTCTGCCAGTTCTGGCTGTATTTCGACTAGAGCCAACTTGCCAGTAACTTTAGGGGCGTAAAATAAGCCAACAGCCCCTGTCCCAGCACCAAGGTCAACCGTCAAGCCTGTCCCTTTGCCTTTCACATCAGCAAAATGGGCTAACAATACTGCATCCAAAGAATAAGAAAACATATCTGGATTTTGAATAATATTTATTTTTTGTGATGGCAAACCATCAATTCGTTCGCCTTCTTTAAGAATTGGTTGAATCATTGTTTTTTTCTCGCTTTATCGTGTAAAATGGGTAGATAGTTTATGAGGTGAATAAATAATGAAATTTTATGATTTTCTGCGTATTATTGCAGTTGGTATCGTGTGGGCGGTAACCGGTCGCATTAAATATATGAATAAAGATCGCATCCCGACCGATGATAACTATATATTAGTCGGCCCACATCGTACTTGGTGGGATCCGGTATGGTATGCGATTGCTGCCTATCCGAAGCCTTTCATTTTCATGGCTAAAATCGAGTTATTCAAATTCAAACCACTGGCTTGGTTAATTAAATCCGCAGGCGCTTTTCCGGTTGATCGCAATAATGTTGGTCCAAGTGTCATTAAAACACCTGTTAGAGAACTGAAATCAGGTAACCGCTCATTAATTATGTTCCCGTCAGGATCACGGCATAGTGACGATTTAAAATCCGGCACGTTAGTTATTGCTAAAATGTCAGGCAAAGCCATTGTGCCAGCCGTTTACCAAGGACCTGTAACATTTGGTCAACTATTTAAGCGTAATAACACGACAATCAATTTTGGTGAACCCATTGTCATTGACCGCAAAGATAAGTTAGACAAAGAAAACATTACCAAATATACCGTTAAGATTCAAGCCGCTTTCGATCAATTGGATGCTGAAGTTAATCCTAACTGGCGTTATATCGACCCTAAACGTGAAAAAAAATAAGCCAAATGGCTTATTTTTTTTGTGACTGTTCACTTTGTTGTTTCATTTGTGCCATCATTTGGTTGAGCTTTTTCTGTGATGGCTTTTGACCCATTGACATCATCATCGACTTCATCATTTCCTCTGAAATTGGTGGATTCTTTGCCAAATAACTCTTCATTGAGTTACGCGCGACAAAGAAACCAATGACAAGTCCAATAACTAGCCCTAAAACAAAGATTAAGATTCCAAATCCTAAATTCATGGTTCAACAACCCCTTAATAAAATGTCTATGAGTTATTATAGCATAAAGTTGCGATTGATAAAGTCGTTCTTTACAAAGATAGCGCACAATTTCTGACAATAATGTGCCGAATTTTTCGAAAAAACGAACAAACGTTTGATTAATTATTTTATTTTAGTTATAATGAAATTACATTAAACTACGTTTAGTAAGGATTAAACCCATCATGGCAATTCAGGAAAGCAAACAAATTCAAGTTTTAAGATTTATTCACGAAGCTCAGCTAAATAATGGTTATCCCCCAACCGTGCGTGAAGTTGGTGAAGCTGTGGGGCTTTCTTCATCCTCAACCATTCACGGTCACATTGAAAGATTGGTCAAAAAGGGTTATCTGTTAAAGGATGCTTCAAAGCCGCGCGCTCGAGCAATTGAAGTGACTGATTCTGGATTAGAGGCACTTGGTGTATCAACAACACCGGGTCGAATTCCAGTTCTTGGTCAGGTAACTGCTGGCGCACCGATATTAGCAGTAGAAGAAGAAGCTACTGAATTTTTCCCAATTCCTGATAATTTGATGCAATTTGATGGCGATATGTTTATGTTGAATGTTCGTGGTAATTCAATGATTAACATTGGTATCCTAGATGGTGACAAGGTCATTGTCAGAAAACAAGATAATGCTGATAACGGTGATGTTGTTGTTGCCATGAATGACGATGACGAAGCCACAGTCAAGCGTTTTTTCCGCGAAGCAGATCATTTCCGTTTACAACCAGAAAACGATGCGATGGCGCCAATCATCCTTAAACAAGTTGCTATATTAGGTAAAGTTATTGGCTTATACCGAGATGCTATTTACTAATAACAAATAAAAAAGCTGACATGGCTTTAAAGCCATGTCAGCTTTTTTATTATGCCCAAGTTTCAGGACTTTTTTGCCAATCAGTTAAAGTTGCTAACTGTGATTGATTTAAGTCACCACGAGCAATGGCTGCATGAACTAATTGCGAATAGGTTGTTAATGACTGAAAAGTTAAGTTTTCCGCCGAAAAATTAGCGATGCCGGCTGGCAATTCATAAGAGAAAATCGACACAACGCCAAGAACGTTGGCGCCTTCTTGGCGAACAGCTTTAACTGCACCCAAAACTGAGCCACCCGTCGAAATTAAATCATCAATCAAGACAACATTTTTACCCTTTACTTCAGCTCCTTCTGTCTGTCTACCAGCACCATGATCTTTTGGCTTGGAACGGACATAAATCATCGGTTTATCTAACCCTTCAGCAACCCAAGCCGCATGAGGAATACCGGCCGTTGCAACACCACCAATAATGTCAGCATCAGGATAGTATGATTGAATTAATTCAGCTAAACCTTTGAAAATATTTTGGCGTACCGCTGGAAAACCAATCGTCATACGATTATCCGTATATATTGGGCTTTTAATGCCAGAGGCCCAAGTAAATGGTGATTCTGGTGAAAATTTTACGGCCCCAATGGCTAATAAATCATTGGCTACTTGTTCTGCATAGTTTGTCATATTCTTAGTCCTTACACCATTCTTGTAAAACACGTTGGTAGGCTTCTAGTGGTGATACCGCTTGCGTAATTGATCGACCCACAACTAAGCCAGTCGCGCCATGATGACGCGCTTTTTGTGGTGTTGTAACACGTCTTTGATCACCATTATCATCGCCTAGCAGACGAATACCTGGTGTAATTCGTACAAATGACTGACTCGTTACTGCCTGAATAGCTTTGGCCTCTTCAGGTGAACTAATCGTACCGTCAACACCCACCTGAAAAGCCATAGCAGCTAAATGGGTCACTGTATCAACTAAACTTGCCTGTGTCAACTGTGTTGCTTGCATTTCCGACTCTGAAAAAGAAGTCAATTGAGTCACGGCCAGCAACTTCATGCTATCAGGCTTATTAGCTACTGCCGCCGCCATCATACGTGCACCACCTGAAGCATGAATCGTTAAATATTGAATATCTAATTTTGAAATGCTTGCAACTGCTCGACCGACCGTATGTGGTATGTCATAAAGCTTTAGGTCCAAAAAGATTGTGTACCCTTGCTGGCGTAACTCATTAACAAATGTTGGCCCTTCTGCATAGAAAAGTTCCATACCGACTTTTAAAGCTGGCTTATTAGTCAAACTGTCAAATTGTTTCAAAAATTTTCTGACAGCAAAGGCATCTGGAAAGTCTAACGCAATAAATACTGGTTCTTGCTTCATATTTATTCCTTTCGCTACGGCGAGTTAAATGATAAAACGACTACTTTTTGAAAGTTTTGGTGACTTCTTCAACATTAGAAAAACCATACTTATCTAAAGCACTTGGCAACTCACGAATAATGTCTGCCATTACTTGATGATTACCTGCTAAAGCTGTACCAATTTGCACAGCACTAGCACCAGCCATCATTAACTCTAGCGCATCATCGACGGTACTCACACCACCAACTCCAATTACTGGAATACTAACTGTTTGAGCTGTCTCGTAAACAAAACGGACTGCAATCGGATGGACTGATGTTCCCGACATGCCACCAGTACCGCGTGCCAGTCGTGCTTGTCTGGTATTTAAATCTAAGCTCATACCGACAACCGTATTGATTAATACGATACCGTCAGCACCAGCCGTTTTAACTGCTTTAACAATAGGCTTAATATCAGTTACATTTGGTGACATCTTAGCATAAATGGGTAAAGTTGTTGCAGCGCGCATAGCATGAATAACTTCCGCAGCTGATTCCGCCGTCACACCAAAAGCCATACCACCACGGTCAACGTTTGGACAAGATAAATTCGCCTCAATAGCTGTGACTTGTTTTGTCGCCGTTAAGCGTTCTGTTAAAGCTACATATTCCCCGACTGTTTCACCTGCTACAGAAGCTAACACGGGTAAGGTTTTGTATTTCTCATGAATAGCTGGCAAAATGTCAGCAACAACTGCCTCAATACCAGGATTTGCGAGACCAACCGAATTTAAAATACCGCTTGGTGTATTGATAATCCAAGGTTGTGGATTACCTGCTCTGGCTGACATGGTCACCGTTTTTGTCACCAATGCACCAGTTTCTTCAATAGCATAACCTTTATCTTCAAGTCCAAAGAACACTGCACCTGATGAATTCATAATAGGATTTTTCAGGTCTAAACCAGGTAATTTTACAGCTAAGCGTTCTGACATCATCACTAACTCTCCTCATTTGTTTTCAAACTCCACACAATAGATCATCACAAGCTTATTTCATCTCGTTGACTGTGAAACTACGACTTTCCAGTACATCCAAAAAGGCACTAACTGTGTCCAATGCAGTAAATAATGGCACAGCATTTTCAATGGCTGCATTACGAATCAAGCGACCATCGGACTCAGCACGATCATCGGCTTGTGTTGTGTTGATCACCACCTGTAATCGTTGTGAACGTAACGCCGCAACAGAGTTGTTATCAGATTCCGCAATTTTGTCTAAAATGTCTACCGGTAAACTTTGTTCAGCAAAGTGCGCCCCTGTCCCAGATGTCGCAAATAAAGCGAAACCAAGATTATTGAAGCGCTTAGCTAAATTAATTGCTTCAGCCTTATCAGCATCAGCAACGGTAAACAAGACATTGCCATATTGTGGCACTTTAATATTAGAGGCAACGAATGCTTTGTATAAGGCTTTAGGTAAAGTCGTATCAGATCCCATGACTTCACCTGTAGACTTCATTTCTGGGCCAAGCAACGAATCTACATCAGGTAACTTTGTAAATGAGAAAATTGGTGCTTTTACGTGGACCATGTCGTCAGCAGGTATCAAACCTGTTTCAAAGCCCATATCTACTAATTTCTCCCCTAACATCACTCGTGTTGCCAATTGTGCTAATGGCAGATGCGTCACTTTTGAAATGAATGGGACTGTACGTGAGGCACGTGGATTGACTTCAATAACATACGCGGTATTATCATGAATAACAAATTGCACATTCATCAAACCAATTGTGTTCATGGCTTTTGCCAGATTAATCGCTGCTGCTGTCATTTCATCTTGTACTTTTTGAGATAAATACTGTGGCGGATAAACTGACATTGAATCGCCGGAATGTACACCAGCACGCTCAATATGTTCCATGATTCCTGGAATAACAGCTGTCTCACCGTCGGACAACACATCAACTTCCGCTTCCTGTCCAACCAGATAAGAATCAATCAATACAGGATGGTCATTAGAAACCTTCACAGCACGCTGCATATAGTCTTGTAACTCATCATCAGATGACACGATTTCCATAGCACGGCCACCTAAAACATAAGATGGTCGAATCAAAACTGGATAACCAATAGCCTGTGCAGCGTTCAGTGCACCATCGACTGTTGTCGCCGTCTTACCAACCGGTTGTGGCAACGCAAGCGTCTTGATAACTTGGTCAAAGGCCTCGCGATCCTCGGCACGGTTCAAATCATCAACTGTTGTTCCAAGTATGTTTACGCCATTTTCTTCAAGCGGTTGCGCCAAATTAATGGCAGTTTGTCCACCGAATTGGACAACAACACCAAGTGGTTGTTCCAAGTCAATAACATTTAAAACATCTTCTAATGTCAGTGGTTCAAAATAAAGCTTGTCTGAGATTGAAAAATCGGTTGATACAGTCTCAGGGTTAGAATTCATGATAATGGCTTCATAACCAGCGCGTTGAATGGCTTTCACCGCATGAACCGTGGCATAATCAAATTCGACACCTTGACCAATACGAATTGGTCCGGAACCTAAAACAATGACAGATGGTTTCTTTGAACGTACAGATTCATTCTCACGTTCGTAAGTTGCATAAAAATAAGGTGTTTGGGACTCAAATTCTGCAGCAACCGTATCGACCATCTTATAAACTGGCAGAACATTAGCATCATGACGTTGTTTGCGAACCTCAGCAGCCGTTTGACCCCAAAGTCCAGCAATTGTCGCATCAGCAAAACCATTTTTCTTTGCATAAAGTAGATAATCGATATCTCCCACATGGGTTGATAAATCGCGTTCAATTTCAACAACGCGAGATACTTTATCTAAGAAAAATTCATCAATTTGCGTCTTAGCATGAATCGTTTCAATACTAACGCCCCGTCGCAATAAATCCGCAATCATAAACAAACGGTCATCACGAGCTGGCATCAAAGCCGATAATAGCGCTTCGTCTGACAACTCATCAAAAGTTAAGTCGTTCAAACCGGTCACGCCAATTTCAAGTGAACGAACAGCTTTTAACATAGCTTCTTCCATGTTACGCCCAATCGCCATGACTTCACCAGTTGCTTTCATTTGTGTCCCAAGTCGCCTATCTGCGGTAGCAAACTTGTCAAATGGCCAGCGTGGAATTTTGAACACAACATAATCTAATGCCGGTTCAAACTCTGCTTTTGTTGTGCCGGTTACTGGATTAATAATTTCATCAAGCGTCAGGCCCACTGCAATTTTCGCTGCCATTTTCGCAATTGGATAACCTGTTGCTTTAGAGGCCAGTGCTGACGAACGTGAGACACGTGGATTCACCTCAATAATATAATATTTATAGGACTGAGGATCCAAAGCCATTTGAATATTCACACCACCTTCAATTTTCAAGGCACGAATAATTTTAAGCGCCGCATCACGCATCATTTGTACTTCGCGATCAGATAACGTTTGAACTGGCGCCGTGACGATTGAATCACCTGTGTGAACACCGACTGGGTCAAAATTCTCCATCGAAGCCACGACCAATGCATTATCATGTGCGTCTCGCATGACCTCAAATTCAATTTCTTTATAACCTGCTATAGAACGTTCAATCAAGACTTGCGTTACCGGAGACAATTCTAAGCCATTGGCTGAGATATCAACTAATTCTTGATGTGTGGCGGCGATACCACCACCCGTACCGCCAAGTGTATAAGCTGGACGCACGATGACTGGATAACCATGAGTATCTGCGAAGTCTACGGCTTCTTCAACAGTTGTGGCAATAACAGATTCCGGTATGGGCTCATTTAAACGTTCCATCAAAGCTTTAAATTCTTCGCGATCTTCAGCTTCCTCAATGGCGGATAACTTTGTCCCTAATAACTCAATACGTAGCTCATCCAAAATACCAGTTTCAGACAAATCTTTCGCCATATTCAGGCCAGTTTGTCCACCTAATGTTGGCAAAATTGCGTCTGGTCGTTCTTTTCTTAAGATACGTTCAATAAAGTCTATAGAAAGCGGCTCAATGTAAACTTTATCAGCAATTTCGGCATCTGTCATAATGGTAGCAGGATTAGAATTGACTAAAATAACATAGTAGCCTTCTTCTTTCAAACTGAGCGCTGCTTGCGTTCCTGAATAATCAAATTCAGCAGCCTGCCCGATAACAATTGGTCCAGAACCAATGACTAATACTTTTTGAATGTCTTTACGCTTAGGCATGTCGTGTTGTCTCCTTTTGTGTTTCGGCAATCATTGTCAAGAAATCGTCAAATATATACTCTGCATCATGTGGACCCGGTGCAGCATCTGGATGAAATTGTACTGAAAAAGCATGGTGGTTCTTCAATGACAAACCTTCGACTGTATTATCATTAATTTCTTCGTGAGTCACAATTAATTCTGTCTGCGCTAAACTGTCACGATCAACAGCGTACCCATGATTTTGTGAAGTAAAATCTAAACGTTCATGAGTTAAGTGTCGCACAGCATGGTTAAAGCCACGATGACCAAATTTCATTTTATAAGTTTTTGCCCCATTGGCTAATGCGAAAAGCTGATGACCTAAGCAAATTCCCATAAGTGGCAATTTTTCTTGTAATCTTTTGATGGTTGGGAGCGCATAAGCTGCATCCTCGGGATTTCCAGGTCCATTAGATAGTAAAATACCATCTGGATTAGCAGCTAAAACGGTTTCTGCATCAACATCCGCTGGGAAAACCATGACATTGGCACCACGTTTTGCTAACGAGCGCAAAATTGAATTTTTTAGACCAAAATCGATTAAGGCAATGGATACCCCATCAGTGGGGTTTTGATATTGCGTTTTGGTTGTGGCATTAGCAACCATATTTTTATCAGTTTGAAAATGACGTAGATTCGTTAGCACATCGTCAGTGACATCATCAACAAGCGCAGCTCTCATAACACCATGATCACGTAATTCGCGTGTTAATGCGCGTGTATCTACTCCTGTAATGCCAGGCATCCCCGTTCTTTCAGCCCATTCTGATAAGCTCATCATTTGGCGCCAGTTACTTGGGCGACGGGCAATTTCGTGAACAACAATAGCTGAAGCAGCTGGTCGTAAGCTTTCAAAATCATCACGATTCACGCCGTAATTACCAATTAATGGGTAGGTAAAGACTATCATTTCACCGCGATAAGACAAATCAGTAATTGATTCCTGATATCCTGACATTCCCGTATTAAAAACTACTTCAGCCATAACTTCAGTATCAGCCCCAAATGCCTCACCTGTATATATCGTGCCATTTTCAAGTACTAAATATCGTTTTTTCATTTATGCCGCTACTCCTATTTATGCTATTTCATTAATTTGCTTGGTAAACAAGATTGCCATCTACCCAAGTCATCAGTGTTTTACCATAGACTTCCCAACCAATGAATGGCGTGTTCTTACCAAGAGAAACAAATTCGTCTGCTGAGATGGTGTCTTTATGTGCTAAATCAAACAATACGAGGTCGGCAGTCGCACCGACAGTTACGCTTACCGGCGCCTCTAAATTGAAGGCATTCACCGGTGCAATCAGCATGCGCTCTATTAAAGTTGCTAAAGTGATTATGCCAGTCTTTACAAGCTTGGTATATAGCAGTTGGAAACTAGTTTCAATCCCCGTAATACCGAATGGTGCTAGTTTAAATGATTGCGCCTTTTCTACCATGCCATGCGGTGCATGATCTGTGGCAACCATGTCAATCGTACCATCGATTAATCCAGCTAGAACTGCTTGTCTATCTTCTTGAGAGCGCAGTGGCGGATTCATTTTGAACAGTGCATTATCAGATGTAATTGCCGTATCAGCTAATAACAAGTGGTGCGGAGATACTTCAGCTGTGACCTTGACACCTTGCTGCTTGGCAATGCGAACCAAATCCACCGATGCCTTTGTCGAGATATGCGCAACATGATAATGAACCCCAGTAGCTTTAGCCAAAACCAAATCACGAGCTAATTGTGAACTTTCAGCTAATCCTGTAATTCCGGGGAAACCAATTTTTTCGGCCTGCGCACCCGCATTCATCACACCACCATGTAGTAATGAATCATCTTCTAAATGAGCGACTAATGGTTTGTTAACCTTGGCAGCAGCCTGCATAGCCTGTAACATTGTATCTGCCGTTTGTACCCCTTTTCCATCATTACTAAATGCAGCCGCACCTGCTTGAGACATACCAACAATATCTGAGATGGCCGTTGCTGTTAAATCACTCGAAACCGCACCGTATTGTGCAACGTGTACAGCAGCACTACTTTGATTTAATGCAATTTGTTTCGCTAAACGTGCCGGTGTATCAGGTACAGGATTTAAATTTGGCATTGCAATCACTGTTGTAAAGCCACCACGAGCGGCTGCCGCTGAGCCAGTGGCAATTGTTTCTTTGTATTCAAATCCAGGCTCGCGAAAGTGAACATGTACATCAACCAGTCCAGCCGATAAAAAAGCACCTTTAGCATCAATCGTCTCTACGTCACTTTCAATATGTTCAGCGACCCGAGTAATTGTTTTCCCGTCAATTAAAACATCTCGTGTAACAAGTTCACCATCAATTAAAATTTTTGCTTGCTTAATGCGTTGCATATGTAGCCTCCGTTGTATATTCTAGTATTGCCATACGTGCATAAACACCATTATTCATCTGTTCAAAGATTCGAGATTTTGGTGCTTCGACTAATTCATCAGCAATTTCTACATCACGATTAACTGGGGCTGGATGCATAATGATTGCCGCTGCCTTTAGTCGCTCGTAACGAGCCCGATTAAGTCCGAACTGTTCATGATATTGCTTGGTAGAAAAATTCTGATTTTCCGTTTGTGTAATACGTTCATGTTGCACACGTAGGAAAATGACAACGTCTAAGTTTTCCCAATCATCATCAATAGCGACAAATTGACCAAATTTTGCAAAATCATTTGGTTGCCAATCTTTTGGCCCTGAAAATGTCATATTAGCCCCTAAATGATGCAAAATTTCTGCATTAGACCTCGCCACACGTGAATGGGCCAAGTCCCCAACAATGCGAATATTTAAACCAGCAAAATGATTAAACTGTTCATAGATTGTTACTAAATCTAATAAACTTTGTGATGGATGTTGGCCGCTCCCATCACCGGCATTAATCAAGTGTGGTATCTCATGTCCTGTCGCTGTTAGCACTTGATCATACCAATTATTTACTGTATGTCGAATGACTGCAACATCTACCCCAATGGCTTTTAACGTTTTTAATGTATCTGTGAGACTCTCACCTTTAGACATTGAACTCTGTTGCGGATCGATATCAATTTGTTGATACCCTAATCTATTTTCTGCCATTTGAAAACTACTATGCGTGCGCGTTGAATTTTCAAAAAATAGATTTGTAACCGTTAAATTTGACTGTATTACCGATCTACCAGCTTTAATAGCTAATGCATGATGTACTAAGTCTAGCACGTCATCAAGTTCTATTGCATTTATATTCAAAAAATGTCGCATAATACTCCTTTTTATACAAAAAACGCGTAAGCCATTTCGACTTACGCGTTTCTAGAAAATTACGGCCAAAGTATAGACTTTGCCCCGAGTATCTAAAAGCCTTGTAAGTCTCTCTGGACTTAATTAAAGGTTTTACTGTTTTCAATATATTATCATTTTTTAAGCAGTTATGCAAACTCAATTAGCAAAAAAGTGCTTATCTTGCTCATTCACGCTTTTTTTAGCATTTTTATCTGAATTCCAAAATGGCACAATCACTTTACCCGTGACATGTTTAGCATCTACAAAGCCAAAGTATCGCCCATCATTAGATACAGACCGGTGATCTCCCATTACAAAGTATTCACCTGCTGGCACTTTTGTATGATGTTGATCTTTTTTCTGCCACAAATCAGTTGCTGATAACGTTTTTAGTGACCACTCACTGCCAAACGACATTTCTGTTCCTTGGGTACGCTCATCAATGCCAATATAATTCTGATTGACAACTTTACCGTTAACATACAAGTTAGAGTTCTTGTATGATACAGTATCGCCGGGTACACCAATAATGCGTTTGACATAGTCTTTATCATTTGAGTTAAACCGTGGATCCTCTTGACGGGCATCAAAGACAATCACATCGCCACGCTTATATTTGGAAATTTTACTCAATATAACAAATTCTTTATCTTGTAGATTAGGCATCATTGACGGCCCACTAACACGCACAAGTGTAAATAAGTAGGTTCGCACTAACAACACAATAACGAGTGTCACACCGATAGGAATAACCCATTCTTTTATAAAGCGTAAGAAACCATTTTGCATAGTCATTCTTCTTTCATAAAAACTTTAAAGGCATTATGTCTACTTACTTCTGACGCAACTTAGCATACGCATCGGCAACTGGCTTGGTTACAATATCGTTAATTTCTGTCAATAATGTGTTTAATGCTTGTTCTGTCGATAACAAAGCCGTGATAAGCTCATTTTTTTGAACATCTGCTGCAATAGCATCCCACTCTTTTTCTTGATCAGCGGATGGTTGCTGCTGTGACTGCATCATTTGTTGAACAGCCACTTGAACACTCTGAAATTTAGTAAATAATTGCTTGGCCTCTTCATCTGCTTGAATTGCATTAAAGGCATTTTGCCAAGCTGTGTATTGTTCTGTTTCTTTTAAAACTGATGCCATTTCATTAGCATTATCGTAAATATTAACTGTCATGTTTTTTCCTCTTTATCTTTCTTATTATGAAGTAACCAACAACTAATTACCACCAAATAGTCCTTTAATAGTGTGCCATGTTTTATTCGCACCGTCAACTGCTTTATCCACCCCATTTGAAAAGTCAGAAACAATATTTGACCAATCCATGCTATTACCAGATTGTTTATTTTTAACAGGCTGATTAGGATTTGTGACGCTAAAATTAGTACCTGGTGTATTTGGTAGAATTTGTTCTAGAGAGGTTTTCACCAATGGGCCCATTGTCGCCGTTAGACCCAAAGGTAGACTATTGTTCTTGCTATTATCGTCTAATCCCATCCAAGTTGCCTGCACAACATCTTTTGTGTAAGCCATAGCCCAAGAATCTTTAGATGACTGCGCATTCTCAGTATCGTTAGGATTTTCCGTTGTTCCTGTTTTTCCAGCAATAGTAAATCCGGCCGGCGCAGCCCCTAAACCAGTCCCATTAGTATAAGTGCCCAGCATCATCCGTGTCATATTATCTGCTACACGTGAACTTATGACACGTGTCTGTGTTGCTTTTGGTTGTGCCACAATGACTTTGCCTGTTGCATCAACAATCTTAGTAATTAAATGCGTCTGACTCATAACACCATCATTGGCAAAAGCCGTATAAGCCTGAGCCATCTGCATAGGTGACACGCCGTCTGTTAAACCACCTAAAGCTAACGCTAAACTTTTATCTTTGTCTGAGAGCGGCAAACCGAATTTTCGTGTGCTGGTGAAACCAGCATTAACACCCATTTTATTGAGTAAATAGACAGCTGGTACATTGTAAGAATGCTCCAGGGCTGAATACATTGGGACATCCTCAGTTTGCACATTCAATGCGTTATGAATTTCTTTGTTGCTTGTACCAAAAGTCCGCGTCGTATTTGGTAATAATTCATCAATGCTGTAACCACGTTCTAACGCCGGTGCATAAACGGCAATCGGTTTAATTGCCGAGCCAGGTTGCAGCTTTGACTGTGTCGCATAGTTAAAGCCTCGGAAAGTGTGATTCTTTTCGCGTGCTCCGACAATTGCACGAACACCACCATTTTTAGCATTAAGCACCACACTGGCTGCTTGCGCATCTGTATTGTAGTTAAACATCCCCGGATTATTGAAATCGGCCTGAAGGTTAGCTTGATCCTGCTGATTTAAGGTTGTGTAAATCTTATAACCACGATTCATTACATCACCTTCAGTTAAACCGTAAGTCTTGATTGCTTCATTAATTACAGCATCAAAGAACCAAGGATATTTATAGTTATTGGTATTATCATACGTGTCATTTAGGTTCATCGGCGCCGCTTGCGCTGATTTGAGTTGCGCCGACGTCAACTTCTTGTTTTCAAGCATTGTGCCTAACACAACGTTTCGTCTATTAATCGATGCTTGCGGATGATCAATAGGATTATATAGCGCTGGACTAGGCAACATCGCTGTCAAAGTCGCAGCTTGCGAAGTTGTTAATTCACTGGCATGTACGCCAAAATACTTTTGCGCTGCATCTTCAACACCCCAAACACCATGTCCAAACCATGCATTATTCAAATACATAGTTAAGATTTGATTCTTAGTATAATCTTGCTCAACCTGCATCGACAAAAAGATTTCTTTCGCCTTACGTGTAATGGTTTGCTCTTGTGTTAAATAGGCATTCTTAACCAACTGCTGTGTTAACGTTGAACCACCACCAGCAATAGCAGAGGAACCCATCACTTTGTTTTTTAAGTTAAGTAGCGCTGCACGCACAATGCCTTTAATTGAGAAACCGTATTCATGATAGAAATTACGATCTTCACTGGAAATAACAGCATCACGCATATTCTGAGAAATTTTATCATAGCTCACGTACGTGCCTTTTTGAGAATACAACTCTCCAGCTTTTGCCCCAGAATCATCATAAACCGTAGTTGTTTGTGCTAAAGTAGCTTGTAAATTTTTGACATGAGCAGTTTTTGCTAAGACCACAAAATAGACACTCATCACCAAAAACAAACTTAAACACAATACTATTAGTAAGCGCCAAAACTGCCAGCGCTTAGCAATCGGCCGGATTTTTTCCTTTAGTTTTGTGACACTATTTTTTAACCAATTCATAGATTATCCTATCAATGCTGACCAACGTGCCGTTAAAGCAGCTGCACTTTTGTCATCTGGTGTTGTAACATATATTGTATCAAATCCAGCTAACGTCGCAATTACTTCTGGTAAATCAGCATCATCAATCACTCCTGCTAATGCATTACCAGTTGAATCGGTTGTTTTAATAATGGTCATAAACTGTACTTGTTGTATAAAAACAGCGTATTCCTTTATAGCTTCATCCACTGCACTCGCAGTAACGGCCAAATCAGGTATAGTCGTTTGATCTTGTAATTGTTGATATCTTAATTCGCCATTCACATCTTTAATGCGCACAATACCCAGTGCACGTATATCACGAGACACTGTAGTTTGTGTCGTCATAACATGATGACGCTGCAATTCCGTTAATAGCGCTTCTTGACTTGTGATGGACTGTTTTTGGATAATATCAAGTATCAATGCTTGCCTTTGTTGCTTTGAAATCATTTATCTTTTCCTCACTGCACAAGCACCACGTTTTATAATGTTTAACTGCTTATGCGTCTTACATTTCTTCAGGTGCTTTTACACCAAGTAGACGTAGACTTTCTGATAAAATTATCGTCACCGCTTTTACTAATGCCAAACGCGCGTTGAGTTGGTCATCTGGCAATAAAATTTTTGAATTTGCATAATATTTATTAAATGCGCGTGACAATGACAACGCATACTTGGCAATAATACTTGCTTCGCGTTGTTGCCAAGCACGTTGTACAATCGTTGGGAATTGATTTAACGTTGTTATAATGTCCCAAGTTGCTGTGTCATCAAGATTGAGTTCATCTACTGACACGGCTGTATTGGCTTTGCGCAAAATTGACTTAGCTCGTGCATTTGTATATTGAACATAAGGGCCAGTATCGCCCTCAAAGCGGACAACTTCTTCGAGATTAAAGTCAAAGTTATTAGTACGATCATTCATTAAGTCATGGAAAACAACTGCGCCGGCACCTACTTGTTCGGCCACTGTTACTTTATCAGCTAGATCTGGATTTTTTTCTTGAATTTGTTTCAGAGCTAGGTCATGGGCATCGTTTAAGACATCTTTTAATAAGACAACATCTCCTTTACGGGTTGACATTTTCTTACCATTGAACGTAATTAAACCAAAAGCAATGTGTTCAACATCATCCGCCCAATCAAATCCCATAAGTGATAATACTGCCTTCATTTGAACAAAATGTTCACGTTGCTCACCACCAACAACGTAGAGTGACTTAGCAAAATTATATGTTTCCTTACGGTAAACGGCAGCAGCCAGATCACGTGTCATATATAGGGTTGCACCATCTGTACGCTTGATCATTGCTGGTGTCAAATTAGGGTTAATATCGGATAAATCAACAATCTGTGCCCCCTGTGATTCAACTAGTAATGACTTTTCAGCGAGCATATCAACGACTTTATCCATTTTATCGTTGTAGAAAGCTTCGCCATTGAACGAATCAAAACTAATTTCAAGACGATCATAGATTTCAGTAAACTCTTTTAATGACTCCGCACGGAACCAGGTCCACAGCTGATGTGCTTCTTCGTCACCGTCTTCTAACTTTTTAAACCAGGCACGCCCAGCATCATTTAAGCTATCATCAATTTTTGCTTTTTCATGAAATTCAACATAATAACGCAAAAGCGTTGCGATTGGATCTGCTTTGACTTCAGCTTCAGTACCCCAAGTTTTATAAGCGTAAATTAGCTTACCGAATTGCGTTCCCCAATCACCCAAATGATTGATTTTGATTGGATGATAACCATTTTTAGCAGTAATATTAGCCAAAGCATTACCAATAACAGTTGATCGTAAATGTCCCATAGACATTGGTTTGGCAATATTAGGAGATGACATATCAATTGTGACATTTGCGCCATCACCATCATTGTTATCACCAAATGCAGCACCTTGGGTTAAAATTGTTTTCAATGTTGCTTGAGACGTCATTTTTTTGTCTAAGAAAAAATTCACATAAGGTCCTGTTGCCACAACTTTTTCGAAGTCACTTTGGTCAATACGGTTTACTATGTCGCTAGCAATCTGCTGTGGTGCTTGACGTAACAATTTAGCCAATGTAAATGTTGGAAAAGCAACGTCACCCAAATAGGATGATTTTGGTGATTCTAATTTTGCTGCAATTTCCGCTACTGGGATGTCTGGTAAAACTTGTGATAATGATGTAATAATGCTTTTATTATCAGTCATGTGGTCATATTCCTTTTTTAATTAGTTCCTATTATACCTTATTTTAAATTGATTCATATAAAAATCGCCCCTCGTTAACAATTAACAAGAGACGAGATAAACCCGCGGTACCACTCTAATAGCTTACGCCACTCGATATTTATACTTTGGATTCTGAGTACGCGCCGCCTCAATCATGGCCTGACTTTCACCAACTCAGGCTCGCTAAACATGATTTTTTGAAACATCTTTACTCTTCTTCATCCGCTTCCGCACGCTCCGGCACTGGTGCATGCTTAATCACTTCAATTTCGTCCATACGAACTACAGCACGGTGGTTCATTTCGTTGACTGCCGGTTGGTCGCCTAAATCGTTTTCCGTTATTTCAACCAATAGTGCATTTTCATATACTTTTTCTACTTGGCCAGTAAATGGTTTTTCTAAATTTCCATAAGCCGGTGCTAACAAAATATCCCCAACGTGATATTTTGATGCCTTATTTTCTTCTTCGTCTGCCATTGTTGTCAGTGTACACATTATTTAATTGCCTCTGTTGTTAGCCAACACGAGTCACATTAAGCACGTCTACTTTTCCTCCTGTAATCAATGTATAACAACCAATTCTAACACAAAACCGCACGAATCACAATGTTACAATACGAGAGATAATGTGACGTGCAATGGTTATTTTGGGTGCTCTATCTAAAAACTCAGGCTGCTTATCTCGGGTCAAAATTGTCACACTGTTGTCATCAGATGAAAAACCGATATCTGACCGACTAACATCATTTGCAATCAGCATGTCAGCGTTTTTTGTAACTAATTTATCGGCACCGTAAGCTTCAACATTTTGCGTTTCTGCAGCAAAACCCACAACAATTTGACTGTGCGTTTTATGTTGGCCTATTGTCTTTAAAATGTCAGGATTTTGCACTAACTTTATCGTCAGTCCGCTATCCCCAGTTTTTTTAATTTTATGATGATCTGTTTTTTCAGGCCTAAAGTCTGATACGGCTGCTGCACCAATAAAGATATCCGCTGTCTCAAATGCAGCTATTGCGGCATCAAACATTTCTTGCGTTGAAGAAACAAGAATTTGATTAACACCATAAATAGCTGGCTTAGTCACAGTTGTAATCAGTGTCACATGTGCCCCTTGTTCAGCAGCAGCTTGAGCCAACGCAAATCCCATCTTACCACTTGAGCGATTGGTGATATAACGTACTGGATCTAATGCCTCACGCGTACTACCAGCTGTAATAATGACTTTTTTACCATGCAGTAACCCGCTTTTTGCCTGCAAACGAATGGCCGCTTCTGATAAAATCATGTCTGGTTCTGGCAAACGGCCTTTGGCCTCATAACCTTCAGCTAAAAAGCCAATACTGGGTTCAATTAATAGCCAACCATCTGAGGATAAGTGCTCAATATTACGTTGCACAGCAGGATTACTATACATCACATCATTCATTGCTGGTACGACAATCTTTTCAGCTGCCGATGCCATAACTGTTGCTGTCGGTGCATCATCTGCAATACCGTTTGCCAGTTTTCCAATAATATTTGCCGTTGCCGGTACAACAAATATCACCTCAGCCCATTTGGCCCACGCAATATGCACAACATCGGCCCCTTGTCCAGCAAACAAATCAGTTAAAACATCATGTCCTGATAAAATGGCCATTGTTTTGCTGGGTATAAACTCTTGTGCGGCATGTGTCATAGACACTCTGACATTTGCACCCATTTTGATTAACAATCTAACTAGTGTAGCCGATTTGTACGCTGCCACACTGCCGGAAACAACAATTAAAATATTTTTATTTTTAAACATTTTTTTATCCTATACTAGTAGCATTTGAGATACGAGACGGTCTCACGTTTCAAAACGCATTGTACCATATCAACAAGATAATTGCCTATCGAAAAAATCGTTAAGGGACGAATGGTCACTTAACGATGTGATGATATTTAATTAGATGCTGTTAAACTTGAAGTCAAGCATAAAGGGTGACAATCTTGTCCACAGTTAAAATGATTGAGGTACTTTAAACGGTTTACCACGTACCAAATAAACCGAAATGGTTTATGTATCTATTATATCAATTCGTCATCCAATGAGGACATTTTTTGGCGTTTCAACCAATATTTCAAGATTTAAAACCCTTATCTAATAATTTGCCAACGATGGGCAGTTGACCCAACTTATCCATTTGTTTACCATCCACAACAATCATATTAGCTGATGATTCCGCTAATGTGGTGAAAGCATTAATCGACTGATTCTGGAAGTACTTATCATCTGCACCGGCCAATCCCGACTGCACAGTATCAATACGATAACGCTCAGCATCTGCACGGGTTTTAGTGGCATCAGCTTCAGCCTTAGCAGTGGCCATTAGCGCATCATTTTTAGCCTTAGTAGTCAATTCAATTGAACGCGCCTCACCTTCCGCTTTAGCAATTGTTGCTACTCGTTCACGATCAGCTGTTAGCTGCTTATCCATCGCTTCTTGAATGGATACGGAAGGTCGTAATTCATCAATATTTATACGATCAACATTAATACCATAGGTATTAGTTAAATCGCCGATAGCATCAGCTAATTGAACGTTAATTTTAGTTGTTGAGCCTAATGCCTCATTTAATTCCATACGTCCTATAATATCGCGAAGATGTCCGCGAACTAATTGTGCCATCGATTCAACAGAATCAGTATTTTCGTACATGTATTTGATAGCATCCGTCACATGATAGTTGAGTGTCACACTAGCTTTAATATCTGCATTATCCGCCGTGATAACTGAATAATCGGGTAAACGCAAAGGTCTCATAGCTAGACTCACTTTACGTATTGTTTGGAAAAAAGGTACATAAAAATGTAAGCCGGCTTCGCAACGACGACTGTACTTTCCCAGTGTTTCGACTAGCCCCGCATTGTTTTGAGGCACAATTCTAAAAAATAACATATTACTCTCCCTTTGTAATTAATCTGACTGTATTATTTTAGTTCTCTTAAGGTTAAAATATTACCGTTTGCCTCAATAACTGCATACGACTTGTCTTTATTAACAACTGAAGCGTTATCAATCAGATATCGATAATAAATTCCCGAAATTTTCACCAAACGATTATCTAAATCAAAATTGTCCCCTGATATCACATGACCAACAAACTGTCTGTCTTCAAACGACTTTGGACGGACACCCTCCTCCAACAATTTCGTTAAATAATTATTTAACGAACGTCCTTCCTGACTCGCGCGTTTAGCTAAAACTTCGTGAAGTTCCGGATCAATTCTGAGCGGAATATTTCCTGATTTTTTGTGAATATTTTCACTGTTTTTTATCATATCTTAATGATATCACAATTAAAAATATAAATCGAGCAATAGTCTAATAATTTTTTCAAATCATCCAAATAAAAAAGCAACAGAACGTGACGAGGCTTCCTGTTGCGCTTCGATTTTTAATGTCAAATCGCTATTTATTGCTATCTTTTCTAAAAAAGTTTGCTACAGTTTGGACAAAGTAGCGTGGTTGACTCAGCTTGGCACGATCAAATTGTTGCGAATATAAAGCAAATCTTTCAATCAACTGCGATAAGGATTGGAAAATAGATTTTGAAACAACGAAGAGAATCACTAATAATAACAATGAGACGGAATCAATTCGTGTGAGTGAGAAAAATTTACTAAACGTGAAACCGACAATAATCATGCCTGCAAGACAACTAAAAAATACTTTTTGACGAAAGGCATTCATTGGTGTCGAAATTTTATAGAGAACAAAGAAGCCAACAACAATTAATAATAAAGTTGCAGCCGTTGAAACATCTGCTGTACTTAATTTAAACAACGTTCCGCAAATTACTAAAATTCCCACAACCACCATATCTGTAATACCACCAGGTGCAGCTTTACTAAAGACGTTTGTCATAAAGTGTCCTTTTATTTTTTCATTATTTTTTTCTAATGTTAACAAAAATGATGGTAAGCCAATGGTGAACAAGCTAATCAAAGTTATTTGTAAGGGATTAAGCGGATAAGTAGCTGATAGCAGTATAGCAAATACTGACATCAATAATGAAAAAATGTTTTTAACCAAGAACAAGCTCGCCGAGCGTTCAATATTGTTAACTATTTGACGACCTTCTAAGACAACCTGTGGCATCTTTGAAAAATCAGATTCCAATAACACTACTTGTGCGGCCTTAGCTGTGGCATCATTACCAGAAGCCATAGCAATACTACAATCTGCTTTTTTCATAGCCAAAATATCATTCACACCATCGCCTGTCATGGCAACTGTCTTGCCGTTATCTTTCAGAATATCAACAAATTGCTCTTTTTGTTCTGGCGTGACACGACCAAAAACGGTGAATTTTTTTAATGCATCGTCCATACTTTCTAAACTGTTTAGCGTTCGAGCATCAACATAATTCTCAGCACCACTAATACCCGCTTGCTTTGCTGTGTAACTCACTGTTAACGGATTGTCACCAGAAATGACTTTGATTGCCACATCTTGCTTGGCAAAATACTGAAAAGTTTCTTTCGCGTTTTCTCTAACAGGATTAGCAATAACAATTAAGGCTAAAGGCGTCACAGCACTGGTCAATTGACGGTTTTTTATTACCCCATTATGTTGCCCAAATATTAACACACGCAGACCTTGTTCAGAATATTGTGTAATGGCTTGCTTGTACTCATCATACTGATCTTTAAGCAAAACTTCTGGTGCCCCCAGTACGAATGTATCATCGCCAAAGGTAACACTACTAAATTTTTCAACTGATGAGAAAGTTGTATACGAGGTAGCTTGACGATCTGATGCCTGATTAAACTTCTCTTTAATCGCCACCATCGTATCGTTATCGGCTGCCATAGTTTGAGCAAAATCGGATACTAGCTGGCTCAAATCCGATTCCGATTTTGACTGACCTGCTAAAGGTACAAAATGGGCTACTGTCATTTTATTCTCAGTGATTGTCCCAGTTTTATCGACACAAAGTACATCAACACGCGCTAGTGTCTCAATACTCTTCATATTGTGTAATAATACTTTTTGCTTAGCCAACCGGGCAGCCCCCATAGCTAATGAAATTGTCGTCAATAAGTAAAGGCCCTCTGGAATCATACCAATTAAGGCGGCAACCATAGTGGTAATACTTTGTTCAAGTGAGACATTATTCAATATGTAACTTTGATAAAAAAGAATTAAGCCAACAGGGACAATAATGATACCAACCCATTTAATGAACCGATTGATTGATATCACCATTTCTGATTGTTCGCTATTTTTAATCTTTTTAGCTTGACTAGTCAGCTTCGAAATATATGACGCTTCCCCTACTTTTTCCAGTTCACCATAACAACGACCCGACACCACAAAACTACCGGATAACAATTTGTCTCCAACACGTTTAGTAATTTCATCAGACTCACCGGTTAGCAAGGCCTCATTCACTTGAATTTCGCCATTTAACACAACCGCATCAGCCATAATTTGAGTGCCAGCCCGAAATAACACAACATCGTTAATCACAAGTTCGTCTACTTCTAACTGAACTTCTTGACCTTCTCTCACTGCCGAAACCGTTGTTGTATCTAGCACATTAAGATTGTCTAAAACTTTTTTGGCACGTACTTCTTGAAAAACACCGATTAAAATATTAATTAGAACAACTGGCACAAACGAAAGATTTTTATAGGATTGCACAAAGGCTAAAAGCAACGCTAATACCAAAAAAATCAGGTTAAAAAAGGTCAGTGTATTTTCTCGAATAATTGCCGCATAGGTTTTAGATTGATTTTTACCTACTTTGTTAGATTGTCCAGCACGTAGCCTGTCAGCAACTTGTTGTTGCGTTAACCCCTTTTGATAGTCTACTGGTGTATCAAGCCTATCATCAACGAATGGTTGTTTGGTGACATCTGGTTGTTTAGTCATTCATTATTCCTTTTCGAGTGTGTTATCAGATTAAATATTAATTGATAGTCAATGATCCTTGATGCGTTGCCACAAAATTTTTAACAACGGCATAATCCCCAATATAAGGTTCATCTACACCGTTAACTTTTTGGTATGGGTCTTCACCTTTACCAGCAACAATGACAATATCATTATCACGGGCTGCTAACAAGGCTTGATTAATTGCAGCTATTCGATCCATTTCAAAGTGAACATCCAACTTTGGATTGTTAATATGTGCAGCAATTTCATCAGCAATAGTTTTGGGTGATTCAAATTGCGGATCATCTGCAGTCAGGTAAACGACATCGGCGAGCTCAGAAACGACACGACCAAAATCTGCTCGTCGGGACACGCCTTTATTTCCTGGTGAACCGACAACAACGATGACTTTCCCATCAGGATACTGACTTTGGGCAAATTTTAATAAGGCATGCATTGAAGCGTAATTATGCGCATAATCAACAAATGCGACACCGTGATTCGGTATTGGTAGGCTTAACATCCGCCCTGGAATAAATACAGTATCTAACCCCTTAACCATAGCCTCATGTTTGGCACCTGCTAATGCCGCCATAATTAACGCGGCTAATGCATTGGATTCGTTAAAATCACCGGGCAAGTTCAAACGATAAGCTCCTGCCATTTCCGATAAATCACTTGCTTGTACAGTCAGTTGACTTTCATGAATTGCGCTACTTTGGGACGTAAACGTATATTCTCCGCCCTTTTCGGCATTACTATATGTATAAATCTTATCATGACCCTTTTTTGCATGTGTCACAATTTCAGACAAGTGATCACTCTCAGCGTTCACAATTACTTTGTCTGAATGATCAAATAACATCAATTTGTGGGCTAAATAATCTTCAAAGTTGGGATGTTCATTTGGTCCGATATGATCGGGCGAAATATTTAAAAAAGCACCCACTTGATATCGCAAGCCATACACACGCTGTTTCAAATAGGCTTGTGAACTCACTTCCATTATCAAGTGTGTCATACCGTTATCTACAACACGTCGCATATCCTTAAACAATTCGTACGATTCGGGGGTTGTTAAATCAGATTTTTTGCGATCACTGGCCTTTGGTCCAGTAATACGATCGACTGTCGAAAACAGTGCAGTATGGTTGTCTGTTGCTGCTTTTAAGATATTATAAGTCATGTAAGCAGCAGTCGTTTTCCCCTTTGTCCCAGTGAAGGCTCCAATCCACAGTTTCTTTTGGGGATAATCAAAGAAAGCCATTGATAAAAGCGATAAGGCTTTCTGCACATTAGTAACCTGCCACTGTGGCAAATCAACTGGTAATTGGCTCTCTGATACGATACCAGTAATCCCTTGAGCATTTTCTAGATACTCTGGTCGAAAA
The DNA here is from genome assembly GCF_007954785.1 of Leuconostoc citreum. Classification (NCBI taxonomy): domain Bacteria; kingdom Bacillati; phylum Bacillota; class Bacilli; order Lactobacillales; family Lactobacillaceae; genus Leuconostoc; species Leuconostoc citreum. The sequence goes on along the minus strand of NZ_CP042410.1, from coordinate 600,081 downwards.
GCCCCTTTTACCACAAATAACGTTTCCGGCTCAACTTGGCGTGTATCATAATGTAAAAATGAAAATTCATGATATGTTACTGGTTGAGACACTAATAAATTGTGAGAAGACAATAGTTGTTCAATTGTTTTACTTGTTAGTTTCATAATATTATTATACAAAAAAATGACAGTTGTGTCAGACAGAACCGTCATTTAGATGACTTCAATAGGCTACGGCGTAACGCTATTGGCGCAAACAGTGTACTTGCTAAAATAACTACTGCCAATTCAGAATAGTCGCCATTTGTAATAAGATGCGTACTTAAGCCAATATCAGCAATAATTAGTGCCATTTCGCCACGAGAAACCATGCCTAGTCCGATAATGTGAGATTCATATGTGCTCATACCTGTTATTTTAGCACCTAAACTTGACCCAGCCCATTTCGTTACAATCGCCGCAATTGTCATAATTATCAAAAGAAGCCACTTATCACCTAAACCTGTTAGCGTCATTTTTAAACCAATACTGGCAAAGAAAATTGGTATAAAGAAGCCATACCCGATAGTCATCGTGTGCGCCATGATTTGCTTTGCTTGATTAACACGAGCAAGCGCTACGCCGGCAAAAAAAGCACCAACTACCGCTGAAACACCGGCTTTTTCAGCAAAATAGCCCGAAGTAATGGCAAGTAATACACCAATTAATCCAGCAATCGCTGGTAATTTTGTTTGCCACAAGTATTGAACAATTTTAGGTAAAATGTAGCGACTAAATAACCAAAATAAAATAAAAAATAAGATCGCTATCATTAACTGTTGAGATACCCCTACTTTGCCTTGATTTTTCAAACCAAATGATGACATAAATCCTGTTAATATTAGCACAGCCAATATGTCATCGCCAACAGCAGCACCCAAAATGGTCACACCAGATTTAGTTTTTAGTTGATTATACTCACTCAAGACCTCGGCAGTAATCGAGACTGACGTCGCAGAAAAAACGATACCCCAAAATATTGATTGCACCGTATTGTAATGAAATATTTGTGCCAGCAAGAAAAAAGTGCCTAGGGGTAATAGTGCCCCTAAAAGTGCAACAGTTAATGACGTTTTAATGTGTGATAGCAGTTGCTTGATATCTGTTTCGATACCAACAATGAACATCAAAAGTAATACACCTATTTCTGCGATACTATTTAATTCGTGCGAAATTGACACAAGTTTGAAGACACTGGGTCCAATGATGATGCCGGCCAACAACTGGCCAACTACGATAGGCATACCGAAACGATGGGCGCCCCAACCAAAAATAATGGTCGCTATAAACAAGATAATTAAATTCTGATAAATTGTCATTTGTTACTATCCCTACTTAGATTTTTTGTAAATAAAAAAAGCTTATCCTAAAAGTAAACGCTGCTCCCCCACATACGTTCGCCTTAAGTCTAAGCTTAACCAGTTTGATATTATTAACTATTGTTTTTATGGTCAGCTGCGCTGTGATGCTTCTCAGCTGTTGCCATCGCCATGTCAGCAATCGCTGCGGCGTTGTCACGATAAATATGTTGATCAGATGCAACGGCTTCGTAGACTCTTGCTAATTCACGTGTCAAAATCTGACGTACTTCTGTCGTTGAATGCGTCTCCATCAATAATTGACGTAGTGACGACGCATGAGCAAATCCACGAAGATATATTTTAAAATACCGTTTCAGGGCTTCAAAATGCTTGGATGTCACATTAGCGTTGACATCGTCAAACAAATCAAGTTGTCGCTTCAATAAAGCGATTGATTCTTCTAGTGTGTGCTGCCTAGGAATTTTCTCAAAAGCATAAGGATTTTCAAAAATACCACGACCAATCATAATCCCATCAATGCCTGGATGTATCTTAGCCAAAGCTAGGCCCTCTGCCCGTGTTTTGATATCACCATTAATTTGAATGAGTGTTTTTGGAGCCAACTTATCCCGCATAGCCAGTATCTCATCAATATACTCAACATGCGCTGGTGCTTTGGACATTTCTTTTCGTGAACGGAGATGGACAGTTAAGACTGCCACATTTTGACGTAAAATAATGGGTAACCAATCACGAAATTCTTCGGCATGATAGAAACCCAATCGTGTTTTAACTGAAACGGGTAACCCTGATGTCTTCGCAGCTGAAATGATTTTTTCAGCTAAATCATCATGACGAATCAAATCTGAACCAGCCCCATTTTTAATCACGGTTGCATCAGGGCAACCCATATTAATATCAACAGCACGATATCCCATGGTTGGTAGTATTTTTGCAGCACCCGCGATATCTTCTGGTCGTGAACCCCAAATTTGGGCTACCGGTTGTGCCTCATTTTCAGCAACAGCAAGTCGCCCTTGAACTGAAAACTTGGCTTTTGGATGCACCATTGAACTGGCATTCGTAAATTCAGTATAGTAAACATCTGGTGGCCCAGCTTGTGCTACTACTCGACGGAAAATAGTATCCGTGACAGCTTCCATTGGTGCTAAACTAAAAAATGGTTGTTTATCAGATGTTGTGTTTTTGGCTTGTGTTTGTTTTACAATCTCATCCCAAAATGAATCTTGTTGGGTACTAAGCGTCATGCGACATCTCCTTGTATAATGTAAGTAAATTCCATCATATCATATTTTAGATGGTGCTGTCATCTGATTAGGCCAAAGTTCACGGAGATCATTTATCTTCACACATTAAATACGACTATCTTTTTGTAGTGCACTCAGCGTGTAAAACGAACCGGTAACAACAATTAAAGCTTGAGACGATTCACGAACACGCATAGCCAGTGAAATGGCAGCTGTCGCATCGCTAGCAATCTCAACATCAACATTGGGATAACTAGCAATAATCTCGGCTGCTAGCTCTTCAGCATGCAAAGCGCGCGTTTTGTTATTCGGTGTCACAGTAATCACACGTTGCACCACTGGCACAATAATATCTAACATTTCATGATAATCTTTGTCTTTTAAAACACCTAGAATAAGTGTCGGCTTAATTTTTAAGTGCCAAGCATTCAACGCCGAAACCAAACCATTCATACCATCAACATTATGTGCAGCATCAAAAAGAATATTTGAATCTGCATGATAGTTCATACGGCCCAACATTGAAACATTGGCCAAACCATCACGTGATTTTTCAGGTGTAAAATCATACCCCATGGTCATTAGCGCTGCTTTAATTTGCAACACAATACTAAAATTATGTGCCTGAAATGCGCCTGACATACTCAAAAAATAACCTGATTGTCCGTTAATAATTAAATCCATGCCAGCTGGGGTGGTATTGGCAATAATAATTTGATCAGGAGTATGTTCGAACAACGTTGCACCAACTGTTACCGTCCGTTGCTTCAAAACACGACTAACCGTCATATCCTGTCCGGCGTAATTAATGACAACTGTGCCTTTTTTAATAATGGCGGATTCATCTTCGGCAATTTCCGTTAAATTACGACCGATAATATTTTGATGATCTAAACTAATTTTAGTAAATACTGCCATCAATGGCGCATCGATGGCATTAGTCGCATCACGTAAGCCACCCAATCCAGCCTCAAACATAACAAAATCAACGTGTTCGGCCTTAAAATACAATAATGAAATAAGCGTAAAATATTCAAAATAAGTTAATTGATCAAAATTCAAACCGTGTTGCTTGAGACATTTGACAACTTCATCGTAATAACGCAAAAAGTCTTTTGGCGTAATTAACGTATTATTAATTCCTATCTGCTCACGTTCAGAAAGAATTGAAGGACTTGAAAAATGACCACAAGTATACCCATTAGCTTGAAAAATGGCCGTCATCATCGCAACAGTTGAACTCTTACCATTGGTCCCTGCCACATGAATTATTTTTAAGTCTCGGTCGGGGTGTGCTAACCATGATAAAACGTTTTTCAACAATGGCACACGCGTATCATCTAAAATATGCCACGTCCTATCTAAATGCCTAATAACGTTCTTATAACGCGCTTCAATGCGCTTATCTACAGATTTATCCAAGATGTCCCCTCCGACATTTTCTCTGAAACCTATTTTAGCACATGTCGCCAACAAAAATGTATGCAAAAAATCATAATTTAACCACAAAAAAAACGGTTGTTTAAACCGTTACGCCTGCGGGGAAATCTGTAAAGGCAGCATTAATTCCCCATTCGTTTAATCTTGCCATTGTTTTTGGATCATTAACTGTCCAAACATTTAATTTAAAACCTTTGTTCATTAGTATTCTGGCCTGTTCTTGCGTTAAAAATGAGACATCCGGATGAATATAGGCTGCATCAACAGCTTGTGCCTGTTCAAGATGGCTATCAGTAATTGGCCCATCTACTAGTAATCCCGTGGCAACTTTTGGCATTAGCGCGTGAAATTTTTTTAACAGTGGCACATTGAAGCTTGAAACAATAATCTGACAATTTGGATTTAATCGCAGAAAGGCTTTATGAATTCGCATTAAATAAAAGTTCTGTTGTTCCCCTTGCACATCCGTTTTTAATTCAAAGTTGACATTGAGTTGATGCAGATTAACAAAGTCAATTAACCAATCTAACGTGACAATCTGTTGTCCTTGGTAAACTGGACTAAACCACTCGCCAAAATCGAGTTTTTGGAGGCCTTGTAAGGTGTTACGATTGACTTTGCCATTGCCATTCGATGTTCTATTCACGCTAGCATCATGAATAAGAACCAGCTGACCGTCCGATGTGATGTCAATATCAGTTTCTAACCAAGTAATGTCCAAAGGTAACATTTTTTCAAAGGCTGCACGCGTATTTTCTGGCGCTTGCGCTGAGACGCCACGATGTGCAATTTTTATCATAAATTTTTCTCTCATTTCTGCATGTGATTTGCCGAATTATAGGATGCCAATGCTTTATTTGTCGCATCTTCAGCAGTCTGTAAACTTTTTTCAATATCAGCGCCATTGACAATCGATTGCATTGTCGTCTCAACATTCGTACGTTCAATGGGTAATATTGGCACAAGTGGCCCAGCAGTTACTGAATTCTTTTTACTGGTTTCTAGCTGTTTTGTAGCAACACCCAAGTTAGGGTCTTTAGCAATCGCTGATGTTACTTGTGGTAACGCTTTTGCGTTCTTATTGACCGCTAGATAACCTGTGGCCAGCTGCCACTGTGCCTGTGATTGGGCTGATGACATAAATTTTAGAAAATCAGTCACACCTTCTTTAGTAGCGGTTGTTTGATGCTTATTCACCCACAAGGAAGCGCCACCCAATGTTAGGCCATTACGTGCGATATCATCTGCATGTGGGACATAAGTTACCCCTAACTTAAATTTTGCATTAGCTTGTAAGTCACCGGTAGAAGCTGATGATTGCATGAACATCCCCAACTTACCAGCTAAGAATGCCGTTTGTTGATTAGCCTCGGCAATATCACCAGAACCATAACTCACAAAAGATTTATCTTGAATTGCTTGTTTCATAAAGGTCATCAGACGTCGAGCAGCTGGGGTATTAATATTAATTTTTGTTGCATATTGACCAGATTCACGGCCATTATCATGGTTCGCTAGCAACTGATTCTGGTTTGCTGTTAATTCTTCGAAAAGCCACCCATAAGCTTCAATCGTCATGCCCTTAGTTTGATGATTTGTTTTTTCCGTTATCGCTTGCGCCAAATTTAAAACATCCTGATAACTAGGATCTTCGGGCAAAGGTTTTAATCCTAATTTTTCGACTAGACTCTTATTATAATACAAAACCGGTGTGGATGAATTAAATGGTAATGATTGCAATTGATTATCAACAGTGTAGTAGCGCGCAATATTATCCTCAATTTGATTAATGACTTGAGAATCTAGTAAGCGACTGACTGGTTCTGTACTTTTAGTTGACAACATCGTGCTGGTTGCAATTTCTTGTGCTTGTACAATTGCTGGTGCTGCGGATGAATTAGCGACGTTAATATATTTTGGCAGTGATTCAGTATAGGCACCCTGATATTGTGGCACGACTGTGTACTTTATTTGTGATGCGTTATATGTCGCAACTAATTTTTTAAGCGCATCGGCTGGTTTACCACCCATCGAATGCCAAAAAACAATTGTCGTGCGTTGATTTGCACTAACTGGTCTTGACAATCGGCTCATGCCAAGCAGCACGATACTAATCATCAACACAATAGCTATTAAACTCATAACATACTTTTTCTTCATGACTACTTTACCGCCCCATCAAGCAAACCAGATTTAAACGCTCTCTGCGAGAGCAGTAAAACTACGAGACTAGGCACCATAATCAAAATAGCACTTGCCATAATTAGTCCCCAAGCATTAACAGCTTCTGTGGCTTGTAACTGTCGTAACCCAATTTGGGCTGTGCGAACATTGTCACTATAACTTGTAATCAAGGGCCATAAATACATATTCCAAGTGGTCAAGAACGAATAAGCTGCTAAAGTAAACAAACTTGTTTTAGCGTAAGGTATCACTGCATGATATAAGAATCGAAAGTGCCCAACCCCTTCAATTGCTGCTGATTCTCTAAGCGCCAATGGCACTTGCATGAAAGTTTGACGTAATAAAAACGTACCAAATGCTGAAGCAAAGAAAGGAATTGCTAAGGCGGCATAATTGTTCAAAATACCCAACCAACGTAGTGTTTGAAAGTTTGGAATGAGTTGTGATTCAAATGGTAACATCATCGTTCCAATGAAAGCATAAAATATAATTTGCTTCCCTTTGAACGGAATAAAAACAAAGGCATAAGCTGCTAATACTGAGAAAACAACTTGACCAACCATTACTATAGCTGAAACTAGCAGCGAGTTCAGTAGATATCGTAAAATAGGTGTTGCAGTTATTGCTTGTATATAGTTGTCAATTGTGAATTGACTCGTAAAATAATGACCCGTTAAAATAGCATTGTTTGGTAACAATGACACCCATACGCCAACAATTAAGGGGATTAATAATACCAAAGATAAACCTATCATCAGTACATAACGCCATATCTTTTCATTGCTTGTTATAATCATTGATACATTACCCGCTTTTCAGTCAATTTAAATTGTGCAATCGTTACCAGCGCAATTAAAAGCGCCAAAACAATTGATTCGGTTGATGCTTTACCAACGTTAAGGTTAACAAAGGCAACTTTATATATTTGGTACACAATTAAATTGGTACTATTATTTGGTCCCCCTTTAGTCAATAAGTCAACTTGCCCAAAGGTTTGGAAGGCATTAATCATTGTAACCGTGCCCACAAAGAATAATGTCGGGCTAATTTGCGGTAATGTAATGTGATAAAATTTATGCCACGTTGTCACCCCTTCAATGTCAGCTACTTCATATAATGGTGTGGCAACATTTTCTAAAGCACCAGTCAGTGCCAAAAATGAAAAGCCTAAATTCATCCAAACTACGGTTAAAATCACTGCAAACAAAGACCAAGTGTTATCAGTTAACCAATGAATCGGTGGTAAATGCAATAGATTTAACACAATGTCAGAAACACCTGTTGTGGGTTGAAAAATAAATAGCCAAAGCACGGAGGCCACTGAAACAGAAACGCCCATCGTTGAAGCAAAAAATGTCCGAAATAACGTCGTGCCTTTTAAGTGTTTGCTTGTCACCATGGCTAAAGCCAAAGCACTCACTGTTGTTAACAATGTCACCATAAAGACGAAAATAAACGTTGTCAGCAAGCTTTTCATAAAAAACTTATCTTGTAATAGTGTGCCGTAATTTGACAAGCCAATAAATTTAACCGGCTGCCCTAAAGCATTGGTTAAAAACATACTGTAATAAACAGTTTTAACTAGCGGATAAAAAACAAAAACACCGAGAAAAATAGCTGATGGTGCTATAAATCCCATAGCCGCTAAATGTGTCTTTAGCTTTTGCTGCAGTTGCGTATGTTTCACAACTGCATGATTTGCTGAAGAAAAAGCATGATCCATGTTACACCCCCACAGTAGCTAACGCTTGTCCTGCTAAATCAAAGTAATATAGGTCCTCACGCGACACATAAATTGTCACATATTGCTGTGGTGACAAGTTTGCCATACCTTTGATTTTAAATTGTACCGTTTCATCGCGATTATTAATTGTACCAAAGAGCAATGTATCCGAACCAATATAGGTCATACTGGCGAGCCATAATGATATTGCCAAATCATCTTTATTTTCTTGATTTACGTGGGCTGCTTGTGGCCTGATTCCAACCAAGGCATCTGGATCAAAAGGTGTATTAATTGCGACCCCGTGGTTTTGCCAATCTGTGACACCAGGAATCACATTCATTTTTGGTGTGCCAAAAAACTTAGCAACAAAAGTATTTTCAGGTACCTGATAGAGCTGTATCGGCGTCCCAATTTGCTGCACGATTCCATCATTCAAAATCATCACGCGATCACCCATTGTCATCGCCTCGGTTTGATCATGGGTCACGTAAATCACTGTTATTCCCAACTTGCGTTGCAATGCTTTTATTTCATAACGCATACTTTCACGTAATTGCGCATCAAGGTTAGAGAGTGGCTCGTCCATTAAAATAATGTCCGCGCCTGAAACGATACTTCTCGCCAAAGCAACACGTTGTCGTTGCCCACCCGATAATTCACGTGGGTACCGTGACGAAAAATCAGTCAAATCAACCATTGTTAAAGCATCAGACAACCGCTGAAATTGCGTCGCCCGATCAACTTTGCGTGATTTTAAACCAAAAACGATATTTTCAGAGACCGTCATGTTGGGATAGAGTGCATAATTTTGAAATACCATTGATAAATGCCTTGATTTTGGTGGTAAATCATTCATTCGTTCACCATCAATCAATAATTCGCCACCTGTAATGCTTTCCAATCCAGCAATCATTCTAAGAATTGTAGATTTTCCTGAACCCGAAGGCCCAACCATGACAAAAAATTCACCCGGCGTAATAGATACAGTAACATCTTTTATCACTGCTTCATCTTGTTCTGTGTAGTGCTTTTTGATATGTTGTAATTCAATCATTATTATTCCTACCTTTACCCATGACTTCATCCTATCAATAGCATGTCAAAAAAATAACCTTATAGTTGTGATGAATACGTAAATAAACGTAAAGAATTTATAGGCATAAGAAAAGCCAAGATCATATTATCTTGGCTTTTGTTTCAGTAACCCTTATCAAGATTAACAACATTTTGCTTAAACGAGCCATCGTTAACAAACGATGTTAAATTTTGTTCAAATAGTCTAAATAATCCGCCAGTACGACCAGCATTGACATGTTCCCCCCAACTTGTATGCTGAGTTAACAAAATCTGATGACGCTCAAATAGGGGATGGTTTTTTGGTAATGGTTCTGGTGTTGTGACATCCAATGCAGCAAATTTAACGCGAGAATCATCGATTGCCGATAACAAGGCATCTTGATCCAATGTCGTCCCACGACCAATGTTAATAAATAAAAATAGTTGGTTGACTTGTTCAAAAAAACGAGTGTCAAAAAAATCGGCTGTATCTGCCGTACCTGGCAAACCATCAACAACAACACGAGCTTTTGCTAAGCCTGCCTGATAATTAGAAATTGGGTAGACGGCATCGAAACCGGGTACTGCTCGACCAGATGTATTTACACCGTATACCGTGCCACCAAAAGCCTTAATATGTGATGCAATTTGTTTACCAATACGCCCTGTACCAAAAATCAATACCGGCAACTCATTAATTAGGTACTGATTCGTAAACGGTTCCCAGTGTTTACGCGTGGCATAAACATTTAAGCCACGTGCAAAGTAAAGTATATAACTTAGCACTGTTTGTGCAATTGGTAGTGCTTTCAGACCACTGGCATTGGTGACCGTGATTCCTCGTGCTTTAAGTAAAGACAACGGCAAATAATCAACGCCCGCTGACTGCGCTTGGATCCACTTTAATTTAGCATTAGGATCGGCTAATATTTTCTCACCAATCGCGTTATCCCAGCCGTAACTAATCATGATATCAGCAATTTGATTAGCTGTTATCGTGTCAGGTGTGACAACATCAATCCCATAAGAAGACAATAACTCATAATTTTCCGACGTTAAAGCTTTCACTGATAAAAGTAACATGATTCTACCTCCTAGTGTATCTTATAGATTATATTAAACTATATTTACTCGGACAACAAACTTTATTTCATGAGAATTAAATTAAAAATTTGACATTTAATTTTCTTCATGTCATAATAAAAAAATCAACTTAAAGGACTTGAAAAAATGACTCAGAATCGTTCTTACAACTTCACAAGCATTATTAAGATCAACGTCGTCATTATTATCTGACATTTCGCTGGTCTGTTTTTGCTACCAGTCGAGGTGTCATCTATCGACTGGCGTAAGAATGACTGCTCTGTGCATCATTTTTAAAAAGCGCTAGTATGCAACTAGCGCTTTTTTTCTTTTCGTTTTTATACTTAAGTCTTATCTCAAACACAGTCTAATGAGATAAGCAGTGGCTATTTTAGGAGGAATTTATTATGGACGCAACAGTTAACTCATCAACCCCAGTAAAAGAAAAGTCTACATTACTGGACAAAAAGAAACAACCACGTACCGTCAGAGATGTGGTCTTTGATGTATCAACAGGGATTTCTAATGCTATTTTGGCTGTATTAGGCATGGGACTTTTAATGGCATCGCTAGGCAATTTATTGCACATCACACCACTCGTTCAGGCTGGTCTGATGGGTCAAAAAATGTTAGCCCCTGCACTCGGTGTCGGTATTGCCATCATGATGCGAGCCAATATTTTGACCACAGGCGCCGCACTCATCGCAGCAACCGTAGGTTCTAATGCTGTTTATTTTACTACAGCCAGTTCACCAGCAACGCATACTGCTACTGGCTGGATAGCTGATCAGGCAGCAGGTTCACTCATTATGACATCTGGGCAACCTGTTTCAGCAGTGCTTGCGGCTTTGCTTGCTGTTTTTGTCGGTAATTGGCTCACCGGTAAAACCCCGCTAGATATGATGTTAGTCCCATTTGCAGCAACATTAGCAGGTACAATTTTTGGACTCGGTACTGCTGCAGTTACAACCCCATTCTTGAATTGGGTGTCCGAATCGCTCGCTTCGACGATGAAAGTTAATCCATTCCTCGGTGCTTTTGTTGTATCGGTCGTCTGGTTCTTATTCTTGATGACGCCCGCATCTTCGGCTGCTTTAGCCATCGCAGTCATGCTAGACCCCTTATCAGGTGGCGCCGCTTTAATTGGTACCACTGCAGGCTTTGTTGTCTATACCGCTATGGGTTGGACTCAAAACAACCTTGGGGCTAATTTTGCCCAAACCATTGTCACACCTAAAGTTCAATTTCCCAACCTTTTAAAAAGTCCATTATTAATGTTTGGTCCAGCATTAATTGCTGGTTTTTCAGCTATGCTAGCTGTTGGTGTGTTCAATCTCAAGGTGCCATTTGCTATTGCTGGCTTAGGGCTAAACGGCTTTATTGCACCTATTGCTTTGGCATCTAGCAATCCACGTGGATTGCTGTTAGTGGCTGTATTTGGCATTGTTGTGCCCGTCATCAGTAGTTTAATTATGTATTACCTATTAAAAAAAGCCGGTAAAACAAAAGCAAACGATTTACATTTGGACGTTGTTTAATTTTAATTAAAGCGTTATAGTATAATTATCATAATTTTGTAAGAAAGAGGAGTAATTATGTCACAAGAGAAAGCACAACCTTCAGATTTTAATTGGGAAGAACTGGGGTTTGAATACCATGATTTGCCCTATCGTTTTCGAGCCTACTATAAAGATGGCAAATGGAGCGAAGGCAGCTTAGAAACGGATTCAAACATTCCTGTTAATGAGGCCGCAACTGGTCTTCATTACGGTCAAAATATTTTTGAAGGTCTTAAAGTCTATCGGCGTCAAGATGGCGGTGCTAACCTTTTTAGACCTGATCGTAATGCAAAACGTTTACAAAATTCAGCCGCTCGTTTGATGATGGCCCCTGTACCAGAAGAACTTTTCTTACGCGGGTTGAAAGAAGTTACTAAAGCTAACCAAGCGTTTATTCCGCCTTATGGCACAGGTGCAACATTGTATCTACGTCCATTTGAGTTTGGTGGTGGACCCGTAGTCGGCGTTCATCCAGCTGATAACTATGTCTTTGAAGTCTATGCAACACCTGTAGGTGCTTACTATAAGGGAGGTCTGACACCAACTGCTTATGTCACAAATGAGTATGATCGTGCTGCTCATGGTGGTACTGGTGCCGCTAAGGCTGGTGGTAACTATGGTGCTTCAATGTTAGCTGGTGATGAAGCCCATGCAGCTGGTTACTCAGATGTTGTTTATCTTGACCCACGTTTACATGAAAATATTGAAGAATTAGGTTCTGCCAACTTCTTTGGTATTACTAAAGATGGTCGTTTCTTAACACCTAAGTCCCCTTCTATTTTACCATCGGTCACAAAATACTCTTTGTTAGCCGTAGCTGAAGAATTGGGCCTACGCGCTGAAGAAACAACTATTTCAATCAACGATTTAGACCAGTTTGCCGAAGCTGGTGCTATGGGAACTGCAGCTGTGATTTCTCCTGTAGGTTCAATCACGCACAATGGTAACAAGCACGTATTCTACTCAGAGACTGAAGTTGGTCCTTGGACACAAAAGCTCTATGACCGTTTAACAGCAATACAATATGGTGATGAAAAAGGTCCAGAAGGTTGGGCAGTTGACGTCCCACTTAATTAATATAAAAAGCAGGTGCCCACTATTGTGGCCACCTGCTTTTTACTTGACTGATACTTTTAATCTTGATACACTAATATAGTTGTTTCGTTCTATAAACAACACTGACCATGGCTCGTTGGTCAAGTGGCTAAGACGCTGCCCTTTCACGGCGGAATCGAGAGTTCGATTCTCTCACGAGCTATATCAAGTCGCAACTTCGGTTGCGGCTTTTTATATTAATAAAAACCCATCAAGTCATCGATAGGTTTATTTTTGTTTAATGATAAAGGCACGTTTTCCATTCTTTTTATGATTAGGTTGTGCAACTTTTGCACCTACTTTTGCTTTACTTGCACGTGGCTTATGATTAGTCGTATCAACTGACCGTTTATTTGCATTTTTACGTGGCCGAGCGTTACTTTTGGCACGTCCTTCTGACTTAAATGGCCGCGGATTAATGTTTTCTAAAACAAAATAAGGTGCGCCAAAATTAACATATTCATATAAATAGTCTTGTAGCGTCATAATTTTTTGTTGCTCTGACACGTTTCTGTCATTTTGATAAAAACCTTTTAAACGCAGTTGATCAGCTGAAATATCGCCAACAATATAATCATATTGTGCCATAAGTGGCGTATAACGTACAGCTAACATGTCAGCATCAAAAGCATTTTTGAAGTTTTCAACTAACTCAAGTGTTAACTTATCAATCTCAATTTCGTTAGCCTCTTGGTTAATCTTGTAGGCGCTTTTACGCTCTTCTTGTTGTAAGCGCGTTCGTTCTTTTAGTGTATCGCGATCCATCGCTTCCCCTTCCTTTACTTGCGTGCGTTGTACTTTTTCTCGTAATAATTTGCCATTAACTCACGCATCAAAATATCTAACGAAATTTTGGCAGGTACATCTTGAATGACTGGAAAAAAAGGTACCCATTTATAATGATCTAAAGTAGCGATTTGATAATGGCGCTGCTGCTGTATTTCTTGGCCTAAGTATAAAATTTTATGGTCACGTTGGCGATCAATACCATCAAATCGCATATATCCAAAGATTTTGCCACGAAATCCACTTCCCTTCAGTGCCAAACTCGACAAACGTTGCTGCTGTTTATCTATTTCAGCAAACAAGGTGTAAATTTCGGCGCCGGTTAATGTAATTACCATCGGGTTGATTGCATGTGGCATACTCTCCAATAAATCATATCGATTGAGTTCACCTTCTGGCAGGTCTTCAACAAACATGCCAGTAGATAGCATTGACACGGGGACTGAAAAATATTGTTTTAGCGCACGCAACCCATCATAGACCTGTTCATCAGTAGTAATACTTCTGGGTAATACCGCAACTTTTTGTGCAGATAAGGCATCTCGCCCGTACGCTAACCAGCTACGTATCAGCTCATAATCGCCTGATTCTTCGGCTAATTCATATGTTGGCACAGTCATAGCTGTTTTTTCAATAATTTTGTGCTGGTTGAGCTTTAAAGTAATATCACCAATATGTTCACCATAACGTCCAGCCCCAGCAAGTAACGTCCCATTAACCAGTTTACCATGTTCTAATAAGTGATGCGTATGTGCGCCAATAATCACATCAATATCATATTTCTTGGCAATGGCTTCATCTGTCGGCAAGCCTAGGTGTGATAACAGAATAATACCATCGGTTATAGGTTGTAGCTTCGGCAACAATTGATCCAGTGTGTCTTCGACTTCATGTGGTTGCCAATCAAGTGACGGATAAGTCAATTCATAAGGCGCTGTCATGCCAATAATTGCTAATTTAGTGCCTAAATCCGTGGTCACAATTTTATAAGGTTTGGCCCAAGTTGGTTGATTAGCTTTTGGCATTTCCGTCAAGTTTGCTAACAAAACATCAAAATTGGCATGATCGTACAAATGATTCATGGCATCGTGCGATAATACAAGTCCCTCATTATTACCAATAGTCACACCATCATAGTGTACGCCATTCATGAGTTGTACATTTGCCTGTCCCATTGTCGCATCAGTCAAAGGATTCAGTCGATCAATGGCATCACCAATATCAAACGTATAACTCTGCTGATAAGCTTGCTTTTTTTGCAATAAAAAACGCAAAATTCTTGGCCAATTTTCTATGTGCGAATGCATATCATTTGTATGTAAGAGATGGATGGTCTCAGTTGCCATTGATTAGCTTCCTTTCAATAAAATGATATTAGCGATTACGCAGCATGTGATGACGCTTGGCTTGAATCATTTCGATTACTTCGTTTTGACTGAGTGGTGCACCAAAAGGCACACTATTTTTGGGTAAATAACCTATTTCGGGTGAATCGATACCGACATTAATATTCTCTTGGTGAGGCATTGCATAATTGTGAATGTGGCCATGTAAGTTGATTTGATTTTTTGTCATACCAAAAATCAATGGATAATGCGTTAAAAAAACTTCATAATGCGCAAACTTAACTCTGGTGCCCACTTCGTGAATTGTAAATTTTGGTTTTTGGTTAGCTGTGATATCGTTGTTTTGTTTTAAAAACTTTAAAAGTGCGGTTTGATCATGGTTTCCTTTGATAATGATAAAATTTCCGTGCAAGCGCTTTAAAATGGCCAATGTTTCTGACATAATAAGCTTTGGTGGCTTAGTAAATTTCATACTGATATCGCCAAGATGATAAACAGTATCTGTTGGCTTGACCTTGCTATTCCAGTTAGCAATAATTGTCTCATTCATATCCTCAACAGTCAAAAATTGCTTTCTTGGCGAAAAAATTTGGCTCAGCAACAAATCTTGATGATAAAAATGCGTATCCGATGTATAAAAATCCATAAGCTAACACCTTTCATTTAAAGTGGAAGCAACCGTGACGATAACAAAAAAGTGCCGCAGCTGCGACACTTTATTCGCGAAATTCCGATAAAAACGCCACAAACGCCTGCAAGTTAGCTGGAAATGCATTTAAGCCCCAAATAATTTGTTCGCGTTGATTAGGTAACTTGAAGCGTACACCCCATTCATCATTCAAACTAGGGTCTGGATAAGAAGGCCCACGATATTCACCCATCCAAGTATTAATATAGCTTAACACTTCGGGAGCAAAATCATCCCATTTATCCGTCATATCTAGCCACGGTTCCTTATAGCGCCAATTAAATGATTCTCCAGCTTCATTAAAGTGTGGATTATAGAAATCAAACCTTGGATCAAGGATGTCTTTTGCTTCTTGTGATTTGTCGTCATATTGCAGAAAAGCATGTCCTTCATGACGCTTGGCATAAATATAATTAAACCCGGTAACAAGATTACCGCGATAAAATACTAAAAAATCTAACCTCTGTGTGGCCATACTAACCTTCAATAATAACTAACGACTTCGTAATACCTTCTGTCAAGTTCTCGTAACCATCTGACGTGACAATGACATCGTCCTCAATTCGGACGCCACCCTTACCTGGCAAATAGATTCCTGGTTCAATCGTTAATAGATGTCCCGATTGCATTTCATCACTTGATCGTGAACTCAAAGCTGGTCCTTCATGTATATCAAGACCAACACCATGCCCAGTTGAATGATTATAGAATTCGCCAAAACCGTGATTTGTAATGTATTCTCGCGCAACACTATCAATCTCACTGCCTGAAATACCTGGTTTAACGATATCAATAGCGTTTTCATTAGCTTGCTTAACAACAGCATAAACTTCACGTAATTCATCACTGATAGTGCCCATCGCAATTGTGCGTGTCACATCTGACGTATAGTCATTGACATAATAGCCAAAATCAATGGTAACGAGATCGCCTAGTTCAATGATTTTATCTGTTGCCTCGCCATGAGGCAGCGCGGAACGATAACCTGAAGCCACAATGGTATCAAATGAAGCCTTTTCAGCACCATAATGTTTTTGCAGGCGATCCAACTCATTAGCAACTTGTTTTTCTGTCATGCCAACTTTGATAAATTGTAGCAGACCATTAAAAGCTTGAACGGATGCTTTTGCTGCCAAACGCAATGCTTCTAATTCAACTGTATCTTTGACTTCTCGCAATGTTTCAACTGCATCGGGCAACGCATCAAATGTAATATCTGCAGGCAGCAGCTGATCCATTAAATCATATACGTTGTACGGCAATGTCGCTTCAAATGCCAGCTGTTTAATGCCAAATGCAATAACCGTCTCGACAGCAGCTTCATAATAGGCACGTGTTACTTTAAAATCGACGTTTTCAGACAAACGATGACGATAATCTTCTTCATAACGTGCATCGGTAATCAGACATGCTTGTGTGCGACTTACTACCACGACACCTTCGCCTGTCCCACCATCAAAACCCGTTAAATATTTTGTATTGGCACCTTGATATACAATCATACCATCAAGTTCAAGTTTTTCTAATAATCTTTGTAACTTTGCAATACGTGCTTCAAAATATTTAGCCATCTTCACTAGTCTATCCTTTTTGTTTAATCGATATTTTCATTATATCACATTATTCATCAGCAAAAATTGCTCATATTTTTGGCACAAAAAAAGCGTAATCAATTAAATGATTGCGCTTTTTGATGACTTTTGCTTACTTTGCAGCAGCAAGGATATCGTTGTATTGTTCACGTGTGTAAACAGATACTTGACGCTTGTCACGACCTTTACGTTCGAACTTAACAACACCATCTGTCAAAGCAAACAATGTGTCATCGCCACCCTTTTTAACATTCACACCAGGATAGATGTGTGTGCCACGTTGGCGATAAATGATTGAGCCAGCTGTCAAAGCTTGACCGTCGGCAACCTTAGTTCCCAAACGACGTCCAGCTGAGTCACGACCGTTGGCTGAAGATCCGCCACCTTTGTGGTGAGCGAACATTTGCAAGTTTTCTTGATTCATCAACATAAGTCTATTTCTCCTTTACAAGTAATGATTACGCGATTGAATCAATCTTCACGCGTGTATATGGTTGGCGGTGACCTTGCTTAGAATGCATGTTCTTCTTAGCCTTGTACTTGAAAGTAACAACTTTCTTTTGCTTACCTTGCTTTTCGACAGTACCAGCAACCTTAGCACCTTCAACGAAAGGTGCACCTACTTTGCCGTCTACCAAGATAACTTGGTCAAAAACAACTTTTTCACCTTCGGCAGCATCAAGCTTTTCAACGAAGATTGTGTCACCTTCAGCGACTTTATATTGCTTGCCGCCTGTTACAATAATTGCGTATGCCATTATTGGATTCTCCTTATACTTAGACTCACCATCCCAGGCGGGTCGGCCCTTGTCCGACACGTACTTCTACCTGTTCCGAGTGGTTGTAGCTTCGCTAACAACTTTTCAATCATAACAAATTTATTAACTCACGTCAAGACAAACGAACCGAGTTCCTACACGACTTCAGAAAAGTCAAATAATGATAAACCAGTTTGGGTTGCACCAGTTGTGTTGACACGTAAAATATCAGTAAATTCCTGTAATAAAATCGTTTGATTAATATCCATATTATCTGCTAACCAAGCAGCAATAAGTGCCCAAAATCCACCGATAACGACCTCCCACTGAAACATAAGTTTACGTTTTTCATAATCATCAGTAACCCCTGCTAATTGTAAAGTTACTTGCGAACGCATACGTGTCATTAGTGTGTTGAAATAGCTAGTATTTGTGTTTAAGTTTAAGACCGCATTATAAAATGCAGCTCGGTCACTGATTGCCCGAATCATTTTGACCACGTGAAACTGGCCTTGGATATGCTGCGTGAGCTCCAATAACAAATTATCGTTGACATCATCAATCAGGTGAGGCTTATTTTGATAATATTTATAGAATGTGCCGCGGGTCGTCTGTGCTTTGTCTAGTAGCGTTGTAATCGAAAAATCAGGTTGTGTCGTCATTAAAATGACGGCTGCTTCTTGAATATTCTTTTTTGTTCTGATAATTCGTGCATCTTTTTTTTCAGACATCATGATTCCCTTCTAAAAGCAAAAAAGCACAATGACTGTGCTATTCTTCATTCTTTGCGCCAATCTTGTAAATATCAGCTTCAATATTTAAGTCTTTTTTCATTTGAGTCACGATATCTGCACGCTGAGCTGAACTTTTATTAATCGCATTGACTGACATCATGATAATTGTATCAAAACGATCATGGAATCGTGATGCAACACTCGCATCAATATTATAATGACCCTTTTTAGCTGTTTGGACAATGGTTACAATCCCTTGCGATCCATAAAAAGCATCCCTTAAGGCTTGTGCATCTGAGTTACTCAAATTTTTACTGTTATGCTTAATCACTTGATCAGCCTGCTGTTCAATGGCTGTCATGGTTTTTGGCTTAGTATAGTCAAATTGATTGAGCACATGAACAAAAGATTGAATATCTTCACGCGACTGCTTCAAATGCCGATAGTCTGATTGTGGCATCGAGACATCAGCATATTTAGGTTGTTGATTAAATGTAATTAAAGCCACTAACAAGGCAATGATTACCGCCGCTAAGGCAAGGAAAGCTTTTCTCATATTTTTTCTCCAGACTAACAATAACTATAGTATACTATGAAAATCTTTTTTTCAAAACTGTTGTATAAATCTTTAAATTTTGAGCGGACTATGGTATGATATATTTTGCATTGCGTTGGTAGCTCAGCTGGATAGAGCAGCCGGTTTCTACCCGGCAGGTCGAGGGTTCGACTCCCCCTCAACGCATATTGACCGTTTTATCAGAATAACTGGTAGAGCGGTTTTTTGTTGCTTAAACGTTGGTTTGACTGATTTTACAGCATTGACAAAAGTATAATAAATCTCACTTATTTTAGAGTTCATGACTACACAAAAACCGACCAGAATCTATTCAGTTGGCTTTTGTGTAGTCAATTTTGTAGTTCATTAACTTTAGCAGTTGCTGGTTTGTCTAGCTGCTTACGCTTATCTATCTTTCTGGGGATGGTATGATCTACAACTAAGTAACCTTTGGTTGTGCTTGTACGTCCACAGCATTCACACGTGAACATTGCCTGTTGCTTTAGTCCTGCTGATAGATGTTTCCACGTCTTGTTATGGTAGAACTCATTGGCGTCCTTATCACGCTTGTTAGCATTATAGTCTCGTTGTTGTCTCTTACGTTCATAAGATGACTTAGGTTTAAACTCTGACTTAGGTCGATACATTGCTTTGTGTATCTCACAGTATGGATTGTCTTGTTCGTATGGTATCGATACATGACAGTTTGTTCTACGGCATATCTTTACTCTGGCCATATCATCTCGGCACCTCCTTTCAATGCAAAATAAAAAGCGCTTATGCGCTTATGTAATTGTTTCGTTTATCTTTAGTAATTGTTAAATAATAAAAAAATTGTCTGATTTTATTATCACTATGCGCGTTCCAATTATCAATTTCGTCAAAGGAAATCATGTCGGATTTTTCAATTTTTTCTTTGAAACGGGCATATTTAATAACATTATTGCGTGAATATTCTAATGCATCACGACTAAACAAATTTTTGCCATTCTGTTCTTTTATGACAACTTTTCTAATAAACTCTTGAAATTCTGGTCGTTTCTTCGCAGCTCTTTTTACTGACGTTTCTATAAATTTATTCCAAAGTATTTTAACGATTACAGTAAATATAGTTAAAAGAATCGGAATGACAATTTCCGACCTCAAACTAAAACCTTTCATAAACTCATACATCTCATCTCCTCCAATAGCAATAATTATACTACTAGAAGAAAAAGATTTGAATTAAACAATCATATTAACCAATTGTTATATCAGTGCGATTTACCAAATAAATTAACTATAACCACACCAGCCACTATAAGCGCAATTCCAAGTAATGTTACTAAATTGATATTATTTTTCCAAACAACAATACCGACAATAGTTACTAAAATGATGCCTAAACCACCCCATATCGCATAGGCTACATAGAGTGGCATGTATTTAACAGTTATTGATAACATATATAAAGCAAAAACAAAACAAACTATACAAACTAATGTAGGTCTTAATTTTGTAAAACCTTCTGTTTTTACAACCATATTAGATCCGATAACCTCAGATACAATTGCCATTATCAAATAAAAATAACCGATGTTCATAATTATTAACTCCTTATTCAAAATATCTGTTAATTATATCATTTGATTGTCAAATCCACTTCATGCACCCACGATAGTTGATATTCCTATTTTCCATCACTTCGCTTTTAATCTGCACACGTGATTGCTCATGACGTTCTACACGTCTTTTTATCAAGTCTTGCTTATGTCTCGTATTCACTTCTGTAGCGTCTCTGATGTGTTTCAAACGCTGTTTTGTTTGTTTATCCATAAAACACCTTATCTATAACGTAAAACATGAACATAAATTGTATGACTCCGACAATGCATCCGACATCATAACCGGCATCAAACTTTCGCATAATGCTATCTATGATGCCGTTTATTGTTATTATTGCTGCCACACTAAATATTTTGATAATCCAATTTTTTATATCCATGACTTACTCCATCAAAAAAGCCCAACCTACACTGTAAGTCGGACTGCTATTTATTATGTACGGTAACCCCAGAAACAAGAGAACAATTATAAATATTGAGAATTACTTATCTTATAGAAACATAGGAGAGGGATTATCACTTTATTTCAGGGACTACCTTATGATTATTGTAGTTCTTATTGTCGCTTAACTCAAACGATATAAAAAATCGCCATTAGCATAAACTAACTGACGATTTTAATTAAACTAGTTTTTTAGAGTAAAGTATTGAATTAACTTGAATATTCCAATGACCAACAATGAAATTCCAAAGAAAGTCCACACAATTAGTCCACCCAAAACCGGACTGAATAGAAGGCTTAAACCACCGAGTATACTGATTAATGCTGATGCAAAAGACCACACCTTATTAGTACTCAATTGATTGAAAATCGCTATTTGAATAACGCCTTCAATTAGCCAAGTCATACCAGTCAATACACCCACAACCAAAATGAGTGAAATAGCTGCTGATTGCATGTCGATGAAAATGAAAATACCAGCAACAAGATAGATTATTGAGACGAGCAAACTTCCCAAGCGAGCCATCCCATTTCCTGCATCACGCTTAAAAACAGATAGTAATTTAAACAAACCGACAGCTATTAAAACTGCTCCAATCATTCCTGCAGCTGCTTTAGCACTACGGTTTGGCAGAAATACAATTAATGCACCCATAATTGTTGAAATCAAGCCATCAAACCCTATAGCACGGCGCAACTTAATAAAAAATTCATTTGACATATCCTTATCCTCCCTGTTATTGATACAACTATCATTCTACGCCACATACACGACACTTTGCAAAATTCATAGTTAATCCAAAACAGCAGACCGACAATATGTCTATATCAGAGCAACAGGAAAAGGCTACTCATTAAGTTGTGTTTCCGCAATGCTCGTTTGTCAATAAAAAAATACCTGTTAAGGTTTTTTTAATTTCTCTTTATCTGCAAATAAAAAACACAAGAAAACATTTCCTCGTGTTTTATTGTATTAAATATTTACTAAGTGACCCTTTTTATCTTTCGCAATCAAGTAATATACTGTCGCTGCGATTGCCCAAGCCCAAACAATGTGTCCCCAAAACTCTGAGAAGTGTTCTGCAAACGGCTGATTCCATGGTGCTGGCACTGTGCCAAAAGCTGGCATTAGAATAACATGCCAAACAATCCATAGTACAATACCATAAGCAGCACCTTGCCACAGACCAATATTTGACCAGTATTGTGATACAAACACATATAAAATTGAAAATGCGATAGCGAATGAAAAATGCAAAATCAACGTGAACCAAAATACCTTCTGATCCTGTGAATAGTAAACATATGATTCAACAAGCTTTTTTGGTATTCCCAGTTGCATTGCCATATGTTGTGGCGGATTGATCAAATTACGAGCAATAGTACGTGGTGGGAAAATACCTTCCCAGCCAATCTTAACCATGCCGGAAATCATTCCTGCGATGAATCCATACCAAATACTTTTGATGACAATTTCTTTTAAACCGGCTTGCGGCTTAGTTAAAGAAAACATAATAATCTCCCTAATGTGAATTTTTCTACAAAAGAAATTATAAACGCTTATCTTTAAATTGTCAATGTGAACAAATGCACTAGATATTGTTTTTTTACTTACAGTAGTAATAAATGAAGAAGCATAAACAAAATATGCGCCGTAGCATGTGTGAATGTTTATCCTTGATCATTCGATACTACAATATTAGCACTGTTTTTTGACCTAAAACTGACATGTTTTTTCTGGGTAAAAGTTATAAACAGTCTCATAAGTTCATATAGGTGTCTTTAATCTTATCCAAGTCTCGTTAACATTGTCGTTCTGACTGATTCAACATCTTGGCAACTGGCACCCAACTTCTTCTGCGCCTATGATCATATCTAATTGCCAGTAATGCCCATTAACATCTTCAAGAAACTATCCATAAATTCTTTGTCTCTGATAAATGATTACAGTGTGTAATCTGATTTCTCAATAATCATATTATTTTCCATTGGAAAACTACGTTTATTCTCAGCCTTGCCACCATCAATATTCTCATCAATATTAACTGGCAGTTTCAATTCATCTTTTCTCAACTTAATCTGCATGTCTATCACACCAGAATAATAATCACTAAAGTATTTGTCTATCCTGTCCCTATTTTTTCTTCTAATAGTTAATTTTGTATCTCCCCTTTAATTTGATACAATTGTCTTATCAAGTTTGTTAAAAGGCCTTTTTAATGATCACTCTACAAATAATCGACACACTTAAGTTTTTCACAACAATAGTTATCGTGACTATTTTGGCACTCCTTTATTTTCTCTACGTCGGTGTTAGAATTAGAAGTCGGGGAACAATAATGATCACCTTATTTTGCATAACCGTGCAAATATTTGTATTAATTGTATTCAAATTATTTATATTTAAAGATTTTGATCTTTTTTAATTGTATTCTACCAATATTGTTTTCGTTTCCCACATTGGCTACATTCATAGGTATAAAAAGTTAAACTACCATTCAATTGCTTACGTATATCGTTTTCGTGCTCACGCAACATATTTTGTTGAAACCACTTATAACAAACTTGTACATCTTTCAAACACATTATAGTTTTGACTCCTCATAAATAAAATCAATGCAAAAATAATATTTTACCATTTGATACTATTCACTTCAAATATAACTAGTCACTCACCAACCTTTCTATAATCCTTAACAACAATTACCGTTTTGTCTGGGTTCATACTCTGATACCCATCTCTCCACACATTCGCAGCGTCTAGATTGCTAAACGATTTAATCGTCTTACCAGACACTCTGATGTCATATTTCATGTACTACCTCCATTTCGTATATTTCTAACCTAGGGTTAACCTTGTCTACATAAAAGTCATGGTCGAACCCTTTTATATTTTTCACGTTGTCATTGTCCAGGAACACGCGCTTACCAATCTGCGCTTTCTGCATACCATCAAAGATGAACTTCTGCGTAAACGTCCAATTATCTGGGTCTATCCGTCTGTCTGGTAAATACCAATCAAACTTTAACTTCGTTGGCCACGAGAATGATACATCATCAGTAATCGCTTGTAAGAAAACGTTTCTGGCATAGGCAGTAGCCGTCTTTTTTAGTTTCGCAGCGATAAAACGATTTTTGCGTTCAGCTTCAATGTATTTATTTAGCGAGAACTGCCTTAGTATGTTTGGATCTAGTATCACCTTATCCATATACTCATCACACAATCCGTCGTACTTCTTTAAACTCAAACTCGCTACGTTTCTTTTCTGATTTACCCTTACCGACTATTTGGCCTCGCATATTGACCGTTTTATCAGAATGACTGATAGAGCGATTTTTATTTGCAGGGTGCAAACAGTCGATAATCATTCAAAAAACACACAACTGGAGAACAACCAATCATGTGTTTTATACGTTTATAGCTCAAAACAAGCTGATGTCAATATTTGAGAGTGATCCTATTAGAACGGGAATTGCGGGAACCTTCCCAATGAAGGTTTGTCCAACTGATTGAATAGCGCCAATGCTGGTTTAGAAAGCCTATGATTATGAATTATGATTAACTTTAAATCACGAACTAGGTTTTTAACAACTACTTTTTCGCTTTGCGTTTCATTTTTTAATTGATAGATAGCTTTATCAATATACACTTGTTCTGTTGTGTTCACTTCAATTTGCTCTAATGTACTAAGTAAACTGCTACTATATTTAACCATAATAGTCTCTCCCTTTTTGATGATGAACAAAAATAGTAATTATTCATTAAGAAATAACAAAACATTAGTATAATAACTAATTTTAACTATTTATACAAGCAACTTATAGTAAACTGTGGTTAATTAACAATGCAATAAAGATTGATCTATTCACGTGCTAAATAACCACGCTAAAAGGTTTGGGAGAGGAGTATCGTATGAGTTCATTTTTTGCTTTCATTTTTGTGATTGCCTTTTTTACTTGTATCGGACTATGTATTTACGGTATTGTAGCTAAAATAAGGCATAAGCCTTTATTTTCAAAGTTTAAAAAAATCATTATAGCATCTATTTTGGTTTTCTTAGTCGCTTTTGTTGGCGTGGGTGCAACAGCTAGTATTTCCGATGATAATCAAGATAGTGTTAAGACCAGTTCAAGTGTCTCAGAGAAAGATGAGAGCTCGAAGAAGGCGGCCAGCGAATCTATTGAAAAAGACAAAGAATCTAGTTCAATAGCTGCTGCCAGTTCTCAAGCTGAAGCGAGTTCCAAGGCAAAACAAGAGAGTATCGCAGCATCTGTGAAGGCTAGCTCAGAGGTAACTGCTGCTTCAGAAAAAGCAGCACATGATGCCTCGGTACGTGATGCCTCGATTTCAGAATCACGTGCAAGAGAGGCATCCAATGCTGCTGCAGCGCAACAACAGGCACAAACAGTTGTTGCGCCTGATCCTAGCCCCGCCCCAGCTGCCAATGGCAATCATGCGGGTGTACAAACTGGATCTAGATGGGCAATTCAAAATGGTTTCTCTTGGGAAACAAGAAAAGGCCATTCTAAGATAATCGCCCCTGGTGGCGCGCTTCCTGCCGGTTATCATTGGCAAGTTCCCTGATTCATGCCCTTTTGGGCGTACATAATGGACAATGAAGTTGTGAAAAACAAATTTAACAAATAGCAAATTTGATAGTGGGTTGATAGAATAATATGAAAGTTAATAATAACAAGGTTGTTGGCGTTGTGAAAAAAATCTACTATGCTGCTGTTTTAATCTTATCAGCTATTTCGATATTGCTCGCTCTATTAGATATATCTAACGTTATTAGTGTCAGTGCTTGGCCATTTTCTTTTATTGATTGTAGTATATTAATATTTTTCTGGATAGATTATCTATTCAGATTTTTTAAAGCAGACAACAAGAAAAAATTCTTCAAAGCCAATATCTTTGATTTATTAGCTATTATCCCGTTTGATTCAATATTTTACTTCTTTAGAGCTTTTCGAATTCTGCGTGTTATAAAGCTTTTACGACTCATTAGAATTGTTGGTTTTACTGGTAAAATACAAAAGAGCATCAGACGCTTTTTTAAAACAAATGGGTTTATCTATTTGATTATAACCACAGTCATCCTCGTATTTCTCGGGGCTGAAATCTATTCAGTAGCAGAGAATGCAAATTATATGGACTCATTATGGTGGGCCATTGCAACGACAACAACCGTCGGCTACGGAGACATTTCCCCTCATACCGAAATAGGAAGAGTTGTTGCTGTCGTGTTGATGTTACTAGGTATTGGATTGATTGGCAGCGTAACAAGCACCGTAACAGCATTTTTTCTTGTAGAAACAAAGGAAGCTGAGAAAAACGATATCAAAGACGAATTATCAGAAATAAAACAAGAATTAAAACAACTACGCGAAGAAATACAAAAGAATCGGAAATAGTTTAGTCGAATAATGCTACCAACCTACTCCCTGTGATATAATTTATGTCATTACTGGGGGAAATATGTTGACTATTATCGTTAATTTATTCAGACTTATCATTATTATCAGTGCCATTGGTACTTTCGTATCTTTTGTGATTTTCTCTAATGCAAGTCATAAATCACAAAAGATATGGCTAAGTATTTTAATACTATCAGTTTTAAACGCTTTCCTATTTAGTGCGGTACCCGATTTTATTGACGGTTTCATCACAGGATTTTCAGGGAAATAGTAAAAAGCACCTGAATCCCAGGTGCTTTTTTGTATGCTATGATATGACAAAATACTACAGACACCCATACGTGTAAACGGTTTAATTAATAATCACCTTTAAGCGCTTGACTATTGTCATCTATCAGAATAGCCTGATGATTATTGAGCGTTCTTAAATCGTAACGCTGTCCATAGCGTACGATTGTTTTTTCAACATCTTGCGTGAATGGTTCTTCACCAAAATGTGGTAGCGGATAAAAATCCAACAAGCCTAATCCAGCTGACGATTTTAAATCAGGTGCTAACGACGCTTCATCGATTATACTAGCATAATTTACATTTTTTGCCAGTATGATGGCCCCTGCTGATTCACCAACATAATAACAACCGTTATCTATGCTTGCTTTGATTTCAGATAATAACTGCTTTTTATTTAATTCTTGCAATAAATAGAAAGTGTTGCCTCCAGTAACATAAATCATCTTGGCATGCATGATTGCTTCGCGACAGACAGCAGTACTTTCGCGGGCAACGTCTAAAATAGTTAGTTCGTAGCCTAATGACGTTAGCAACGCCTTCCCCTCATCAATATATCCCGTATAATCTTCGATATTACCGGCAGTAGTAATGACCAATATTTTACCGGGCTTAACGTTGTTTTTTGTCATGAATGCACAAAATTGTGCTCTTGTACCAGCTAAATACGACGTAATGAATATTTTTTTCATATTATCACCTTTTGCCAAATAAGAAAAATGAATTATTTGAGTAGTTTATATCATTTACTTAAACAAAAAACAGCCACCGCAAATTAATGTTCGTGCTGTTTTTAATAAAATCAACAGACAGATAAATTTTGGAGTACGCTTTCCGATATTAGAAAGCGTCTTGTCGTCTGATAGATTATCATTGTCGCAGTGGCTTATGGAATCACTACACATTCATTATACCGCTGTTTCAATATAATGTTAAACGTTTTAAAAATGATCGTTTCCAAGCGATTTTGTAAAATCCGCTTAGTTTTTTAAAGTCACAAATTGAATGAGCTTAAAAATACCAATAACCATCAATAGGAGACCAAAGAAGGTCCATAGCAATAGACCACCCATTAGTGGGCTAAACAGTAGGCTCAAACCACCTAAAACACTAATTAAAGCCGAAAGAAACGACCATACTTTGTTCGCGCTGAGTTGATTTAAAAGTGCAAACTGAATGATGCCTTCAATTAACCATGTCATGCCTGTTAAGGTTCCGACAACTAGAATGAGCGAAATTGCTGCTACGCTCATATCCATGAAGATAAAGACACCAGCTACCAAGTAAATAATTGAAAGAATAACGTGTCCAATTCTAGTCCAATTATTATCAATGCTTTTTTGAAATACAGATAATAATCTAAACAAGCCGACGGCAATAAATACAGCGCCTACCATGCCAGCTGCAGCTCTAGCACTGCGACCTGGTAAAAATACAATTAACGCACCAACAATTGTAGAAATAAGTCCATCAAAACCAATTGTTCGACGTACTTTGACGAAAAAATCGTTTGACATAAAATATATGCTCCCTTCCATTCGTACTACAGACTATTATATCTCAAGTACTTAACAACATACAAAAGGCTTAATTTTGTCTAAAAATTATTAATTAGCTTGTTCTCTATTTTGATAAGCGTTATTATACGGCAAGTGTCACCAGAGAATAAAAGCACTACCCTAAAAGGTAGTGCTTTTATTCTGGTAAAACATCTGTATCTCTTGTCGCTCTAGAAGTGTGCTTTTATTTTATAGATTGGTTGTCCCTTAGCCATGAACTTTTGTTCATACTCAGTTTCGACATTACCGATAACTTTTTCCTCATCAGCATGTAAATCTAATGTAAAGTCCGTCGTCGCCCAACGCATACCGTAGTTCATAAAACTAACGATTGAATATTCAAACAAATGGCGATTATCTGTTTTGAATTCTACTTCCCCGTGTTCAGGTAAGACAGCCTCGTAAGACTGCAAGAAAGTTTTATAAGTTAACCTGCGTGACTCATGGCGTGTTTTTGGCCAAGGATCTGAAAAGTTTAAATAAATTTTTTCAACTTCTGCTTTTTCAAAATAGGTTTCCACACCATTGCCGTTACCATATATATAACGCAAGTTAGGCAATTCACCTACCTGGTCAAAACTTTTGCGCGCAGCAATGGCGACTGCTGTCTCCTGAATTTCCATACCAATATAATTAATTTCTGGATGAGCTAATGCCATACCTAAAATAAATTGCCCTTTTCCTGAGCCAATTTCAACATGGATTGGTTGTGCTTTCGCAAATAATTTTTGCCATTGGCCGATTTGTTCTGTCGCACGGCCTTGTGTAATCACAATGTCTGAATGTGCTGCTAGCCAATCAGTTGCCCATGGTTTTGCTCGAAGATGCATAATATTCCTCCCTGTAACTCTTTTTGTTACAGTTTTCTTTTCATTTTTAATTGTTTAGGCAGATAAATACGGTCAAGTGCAACACCAATGATAACTAAAACACCTAAAATATAACTCATCATCAACCATCCTTGGCTAATGGCACTAAGCATGAATACGCCGCCTACCATAATCATTAAATGTCGATTCAGTTGCCTAAAAGCGCGTTGTCTTGATTGAATAGCTATTGGCATAATTTGTGTCCACTTTTTTTGTTCAGTCTCGCGAAATAATGGTAACAGCTGAAAAGTCACTAAGTAAAGCATCAATCCTGCAATAGACAGAATAACCCATTTTGGTGCTGTTGATAATGCAGCAATGAGTAAACCGCCAACAATGGTTAATCTCAAAATTAAAGATAATAATTCTGTGCCACGTGCCAAACGCAACAAATATAGAGAATACATCATATCTCGTCGTTTTGTCAATCGGTTTAAAAAATAATCAAGATATTTACGCCGTTTGACCTGATAAGTTTGTGTTGGCACATCAGCAAACGTGGCATAAAAATGTAATATACGTCGTTCATGTACCTGCGCTTGCGCAATACTGGTTAACCAATCAATTGCTAATTGCTGACTTTGCTTATCATTAACATGCAAAAACATAGCTAACACAACAACACAGATTACCCAAACAAGGCTAAAAATTATCAATCCGCCGTCACCAATGACTAAAATCAACCAAATGATAACTATCGGAACGATAGTACGTAACAATCCTTGAACGAAGCCATTAATAAACAACCTTGGTTTCATTAACAATTTTTCGCGTGCTAACAAGAGTAAGCTATACTTATAACTGAATAAAAACAATGATAAACTAGCCAATTTTACTGCGGTGAGTAATTGCATTTTAAACAGTATTGGCAATATAAGACTAATAGCAACCAATTGCCACAAAATAGCAAATACAAAGCTGACATTAACAGCTTGCTGTAAATAATCTCGACTAACCATTTGATCATTTCCAAGCAAATATAACCTATCAGCTGGTTTAAAATAAGTGATCAACTGACCGAATTGCAAGCCAAAGCACAATAAAACAGCAATAAGTAAACGTGTCCAATCTGAATGCCATAAAAATTGATAGTTCGCACGCTGCATCACTTCGCGATAGCCTAACACTCCAGCGCCAAAAGCGATGAGTAGAAAAATCACAAAATGATCATTAAAGAGTAATCTTAAATACTTAATTGTGGTTTTTTGTGCCTGCCTAAAGCGCTGATAGTATAGTTGCTTCCCCATCATGCACCAGCTTCTTTCCGTACCAAATCAAAATAATCGTCCAAATTTGCCACAGATAACTGATATTTATCTGCTAATGCTGATGGTGTCCCAACAAAGTCAACCTGACCGTTATTTAATACCACAAATTGATCAACAAATTTGGCAGCCGAGGCCAATAAATGTGTTGTCATTAAAACACTGTGACCCAACTGTGTTTGCTCACGAACCAATGTCACGACATCGCGCTGCGCCAACGTATCTAATCCGAGAAAAGGTTCATCAATAATCAAAAGTGGTGCCTCTAGCATAAATGCTGACACCAGCATTACTTTCTGACGCATGCCCTTAGAAAAATGAATTGGTAGCCAATGTTGTTTGTCTTGCAGACGAAACATATTCAGGAGTCTACTGACACGATCCCAAGACTTATCATTGTCTTGCCCATGCGCTGCCAATAAAAGATGTAGATGTTCGGCTAACGTTAACTCATCGTATAAGATAGGCTGCTCTGGAATATAGGCAATCTGCGACTTGAATGCGGTTGGTGCTTCAACAATATTAACCTGATTTAAAGTAATTTGGCCGCTTTGCGGGTGCAGTTCACCAATAATATGATTAATGGTGGTCGATTTACCAGCACCATTTAGTCCTATTAAAGCGACAATGCAACCATCTTCAATTGTGAATGACACATTTTTTAACACTTGATTTCCAGCGTAACCACCAGATAAATTGTCAACTTTTAATCCCATAAAACTATTATAACAGGCATAACACCATATTTGGTATAATGAAAGTAACAAAATGAATGGAGATTATAATGGATATTTTTGATAAAATCATTGCTGGTGAAATTCCAAGTTACAAAGTCTATGAAGATGATACTGTTTTAGCTTTTTTAGATATTTCTCAAGTGACACCAGGACACACACTAGTCGTACCAAAAAATCATTTATCAGATATATTTGATTATGATACGACTACTTCAGAAAATGTGCTACTAAAGTTGCCTATGATAGCACGTGCCATTAAGGCAAGCAACCCCAAAATAACGGGAATCAACATTCAATCTAATAATGGTGCATCAGCTGGTCAAACCGTTTTACATTCGCATTGGCATCTCATCCCGCGTTTTGATGATGATGGTTTATCTGGCACT
Organism: Leuconostoc citreum; assembly: GCF_007954785.1. Lineage (NCBI taxonomy): Bacteria > Bacillati > Bacillota > Bacilli > Lactobacillales > Lactobacillaceae > Leuconostoc > Leuconostoc citreum. The sequence goes on along the minus strand of NZ_CP042410.1, from coordinate 568,321 downwards.
CTTGCCCCAACAATCGATAACAGCGAGCAATTTTCTACCGCACGCTACCAGAAAATTGCTGACGACATTGCAAAGCAATTGAATTAGGAGGCTATTATGAAATTAATTGATGATATTAAACAGCTCATCAAACAAATTCAGTTAATGATGCAACTTTTGCAACAGCTAACCAAGCAACAGCAGGTATTGTCTCAACAATTAGACCACCTGACTAAAGTGCGTGACGACATTCAAGTTGACGTTGAGAAAATGAATTTCAAAAATAAACCACACCTAGACCGCATTCAAAAAGCTTCTGATCATTTAAACGCTGAATTGTCAAAGTACCAGGCGTAGTTGCCTGTTTTATGTTAAAATAGACAGGATACTAATCAGAAAAGGAAGCATCTTATGCGCAAATTTATTTGGGGGCTGATCATCGTTATTTTTGGTGGCGGCCTGATTTATCTTGGATTTAATTCCTCAAAAACACTTATGACTTCGGATTCAGGTAAAATTACTGAAAAAGAATTCGTGGCTGACTTAAAGCAGTCTCCTGCTGGCCAGCAAGAATTTGCCAATTTAGTCATTAACAAGGTTTTAGCTAAACAATACGGTGGTAATGTTTCTAAGTCAGACGTCCAAAATGCTTTTGACACGCAGAAGGCACAATATGGTGATTCATTCCAATCTGTATTATCTTCAAACAATACAAACGAATCACAATTCAAGAATAATATTAAAAATAACTTGATTATGAAAGCAGCTGTGAAAGCCAATTATAAGGTAAGCGATAAGCAAATCGAACAAGCTTATAAGGATTATCATCAAGATACAACGGTCTCATTGATTACAGCCAAAGATGAAGATTCATCTAAAAAAGCTATTGATGCTTTAAAGTCTGGTGACAGTTGGGAAACTGTTTACAAGAAATATTCTACAGACAAAACATACGCTAAACAAAATGGTCAGTTACCTGCCTTCGATTCAACAAGTACGAGTGTCGACTCAGCTATTCAAACGGCCGCATTTAAAATTGAAAAAACTGGTGATTATACAACTACCCCTGTTACAGGATCAAATGGTGGTTTCTACGTCATCCAGCTAAATAAAACAACTAATAAACCAAGCATGAACAGTGTCCGCAATAAGTTATCAGAACAAATTGTCACATCATTCTTGAATGATCAAAAGAACACTGCTAAAATACAAGAAATCATTGGTCAAATCTTACGTAGGCAAAATGTTAGTGTGAAAGATACACAATTAAAGAATGCTTTGAATGCTTATCTAACTGCTGGGCTATCAAAAGCAAAGAAATAAACAATAAATAAAAAAGCTAAGGCTATTAATCAATAGTCCTAGCTTTTTTATTTATCTATTACATTATAATGACTGCGATAAAAACGTCTATTATCTAACCCAAAAACACGTTCAGAAAAGTTGTTTTCTTCTGTTTTTTCTAAAGCACTAGTCACCATCTGAATGCTAGCATCTAATTCATCTAACTGATGTAGTACTTCCGCTTCGAGCAGCGCTGGTCTAACAGGAGAACCATACTCTAATAAACCATGATGAGCTAACACGACATGCCGTAACACAACCATGTCTTCTGAATGAAGATCAAAATGCAGCTCATTAGCAGCTAAAACAATTTGTTCATCAATTAAGACAATATGACCAATCAGGTTACCTTCAACAGTATATTGTGTCGCAACTGGCCCAGATAATTCAATAGTTTTCCCTAAATCGTGTAACAACGCACCAGTCAGCAGCAGTTCTTTATTAATTTGGGGATATTGTGCTGCAATATTTTGAGCTAAACGCGCCATTGAAAGCGAATGGAAAGCTAAACCACCAGCAAAAGCATGATGATTCATTTTTGCAGCTGGAAAACGTAAAAAGGCATCTTGGGCAGTCGAAAATAGTTTTCTCAATAGACGATTCCATACTGGGTTCGTAATCATTAACATGATATCTGCTAATTCATCACGCATGACATCTTCTTTTATTGGCGCATGGGTCATAAAATCAGCAGGATTGCTAGGTTCTCCCGATTCAGATACTCGTATACTGGTAATTTGAATTTGTGGTTTATCTTGATATGCGCCGCGAACACCCTGTATTTTAACAATGGTTCCTGGTATCAGCGTATTAATTTGTATCTCAGTTGCATCCCATAAATTGCCTGGTAGATCCCCTGATCTATCTGAAAAAACTAAGCTAAGATATGTCTTACCAGTTTTAGTTAGGCGTACATCTGCACTTTTGATTAATGTAAACGTATCAATATGTTCATTGTCTTGATATTCCGTTAATAGCTTAGCCATTTGTATGTCCTCTCTCACAAGTCTAACACATTAAGCTGATCATGATGATAGCGTTCTGTTGTAAAATAAAAAACTTGTTGATTTGTTGATAACGATTTTAAGATTATTATCATGTTGTCACGACGTTGTTGATCAAAATTAACAAAACCATCGTCAATTAATATTGGCACCGACACAACATCTGCTATAACTTGACTCAATGCTAGTCTTAGCGCAACATAAAGTTGCTCTTGTGTGCCTGTCGACAATTCAACAATGTTAAACGCTTGATGGTCCGCCGTCATAACAACAATATCATCTCCTGAAAATGTTATATTTGTATAACGTTCATTTGTCAATTTTGAAAAAAGGTTAACAGCGATTGCTTGCATCTTCGGTAAACGGTTTTTAGAAGCTAATGTTAAAGCCTGTGTAATCCATTTACCAGTGAGCTTTTCTGCTAAATAACCACCAAATTGCGCTATTAATGCGGTTTGCTCGTTCATAAAATCTTGTTGTAATGTCGCAAATTGATCTTCGTTAATAAGCTTACGTTGTTCAGCTTTTAAATCTGATAACTTCGTTTCAGCTACTACTATGTCGCTTTGTAGGGTAGTTTTTTTACTGTCCAATGTGCGCTGTTTGATTGTTAATTCAGAGCTATTTTTAATCTTGGTAAACTGCGTCTGTTGTTCTACTGGTAGTTGATTCATCATATCAGAATAGCGCTGTTGCTGACGCGTTTGCGATTGTTGGTCATGATATAACAATTTAAAATTATCCGCATTAGCAACATCATATTTATCATATAGCGCATACAAATCGTGCACATGTTCTTCGTGCTGCTTTTCATATACTGCTATTTCCCTGAGCAATTGTTGCTGCTGCTGAACGCGCAGGGTAGTGCTATTACTACGTGTTAATTGCGCATGATTAAAGGCTTGCTGAATATCAATCAAGGCAAATTCTAAATCATTAATAGTTTTTATTGAAACAGATAACTGTAATTGCTCTATTGCCGGCTCTAAATCAACAATCGCTTGCTGTAACTGTTTACTAATACCCTTGTCAATTTCTAAAATTTGTTGTTCAGTTTGCGGATAAGATTTGATGGCCCATTGCATACCTTGGATTGTTTCAATTGGTAAATTGGCATAGCGATGACGAACAACCCCTATGGCGTGTTGGCTAACCCAATATTTATACCCAGCATACAAGCCAATAAGAAGCGGTAAGATTAAAGCAGGCTTAATTAGAAAATAAGCAATCACTGCAGTAATAACCGTAAATATACCCAAAAATAAAATTTGTTGTTTCGGGTAGTTAATCATCTTTTGTTCGCTGACAGTAATAAGAGATGGTAAATTTTGTCCCCCAATTTGTCGTTCCAATGCTCGTTGCTGTTTGACTAAATCATTGCGACTATTTAGCAAAAGCGTCATACGCTGCATAACAACTTGAGCTCTTTTAAGACGTTTATTAACATCATCTGCCATAAACGTTATTTTTTGTTCAGATGGCTTATTGTCGGTAACTTGTTCTTTTAATTGCGCAATTTTTTGTATTGCAATATTGTCCAAAGCTTGCAATCGATTAAATTCTGACATATCTGTTTCAGAAATAATGCGCTTACTTGTTACTGAGTGGCTTTTTATGGCTTGTGCGGCTTCAAATAACGAAAAAGATTGGATTAGTTTTTGTTGTTGCTGAAGCTCTGAATCTAATGCTGACATAGCATTACGTAGTGTTGTTACTGTTGCTTGTTGATCAATGATTGCCTGTTGGCGATTAACATACAGCACAACATCTTTAGATTTTTCATTCAATATCACTTGTTGCTGATTATACTGCTTAGCTAAAATATTCAAAGCGCGTTGGCCTGTTTTACGCTGCGTATATTGCCGAGATGCTTCCTTGTCAATCTGTTGGGCAATTTTCAACCAGTAGTTACTACCTGGTGCCCCAATATTGAGCAACAGTTGTTTTAAGTCAGGCACCGCTAATTGACTAATTTGTGCTAAATCCTGTTGACTAAAATTAAAAATAGCGTCAAACATTTGCCTATCCAGCGGGGCTAATTGTTCCTCTAACCATTTATCTGGTGTCTCAACGAATTGATCATCTGCTAAACTTTTAATCGTTAAAACGGATTTAACACGCCCTACTCGTTTAATTTCAAAGCTTTGACCGAAAAAGTCAACAACCATGCTACCACCATAACTGCTGCCATCTTTTGGCGTGTAAACATTTGTCTGTCCTTTTTTCGTTGGGAAACCAAATAACATACTCACCATAAATGCACGCAGTGTCGATTTTCCAGATTCATTCTGGCCAACAATTGCTTGAAAATCACTAACAAAATCAAAAGTTTTTTGGGACCAACGACCAAAGCCATTAATCTGAATGCGTTTGATTTTCATAGACATCTTAACCCTTTCCTTCATTAAGTTGCTGAACCATTTTTTGTTTTAATAACTCTTTTCCTTCATGAGTCATAAAGTATTCACGTAATACTAACGGCACCTGATCAGATAAATAATCGTCAACTCTAAATTCTGTCAATATATCTTCTAGCGCGCGCAACCAATACGCTTGGTCAATCGTATCTTTTGGAAAAGCTCGAAGTTCAGTATCTCTAATTGTCAGACGAACTAGCCAAACTTGCTCTGGTAAATGTTCACGGATTTTTTCAAGAACTATACCACTATCAATCCTAGCGCGCAGCACTTGATCTTGTACGTTTAACAATTCAACGGATAGGAAAGTGTTTTTTTGCGTCCCAGTCCTATAATGGTTAATCATTTCCTGCAAGTCATCTTCATTCTTGACACTTTCAAGCTGAAGCTTATCCCACAAAATTGTTTCTGCTTCACGAAAGATTGGGCGCAACTGATTGGCAGCATCCACTATATAGTATCCTTTTGGCCCCACTTCTTTGCGATTAAGCCCCTGAATACTACCAGAATAGCCTATAAAAGGTCTAGTATTTAAAGTTTGACGAACATGAATATGGCCTAAAGCCCAGTAATCATAGCCCTTTTCCAACATGTCGGTCACTTTAAAGGGTGCGTATGGTTCGCCTGTAACACCCACAGCGCCATGATACATACCAAGATGATAATCAACCCCCAGATCTCTAGTAGGAAATTCATCAATGACTGGCGTCATTTGTCGCTGCGATTGGTAGCTAAACCCAGTAACTGCGATTTTTTCACCTGATGCTGTCGTGTGATATGTTGTCTCAACATGTTGATTAAAAATGTAAACATTTTCAGGCCACGGCAAATGTTGGGATGTGTTGGCTTCAAAATCATGATTCCCCAAGCTTAAAAAAACTTGAATGCCAGCTTGATTTAACTTTAAAAAGGCTGATTGTACTAATTCTTGTAGTCGCGGACTACTTTCTGAGGCACTATAAAAATCACCTGGTAACAATAATAAGTCAACTTTTTCAGTTAAAGCGTCATTAATCATTTTCATAAATGCTTGATGCGTTGACTGTTGGACGAGTTGCTTTAAGTTATCTGGTAATTGTGCATCTAAACCAATAAATGGATTGCCTAAGTGTATATCGCCTGCATGGATAAATTTCATAATCGCCTCTCTGAACGTTTGTTCGTCTATTTTATTATACGCAACTTAAATCAGTTTCTCAACTTGTGAAACCCCTTACAATTATGCTATTATAAAGGTAACTTTATTAAGGAGAGATTACATGGCAATCTATAAAATTTTATTTGGAACCTATACAAAGCGTGTCTCACAAGGCTTGTATGAGGCTGAACTCAACACAGAAACGAAACAGCTACAAAACGCAAGCTTTATCGGCGAATTAACGAACCCTACCTATCTTGCTATTTCAAAAGCTAACAAAGTTTACGCTGTTGAAAATCGTGATGGTCAAGGCGGTGTCGTGACACTCGACAATACAGCAAGACCTCTAGCCGAGTTGGACACACAGCTCACGGAAGGCTCTGCCCCAGCATACATTGGGATTGATGAAACACGCCAACTACTTTTTGCTGGTTACTATCACCGCGGTACCGTTGAATCTTATAAAATTAACGCAGATGGTCGTTTGACACATGTCGATACTTGGCAAAACAACGGTTCTGGCCCTCGACCAGAGCAAACAAGTTCACATATCCACTTTGCTAATCTCACACCGGATAATCGCTTAGTTGCAGTTGATTTAGGCACAGATGAAGTCATCACATTTGATGTCACAGCAGAAGGTCAATTGACTGAAAAAGCGCGATTTAAAACAGATGAAGGATTTGGCCCTCGTCATATTCGCTTTTCTCAAGATGGCCAGTATGCTTATTTACTTGGTGAATTATCAAGTCTTCTAAGTGTCTTAAAATATAACAGTGAAGATGGTACTTTTGAACATGTCATGACCGCCTCTACTATTCCTAGTGACTGGACAGAACATAATGGTGCTGCCGCATTACGTCTGAGCCATGATGGTCGTTATATTTATGCTTCTAACCGAGGCCACAACTCTGTGGCAGTGTTCAAAGTGGTCAACGAGGGTGCAGAAATTGAACGCATTCAGTTAATCAGTACTGAGGGGGCTTTCCCACGTGATATGAATTGGGACAAAGATGAAGCCTTTCTAGTCGTTGCCAACCAAGATACAGACAACGTGTCATTATTTGCACGTGACAGTGACAGTGGTGAACTTAGCTTACTTCAAAAAGACTTTACAATTCCTGAAGGCGTACGTGTCACCTTTGAATATTAATTAAAAAAGTAACTGACGACTGAGCGTCAGTTACTTTTTTTATTCTCAGATAAAATGAAATAATAATTGTATGCCGTAGCAATTTCTTTAGCAATAATACGATGGCCGCGCTCGTTAGGGTGCAACCCATCTGGCATGTATAACTGACGAAACTGGTAATCTGCAGGATTAAATAATGTTTTTTGCATTAGATTAACTACAGGTATATCAAGCACATAACTCGCCTGTATCTGCGCCCGGACATAATCATGCAGATTGTGTCCGAGTTTGTTGCGCGTTTCATCTGTTCGTCTCACCTTGTTTCCTTTGACCGGCACTTGATATGTTGGTGTGAGCGTTAAAATTTTAGATGAAGCATTCTTTTGCTTTAACACTTTAATCGTATGATAGAAGGCACCAAGATAAGATTCATTTGGCTTGTCAGTTAAACTGCCAATTGGCACATTGGCTAGCCAATCATCATCAGTGCCTTGAAAAATATATAATTGCGCCTTCTCTAGGCGTTGCGCTTGCTGATAAATACTGTTATAGCCATTGTCTGATAAATGTGCACCAGAAATCGCTAAGTTTTGTACGCCTGATCCAGTCGCACGTTGAATATACTGTCCGTAATTTGTCGTTGCTTTTAATCCAAACGAGACACTATCACCGATGATACCAACTGTTTTATTGCTACTAATTGGCATTTTTGCCAATGTTGTCACTAATTGTACATCTATGAGACTACCGCTTGCTGTTTTTTGCCACAAAATGAGCTCATCCAGATGACGTCTAACATCTTGTAATAAATGCCTTATTAATTTAGCTTGCGTCGCATATTGTGCAATTAAATTCAGCTTAAGTTGTTCTATGTCATGAGTGTTCCATAAAATTAATAAGTTTAACGCTATTGCTGTACTTATATCACTTGTGGCATCAGTGAATAGTTGATTAACTAACCAATTCTGCTGTCTGACAGTGAGTGTTCCTATGATTGGTTCGATAGCTATTAATTTAATGCGTACTTGTTGTTTGACAGTAGCCGCCAATTGATATGTTTTAATTAACATACTTAACTTCCTAAAATATCCATTATCTTTTAACACAGCATAACTGCTTCAATACTTTTAAAGTATATCACATGGCTAAGCAAGGTTTAATTATCTTATCAGAATATTTACTAAGCTTTTTTTAATTTTTATATCATGTTACTATATTAATTATCATGTTATGTGCGAGGAGAAATATTATGTCACAAAAACGCTTAGGTATCAGCGCAGCCATTCTGGCTTATAGTTTATGGGGCGTTTTAGGTGTTTTTTGGGCCCTCTTACACGCTGTGCCCGCAATGGATACACTAGCTTATCGTATCATTTGGTCTTTAGTGACCATCTGCCTTGTCATAACCTATCAAAAAAGTTGGTCACGTCTTTTTCAAATTACCAAAAAACTTTTTCACAGCCACCAACTAATTTGGATTATTTTAAGTTCTGGACTTATTTCAATTAATTGGTTTATTTATATTTATATGGTCACACACCATCAAGCAACTGAAGCCAGTCTTGGATACTATATTATGCCACTCATGAACGTCGCAGTAGCAGTTATTTTTCTGCATGAAAGACTGTCTCGTAGTAATTTAGTTGCGTTGGCCTTTGTTAGTGTCGGCGTGTTAATTTTAACAATTCAAACAGGCTCTCTGCCCGTTAATACACTTTTGATGGCGGCTTCCTTTTGTTTTTATGGTCTGATCAAAAAGCAGGTGCCCCTACCTGCCACAATATCGTTAGCTCTTGAAACAATGTTTGTCGCGCCTATTGCTCTAGTATATATCATGCGCTCGCCGTTTCATATTATTAACAGTGGCGTTCAAATAACAGCGTTAACCGTTCTAAGCGGCGTCATTACGGTCTTGCCATTACTATTATTTGCCGTTGCCACTAAGAATACTGATTTTATCACATTAGGATTTATTCAATATATGAACCCTTCAATTCAACTCTTACTAGCGGTGTTTGTGTTACACGAAAATTTTGATTGGCATAAAGCGATTGTGTTTGTTTTTATTTGGGTCGGTATCTTAATTTTTGTTACTGGTAGTCTGCACAAAGCAAAAAAAATAAAGCAGCTCACCTCTAATTGATTGTTATCCATTTGGTTATTTTTTGGCATTTGATTTTCTCAGACAATTTGTTATATACTTTTACGAAAGAGGTAATCAATGCGAAACCAAAAATTAGTGCAATATTTAAGTTGGACTGCAACTGTGATGTCAATTATGATGTATATTTCCTATGTCCCACAAATTATTAATAATTTATCAGGTGCCAAGGGTAACCCTATTCAACCTTTAGTTGCTGGCATTAATTGTACGCTTTGGGTAATCTACGGCTTAATCAAAGAAAAACGTGATTTACCGTTAGCAGCGGCAAACTTTCCGGGTATCATTTTCGGTATAATTACATTTTGGACTGCATTATAAATTAAATTCAATCAGGTCTTTGAACACTAGTTGGTAAACTAGTGTTTTTTTGGGCAAAATAGAATGATTTTTTGAGATAATATATTAAAAAATTTTCGGACAACTTTAACTTCATTTATTCTAAAAGCAACATCACGTTGCCTTAACTTGCTTGCATATAACTCATAGTTTACTTTACGTGGCACGCGATATATCTACAACTAAGTAATATTTTGATTATGCTTGTTTGTCGGCAGCATTTACACGTGAACATTGACTGTGGCTTAGTTTTCCACAACCATTGATATCACGATCCGTCTGGGAGGCTTTTATTTACTCTTTCTCCTCAAATCATTCATTTTTAGAACCTTTGCGTTTTTTTATTCTTTCCTACCAATCCTTTTTACGTTTACCACATCGATTACATTCGTAAGTATAAAAGGTTAAACTGTCATTCAGTGGTCTACGTACGTATTGCTTGTGTGCGCAATAAATATGTTGATTCACCCATCTAAAGAAATTAGCAAATTTCTCAAAATGCATTGTAATATTAACTCCTTTTCGATAAATATTTACTTCAAAAAATAATATTTTATCACTAGAAGTTGTTCATTTCAAACAGGTCAACTAAAAATTATAATGATTGCGCTGGACGGTTATATCTTTCTCATTGTCTTTGCCAAGAAAACGGCCTTGCTGTTAATAATATTTACGTGCTACAACAAATAGTTTGCCCATGCTTTTAATTTAACGAAAAAAAACGTTGATATCTCAACGTTTTTTTCATGAATTTATAATGTAGAACATAGTCTAAAGGAGATAGCGTACCAATAACCTTTTTCACCAAAGCATTATGAAAACTGATGTTTAGACTTGTTCAAAAATCACATGGATCCACTTTTGGCTCCAGACACAAACCAAAGTACATAGGCGTACAAAACAAACTAAGTCACTGGTCAGACAGTCGGTTTGTTTTTTTATTTACATCATAGGAGCCCTTTTATTTAAGTTGCGCACCAATAAGAAATAAGAATATCCCTAAGCATAAGGTTGACAAAAAATATATCGACCTTTGTTTCAAAGTAACCAGCTGTTCCCCTTGCGTCATCATGGTGCTGAAAGTTGTGATACCGCCAATTAACCCTGTACCGATAAAAATACGCCATTCATTAGATAACACCGTCACAGATAGCAATCCCATTAAAAATGCTCCCATCATATTAACCCAGAAAACACCGGTAAACAGTTTTCTATTAACTGGCGTGAAGCTAATAATCAAATATCTAATTAACGATCCTAATCCTGATGCTACAGCAGCACCAATATATAGATAAAAATATTTCATTTACTGATTCCTCATTCGCTTTCCTAAGTACTTTCCACAAAGGACAGCAATATAACCTAATAAAAGACTAAGGACAACATAAATAAACGCAATAATATAATTTTTATTGAGCAGTTCATTAATTTGCAATATAAACGTACTAAAAGTTGTAAAACCACCAATAATGCCTGTTCCTACAAACGTCTTGATACTCAAAGAGTATTCATCATCTTCTGAAATCCTTGACCCCAGATATGCAAGTAAAAAAGAGCCTACGATGTTTATTGCAACGATCACCCATGGACTGCTACCAATATATGGTATCTGTGTCAAAAGCAATCGAAATATTCCGCCGAATGCACCACCAATAAATACTAAAATGCAACCAGTTAAAATTGCATTTTCTTTTAATTTTTTCATTATAACTATTTCCCCTCAACCTCTGATTAAATAAAGGGTGTCTTGATAGGCTTATTCTACCACATTAATTTATATTCAAACAAAAAAGCCCACAAATTAGTGTGGGCTAACCTAGTAGTTATCATAACTTAAAGAGGGAGTAACCAACTACTAGGCTTTTGTAAGTATATCATAATGTAGGCATTTCGAACAAGCATGCCCTATGCAACTAAAAAACACCCAACCAGATTATCCAGTTGGGTGTTTTTGTTTATTCAGTTCTGTAATTCATTAACCTTAACTTGCTCTGCAACTATCTATTTATCAGAATATTGAATCATTGTCATATCGCCTAAAGGTGCGGTAAGATTGGTCATTGTAGTCAATTTACTGAAATAGTCATAATTTAATGCGATTAATTTTCCGTCGGAACCTCTAAACCACTTGTGCCCGCTTGAATCAGTAAATAATATGGCATATTCTTCAGGCAGGCCGCCTTTCCCCATTTCCATTCCTTTAAATATTATGGATTCCGCTTTATATTTCTTTTGACCAGGTATAATTAAGCGAGAATATCCCACATCGTCTCTTTGTAAATTTTTGTTTATTGAATCAACAGTTAGCGTCACACCACGTCTACCTCGGATTACAAATACATTATAGATAGGTGTGCTGTTGCCATCGTTTATATAGAATGCGCTCTGATTAATACTTGAGTCAATCGCATCCCAAACAGCGACGTTATTAGCATAAGAAGCCACATTCTTATTAAATCCAATCCAACTGTTTCCAATTAAAAATACAACCGTTATAACTGAAATTAATGCAGGTAGATAGTCCTTTATAAATGATCCCGAAATATGCATTTGTGTATACTCACTTAATTTATTCTAGATTTAATATACAAATTTAGCAGAATAATTGCAAGCGATTATAGTTTAATGAACGTGTTTGAATTAAACCAAATCATGCCGTATTGACCGAATTTGATACCCACTGCATTGCTGCCATTGTCGTAGTCATCAATCGTACCATGATTGTTTGCGCTGTTAAACTTCAACGTGTCATCCACTTGTGTTGGCAATGAATTACCACGCGTTGCGTTATCCAAAATATCTAACGGAATACCATTATACGTCCAATCAAAATCATGGCCACCAGCTAAATCATAGTTAATTACTTGCCAGATACCGTTCACTTGCTTAATTTCATTAGCGGTAAAAGTACCGTAGGCAGTGAATGCATTGCCGACATTTTTAAACGCTTGAATTGCTGACGTGCCTACAATGGGTTGAGATTGTTGTGGTGTTAACGTTGCTGTTGGTGCGACAATGCGTACACTATCATCACCAATACCATTGATAATATCGTTGTTCAACTTATCTCGACTGACACCCCATTTAGCTAAAAACGCAATCGGGTCAACGTGATCCGAACCGTGTCCTGTAGCACTAGCGTAGTTGTGAGTCTTTGTACCAGCGGTATTTTGGTTATCAATCTTATTGCCTGCACTGGCTTCTAATGCTAATTGTCGGGCTAACCAAATATATGCTGGATAAGCTTTATTAAAGTCTTCCTGTGAACGAATAGACCCTTCTGCGAACTCAATTGACGCGTAGCCGTCCCAATTCCAGTCACCGCCTACGTCCCAAGCGCCACCATTTGTGTTCATGACTTGTCGAATATCGACTTGGCCATTAGTGATACCAACTAAATGCGTATAGTTAGCCTCGTTATAATGACCAGCTAAATAATCACGTTCATTTTGAACACTGGCATTTGGATTACCTGTACTATGCAAATGCACTTGTGCAAATGGATAAGCTAATCCACTGTTATTCATCACATAATTAAATGGAACAACAATATCTTGTTGAATTGTATATGCCATAATAACCTCCTTATTGTGCCGTAGGTGCTTGTGCTGTTTCAGGGGTGCTCGACACGACCGCCTCGGCTTTAGCTAATTCTTCGGCACTCACAAGCGGCTTAACTGCACCTAAGGCACCGTTTGCCTTTTCACGTGCATACGCTGTTTTGATATAAGACAGGATTTGCGCTTCCGTGAAGTTATCGCCAATCTTATTTTCATCAAGTCGTGCCTTTAATTCAGCTGCCGCTGCTTGTTGTTGTACTGCACCATTACCTAGAAATGCTTGTGCTGTTAAAACGGCTTGACTAGCAAACTCCAGTGCTTTTTTGATGTTGTCATTCTTTTCGCTAGATGCCTTGAATTTCAAGAACTTTGATACACCAAATCCGCCCCCTGCTGCGACAAATACCGCTACTGCTGTGTTTAATACCTTTAATATTTCATTTAACATTATTTTTCCTCTGCTTTCTTTGCTGAATCCGGTTCTGAATCAATTTTCTTTAATTTCACGTGATACTCGTCTTCAACCCACTTTGCTATAAATGGCCACACATCCATGCCGGCTAACTGCATATTGGCATAGATTGATTTCAACATGTAATTACCAATGATAATTGTCACCGCGAATGAAATAATATCAAAGATTACTGGCTGAAACGTAATATATCGACCTCCTATGTGATTAGGAATAACCGACATTAAAATAGTAAACGCCCATATTGATACAGGCATCAGAGCTAGTGGTATAGATGTAATTAGTCCACCTAAGCCACCGTTTGACGTTCTTGCCACACCATTTCGTTTGCGCCATAGTGAGCCTAAAAAGGTATCAAAAAATACCAAAATAAAAAGGACTGCCGTTTCGGTAGCCCCATTCAGATTAGCGAATAAGTAGCTCAATACACTCATCACTTCTCCTTATCTTTCAGCGCTTCTTTTAGTTGTTCTTGCAACGTCTCTACTTGAGCTGCTAATGTTGCATTTTCAACAGCCTTATTAGCTAACTGCATACCAAGATTATTAATTATCTTCTGTGCATCAACGTTCATTAGTTGTTCCCTTCTGAAGCTGTATCAGCAACCATAGCTTGAATTAACTTCTTGGCAACAGTGGCAACGTCTGCCTGTGAAGTTTCCAATGTCACACCCTGATCCGGTTTAATTTGAAGTGTCCCACTCAAACTGTTAGGGAACTGTCCTGCACTAAAAGAAACGTTAAAGTAAGCCAAAACCAACTTACCCTCAACGAAGTTCACCTGTGCGCCATTTACAATAATATTCATTTGCTTTTCTCCTTTTTTCTGCAAATTAAAAGGCTAACCGCTCGTGGATTAGCCCTGCTTTGTTATTTAATTGTGCTTAACATATCTGCTGATAATTGATTAGCAACTTTTTCTAACTTCTGTCGACCTGTCATATCAAGCCATTCAGACTTAGTAATTGTAACAGCTCCGTCACTAATGCTTGTTCCTGTTGCAAAGGTCACCCCAAACACGATTCTTACTGTGTTATTATCTGGATTTTGTATCTCGTTCTTGATTTGAATATTATTCATTTAACTTTATCCTTTAACCTTTCAATTTCTACTTTAAGTTCGTTAATAACTGCTCTTTGCTCACGTAACACCGGTATTAAGCTGATAGCTACTTTGTCGTACTCCAGACCGTTGACTTCACCAGTCTTTTCATCACGTACCACGAACTCTTCTAACCCAGCCTTAACCAGGTCTTCAGCAATAAGACCGTAGTAGCGTTTGTCGTACATGTGAATTTGATGGTCTGGTTCTGTACCAATCTTACGATACTTAGCACGGGCCTCATACTCCGCTTTATCTTGCCATGTAGCGGGGTCAAGTGTTAAGAACTTGTCACCTACTGAAGTTCCACCGTCATACTGAATATCTTCCTTAAACTTCGTGGCAGAAGACTGTATAAACAGGGCACCATCACCAGCTACTTGCAAAGAACTACCACCTGACCCAAACTTTTTGTTCCATAGGTAGATATAACCGTTTTCACGTATCTGTAACCTATAGTCACCGCCTGACCTGAAGTAAACAGATTGGTTCTTACTTTCAAGAATTAGGTTAGGATAAGAATAAATGTTAGGTATTTGCGCACCACTATAGGCGTTCAATGTTCCAGTAGTTTCAATCAAGTTAGCTCTAATACTTGTGTGGTCTGTTGCATCAGATAAAAAACCAGTTTTAGAATACATATAATCCAGTTCAGCTGATGACATGTTAACATATTCATCTGGGTCTCGATTATCATAGCCTGTGGCACTAAAGGCTAGGTTATTTGTCCCATATTCTGAATGAAAAGTACCATTCTTATATGGTGAACTTTGATTAGCATAAGTAACTGAGATTTTACCATCTGAAGAAACGACGCCCGCTGATGACTTTATATTAAACACACCATTGGTTGTACCTACGTTAAACCCTTGTGCAGATATACGATTAGAGTTAATGTTAGGTGCCACTACTGAAAAACTATTTTTATCCATGTTCACAACATCAGAAACCAGTGAACCACCACTAGCAATATATATCTGTCTATTAGCATTAATATTAAAACCTGTAATGGTATCACCAGTTAACTTGGATACATCAAGGTTGGCTATCTTAGCACTTGTGATAGCAGCATCACCTATCTGGGCTGTTCCAATAGCTCCATTAGCAATTTGTGCTGACCCAATAATAAAGTTATTACCAATTACTGTGTCACTATTAAGAATAACTGACTTACCAGATACAACTAAAGTACCGTCAGCCTGACCATTAATACCTGTGATAAGTTTCTTAGTAATACCATCGTTAGCACTAGTACCTAATGACCAAGAATCATTAAAGATACTAAGAACGGTCTCATTTGTAACAACTCTGTTCCAGTTAGACCAGTTACTACCAAACAAGATACGTGTGTACTGCATTGTTGGGTTTGAATTAGCCCATGCAACCTGTGTGATACGTCCGTTTATAGGCTTATCAACCGTTAAATAGAACCAACCACCCACAGGGGCATTTGTATGATTTCCACCCTGAATAAAAAACTTACCTTGATTGGTCATGTTATTCAGGTCATCAACGTTAACTGTTTGCCATTGTGTGCTTAATTTAAGTGCATTAACATCACTACTAATAGCACCAATTTGCAAACCGCTTATCGTTTGATTAACAAAGGACTTCATACCTGATTCACTGTTGCTTATTTGGCTTGTCGTAAAGTCTTTACCTTGCTGTAAGGTATTGTTATCACCATCGGTACGGTCTTTAATTTCACGCGTTAGTCCATCAGCGGTACTAGTAGACTTGTTTTCAACCTTACCAAGTCTATCAGTGGCACTTGTCATAAACCCTTCAGCTGTTTGCACGCGCTTTGTTAACCCAGTGTTAGGGTCTGACACTATACTACTGATGCTCTCAATCTTTTGCTGTTGAACAGACAATTTACTGTTATTGTTGTAAGAACCAACCACATAATCGCCAACTTTACTGCCAAGCACTAACATAGGTTTCCCAAAACTAACCTTGCCTGGGGCATTCCAACCAAGAACAAACGAAGCATATCTAGCTGTTTGTGGAAGGGTTAAGTTTTCAAATTTAAAGGTCGTAAAGGTACTGCTTAACTGATTAAGCGGTATATTATACCCTGTGCTTAACACTCTATTCTTATCACTGTCATAGGCTTGTAGGTACAATGCCAAGGGTACACCACTTGTTATACTGCCACTGATGGCTGCCGTTATTGATTCTGATACTACTTGCCCACCATTAACAGGTATAGGTTCTGATACTAACCAATTACCACTGTTACCTTGGTCATGCCAAACATACATAGCACCACTAGCATCACTAATACCATTGTTTGTTAGCTCATTGCCAATATCAGTACCCCAAGGGTTGTTAATATGCCAACCTGCGTAGTCTGGTGTTAATTGGCTGTTATTTACTAAATTGACTTGTTTAAGGTCATTAACTTGTGCTGATACTTTACCAATAGAAGTAGTAATGTCCTTAGCTGTTTGGTTAAGTGAACTAATTTGGCCGTCTAACTTACCAGTTTTTTGGTCGTAATCAGTTTGACTAACCTTGCTACTAATTGCATCAGTATTCTGTTTAATGGCGCTTTCAGCACTTGATACACGGCCATCATTAGCCTTTTTATAGTCGCCAATGGTAGTGTTAGCTGAATCTGCTGTCTGCTGCGCTGTGCTTACTTTGGTACTTAACTCACCTGTCTTTTGGTCGTAGTCAGTCTGTGATACTTTAGTCTGGACTTGTTTAGCCGTTGCTGTAATATCAGCTTGTGCCTTACTTATACGTCCATCTGCATCAGTTTTATAATTGCTTAAGGCTGTTTTTGCTTGGTCTGCCGTTAATTGTGCTTTAGCTGTGGCACTATCAACATCTTCAGGGGCCGGTGTCCAATCAGTTGCAGTATTACCAATTTCTAATTTTAAATTATTAAGAAAATAAGTTGTGCCTGCATCAACAGCCATAAAATAAATCACTCCTGTTTTTAATGCAGGGATTGTATAACTATATTTGCTCCATGTTGTTGTCAACACTACGTCATAACTGACGCTACCACCACTTGGTTCCGAGTGGAATTTTCCACCGTTAATATCTGATTTTGCCCAGAAACTAACAGTAACCTGACTTCCTATTAAATTATTTAAACCTCCTTGTGATACGGAGTTAGTAGGACCGCCAGTCCAAGTAGTTGTTGGTTTTATAACAAAGACATTTCCCCTATTTGCACTTGAGTATATAGACCAATTACCGCTATAATTATTCCATTTATCTAAAGAGTTACCCGATGAATTAAGAAAATAATTCCTACCGCCAACCTGTAAATTATTAACCTTAGTTACTGTTGCATCAAAACTATCTGCACGTGACTGCAATGTAGATATACTTCCAGATTGCTTACCTTGTGTGGTTTGAATATCACTAATCGTTTGCTTTGTACCTTTTGCATCTGATTCTATGCTATTCATACGGCTGTCTTGGTCGCCATCTTTTTGCTTGATTGATACAATATCAGTCTTAGTTTGGGTGGCCGTTTGTGTGGTACTTGTTAAGTCGGTCTGCAATTGACCTGTCTTTTTATCATAATCAGTCTGTGCCACTTTAGTCTTCAAACCATCAACGGCTGTCTGTGCTGTTGTTTGGGCTGTACTTATCTTGCCTTCGGCATCTTTCTTGTTTTGGCTGATAGTTGCTGTGATTCCTGAAGCTGTACCATCAATCTTCTTGTTTATAACACCATCTGCTGTTGTTGCTGCACTGATAGCATCAGATTTAGCTTGATTAGCATATCCTTGTGCTGCTTTATCAAGTGCATTTACAGCATTCTGTCGGTCAGTCGCTTCTTTAGCAATATTACCTGTTAGGTCTGCTTTTGCTTGTTCCAAGGCATCAGTTGCGTTCTTAGCTGTTTGCTGTACAGCCGCACTAGTGTTAGCTTTAGAATCATTTAGGGCCTGATTAGCATATCCTTGTGCCTTTGCATCAAATACGGCTTGGTCAGACTTTAATTTATTTGCCTTATCATCTACAGCTTTAATACTTGCTGATACATTAGCACCATTAGTAGCTATAGCTTGGTCTGCATAGGCTTTGGCATCACTTGTAGCCTTATTTACACCGTCTGTAATGTCTTTTTGCAACGTTGGGTTTAGGTCTTCTACCCATTTACCGTTCAAATAGGTATAACCATGTGTACCATCATTCAGTGTTACCCAAGCAATATCTCCATTATTAGCAGTAGCTGGTAAATCTTCAACGCTATCAGCTGTATATCCTGTTAATTTACCATCAGCACTAGTTTGGGCGTGTATTGCCTGTTCTTGTGCTATAACTGCTTGTGCATGGGCTGCATCAGCTTGTGCTTTAGCATAATCAGCAGCTTCTTGAACTACTGTTACGTCCTTCTTGATTAAGGTAATGACATTAGCACCTTTGTTCATGTTATCTGTGAATATTGAACTAAACTCACCTAATACAAAGGTATTTGTTTCAGGACTAGCAAAACTAGTGGTCTTTTGAATAACCTTAGACGTTACTAGTATTTCAGGCTTAACATGGAAGTCTTGGACTGTTACAGTGTCACCAATTGCTACTATTTGGTCATGTAATGGGCTTACAGTGTAGTTAAAACGTGGGTGATTAAAGATACCCATTTGTTGCTTAGCCCATTCTAACAAGGCTTTAGGCTCACTTAACAGGTTGTTAGTGATAGTGCCTTCTAAGTACACTGGTTGTTGCTGTGAAGCACCGATTGCGTACATTAATTGGTTAGCATCATCATCTGTAATGTACTCTAAACCATTATTAACAGCGCCTATATGACCTTTGTTAGGGTCTTTATCATCTGTCTTACCTGTTACGTACAGTTTCGTATAGATAATGTCTGATACTTCGGTAGCGGTCATGTTTTCAAAGCCTTTAGCCCCGCCATAACGTATTAACTCACCACTATCAGCGCCTAAATGACCAAAATAAAGCACACGGTCTACAATATGGCCTGTTTCATCAACCTCTACCCAACTATCTACGTCCACATCAAACTTAGTCTGAAGGTCTTGTAACAGTGCTTGCAAACTGGTGTTAGCTGATACTGTGTAATCAAGTGTTACTAAGTTATCGTCAGCAATTCTTAGACTAAATGGTGCGTTTTTGTACATTTTAGATACAAAGGTCTTTAAGTCCACCTGCTTATATACCTGTTCAGCCTGAATAAGTTGCTTACCAAGTTCAAAGATGGCTGCGTTAATAGCACTAACTGTTATAAAGCCACTGTTACGGTCCGTCGTAGCATTAATTACTTTCATTGAGTAATAATGATTCGCCACTGAATCAAAGTACATTAGGTAATCTGTTGTGTTAATGCTTGTCCCTAACTCGGTAGCTTCTACGTTAACAGTCAAACTATGTGACCATTGCTTGGTGTTACCCTGTTTGTCTTGGTTAGTATAATCAACTGTTGTTAATCCTGTTGGATCGTTCGCATTATCAGTTGCCATTTGTGTCGTGATCGTATCACTAAAGAAAGCAGTTGCCCCATTACCATTATTAAGACTTAAACGTCCCTTAACTTGTAGGTTTTCATCAAGAACTGTATACATTTGTTATCCTTTCTTTGCTGATATGTACGAAAAAAAGCACCATTAAGTGCTTACTTCATTGCTGGTCTATAATTATATTTCACTGTTGCTTTATCAGGTGTTGGGAAGAACGTAATATCCTCCTTTTGACCACCTTTAAGCAAAGGGTATGTTGACGCTGGACTAAGGTACTTGTTGGCTACCTTACCATTTATATAAACATTTTCTGTTTCAGTATCAATAGTTGCTGTATCACCTGCATGGACAATTGTATGTGCTTTTTTAAGTGCATCAGCGGTTGTTATGCCTTGTACTGTTAAGTCCGTAACAGTTAGTCGGTCATCTTGATAAGATTGTACGAACTGATAAGATGCTGGCTTGTCTCCATCTGCCGGTGTCGTTTTAACTATCTTATCTTCGTGAATCGGGGTCTTACCAAAGAAGTAACCAATCTGTGCAACTTTAGTGTTAAATCCATCAGGTACTGTCATAGTGTAATCAAGAACTATGTTACCACTTTCAAGACCAGAACCTGCTATCTGCTTAACAAGTATGTGCATCTGATTACCAATCTTAGTCAGTTCGAAGTTGGCCCATAGATTCGTGATAATATTTGGTGCATCATAAATAAACTCTTTAACGGTACTCGTAATCGTTCCAGGCTGATTAACACGACCTGCGCCTTTATCCCAGTTACCGCCACGATCATAGCTAGTGCTACGCCATGACCAACCATTACCATAACCAGGGTTAGGTGTACCAACGTTGTGCCACCTTGACCATGTTAAGGTTTCCCCCATAGAACTGTTCCAAACTTGTGTCCATTTGTAATAATCTTGGGTACTGTTTTTCCAAATATCTGGTCCATTGGGAACTGTCGTATGTGATGTCTTATCTACTTCAACTTCCTTTGAGTAGACCTGCGGACCTGTTGCAACACCATTTGAATCACGCGGTGTCTTCCATTTTTCAACGGTTAGGGTCTCATGTTGCCATTTAACCGCGTCTGGTAAAAACCTTGAGTCATGGCCATCATATAAACATTGTGTAAAACGGGTACTTACTTGCCTGTCTACGGTAAAGTTAGGCTCATACTGGTTAATCTGTAATGTTACTTCATGACCACCTTTGTTCTGTGTCTGGTCTAACGCCCAAGTTGTATTACCAGGGCCAATATAACCGAACCCTTTAGCATAATTGGCATTTTCTTCGTCTGTATTACGTCCGAACATGACTTTTAATGTACCGTTGTTAGTATTTCCTGAATCATAAAGCCCCATTCTACCAATACGGTTACCATCTTTATCAAGTAAGTACACTTCTGTTCGTTGGTAGGCTCTTGCATAGAACTGTTGGTGACTAATTCTTGTTGATACACGGTAATCACCTGTACTACCTATATTAAATTTTTTAGTTATTAATAACGGACCATAAGAAGTAGTCTTGCCTGTGTAATCTTTGGGAACTGTCCAAAATTTATCGACTGTAATGGCGTGCTTACCTAGCATTTTAACTACTGCATCACTAGCTATATCAGCATTGGATAAAGCCCAGTTTTGCGTACTCATATCAGTTACTTGTGTGAACGTACCGATATCTTGTATTGGGTCTCGATAAATAACCGGCATTAAGTCCTGTGTGTTTGTATCGTCTGGGAACCCTACAAAAACGCTCTGGCCACTACTATTGGTATAACCAAAGTTATTACTATCAGCACTAAAGGTGAACTGATAAGCAGGCTTAGCAACATCATTACCTTCAGGCATGATACTTAGCTTGTTTTGGTTATCTACTTGGCCAATAACTTGTTTGAGGTAACCGTGTGGATCTGATGCCGTGAATTGTAATGTTAAAGTGCTGTCCCATGTATCACTAACATATGAAGGGTCTGGAATCGAAGTAAAATGACCGTAAAAAGTGCGGTCAGGAAATGCGCCAAAAACAATAGGCACTTCACTATTCCCTATTTGTATGAGGGCTTTACTCATTGACTCGATGTTTTGCAGATACTCATCCGCGTTAGCTGCAATTACAGTGATTGGTATATTAAATACCTTGGCCCCATAATTGTTCCGCAACCACCTTTGACCATACATACCAGAAACATTTTGTGAAATATCCGCTATGGTCGGTGCTACTGGTAAAGTTATATGCCCCACACTGATACCTAAATCTCGGCTAGATATACCGACATTTCCGGCATCAAAGTTACGGCCAACAACAAACTCATCGTCTTTAGGGTCAGGATATAACTTTGATTTAATTTCATCATCAATAGCCTTTAGTTGTTTAGCGCCTTCACTTGGTTCTTTGTAATTAAGTTGTTCTGGGTTTTCATTGCCCGCATTTGATATATCATTCTGAAAGCCTTTATCAGGGGCGTTAACATTGTCACCTGGTAACATCTCGTTAGTAAAGTCAGTTGCCATTTTTATATTCCTTTCATTATGTTTCTATGTACAAAAAAGACACTAATTACAGTGCCTAATTTTTATCCTTTTGCTAATGTCTGAAAAGCATTAACTCGCGCTTTAACTTTGTTTAATTCAGTGTTAGCCTGATCAGCACTAACAACGGCTGGTATTGGGTTGGCCTGTCCTTGCACTAATTGAGACATAAGTGCAATGGCTTGTTTCCCTTGTTCAACTAAAGCCATTAAAATGCTATCCGTGTTATTAGAATTTTTATTTCCATAATCAACATCATTTATGGTATTGCTTGCAAAATGGGTAACTGTCTCACCGAGCAACTCCATTGCACGAGATTTCTTTGACAAATCCCATGGAATAATCGCTTCTGTTTGACCACCCTCTGCCACATTAGCAACATGAGGCACATTGGTAATAACTCCATTAGCATAGCCGTGTCCATTACCAAGGAATGATAAATCACGTCCATATCGTTGCATTGCATATCGCAAACCAACTTCAATAGAATCATAACCGTTATCCCATTTCTGGCCGGGGTTAGCAAAGGCATTCCATGTACTTGGCGTAACCTGCATCAAACCGCGAGCTTCGTTACCACCTGTATTTATATCAACATAACCGCCTTGAACAGCCTTAGGATTACCACCTGACTCGGTTTGTATTTGGCGAAGCACTCGTTGAATCATGCTTGAATCAGTTGACAAACCTAGTTTAGCTAATGCTTTCTTAACATCGTTAGACCAACTTTGAACATCTCCGCCAACACCTGTGCTAGTATCATTCACTGGTCCTATAAACTTTTGAATCCAATCAAACATACCGCCAACTTGGTTCTTAATAAGTTTTTGCAGTGGATTATTAGCTTCTACACCTTCTTCACCGCCACCAGACTTACCAAAGTCCAAGAACGTTGTAACACCTGACTTAGAACGACCTGAGTAGGTGTGATAATTCCCATCACCACCCCAGTTATATTCTTCACCACTAAATGTACCGCCCTTAACACCACGGACCATAGCCACGTGGTTTCCAAACTCTGAACCTGGTCCGTAAACGGCAACCATTCCAGGCTTAGGGTCATTAGTGTGTCGTACAGGGGCATTAACCCAATCAGACCCGTTTCCCAGTCCACTAAATAGGTTAGTTGGTACACCCATGTTCTTCAAAGAATTGGCTACGTAGCTGACACACTCACGATAGAAGTAGCCCCAAGGGTCAGCGCCACTATCTTTACCTACTGACTTCCAAGGGTAGTTGTCTCCTTGTCCGTCAACATCTCCAGTGTTTGCAGCATTATTAGCCATGCTCCACAAAGTAGACCACCAGTTTTTGGCCTGATTCTTAGACGGATCAAAAAAAACTTTGTCTCCAAGGTTATTCATTATACTGCCAAGGTCTGACTCACGTTTGGGATTGAATTTCTTTTCTAGTGATTCAATTGGATGCGAAACTTTATCTGTTATGTATCCCAACATCCTAGTGAATTTCTCTACTCCGTTAGACATTCCATCCCAAACGTTTGACGCAACACCGCCTATCCAACTACCGGCGCTTTTTATTCCGTCCCAAACTTTGCTAAACATTCCTGTCCCAGTAGCAAATCTAGGTATTCCACCACTCAACAGCATGGCAGTTTCTCTAGCATTCAAGACCTCAGTACCAGGTAATAATGGTCTAATGACGTTAGTTCCTTTAACTAATTCAGATTGCCCATTCGGGTGAATCAGCATTTCACGATTACCCGTCTCAGGACTATCATTTCCATCATTAAGCATAGCTAATGTTGGTTGATTTATCTCACGTCTATTGGAGCCAAAAAAGCCAGTACCAGTAGCAAATTTTACAGCTATAGGTGCTATAGTGGCTTTAGGACCACCAAATGCGCTGATTAAACCATTTAATCCGCCTATTCCGATATTAATTGGAGTGAATAAACCATTTATTCCAGCTTCAGCGCTTTCTTTCAACCATTTCCACATTGTTCCTAATGCATCTGTCACTCCATCTCTCTCTTGACCGGCGCTTTTAGTTGTATTATTTTTTTGCTTCTCTGCCCAATCAGATAAAGTGCTGCTTTGAGTCTCTGCTAAACCAGTGACTTTATTTTTTTGATCTCCGTGTGTAGACACAACTCCATCTCTTTGGAGAACACTCTTGGTTTGAACCGAGCTTTTTTGTTTTTCTGCAGCAGAAACTACGTCGTGATATTGTTCCCCCGCTTTTTTTACAGTACCTTTTTTCTGCTCATCAGCAGCGTCAATAACATCATCTCGCTGATTACGAGCTTTTTTAACAATATCATCGTATTGGTTTTTACTAATTGTCCCATTTTGATAATATTCTTTGTCAGCTGCAGAAACCGTATCCTTATATTTTTGGTTAGCTGCTTTTACAGAGTCATCTCTTGTTTTATAAGCCTGTCCAACTACCGTATCGTAGTTCTTTTTTGCATCTTTTTTATCCTGCAGTATCTTCTTTAGGCTTAATTTATGGGTTGTATCATTAAGCTCATTTAAAATGTCTTCTTGCTTTTTTGCAGCAACTTTCGCTGTTTTTGATACGTTCTCATTCAATTTCATCTCAGATTTAACAATATCGTCAACATATTTGCTGTGAATTTTTGTTAACTCTTGGTTTTTTTCAGATTCATATTGTTTTGAGCTCGTACCATACTTCTTAGCTATTGATTCTAACTTTGAAGTATTGCCATTTTCTATTTTTTGAACATCTGCATAATATTTATCTGAAATTGATTTCAGTTGATTAACTAAATCTTGCTTCTGCTGTTTGGACTTATCATCGTTCTTTTTAGACTTATTTAGAATATCTTCCTCTTGCTTTTGGGTAATAACACCATTTTTAACAAGAACGTCTAAGTCCTTCTGCGAATCTTTCGACTTTTTATTGTAATAATCTTCAACTGTTTTACTTAATTGAGCATAAATAGAATCAATTTTTGCTTTATTCTCTTTTAAATTTTTATCATCAATACCAATTTTGATAGCAGCAGTTTGATTCAACTTGTCAATTTCTGACTTATAGCTTGATGCAAAAGTCTTCATTGTTTTTGAAGAGGACTCTTTATATGCGGCATCCCAATCATCACCAAGCCATGCACTGATGCTTTTTGGATGTGATTCTTTAAATCCTTCTTGATACGCTTTTCCAAACTTTTTACCAATTTCAGAACCTGCAGTACCTCCAAGTGCAGCACCAATAGCTGTTCCGATACCAGGAGCAATTAGGGAACCAATACCTGCGCCAATGAGCGTTCCGGTTGAAGCTCCAAAAGCTCCAGATTGTCCACTTCTTTTTTCAACACTATCATTAGCTCTTGAAGTATTGACCGCATTATACCCAGCCTGTCCGATACCAGCTAATACACCAACATATGGGAGCGCTTTTGTTAAAACTGGTATCAAAGTTGCTGATAGTTTAGAAAGCATGCCCAGTTCAGCAGACGCTGCACCTGCTGAACTGCTTGTAGATACAATGCTTCCTAACGCGCTTGTCCCTGCCTTAGCGATGTTTTGTTTACCAGAAAACATCCCCACAGCATTCAATTCGTTAGTGGTTTTCAGAACACCATTAAGCTCTCGGTAAGTTCCGATTGCGGTCCTGACCCATCCTATCGCATCACTTATCTTTTTGAATGCCCATATTCCTGCTAATGTTTCCCCTAATATAACTAGTTCTGAACGATGTCCCCAAACAAACTGAATTGTATTGACAATGTCTCGACCGACTTCACCAGCAATCTTTGATAATTCTTTTAATTGCTTTTGTCCCTTTTCGGAATTTAAAGCACTTGCCAACTTAACAGCAAAGTCAGAAACAGATGGTAATAAAGACGCACCTAATGCATTTACAACCACCTCTGCTGATGATTTCAATTGTGCTAACTTAGCTTTAGTTGTATCCATGTTCTTCTGAGCAAGATTTTGAACATAACCTTGACCATCGGCGGCATTACGGACTTTTTTATTTAACTCGTCAAGCTCTTCATTATTTTGAGCAAGGATAATACCTGCTTGCATACCAGTTGTTCCAAACAAGGCATGGAAAATATTATTCTTAACATCAGCATCTTTTATGCCTTTTGTATGATCGTTGATAACCTTCATTATCTCAGACATACTCTTTAATTGGCCGTTAGATTGAACTAACTGATTACGAGAAATCCCTAAACTAGATAGCATGTCTTGAGCGCCAGAAGCAGCTTGTGCCTTACCTTCTAACTTATCAAGATTTTCTTGTTGCTTTTTTAATTGTTTGTTAGAAGACTCAACCTGTTTTGCAAAGTTTTTCTTACCTTTCGTGCTGTTCTTTTCTGCTTCAGTTGCCTTATTAACCGAATTTTGAGCATCTTGAACTTTTTGCTTCTGCTCTTCAATTTTTTGGTTCATCTTGGCTTGACCTTCAGCACTTTTTTCTTGAGCACTAACTTGTTCGCCCAATGCCTGTGTCAAAGAGTTAATAACTTTACGTAAACCTGTACCGGCTTTATCAGCTTCAAGACCATGGTTAGAAAGAATACCCATTGCTGAAGATGTAGTAGATAGTTCAATTCCAGCAGAGTGTGCCGTGTCGGCAACATACTCCATACCCTTACCCATTGACTGGAAGTCAGTAGCTGTCATATCAGCAGCATAAGCAAGTTGGTTAGTAACGTCCTTAGTATTCTTAATCATTTGGTTAGCGTCATCAACACGTAAACCATAAGCATCAACGACTTGTGATGTAACCGACAGAACATTGTTGAAGTCATCCCCAGATGCAACCGACGCTTCTAACTCCGACCGCATAGACCCTAATGCTGCTGTAGTTGTATAACCACGTTTAATTAATTCTTGGTATCCTTCAGCAATTTCAAACTGTGACTTACCGTATTCAACCGAAAGTTTTGCGCCGTCTTTCTGCATTTGATTGACGTTGCGTTGGGCTTCAGCGGCTTTTTCACCGCCAGTAGCTGCCAGATTATAAGTCTTGATAAATGAATTTTCTAATTCAGCAGCAGACTGCACACCTTTCGTTGCAATAGCAGCAAGTCCAACTGTTACTAAAGCGCCCGCAGCAGCGAGATCTTTAGCTTTCTGTGTTACATAATGGATGCCATCGCCCATCTTAGTTGTAGCTCTATATGCTATATTAGCTCCAGATGAAAAGCGTCCAAATCCGTAGGGGTTAGCCGAATTAACTTCTCTTTGGGCACTTTTAAACTCATCTTTCATTTTTGCAATGTTAGTCGCAGTATCGTTTACCCTAACGGTCTGTTTGCGATATGCTTCGCTAGCGATTCCAGAATCAGCTTCAACTCGCTTAAGTTCTTCTGACTGCTTATTATATTGTTGTGAAAGATTAGATAGAGAAAATTTCAGAGCGTTGGCCTGAGCTATATTAGCTTGTCTCTCTTTATTTTCAGCCTTTAATCGATTGACGTACGAATCAGACACTGCATTTGTTTGTTTATATTCAGTTTGAAGCTGTGCTAAACCACTTTTTTGATACTCAAGAGATGACTTCGCGCGTTGTTGCTGAGCTTCTAAACTAGCTAGTTGCTGATTAGCTTGTTGAATATTCTTTTCGTATTTCAAAAAAGACTCGGCACCTTCTTTAGTAGAGGTGTCCAAGCCTTTTTGTCGCTGTTCTAATTCGCTTATTTTGGTCTTCTGAACATCCATTTGACGTCCAAGACCGTCGTACCTTTCTTCCGCAGCTTTTAAATAATCACCGGAAGATTTAGCGGCCGCTTCCTGAGCTTTCCAAGCGTTTTTAACTGAATTAACAGCATCACTAAGCCCCCTCAGACTGCTCGTTGCCTTAACTACGTCTAAGGCAATAGATGTCGCCATTTCAGCTTGAATTCTATCAACCATTTACACTCCTTCCTTTGGTATATCTAATCCCATCTGTCGGGCAACATCCAACGGATCAGCAGCTCGTTTATCAGGTTCTTTAGCATTAAGCATTTCCATGAACGAGAAATATTCTTGGTGATCTAAATCTCCTGGTAAAATACCATATTCCTTAAATAACTGCTTTTTAAAATAACGAAAATCTTCTAGTTCGTTTTTTTTATCAAATATCAGTCGGCTAATTCGACTGAGCCTTCTTTTGGGTCTTCTTTTGCCTCTTTTTCACGTAGCGCTTTCTCTCTTTTGACAGCTTCTTCATACTGCTTATCCGTGACGCCTCGTAAACGGTCTGATATATAAGAAAAGGCTTCTTTAAACTGTGTTGCATCAACACTATCTTTAATCTTTAAGATTTCTTCATCTGTCAATGAAAAGGTATCTTGCACAAAATCAAACATCAATTTTTGAACTCTGCGCTCTGCTAACATATAGTCCAGTGTAGTCATGTCTTCACTATTTTCAAGCATTTTTTGATCATGCTCTAAAAGTTCAATACCTAACTCATTCATTTTATTGAACTGTCCAATTGTCATTCTAACTGGAACTGCTTTTGTCAAACCGAATTTGTTTAATTTAATTTTTTCTGTTGAAACCGCCATTTTAAAAGCTCCTTTTTAGTTATGTACGGGCTACGCCCAAGTTATTAGATAATAACCGCCCATTGCTGTATTGTGTATTTATCCGGCGATTTAACATTAATCATTGCCCAGTAGTTGTTCCTGATCCCGAAGCAGATGTAGGCTTTTTGTATCCAGGAAATACTTCCGTCATCATGTCATCAAAACTAAACTTTTGATCAATAGTCGAATAAACCTTATACGCTTGACCTTTAAACATGCCATCAACGATTGGACTCTTTGAGTTGAATGTCAATTCATCATTTGAGTCAACTTCGTTTTGATTGTTAGTTCCTAAAGTCTTGTTACCGGTAGTAACATGGCAGTTAGTCAACGCATAATAAATATCATGCTGCTTATCCAATGTTTGCGTCTTAAACAAAGCATAAACAGGCTTCAAAACATCGCTCGGTGTATAACCTCCCTTACCATCTGATTCCATTCCTAGCATTTGTTGTTGTGCATTAAACTCTAAATCTAAGAATGTTGTTTGTGCTGTTGGATAAGCCGTTCCCTTAGAGGCACGCTTTTGCTTGTTATTTGCATAACCAGGTGTTACCGTTCCGGTTAAGTTAGCAAACTGTACCTGCGTTAAACCCTCAGCGGACGCATTTGTATGTCCATCAGCAAAGTAAACTCCCGTTGTATCAAGTCCATCGCTGCCTGCAATAATTTGACCTGTATTTTGATCAGCTTTGGCGAACCATGCGCCTACAATACCTTGTGTTGCCATGAATTATTCCTCCAATAAGAAATTTTTTGTAAAATAAAAGACCTTAGTCACTTGATTAGTTTTCGGGTCATTTATGTGTGATTTAGATTGACTTAGGTGCCAATCGTTGCTTTCTAATTTTCTTGCGACTGCGATTTCTACATCTAAAATTGGTTTGTCAAAGTTTGTACCATAAAATATTTGTACTTCAACGCCATAGCTTAAATTTCTGAATCGATTGTTAGCTCGCTTGTCTAAAACATTAATCGATTCCGTAATTAAAACAACGGTGTCAGCTGTATTCTTAAGATATTCTTCATCAATTTCGTTTGTAAAAACAGCATTTGCAAATGATAATGACTCGATTAAGTCACTAACTTCATATATAGGTAATATCATTTGTCACCGCCTTTTAATAAGCGTTGATATTCAGTATATTGCGCCTGTAAAATTAACTGCTTTGAGTTCCGACGAGTATCATCGACAAAGTGATCGCCCTTCATAAACTTTGTACCATCATTCAGAAACCTAGCAATACGAGCGTGATTAATACCTTTGTTTGTGAATCCCACAATAGATGTTCCGTCCCTAATATAATCAATATTGGTGTCACCCATTTCTATAGAATCAGCCAAGTGCTCAATTTTACTCGTATCTCTATTTTTTTGATAATGTTTCAATTTAGTGACATGTACTAGTTCTGCTTTTAAAACTTCTGCCCCTACATGCGTAATTTTTTGTCGATCATGGACACTTGGGACAAGTTTATTAACATTTTTAAACCAGCTATCTAATGCTTCATCAAGTTCCATTTACAAGCCCCACTGGCTCCTTTGTAATCGTGATGTAGTCAAAAGATATAGGCGTGTTAGTCTCATCCGACGAAACATACTTGATATCATGAATAGCACCACTCTTAACAAAGCGAACCTTTAAATTACGTGTAACGTCCATAACGTGCCTTACAGCAATTATTTTAGTTTCTTGTATATCTGTTCCAAAGATACTATCAGACTGTGTGACAGAACGACTACGTGGCGCATAACGCAATGGCTTACCAACTGAAACAAAAGTAGGTACTTTCAATCCAGTATTTCTATTCTGAATAGATTTTACTGTACCAAATTCAATCTTGCCTATAAAATTACTAGGCTTTAGTTTTCCGCTAACCATTAATCTTACCAACTTTCCATCTTATTTTATTCAGCATGTATTGATAAGACTTTGGGTAAGCGATTTGTTGTCCTGACAAGGCACCACGATTATAGTAGTTGAAATCAACCAGAGTTCTAACTGCTTGATTAAATATCGGCAACTTTCGATATACTTCAATATCAATAGAGCTGTCAATTGAACCACGAGCATCTTCCTCGGCGTATTCAATCAAACTTTTAAGGACATCCTCATCACCATCAATAGCTAAATAGTCTTGCATGTCGCTCACTTCAATACCAGTTGAAGGAGCACGAGGTGAATTTGTTTCATCTGCCATAAATTACTCCTTATTTACCATCGCCACCGGCAGGTGTCGCTGTGTTAGTGATGAAATAGCCAGCCTTATCATCTGCTTGCTTAACACCAAATCGGAAAGCAGCACCTAAGTAACGGCCATAAATTTTGCTGTCTTCCCAAGCCAAAGTAATTTCTTGACGGTTAGGCATTAGCACGCCACGCTTTATGTCGCCGATAAATGCTTTTTGATCACCAGCATTGCCGAACAAATCATCCCCAATTACATAAACTGGTACTCCTAGCAACGTCTTTCCAGAAGTTTGCGCTAATGATGCAGTTGATTCTTGGAGTAAGTAACGTCCGTTCTTATCTTTCAATGTATCAACGGCATTGTAGAATGATTGGCTAGCGATAATAACACGTGCATAAGCTGGATCTAAATCAACATTCAAAATGTGCTTGATTTGGTCGGCTAATGTATCGCTAGTAGTTGCTTTAGCAGTAAATGATTGCAAAACTGGCGCAATCAACGCGTTATAAGTGTTAACCTTCTTTTCACCGATTGATTGGCCAACCAATGCTGTCAAATCAACTTGTGTGTCAGCAATTGACTCTTCTGAAAGTGGAATTGCACCACGATACGTGGTAACTGACCAGTCTATTTCCTTGAAAGTTGGTTCTGCTAACTTGGGATTTTCTGCCAGTTCAGCGACAGAATTGAAACGATCAGTAGCACGTTGCAAAATAGGATACTTACCACTTGGAGTAGTAACCGGTGTTTTGTTAACCAAATTTGATAAGTCAACAACTGAGTTAACCTCGGCAGATGGATCATAAATAATTTCTTCTGGAATCAAAACACCAACTTCTGACGATGTTACCTGTGAAGAAACTGCATCAGAAATTTTTGCACCGCGAGAATGGATGAAGTCGTTGATACCTTGCTTTTTTGCAGCAAGTTCAGCAGCTTTATTGTCCAAAATATTAGTCTTTTCACCGTATCCTTTAGGCTCTGGTTCAGCATCTTCAAAACTCTTTAGTTGTGAATTCAAAATGTCACGTCGTGTCTTAGCATCAGTTAATTCATCTTGAGCCTTCTTGATATCTTCTACTGAAGCAGAATCATCTTGAACCATGTTGTTCAATTTAGCATTCAAATCAGATGCCTTAGTGCTAGCGTCGCGGAAGGCCGCTTGTAGTTGTTCTTTAATCATATTTCTCTCCTTATTTACGTAAAATAGCCAACTTAGCTTGCACGAGTTTGTCGTGTTCACTTTGTTGACTATCAGTTGCGTTATTTTTTAGTTTTTTATTCTCATCAACCAAATCTTTAATATGGTTGATGACTTTTCGAGGTAGCACATTGCTAAAAGAATTAGTGACTGGCTCTTTTTCAAAAGTCATTACCTCATCGACCAATCCAAGTTCTAATGCATCGTCAGCGTTAATCCATGTCTCTTTATCCATTAAAGCAAGAAACTCTTCAACTGGACGACCTGTTTTAACTGAATATGCTTTAGCAATGGCCTTGTCTGTGGATTTTAATGCATTGGATGTCTTATCTAAGTCATTATGATTACCACCGGCATAGGTTGACGCATTGTGTATCATTAGCTGAGCAACTGGCGAAATTTGAACATTATCACCAGCCATGGCGATAATCGAAGCCGCGCTATATGCAGAGCTTTCAATTTGTGTAATGACTTTGCCAGGATAATTGCGCAATGCTGTGTAAATTTCATTTGCTGCATCAACTTCTCCGCCTCCTGAATTAATTCCAATTTCTAAATCAGAACCATCAGCAGGTAACTTATCTATAATATCAGCCGGTGAAGTAGCAGTCGCGCCTAACCAATCACGGTAAATTTCTACATCATCGTCATTGGTTATCATACCTTTGATATCTAATTTCATTCACTTTCTCCTTTCTGCGTAACCATTGCCACAGGTGGAACATATTCCGGAATTTCGTTAGGCAAAACACCATATCTCTTCAACATAAATTCTGCCTGAGCTTGTCCAATTGTCCCAACTTTCACCATATCGTTTATCTTATCTATACGTGTACTATCATCTATATACTGCATATCTAAAGATAAATCAGGAGCATTAGTTTTTAACGCTATTTCGTCTATCATCGGTGCAACATAGCTTATCAGATTTTCATAATACAAATTTTTAATTTGCTGGCTATTGCTATGTTGGCTTTCTGTTCTATTACCACCCCCTAACATATCCACTGGAACACCAAAAGCTTTACTAATTTGACTTGCTGAGTATTCGGCATTTGTATTTAAAGCTTTAAAAACATCGGTTTTCATCTCAAATTGACTAAATGTAGAATTTGAGTCAAGAACCATCAGTCTTCCGCTGTTATTACCGTTATTCGCCTTCTCGAACGCATCTCTTGCAGCGTCGGCGTCTCCCTGTTCCAACAGAGCGTTACTAATTTGAAGCACTGATGTTGGATTAATGCGATTCTTTATCAAGTTTAAGCTCTGGTCAGTGCTTGCCGTGGCTATTGTTAGTTCTTTGGTTAAACTTTCTAACGGGGACATACCAACTAAATACTGATATGTAGCATCAGGCATAAGCCTAAAATGCAGTATTTGGTCTTGCGACAACATGCGTGTAGGATGATTATTATATTTAGCTAATTCATAAATCGCTCCTTGATCACTACCATCAATATCAATACTTATAATTGATGACGGTGGCATTTGTTCTAAATAGTCTAAATCAAGAGGTACATAAGCATTACCGCTCAACAAAAGCTGCACAATTACACCTTGCCAAAATGAAAAACGACCTATCAACTTTGATGGTTGATTAAGTCGTTCGCTTATATAAGTATTTTCTGTTTTGAAGTTTGCGCTAGCAATATCACTAGCTATGCGGTTAATAACACTGAAAATATCACTATTCTTTAATGCGCTTGCACCGCTAATGTAACTCACTGGTAGTCCAGATATTTGTGAAATGATTGGATCATATCCGTGTGTACTTGGATAAGTATTATCACTAATTTTATGTTGCCGATTTCTCGAAGTCATCAAACCCATTCATCTATTCCCTCCTTTCTTCTAAACTAAGTATCACAGCCATAACTATAAATAATAATCCAGAAATAAAGAAACCGACAATCAAGTTAAAATAAAAAGCTCCAACGTCAATTAGAGCGATTCCTAGAATAAAAAGTATTACCGATAGCCAATCTTGAATGAATTCGAATACTCTTTTAATACAAATTTTCATCATCCAAACATCCTCTTAAAATATTCCTTCTTCTGTTCTCGGTTCAAGTCATTAAAGGGATTATAGTCATCCCCTTTGAAGTCTTCAAAGTAAAATTGTGCCCCCGTATGCGCATTAATTAGAGCATCAGAAGTATCGATATGGTCACTCGTACGATTCATGCGGTCAATCTTAACAGCACCGCCCCTGTCCTCTATCAATACAGCATTAGTAAATCCATCAATTAACAAAGGGTCATCTAGTATAGCTGCATTGCCATTAATAAATTGACCTTGCAAATCCTTGGTTGGGTTTGATAATACTTGAGAAGTTGGTCTAACAGTTGATACCGGCCACTCATCATGGTAATTTTCAATACGTTTTAATAGCCAATCAGATAAATTAGGATCTAACGCAATCATTTTAACTTTCAAGTCATTGTCAGCAATAAATTGTTCTAACCAATGATAGACCTGATCTTTGTCAATTGTTCCTTCTGGGCTTCTAGTTATCTGACACATGCCAAGTAACTCTAACTCTCGATAGTTAATACCATCTTGTTTCTCTTTTGCATCGATTGTCTTAGCCTGTGCAAATGGAATAAAGCTGAATTGTTTACAAAAAAATTTTTCTTTGTGCGCTTCTTTAAATGGAAATATAAATCCAAATGACGTATTATCATTGCTTTGACTACCATCAAATCCAATGTAAACATCTCTACCTTTTATATCAAAATCTGATATGATGTTTTTTTGAATATTTTCTAGTGATAAGTAACTGTTTTGAAACTTTTTACTCCAGATATTGAGTGATTTATTGACAAATGTTGCTAACTCACCACTTCTATCGGCATCATCTCTATCTTTGATTAGACTATTAATCTCTGATTTGTATTTTCCCTCACTCATTTCGTTTAAGTTTGGATTTGATTTATGCCAAATGTCATCTTCAAAAACTTCATTTTCACTATCTTGAGCGTAAATAATTTGAAAAGTATTATCAGCTTCACGTAAATCATCTTGTTCAATAATCTTGCGCATTAGGTCTTGGTCTTTTTTAAACTTAACCTTGGCATTGGGGTACGCAGTAGATATCTTGACGAACATACGGTTTTTAATACCGTTTTGTCCTGAAGTTATTTGTCTAAGCGTTTCATTTTTGTCTGGTTTTAGATTACCGATTTCATCATAAACAGCTATAACATTATGAAAGGAATCGAAACCGCCTCCTTCAGAAGTACCTTTACGAATTGTATTCTTACTGATACGACCGATTACTTGTTGTGTTTGCGCATCCACATCATTTTCTTTAGCCCAAGCAGAGAATTCAGGCATTTTTAACAGCTTTTTAGCTTGAATAGAAACATCGTTGAAAAGCTTCGTTGCATGCTCACTATCATAACTCGCTACTAAAAAATCTTGTGATGTTGCTTCAGCAGCTACCATAAAGTAATAGAAATTTACTAGCATAGACGCTATAAATGTTTTGCCTTGTCTACGTGCCACGCTGATGTTAGATGTAGTAAATCTAGTACCATTATCCTCTGTACGCCAGCCTAACAAACTGTCTAATATAAATGATTGCCAGTTGTAAGGTTTCAATGTCACCTTGAAATTATCCGGATTAGGAAGAATTCTAGTAAAATGTTCAATCATGATAACGTAGTCCGTATCATAATGATAAGGAAAATCACTATCACGCTGACGGCCTAAGTCTTGCATGTGTCTAAAACAAGCTAATTGCGCATCTCTACCAGTTATGTATTTATCAGTAAACAAAACATCGAATGCATATTGCGTAGCTGGATCATTGTATTTATCAAGATAACGTTTATATCTTCTTTTTTCTGACTTAACAGCGCTTTTTATATCCGTTACGCCTACTAAATTAAATTTCTGCACCAAAATTAACTAACCTCAACTTATTTTCAGTATTGACTTCACTACTTTCTGATTCAGTGGGAACTAGCTGTCCCGCTCGCGCATCAAAAGATAGCCCTAACTCAACTGCTAAGGACTTCAAAGACTTTATACTGTCGTTCATAATTGAATAAGCAGGGTTCTTTTTTGAACGATCGTATTTAGTTTCTTTACCTACAACAACTTCATCCCCAGTCTCTTCATCAATTTCCATTTTATCAACTTCAAAACTTACAAATATGCCATTCTTTTGAACATCTGATTCAGCCATTCTATAAGTTGAATATACGGAACAAAAGGCCTCTAAATTTACAGAATCAATTTGCTTTATCGTTCCTAATTTTTTTAATTCCGGAACTAACTTTCGCCATAATGTAACACCATATCCATCGAGATGACGAGGAGGATTATCTTGTAGTTCAATAAGTATGTCTTGTCTCTGTTTAAATTCTAAATTTCTTTCTCTTTGATCAGACCTTATACTTTCATCTGTTCCTGTTGTACGTTTTCGACCAGCATTCTTCTTATTTACCATCAAAACAACCCCCTTTCTATGAATGTTTGTGGTATACTAAAAGCACATAAACAACTCGTTAAACGTTGATATAACAACGTTTCAAAGTAACAAATTACCCGTTTTAAAAATTTTTAATTTCTGCATTTGCGGAAATTCAGGACGCCACCTTGTGACGCTCCCCTCCAACAACCCCACCCCGGGGTATTTTTTATATATAAAGGAACAATAAACACAAATGTGATTAATTTTTAGTATTAATATCGTACGTTTTTATTTTGGATAATTTTCAAAGATTGGCCGACCACTTTGAATCACTTTTAAAGCTTGACACAACTTTTCTGGCTTTAACTCAGTAGATGCAATTTCACTTATTCTTATGTGTTTAAATCGGAAACCATCAATTTTATTTCTGATTGTCATGAAATAAATATGAACAATTCCAAAATTGTAATCAATAATCAATTTATTTCCTTTTCGTTTGTTCGGAATGTTTGACATATTTAATAAACTAATTTGTTTATCTATTTCATTATTTATATTTCTATTGTCAAAACAAATAACGACATCTTCAATATATCCTTTCATCAATCTTCCTCCAATCGTTCATCACGTTTCTTTACCGCATTCAATATCCATTGACGTACATCATCACGTTGCCACGACTTGCTCACGTCTATGTTCTCTATTGATAGCCCATCAGTATATACATCATCCTCTAGCAACCCCTTGTACCAGTGACACCTCTTGCATATCACCCATAGGTTACCCTTGTCTAGCTGCTTACGCTTATCTATCTTCCTGGGGATGATATGATCTACAACTAAGTAACCTTTGGTTGTGCTTGTACGTCCACAGCATTCACACGTGAACATTGCCTGTTGCTTTAGTCCTGCTGATAGATGTTTCCACGTCTTGTTATGGTAGAACTCATTAGCTTCCTTGTCACGCCTGTTAGCATTATAATCTCTTTGTTGTCTCTTACGTTCATACGATGACTTAGATTTGAACTCTGGCTTAGGTCGATACATTGCTTTGTGTATCTCACAGTATGGATTGTCTTGTCCGTATGGTATAGATATATGACAGTTTGTTTTACGGCATATCTTTACTCTGGCCATACATACTCCTTAATTTATGTATACAAAAAGCCCAACTCAATTTAATGAGCTGAGCTTACATCACTTGAACAAACTCCAAATACTATTGGTTGTCTTGTGATAAACACTATTCTTTACTGACTTACTAGGATTAGTTATGAAGCCAGTTCTTTCTTGCCATACGCAGGATTGATAGCTGACTTAACTGCTCGCTTAGCACGTCCAGTTGTTCTCGCGCTGATAGATTTCTTGATTGATGGCGTTCTCATTCCAAACTTCATATACTCATACCTCACTTTATGACTACATTATAGTTCTTATTGACAGCCATTGCATAACGCTCTCCTTTTCACTGCAAAATAAAAAGCGCTTATGCGCTTAAAATTAAGAATACTTGTTAAATATGTATTTCTTGCAGTCTATTCATTTGTTCCTTCTAAAGGTCCTTCTTGTAAAATGGCATCATCTTTTGTGGTTTCTTGTACACCATGTGCATGCTTCACAGGTGAATAAATCGAGTAACACTTCATGACATCGTCGCCAACATTTACAACATTGTGCCAAGTATTATCTGGAATAATAACGGCCTCACCTGAATGAATTTTGCGATCAACCGTTAAGTTATCTTTACTTTTTCCCATCTGCACGTGTCCAACACCGTCAACCAAGTATATAAATTGATCGTTGCCGTGATGAATCTCCATCCCGATGTCACCTCCGTGTGGTGGAATTGCCATCAGGGTAACTTGAAAATGATCACCTGTCCATAGCGTCGTACGATAGTTGTCATTTTGCTTGGCAGCTTTCTCAAGATTAAACGAAACTGGTTCAGGACCATAATCTTTTAGTTCAAAATCTTCTTTGTGTGTCATAAGTCATTTACCCCTTTCTTTCACCCCAATTATATCACAATATCATATATTTCACGCTTTAATTCTTTAACCACTTCATATGACTCTTATAGTCAATCTGCCTATTTTCCATCACTTCGCTTTTAATCTGCACACGCGCTCGCTCATGACGTTCTACACTATTACGTGTCAAGCACATTGCTGGTGTCTCGTATTCACTTCCGTAGCGTCTCTGATATGTCTCAGGCGCTGTTTTGTTTGTTCGTCCATAATTTACTCCATCAAAAAAGCCCAACCTACAATGTAAGTCGGACTATTATACTTATGAATTATTTTTTACTTTTATTTCCAATGATAAATGAAACTACTATTGTACCAATCACGGTAAATATGGTAAATATACCACCTTTGTACTCATGAGCCTCTATCATTAACCAAGCAAGATATAACGCCCCTGATACTATCATCAGTCCAAAAATTAATCCTAGCAAGCTATCTCTAGACTCGCGTTTTATAATTTTTGTTTGATTATTAGCATTTATTTGTTCCATTTTTTGTCGATGTTCCGCTTGTTTTTCAGCCATTGTAACTATTCGATTTGCGAATGTGTTATCAATTTTATTATATCTATCTAATTCTTGTGAAGGCGGTAATGGTCCTTGATACCCTTGCATTACTACCTTATTTGGTTTGCTTTGACCATTATTTGCCTTATTTGGTAATGCCATATACTTCTCTTTCAAATGAGAATTTTAGGTCGTTACCTACTTGTTGCCAATCACTTCCTGACGCTTTTATATCGTCTTTAAATGTTCCCACTACAATTTTGCTTTGAGTGCTATTAGTAGTACTACCAAAATCGATTAATCTACCGTAACTTTGTAAAACTTTTTTTATAGACATAGTTTTTCTCCTTTGCTTACTTAAAAAGTATACAGTTAAACACGCGTTATCATTCAAATTGAATAATAGCGACGCTTCTGCCTAAATAAATATTAACATAAATATCGAAAAATACATAATAATAAGCCATTTTTTTAGAGACAGTCATTGTTGACGGTCTCAAATATGTACAGGTGGGAGTTTGCAGGCAACCACCCTTATATGTTGTGTTTGCGTTACCGCAATGTGAATGTCGGGGCTTGCACCCGAATGAGGGCTACTCCGAAACAGAGTTCTTGCTCATTCACCCACAGAAATCACCTAACTAGTATTTAGCCGCGTTTTTTGCAACTATGGTGATAACTGATTTTCTTGCTCACCTACCACGAGTGTAACGGCTTATTGATACATCACTTAGTAAGAGTCTTGCAATGACAGGACAAGGATTTGCACCTCGCATACGATGTTTCTAACCCAGTTGCTCATGTAAGGTACTGGAGCGGTCTATTCCGCCACCTGTCATAATGATAGATATTCCAACCTATCTATTTCATGTTACCACTAATCCTTGTTCCTGCAAGTGTGTGCAACGTCGCTTTAGGGTGCGATAACCCATAACGTAAGTCACGCCGTAGCATGTGTGAATAGTTATCCCTAATCATTCGATACTACAATATTAGCACTATTTTTAGCCCTAAAACTGACAATAAACTGACGTATTTTCTGGCTAAAAGTTATCCACAGTCTCCATAGAATAGTGAATTCCTATAAGTGTCTTTAATCTGGTCCAAGTCTCGGTAACATTGTCGCTCTGACTTGTTCAACATTTTGGCAACTTGTACCCAACTTCGTCTACGTCTACGATCATATCTCAGTGCCAACAATGCACGTTCTTCATCAATTAACATCTTCAAGAAACTGTCCATAAATTCTTTGTCTCTGATGAATGATTGCAGTGTGTAGTCTGATTCCTCAATAATCATATTATTTTCCAATGGAAAACTACGCTTATTCTCAGCCTTGCCACCACCAATATTCTCATCAATACCAACCGGCAGTTTCAATTCATCTTTTCTCAACTTAATCTGCATGTCTATCACACCAGAATAATAATCACTAAAGTATTTGTCTATCCTGTCCGCCATTTTTTCTCCTAATAGGTAATTTTGTGTCACGCTTTTAATTTGATACAATAGTTTTATCGAATTTTTTTAAAAAGGACTTTTTAATGATTCCCCTACAAATAATCGACACTTTTAATTTGTTTACAACTATAGTTATCGTGACTGTTCTCGTCCTTATTTACTTTCTATATATAGGTATAAGAATAAGAAGCAGGGGCACAGTCATCACTACTTCTTTTTGCATAACTTTACAATTGTTTGTGCTAATTATTTTTAAACTATTTATATTTGGTGATTCTGCTTTCTTTTAGTCACTCACCAACTTTCCCATAATCCTTAACAACGATTACCGTTTTGTCTGGGTTCACACCCTGATACCCATCTCTCCACACATTCGCAGCGTCTAGATTGCTAAACGATTTAATCGTCTTCCCAGACACTCTGATGTCATATTTCATGTACTACCTCCGTCTCGTATATTTCTAACCTAGGGTTCACCTTGTCTACATAAAAGTCATGGTCGAACCCTTTTATATTTTTCACGTTGTCATTGTCCAAGAACACGCGCTTACCAATCTGTGCTTTTTGCATACCATCAAAGATGAACTTCTGCGTAAACGTCCAATTATCTGGGTCTATCCGTCTGTCTGGCAGATACCAATCAAACTTTAACTTTGTTGGCCATGAGAATGATACGTCGTCAGTAATCGCTTGTAAGAAAACGTTTCTGGCATAGGCAGTGGCTGTCTTTTTTAGTTTCGCAGCGATAAAACGATTTTTGCGTTCAGCTTCAATGTATTTATTGAGTGTGAACTGCCTTAGTATATTTGGATCTAATATCACCTTATCCATCTATGCCATCACACCTCTCTATCCTTTATATTCAATCTATGCACCTTAGCAATGCGCTCATCTATCTTTATGCCATTGATGTGGTACTTACTTAAAAACGTTTCAATACCAAGTGTGTGTGCTTCATTATGGTGTATTCTGCATAGCTGCACTGCTCTATGTTTCAAGTGATTAGTCTTACGTCTATCTACACCCTGACCAATCGTGTCTAAATGATGCAGATCACTTGGCTTTTTACCGCATATCACACAACACTTATTCATCAGACAAGCGTATTCGAAATGTGCGA
Organism: Leuconostoc citreum; assembly: GCF_007954785.1. Classification (NCBI taxonomy): domain Bacteria; kingdom Bacillati; phylum Bacillota; class Bacilli; order Lactobacillales; family Lactobacillaceae; genus Leuconostoc; species Leuconostoc citreum. Next base: position 526,248 of record NZ_CP042410.1, on the reverse strand, counting down.
CATCTTCTGGTTCTAATGCATCTAATGGTTTAAAACTCAACGGCACATTATGTTCTGCTACAAAGTCCAACATAAATGTGATTAAACCTGCTGCAACTGATTTTTCAACATCTCGTAAGGAGAACTCGTCTAAATCTTTCCACTGTTCAAACCACATTTTAAACAGTTGTTTCACATATTCTGGCAAGTCACCCGACCAGTTAGAAATATCCCTAAATAATGCATATATGAATTTTCTTTGTTGTGCACTAATCTCACGATCATCTCTTACTTGAATTTCGACTAGTGTCTGTTTAAATAATTGAAACGTTGATAAAAACTGATTTGCTGATTCCTCGTCTCTGAATCTGAATAAAATTTCGTTACCAGCTTTTTGTGTTGGATATGCCTGAAACTCTTTCATGACATCACCAATCAGAATGGCAAGTCATCATCTGAAATGTCAATTTCTGTTTTTCCTGATGCTGCAAAAGGATTAGGTGACTGCTTTGTGTTCTGTCCGGCGAACGGATCCACGTTATCCAAGTTACTTTGTGTCTGTGTCGCAGCTTTTGGATCTAATAAATCAAAGGCATTGACTACCAACTCATTCACATAGACTTTTTGGCCATTGTTGTTTTCATAGTTGCGTGTTTGCCACTCGCCACCTAGCCTAACCTGTGAGCCTTTGTGTGTGAAATTAGCTAAGTTTTCAGCCGCCTTGTCCCAGATAACAAAGTTGATAAAGTCGGCTTGGCGCTCACCATTAGCACTTCTAAAGCGGCGATTAACTGCGATTGAGCCACTTCCAACCGCTTTTCCTGATTGTGTATATCTAACTTCAATGTCTTTTGACAAACGACCGATTAAATTAACTTGGTTCATTTGATTTATCCTCTGCTTTCTGATGCCACTCCGTCACTTTTGCAAGTAATGGTTTGTAATTTTCTTCTGTCACGAACTTCAATGCCGCAACGTTTGCCGCTTTCAGTGTGAATGCCATCATGTCTTGACCGCTGAATTCAGATGTTTCCGTGATCATTCTTTCCAACAACGCGAGTTTTTCTTTTGAAATCAGTTTCGGTTGTGCTTGCTTTCGGTTTGACGCACTTGCACCATTACCGTCATCATCAACATCGCTGGCAATACCGAACGCCATCGAGAGACTATAACGCCGCGCATACGTCAATGCTGAACCTTCTGCTTGAGCCGAGTTCGTCCCCCTATTTCCGAGGTCGTCTGCTACTTTTGACCCAGACAAATCTAATGTGTCCCCATATCCGATAATACGAGTAATCATAATGCCGTCTTGCACAATATTAGTGAAAAAGAATTTTGCCCCGGATGACTTTCGCGCATTAACTATTGCATTAATAACTGCATCTAATGTCACATAACTCGACTTAAACATCGGGTTGCTAGCGTCTTTTTTCGGCTGTTCAATATGATTTTGAGTTTCAGCCAACGCTTCATAAAGATTTTTGAATTCGGTCATTTTTCACCCCTGAAAGCAATACCATTTGATTTCATATAATCTGCTAATTGGTTCAGTTGCGCACTCGTTGCTTCGATAATGTATAGTGTCCTGTTATATGTTTTTTCAGGAACAGGCTGCGTATTTTGAATAATCTCGCCTGTTTCTTCGTCAACTTTTTTATTACCTGTAGATTTTGCGTTCTCAATTTTTTCTTGCTCTTTTCGAGCTTCCATCTCAGCAATCGCTTTTTCAGCTTCTTCCCGTTTTCTTTTGCGCCCCACATCGCCGTCAATGTCACCCATAATCTGTGCAAGAGTCTTGAAATCTAGCGAATGAATATAGCCCTCTGGTTCAAACCCTTTACTTTCTGCATAGTTTTTGACAGCTGCAGCGTTTGCAATTTTTAACTCTTTTTCAGAAACTAACCGTGATAATTCTGGTTCGATAAATTCATCGATAAATTTTTGCTTCGGCTTAGTACCGTTAAAATTACCCTTGATTAAATGCTTGTCATTAAATTCTGTAATCGTTTCAATGCCCAGTTCTTTTGCTCTAGCATCAACATAAGTTTTTAAGCCGTCTAATCGTTTCTGCTTTTCAGCTTCATCAAACACTTTGACATCCGAATCGATTGCATCAGCTGCTGATTTAGCTTGTTTTTCGAAACTAATCGCTATTTCAGCAACATATTCAAACGGTTTCAATAGCTCTGCCTTGATTTTGCTACGCCATGCTGCTGACTCTTTTGCCGCATTACGTAATTCTGCTCTGGCTTTTTTTGATCCAGTTAATGTTTCATCAGTTACGATAAAGTTGCTGTTTCTTTGAATGATTTGTTCAAAGTCACTTTTGAACTGGTTTACATTTTTGAAATTAATTTGGCCATCTTTTACGTCTACTTTGGGTTGTGCTAGTTCGTTTATCATTTGCCTTATTCCTCATTTCTTGATATTCTTGAAGTGTTATCAGTCCAGATACACCTACGCTTTAACAGTTCCAGCTGTTAGGCGTTTTTTTCTGCTCTCATTTCTTGCAAGGTTTTAATAGCTGTCGGAGATGATTCCCATGTTGACCTTATAGAAAAGTTATCAGCCTGTGCTACATAACTGATCATCTCTTTTAGCCCGCCATTTGCTTTTAGACGAGTGCCAAGCTCTTCAGTGTCTATTTGTACAAACAAATTGTTATCGTTGCTTGTACGCAATCCTGATGCTTTTAACGCTATAGCTGTTCTAACGAAGTCACTGACCCATTTCTCAACCTTTGCCATTGACTAAACCTTACCTTGCAAAAACTTAGGGACTATACCTTGATGTTTCTGTTTGCCATAACCGCTTTGTCTTGGGTTGGCTGATTGTTTCTGATTGAGATAACCCTCAAACTTAGTGCTAAACAATGTTTCTGGTCTGAGATACTTTTCCATATCTGTTCCTGCCCACTCTTTTGCTTTCTTTTCGATGACTGTCTTAAAATCATCAAGGCTAAATCCTTCGTTAGCTCTTGCTTTAATTAATGATTTTGTTTTTGAACCACTACTGCGATACTTACTACCTGTCTTTTCATTCAAGTAATCGACAATTTCTTTGTAAGGTACGTGGTCGGGTTCGTCAGAACCAGACAATATATCTTTACTATCCTTACCTAACCTATCCTTACCTAACCTATCCTTACCTAACCTATCCTGTGCGGACATTTGGTTGACATCTGGTTGCGAAATGGTTGCCATTTGGTTGTCAATGAAGTAAGACCCATCTATATCAACGTTTAGAAGACTCTTTTCTGAACGATAAATTGTCGGTTTCATTCTGTCTTTTCGTATTTTATTATTCAAATTCCAATCTTTTACAACACTTACACCATTCTCAAACATGATGATAAAACCCTTAGCTTTTAATAATGCTAAATCATCGCTGTTTGCACCATAGGCTCGGCTTAACATCTTTGCATTACCGATAAACCCCTCATCATCTGCTTCCATTCCTAAGTGAAAGTAAAGCAGTTGACTAGACATCGGCATATCTACAAACGTGTCACTTGTTGTAATTTCCTTGCTGAACATTCTTCTCTGTGCCACTAATCAACCTCCTAATCCTCTATCCACTCTTTCTTTGCTAATCCGTGACAAAATGTTAGTCATAAACGACATGACATCGCCTGCATATTCTCCAGCTATTTCATCACGGCTTCTGATGTTGTCTCGTAAAACGCCGAGACGCATACGCATGTTCTGCAACTCTGTAATTAGTTCCTTATCTTTCATCTGATCTCCCAACTAGGTAATCAATGCTGACGTTGTAATAATCAGCAAAGATGATTAACCTTTTTAGACTTGGGACTGTCACACCACGCTCGTATCTTGATATATCCTGTGTATCAATTCCCACACCAACAGACAGATCAATTTGACGTTCTTTGTGTTCCAGTCTCAACTCTCGTAACCTATTCATCACCAAACTCCAGTTGACGTATCTCGTCGTCCAATTCATGAATGTAATCATTCACTTGGTCAATCTCATCTAATGACTTGCTGCGCTCATTTCTAAGGTGCTCTAGGCGTGTTTCATAACGTGTTGGCAATTCACCTACATGTTGCCAGTCTGCTACCGTCATACCACTGGGGTAGTTGTTATTTGCCATGTCACTTACCTAAACTGTCGCCTACGACTACACCACCGATGAATGCTGCAACGACAACAAACACGATGCCGATAATTTCAAAGTATTGCATTTTGCTTTGTCCTTTCTAGTTCCCATTTTCTAATAGCTCGCCAACTCCAACCAATGACATTTCCCGTATCATCTCTAATCTGCGGGAAGTCTGGAAGTTCTAAAAACCTGCTGACATCGGCTCGCCTTTTTCCAGTTAGAAATTCTGCCAAATCTTGTCGCTGTGTGATGATTTCATACTCTAACCCCTCTTCGAAAAAAGTTGAGAGTTTGCTAACAACTGACTCTGTCAGCATTGTAATAATTTTGTCGTCCATATTTGTACGCCCCTGTACTTGTTGCTTTTCTTCTAATTTCAGTGTGCTATCCTGTAGTTACTGGCATTGCAGTGCCTAGTATTTTGAAAGGATATAATTAAAATGGGATTATCACCAAAGCATTACGCCAACCGTCCTAAACTCGATTTGGAAGATTTAAATCAGGTATTGGATGCTAATTTCAACGAACCAGGCGATACAGCTACAATCGATGCTGATAAATATGCACTTTCAACAGAAGAATTGATTGCTGCTGGAACCGAAGCTGGATACACCGTTGAAAAATTGAGTGAAAATATGTTAAAGTTTAGCTGATTTATTCAGTAAATATTTAACGTTCGTTTTCAGAGAAGCCACTTGTGTTTTTAACTCGCTGACTTCTTTTTTTAATTCCAAAATTTCTTGTTTTTCTTCCATTTTCTTTCCCCTATGCTGTCTGGTCTTGTTCAATTACTGGTAAGTACCCATTTACTTTAAGCAAGTTGTACAAACCTAAGCGACCCTTTTGTGTCCACTTGGTATTCATTACAAGCTTTTTTGTTCCATCTTTACGATCGACTTCCTTAGTTTCTGATTGCGTCCAACCTTTTTTCTGGTGCTTTGCATATAACAGCCACACACCTGATTGGTTGTATTGGACGCCAAGTTGATGCAATAATTTATTCATTGCAAGACCACTCAGTCCATAATCTTTGGCAATGAATGTGATGTTAACCAATGCCTTGTTTGATAAGACTAGGTCTGTGTAGTCCGCCTTTGGTTTCATCTCGTTATTCTGTTGCAGCAAGACAGAGTTTTCTTGTTGCAAAGCGACTTTAGCTTCACGTTCATTTTTCAAATCAGTTGCCAATCGAATAATTGTGTCTGGATTAGTTAGGACATCTTCGATTGTCTTGTCTGTCATGTATGCGCCATGTTTACGAATTGCTGGCAGGACTTCTGACGTGACCCAGTCTTGGAAATGCTCAGCGGTTTCGTTGTTTGCTTTGATAGCTAACTTGTAGAATTGTGGTTCAGTGATGAAATCACCTTTTTGAATCTTTCTGCCACTTTTGGCAGAAACGAGATAATCATTCACACGTGACCAGCGAATATTTGTATATCCTTTTGCCCTTGAAACAATTCCCAATCCAATTGCTGCGCTTTCTGCATCGAACAACACTTGTCCGTTTTCTTCTTTGACTTTTAGGTTGTCAAATACCTTAATTTCTTGTGACATGTCTGTCTCCTTATAATTCGACATCTAAAATTTTTGCTACTTGCTTTTGAATTTCAATATCTTTTGGCGTGGTGTTGCCAGCCAACGCTCGATTAACTTGCGCCGGCGATGTATTAAGCATTTTTGCAAGTTCGACTTGTTTAATTCCATGTTCAATCAAAGCGACTTTGAATTTAACGCGTACTTTCGATGAAGCTTTTTCCAATTCAGTCATTTTTATCCTCCTTTATAAATTTTCATCAAGTTATTGACTAATTTTATCCAATGGAGTAATATTAGTGCATAACAAATAAGTAATAAAAACGTTGTACTTGCTTAATCAGACCGCCAAGTTAGATTTATCAGTGCTTGTTTTTGTTTGCTTAATTACTTGATGAAATAATCATAACTCTATCGAATAAATAAGTCAACCTATTTTTATCCGATTGAATTATTTTATGTAGTCAAATACTGGAGAACCTTTGATATGACTATATTTGAACGCGTTAAAGAAACTGCTAATTTAAGAAAAATAAATCTTCAAACCCTTGCAGAAAAGTCTGGAATGGGCATTAACTCGATTTATGGTTGGAAAACTAAAACGCCTTCTGTTGAGAAAATAAGCGCTGTCGCTGACGTACTCCATGTATCAACCGACTACTTATTAGGGCGTACTGATGAGATGAATGTAACGTCTGTTGATACAAAGGTTGCCGACATTTTAGATGATGAAACTATACTAGCTTTTGATGGTATGGAAATTACTGAAGAAGATAAAGAGAAACTTCGCGAATACGCACGTTTTATTATTGAACAACGCCAGCGAGGTAATAAATGATAAGAGATTACCTATATACGCAGATAACAAGCTCGTTAGAGACTTTGGCATGCAATAATGACGTCTCGGTAGTTGACGCTGATGATTTATCAACAAACGTTCCAGATACCGCGCTTGTTAATACACGAGCGGTTATTATGAATAAGTGCTTTGATGTCAACGTTGATTACGCGTATAGACTAGCTCACGAGCTTAGCCATATATTATACGGTGATCACGAAGCACAAGCTGTTTATCAATTTAGTGAGTATGGTAAGCGCGGCGAAGAATTATTAGCGCACCGCAATGCTATAAAATTGCTGATTTCTATCGAAATGCCAAGTAGTCCCCTTACATTTATGAGTTACTATCGCGTGCCCTCATGGTTAGAAAGCGATGTGTTACGAATATATAATGAATTTAAATTAGTAGAATAAAAACATGTGCTGAGCAACCACAATAAAATGCTTTGGGAGAGAGAAAGTTATGATCGCGATGTTCGCTTTACTTTGGATAGTTACATCAATTGTATTCATAGTATTACTAACGCTTTATATTGTAAGTAAGGCAAATAAACAGAAAAGCGCTGTTGGAAAAAAAGCAGTAATGATTACGTTTTTTGTTGGACTTTTATTTTTTATAGGAATGATTGGATTCGCTGCTGGTAAAAGTTCGCAAAACGAATCATCACCAAAAACAGCAAAAAAATCTGACAGTTTCGTTTCATCATCTAATGACGAAAGCGATAATTCGTCAAGTTCGGACGAAGATGCAAGTGAATCAAACGATGAATCGGAATCAAGTAGCTCCACATCTGATGATAGCGACAAAGACCCTGCCTCTTACAAGACCGGTATAACATACGATCAAATCGCGCGAACGCCTGATGATTACACGAGCAAAAAAATTCAGTATACAGGCAAGGTAATTCAAGTAATGGAAGATGATGATGCTGTTCAGATTCGACTTGCTGTCGACGGAAATAGTGATAATATCATTCTGGTTAATATTGACAACAGCCTGCTTAACGGTTCCCGCGTTTTGGAAGACGACCTCGTGACTGCTTCAGGAATCAGCAAAGGCACTGTATCTTACAAGTCAACTCTAGGCGGAAAAATAACAGTTCCATCCATGGAAGCAAAAATAATTAGTGATCAAGGTAAAGCCAGCGATGACTATGGTAACTAATTATATATCCTTTTGATTTAACATATATGTGCTAAGCAACCACACTAAAATACTACGTGGAGACATAGAATGAATAAAAAAAATATAATTGTTATTGCTGTATTAGCAGTAGCTGTAGTTGGACTTGGTGGATATATCGTTGGTAACCACTCATCCAATGAATCGACCAAAACAGAAAAAACATCGAAATCAAACAAATCAAGCGAGCTAGAGAAAAACTCTGAATCATCTTCTACATCATCTGTTGCAGCTATTGCTAATGACGTTATTTCAACATTAGATGCCGAGAGTCAACTAAATAACGGCCAAAGTATCGATGGTAAAACTGTTGATGTCGAAATATTCAATATCGTAAACGAGTCTGAATTGGGCCAAAATATACAAGCTGGTGAGCACTTGAACTTTTATCCAGCTACGCAACAATATAATTTAAAAGCTGGTGATCACGTTAAGTTTAAAGTTATCAACGCGAAGTCAACTATGGGTTCTTGGTTAATTACTGGCGATGTAGTCAAATAATAATAATAAGTCATAAATGCCCTTTTGGGCGTACATATTGTTTGTGCATTGGAAAGGTGTCAAATATGAATTATTTATATAAATATATGTTTTATCAACTAAAATGGTTTTTCATGTTTATATACTTTTCTTTTGCAGCTATAATTTTAATTGCCATTTTATATTTCATATGGACTAAAATACATCAAAAATAAGATTAAAGACTCAGCAGTAATAAATAATAGACAATGAAATCTTAAAAATAAGCAAATAAAAAAGCACACCTAGCCGGGGGTGGCAGTCGGTGTGCTAATGACTAAAACGCACTGGGCGTTCTATTATATTGTAACAGATGTAAGGCCTTTTTTAAAGTTTTTTTATTTCGTCCATAAAGTCATGACGTTAAACTGCCCTAATATCATATTGTACGCCCTATTGTACTTTCGTTAATCGAAAGGAAAATAACATTATGATAAAAAAAGTAACTACAGGCCGTTTTAACGGCAAGTATGAAGTAAGAACCTCAATGCGTGACCAGTTAGGCAAACGCCATTTCTCGCCACGTCGGTATGTGGACACGTACCAGGAAGCTAAACAATTTGAAAGTGAAGACAGATTAGCATTTGCTAGTGGTTACACCGCGAACAATGCTTCAATGCCTTTATGGAAATATTTCGAACAATGGTATCTCGGAAACGTTGAACCATATCTCGAAACTAACAGTAAGAATAATTACAGAACCTTAATCAAACGATTACGCATTGATTTAGCTGGTAGACCATTAAAATACTTTGATGGTAACAAAACCGCTATTCAGCTCTACTTCAATGAGCTTGGCCAGAAGTATTCTTCTGGCACTGTTACAAAATATCGCGCGTTCTTGAGAAAAGCTTTCTCAGATGCAGAGTACGACGGCTTGATTAGAAAAACACCCATGCCATCGGAAAACATGATACGAACAACTGGCATCGATAAGGGTATGTTTAAACCGGTAGCAAGCTTAAGTTTAGAACACGCAAATAAATTGCGAAAGTATTTCTACGAAAATATTGATTTGATTCATCAGGAATACCTTGTGCTGCTAATTATGCTTGAATGCGGCTTACGCCCTAGTGAAGCAAAGGCTTTAAGATTTGATGACATAGACCGTTCAAAGCATACCCTACACGTCCACAACACCTTCATAGAGCAAGACAATAGCATTAAGCCCTATACGAAAACACGCAGCGATCGTCATGTCCCTGTTTCCCCACAATTGGAGAAACTCATTGTCACTTTTTCTGAACAAAAACAAAAAAGGCTCAGCGTTTATAATATCAACAACGAGCACAACTTGATGTTTAGGAATGAACTCCCGCCCACTACCAGAGGTGACCGTCTACTATCATCTAGCACCAACACTAACAAAGTATTTAAAAAGGCTTTGAATAAAGTTGGCATACCAGATAAAACTAGCGACGGTTTGGTTATAACGCCAAAAACCTTACGTGCAACGCATGATACTATTTTGATACAAAAAGGTGTATCTCTTGATTATATCGCCAGAATTTCGGGACACACCATTGAAATCATCAATAAATACTACCATGCGTTGCTTGATGAAGTGGTTAATGAGGAAGCGGAAAAAGTAAAGAATATTTGGGACTAACAGCTAGACACACATGGGTTTAGCGAAAAAGGTTTGGAAAAGTTGAGACTGGCTCCAATTTGGCTCCAATTTTCACGTTCTCACACGTTTTATAGCGTTTTGAGAAACAAAAAAACGTTGATTTAACAACGTTTTTGTACATATTTCTACGTGCGAACACTTGTTCGTAAGGAGATAGCGGGATTTGAACCCGCACACCGCCAAAAGCGGCTCGACGGATTTCGAGTCCGTTGCAGTACCAGATTGTGCCATATCTCCATGAGTGAGAACAATTAATATCGTTCTCATGTTATATAAATTACTTTGATGCCTTACGACGTTTTGCTGCCTTTTCACGTTCAGCAGTATTCAAAATTGCCTTTCGAATACGAACATTTTCAGGTGTTACTTCAACGTACTCGTCATCGTTCAAGAATTCCAAACTTGCTTCCAAGTTCATCACACGAGGTGTCTTGATTGATGCAGTTTGATCCTTGTTTGATGAACGGACGTTTGATTGTGGCTTCAACTTTGTCACGTTAACAGAAATATCGTTGTCACGTGCATTCATACCAACAATCATACCTTCATAGACTTCAACACCAGCGCCAATGAACATTTGACCACGGTCTTCAACACCCATGATAGCATAGTTTGAAGTTGTTCCTTGAGTAATTGAAACCAGCGCACCATTACGACGACCTGGCTCCCAGTTGCGAACAACAGGACGGTATTCAGCATAGGTATGGTTGAAAATACCATATCCGCGTGTTGCTGACATGAATTCTGTTGAGTAACCAATCAAACCACGTGAAGGTGCCATATAAGTCAAACGCGTTTGACCATTACCAACAGATTCCATGTTTTCCATTTCACCCTTACGTTGGTTCAATGAATCAATAACTGTTGAGGCGTATTCATCTGGTGTATCAATTTGAACAGATTCATATGGTTCTGATTGCACACCGTCAATATCACGATAAATAACTTGTGGGCGTGAAGCTTGTAATTCAAAGCCTTCACGACGCATAGTTTCAATCAAAATTGACAAATGTAATTCACCACGTCCTGATACTAACCATGCGCCTGCTTGGTCAGTATCTTCAACACGCAATGACACATCTGTGTGCAATTCACGACGCAAACGGTCTTCGATTTGACGTGCTGTGACGAACTTACCTTCTTTACCTGCAAATGGGCTATCGTTTTGACGGAAAGTCATCTGCAATGTTGGTTCGTCAATACGCAAAATAGGTAATGCTTCAGGGTGTGCAGTATCTGCTACTGTTTCACCAACAGAAATGTCTTCCATCCCTGAAACGGCAATCAAATCACCGGCCTTAGCTTCTGTAATATCAACTTGATCCAAACCAATAAATCCAGCTAGCTTTGTGACACGGAATGATTGTGTTGTGCCATCTAACTTCATCACTTCAACGTTGTCACCAATTTTAATTGTGCCACGCTTAACACGGCCAATACCAATACGACCAACGAAGTCGTTATAATCTAACATAGCCACTTGGAATTGCAATGGTTCGTCTGAGTTGTCAATTGGGGCAGGAATTGTTTCAAATACCTTGTCAAAAATTGGCTTCATTGTGTGTTCTTGGTCAGCAACGTCAGGAGACAATGATGATGTGCCGTTCATAGCTGAAGCAAAAATAACTGGGAAGTCCAAATCTTCTTCATCAGCACCTAATTCAATAAACAAGTCCAACACTTCGTCAACAACTTCTTCAGGACGAGCACCTGGACGGTCTACTTTGTTAACAACCACAATAGGTGTCAAGTTTTGTTCAAAGGCTTTCTTCAAAACGAAACGTGTTTGAGGCATTGTACCTTCAAAGGCATCAACAACCAACAAAACACCATCAACCATACCCATGATACGTTCAACTTCACCACCGAAATCCGCGTGCCCAGGTGTATCCAAAATGTTAATTTGCTTGTCCCCAACCTTAACGGCTGTGTTCTTTGACAAGATAGTGATACCACGTTCTTTTTCGATGTCGTTTGTATCCATTGCACGATCACCCAATTCCTTGCGTGAGTCCAATGTGTCTGATTGCTTCAAAAGTTCGTTAACCAACGTCGTCTTTCCATGATCGACGTGGGCGATGATAGCGATGTTACGAATATCTTCGCGATTTGCCAATTTTCTAGTGCTCCTTTAATTTCATACTACTCATCTCATAGTAAAAGCTAGGGTCTGTTGTGCCCTAGCTTTGATGCAACGTTAAAATATCACGATGCGCGCGATTTGTAGCCACTAATACTATGTTAGATGATAACATATCTAGGGCTTTGCCGTCAATATCTGAAACGGATAATCCTAATGTTTTTGCTAAAACCTGTCCTGCCGCAAAATCCCAAGGCATCATTTTAGATGAATAACCTATTGCTTGCCCCATGATAACACGAATAAATGATGGCCCCGCCGCGCCAATTACACGGTAGCCCAAAGCCGCTTTAGCTATCTTATCATAACCAAACATACCATATAACAGTCTAGCACCACTTAATAACACGATACCCTCTGATAAATTATCATCAATCGGTGGTTTAAGGCGCAATTGGTTAGCAAATACGCCGATTTGAGGGCCGCCATGATAAACCACATTATTGACCACGTCAAGAATCCACCCTAAAACGGGTTGATTATCTTCATAAAGGGCAATCATCACTGCAAAATCTGTTTTTTGTTTGACAAAATTCATCGTACCATCAATCGGATCAACGAACCAAACACGTCCGTTCATATCTTGATTGTGGTCACCAAAACCTTCCTCACTGACAATATGCGCCTCGGCATCAAAGTGTCGAATTTTGTCATTAATGAACTTTTCATTATCTTGGTCCACATTGGTTACTAAATCACGGTTATCACGTTTTTCATGGACATCTAAGCGCTGTTGCATTGCCGCAATTGTCTTTTGTCGGATGTCATTGAGCCATAACAATACTGTCTGATCGATTTCTTGAATTTCAAATTGACTTAATAAGGTCATACCTTTATCCTGTCTTTTGTTGTGGCTTGTGCCAACTTAATTGTGCGATAAATACTAAAACCAGTCTGCTGCTCGAAATTGCGATCAAACTGCTTTTGCTCACTTTTAGATGGGATTACTTGTCGAAACTTGTCATATTGTGCCAGTAACGTCACTTTTAAAACACCATTTTCATAGACTTGTAGCACTTTGTCAACGAAAGCGCTGACCGTCACGATATCATCGATTGTCCAATTGCTGTCAATTGGTAATGTATAATTTTCACTCATAGTTCTATTTTAACATGTTGCACACTTTGATATACTAGTAAAGAGGTGAATTTATATGACAATACGTTTTACAATGGACAAAATCACACGTGATGGTGATCCAGTTTTGCGCCAAGTGTCGACAGCCGTGCCCTTCCCTCTCAGCGAAGAACATGCACAGTTAGCTCAAGATATGATGACCTATCTCGTTGTTTCGCAAGATGAAGAAGAAAACGAAAAATACGGTTTACGACCCGGCGTTGGGTTAGCAGCACCACAAGTTGGCTACTCGCTCCAAATGACATCAATTCTTATTCCTGCACTTGAGACACATGAACAGGATGAGCAAGATGACAAACCATACTTCAAAGGGACAATTTTCAACCCAGTTATTATTTCTGAATCTGTTAAGCGTAGTGCTTTGAATGTGGGTGAAGGTTGCCTATCCGTTGATGAAGATGTACCAGGTTTTGTGCCACGTGCTAATCGTATCACTGTGCGCTATCAAGATGAAACTGGCGCCACAAAGACTTTAAAATTACGCGATTATCCAGCAATTGTCTTTCAACATGAAATTGATCATTTACATGGTCACCTCTACTATGACCATATCAATCTAGATGCGCCATGGCAAGTTGATGACGATGTCAAATATATCGATTAATAAAAAACACATCCTTTTAAAAGGATGTGTTTTTTATCATGCAAACAACTTATAACTTGTCGAAAAAACTTTTTCTTTTTGTGCCATCAGTTGCTTCTTGAAAAGATTCCAAAGCTTTCTTTTGGTCACGGTTTAGCTTTGTTGGTACATCAATTTTCACAATGACATATTGATCACCATTTCCTGTACCGCGTAAACGTGGAGCTCCTTTACCACGCAAACGGAAACGTGTGCCCGTTTGTGTGCCTGCAGGAATTTTTAAATTCACATCCCCATGTACTGACTTAACTTGTATTTCATCACCAAGAGCAGCGCTGACAAAGCTAATTTTGTGTTCAAGATAGATATCAGCACCGTCACGTTCAAAGCCGTCTTTAGAAGCCGACACTTGGAAGACAACGAACAAGTCACCACGTGGGCCGCCATTCATCCCCTCTTCACCCTGGCCTGCTAACCGCATCTGTTGCCCAGTTTCAACACCTGCTGGCACCGTCACTTTGATTTCATGCGGCCCATCACCACGATTAAATTTAATAACTTCTTCTTTACCAAATACCGCTTCTTCAAAGCTTAAGTGCATACGGTATTGTAAATCTTGTCCTTTGCGAGGTCTGTTAGGGTCAAAACCACCGCCAAACATTTGGCTGAAGATATCCCCCAAGTCGGAAAAGTCGCCAAAGCCACCTTGCTGTTGGTAACCACCAAAACCACCCTGTCCTGCACCAGCTGGACCGAATTGATCATATTGCGCACGCTTTTGCTCATCCCCTAAGGTTTCAAAAGCTTCTTGAATTTCTTTATATTTTTCTTCAGCCCCTGGTTCATGGTTAATATCAGGATGATATTTTTTAGATAATTTACGATAGGCTTTTTTAATATCATCTTGACTGGCATTTTTATCAACACCAAGACGATCATAGTATTCTGTGTTATTCAATGATCTGCTCCTTTTCCACATTATGTACACAAACCGCATCCATCAGAATGCGGTTTGTTTTGTGCTAACTATATATTAAACAACGCGATTAATTAATCTTTCTTTTTTGAAGGATCAACTTCTTCAAAATCGCCATCTACTGTCTTGTCATCCTTTGGCTTAGCTTCACCTTCTGCGCCTTCTTTTGGTGCAGCTTGTTGATAAAGCTTCATGGCCAATTCTTGAGCAGCCTTAGCCAATGCTTCTGTCTTAGCCTTTAAGTCTGTCAAATCAGCGTCTTCAGCTGCTGCATCTTCCTTAGCCTTCTTCAAAGCTTCCAAAGCCTCTTGTGTCGCCTTCTTATCATCATCACTCAACTTGTCGCCAGCTTCTTCAAGCGTTGCTTCAGTTGAGAAAATCAATTGGTCAGCTTCGTTACGTGTATCAACAGCTTCTTTCTTCTTTGCATCGGCTTCTTCATTAGCCTTAGCATCATTCATCATCTGCTCGATTTCTTCTTCAGAGAGACCACCAGCAGCTTGGATTGTAATCTTTTGTTCCTTTTGTGTACCCAAGTCTTTAGCTGATACTGACACAATACCGTTACGGTCAATGTCAAATGTGACTTCAATTTGTGGTACACCACGCTTAGCAGCAGGAATATCTGACAATTGGAAACGGCCCAAAGTCTTGTTATCAGCGGCCATTGAACGTTCACCTTGTAGGACATGGATATCTACAGCGGGTTGATTATCAGCAGCTGTTGAAAAGACTTGTGACTTTGATGTAGGGATTGTTGTGTTACGATCAATCAATTTCGTGAAGACGCCACCCATTGTTTCAATACCCAATGATAGTGGTGTGACATCTAGCAATACAACATCCTTAACATCACCAGTAATAACACCACCTTGAACGGCTGCACCAAGAGCAACAGCTTCATCAGGGTTAATTGAATGGTTTGGTTCCTTACCTGTTAACTTCTTAACTGATTCTTGCACAGCAGGGATACGCGTTGAACCACCGTTCAAAATCACTTCATCAATGTCTGAGAATGACAAACCAGCATCTTTCAAAGCGTTCAGAACTGGTTGTTCTGCCTTTTTAATCAAATCAGCAGTCAACTCATTAAACTTTGCACGTGACAAAGATGTTTGCAAATGCAATGGTCCTTGATCACCAGAAGCAATAAATGGCAAATCGATTTGTGCTTCGTTAGCTGAAGACAATGTCTTCTTTGCTGATTCGGCGGCATCCTTCAAACGTTGTAATGCAAGCTTATCATCCTTCAAGTCAATGCCATTGTCTGCCTTAAATTGAGCAGCTAAGTAATCGATGATCTTGTTATCAAAGTCATCACCACCAAGGTGAGTGTCACCATTTGTTGACAAAACTTCGAAGACACCATCACCCAATTCTAGGATAGACACATCAAATGTACCACCACCCAAATCATAAACAAGAATCTTTTCATCTTTGTCTAGCTTGTCCAAACCATAGGCCAAAGCTGCCGCTGTTGGTTCGTTAATAATACGTTCAACTTCCAAGCCAGCAATCTTACCGGCATCCTTGGTTGCTTGACGCTGTGCATCATTAAAGTAAGCAGGTACTGTGATAACAGCCTTTTCAACCTTTTCACCTAAGTAATCTTCAGCATATCCCTTGATATATTGCAAAATCATTGCTGAAATTTCTTGTGGCGTATAATCCTTACCATCAGCGGTAACTTTGTAACCAGCCTCACCCATGTGTGACTTAATTGAAATAATTGTGTCTGGGTTTGTAATTGCTTGACGCTTAGCCACGTCACCAACTTGGCTTTCACCGTTTTTAAATGATACAACAGATGGTGTTGTGCGACCACCGTCTGGATTTGTAATAATTTTTGGTTCGCCACCTTCTAATACAGCGACGGCTGAGTTTGTAGTTCCTAAATCAATACCGATAATTTTTGACATGAATTTTTCTTCCTTTACTATTAAAATGCATTTGCTTTTTAAGGTGTAGTGCGTCAAGCTGAATCACCATATAAATATATTTACATTACTTTGCAACAGCTACCATAGCTGGACGAAGGACACGATCCTGAATCATAT
This sequence comes from Leuconostoc citreum, assembly GCF_007954785.1. Taxonomy (NCBI): domain Bacteria; kingdom Bacillati; phylum Bacillota; class Bacilli; order Lactobacillales; family Lactobacillaceae; genus Leuconostoc; species Leuconostoc citreum. The sequence continues at coordinate 509,545 of NZ_CP042410.1, read as the reverse complement.
ACCCTTTTTGAAGTACCGTAGCGATTTGATCTGAGGCAACATCGTCTGATGCCACACTTTGAATTGCCTGATGCTTTGTTGGATCAAAAGTTTCACCTACTTCACCTGTAGCAGATATACCATTGTCCCGTAATGCTTGCACTAATGTTCCTAATGTCATTTCGACACCAGTTTTAATTTGTTGGGTCACTGCATCTTCAGATTCAACCTGAAGCGCACGTTCCAAGTTATCAACAGCTGGTAATACGGCACCTGCCAATTTTTGACCATCATATTTACGAACAGTTTGAAGTTCACGTGCATGACGTTGCTGAATATTTTGAATCTCTGCCTGTGCACGTAACAATTTGTCTTCAAGTTCTTTAACGTCACTTTGAAGTTGCTCAATCTCAACTTGTTGTGGGTCAACCTCTGCTTCTTTTTCCAAAGTATCTACATCTGCCTCAATTTGTTCAGTAACAGTTTCGTCATTGATTTCTTCAATATTTTGCTCTGTTTCCTTTTGTTGCTCTTTCACGTAAGTGCCCTCCTAAATTATGTATATTCAATCATTTTTTGCGTTAACGCTTCGCCATAAGCATCAATTAGTAAGATATTTCTCGCATATGGCATACGGATTGGTCCGAGTAATGCAATCACACCATCTCCTTGATTAGGTATTGTAAAGCCACGTGTAATTAAACTAAATGACTTTAACAGTGGTTCATGAATTTCTTGTGATATTTTAACAACCGTGTGTGAGCCCAGCGTCTGAGCAACGTTTCTGATATCTTTGGCTGATTCAAGGAATTCTAATAATCGCTTTAAATCAGCTTTATTATTGAGAGATTCATCAAAATTCAGTACATTCAAGCGACCACCAATATGAACTTGATCACCAACTGAACGTGAGAGAACATCCCCAAATAATTGTAAGAATGCGCCTGGCGTCTTAATGACACGACTCATTTGCGTTGGCAATTCATCAGATTGCATCATTTGCAACACTTCTAAGACTGGCCGACCAGTCATCTGATCATTAATATACTTGACCATGCTATCTAGAGATGATATTGCTAGTTCGCGAGGTAATTTAAAGGTTTGACTTGTCACTTTACCATCGCTTGTAACTAGTACAGCAATCAATTGTTGGTTCTCGAGGGGCACTAAGCGGAACCCTGATACTTTAATGTCGTGACGCTGTGGCTTCAATATAATGGCAGTTGCACCTGTAAACTCTGATAACGTGCGTGCTGACTCATCTAATAAATCATCTATTTCATGAAAATTACCACGAAACGACTGTATTACCATATTAACGTCATGTTCAGTCACGCTATGATTAGCCATTAAATGATCTAAATAGTAACGATAACCTGCGCGCGACGGTACACGACCAGCCGAAGTATGTAATTTCTTAATTAATGATGCAGATTCTAATGCGGCCATTTCATTACGAATGGTTGCCGAACTTACTTTAATATTGAGCTGTTCTTGCAAACTTTTAGAGCCAACAGCTCGTGCTGTCTGTGTATATTCATAAATGATGGCACTTAGGATTAATTTTTGCCTATCTGTTAGCATACCATCACCTCCACTTTAGCACTCAATACTTCTTACTGCTAACATCTATAATAATACACCTTTCTCAAAAAAAAGCAACCTTTTTAGCACTCTTTTTATCAGAGTGCTAAAAAACACTTGATTGATATTAATCAAGTGTTTCAAAATAGGTGCGCGTTGCCACTTTATCTTTTTCAAGTTGTGTAATTAAATCATCAACCTGATTAAATTTAACTTCGCCTCGTAAATGGTGATGCCATGCCACAGTGACATCTTCACCATAAATTGCTTGGTTAAAATCTAAAATGTTTATTTCGACTGTTATCGGACGATTGTCGCCGAAAGTTACATTTCGACCAATGCTTGCCATGCCAATATGCCATTGACCAGCAATGCTAATCTTGACAGCGTAGATTCCAATTCCAGGTAACCACTCTAGCTCAGGTGTTAAAACATTTGCCGTAGGAAAGCCTAGTTCTCGGCCTCGGGCTTCACCATGAACAACAATGCCCGTTGTATGATAAATGCGCCCCAATTGGCGATTAACTGTTTGCATGTCACCAACACATAGCGCAGAACGAATCTTGGAAGAACCTATTTTTAAGCCTAAATCATCAAACTCCGGCACAATAATGACGTCAAAACGCGCTTTGGCATAAATTGCTAAGTTAGCCATATTAGCTTGATTTTTATCGCTGCCATATAAATGGTCAAAACCAGCCACAACTGCTACTGGATTTAACTGCATCAACACCTCATCAACAAATACCTGTGGTGATAAACCCGCTAGTTGAGAAGTAAACTGCATCTTGTACATTTCCGAAACACCTAATGTTTCAAGTAATTGCGCTTTCTGCTTTACCACTGTTAAGTATTTTAATGGTTCGGTTAATGCTTTGAATGCGACACTTGGATGTGGATCATAAGTCAATACTGCTAGCGGTACACCTAAAGCATCTGCTTCAGCCTTAGCTCGCTTAATGACAGCTTGATGGCCTAGGTGTACGCCATCAAAAAAACCCATAGCGACAACTTGGCGTACCGGCTGTTTGAAATTTTGAATTGGATAATGTAATGTTGTTGTTTTAATCATTGTCATTTATTATTGAAAACATAACGTGAACGCCATTCACCAGTATTTTGATTATAAGCGTAAACTGCTTTCACTTCATCCTGATATGTTAATTGCAAATAATTATCATCGGCAGGCCACTGTGTGATAACCTGCCCATTTTTAACGGCAAACCATTCATCATCCGTCAAAGGCTTTATTGGCCAATTCAATAACTTAGAAATAGGAATTACTTTTTCTAAAATTGCTGTACGTGGCCAAGTCATCACATCGTTTAACTCAATGGCTTGCGACAACGTCATCCCGCTACCCATCACGCGTTCTAAACGTGTCATGGTTGCTGGCATGCCTAATTGACGACCAGTATCAACTGCTAGTGTTCTAATATAAGTTCCCTTTGAAACTGTCGCCTCAAAGTCAAATTTTTGTTGCTGATGAGCATAGTTCACTAATGATGTACGGTGAAAATCATAAATATGAGCTTCTCGAATTGGACGAGTTACAGTTTCCCCGGCTCTAGCATATTCGTAAAGCCTTTTTCCGGCCACCTTAACAGCCGAATACATTGGTGGAACTTGTTGAATCGACCCGTTCAGTGACTGAATAGCTTCATCAATCTGTTGATCACTATACGGCACAGTAATTGCCTTTTCAGAAATGATTTCACCACTTAAATCCTCAGTCTCTGTTGCAAAGCCCAAGGTAATATCACCAACATAACGCTTAGGACGTGACTGTAACTCATCAATAAGTTTAGTCGCTTTACCTAAGGCAACAACTAAAACGCCTGACACATCTGGATCAAGCGTGCCAGCATGACCAACTTTTTTTTGACCAATAGCACGTCTAACTTTTGCCACAACATCAAATGAGGTCACACCTCTTGGCTTATTGATGACAATAACACCATCTACTTGGTCATTGGCTAACATCGGTGCTCTCCTGATTTTGCCAAACATTTTGTCCAGCATAAACAGCCCCATAGTTGACGTGTGGGACAATTGTTTCTTCGAACAACACATAGATATGCACTTCTGGATTTGTCGCGTGTGTTGTACCAATCAAATCACCGGCATGTAGTTGTTGTCCTGTGCCATAAGTTGCCAAATGGGAGATTGTGGTATCATTTGTTTGCAATTTTACTGTTACTTGTTCATGATGAACGCTTTGTATCGTAACAGTTTGTGCATCTGAAGAAACCACAATACCAGAAACTGGTGACATGATACTGTTGCCATTTGGCACCATCATAAAACCATTATGGCTATTGATTTGGTCCTTATCACTGGCGATTTGTTGCAATTGACCTGTTACCGGTGCAACAACAACCGGCAATTCTGACTTACGTGCAATATGTGTTGCATTCATTTGCCCAGTGGTTCTAACTCTCTGATGTCTGTTGTTTTGATTAAATAAATTTTGCCACCAACTCATAAACTACCCCTCACTTTATTTTTCACGTAAACGCTTCACATACGCTGTGATTCTTTTCATGCCTTCATCTAAATCTTCATCCGAAGCAGCGTAAGATATACGGATAAATGCTTTTGCTGACTCGCTAAAGCCAGAACCAGGGATTACTGCCACCTTTCCCTCGCGGGCAAGGTTTAAGGCAAATGCATCACCATCATCTCCCAAATCTACTGGCAACTTGGCAAAAATATAAAAAGCCCCTTCTGGTGTCACTACATCAAAACCAAGTGCCTTTAACTGTGGTAAAATGCGATCTCGTCTGGCCTTATAAGCTGCTCTCATCAACAAAGGTGTATCCTTGACATCGCGCAAGGCCACCACAGCTGCATCTTGAATAAAAGTTGGGATAGCAAAAGTCAAGGCCCCGTGAACTTTTTGCATCTCTAAAATCATCTGCTTTGAAGCCAAAATGAAACCGACACGATACCCTGTCATAGCATGTGACTTAGATAGGCCGTTAATATAAATCGTCTGCTCAGGTATGATTTCTGCAAATGAAACATGCGCTTGGTCATAAGTCAATACAGCATAAATTTCATCAGAAATCACCCAAATATGATGCTTTTTAAAGGTAGCTGCCAATGCCATAACCTCTTCACGAGAGTAAGTTACTCCTGTTGGATTCGTCGGATAATTCATCAATATGGCGCGTACTGGAACCGTAGCCTTTTCTACGGCTTCATCAACCATTTCTGGTGTCAGCTTAAAACGATGTGCTGTCGTGTCAATTGCAATTTTTTTGCCATAAGCCAATGCGAGCGACGTGAAGTATGGCCCATAAGCAGGTTCAGGCACCAACAGACCATCACCAGGTGCCAGCAAAGTATGCAAAACAACATTGATGCCCTCGCTAACGCCTAACGTCACAATCACATTATCTTCATCCTGATAATTCAAATGATAAGTTTCATTGAAATATCTAACAGCCTCGGCGCGCAGGGACTGTTCGCCTTGACTTTCAGCATAATGAGATCGATTATTATTAATGGCTTCAGTAGCAGCAGCTTTGATTCGCTCATCAACATCAAATCCTGGTTCGCCAAATGTCAATTTTAAAACACCTGGAATATCTCGCACTGTTTTTTGAAAATTCAATAATTTATCGGGCGCCATTGCCGTAATCGTTGGATTGAGTGATTGCTCTAAATTAGTCATGTTAGCGTTCCTTATTTATAGTCAAATTAACGTAATTCTATTTTAACACAAAAACGCTACCTCTAAATGGGTAGCGTTTTTTCATTATAATTTATTAATTATCAGCGTGTAGTTTGCGAATTAAATCTTCAATGTGATTACCATATTGAACGGACTGATCACGGACAAATTTTAATTCTGGCGTCTTATAGACAGTTAAACGTGCACCTAATTCTTTTCTGATTAAACCACTAGCTGCTTCAAGACCAGCTTGCGCTTTTTGACCATCACTAGCCAAGTCAGAAAGAATTGAATAATAAATCGTTGCAATTTGCAAATCACCTGACAGTTCAACACTTGTTACCGTGACATCTTGTACCCTTGGGTCATTAATGCGTTTAAGCAATAAGTCAGTTACATCACGTTGAACTTCTTGTGCGAGGCGACCTGCACGTTGTGGATTAGCCATAACTTGTGCCCCTTTTCTATTATGTCAACTAACAGTCGTTAACTATTATTTTACTTTTACTTCTTCCATGATATAAGCTTCAACAGTATCGCCAACTCTAATATCATTATACTTTGCAACCGTGAAGCCAAACTCATAACCCATCTTCACTTCGTTGACAGAATCCTTACCACGCTGCAATGATGCAACTTCACCATCATAAACAACAACATTATCACGCATGATACGAACCTTAGAATCCTTCGTAATCTTACCTTCTTCAACCATTGCACCGGCAATGATACCAACCTTAGAGAACTTAAACAATTCCTTAACAGTAACATTACCAATAACCTTCTCTTCAAAGACAGGTTCAAGTTGTCCCTTCATGGCTGCTTCAACATCGTCAATAGCATTATAAATCACGTTATAGAAGCGAATATCAACCTTATCAGAATCAGCTTGAGACTTTGCTAGAGGCGTTGAACGAACATTAAAGCCAATAATAATTGCACCGGAAGCAGAGGCAAGCGTTACATCAGACTCGTTAATTGCACCAACAGCTGTGTGAATAATATCCACACGAACACCATCAACTTCAATCTTCTTAAGCGAGCCTGACAAAGCTTCGACAGAACCTTGTACATCAGCTTTCACAATAACAGGAACTGTTTTCATGGCCTTTTCAGACATTGTACTAAATAATGTGTCCAGTGTGACAACAGAACCTGAGTTACGAATTGCTTCTTGCGCACGCTTAGCACGTTCTTCACCAGCTGCACGTGCAGTTTTTTCGTCTGCCATAACGATGAATCGATCACCAGCCTGTGGTACTTCGTTAATACCTGTAATTTGCACTGGTGTTGCAGGCAATGCCTCGGCTAATTCAATACCACGTTCATTTGTCATTGTTCGCACACGACCATAGGTATTACCAACAACAATTGGATCACCAACACGCATCGTACCTTGTTGAACAAGCACAGTTGCAACCGGGCCACGTCCCTTGTCCAAACGTGCTTCAATCACTGAACCACGCGCAGGTACATCCGGATTAGCTTTAAGTTCAAGCACTTCAGCTTGTAGCAAAATCATTTCTAACAATTCATCAACGTTTTGACCAAACTTAGCAGAAATCTTAACGAAAATCGTGTCGCCACCATATTCTTCAGGTACTAAGTCATAGGCCATTAATTGATTCATAACCTCATCAGGATTAGCTCCTGGCTTATCAATCTTGTTGACTGCCACAATAATTGGCGTTTCAGCGGCTTTGGCATGATTAATAGCTTCAATTGTTTGTGGCATGACACCATCATCAGCTGCAACAACTAAAATAGTTAAGTCCGTTACATTGGCACCACGCGCACGCATTTCTGTAAAGGCAGCGTGTCCTGGTGTATCCAAGAATGTAATGGTTTTGCCGTTTAACTGCGTTTGGTACGCACCGATATGTTGTGTAATACCACCGGCTTCGCCTTCAGTCACATTAGAGTTACGCAAGTAATCAAGCAAGGTTGTCTTACCATGATCAACGTGTCCCATAATTGTTACAACTGGTGGACGAGCGACTAACTTGCTTTCGTCAATCGTATCATCTTCGAAGAACTTATCAATATCGGCAACATCTTCTTCTTCTTTAAGTTGTGATTCAATACCATAATCAGCAGCCAAAATTTCAATTGTATCAGCGTCTAATGATTGGTTTTGGTTTGTCACGATGCCTAGTAAGAATAGCTTTTTAATAATTTCAGCTGTGTCACGATGAAGTAACTTTGATAAATCTTGTACGTTCATACCAATACGATATTCAAGCACTGCTGGTAGTGGCTGTTCCTTACGCTCAGTTGCTGGTACAGCTGGTCCCTTTTTAGCAGCGATACGGCGTGACTTTTTCGACCCACGAGGCTTATCATTACGACGTGGTGTTTGTTGTCCCGTACCGTTTGTGTTGCGTTTGCGTGAATTGTTACGTGCAGAGTTATTGCCCGAAGCTAATGCGCCACCAAACTTACCTGTGCCGCTCTGCGTTGTTGTTGCAGTGGCCTTTGTTTCTGCTGTTTTAGGCTTAGTTTGTGCTGGTTTTTCTGGTGCTTTTTTACTCTGTTCAGCAGGCTTCTTAGTTGTTTTTGCTGCAGCAGCCTGCTTGCGCTTCTCGTTTTCACTCACATACTGCTTTAAGCTATTATCTGTCTTCTTAGAATAATCAATCTGTCCTTCACGAGGCTTAGTTGACCAATTCTTCTTTTCTCGAATCATTGGGCGACCCTCAGAAGCTTGTGTTCGTGATCCAGGACGTTGATTATTGCGTCCGCCTTGACCTTGTGACTTTGACTGATTTGGACGTGAAGCATTACCACCTTGAGTATTAGAACGCGAGGAATTTGTATGACGGTTTTGTCCTTGTCCCTGTGATTGTCCTTGACGAGCTGGTTTGTTTGAACGCGGTGTTGTTCCTGCACTTGAATTAGTACCATCTGTTAATTTTGCAGCGTGTCGACGTTGTGATGCTGGTAACTCCTTACGCTCTGGTACGGCCTGTTTTCGTGCAGGACGGTTTGAACTTGAGAATTTCTTTTCTTCTGTCATTTAGTTCCGCTCCTTTTCTGAAATTAATTGTTTGATTTTACGACTAAAGCCACGATCAGCAATCGCAAATATACTACGATTAACACCAATGGCGTTGATTAATTGTTGTTTTGTATAGTCCTGTACTAAAGTTATATGGTAAAAGTTTGACTTATCCATAAATTTTTTTGCTTGACTCGGACCACCATCACTTGGGAAAAAAGCTAACTGAACTTTATTCCCACGAATTGCAGTGAGTGTTGGCTCGGAACCCAAAACGATTTTGCCTGCACGCATAGCCAAGCCAAGTAAATTAAGAATTTGTTGATCTTCACTTATCACCGAATAACTCCTTACGTGCCTGCTGATGATCAACATAAGCAATAAGTTCATCGTAAAAGGCATCAGGGACTTTAACTTCGAACGCTTTGTCAAAAATACGCTGTTTCTTAGCAGTATTAGCAACATCACGATTCAAACTGATGTACGCGCCACGACCGTTTGCTTTAGATGTTGTATCTAGGCTTACATGTCCTTCTTTATCACGCACAACACGAACGAGTTCTTTTTTAGGAAACATGTCACCAGTCACAATGTCTTTTCGCATAGGTATTTTTCTAGGTTTCATTGTTCTGTAGCGTATTTTAGTTTTTCAAACCGAAATACTGTTCCTTTCTAAAAATTTAATCGTTTTCTTCAACTGACGATACGGTTTGGTTCCCTAAATCTTTTGCAGCTTCAGTTTCAGACTTAATATCAATCTTAAAGCCAGTCAAACGTGCTGCTAAACGTGCATTCTGTCCTTTTTTACCAATTGCCAAAGACAACTGATTATCTGGTACAATCACTGTTACTGCGCGCTCATTTTCAGAGTCAAAAATAACATCTGTTACTTCTGATGGATTCAAAGCATTGGCAATATATTGCGCTTCATCTTCAACCCATTCAACAATATCCATATTTTCGCCACCAAGTTCATTAACAACGGATTGCACACGGCCACCACGCTGACCAACCATTGCCCCAACAGGGTCTAAATCTGGATCATGCGTATAAACAGCAATCTTTGAACGATCTCCAGCTTCACGAGAAATGCTCATAATTTCAACAGTACCATCATATACTTCCGGTACTTCTTGTTCAAATAATCGCTTAACTAGGTCTGGCGCTGTACGTGACACAAAAATTTGTGGTCCCTTAGCGTTATTTTCAACCTTATTAACAAGCACTTTAATACGGTCACCCATACGATAATGTTCATTGGGCATTTGATCATTAGGTGCCATTGCAGCTTCTTGATTTCCTGGTAATGTCATATACAAGAAACGTGAATCTTGCCGATCAACTTCACCAGTAATGATTTCATCTTGATAATCAGCAAACTTATTATAAATCGCTTCCCGTCCTGCTTCACGGATTTTTTGCATAATAACTTGCTTAGCAGCTTGTGCTGCCATACGACCAAAATCCTTTGGCGTAACATCAAAACGAATTTCATCGCCGGGTTCGTAAGCGCGATTGATTGCTAGCGCATCTTCTAGAGAAATCTCTGTATCTTCATTTTCAAAATCTTCATCTAAGACAACATGTTTGACTTGCTTAATGGCAACATTTCCCTTTTTCGTGTCAAACACAGCCTCGACATTTTGTTCCGCATTATATTGCTTCTTGTAAGCTGCTTTCAAAGCGTCTTCTAGCGCTTCAATTACAATCGCACGTTCAATGCCGCGCTCTGCTTCAAGGGCATCGAGTGCATCAACTAATTCTTTGCTCATTCGCCTATCCTCATTCAATTAGTAACTTATTAATCAAAATTATAATAAGTCATTGCAGTTCAATATTTTCGTTAAAAATGGGTATCTAACACTGCTTTAGCAATTTCATCAAAAGTGCATACTATGGTTTCTGACGACGTAGTCAGTGTAATACCCTTATCATCAATAGTTTCAATTTTGCCTTGCCACTTTTTTTGGCCATTTTTTGCAACGAAGAATGCTACTAAAATATTTTCTCCACTCGCTTTAGCCCATTCATAATGCCAAGGCCTTATCAAAGGACGATCAGCACCTGGAGACGAAATATCTAGCATATAGGCTTCAGGTATTGGGTCTGGTTCAATAGTATCTAGTAATTCATTAACAGCCTGTGTAAATGTTGTAATGTCATCCATCGTGATAAATTCATGGTTACGTTTGTCAATCAAAATACGTAATACTTTTTGACCACCTTCTTTAGTGTAGGACACATCCCATAACAATAACTGCTGAGCATTTATCAGTGGTTCAATGAGGGTGCTAATTTCTTGTGCCACTTTATTCGCCATACGCGCTACCTCCTTTGATGAATATGTTACGATATTGCAAGCAAGTGCCAATCCCATAAAAAATGAGCCGGCCTCGTACTAAATGGCCCGCTCATTTACAAAACTATGTAAATTAACAATCTTTAGTATAACGCAAATATACACCAATTGCAAATTAGATAAAACAAAAAGACCACAATGCGTGGCCTTTACTAGAATGTGAACCTTTATGACCTCATTCGCCTAAGCTCATTGAGGCAGTCACTGTATTTAGCTAATGCTATAATAATTGACTTTTAACGCGCCCACGTAACGCTACTGGTTAGTATAAATCGTTCTTTTCAGAAACGCTATAACTTACCAAGAAGCCTTGCGAACACCAGGGATTTGACCCTTATGTGCCAATTGACGGAAGTTCAAACGTGACATACCAAATTCACGCATGTAAGCATGAGGACGTCCATCAATCAAGTCACGATTGTGCATACGTACGGGAGATGAATCCTTTGGCAAAGCAGCCAAACCGATGAAATCTCCAGCAGCCTTCAATGCCGCACGCTTATCAGCGTACTTTGCAACTAAAGCTTCACGCTTTTGTGCCTTAGCAATTTTTGACTTTTTTGCCATGTTACTTAATCTCCTTAAATGTTACAACTTTACGAAGTTTTGGTGAGTACTTCTTCAACTCAAGACGATCTGGTGTATTACGACGATTCTTAGACGTCAAGTAAATACGTTCACCAGTTTCATCATTTCCTAGAACAACGTGAATACGCATATTCATACTCCTTAGTGTGGTTTGTTAAAATTATTTGCTTGTCAATACAAATAGTTATTATACATGAACATCTTATCACTGTAAAGTAGTTTGATTAATTCTATCAAAACATTTTAAGTAATGAGCTGACCATGTTTTTAAAATTGGTTTTCCAATGGTGGCACAACTTGTTTCTTACGCGATACAACACCTGGCAAATCAATCACATGATTAGTTAATGTGGCATTAAAGGCACTTTCAATTGCTTGATTAGCATCTCCTAAATAAATGGCTTTTGAATTTGAGTTCAAGATATCAGTAATGACAAACAAAAAGTCTTCATAACCTTCAGCAACCATTGCTGCCTCGATACCCGATTGACGTGCCAACACATCATCAATATCAACCGTATTCACTTGACCTATACGGAATTGGTGACCACCCATTTCAAATGACTTTGCATCGCCATCAATCAGTTCTTTATCACTACGTGATGATAAGTCCGTACCGGCTTTTAATAAGTCCAAGCCATAAGCTTCATAATTCGTCAAACCAGCAATCTTAGCCAAGGCCTCTAAAGCTGGTTGGTCATATGTCGTTGTAGTTGGACTCTTGAGTAGTAAGGTATCTGAAATAATAGCAGATGCCATTAGTCCTGCAATATCAGACGGAATTTCAATGTTAGCTTGCTTAAATTCATAATAAAGAATTGTCGCAACTGATCCCCATGGCTTGGCTGTGATGTAAAGCGGTGTTGCATTTGTGAAGGCAAACTTATGGTGATCGTAGATACCTTCAACAGTCACATCAGCAAGATTATCAACTGATTGCGCTGCTTCATTATGGTCGACCAAAACGACTGTTTCTGTATCTGCAGATGAAATCACACGTGGCGCTGCTACTTTAAAGTAATCCAACGCAAATTGCGTTTCTGCATTGGGTTCACCCTGTGCCGCTGCCTCAGTATCATTACCAATTTGATTCAAAAAATAACTTGCTGCAATTGCTGAAGCAATTGTATCTGTATCAGGGTTTTTGTGCCCAAAAACTAAAGTGTTAGCCATTAGTTCATATCTCCTAGATGTTTATACGTTTATTTTATCAAAAAAAAGTTACTTTGTCTTAGCAATTGTTAGTGGTTGAACACGCCATGGTTCGCCATACTTTTTAACATCAACAACATATTGACCATTGCCTACACGTTGTGACGGCTTGTAATCGCTCAGCTGTAGCTCCTGTTTTTGCCAACGTGTTGTGAGTATTTCTAATGCTGTGTCTTCAATGTTAAGAATAGTTGCCGTTGCAACATGATAAGCCACTGTTTTCTTTTGCGTAAAAATTAGTAAGCCTTTATTGGCGCGCTTTGAACGTGTTATTTCAGAAACCGGCATGTATTTAAAGGCGCCATTATCAGCCATAATAGCTACGCGCTGTGCCTCATTTGTAACAAAAACGGCAGCCTTAATTGTATCTTCATTGCGCAAGTCCATCGCTTTGACGCCAGCAGTACGTGCCCCAATTTCTGGGATAGATTTAATAGCAAAGCGCAGCCCAACACCATGTTGCGATAGCAATAGTACGTCTTGCTGGCCAACTGTTTCAAAGTAATCAGCGTTGACCACATAACTATCATTTGTTTTGAGCTTGATGGCCATTGAGGTTTTCTTTTTGTATGCTTTTGGTAACATGTCACTCAAAGTCGTTTGCTTAATAAAGCCATCGTTGGTCACAATGGTAAAGGCACCACCTTGCTCTAGGGTGTTGATTGGTACAACTTTAATAACATATTCTTCCGTACGCCAATTCGATAGTTCTTGAGAAAAATGTTCCCCAGTATCTTTCCATCTTGAATCTGGCAGTTCGTGAACTGGTCGATAGATGACACTCCCTTTATTGGTAAACATAAATAAGTGCTGTGTCGTATTGAGTTGCCCTTCAAACACCGGCAAATCATCATCGGCTAAGCCGTTATCTTTATCAGAAGCCTTATAAGAGCGAATAGATGCGCGCTTATAATAACCATTACGCGATACTAATACTTGTACATCTTCTTCGGCAATTGTTACGGCTTTATCAATGACAAGATCTTCAACTTCAGCTTCGATTTGTGAGCGACGAGCGGATTGATATTTCTGTGTAATGGCCGTAATTTCGTCACGAATAACAGCTTTCAAAGCCATTTCTTCATTCATAACTTCTGTTAAATGGTTGATTTTCTCAGTCAACGCCGCAAACTCTTCTTCCAATTGCGTCACATCAGTATTGGTTAAACGATACAGTTGCAATGTCACAATGGCTTCCGCCTGAGGTTGCGTAAAGTCGAAACGTGCTATTAAATTTTGTGTCGCATCTTTACGGTTTTTAGATGCTCGAATCGTTGCAACAACCTCGTCCAAAATTGACAACATACGAATTAAGCCTTCAACAATATGCTGTCTCGCTTGTGCTTTGGCTAATTCATACGCTGACCGCTTTAATACAACTTCCTTACGAAATGCTATAAATGCTTCCAGCGCCTGTTTAAGACTCACGTGAACTGGCCGTTGGTCATGAATAGCAACCATGTTAAAGTTATATGCGATTTGCAAATCAGTTTTTTTGAAGAGGTAGGTTAAAATGCCATTGGCATTAGTGTCTTTATTGAGCTCAATAACAATTGACATGCCTTCACGATCTGATTCGTCACGCACTTCAGAAATGCCGGCAACTTCTTTATTAAGACGAATAGCATCAATTTTAGATACTAAGTTTGATTTCACTACTTCATAAGGTAGTTCCGTGATTTCAATTTTTTTCTTGCCACCCTTAAGCTCAGAAATAGCTGTTTTGGCACGGACAACAATTTTACCACGGCCTGTTTTATAAGCCTTTTTAATCCCATCTAGCCCTTGAATGATACCACCGGTAGGAAAATCTGGCCCTTTAATGTACCGCATCAAAGCTGACTGTGGCGCCTCTGGGTGATCAAGCAAGTAGATTAACGCGGCATTAATTTCTTTCAAATTATGCGGTGGTATTTCAGTCGCATAACCAGCAGAAATACCCGTCGCACCATTAATTAATAAGCTTGGAATACGTGATGGTAAGACTGTTGGTTCATAGGTCGTATCATCAAAGTTCAAAACCATATCAACAGTGTCTTGACCTAAGTCAGCCATCATTTCACCGGCAATTTTAGATAAACGCGCCTCAGTGTAACGCATTGCTGCGGCGGGATCATTATCGATTGAACCGTTGTTACCGTTCATATCAATTAATGGTTCACGTACTTTCCAATTTTGAGATAATCTCACCATGGCTTCATAGATAGAGGAGTCACCGTGTGGATGAAAATTACCCATGACATTACCAACTGATTTAGCCGACTTACGATAAGGATGATCATAAGTATTGCCATCCTGATTCATCGCAAATAAAATACGACGCTGGACTGGCTTTAAGCCATCGCGAATGTCTGGCAACGCACGTTCTTGAATAATATATTTTGAATAACGCCCGAAGCGTTCGCCCATCACTGCTTCCAGTGAGAGCTCTGTTATACGATCTGCCATATATCAAGTTGCCCACCGGTCATTGACAGTGGACAATATTCCTCTCAAATAGTTTAAATAAATATGTAAATACCGCGCACAATTGTACACGGTAATGGTTGTTTGGTCAACCGCGTGAGCAAACTAATTATTTTTATCACGCCAAGTCGTAATAATTGGTTCAGCTGTTTCAGAGGTAGTAGTATGCCCCTTCTCATTCTGTCGAATTTTTTCAAATACAGCTGTCGAACTTTCATTGTCACCATCAACGTTGTCTAGGATAGAACCTGCTTCGTCCATTGTAAAATGAACGTTGGCTTCAATCCAATCACGTCGTGGTTCAACTTTATCACCCATCAACGTTGTCACACGTTTCTCAGCCAACACAGCATCATCAATTTTAACTCTAATCAATGTTCTTGTCTCTGGATTCATGGTTGTTTCCCATAGTAATGGGGCGTTCATTTCACCTAGTCCTTTAAACCGTGTTAATTCATAACGGGCATCATTTTGACTCGTAATGCTCTCAAGTTCATCATTTGTCCAAGCAAATTGATCTTCGAATTTTTTTGATGCATATTTAACACGGTAAAGCGGTGGTAATGCAATATAAACACGCCCAGCTTCAATCAGTGGTCGCATATATTTGTAGAAAAAGGTTAATAGCAGTGTTTGAATATGCGCACCATCATCATCCGCATCAGTCATAATAATAATTTTATTAAAAGCCGTATCTTCAACTTTAAAATCAGGTCCAACACCACCACCAATTGCATAAATCAGAGTCGATATTTCTTCGTTTTTTAAGATATCGGCTAACTTAGCCTTCTCTGTGTTTAATACTTTCCCCCGTAAAGGTAAGATAGCTTGAAACTTACGATCTCGTCCCTGTTTTGCCGAGCCGCCGGCTGAATCACCCTCTACAAGAAATAACTCATTGCGAGCGGCATTTTTCGATTGTGCAGGGGCTAATTTACCAGATAATAGACGATCTTTTTGGCCCTTTGTTTTACCCGTTCGGCTCTCATCACGAGCTTTACGCGCTGCTTCGCGTGCCTCACGCGCACGAATAGCTTTACGAATGATATTTTGACCAAAATCGCCATTTTCCATTAAGAAACGACCTAAAGTTTCGTTAACAACAGCATCAACAATGCCACGGGCCTCTGGCGTACCTAGCTTATCCTTTGTTTGACCTTCAAATTGTAAGAATTGTTCTGGCACACGCAAAGAAATAACGGCAGACAAGCCTTCACGTACATCGCTACCTTCTAAATTTTTATCTTTTTCTTTTAAGAGGTTAACCTTACGCGCATATTCATTGAAAGCTTTGGTCCAGGCAGTTCTAAAACCAACTTCGTGTGTGCCACCATCTTGTGTCCGCACATTATTAACAAAAGATAGCAATGTTTCAGAGTAACCATCATTATATTGCGCTGCAACATCAACAACTAAACCTTCTTGTTGCCCTTCAAAGGTCATAACCGGTCCAATTGTTTCTTTGTCTTCATTTAGAAAATTAACAAAGGACTCAAGTCCCTTCTCATAATGATAAGTTTCTACACGAGCAGGTGACACGCGTTCGTCAGTTAAAATAAACTTAACCCCTGACATAAGGAAAGCGGATTCTCTTAAACGTTCAGATAATGTGTCATACTTATATACTGTGGCACTAAATATTGATGGATCAGGCTTAAATGTCACGGTGGTGCCTGATTTAGCTTTCGTTGCACCTAAATCACGCAGTGTCCCTACAGGCTGCCCACCATCAATAAAGTCTTCTTGCCATTGATGTCCATCACGAATAATTGTTACTTGCAAACTTTCAGACAAGGCGTTTACTACTGAAGAACCGACACCATGCAAACCGCCAGATGTCGCGTAACCACCCTGACCAAACTTACCACCAGCATGTAACACCGTCAAAATAACTTCTGGTGTTGGCTTACCGGATTCATGCATGCCAACCGGCATACCGCGACCAAAATCCTGCACAGTAATTGCATTATTGTCGTGAATCGTCACTCGAATTTCGTTACCGTAACCGCCTAAGGCCTCATCTACTGCGTTATCAACAATTTCATAAACCAAATGGTGCAAACCACGACCATCAGTTGACCCAATATACATACCAGGTCGTTTACGAACAGCTTCTAATCCTTCTAATATTTTTATCGAATCTGAATCATAGTGATTTTTTTCTGCCATGAATACTCTTTAACTTTCTTAATTTAAAACATAACACAATTGAACAATTGTTCGATTTCATGCGTCAATCTATATTATCATAGATTAAAAAAAGGATTCTGACAAGTAGAAATATTTTATTTTAATTAAGTTACCCCCTTTACTATTATGATTTATGTTAGAATTAACTTTGTGTTTAGGCACAATTATGAGGAGTTCTAATTATGATTTCAATCGTATTAATGTTCGTTTTGTCATACTTCCTAGGCGCCATGGTACCAGGATTTTGGATTGGCAAACTATTTTATCACAAGGACATCCGTGATGAAGGTTCCGGCAACATCGGCACCACTAACTCATTTCGCGTTTTGGGCCCTGTTGCAGGTATAATGACCTTGGTTTTGGATTTACTAAAGGGTACGGCTGCAGGTTTATTACCGTTAGCGTTTAACAGCACAATTAATCCCATGTTAGTTGGTTTAGTAGCCGTCATCGGTCATACATTTTCTATATGGATTAAATTTAAAGGTGGGAAAGCCGTAGCCACCTCTGCTGGTGTTTTGTTAGCATATAATCCGCAATTTTTTTGTTTAATTGCCACTGTTTTCATCGTTATGTTATTACTCACTTCAATGGTTTCCGTCAGTTCAATGGTGGGCTTCAGTATAGCTGTTATCGTATCTTTTTATTATCATGATATGGTACTCACTGTTGTGGCAGTTGCTTTAACAATTTTTGTCTTTTATCGCCACCGCGCTAATATTTCTCGCATTATTCATGGAACAGAAAGCACTGTGCCTTTTGGCCTTTACCATTATCTGCACAAAAAAAAATAAAAAACCGATAGCTATTGTCTATCGGTTTTTTATTTTTGATGCGTATCGAACAAAATTGTAACAGGACCATCATTTACCAAAGACACTGCCATGTCTGCACCAAATTGTCCTGTCTCAACATCTAATCCAGAATACAATCTAAGCTGGTCATTAAAATTAGCGTATAATTTTTCTGCAAAGACAGGATCGCCAGCACCTGTGAAGCTTGGTCTATTACCCTTTTTAGTATTAGCAAGTAAAGTGAATTGCGAAATCGATAAAAATGTGCCCTCAATATCTTGAATACTTAAGTTCATACGGCCCGATTCATCTTCAAAGACACGTAACTGACTAATTTTACGGACAAGATACATTATATCTTCTGCTGTATCTGTATTCACAATACCTACCAATAAAACGTATCCTTGCTTAATCGCACCAACAATCTGGTTATCAATCGTTACTTGTGCAGACTTCACACGTTGCAACACTACTTTCATTCAAATAACTCCTTTATCAATGAAACGTCCGCTCAACATCATAAACAGCGGGTAGGTTATTTAACGCATCCATAATCGCTGTTAACTGCTCTGTATTTTTAACACCGATGGATAGTGACACTTGCGCCATACCATTCTTAGTCGCATGACCATTAACTGAATTAACATAACGTGTCCGGCTATTAATGGATCGTAAGACATCGTTCAACAAACCATTTCGGTTTTCACCATGAACCGTCAAATCAGCGTCATAATTAGGCTTAAGGCCTGATTCATCTTCCCATTGCACATCAACTAAGCGTTGGCCTTGTATTTCTGCTGCACGAATATTAGGACACCCCAGACGATGCACTGAAATACCGCGTCCTTTAGTGATATAGCCTTTGACAGGGTCACCTGGGACTGGTGTACAGCAGCGACCTAAACGAACCAATAAATTATCAACGCCAGCAATCACAATATCATCAGCTGAAGCTTTTTGTCGCTGTGTTAATGCTGTCTCAACACGCTTAATCTCGTGCCCTTCTTCAAGTAATTCACGCTGTAATTCTGCCGTTTGGGCTGCTTGCTGTGCCTCACGAATCTCTTCAGTCAACTTATTAGCTACACCTGGTGCCGCTACATCTCCATAGCCAATCGCTGCTAACATATCGTCATATGCATGGTAATGTAATGTTTCTGCTGTCTGCGTGAGTTTATCAGTGGTCATGACCTGATTAGGGTCGAAACCGGTTTCTCTTAAGTTCCGCAAAAGCAGCTCTCGCCCAGCCTCGATATTGTCGTTACGGTTTAGTTGCTTGAAATATTGCTTAATTTTATTACGAGCGCGCCGAGTTGAAACTAAATCTAACCAATCACGGCTTGGTTTGGCTGTTGCACTGGTAATAATTTCGATAATATCACCAGTTTTAATTTTATAATCTAGTGGCACAATTCGACCATTAACTTTCGCACCAGTGGTTTTAATCCCAACATTCGTGTGAATGGAAAAAGCCATATCAAGCGGTCCTGCACCTTTAGCTAATTCAAAGACATCCCCTTTGGGGGTAAAAGCATAAACGCGGTCACTGAACAAGTCCCCCTGTACACCATCCATGAAATCTTCGGCATTTTTAGCGTCCTCTTGTAATTCCAAAATACCTTGAATGACATTAAGCGTTTGTTCATTTTTATCAACGACTTTAACTTCTTTATTTGAACCCTTATTTTTCTTGTAGGCCCAATGCGCAGCCACACCATATTCAGCGACTTCATGCATATGATGCGTTCTAATCTGAACTTCCAAAGGTCGACCACCAGGGCCAATAACTGTCGTGTGCAAACTTTGATAACCATTGGCTTTTGGCAAAGCAATATAATCTTTGAATCGGCCAGGCAAAGGCATCCATTGGGAATGGATAGCCCCTAACACCGCATAAGTATCTGGAATAGTATCAGTCAATACGCGCACAGCCGATAAGTCATAGATTTCTTCAAAGGCTTTATGTTTATCGGTCATTTTTCGATAAATTGAATAAATATGCTTTGGGCGACCATAAACGCTGACATTATCTAATTCTAAATCTTTAATCGCATCATTAATTTCACGCACGGCTTCTTCAACATAGCGAATACGCTCATCACGCTTCATGTTCATTTGTGAAGCAATACTATGATATTTATCGGGATCAAGGTAACTCAATGATAAATCTTCAAGTTCCCACTTAATCGTGCTAATACCTAATCGATCAGCTAATGGTGCGTAAATGTCTAAGGTTTCACTTGCGATTCTGCGACGCTTTTCTTCACGTAAGGCTCCTAAAGTTCTCATGTTATGCAGTCGATCAGCAAGCTTAACAATAATTACACGAATGTCCTTGGACATGGCTAACAACAATTTACGATGATTTTCTGCTAATTGCTCTTGTGAATTTTGATATTGAATTTTACTGATCTTAGTTACGCCATCAATAATTTGTGCAATTGTCGTCCCAAACTTATCTTCAACATCGGCCAACGTCGCAGTTGTATCTTCCACAACATCATGTAAATATCCTGATATAACTGTTGCTGTGTCCATGCGTAACTCAGCCAAAATGCCAGCAACTTGTATCGGATGAATAATATAAGGTTCGCCTGATTTACGTAATTGTGCCTTGTGTAAATCAGCAGCCCATTCATAAGCCGCCTTGACCTTAAGGGCATCTGATTCAGTCATGTAATGCGACACCATGTCTAACACTTCTTGTCCTGAATATTTTTTTGTTTTTGCCATATATATACTTGTGCTTAACGCACTTTTCCCTTCACAACTTCCGGAAGACACACCACTGTTTCACGAACCGCAGCATGCCTTATGACGTTTTTATACGTAGTATAATTATAATAAATTTTTAATATTTTCACAACCTATGTCTTATAACGTGCATATTTTTACAAATAAGCATACACTAGTAATATCAATTTTTCATAAAGGAGGTTGCTGATGTCTGAAAATGATCAAGAACCAGCGGAATCCGAGAACACACTTTGGCAACGTAATGTCTTTGTATTATGGTTTGGCGTTTTTATGACAGGTGTTGCACTGAGTGAAGTCATGCCTTTCTTGTCCTTATATATCGACACTTTAGGCCATTTCAATAAAGATGCCTTAAGTCTTTATTCAGGCGCTGTTTTTGCTATTTCTTTTCTGGTCACAGCCGTTGTCTCGCCCTTTTGGGGTAAATTAGCTGACCGCAAAGGTCGAAAACTCATGTTACTGCGTGCCGCATTTGGTATGTCAATTGTATTGTTTCTGATGGGGAATGTGACCAATGTTTGGGAGCTGTTATTGTTGCGTGCACTGCAAGGTGCAATGGGTGGTTTCATTTCCAATGCTAACGCATTAGTTGCAACACAAACACCTAAACAACACGCTGGTAAGGCCCTTGGCATTTTAGTAACTGGGATGACTGCTGGTAATTTAATTGGCCCATTTTTTGGCGGTGTACTGGCCATATTTTTTAGTTATCGCACATCATTTCATATTACTGGCATTATTCTATTCCTAGTATTTATCCTTACTTTGTGCTTAGTCAAAGAAGAAGAACGCCCCGTCTCGCTAACAGTAGCAAAGTCTTCAACTAAGGTGTTATGGGCCGGTTTACCAAATAAACAATTCATTGTTGGCTTATTTGTGACAACAATGTTAGTGCAAACCGTTAACACATCTATTAATCCAATTATTAGTTTATTTGTTCGAGAGCTGATGCATAATGCAACGAATACGACATTCATGGCCGGTATTGTGGCCGCTATGCCTGGTATTGCAACAGTGATTGCAGCACCGCCATTTGGTCGCTTGGGCGATCGTGTAGGCACTGAACGTATGATAAAAATTGGCTTTATGATTGCTGTAATCGCTTTTATTCCGACAGCATTTGTCACCAGTATTAGTATGCTAATGTTACTCAGATTCATTGTTGGTATTAGCGATGCCACAATGTTACCAGCCATACAGACATTATTATCGAAAAACTCGCCAACAGAAATGACAAGCCGTATTTTTAGTTATAATCAAAGTTTCCAATCTTTAGGATCGGTTATGGGTCCCATGATTGGTGCAATTATTGCAAGTTTGTTTGATTATCGCGGTATTTTTATTGTCAGTGCCCTAATTATCATACTTAATGCAGTTTTGTTCAATATCACAACACGACGCAAGACAGAAACAGCAGCCATCAAATAAAAAAAAGCGTTTCCTTTTGAAAGGAAACGCTTTTTTATTTAGGTTAGCCAATGATTGAGATACTGCATATCAACTGAAGCCGATGTCCAACGTTGCAGTGGCGTATAATTATGACGTTGATTAAAAGCCAACTGCTGCATCGACAAAACTGCCACAGCTTGGCCATTTTCAGTTAAAAAAACTTGACCTATTGTTGTGAAATGACCTTTCGTATGCTTCCCAGTTCGCCAAAAATTAGGTTTTGCATCCTGCTTTGGTAAGTACTGCCCAGACAAGTTTTGTGTTACAACAACGCCTGAAAATAAGTGCGTCTCATATTTACTATTCTTTCCCATAATCGTAAACTCCCACACCTACTTCAAATTTAGTACCGTCAATCACGTCAGTTGGTTGCAAATGTAACTGGTAATTGACATCAGCACTAATCATACTCAATCGCTCACTGGCACGCATGCTATCAGCATTTTCAAGTAATTCATAATCTTGTGTCGTGAGTTCATTTAATCCCGCACGAATTGTCAATCTTATCCAAGGCACCTGCATAATTTTTGTCAAGTAAGCAATCTGGCCATACGGCATCGGCCTTAGCCAGGAGCCACCATTTCCTATTGTCGACAAATGTATTTGTTTTTGCCAACGAACCGTATCTTGGTACCAAATCACCTGATAAACACCAGGATTATCAAGCGGCATAGCCAATATTTCATCAGAGAGCGTTGTTGGGTGTGCAATGATACGCATCTCACCCGCCAAATGTTGTGTCACATTAATCAGGTATCGATTTTGCCCATCAAAGAAAAAGTTGAGCGCAAATTCTGATTGTCGGTCATTTGGTCCATCAGGCATATGTTTTTCTTTTGGTAATACAATCACTCGCTGATTCAAATCACGTAACGCGTTAATGAGTTTACGTCGGTTACCTGGAATCACAATTGCTTGTGGCGACTCTAGTTCAACAACTTTCATGACATCTGATATTTCCAATGGCTCTAAATATTGTTTATCAGCCAAGTGTGGTAGTAATGTCGCATCGCTTGGATTATTATTCATAATAATTGTCGGATACTGCAGCCGTCTTAATTCAGACATTGTGATGGCAGTCGCATAACCCGCTGAAGCAGCATCACCCATACGAAAAGCACCAGAACCGATCACTAAAACGGCGCGTTGATCAATTTGAATTGATTCGTTTTCTGATTCATATGTCGCATAGTACTGACGTGCATTTTCAGGAAATTCACCCGCAGATGGCTCAACTGCTTTATAAGTGACACGAATATCGTTTTCTTTTGCTAGTGTTCTAATAATATTGAAGTCGGTATGCCAAAAACGTGCAATCAAACCGTCTGACAAACCGTATTTTTTTCCACGGCGCAACGAAGTAATGCTATCAATATCTGATTCAATTTCAGATTCCAACTTATGCAGATGCTGTAACTGATGAAAATAGAATTCATCAATTGCTGTCAATTCTGCTAGTTCGTCGATTTCATAGCCTCTTTTAATTGCTTCAATTAACAATAGTACCCGATTATCTTGTGGATGAATGAGCTGTTGTATCAACTCATCATCATTAATGTGAGCCATATTAGTTGGCGAAAAACTGGCATTATTAAAATGTGCTGACCGAATCGCTTTTTCAAGTGCTTCAATAAATGTACGTCCAAATCCCAGCGTTGAACCAACTGATTTCTGCACACTATTTAATTGCCGATTAACATCGATGCCTGCTTCTGCTAATTCACCAAAAGGAAATACTGGTAATTTGACAACAACATGATCCATCATTGGTTCCATCATAGCAGTATTTGTGCCAAAGTTATGTGGTAGTTTAATGTCTTCTAGAGGTATACCCATAGCTAAGTTTATCGCCACTAGCATCGTTGGGTACCCAGTCGCTAACGCCATGCGCGTCGCCATTTGATCAATATAGGGTGACACCTTAATGATGTATATTTCGCGGTCATCATCATCTATGGCAAACTGTACATGCATAACACCTTGAAGTTGCAGTATATCCGCAATTCTAAAAGCATAATCTCTCATTTGGCTAATGAGTTGATCTTGAACGGTTAGTATTGGTGACACACTTAATGAATCAGCAGTATGAATACCAATTGGATCCATATCCTCACTTGCCCCAATTTGCATCTTATTGCCGCGCACGTCTCTGAGAATTTCTAGACTAATCTCTTTGAGACCGTTAATCGCTCTAGAAATAATTACCTCTTGCGTAACGGATTGTGATTTGGCTAAATTAATGGTGTCTTCAAATTCATCCAAACGCTCCACAATATGACGCGTATTATTTTGATTGGGGTGTAATGCCCTGACCATCAAAGGCAAATGTAACGTCCTTAATAATTCATTAGCTTCATCTTGCGCTTTTAAAACATAATTATTAATCACTGGTAAGCCGTTTTTTGCCATAAAATCGGTTAAGGCTGGCAAATTATTAACTTTTAATAACATGTCAATGTTCAAGCCAAGTGTATTCGGTACATTGCCATCTCCGTGAGACCAACTTTGGACGACATCAGCCCATAATCGCAATGAGACATCACCACCAAATAAAGGAACAACCGTATCAATTGCTTCATCACGAATGATTTTCTTAATATTATGTACTGTTAAGGGCTGCCAAAATGTTTTTGCCGCAAGACTTTCTAGTGACAGTGCGTAAGGATTTTCATCAATTACAAAAACATCAATACCGTGTCCTCTAAGCTCTGGCATAACCTGATAAATCGCAGCGTCATGCTCAGCTTCTTGACCAAAATTATTAGCACCGGAACCAATGAATAACAGCTTTTTAATTTTATTGTTGGTTATAGTGTTCGACATAATCTTCTACCGTTTCAAAAAAGTCCGCAAAGACAGCAGTTGCTTCAAGCGGTCCAGGAGCAGCGTCTGGGAAAAACTGCACACTAAATGCTGGAAATTCACGATGCCTTAATCCTTGAACCGCACCATCTACTAAGTCACGATAGGTGACAAATAGTTTTTTGCGATCAATTGTTTGATCATCTACTGCGTAACCCTGCCCCTGCATTGCATAAAATATTTGTCGTGAAATAATTTCTTGAATTGGATGATTCATACCATGATGTTCGGAAGGTAATGGTTTAAGTTCAGCACCATTAGCCAGAGCAAATAACTCATGTCCTAGGCCTATACCCAGAAGTGGCGCTTTCGTTTGTAAGACACGAATTAGAGTCAACACACTTTCAGGTAAGGTTCGCGGATCTCCAGGGCCAGTAGATAAAATAATACCATCTGGATCTAATGTTAACACTTCTTCAACACTAGTCGTGTATGGCAACACAGAAACATTAGCATCGTAATCACCTAACATACGCAAAATACCATGCTTCAAACCAAAATCAATGACAACAATATGACGACCACGTCCGGGGTTAGCATATGGTTTTGGCGTTGCCGTATTTTGCACTTGCTTGTTTGTTAACACCGTTGCGACGAGCTGATCGACTGCATGTTCATCAGCAAAATCGACAATGGTGGCTTTTTGTGGCCCAGTTTCACGTAAGTGACGAATAAGCTGACGTGTATCTACTTGATAAAGCCCTGGAATGTTATGTTGCTTCAAAAAGCGATCTAAGTTCATACGACGCTGGCGATTAACGGATACCTCAGCTAAATCATGAACGACCATGCCGCGAATTGTCGGCTTAACGGATTCATATGCCTCAGCATGTATCCCAGAAGCACCAACAACAGGCATAGCAAAAACAATCATTTGCCCATCATAAATTGGGTCAGTGATGATTTCTTGGTAGCCTGTCATGGCCGTATGAAAAATAATTTCGCCAAAGGTGGTAGCTGGTGCACCAAACCCTAGGCCTTGAAATACCCTACCATCTTCAAGAATTAAGTGACGTTGCATCATGTTTTATACTTTGCTGGTCCCTTCATTATAAAATGATTAGTCCAACTTTCTCCTGTTAATGTACGATTTCAACAGCATCTCTGCCATCGATTTCTTGCACCAAGACTTTAATTTTTTCGTTCTGTGCAGTTGGGATGTTTTTCCCTACAAAGTCAGCACGAATAGGTAATTCTCGGTGGCCACGGTCAACAAGAACAGCTAAAGCTATTGTATTGGGACGCCCAATATGAATTAAAGCATCCAAAGCTGCCCGAATTGTACGACCAGTAAACAACACATCATCAATCAAAACAATATTTTTATCGGCAATGTTAGTTTTTTCTTCATCGTTCAAACCCAAACTGTCATCGTGGTTTAATACATCGTCACGAAAATTAGTAATATCAATTGCCATGACAGGGATTTTAACCCCTTCGAGCTGTTCAAGACGGTTAGCAATACGATGCGCTAGGAACTCACCGCGTGTTTTAATACCGACCAGTACTAAGTCCTGCCCACCCTTATTGCGTTCAATAATTTCATAAGTAATACGTGTTAACGCACGTTGTAAAGATGCATTATCTAAAACTTCTTTGTTTGTCATAATGATTATTGTACATATACAGTGAAAACATATTCACCATATATTTATCCTCCTAGTAAAAATTAGTCGTGCTGAATTATCGGAATTAAAGTTGCTAAAGATTTTGTAAAATAACTCGGCAACTCACTATCAAATGTTAACAATTCACCTGTGGTCGGTTGTGTTAAAGATAGTGTTTTTGCATGCAACATTTGTCCATTTAAAGTCACGTGTGGTAGTTTTTGCGCTGAACCATACACAGGATCGCCAATAATTGGATGGCCAATATAAGTCATATGGACACGTATTTGATGCGTACGACCAGTCTCTAACCGTATTTTCAAAAGTGTATAGCCAACATACCTTGTGACAACCTCAAAATGCGTTATTGCCTCTCGCCCACCAGCTTGAACAGCTTGCTTTTTGCGATCAACCTTATGCCGCGCTAATGGCGCATTAATTGTGCCTGAATCTTCAGAGAATTCACCCCGGACCAATGCATAATAGATACGTTCGTTTTTATGGGCCTTGAGTTGTTCAGACAACGCTTGATGTGCTTTGTCATTTTTAGCTACCATCAATAAACCACTTGTGTCACGGTCAATCCGATGCACAATACCAGGTCTAAAGCTACCATTAATTGTTGATAAAGGCGCATGGTATAGTAAGGCGTTGACTAGCGTGCCACTCGTATGCCCGGCTGCTGGATGGACAACCATTCCTTGTGGTTTGTTAACAACTAATAAATCATTGTCTTCATAGATAATATCTAATGGCATATTTTCAGCTATAATTTCAGTATTTTGAACGGCTGGTGGTAATATGGTTATCAGATCGCCACTATTGACCTTATACGAACGTTTCACCTGCGTTTGATTAACCACTATGTGCCCATCTTGAAGCCATTCAGCGAGTACTGTACGCGAATAAGGTAATGATTTTTTAGCTAGAACTGCATCAATTCGACCAGTTTCATTTGTAATTTCAAGAGTGATCTTTTCCGTCATGCGTATTCATGTATTCCTTAATTTGATCTGCTATATTTTGGCTTAACCAATATTTACGTGCACGGCCCGCTCTTGTAAAAGACAGTATATGCCCGTTGAGCTGCCAATTATGCACTGTCGCAAGTGAAATTTTTTCATATTCAGAGACAAACATGCGACCTAAAAATAATTGCGGCCCCGCAATGTAGATACGACGACGCACAATCATCACTACGCTTAAAAGTAAGATAATGACAATATAGCCGATTGGGATTATATCTAATTTAAATGACATTTCGCTCCAAACAATCAAGCCAATCATTAATAAGATAAACCACCATAGCCAGCCAATCTGGCCTGTTGTATTTAAAGGTTGAAAAAAGCCTCTTTTTGGTATCATAATTTCACCCCTCACACGATTTGATTAATACCGCGTTGTATCATATATTGTTACTATATTATTTTACCATGAAATGCGCTATCCTATAAATCTCATTTCTATGAAAACAGCGCACAATAAATCTTAGTTTTGGAGAAATCAACAATATGTTAACCCTTTACTTCGACGCTGCACGAGAGCCTCAAAGTGGTATCAGTGCCGGTGGCGCAGTCTTGATACACCATAAACAACAGCAGCAAATAAAATCAAACTTATTTTATACGACAGATAATCATGAAGCTGAATTTCTTGCTTTAATTTGGGCTTTAAAACAAGTTAAGGTGGCTGAAACATCGGAAACCATCAGAATATTTAGTGACTCAAAAATATTAATTGACAGTCTTGATAAAAA
Organism: Leuconostoc citreum; assembly: GCF_007954785.1. Taxonomy (NCBI): domain Bacteria; kingdom Bacillati; phylum Bacillota; class Bacilli; order Lactobacillales; family Lactobacillaceae; genus Leuconostoc; species Leuconostoc citreum. Next base: position 481,265 of record NZ_CP042410.1, on the reverse strand, counting down.
GTACGCTAAGCACTATCAGCCCTTATTAGAAGAAATTATTCAGTTATTGACACCCTATTCTTTGGTTATTAGTCAGTGGTTACCAGAAAAAGAAAATCATGGCGCCCATTATATGGCACTACAGGCATTAAAAAAAAATAAACGTCCCTCATAAATGATGAAGGACGTTTATTTTTTTACAACAATGTTTTAGCCAAATAGAAGCAACCAAGAATACCAGCGTTATCGCCGTTAGCTACTGGCACAATGTAATCTTCTAAATCAGGTACATCTAAATAATCACTCATTTGTTCAGCAAAACTCGCACGAATCAATGGGAATAAGGTTTCGCGATGTGGCACACCACCACCAAAAACAATCTTTTCTGGTCGCAAAATCATGGTATAGTCTAGCGCTGCTTGTGCTAGATAAAAGGCTTCAATTTCCCATGCCTTATCTCCGTCAGGAATTTCTTTAGCACTCTTATGCCAACGCGCTTCAATTGCTGGACCAGCTGCCAAGCCTTCCAAACAATTATCCCCGTGGAATGGGCAATGACCTTCATAGTGATCTTCAGGATGCTTTTGCAAGAAAATATGTCCAGCTTCTGGGTGCCCATAACCACTCACCAATTTGCCACCTGACACAATACCAGCCCCAACGCCCGTACCTACTGTCAAGTAAACCATATTTTGAGCATCTTTGGCAGCACCAGTCTCAAACTCAGCCCAACCAGCACCATTCACATCTGTTGTCCAGAAGTAAGGAATATCACGCCAAGCCTTCATACGACCCAAGAAATTATAGCCTGACCAACCATGTTTTGGCGTAGCCAAAACATAACCGTATGTCTTTGATCCCTTCACAATGTCAATTGGTCCAAAAGCAGCGATACCAATAGCATCAATATTGTCAAATCGGTCAAAAAACGCAATAACTTGATCTAATGTTTTCTCCCCGTCTAATGTTGGGAATGCTGTCCGTTCAACGATATTATAATTTTCATCTGCTACGGCGACCACAAACTTTGTGCCACCTGCTTCAATTGCACCTAATAATCCCATGATTTACCCTCTATTAATTATTATTTTTTCCGTAAACGCTATTTAAACCATCTACTTGTCATTGCGGCAAGTCCGTCTTCAGTATAGACTTCCAACACGTCAATATCAAGTATTAATAGCAATTGACTCACATTTCCTGTTATTTGTCTGGTTTCAATGCCTTCTGTCTCCCATTGTCGTCTTGAAAAGACCACGGTGTTACCAACACGCTTTAACTCAGCATTTTGACTTAACTTTATTGTCCAATCCTCTGCTGATATAATGCGGTATTGACCAACTTGTAGTTGATCAAAATCTGTTAATAACGTTGGTGAAAGCACTTCTGCAATTGGTCTTTGAACCAACTCATTTTGACTATTGACGTGTAGTTCACGTGGTACGCTTAGAACATGAACCCATGATTTATCTGCAATAGTCGGCACTGCCGCCTCTCTGTCAGGCGTCATCATGCCAGCCCAACCCCACATGATACGACGTCCATCTGGTGCAACCATTGTTTGCGGTGCGTAAAATTCAAATCCTTGATCCACTTCTTTAAAGTCGGTGTCAACATGGAACTTGACAGTTGCTTCATCAAAATGGCCCACAACATAACCTGTATTATGAATATTTTCATACCGATGATTTTTCGTATCTGGTTCCAGCCCTTGCGGCGAAAACATGAGTACTTGCTTACCATCAACCTCAATATATCCTGGACATTCTAGCATATAGCCTCGCACATCTTGCAATTGGTCACCTAAAATTGAACCACGGAAAAGCCAATTTTTGAAATCAGTGGACTCGTAAGCAATAATATCCCCCACTTGATTGTCATGTTGCGCACCTAAGATAAGGAAATAATGCCCATTCTTACCTTGCCACACCATTGGATCACGAACATCTTTTGTAAAACCCTGAGGGTGAGGAAATAATTCACCAAGCTTTTCAAAGTTTAGTCCATCATCACTCACCGCCCACATCTGTGACGATTTAATACTATGGCCTGCGCTATCTCTTACATTACCAGTATAAAAAACATATAGACGATCATCGTGCACAAACGCTGCCCCCGAATATATACCTGCACTGTCAAGATTATCAAGTGATGGTTTTAAGGCTGTCTCAACACGTTGCCAAGATTTTAGATCATCTGATATAAAATGACCCCACTCCTTGTATTTATGATTACATGCCTTTGGATTCCACTGATAAAACACATGATATTTTCCTTTGAAAAATACTAGGCCATTTGGATCATTTAACAGCCCAGTCGTGGGATATAAGTGATACGCTTCAAAGGCAACTTCATCGTTTGTAACTAACATCTATACTCCTCAAAATTATGCCGTAACGGCAGTCTGTGCAGCAGTTTCCGGAACAGCTGTGATAATCACATCATTAGACGCTACATTAGCACCAAATGGTTGGTTTAATACAACTGTTTTAAATGTCTTAGTATTTGTAACAATCACCATAGTTGTGACCGGATAACCAGCGTCACTAATGACTTGCTTATCAAAAGTTCCTAAAACATCACCCTTTTTAACTTGCTGTCCTTGAACAACTTGACTTTCAAAGCCTTTTCCTGCCAAATTAACAGTATCAATACCGATATGGATCAATACTTCAACGCCATCAGCAGTTTTTAAGCCATAAGCATGTTTAGTAGCATATGCAACTGTAATTTCCCCATCAGCAGGTGCTATAATTTCGTCCCCTGATGGTTCAATCGCTACACCCTCACCCATCATACCACTTGAGAACACGGCATCACTAACTGTCTTGATATCAACCAACTGACCAGCAACAGGCGCATCAACTTTAAAACCAGATACTTGGTCTGCTACAACTGTATTATCGACATCTGTGCTCACACTATCACTTGGCATGTGTGAACGACCGTACATTAATGTCACAACAAATGATAGCGCAAAGCTAATGGCAATGGCGATAAAGAAGCCAATCCATTTGTTAGCAGGTATTGCGATAAAGCCAATCAAACCAGCAGGTCCTAATGATGATGACATAACATGGAACAATCCCATCACTAAGCTAGCCACACCTGATGCCCCAAGGGCAATAAAGAATGGGAACTTATATTTTAAATTGACACCGAACAGCGCAGGTTCTGTAATACCCAACATAGCTGATGCACCAGCTGAAGATGATAAGGCACGCAACTTTGTGTTACCTTTAGCCAAGAAATAAATCGCAAATGTAGCGGCGCCTTGCGCAACGTTAGCTGAAGCAGCAATTGGGAAAATGAAGTCGCCACCCGTTTTAGAAATGTTAGCCAGTAATTGCGTTTCGATAGCTGGGAAACTTTGATGTAAACCAGTAATAACAATCGCTGAGTAAAATGAGCCAAAAATGGCATAGCCGATAAAGCCAAATGTTGTGACAAGCCATGTCAAACCATCCGTAATCCCATTAGATACAATACGCAAGATAGGTCCAACCACAATAAATGTTACGAACCCTGTAATTAAAATAGATAGCATTGGTGTGAACGTAAAGTCAATTGCACCCTTTAAATGCTTATGGAAAAACTTTTCCAGATTAGCTAAGATAAAGGCTACACCGATGATTGGCAACACTTGACCTTGATAGCCAGCTTGTGCAACATGCAGACCAAACAAATCCCATGTTGGCATCTTACCGCTCGCTACCGCTTCAGCAACACTATAACCATTAATCAAACTTGGCATCACCAACATCATACCCGCTGCAGCACCAAGAATTTCACTACCGCCAAAACGCCGTGTAGCCGTGATACCAATCAAAATAGGTAAGAAGGCAAATGGTGCAGATGCCATAAGGTTAACCATTTGGGCTAATCCTGTAATCTGTGGAAACATTTCAACAAGTGATTTTGGACCAAACATGCCAGCACCAGTTAAAATATTGTTCAATGCCATCAGCAAACCACCGGCTACCAAGGCTGGAATCAATGGTACAAAGATATCTGATAACACTTTAATCAAAGCCATTAATGGATTTTGCTTACCTGACGATGCAGCAATTTGCTTTAAATCGTCAGTTGAAGCTTGTTTAACACCAGTTAATTTAACAAACGCATCGTAAACACCATTGACATCACCAGGTCCAACGATAATTTGATACTGACCGTTAGCATTAAATGTGCCTTTTAAATCAGGATCATTATCTAAAGCTTTTTGGTCGATTTTCTTGACATCTTTGACAACCAATCTCAAACGAGTGGCACAATGCGCCGCAGCAATAATATTTTCCTTGTCGACTGCATCAGCAACGCGCTTGGCGACTTCTTTATAATTCATAACAATTTCCTCTACTCTGCTCATCAGCGTAAACTCAATTACTGGCTTATGCTAATATTGTGTGACTACGGAACCGGTTCTTTATTACACTATTATTGTAACCGCTTACATATTATTTTGCAAGCGCTTGTTTTGTTACAAATATGTGACAATAAAAATGCTATTTTTCTGATATGATTAACAGTATGAATAAGAAAGTTACAATTAATGACATTGCAACCATAGCCAATGTCGCCAAAAGTACCGTCTCTCGTTATTTGAATGGCGGTTCTGTTAGTGAGCATACCAGACTAAAAATTGATCGCATTGTGGCACAATACAATTACACCCCTAACACATTCGCACAAAGCCTAAAGCAGCAAAAAAATCATACAATTGGTGTCATAGTCCCTAGACTAGATTCAATTGCCCAATCAGATATGTTACGCGGACTTGATGATCTCAACAAGGATGACACCTTCTTAATTGTCAATGCTTATCAGGATGCTAAGCGGGAACTTGCGGCTATTGAAAAGCTCCATTCTCAAAATGTGGGTGGTATTATTCTATTGACTGCTAACTTAACAGACGAAATTCGTGATGTCTTAAAAGCCTCACCCTTACCAATTGTCATTCAAGGTCAGGATGAGCCCAATTTTCACCGTGTCATTATGGATGATTTAGCAGCAGGAAAAGCTGTCGGTCAGTACATTCAAACCCTAGCCCCCAAAAATGTACTGCTACTCAATGTTGATACAAAAATAGATCAGGCAGTTGGACATGACCGCTTTGTTGGCATTAAAGCAGCGTTAGCTAAGACACCACATCAGGAAATTATTACAGATTTCAAACTCGATACTGCAAAGGCTGATTCCTACCAAGCCATGCAAACTGATGATTTTGATCTTGTTATTGGTGCAACTGACCGTATTGTCGTTGGTGCAATGCAGTCCGCTTTCGCTTTAAAGCAACATCCTAAATTTATTGGTTTTGGACAATCATTTTTTAGTGAGACAGTGTCTCCCAATCTCACAAGTTTTGAATTTAATTTTTATGAGACTGGAAAACAATTATACCGGCTATTTCTAAAAGTACGTGATGACAAGCCAGTCGATGTTCAACGTGTTATCATGAACGGTCATTTGGTTGTACGTGAATCAACAGAATAAAAAAAACCTCTGCTTAATGCAAAGGTTTTTTTGATCTGTTATTTTTATTGATCACTTTTTAGAACACCACCGACTGAGTAGTGATCTTTTGGCATTTCACGTAAAATGACATGAACTGCTTCACGTGCTGCACCAGCATCTTCAACAATCACATCAGTAATATCCTTTACCATTTTTGCTAACTGCTCATGGGTACGACCTTCTAATAATTCAACTTGTACAATTGGCATTGTGTTACTCTTTTCTTATTTTTTTTGTTCTTCAATTTTATCTAACTGTGATTCAAGCTGTTGCTCAGCTTCAAGCTGTGCGTTGACCGTTTCTAATTTTGGTACTGCAACAGCTTTTTTCATTTGTAATTGACGGTCTGCATCAAAAAATTCGCCAGATACGCTGACTGTGCTCATCAAATTAATAAAAGCTTTTGGGTCAGTACGATGAACAATTTCTTGCATCTCAACAATTTCATAACGCGATAAAACCATCATTAGCGTTGTTGAGTCACGTTTTGTGTAAGCTCCCTTCGATGGTAAAATCGTAATACCACGAATTAAGTCTTTATGCAAAGCTGTGACAACATCATCACCTTTAGACGTCACAATCATAGCGGTTATCTTCTGGTAACCGGTATAAATGGCATCAACTGCGCGACCCGTAGCGTATATACCAATTAACGTGAACAGTGCGTTTTGCCAACCAATAAAAGTCCCCGCAACAATAACTACCACGAAATTAATGCCATTCATCAAGACGCCAATCGACTTACCCGTACGCTTTTGAACGACCATTGCCACAATATCCATACCACCGGTAGAGAAACCATATCGCATCGCTAAGCCTATGGCAACACCCAACAAGAGGCCACCAAATAGAGAAGCTAATAATGGCTCACTCGTAAGTGCTTGCGTTGGCGCAAAAATCTGTAATACCGAAACCACAATAGAATTTAAAAAACTCAATATGGTAAATTGTCCGCCAATCATTTTCCAACCAACAACACCGATTGGAATATTAAAAATCATAATGAACATTCCGGTTTGAATATTGACATGAAAAACTTGTGCAAAGAAAATGGATAGCAACTGTGCAATACCATTAAATCCGCTTGAAAACACTTGATTGGGGATTAAAAAAGCATTCAATGCCAACACTTGAATTACTGCACTGGCCAAAAAAATGACAGTAATTAACATGGCTTTACGCCAATTGATTGTGATTTTTTTCATATCATCACACGCTCCTCAGACTAATAAAACACCTCTTTCATCATAACAAAAAAGCAACGACTTGTCGTGGCTTTTCAGTAACTCAGATGTTTTAAAAGATAAAATTGAATGCATAGTGATTAGTAGTTCTCAAGATAAGCGTCCGTTTCCCATTTCGAAACATATTGACGGTAAGACGTATACTCGATTTTCTTGGCTTCGATAAATTTATCAGCAATGTGACTACCAATTGCCGCAATGATGGTGTCATCTTGAGACAATTCTCTCACAGCTGCGAGCAATGTATCTGGCAAATCAGTGATACCAGCACGTGCACGCTCGTTTTCATCCATTAAATAAATGTTCTTATCAACCGAAGCTAGTGGCTCAAGCTCGTGCTTAATACCATCTAAACCAGCTGCTAAGATTGCTGCCAATGTAGTATAAGGGTTTGCAGTAGGATCAACCGAGCGCAATTCTAAACGTGTTGACTTACCGCGTGATGCTGGTACACGTACCATTGGTGAACGATTTGAAGCAGACCAGGCAACATATACTGGCGCTTCAAACCCAGGTGTTAAGCGTTTGTATGAATTAACAGTTGGATTCGCTAAAGCTGTAAACGCTGTGGCGTGTGCTAACAAACCACCTAAGAAATTATAGGCTGTTTTAGATAGTCCCATCTCATCTGCCGTATCTTCAAAAGCATTGGCATCGCCTCGGAAAAGCGACATATTCGTGTGCATACCAGAACCATTAATCCCAGCAACTGGCTTCGGCATAAATGTGGCAAAATAACCATTTTTGCGCGCAATTGTTTTAACAACAAGCTTGAACGTTTGAATATTATCTGCGGCCTCAAGTGCTGATGCATATTTGAAATCAACTTCGTGTTGCCCTTCGGCAACCTCGTGATGCGCTGCTTCAATCTCAAAGCCCATCTTTTCTAATGTCAACACAATTTCACGTCGGACATTTTCGCCCATATCTAACGGTGCTAGATCAAAATAACCACCTTTATCGTTCAACTCGGTTGTTGGATTACCATTGGCATCTAATTTAAATAAGAAAAATTCAGGCTCGGTCCCAACATTGAATGCAGAAAAGCCTTCAGCCTTGGCATCAGCCAAAACTTTACGTAAAGCATGTCTTGGATCACCAGCAAATGGTTCACGGTCAGATGTATAAATATCAGCAATTAACCGCGCAACTTTACCACCATGGCTATCAGTCGCCCATGGGAAAATCATAAATGTTGATAAATCAGGATACAAATACATGTCTGATTCATTAATTCGAACAAACCCTTCGATTGATGACCCATCAAACATTAGGTTATTATCCAAAACTTTATCCAATTGAGAGATTGGCACTTCAACATTCTTAATTGCACCAAGAACATCTGTAAATGTTACACGGATAAATTCCACGTTCTCATCTGCAATGATTGCTTTAATTTCTTCTTTTGTAAACGACTTTCGTGCCATGATTTCCCTTTCCTATCTACCATACGACAACAAATGCTATAGAAGCTAACGACCAAATCGTCCAATCTGTGCAAATTCTTTTTGCAATGATCGACGTAATGCTGACTCTGAATCCTGCTTTTCGATTGCTTTACGGCGTTGTTTTGCGAAAATTTCCTGAATATCTTTTATTGAATCACCCGCATCCAAAAAATCTTTAATTTCAAGTAAACGATCAACATCATTAAGTGAATAACGTCGTTGTCCACCTTTACCTCGATTCGGTGCTATTAACTCATTTTGTTCATAGTAACGAATTTGGCGATCTGTCAACAATGTTAATTCACGTACTGTGCCTATGGGTAAAATCGCTAAGTTTCTTCTCAGTTCACGTTCGCTCATTTGACAACCTCCGTTAACATACTTTTATTTTAATGCAAAATGCATTATTTTGCACATACGTGTCAGGTTTTCTAACATAAGAAAAACAGTAAATAAAAAACGTACATACAGTACGTTTATTTGGCATCATACCAAGTATTACCATAATGGCTATCAACTTGCATCGGCACATCCAAAGCAACCGCTGAATCCATTACTCGTGTCACAATGTCTCGTAGCGTTTCAATCTCATCTTCTGGTGCTTCAAAAATAAGTTCATCGTGAACCTGTAGTAGCATATTTGCTTGTAATTGATTGTCTTTCAGAGCATCAGCAACCTTTATCATAGCAATTTTAATGATATCAGCAGCTGAACCTTGAATAGGCGAGTTCATCGCAGTACGCTCCGCAAAACTCCGTAAGTTAAAGTTTTTTGATTTAATTTCAGGTAAATAGCGTCTGCGCTTAGCAATGGTTTCAACATAACCCTGTTCGTGTGCCTGTGCTTTAATTTTTGTCATCCATTCATGGATTTGTGGGAATTCCTTGAAATACGTCTCAATAAATCTTTTGGCTTCAGCACGAGAGATACCTAAGTTGTTTGACAGACCATAGTCGGAAATACCATAAACAATACCAAAATTAACAGCTTTAGCAGTTCGTCGCATCAAAGGATCAACTGGCGCATTATTATCTAAGCCAAAAACCGCACGTGCCGTTTCAGCATGGATATCTTCGCCATTCAAAAAGGCACGCTGCATATTCTGGTCTCCGGTAATATGTGCTAATACGCGTAACTCAATCTGTGAATAATCAGCACCAAAAATCTGCCAGTTAGGTTGACTAGGGACAAACGCACGTCTTATTTGACGGCCCTCTTCCGTACGCATAGGGATATTTTGTAAATTAGGATCAACAGAAGATAGTCGCCCTGTTTGCGTCAATGTTTGTAAAAAACGCGTATGAATTTTACTATCTTCTGTGTGAACAACCGCTAATAACCCTTCAACATAAGTAGACTTTATCTTAGCTAATTGACGGTACTGCAAAATATGCTCGACAATTGGTGCTTGTGATGCCAGTTTTTCCAACACATCAACAGCTGTAGAATAGCCTGTTTTAGTTTTTTTAATAATCGGTAAGCCCATTTTTTCAAAGAGTAGTACGCCTAACTGCTTTGGTGAATTTAAATTGAATTGCTCCCCAGCTTCAAGATAGATTGCTTCTTCTATCGTATGAATACGTGCTTCTAAATCTTCTCCAATTGCTTGTAAACGTTTTCGGTCAATCTTAAAGCCTTGGTACTCCATCTCAGCCAGAACATGAGCTAAAGGCAACTCAATTTCTGTATATAAATGAGTTTGTTGATGACTCTGCAGTGCTGATAAAGCAGGCATTTCTAGCTGTATCAAGGCATCAGCTTTATGTGCTAAATGCATGAGGACAAGTCCCTCATCATCAGGAACAGCATATTTAGCACCTTTACCATAAATTTCTTCGTCTTCAGTCAAATAAACGTCAAATCGCTGTGCTAATGTAGACATCTCATTATCATTATCTGTTGTATCAAGAAGATAAGCGACTAATAAAAAGTCAAATTGCGCGCCTTTTAAGGTGACCCCTAACCGTTTAAACAGAATTAACTGTGCTTTGACATTGAAGACATTCTTCTTAATGTCCCCATTTTCGATGACAGCACGTAATTCTGGTTTCTGTAACAACGACATATCTCGACTAGCATAATAACCAGTGACGGGATTCCCAATCACAAAACCAATCATATCAGCTGTATGATAATTTGAACCACTCATCTCAATATGAACCGCCACCTTATCAACCATCATGGCGATTGCCCGTAAATTATTTTCATTTAAGGTAACAACTGATAAGGGCCGCTCTGTCGATTGATTATGGCTCACTAATTGTCCTGACTTTTGACTGGCTTTAATTTTAGCCAGCTGCTTTTTGAAATCAATATTTTCATAGAATGGTACAAGCTTATCATAATCGATACCACGGTACTCTAACTCTTCTAATGGCAAATCCAGCGTCGCATCAGTCAGAATTGTTGCCAGTTGTCGGGCACGAAAGGCTGATGCTTGATCGCTAATTAAGTTTTCTTTCATTTTTGAAGGCTTCATATCATCGATATGACTGTAGAGGTTATCAATATCGTGATAGGTCTTCAACAGTTTTAAAGCTGTTTTTTCACCAATTTTAGTGACACCTGGGTAATTATCTGATGTATCACCAGTTAACGCCTTTTTCTCAATAATCTGGCTTGGCGTCAGTTCAAATTTTTCCATAATATAGTCTGGGGTAAAAGCTTCAATTTCTGTGACTCCCTTTTTCGTGACATTAACAGTAATATTGTCAGTTGCCAATTGCGTTAAATCTTGGTCTCCCGTAACAATAATGACGTTGTAACCAGCCTGTTCACCCATACGAGAAAAAGTACCAATGATATCATCAGCTTCCAACCCCGGTTGTTCATAGTTTCGTAGACCATGTAATGCAACCATTTCACGAAGATATGGAAATTGTTCAGTGAATTCTGAAGGCGCTTTAGAGCGGCCATCTTTATACTCAGAAAACAGTTCACCACGAAAAGTTGTCTTACCTGATCCCGCATCCCATGCAACAACAGCCAAATCCGGTTGCATGGGATCAACAATTTGATCTAGAAAATTATTAAAGGCCACAAGCGCATTTGTGTGTAAACCCTTATGTGAAATCATGCGATCCAGCTGATTATACATTGCATAAAATGCCCGAAAAGCTAATGAATTCCCATCAATTAAAAGTAGTTTTTTTGTCATTTTATATTCCTTTACCTACTTTCTAGTGTAACAAAAAAACAGCCTACAGGCTGCTTTTACTTGATAAATTGTGGTAACTTAATCTCTTGATCCACCAGCAACACCAAAGATGCGAACAAGTGCAAAGAACAAGTTAATAAAGTCAAGGTACAAACGTAACGCACCATTAATTGCTAAACCGGTTGTATCTGCTTGACCAGCAAACTGACTGTACATCACTTTGAGCGACTGATTATCATATGCTGTATAAAGTGAAAATACAATAACACTGACAAACGAAATCAACAACGACACGATACCATTTGGGAAAAACATATTAATCAACATGGCAACAAACAAACCAATCAGCATGCCAAACAGTGCCCCGCCCATACCGCTTAAGTCGCGCTTAGTAAAGACACCGTAGAGTGCCATACCGCCAAAGACTGCGGCCGCAGAAACAAAGGCCATCATGATTGAAGCACCAGTATAAATGGCCAATAATAAGCCGACGGTTAAACCTTCAACGACAGCGAAAGCCATTAATAAACCAAATGCTCTTGCTGGGTTCTTAAAAGTTGCGCGTCCAATCATTGTGATAATCAACAATTGAATACCCAATAAAGCCAATGTGCCAATTAAATTACCAGCAATCAAAGCGTAAACTTGTGCCAAAAAGAACTTTTGTACAATGAATCCGGTCAGCGCAGTTACTAACACAGCAAGTCCCATAAAACTATATGTTTGTTTAAAGAATGCCCGCATACCAGCGTCCATCCCCGTCACATCACGACGTGTATTAAAATTAAAATTATCCATTCGAGTCTCCTCACATTACATTTTGTTCCCCAGTTGTTTCTTCGAGTAATGGATTTACTCCAGTTACCATTTCTGGTTATCTCCATTATACCAAAATATATATTAAAGATACATTAAAGCACTTAGTATATCGCGAATCCGTTCATACTAAGTGCTCACTTTGATTATTGTAAGTCTGTACGTAACTGCCCTAATAATTTTTCATAAGCAAATTCATATTTTTCAATATCACCAGCGCCCATGAATACCATTACAGCGTTTTCATATGGCATTAACAGGCTCATGTTGTCTTCTTCAATAATGCCACCGAATTTGCTAATTTCAGCACCGATTTCTGCGGAAGTCACTGCCCCTTGTTTTTCTCGTGCCGATCCAAAAATATTTGCTAGATATACTTTGTCGGCTGCTTCCAAACTTTTAGCAAATTCATCCTTATAAGCAATTACACGTGAATAAGTATGTGGCTGAAAAATTGCGATGATTTGCTTATTAGGATACTTTTGGCGAGCAGCATCCAAAGTCGCATCAATTTCAGTTGGGTGATGTGCATAGTCGTCAATTACAGTAATATCAGCGATTTGCTTTTCGCTAAATCGCCTTTTTACACCTTGATATGTCATCAAAAATGATTTGATTAAACTTAAGTCCATTTTTTCCATATAGGCAACCGCAATGACAGACAACGCATTCAAAATACTATGTTGCCCAAATAGTGGTACTGAAAACTCGCCGAGAGATTGTCCTTTAAAAACAACGTCAAAATGCGATCCTTGCGTTGATTTTCTAATATTGGTTGCCACAAAATCATCTTGCTCAGAGTTAGTGCCATAATAATAGACGTCTGCTTTTGGTTGCAATAAACGCAAATGGGGGTCATCTCCCCATGCAAAAATAGCCTTTTTTACATGGTTTGCAAAATCAGAGAAGGCACGTGTGACGTCATCGATATCTTCATAATAATCTGGATGGTCAAAATCGATATTTGTCAAAATTGCATAATCAGGCGCATAATCCTTGAAATGTCGTCGATACTCATCCGCTTCAACAACAAAAAATTGAGAGTTTGGTACACCACGTCCCGTACCATCTCCAATAAGGTAAGAGGTGGGTGCAATATTTTTAACAACGTGTGCTAATAGCCCCGTCGTTGACGTTTTGCCATGCGCACCGGCTACTGCAATAGAAGTCGTTTGTGCAATTTGTTCTTGTACAGCATCTGGGTAACTTATCATTTTAACACCCAAAGTTAAGGCACGTTGAACTTCAACATGATCGTCATTAAAAGCATTGCCTCGTACGAAGATAGCATCAGCGTAGCGGTCGACGTTATCCGCCGAAAAGGGTAAAATCTTAATTCCTGCAGCCTCAAGAGGTGCTTGCGTGTACGTATAGCTATCAATATCAGATCCCAAAACCGTATTTCCTTGGTCATGTAAAATCTGTGCTAATGGTCCCATGCCGGTCCCTTTAATGCCAATAAAATAATATGTTTTTGTCATTATTTCTCCTCATTTGGCACAAAAGTAAAGTATTGTAGTTCACCTTTACGCAATTCAAATATTAATCGCTTATATGCTGTATTTTCATCATTTAATGTACGATACACACGTGGTGCATTTTGTATTCTATCTTTTGCCATATTAATAATCAATATCCACTAAGCCATCACTATAAAGCGTCTGAGCCTTTGTCAAATCAAACGGTTCGCCAATATGCCCAAAATCTTCAGGTAAGACCAAGGCCCCTGGCTTATCTGGTGCACCTGGTATTTGTAATTCACGACCGGATACAATCATACCACTTGATGGCACACCGCGAAGCGCTCCGTCCCAAATAATCGCACCCGAAGGCATCATCGTGCCAGGTTGCGCAATAACAACTTTAATACCCTCTTGCATATTGGGTGACCCTGAAACAATTTGTAGCGTTTTATCTTCAGCCACAGCTGTGGTTGTGACGTGTAAATGATCTGAATCAGGGTGCTTCGCCATCGTCAAAACACGACCAATGACTAATTTACTGGCTGTCGCTGCCAACATTTCTGGAAAACCAGCCATGCTAATCGCTTGATTGATTAATGCCACTTGCTTGTCATTCAGCGCTACGCCACCAGAAATGTTAACTAGTCCCAACTTTTTTCCGAGGCCACGAATATTAAAACCTGTTGCCTCATTTGTCTCATCATTTTGAATACGTGTCACTTGTTCAACTGTCATTACTGATTGCTTTTCAGCATTAGGTGCCAAGACAATCACTAATACATCACCCATTGCGTCATAATTATAGCTTGCTATCATTTTTAAATCCTTAATCTATCAATATTTTATTATTATTTGTTTATTGTACAATAATGATAAAAGGCCGCATAGCGGCCTGTGTTACGCTTTATTATCAAGATATGCCAATAATAACTTAGCTGAGGCTTTACCTGCTTCTATCACATAATCATCAAATACAACACCTGAGTCACCATTAGCTAAATCAGATACGCCACGTAGCACAATAAATGGCGTGTTAAATTGGTAAGCAACCTGTGCTACCGCAGCGGCCTCCATTTCTGCAACAAGTGCATCTGGGAAATGAGACAAAATCCGTTGCTTAGCCTCGTCTTGAACAAACTGGTCTCCTGATACAATTAGGCCCTTTTTAACAGCAGTTAGTTGCTCAAAATCAGCAACCGTATTAATATCTGCTTCATAATACAATGGTTTGTTGGGTAATTGCCCGAAATCATAGCCGAAGACAGTGACATCGACATCAGAGTAGGCAATACGCGTTCCAACAACTTCATCTCCTATTTTCAGAGCTGGGTCTAATGCACCCGCAGACCCTGTATTAACAACTAGGTCAGGCTTGAAATTATCAATCATAACTGTTGTTGCTGATGCTGCTGCTACTTTACCGATTCCAGATTCAGTTAAAATTACTTCATGATTTTTGTACCGTCCAGTGGTAATTTCAGTACCACCATGTTGTTTCGTTTTTGTGTCTGACAAAGCAGCAAGAAGTGATATTTTTTCTTCCGCCATTGGCGTGATAATGCCGATTTTCATAGTGTGTGATACCTTTCATTTTTTGGTCTATCAAATGTTTCAAGCTTAATGTACGAAAAAAAAGTACGCATACGTTGCGATAATTAACAGCAACAAAATAATAATTGTGACATTGTAGCGATGTGTGAGTCTTTTTGATTTACCATTAGGCGTTAGCTTACCATCAGAACCCAGTTCGTAACGGCCTTTACGTGTTAGACGCATTTCTTCTCGTGTCTCTGGTGAGACAACAGTTATTGGTGTTGGATGTGCTTTTGCATAAGCTTTTTCAACACGAATTCGTTCTTTTTCTCGTTGCTTTTGCGCTTTTTTTGCTGCTCTACGTGATAGTTCTTCAGACATACTAACCTCGTATATACGACCAATACAAGAAAGCTGTCAAAGTTTTCTGATCGTTTATTTTGCCCTGTTCAAATAATAATTGCATGTCATCAAAAGATAGTTCAATAATATCTAATGATTCACCAAAATCACGTGCCAATTGGTCAGATGGCGCAACTGGTTGTAACTGGCGCGCCAAATACAAATGCATGTAGGCGTCAGAAAAACCGACGGTCTCGTAAAAACCCGTGATGTGCTCAATGATGCCTGCTGACATACGTAATTCTTCATTTAACTCACGTCGTACAGCATGTTCAGGTTGATCAAAATCACGTTCATCTAACTTGCCTGCCGGTATTTCGAAAATAAAATCACCAATTGTGGCACGATACTGTTTTTCTAAAATGATATGATTATCATCTGATAAGGCTAATACAGCAATCGCCGGCACGTGGCGCACAACATCGCGCTGTGCATACTTACCATTGGTTAATTGCACTTTTTGCTGAGACACACTAAAAATGGGTCCCTGATAAACAGTGTTTTGCTGAACTAACGTTTCGCGTTCTGCCATGATTACACTTCTGAAGCTTTCTTCATTATTGGTTGGACCTGTGCTGCTTGAGGTGCCTTATAGCCTTGTACTAAAACATAGCTAACCTTTTCTCCCTGCTTAAGTGCCTTAAAACCAGGCATATCAATGCCATTAAAGTGCACAAACACATCTTCACCACCGGCATCGGGCGTAATATAGCCATAACCACGTTCTTTTTGCCAAATTTTTACTATTCCTGTTTTCATAATATTATTGTATCAAAAAAACCACCATTTAGGCGGTTTTCTTTTGATAAATAGCAGACAAGGATGTTCACATTAATCTGATTACATGAACGCAAGGACAATAAAATTAATTAAGAAAAATGCAGAAACAATCAATAAGACAGGTGAAATGTCCTTAAACTTACCTAAGGCAAGCTTAACGATAATAAAGAACAAAAAGCCGGCAGCAATACCATAAGAAATTGAATAAGAAAAAGCCATGAAAACGGAGGTGAAAAATGCTGGTACAGCCACTTCAAGATTTTCCCAGGAAATTTTCTTAAATTCCCCCATCATCATTATGCCAACCAAAATCAACAGTGGTGCTGTCGCTGCTGATGGCACAACACCGACAAATGGTGCGAAAATAATCATGAGCGCAAACCCTGCTGCTGTGACCACATTTGCTAGACCTGTACGTGCCCCTGCAGCAACGCCTGCTGCAGATTCGATAAATGTTGTTGTATTAGACGTCCCAGCAATACCAGCAAAGGCTGTCGTAAATGTATCAACGACTAACGCACGATCCATTTTCGAATTAAAACCTTTGTCTTCTTCAAATGCTTTTGTATCAGACTTAGAAAAGATACCTGTCTGGTTACCAATTCCTATCAAAGTACCAATGGCATCAAATAATCCAGTTAATCCCATGGCAAAAATTGTCACGATAGCTAGCGATGCATGATGCCAATCTGAAAATAGCGAACCAATGCCTTTCGAACCCAGTGCTTGACCAAACACTGTCCCGAGTGAGCTAAAAGCAGAGCCAATAGATGTACCTGGCGCAATATGTGTGTTTGTTACACCCATTGGAATTCCAATAACTGTTGTGACAACTAGTGTTATTAAAAAAGCGCCAGGAATACGACGAATAACTAAAACAAGCAATAAGATAAAGCCAATTAAAGCCAGTAACACATCTGGTTGATTAAATTTTGTCAATTCTGGTGTCACACCACCATTAGCTAACAGTGTGTGGATGGCACCGGAAGCTTTACCGGTAAAAGGCTTGTCATTTAGTGTTTTGATATTTGCTGCATCAACTAAATAATTAATAAAACCAGCATTTTTCAGACCAATATAAGTCACAAACAGACCAATACCGCCGCCGATGGCCGCTTTTAATTCAGTTGGAATGCCTTTTACAATGGCACGTCGACCATGAGTTAATGTAATAATAATATCAACAACGCCGACCAAGAAAACAACGGCCAAGGCCTGTTGCCAACTGAAGCCAAAACCAAAAACAATGGTGTAAGTAAAATAGGCCTGCATACCAATACCTGGTGCTAGGGCAAATGGCACATTAGCAAAAATACCCATAAACAATGTACCAAAAACAGCAACCAAAATGGCGGCCAAAAAAACAGCCTGTGCTGGTATACCAGCTTGACCCAATATTTGTGGATTCAAGAAAAAAATGTAAGCCATGGAGACAAAGGTTGTTATTCCCGCAACAATCTCCCGACGCAAAGTGGTTTTATTTTCAGTTAATTTAAAAAATTTAGACATGATGCTTAATTCTCCCATTGACACAAAAGTTCGCCCACCAAAAATCATGATGGGCGAACCAAATTCATATTTTTGATAGTCCAACATAGGTGTTGGCTAGAAACAATCGGCCATTATCCGATACTATATCAATTATTTTTCACTAAATATTATTCTAACACTGATGTTATTATTTGTTAAGCAGTTGATCATTCGAATACGTCACATATTCGATGCTTGGATGAAACCATAGGCCCTGGTATGTGCCCTTAATAATGATACTGAGTTTCTTTTGCCGATAAGTAATCCTTGGTAAAAACAATGTTTTTAGAAAATCAAGTGAACTATGGGCTAATGTTTTGAAGAGTTTGATGTTTGACTGCCGGCGTCTGGCAGTCAAAATCCGATTACGATATTCATACAAATAACGTGGTAAACGTTCTTCTGTTGTTTCCCCAACAATATCACCAGGCTTCGCATTGCTTTTGCTTTCATGAACAACTACGGAGTCTCTAACGAAATAGCCTGGCATAACCCGCGTAGCACGTTCTGTGAACTCAATATCGTCTCCCCAAATAAAATATTCTTTTTGTGGTAAACCAATTTTTTCGATTAATTCACGCCGAAAAATTGTTGAAACAAAAGTAGCATGCTTAATTGCAATTAAATTATCCTGACTCACTTGCAGTATATTGTTACTGGTATTTAACGCCCCTGGCACATTCATTTTTGACCAATTGCCGTCTAGCCATTCTACCTTGCTAGCACCCCAACCAGCTCTGGGTACGCTATCAAACATTAAGAGTAGCTTAGCTAGGGCATCACTGCGTGGCATCGAATCATCATCCATAACCCAAACAAAGTTATCACGCGTTTGTTCATAAAATTGACGTATTCCTTGATTAAATCCGCCGGCACCGCCTAAATTTTTCTCAAGATGAACAACCAACAAGCGGTCATCATTTAAAGTATCCAAATACTCGTGTGTGCCGTCTGTACTCGCACCATTGATAACAATCACATGTTTTAATGCAGTTGTGGTTTGTAACAAAACTTTGGCAAGGGATGACTTAAGCAGTGTGAGACGATTGTACGTCACAATAACTGCTGTCACTTTTTTCTGCATATTCGTTTCCTCTGGGTTCATATCAAGTCCTTTGAACTGAAATGATTTTTTACCATCATCTACCAATAAAAAAAGACGGTATGCGTCTTTTAATTACTTGGCCTTGGAATCATAATTTGTCGCCAAATCTTTGGTGTTCAAATCCTGCTTAATTTGGGTTGTTGAAATTTCTGGCGTTCTTGGCAAATAAACAACATTGGCATCAGTCTGCTCTTGAATAAAGTCAAATTTGCCCTGCCAATCATCACCCATGACAAAAGTATCAACTTGATAAAGCGACACATCAGTAATTTTTTGGTCCCATGACGTTTCAGGAATTACTAAATCAACATACCGAATTGCCTCTAGCAGCTGTTTACGCTTTTCATATGAAAAATATGTTTTCTTTTGCTTTTCATGCCAGTTAAATTCATCTGTTGACAAAGCGACGATTAAATAATCGCCCAATTCTTTAGCACGTTTTAATAGGTTGATATGACCGTAATGTAGCATATCAAAAGTACCATATGTAATAACTCGTCTCACAATTAATCCTTCTTGTCTCTATTTTTCTTCTTTTTTAACGTAAATCGGGCGACGTTTTGTCTCTAGGAAGATAGCCGCAATATATCGACCAATAACACCTAAACTCAATAATTGAATGCCACCAATAAATAAAATAATTGTGACCATTGATGGCCAACCTGCAACACTATGATTATCAATTAGCGCACGACAAACAATAAAAATAGCACTTAAAATAGATAAACAAAATGATGTAAAGCCCACTACTGTGATGAAAGTCAGCGGCACTGTTGAAAATGATACAATACCCTCAATGGCATACTTCGTCAATGCCCAAAATGACCACGATGTTTCACCTTCAACACGTTCACGATTTTCAAACGGTAGATACTTTGTTTTAAAACCAACCCAACTAAAAATGCCCTTGCTAAACCTTTGATTTTCGCTCAAGTCCAAAACGGCATCAACCATTTGCCGTGTCATCACACGATAGTCACGCGCACCGTCCACGAGTTGCGTTTGGCTAATCTTATTCATCCAAACATAGAACTGTTCTGAAAACCACGACCGCAACCGTGCTTCCCCTTTGCGATCAGCTCGTCTAGTCCCGACAGCATCGTACTCACCAGCCATCACAGGTGACAACATATCTGGTAACAATTCTGGTGGATCTTGTAAATCAACATCCATCACTGCAACAAAATCACCATCTGCTTGTTGTAATCCTGCATACAATGCAGCTTCTTTACCAAAATTTCTTGAGAAACTCAAAAAATGAACGTTGCTATCTTGATTTGATAACGTTCGTAATATGGACAGTGTCTGATCTGTTGAGCCATCATCAACAAAGTGATAGTGTAGTGTCACTGGTAACGATTGTTTCAAAGACTGGACTGCATCATAAAATATTTGAATCGTCTCTTCTTCGTTATGAACAGGCACCACTATTGAAAATATTGGTTGACTATTTTTTACTTCTTGCATTGTATACAAACCTGCTAATTTATCCTATGTACGCCTAAAAAGGCATATTATTTAGTAACATCATGCGCAAAGTTAAACGATTCTGGCACATTAAACTCTTCACGGACTGTGTTTAAAGCGTCGTTAAATACTTGATCCATATCAAAGTAACGATACTTACCGAGTCGACCACCAAAAATAATTTCTGGGTGATTTTGACGTGCCTCTTTGGCATATTGCTTATATATTTGTGTATTTTTATCGTTGTTCACTGGATAATAAGCCTCCTTTGAACGATTCCATTCTTGTGGATATTCACGTGTAATAATTGTTTTGCCTTCATCCGCAAGGCCATCAAAGTGCTTCCACTCCATTACACGTGTGTAGGGAGTTTGGGCATCAGTATAGTTAATTACCGCATTGCCTTGATAATTTTCAGAATCAATTAATTCATGTTCAAATCGCAATGAGCGGTATTCCAGCTCACCAAATTTATAATCAAAGAATTGATCAATCATCCCAGTATACAAAACACGTGGAAATTCAGCTAATAATTCTTCTTTATGGTCAAAAAAATCAGTGTCTGTCAAAACATCTACTAAGCCATCAGCCTCAGATAGCATTTGCTCAAAGATTTGTGTATACCCGCCGACCGGAATACCTTGATAGCGGTGATTAAAATAATTGTTGTCATAAATAAAACGCACTGGCAAACGCTTAATTATGAAAGCTGGCAATTCTGTTGCCGGTCTACCCCACTGCTTTTCAGTGTATCCCTTGATCAGCTTTTCATAGATATCTGTCCCAATCAAAGAAATGGCTTGTTCTTCTAAGTTGCTAGGCTGTTTATCCCCAAGGTCTTTAAGAGCGACTTGCTTTTGTGCCTCAATTTTAGCTTTAGCCTCGTCGGGTGTCTTCGTTCCCCACATCTGGTAAAAAGTGTTCATATTGAATGGCAAATTATACAGTGTGCCTTTGTAATTCGCAACAACTTGATTTTGATAACCATTAAATGAAGCAAACCGACGAATATAATCCCAAACTTCCTTATTGTCAGTGTGGAAAATATGCGCACCAAAATCATGCACGGTGATACCATGTTCTGTATGTGTGTGCATGTTTCCGGCGATATATGGTCGCTTTTCAATCACTAGTGACTTTTTCCCACGTTTAGCTGCTTCATAAGCAAAAATCATTCCAAACGGCCCAGCACCAACAATTAGGTAATCATAATTTTTTGTGTTAAATTTATTTGTCATTATATCTCCGTACAGTGCAAGCAAAAAGCAGTGCGCTTGTTTTATAGTTTATTTAATTAATTAATCAACATGTCATTGCAAACAGATAAAAAAGTATTCTCAATCATGAGAATACTTAATATATTATATCATAGATTGATTTTACACATGTTTACTCTAAGTTTTTTAAACGCATCAGCACGTAAGAATCATTATTGCCATTTCTGGCCGTTTCGTCTATGCGGTAATTATTAAACAAGGGTTGCTGCAAATGACTATCAATAGCACGATTAATTTGTTGCTTTAATAACGTGGCATCATTTTCTGGTGGGGTATTTAATTTTATAATAACAAATTGAACTTGTTTCTGACGCATCGTGTTGGCAAAAGCATCGTACATTTGAGGCAGTTGTTGATAGCTCATATTTAATCTATGCCAAAAGCGGGTTGTTGGTAAGGCCTGCGCGGACAAGTAAAATCCCTTATCCAATGAGTTAATCATAATCATTGTCGGTTGTTGCCTACTATCGGTATTTTTTCTCATAGCTGTGGCAAATTGTGGTTGTGCCACATAACTTTGTCCGTCGATGGCAGTTTCTTCATTGCTGATTACCAACCTGCCCAATGCGGATCTATTATTAACCATAGGCAAAATAAGAAGTAGCGCTGTCATGAGCAAAGGTATTTGGGCTTGGACAGTCGGTCTCATGAGTGATTCAGGTAATCTAATTGATGCTATACGCAGTAAAGCAATAGCTAAGAAAGGTAACCATACAATATTATAATAATCAATGACCCAATGTTGCATTGCCACAAAAAAGAGACTACTTAGGAATAATACAATTTCAAGAATCATATTTTCACGGTTATAAATGGCTTTTAACCAACCAAAAATAATGAATGCACTGACAAATGGGTGTAACCCTACTTCTGTGGCAACAAGAAGTAATAAACGCCACAATTGCATCAAAATTATTTGATCTGTTTTCCCGTATGACGTTAAATTTTGAACAAAATAGATATTAATTAAATCATCTAATGCATGGTGGTAAAGAAAGTAAACTACAACAAGCATGCTAATCGTCAGGAAACCGGCAAGAGAAGCAATAACTACTCGCAAGAGTCTTCTAAAATCATATTGACGTAATAATTCAATAGCGACCCATATAAAAAACGCACAAAATGCGCCAATTAGGGAATATTTATTCCAAAAAACCAGGCTGAGGTTTAACCCTAAAAAGTAATACACAGTCACAGGAATAGTAGACACGTGTCTATGATAATGATTAATAATATACAGTAAATACAAAACTGAGGTGAAAGCAAATTCTTCTGGTGCACCACTTAGCCCAAAGGCGCTCGTTGAAATTAGAGCTAGTGGCCCAAACAATGCCGCCCACTGTGGCGCTATCATCTCACTCGTCATATCTTTTGCTATACGATAACTAATGATGTAAGTACATAGCAAGTTCAAGCATTGAACAATAAACACCCCAAAAAAGTTAGTTTCTTTGAATAAAGCGCCTAAAGCAAACACCGCATATAGGACTGGTCCACGTTGGTCAATGACATCACGATACGGTACAACACCATGCAGCATAGATCTGCCCATAGTTAACATAGCATTACTATCATCCCATGGATTTGTTCGGAATAACGGTGAGGAGCCTACCGTCAGCAAAGTCACCACTGCCAAAATAATTATAGGCACCCAAAATTTCTCAGAATAACGTATACGATTTTTCATTTATTCCCCCAAAAACAATTTTTTACAATTCAGCACGACCAAAGCCTACTTTGCGCGCAATGAATTTCGTGCCCTTCAGTAACCAGTTCTGTTTTTCCATAAAAGTCACTGGGACTTCTTGATAATCTACCTGATTAAAATCTAACCAAACATCCAATAATCTTTCACTCAAAAAGCCATAGACTCTTTGTTCATAAGGCGACCAAGAGATGACCTGTGGTTGTATCGTTGACTCTACCGCAAATAAAATATCAAATAACCAGTCAATATAAGCATCAAATTCTGGTCGTTTCATAATAAACATATTGAACATGTGAGCGGATGTACGTTGCATATTTTTGTCATAGGTTGTCAAATAATCAGGATACCTTGTCGCAATAACATCGCGTAAAACATCCAAACCTAAGTTATGATGCGCATGTCGATAATGCGATTCACTACTTTCTATCCAATAGTGCCTTTTCTTAGGGACTATCACCGGTGTGTTTTTTAACAAGTCTGATAAGGTTTCCTGAGATAATACGTTGTTAAGCTGCTTTTTACTTGAAAACGAAAAAAAGCGACGATAGTGGACGAGTCCAATAACATCTGCCTGACTATTGTATCGTGCCCAATAAAGTGCTGTTAATTCATTAAAGTACGGATTTTTTTCAGAAATATTACGACCCGTATTATCTTGTATAAAATCGTTAAACATTTCTGCTGATAACGCTGCACCGACTTGAATCGGCGTGTATATTGCTGCTAAATCTGTTAACGCCACATTTTTATGCGCTGCTACTAAAATTTGGATGCTCTCAGTCATTAACTCTCACCACATAATCTATTCTAGGATGCACTACGAGACAAAAATAAAAATGCGTGCTCAATAAGCCCCTTCGGATTTAAAAATCGCAATCACATTTCTAAAAACTATGCCAATATCATACCAAAAACCTGCATTGGCAACATACTCTAATTCTATTTTCGTACGTTCTGGGTATTCAATCAAAGAGCGACCACTGGCCTGCCATAAACCAAGTGCACCAGGCCTGACTGATAAAAACAAATCGACTTGGTCGCCATATTCTTTTAACTCTTCAGTTACAATTGGACGTGGCCCAACTAAACTCATATCGCCACGTAACATATTCCAAAACTGTGGCAACTCATCAATACTTGAGCGTCGTAAAAAAGCACCTAACGAAGTAATTCTAGGATCTTCTTTTTTTGGTAATTTGTAACCATTATCGACGTACTTCTGATATAATTCAGGATCAGCTTTTAAAATAGCTTCAGCATTGGGAACCATTGAGCGAAACTTATATATCGCAAACGGCTTACCATACCGACCCACACGTTCTTGTTTAAAAAAAGCGGGTGATGCTGGACTATCAATCTTCAATATCACGAATACAATTAAAAATATAGGTGATAATATTATTAATCCAAGTAACGCAAAAACCACATCAATGAGACGTTTAGCAATTAAATATGATTTGTGTTTTGGCTTAATTTTCAAATTTCTAACTCACCTTTACAAGTATTTCGCATCAAAATCAGGATCTTGACTTGTTAAAATTTTTGGGCCAGCCTTTGTAATTGCCAACGTGTGTTCATACTGTGCGGACCAAGAACCATCGCTAGTTCTCACTGTCCAACCATCTTCTTCTGTTTCATCAGTATCGACTTCCCAACTACCTAAATTAATCATGGGTTCAATAGTGATGACCATCCCTTCGCGCAAACGTACGCCATGGCCTGGTTTGCCATAATGTGGTACCTGTGGATCTTCATGCATTGTTGGTCCCACACCATGACCAATATACTGCCGTACATCACCATAATGATGCTCAACTTCAGTATATTGTTGTATGGCGTTCCCAATATCACCAATGCGATTTCCTATAATGGCTTGGTCAATACCTAAGTACATCGCCTTTTTAGTCACTGCCATCAACTTTTCGACTTCTGGTGACACATGACCAACAGCATAGGACCAGGCTGAATCAGAAACTGCACCGTTAAGTCCAACAACTGTGT
The DNA here is from genome assembly GCF_007954785.1 of Leuconostoc citreum. Lineage (NCBI taxonomy): Bacteria > Bacillati > Bacillota > Bacilli > Lactobacillales > Lactobacillaceae > Leuconostoc > Leuconostoc citreum. Next base: position 455,840 of record NZ_CP042410.1, on the reverse strand, counting down.
CAACTTTAACAATGTCGCCATCTTTCAAATGCAAGCCTTTACGTGGTAGCCCATGGGCTACTTCATTGTTGACACTAATCGTGGTCGCGTATTTGAAACCTTCAAAACCAATTTGCAAAGCTACACCGCCATGCCCCTCAATATATTCACGTGACTTTGTTTCAATTTCCCAAGTATCAATGCCTGGTTTAATTAAATCACGTAACATATGATGCATACCGGCAATAATCGCACCAGATTGGCGCATTGCCTCAATTTCTCTTGGCGACTTTAAAGTAATCATTTGTGTTCTTCTTTCTGTATATTAAACTGTTTTAACTTTGAATTTTAAATAACAATCACCATCTATTATACCTTTTTTCGATCAACAAAGTATTAATTGTTAAAGAGTCTATAAAAAAAGCAACCATACGGCTGCCTAGTAATGCTGTTGTTCATTATACACGCGCTAATGATGCCGCGCCAATTACACCAGCATCATTACCTAATTCAGCTAACTTGACACGCGTTGATACACGAACAGTTGGAAAGGCAAACTTTGTCCATTCTTTTTCAATTCGTGCACGCAAAAATTCGCCCGCAGCAGCAACACCACCGCCAATAATAATAGCAGAAGGATTTAAAATATTTGAAATTGCCGCAGTAGCATAACCAAGATAATAAGCTACCTTATTTACAACTTCATTAGCCAAAAAATCACCATCTTTTGCTAAGTCAAAGACAATTTTTGAAGTCACTTCATCACCGTCTGAAATCATTTGTTTGAGCTTAGACGAACCGACATATTCTTCAGCAGAATCTTGTGCCAAGCGTACAACACCCGTTGCTGAAGCATATTGTTCTAGACAACCATGATTCCCGCAAGTGCACAAGTAACCATTGGGTTCAACAACAACATGCCCAACTTCACCACCAGCACCGGCCGTGCCATGGATTAACTGGCCATTTGATACCAGACCGCCACCAACGCCTGTCCCTAATGTGATGAACGATACTTCATCATCATTATTGCCAGCACCCTTCCAAGCTTCACCGAGCGCTGCTGCATTCGCATCGTTGTCTAATGTTAACTTGAAACCTGTGCCTGTCTCGATATTAGCTTTTACTGGTTGTTCTGTTTTCCAATTTAAATTGAACGCACCCGTCACAGTTCCTGTATCGCGATTAACTGTCCCAGGCGTTCCCATGCCAATACCAATGATTCGTTCTGGATCTAATTGATACAAATCAAGATGATGATTAATTGATTCGATGATATCAGGTACAATATGTGAACCTTCATCAAAAGTATTAGTCTTGATTGACCACTTTTGTTGTATTTCCCCTGCATCAGTCAAAATAGCAAACTTAATTGTTGTACCACCTAAATCAACACCAATGAGCTTATCTTTAGCCATAATTGTTTAAAGTGTGAGGTCATCGTTCTTGGCAAATATCACATATGCGTGAATCGACGCCAGACACATTCCTCCTAAGAAATTATTACCCACTTATTCTAACAGAAAAGCATCAGAAAATGCAAGCGTTTTCATAGTTTTCAGGAAACAATTACCATTTTAATTTAACTCGGGTGCCATGCTTTCTTCTAAGCGATGCTCACGCTCTAAAATTAACTTCATGACCGCATAATCTTTTGGCGTTAACACATCAGCACGATAAAGATTATCTACTTCAAGGGCTGCTACCTCAATATCCCATAATCGCTTACCCACATGAATATAAATACCAAAAGATTTCAAATATTGTAAGACATCATAAAAAGTTCTCATGAAACGCTACCTCCTGCGTAAATTGTCAAAATAAGCAACAACATTGTTACGGCACACATTGTCAATCGCATGCTGAGAGCATACTGACCGGATTTGCCAACAAATCCTAGCATCACAGTTGACATCATGCCACCAATTAAGCCACCTATGTGGCCCCAAAGGTCAATTGTCGGTGCTAATAGCCCACTAAATAGATTTAACACAACAAACAGTAAAAACGTTGCGCCTTGTGCGCGAATAGTTGGATTATCACGATAGCGCACACCATATAAGATGAGTCCAGCAAACATCGCAAAAAGCGCTGATGATGCACCAACAGAGATAGCTAAAGGTGATAATAAATATGAAAAAATATTACCAACAATACCGCCAAATGCATAAAGCATCAAAAACCGCCAGCTGCCAAAAGCACGTTCAGCAATCGGCCCAACAAACCATAGTGTCAGCATATTTGTCACAATATGCATGATGCCCGCATGCAAAAACACTGGCGTTAGTAATCGCCAGTAAGCTTGATTGTGAGCTATATCGGGTCCCCATTTCGCACCAACAGCTACCAAAAAACGCGCATTATCGGTCTGACCATGACTAGCGATAAGCTCGAAAATAAATACCACCGTGGTTACTGTGAATAAACCCATCGTTACCGGCATGTGCTTAACTTGTTGCTTTAAAGCTTCTATCATGCTTTTTATTCTACACTACTCCAGCATAAACACCACCTCATTTGGTCGTTATTGGTATCACCCGACCCACATTTAAGATAATTAACTGTGGCTCATAAAAAGTATAATCAGGAAATTCTTGCATTAAAGCTTGTTTGTACAATGTTAGTTGTCCCCGATAACGGACCATCATTTTTGAAATATCTTCTTCAACGCGCCCATGTCTGACAAAATCGGTTTTATAGTCAAACAACGTAATTGATTTTGTCTTTTCATCAATAAAATAACCGTCAATGATGCCATGAACTAAAACAGAAGCTTGATCGTGAACATGCTCATATATTTGGTTAGCCGGCATAATCATGGCAAAAGTTGCCTCTCTCCATAACGAATCGGCATGTAAACGCAATCTTTGCGCAAATGGTGTTTGTAAAAAATTAAGAATCTGGTCTATATCGATTAATGCTGCTACTGATGCTGTCACGCGGCCTTGTGTAACTAAATCATCACGCAATGCTGTCAGTGACTGGTGTGTTTGTATCTGTTTAAAATCTAACAATTGAAGCATCAAATGTGTTGCTGTACCAACTGCTGCACTTGACGGTTTTTGTGATCCATCAGTCATAAATGTTGGTAATACCAGTTTATCGCTGACTAATTCATTTGCCGGTTGTAATTGGCCATTTTCTAAAACATTTAACGTTTTCAAATCGGCACGATCTGGGTCCTCAAACAGTCGTTTCATTTCACTGACAGATTGATAAGCTGCTGTACGAGTAGCTTGTTGGAAAGGATACTGATAATCTAATATCGCTTTTGCTCGGGCAAAATCTTCAGCCTGATAGGTTGATGCTCTTGTAATTTCTTTGGTTTCATTACCTTGGGGTTCAGGAATTACCACATCAGACTCATTAATAAATCGCACTGAAATCTGACTATCTAACGTCGTTTCCGGTCCCAAAACGTGTGGCAAATGACCATCGCCTAACCACGATTCAAGATCATCATTTTTTGTTCGTGCCAAACTAATCAGTAGCCAATCGAAATATGATTTTGCTGACAAGCGTAGGTCTTCTGCTAAAAACTGTCCTGATGTTTCTTTTGCACGTTGCCAGAGCGCTATTAGTCGCTGATTTTCTTCATTTTCGTCAAGCTTAACTGTGCCTACAACATATATTTGCTGTTCCGCACGTGTCAACGCAACATACAATAATCGCATTTCTTCAGACCAACTTTGCCTTTTTAGGGCTTGCTGAACAGTTAATTTTTTTAATGTCGGCATGGCTACTAAAGCCTCTGGCTGCAAATATTCCAAACCAATTCCCGCGTTTTTTTGAATTAACATTTTACCCGACAAATCTTGTGTGTTGAAAGATTTATCAAATTCAGGTAAAAAGACTATCGGAAACTCTAAGCCCTTTGAGGCATGAATCGTCATAATGCGTACTGCTTGCTCATTTGCTTCTTGCGGTGCTTCGCCTAATTGCCCATCATTTTCTTGGAGCTGTTCAATATAGCGAATAAAACGAAACAAACCAGCGTGTGTATTTTCTTGATACGTTCTGGCATAATCATATAACGCATGCAAATTAGCTTGCCGTTGTCCACCGCCTGGCATACCAGCGACATAATCTAACCAAGAAGTATCATCAAATATTGCCCAAATTAAAGCGACCAAATCATTTTGGATTGCTAATTGGTGCCACTTTTTAATCAAATCGATTACGGTTTGACTTCGTTGATCTGCCTGCGCAAAAACCGTCAAAGCTGACCAATAATCATGCTTCTTATCCGCTAAACGCACTGCCGCTAAGTCATTTTCCGAATAGCCAAACATTGGTGATCTTAATATTGCTGCCAATGGAATATCCTGATGTGGATTATCAATAACACGTAATACATCTAGCATCAAATAAACTTCCATTGTCTGAAAATAATTGCCGACTGAATCAACTTGTGTGGGTATCCCCGCTTGACGCAAAGTAGCGACTAAATCAATGTAACCAGTTTTTGATCTTGTTAATATAGCAATGTCCCCATACTGTACGGGTCGCATGCCTGCCGGTTCTGCCTTGCGATCAAAAATCGTTGTATCTCGTAGAGATAAAATTTGGTTTGCCAGCTGTGCGTACTGTGCCTGCCGTTTCTCAAATTCTTGGCTCTCATCTTCATCTTCAGAGGTTGTGACGTTAGGTTGCTTTATGATTGTCATATTAAAAACAGGTGTGACATCTGTTGGATAGTTTGCCTTAGGTACAAGTTTAGCTTCTCCTGTATAAGCAATATCCCCCAACTTTTCGTCCATTAATTGTGTAAAAATTAAATTGGTTACCCGTGTCACGTTATTCTGCGACCGGAAATTATCCGCTAGCTCAATTCTACTGTCAGGATTATCTGGTAGCGCAAACTGTCGATATTTACGTGCAAATAATGTTGGTTCAGCTTGTCGAAAACCATAAATGCTTTGTTTAACGTCACCAACCATGTACATATTATGACCATTAGATACCTTTGTTAGCAAAGTTTCTTGTAATTGATTGATATCCTGGTACTCGTCAACCAGAATCTCTTGAAACTGGCCACTCACAGTTTTTCTGGTCATATCATCATTCAAAATCTCTAATGCTAAAGCGCCTAAATCAGGAAAATCAACTAATTGTGCGTCTCTTTTCGCTGTCGTAAAGGCAGACTGACAGGCTTGAGTTAATGTCACAAGTGTATTAACTAACTCAGTTGCTTGCTTTTCTACATATTGCCAATCATTTTGATCAAACTTAAAAAAAGTATCAATCACGTTTTTTAAATCAGATTTAGCCCCTAAAATATTATTTTTAACTGTTGTCGCTTGCGCTAATAAGGCCAACAATTCTGGTTCATCTTTTATGCCTTTACTTCTTTTCGTCTCTAAGCTCACCTTAGGTAACTGGCTTAATTTACCTCTCAGTGTGTCCCAATCGTCGTCAACTAACGCCTGTTGAACGTTCACGAGATAAGCGATAATCTCGTCAAAAGCTTGTTGCGTTTTTTTGAGTTCAGGAACACCTGATAGATTAGTCTGTGTTGCTTGTGCTATTTCTAGGAGTTGTTCAAGACGTGCAATCATCATCGGCAAAATTGTTAGGCGATAGGTTTGTGATTGCGTCAGCCCGTTTGCTGTGGCTAGATCGTTCTTATCTAGTTCTTTTAACCATTGTTGACCATCAGGCCGAGCTTCAGCAAAGTCTGATAACTTCAGCACAGCTTGACGTAACGCATCATCTTGATTTGGATTACCAAAATTATTGACTAAGGCAATGAAGTTTTCATGTTGTGGGTGCGTTTCATCATAGAATGCTTCAAAAACTGTATCTAAAACATCTTGACGCATCATATCTCGTTCAGCTGTATCTGATAACAAACGAAATTGGGGGTCTAAACCAATCACATGATAATAGTTTTCAATCAGACGTAACGCATAAGCATCAATGGTCGAAATATTTGCAGCAGGCAGCAATAATAATTGTTCTTGCAAAAAGCGTTTCATGCCATCATTGGCATCACGAAGGCGCTTTTCTATGGCAATTTCCAATCGCTCTCGCATTTCCTTAGCAGCAGCATTTGTAAAAGTAACAATCAGAAAGTTTTCAACGCTAATACCCGATAAAATTTTTTGAATTAAACGTTCAATCAGGACGGTTGTTTTCCCTGAGCCTGCTGATGCAGCAACTAAAATATTATGACCTGTTTCTTCAACTGCACGCTGCTGATTAATCGTAAATCGTGTTGCCATCTTTATTCCTCATCTGCTTTCAAAAGCTTCAAAATATCTGATTTGTTTTTAGGCGTGTTGTTTTTATACTGATCCCCCAAAGCACGATCAAAACGCAAAACATCAGTAAATGGTGTAAATTGTAGGCTCCCTTCAGCTGGTGACAAAGGAAAATCACCAGATAAAATAGCTGCACTTGCACGCTGAATATTGTCAAGATTACGCTTCAGTAATAATTCAAAATCTTCGGGCGAAATCACATCACTATTAGCATATAACTCACCATTTGCCTTCTTTTTCAATTGATAAAATTGTGACCCTTCACCTTCAGCTAGCGTCTCTAAGCTATCAATATATGCTGGCTCAGATATAAATAAACCACGATATTTAAATTGCTCAGGCTTAATCTCACCTCTCAGCATGGCACGTACATCACCTTTGAAATCTTTTATCGTCAATTTTTCTGGGGCAATTTTAGCGAAAAAAGCACCCCCAATTGCTTCGATGCCCAATTGCTCTGCGGATAATTGTGCTGCTTGCCAATAGGTTAATAGTTGCATTTGTCGCCCATCATAAGCCTGGCCCCAATCAAAATGTTTACCATTTGACTTATAGTCAATAATTGTCCCATATACTTGTGAAGGATCTTGGCTATCTAGACGATCAATTTTACCACGTAAATGAACTGTTGCCTGTGGTGTTGAGACAACTAGCGCTGGCAATGATTGACGATTAGGAAAACCAAATAAACGTTCTACAGCTTTTGGTTGAGCGTGATTTACTCTTGCCGCACGCTGCATATTGACTGCAAGTATCTCGCTCACTTTAGCTAAATAATGCTGTGTGGCACGCATTTTTCCTGTTTCTTGAAGCATTTGGTAAGCTGGTTGTGCAGTTATCTCAGCCATATTATCAGCCACTAATTGCTGTAACGCTTTTTGAGAAATGTCACGCAAACTGAGTTGCTGTATGATAAGTTGCTGCACAACCCCTTCAAAAACAGCATGATACAGTGTGCCCGTTTGTGCCACATTCAAACGATTCGTTAATCGTTCCTTTAACGCTAAGCCATATTGCAAAAAATAAGCCAATGGATTGTTATAATAACTTTCTAACTGTGATATTGACATATTTAGTGTTTCACCAAATAAAGCTTGAACAAACTCTGGTTTCAATGTTTCTGTTTGATTTTTATAATTTGGTGCTGACAACACCCGTTCTAATCGTTCTGGTTCAGACTGATTAATCGTATTTCTGAGCGCTTGATAGGCTGAGGTTTGCTGTTGTGATGCTGCTATTTTGACCAATTCGCCCAAAGTAGACCGAACTGAGCCCACATAATACTTTAATAATGCTTGACTTGTCGCAGGCGTAGCAGTTACTTTGTTCACAGTGATATTAAATGCATCAACTAATCGCTTAAAAAACGGCGACATATCTGAAATTTGTCCACCGGCATCTAGTGCGGGATAAGAAAGAACGATATTTTTAGTAGCCGCGGTTAACGCACCATAAAACAGTAGGTTTTCCTCAGCCATTTGTTGTTGTGCCGTATTTTGTAAATACTTTGGGGTGCTATTTTCTTGCAATGCTGGCTGAACAATCAAGCGTTCAGCATCATTAATCAGCGCACGAGATTTAAGTTGTGCAGGAAGATTATTTCTTGTCCCACCAATGAAAAACAAATACTGATAATCATTACTTTGAACAATACCAGCTTCGGATATTGTCAGTTGATCAAGGTTATTCGGAATACCTGAAAATGTTGCACCTTCAAAACCGGCAACCAAAATAGCTTTGAATGTTTCTAATTCGAAACGTTCGTCACCATCTATTGCAACAATGTCGTCTAAAGTTTGGGTCATCATTTCCCAAACTTCTTCCCCTTCGCGTGATCGCGATAACTCGCCTGCAGCTAACAAAGTATCCCTTTGAGACAGTATAGCTTCTGTCACATGATATTTTTCAAGCCACAATATAATTAATGTAGCAGCTTGTCGCATAGTCTGTGCTTGATTTAATTGTTGCTGTAATGAATCAAACGCGTCAATCACAAAGCGTCTTAACGTTTCAATTCGACGGTTAACAGTCTTATCATCTAAAACCACACGAGCATCCTCATCATCCTCGTCTTCTGACACTGTGAACAGTGTAAAGGGATGATCCAAGTCTCGCCAAGTCCGCTCGAATGGTTGGTTCGCATAAAGATAGTTATCCAAATAACTCACAATGTCAAAAAAATCGCCTTCAGGCACTAAACTGCCATCAGTATAGGGTCGCAATAATCCTGTTTTCAAGATAGCCATGACTTGTTGATATTGAAAACGTTCCTTAGCCGGCCGTAATAGATTCAGCAATAATTCGACCAATGGATGATTAGTCATTTTTTGATCTGTATCTAAAAAATAAGGCAAATCAAATTGCTGCATGACTTCTGGTATATGGCCTGTGTACGGCGTTAAGTCACGCGCCAAAATCAAAATATCGCGCAAACGTAAATCGGGCTGCGCCACTAGTAATTGCCGAATCCGGCGTGCAACCTCCTGAATTTCAACCATTGTATTTTCGGCTACAAAAGCCGCTAAGTCGGTCTTTTTATTTTCTGAATTGAATTGACGATATTCTCCCAACTTTTCCCAAGCAGACATCACTGAGATGATTGAATCGTCCAAACAACGTGCTTGTGTTGGCACTTGCCACACGACCTGCTGATTAGCAATTTTAGTAAACTGTGCCAGTCGCTGTGCGGTTGTCATTGGTTTATAAAACAAGTCTCCTGGTTGTTGTGACCCTAACTTTTCAACATCCCCTAATAAAGCAACTGTTACCGGATAACGTGCCATAAGTTCAATCATGACTTGCGTTTCTGGACTTGTAAAACCATTAAAACCATCAAAATAAAAAGCGACATTTTTTAATTGTGTTGTCGCCAATTGCGTGGCAAAAAAAGATAAAACCTCTTGTTGCGTAATATATGTATGCCCCATTTTTTTATCTAAAGCATCAGCAACTATTGCTAAATCACGAAGTTTGCCTGATAGTGTCTGACGTAAAAACGTGTCATCATCACTTTCCTGATTTAAAATGGTTAACAAATCTTCTGGTGAAATACGACTAGCGCGTAATTCAACCAATTGAGCTACCAAAGTTGTCACAAACCCTGCCTTAGATTGCATACGGGCAAAAATAGGTAATTGTGCGGCATAGTCTCTTAAAATATCTGATACCATAATAAATAAGCCTGTACCTTGAATCACATTAGGCTGCATTGTGGCCATATCTTTTAATAGCGCCCATGTTAATCGTGATAGAGAATAAACTTGCAAGCGACTTTGAGCATACAACGACGTATCCGGGTTCTGACCGGTTAACCGAGCAAAGCGCCTTAATACATCGACTTCACTATCAAACTTAACGTGGTTTGGCACAATGTAATAAACCGTTAAATTATTATCTTGATTTAGGGCTTCATGCGCATGACTTAAAAGTGCATGACGCATATCAATTTGGCCATGATTCATATAAACCGTTAACGACATCCGTTTCCTCTTTCTAACGTAATACTTCTTGACCCCATTTTATCACAACAAAAAAACACGCAAAATATAAGCGTGTTTTTTGTCAACGACGATCTTTGAGACGTTGTTGCATCAAATATTGATACCTGGCATACCAAACATCAATATAACCTTGTGAAAATGGACCCGTGCCTTCATTAATCCAGTCGACCAATATCTTAACATGTGCTTTTAAAATTTTATCAATTTCTGGTGGATAGTGCCATTTTTTGCTGTGGGCAGCATATTCATCAGCATCTAATAGATGCTTTTCACCGTCTGGAAAAACTTTAATATCTAAATCATAGTCAATATATTTTAATGCTTCTTTATCAAGCACGTATGGTGACGCTAGATTACAGTAATAGGACACGCCATTATCGCGTATCATCGCAATAATATTGAACCAATACTTTTTATGAAAATAGACAATTGCTGGCTCACGCGTGACCCAACGTCGCCCATCATCTTCGGTTACTAACGTATGATCATTTAGACCAATAATAGCGTTTTCACTGGTTTTTAGTACCATGGTATCACGCCAAGTGCGATGCAACGAGCCATCATGTTTGTAACTTTTGATCGTGATGAAATCACCCTCGCGCGGTCCGCGATTTGACTTATCAAAACTCATGATCGTACCTACTCTTCTAAACACCGAATGCTATTTTATTGTATCAAATCTCACGAATAATTGATAGACTACAAATCATGCTGGTGTGTATTTGTTCGTACAAGGTGCTGAGTTGCTGCATGCTTGTTCGCGCTTTTAGAGTGCCGCAATTGTCGTTCGAGTTGTTGTAAAATAATTTTTAATCTCTCTCGTTGTGTCGTTAATGTCCTGATTTCATGTTGATCATATAAATCTTGTACGGATCGACCCTTTATTTTTTTTAACTTAAAATCAATATTATCAAGCTGTGCTTGTGCACTTTTCTGTTTATCTGCTAATACTTTTTGGTCATAAAATCCCATAATCAAACTTCCTCTTGCTCTAATGATAACAGAGCTGCGTCAATTAATTCGCTCGTAAAACCCTTTGCATATAATTGTCGCTTAACTTTATAAAAACGTTGCTGTGACTCATCGTGACGATATCGGTGCCACAGCTTTTCGGCTTGTCGTTTAGCATTATTCTGCTCATCCTCAGCGTTATTATCTGTGCTCATACTATCAACGACCAACTGAGCTGTCTCAAAAGAAAACCCTTTGTTAACCAACCCCTGAACAATTTTTTGCTGTCTTAGCCGTGTCGATTCACGTTGATATCCTTGTGCTAATTTCTCAGCTATTTTTGTAGCAATGCTGCATTGTTCATCAAAAGTATAGGTTGCTAACGCCTGCTCAATCATATTCTCCGCTACGCCTGCTTGTTGCAAAGCAAGACGAATAACGTGTGGTCCCTTAGGCGTAATAAGTTTTTTTGTTGCAACATAGTGGTTTGCATAATTTTGGTCATCGACATAACCTAATTGCGTTAATTGTGCTATGACTTGCGCTTGAATATCCTCATCCACTGCTTTATCACGCATTTTTTGTTTTATTTGTTTCGTTGTGCGTAATGCATGACCTAAATAATTTAAAGCAATCGTCAAAGCCTTTGCAATGGCATCATCATACTTAATTTGTGTAATTAAATCTTCATCAAGCGTGCGCCCCTTAGCAAGTCCATATTTAATGAGCACACTTTCAGCCACACCAAAAGCAAACTGATTATCCAGTTCAATACTGTAACGTCCAGCTCTTTTTTGTGTTGCAATTTTTGTAATCGTCTTCATACCATCTATTGTACGCAAAAATGCTACCTAGTGCTAATTTACAAAAAAAAGCGCTATATGCGCTATAACACTTTGTCAAGACCAATTGCTAATCCCTCTAATTCTTGTACACCGACCAGTGCTCGTAAAACCCCCGGGACAAAAGCCGTCCGACTTGTGGTACTTTGTGTTAAGGTCAATTGCTCATCAGTCCCACCAAATAAAACGCTTTGTTGCGCAATATAACCAGGTAAACGTAAAGCATGCACTGGGATGTCTTCAACTCGCATACCTCTAGCTGGCCCTTCAGTCGTTTTTGCACCAGTTGTTGAACGTGCCTCACTGATGAGTTTTGCTGTTTGAATCGCTGTACCTGATGGCGCATCAACTTTTTTAGGATTGTGTGTCTCTACAATTTCAACGTCTGGAAAATACTTTGCCGCTTGTTGTGCAAATGCCATTAATAGCACTGCTGACAAGCTAAAATTAGGCACAATCAAAACGCCACGTGTTGCTGTTTGTCTGAGCGTATCAACCTCGAAATCACTAAGCCCAGTTGCACCAACAACAAGCAACATATCATGTGAAATCGCCCACTTTGCATTATCAAAAACTGTTTTTGGTGTGCTGACATCCAAAAAAATATCAGCTTTGACATCGATTGCCTCTCGTGTTGTCCATACTGGGTAGGTACTTTCATGTTGATGCCCACTTAGTATGCCGACAATACGATAATCTGTGTTTTTTAATCCTAATTGAATGGCCTGACCAAGCTTACCAAAACCACCGGCCAAAATAATATCCACCATTACATATCCTCCAACAGTTTATCTAATGCCTTTTTTTCCGCTACATTTAATGGCAAAATGGGTTGACGTGTCAAATTTTCAACCATATCTAAATCATGTAATTTTGCCTTCACTGGTGCTGGAGATGGAAAAGCAAATAGGGCGTTCATCTTTGGTGTTAAATAGCGCTGTAACACACCTGCTTCCTGCCAATCACCAACAGCTAAAGCGGTAAATAGTGCAGACATTTCACGCCCATATAAATGGGACGCCACTGATATAGTCCCAGCGCCACCGTGTACAAAAGCTGCAAGTGTTTGTGCATCTTCTCCGGTATAAACAGCAAAATCATCATTTTGCGTTTGTTCGATTTCCGCAGCAATAAATGCCACCGAAGTTGTTTCTTTAATCGCGTTAATATTAGGATGTTGTGCTAAGGTTACAACACTATCTACGGTGAGGCCAACAGCTGATCTGCCTGGAATATTATATAGCATCACTGGCCGATTTGATGCATCAGCAATAGCTGTAAAGTGTGCAATCATGCCGCGTTGATTCGGCTTGTTGTAATACGGCGTCACGGCTAAAATAGCATCAACATTTGTTATTTCGCTGAGTTCACGTGCGTTACGTACCGATTCGACTGTATTATTGGTACCCGCATTAGCAATTAATAATGTATCAACTGGGACATACGCTGCAATATGTTGTGTTAACGCTAATTTCTCTTCATGTGACAACGTTGGTGATTCACCTGTCGTCCCTGCAATGACTAAACCTTGTGTTCCTGTCTCCAAAAGATGATCAATCACACGATCTAGGGCCGGATAATCGATTTCATTTTCTGCGTTAAATGGGGTAATAATTGCCGTAATCAAATTGATATGCTCATACATTTTATTTCTCCTCGGATGTTGCCATACGCCACAATAAGAAGGATTTCAAGGCGTTGTAACCTGGTAAAAGTGCTGATTCATCGATTGTTAATTGTGCACTGTGTAATGGATGGCTGTCGTTTACACCAAGCCACAGCATGACTCCTGGAATATGCTGTAACAAATAACCGAAGTCCTCACCTGTCATAGCTGGTTGTGCTAATTCAAAATTAATATCTGACTGTTTTTGCATAAAATTAATTACTTGGGTCGCTAATATGGGGTCATTTTCTACTGGTAAATAACTGCCACTTTCTAACGATACATTAATGGTAACCTCATTGGCAATTGCCAGTCCCTCAGCAATTTTCCTAATACGGGTCAGCATTGTTTCTAACCCTGTACGCGTCATACTACGGACTGTCCCTTCAAAATGCACTTGGTCTGGTATGACATTATTTGCAAACCCACCGTTAATGACGCCAACACTCACAACCCCACCAGCAATTGGGTTAACAGATCGCGACACAACAGTTTGAAGTTGGATAATTAATTCGGCAGCAATAACAATCGGATCTTTAGCTAAATGAGGATACGCCGCATGCCCACCTGTACCAATCACATCAACTTTTAATTCTGCTGTGCCAGCAAACAACGTACCAGCCAACGTGCTTAACGTGCCGGCTGGCAAACTTGGTTGGTCATGAATCCCATAAAACTCACCTGGTCGCCATTTACCTTCAAATAATCCCATATCGTAGGCAACTTTACCACCGCTTTCAGCCTCTTCAGCAGGTTGAAAGAAAATGATAAGATTGTCTTTTGGTTGATGCTGACTAAAATATTGTGCCAATCCCAGGGCCATTGTCATATGGACATCATGCCCACAGGCATGCATTTTGCCAGGATGCTGTGATGCAAAGTCTAACCCCGTTGCCTCTTGTATAGGCAAGGCATCAATATCTGTCCGATAACCAATTGTCCGTACTGGATTAGTGCCTTGAAAATAGACTAAAATGGCTGTTGGCAAAGCTTCAACTGTCTTAATTGTCATATAATCTTGTTGCCAAGACTTAAGTTTGGTTAACAAATAATCATGTGTCTTAAATTCTTCAAGTGCCGTCTCAGGTATTTGATGTAATTCACGACGAAATGTTTGTAGTGTTTCAAAATTTATTTCAGACATTAGAGACCTCGTAAGGCATCGATTAAAGCAGTCTTTTGTTGCGTTTTTGAATCAATTTGCTTAATAATTTTGGCTGGTACGCCTGCGACAACGGTATTAGCTGGCACATCTTTTGTCACGATTGCCCCTGCTGCGACCACAGCACCGTCTCCAACCTGTACACCTTCAATGACTACCGCATTCGCCCCAACTAAAACATGATCTCCAATACGAACTGGTTGGGCTGAAGCTGGTTCGATTACGCCTGCTAATACAGCGCCAGCACCAATATGTGATTGTTCGCCAACAATTGCCCTTCCGCCCAAAACGGCACCCATATCAATCATTGTTCCTGAACCGATTTCAGCACCAATGTTAATCACAGCACCTAGCATAATCACCGCATTGTCACCTATTGTTACCTGCTCTCGAATAATTGCTCCTGGTTCAATACGTGCATTGACAGCCTTTTTATCAAGTAGTGGTACAGCTGAATTTCGTGCATCATTTTCGACAAACACATTTTCGGCCGGCAATGCTGCAATTAACGGTTGAATTTCTGACCAATCCCCAATTAATTGTCCAAAAGATACACCACCAAACTGTTGCACAGTGGCTGGAATTTCGCCAGTTAATACACCCTTATAAGTCACTTTGACGGGCGTTACTTTCTTCGCATTAGCAATAAAATTAATTAATTGTTGTGCATCATTTGCTGTTGTCATATTATTTTTCTCCCAATTTTAATGTGTCATATTTGCTGATAGCGTGTAGTCACGATCCAGGGCCGCAATATGTTCATATGTTTCGCGTGCAACGACAAGCTGATGCTGTCCATTTTCCACAAAAACAACTGCTGGACGTGGGTTGCGATTATAGTTTGAAGCCATTGCATACCCATAAGCACCTGTTGCTAAGACGGATAAAATATCACCTGCTTGCGTCTTGGGCAATTTTTGTTGCCAAACAAGAACATCGCCAGATTCACAATATTTTCCAGCAACACGTACCACTTCTTGTGCTGGAATATTTGGTTGATTGGCTAAAACCGCTTCATAATTAGCCTCGTATAACGCAGGCCTAATATTATCTCCCATACCACCATCGACTGCTATATAGTGTCGCATATCAGGAATGTCTTTTCGCGCGCCAACAGTGTAAAGCGTTTGTCCTGCTGGACCTACCACTGAACGTCCTGGTTCAATCCAAATTTCTGGCATTTTCCAATCGTACTCGGCTGCTTTTCCTTTTAAGGTACGAATAATAGCACTTACATAGTCACTTTCTGGTAGTGGTTCATCGTCATCAGTATAACGAATACCAAAACCGCCCCCGACATTAATAATATCCGGCTGCCATCCCCAACTTTGTGCTGTATCTGCTAATAAGGCAGCATTTTTTTCAAAGCCAGTGACATCAAAAATTTGCGACCCAATATGCGCATGTAGACCTCGTAGGTGAAAATGGCTATCTTGACTAGCAATATCATACGCTGCCTTCGCTTGACCGGTTAGTAAATCAAAGCCAAATTTTGAATCTTGCTGACCGGTGCTAATAAATTCATGGGTGTGGGCCGATATTCCTGGTGAAATACGCAACAAAATATCTTGTACTACTTGACATTTTTCAGCGATTTCAGACAATAATTGCAACTCCAAAAAATTATCCACAATAACTGTCCCAATACCCTGTTGAACAGCCATCATCAGTTCATCCCAACTTTTATTATTGCCATTAAAGCTTAAGTGCTTTGGGTTAAAACCAGCTTGAATAGCAGTATAAAGTTCCCCACCTGAAACAACATCTGCGTGAATGCCTTCTTGCTGTGCCACTTGATAAATTGCCTTTGTCGCAAATGCTTTTGAAGCATAACTAACGATGTATGGGACATTTTCTTTTTCAAAAATGGCTTTAAATGCTCGCATTGTTTGCCTAATTTTAGTCACGTCATAAACATAAAGTGGTGTACCGTAAGTACTAGCAAGGTCAACCGCATCAACATGGTCAATGGTGAGGTGATTTTGTTCATTTGTTGGATAATTCATGTGCCCTCCTAAACGACATATAGATTTAGTATCATATGCCATCATTATCAACATAAAAAGCCCTTTGTTCGAGACATGGTCACGGACAAAAGGCTTTTGCTTAGCAATTTTGACAGTTTCCATAGCTCACCGTTACATGTAACGACAGTCTAACAATTATTAATTGTTAGCCCAACAGACAAAGTAGTAGTTTTTATCTATTTCGGCGATATCCCCTTTTGCTTAACGTCATGGCTGCTACAACAGCTCAGATAAGCGACTTATGTCTATCGCGACCTCTATGTGAAATTATATTTTTATTATGGTTTAATCATAACTGACAGTTTAAAAAATGTCAAATTTTTAATCTAATATTCAGTATCAATAAATTTTAAACCTAATTCACGCCCATACTGTCGAATTGTTGATTCAGCTAAATTCATTTCAAAGGCTAAATCAATATAGCTCGTCATACCATTATTAAAAAGCGCTAATACTTTCGCTTGACGTTCATCTTTGCCAATAGCTGATTCTGTTGCTAAAGCCTGAATGCCATGACCGACTAGCGTAGTATCTACCTCTGTTTTTGGTTGTCTTTCTCTTGACTCTAAATCCCGATAGGCTTGTGCTGCAGCCTTTTCGTCTAAATGCTGCGTTGTGACATTTTGATTGATATCTGCTGCTTTTTTAAATTGATAATTCATTAACTGACCTCATAAACTAGCACGGTGAATAATACTTGGACCATCAATCGCCGAGAGTTTCCCATCTTCATAAACAGTCGCTAACAAATCATCGCCAGCTACATCTTGCGCTACTGTTTTAATCGTATTACCATCTAGAATGACTTTCAATAAACCAGCTTTGGACGCTTTGGTCATGTCTGTTTTAGGATTTTTTTGAATGTTAATGTGACGCCCATCAGCTGTTTCTGCGTAAGCGGCTTTGATTGCAAATCTTTCCGTGTCACGTGTGAATCCTTCTTGCAAAAGCCCACCACCTGACCCAACAATGAGATTGTCAGCTGACCAACCTGCAGCTATTATGGTTTCATATAATGACACAATTGTATCTGCTTTCATACCATCGCCTTGAATAATACCAACATTGTCATTCAAAATACGATAGCCTTTATCATTTAAGGTTGTTCCAAAGATATCAGCAAGCAAATTCAAGACCTGCAAATCAATAATTTCAGGATCACCAGAATCTGGTCGTAACACAATGCGACCTTGACGGCTACGTATTCGTTGTTTAATCGTCGCTGATCCGATAACATGGGTCACGAAATTTAGCGCATCATATGAATCAATCACAATTGATAAAATCGCATCATCAGGTGCCCGATCAAGTTGTGCATTAACATAATCTATTTCACCTTCTCCCGGACCGTAAGCTGTGGCTACTGAATGTTCGGTTGCCCAGACCGATGCCGCGCGACCTGAAACACCGTAAACTGCCTCAAAATAACTTGAAGCAGCCATATTATCTGAACCTTGAAAATGTAATAAATGGGCTGCCCCGCCACGTTTTCCAGACATCAAAGATGTTGCGCCACGTAATCCAAAATCGTTAACAGCAACTGGTAAATTTGTTAGTGTGCCTGTTTTTTCAAACAAGGGTTGCAAACTTTTTTTTATGTATAAAGAATTTGTTGCGATAGTCGTTGGATACCAAACGTGCATTAATACAACTTCCAAAGCATTTAAACTTGTTGCAAACCAATCCTGTGTCGACTCAATTGTAAACAAGGCATTACCTACTGGCACTGTCATACCTTCAGGTAATGCTTTAATTTTCACAGGAAAATAGCCCAACGTTTTTACTTTTTCCCAAACGTCACGGTTAAAATAAGCGGTCGTATTAAACGTCTGTTTTGCTACTCTCTCAGCTTCATCAATCATTTCATCCGTAATTGGCTGTCTAAAGTAATCATGTAGAATCATTGACAAACCAAACCAACTCACTGTATCAAAACGCCCGCCAACACGTGCCTCGCCATAAGAGTATAGTTTCGTGATGTCAGTTGGGTATTGTAGATGATGTGTTAATTTATAAGCATCAGTGGCCAAAATGAGATTTTCTGTCATAAGGTTATCTCCGGTAAGTCAGTCGATATTAACATTTGCGTAACATCTTCAAAACGATCACCAGCTACTTTAATCAGACGCCAGTCATATAGTTTGTCATCGTCAAATTCATCAATGTAGGGTTCAAATTCACCCTCAGTCTGTAAAATTAAATACCCTGCAAAAGCAGACACAAATTCTTCTGGCGACGTCACAACGCGCACCAAATGACCTTTATCAAAGAAGCCTACTGCTAGATTAAAGCCGGACCATTGTCCCTCAAATGCCCATTTAAGTGTAATCCAGTCAGACATTGTTATCCCAAGATTCATCAGATAGTCTAGTGATAAGCGAATATGAATAGGATGTTTTTCTGATTGTGTGACAATACCTTGCGCATCTAACTGGCTTGAAAAAATGCCAACTAGTGCTTCAAATTCGCCGACGGTTGGCATACTTTCTTCTTGTTGCCAAGCTGTCACAGTTGCCACGTCAACATCAAGTGCGTCTGCGATTTCTGCTGTTGTTATATGTGTTAATTGTTGTAATTTTTCTATATTATTCATGCTCTTATTATACTAAAAAAGCTACCCTCAGGCAGCTTTACTTTTTTGATTGATCAATTTTTTTTGTACGATGGTTAATGACTAGTGATCTAATAACCCCAATAATGGTTGGTAGTAAAGTCACCAAGGCAATACCGATAATAATAACAGAGAAGTGACGTTTAACAAAGGGAATATTACCAAACATATAGCCCGCCCCAGTCGCAATAAAACTCCATGAAAAAGCAGCAATCACTGTGTTTCTTAAGAAATGCACAAAGGGAAACTGACTAATACCGGCAACAAATGGCACAAATGTACGAACAATTGGCATATAACGCCCAATAATAATGGCCATTGCCCCATGCTTTTCGAAAAAGCCTTCAGCTTCTCGAATATGATTTTCCTTAATAAAGCGGCCAATAATTGGATGCTTAACTAAGCGATAGCCACCTGTTCGACCAATCCAAAAATTAAGTGAATCACCGGCAACAGCAGCAATAAAGAATAATACCATAAAGACCCAATGATTTAAACCAGCAGCAATACCTGCAGAAGTTGCTGCAACGGCACCGGCAGCAAAAAGCAACGAATCACCAGGCAGGAATGGCATAATGACCACACCAGTCTCAATAAAAATAATAGCAAATAAAATCAAGTAGGTCCATGGTCCAAATTGTGTCACAAGCGAGGCAATGTGTGCATCAATATGGAGGATGAAATCAATTAAAAACATGTGTTTATTGTGTTCCTTAATTCTAATGCAAGAGAAACACGTTACTCCTCATTTTATAGTAATTCAAGTGTATCACATATTGGATAGTAAACCTAAATCGTGCAACATTATTTTAAATCTTTCCCGAATAAGGTAAGATAGATTTTGGACAAGTTTTGTCTATTTAGCTGATATTACAACATCTTGAAAATAATCTGATGTAAAGTTAAATACGTTACTCATAACAAGAAGGAGAAAACACATGAATGAAGCAAAGCTCATCAAAGAATTAGAAGAAATTAGTCGTCGCGTTGATAATAGTAAAAAATTACCAGGGGCAAAAAATATTTATTTAGCTGCCGGTTGGTTTTCAGATCACCAAGAACAATTACTTAAAGAAGCTTTTACAAAGTTAAGCGCTAACCCAACGATTGCCCATATCCATGTGCCATTATTGCATCAGTATGGCGGCGTAGCATTAGGCACATCTAATAACACCCCAGATTTTGAATGGGGCGCCATGACCTATAAGGCTGATATTAAAGCCATTGACAATTCAGACTTGACCGTTGCCGTCTTTGAAGCTGAAGATGCAGATACTGGAACAGCTATGGAGCTTGGCTACTCAGTTGCTTCTCATACACCAGTGGTCTCTGTTTTTGCTGGTAATATTGATGAGCATCCAATTAACTTAATGCTATCATTTGGTACAGATGCTCATGTCACCTCTACTGATGCATTGGCTGATTATGATTTCTTTGATATTACACCAAACAAGTATATGGGTAAGTTAATTTAAAGCACAAAATTTAAGAAAGGTATCGGGCCGCTCTCTCAAAGCTCCGTTTAAAAAACAGCAACCAATCAGAGTGCCTTAATTCCGATAATTATCATGAACATTAATCAAACAAATCACATTTCACATTGGCAACTTCTAAATCCAATCTGGTATGGCCAGCAGTTCAAAGGTTGGACTCGCCTATCTTACACGTTATTGGGTGTCGGGTTACTGATTATTGCCTACACTAGTTTTGCCATGGGCGCGGTTATCACGTCAATGACATTCGCCACTTTTTTTGCTGCAGCATTTGGTTGGATTACTGTCCTTGGTCTCAAAGAAGCCAAACCTATGAATGGCCTTTTTGGTCTGTTATCTGCAGCTATCTATATTTATGTGGCTTGGCTACACCGTAATCCAGCTGATGCTATGCTACAGCTCACTTACGTGATTCTACTTGACATCCCCGTGCTCATTATGCCAGGGTGGGTAAAAAATACGAATCAGCATGTCCGCTTCATTCATGAAACTGATATACGTGGTGAAAAACACGGTAAAGTTTTCTGGTACACAATGCTAACTGTCGTTGCAATTATTGCTTTCGTTGCGGCTTATCTTTTTGAAACAAAAATTTTGCATACACCTAGACCAATATCTGACTCACTTGTGCTTGGTACTGGTTTAATTGGTGCCGTGCTAACCACCTTTCGTTTTTCTGAGAGTTGGTTTGCTTGGTTATTACAAGGTATCATGCAAATTATCTTGTGGGGATTAACGGTTGCTGCTGGTGGTGCCTTAGGTGCTTCAGCTATTGTCATTCTGGTAACCTATTTAATGTATTTTGCTAATGATATATTGGCCTTATTACAATCTTCTTGGTTCCACCACAAAGATATCACCGCACAGCTTGCAAAAAACAGTGTCAAGTAAAAAACCTTGACACAATTTTTTAAAAACCTATTGACAAATGGCTCAATTTTAGATAAACTTGACTAGTTGATAAATTGAAACGAAAGGAGGTGCCATTATGGCTACCCCATCAAACAAGAACTCTAAGTCTCATAAGCGTAACCGCCGCGGACACATCGGTTTGAATGTTCCTAACATTGTTTTGGACAAGACAACTGGTGAATACCGCGTAGCTCACCGTGTATCACCTTCTGGTGTTTATAACGGCAAGCAAGTGATTGAAAAGTAATCACATAAAAGCCTACTTCTAATTTAAGAAGTAGGCTTTTTATTTCCTTTACATAACAAATTACAATGATTTTTTATCTCATTTAACATCATCATGTCACTTTTGTGGTAGAATAGTGACATGACAATTACAATTAGAGAAGCGGCTGTTGACTCTGTTGAAGCTGCCAAACAAGCGCGCCGCAAAGGCGCTAATCGAATTGAACTCAGTAGCCACTTAGAACTCGGTGGTTTAACACCTGATACGCGTACAATCATTGACACCTTGATGGCTGTCGAAGACGTTCCTGTCGTCATTATGGTTCGCCCACGAGGTGGTGATTTTGCTTACGATGATGCAGAACTGCAACAAATGCAAGATAGTCTTCAGCAAATTGCAGACCTCGGTGGTCAATATGTGACATTTGGTGTCGTCCGTAACCATCAACTAGACTTTGATGCCATGATGTTACTCATTAATCATGCTCATGAGTTACATTTAGAAGTCATTATGCACATGGCATTTGACCATATTGCCCAAGAAAGCCAACAAAACGTGATGCAATGGCTGTCTGATCATCATGTCAAACGTATTCTAACACATGGTGGGATGTTAGAAACACCAATTACCGATCTTCTATCCGAGTTGCAAACTTTAGTCAATACTTCACCACCGGATTTAACTATTCTCCCTGGTGGTGGCGTAACTGTCGCAAATGCGCAACGTATTGCCAACACATTAGGCGTTACAGAAGTACATGGCTCAAAAATAGTTTAGCTGTCACATCACAATAAATATTGATTGAATGGTCGCTTTAATTATTATAAAGTGACCATTTTTAAATGACTAGTATTGGAATCAACAACATTCAAAAAGTGAGGAACAAGAAATGCCACTGGATGGTCTGTTTACACATGCCCTTGTGCATGAATTTAATGAAAAACTTGTTGGTGGCCGTATTACAAAAGTTCACCAACCCTATGCTAACGAGATTGTTTTAGTCGTGCGACAAAATGGCCAAAACTATCCTTTGTTGCTAAGCGCCCACCCGACTTATGCTCGCGCACAAATCACCTATATTCCTTATGAAAATCCGCAAACAGCACCGAACTTTGTGATGTTTCTAAGGCGTTATCTTGAAGGCGCCAAGCTGCAAAAGATTGAACAAGTTGCTAATGATCGTATGATTAATTTTTACGTTAATGCGCGTGACGAATTAGGTGATGTGCAAGAAATTCGACTAACAATTGAAATGATGGGGCGTCATTCTAATATTTTTTTGGTACGTGAAAGCGACGCCCGTATTTTAGAATTAATCAAACACGTCCCCGCTGACCAAAATCGTGTCCGCTCGTTAATGCCCGGTGCTCGTTACATTCTACCGCCTGAACAGCATAAGCTTAACCCTTTCACTAATGATTTAACTGATTTAGCGACAATGATTCTTGACCAACCGGTTGAAGCATGGCCAGCCTTTATCCAAGCAACTTATCAAGGCTTCAGTCAGGACTCAGCAAAAGCTTTAACGCGAGCCATCGATACAACTGGCGATCGGATTCAGTATGCAAAAAATTGGCTAGCAGCTTTTGATCAACCAAAGCCAACTCTGTTTCACTCTGATAAGGGGAATCTGAGTTATGCAGCCATTGATTGGCTACAAGACTTTGCGACCAAGCAACATTTTGATAGTCTTGGGATCATGCTAGATGCCTATTACGTTGGTAAGGCTGAACGCGAACGTGTCAATCAACAAGCCGGCTCACTTGTACGCGTCGTTAAAAACGAACTGAAAAAAAATAATACTAAAAAGAAAAAATTATTAGCGACCTTAACTGATGCTGAAAATGCTGATGCACTGAAAGTTATGGGTGATTTACTCATTACCTATCCACATTTAGTGACAAAGGGTATGACATCTGTCGCGATTGAAAATTATTATGACAACAATAAGTTATTAAATATTCCGCTTGATCCAAAATTAAATGGACTAAAGAATGCTGAAAAATATTTTAATAAGTATCGTAAGTTAAGAACTGCTGTAAACTATGTCAATACCCAATTGGCATTAACAACAGCAGAAATTGATTATTTTAACAACATTGTTGCACAATTAGAGGTCGCCTCACCTAAGGATGTTGCTGACATACGCATTGAATTGATGAATGGTGGCTACATTCGCACTACAAAAAAAAGTAAGCAAAAGCCGAAAATTTCTAAGCCCGACCGTTTTGAAAGTTCCGATGGCACACTAATCGAAGTTGGCAAAAACAATTTGCAAAATGAGCGGTTATCTTTGAAACAAGCCGACCGCCGTGACATTTGGCTTCACGTTCAGAAAATACCTGGTTCACATGTTATTATCCACTCACCTCAACCCTCCGAAACAACATTACTAGAGGCTGCTAAATTGGCCGCCTACTACAGTAAGGCAAGGCAATCGGCAAATGTTCCCGTAGATTATTTACCAGCTGGAAAACTACGTAAACCCAATGGTGCCAAACCCGGATTCGTTATTTTTGAAGGTCAACAAACACTTTATGTGACACCCGAACCCGACCTTATAGCACGCTTAAAAATAAAATCTTAACCCTTGACAAATCACCTATTTGTCTGGTAAATTTAAAACTGTTGTTTCGTACAGATAGCATGTGTTAAAACACATGCCGACAAAAGAGGCGTGACATTATCTTTTTAGATAATGTCACACCTCTTTTTATTTTTTAAGGAGCTAATTCATGAGAACAAACAATTGGCATGTTATGCCGGCAGTGATTGCTTCTGGCATATTAAGTTTCAGTGGTGTCTTGATTGAGACAGCTATGAATGTTACTTTTCCACAGTTAATGACTGAATTTAGTGTCACGACAAATGCTGTGCAGTGGATTACTACGGGTTACCTATTGGCAATTGCTGTTATTATACCCATTTCAGCATTTTTAATTCGTAATTTTTCAATACGTACATTATTTATGACGGCAAATATTTTGTTTCTGATCGGTATTATTTGTGATGCTTTTTCACCAACACTAACTTGGTTATTAGCTGGACGTGTCTTACAAGGCATTGGCACCGGCATTGCTTTACCACTGATGTTTCATATTATACTGACCCACTCACCAATGAGAACACGCGGCATGATGATGGGTATTGGCAGCATGATTACTTCGTTAGCACCTGCCATTGGCCCAACTTATGGTGGCATTTTGTTGAACAGCTTTGGGTGGCGGGCTATTTTTTGGTCACTTGTTATCTTGTTAGTTATCTCGCTCATTATTGGCATGTTTAGTATTCCTAAAGAGCCTGTTCGTCTAACTGAGCCTTTTCCCTTCCGATCATTTGTCTGCCTTTCAATCGGCTTGGCAACTGGATTGTTAGCCATTGAACAGAAATCACTACCGTTATACTTTATCGGATTACTAGCACTCTTTATGTTTTATCATGTGAACAAAAAACAAAAAATGATTAATCTCACGCTTTTTCGTAATGTGTATTTCGATGCCTATATGTATGGCATGCTAGTCTATCAAGCTATCTTACTCGGTTTGTCGTTTATCTTGCCAAATTATTTGCAGTTATATCAGCAACATAATGCGACTGTTGCTGGTATGTTTATGTTTCCAGGTGCTTTAATCGGCGCACTGCTTGCACCAATAGCTGGTGCTTTGTTAGATCGTATCGGTCGTTTTTGGCCAGTTTTTGTTGGCTTGTGCTTTTCAACAACCGCACTCATTTGCTTTGTTGTATTCTTACCCTTACTTAATTTCTGGTCCCTACTTGGTCTACACGTTTTGATGATGGTAGGCGCTGGTCTAGCTTATGCTAACTTCATGACTTTAACGTTAGGTGCACTTAAGAACCACGAAACAGCTGATGGGAATGCGGTATTAAACACGATGCAACAACTTGTTGGCGCTGCAGCGACTGCTATTGTGGCCCAAATTTTGGGACAAGCCATGCGCCAACAACCACACCAAGGAGTACTCACTGGCGCGCAGACAGGTATTGGTTATTTAGCAATATTTATCAGCTGTGCCCTTGTTTTATTTGTCTTCTTGCATGTTCGCCAAAAAAAGAATTAGGATACTAAAAAAGTTCGCATTGCGAACTTTTTAGTATCCTATCGGTAAAAACATATGACCTAATGTTGCTGCCATCACAGCCTTAATCGTATGCAAACGATTTTCTGCCTGATCAAATTGATAAGCAAAGGGTGCATTAAATATTTCGTCAGTAATTTCCATTTCGGTTAAACCGTATTTTTTATATATTTGCTGGGCAACTGTTGTATTTAAATCATGAAAAGCTGGCAAATCATGTAATACAATGACGTTAGGATTCCCTGTTGCCGATACCAATGCCTGATTAATTTGATAGGGTAATAAGCACTTAATGCGCTCTGCAAAAGTTGATTCTTCGCCCATTGAGGCCCAGACATCCGTATACAAAACATCAGCGCCAGCAACACCCGCTGTGATATCATCGGTTATCATCAATGTTGCACCAGATTCGGCTGCTTTCTGCTGTGCTATGTCTTGTACATCACGATTTGGTTGTAAAGACTTAGGTGCTACAATATGAATATTAACACCCAAAATAGCACCCGTAACTAATAGTGAATGTGCAACGTTATTGCGACCGTCGCCCATGTATGCTAGTGTCACACCATCAAGTGAACCTAATTTCTCTTTAATTGTTAGAAAATCGGCCAACATCTGTGTGGGGTGCCATGCATCGGTTAAGCCATTCCAAACCGGCACCCCTGAATACGTCGCTAAATCTTCTACAGTTTTTTGAGAAAAGCCACGATACTCGATACCATCATACATCCGACCAAATACTTTAGCCGTATCTACTAATGATTCTTTTTTACCCAATTGAATATCATGTTGTCCTAAAAATTCAGCATGTGCCCCTAAATCATTTGCCGCCACTGTAAAACTAGAACGTGTCCGTGTTGAGGTTTTCTCAAATAACAACGCAATATTTTTTCCTTGTAAATATTGGTGAGGAATATGCTGTTGCTTGAGATACTTAAAATGTGCTGCTAAATCAATTAAGGTTTCTAACTCAATTTTGGTAAAATCAATTTCTTTTAAAAAAGATTTCCCTTGAAAATGTGAACTCATTGACGCGCCTCCAAATTTTTATACTGACGTGCAATTTCTTTTTGTACGTTCGCTACAGCAGTACCACCAATTGAAGTACGACGATTGACAGCTGTTTCTGATTGCAATACAAGATAAATATCAGCTTCAATCTGCGGTGCCGCTGCCTGTAAATCAGCTAAAGCCATGTTCTGAAGAGGCGTATGGGTTTGAATACCAGTCAACACTAATTGCCCGACAATCGCGTGTGCTTCACGAAAAGGAACACCCTTTGTTGCTAAATAATCAGCTAGTTCGGTCGCATTAGAAAAATCATCTTGCGTACTTGCTAACATGCGTTCTTTATGCACTGTTATTTCACTCAACATACCCGTAAAAATTTTAATCGCAGCCAGCACAGTATCCATCACATCAAAGACTTGTTCTTTATCTTCCTGCATGTCTTTATTGTATGCTAAAGGAAGTGCTTTCATCGTTGTCAAAAGTGCCATTAATGCACCATACGTGCGCCCTGTTTTACCACGCACTAATTCTGCAAAGTCTGCGTTCTTTTTTTGTGGCATAATCGATGATCCTGTCGAAAAATCATCAGACAATTCGATATAATTGAATTCATACGTTGACCATAAAATCAATTCTTCTGCCATACGAGATAAGTGCATCATCAGCATGGCCGCATTAGATAAAAATTCTAATGCAAAATCACGATCAGACACGGCATCTAATGAGTTATGGTAGATATCATTAAAACCTAACTGCTCTGCAACAAACTCACGATCGATTGGGAACGTTGTGCCAGCTAAAGCTGCTGCCCCAAGTGGCAACATATCGGTATGCTTTTGGTTAAACTCAAAACGATCATAATCACGTTGAAACATCTCACAATACGCTAAAAGATAATGACCATAAGTAATTGGTTGCGCATGTTGTAAATGTGTATAGCCTGACATAATTGTTCCAGCATGTTGTGTTGCTAGCTGTAACAGAGTTTCTTGTAATTCAGTTAACGCATCCAACACATGTGGCAAGCGATGTTTCACCCACAAATGAAAATCTGTTGCAACTTGATCATTCCGTGAACGTGCTGTGTGTAATTTACCTGCTACCGCCCCAATTTTTTTTGTTAACAGCACTTCTATATTCATATGAATGTCTTCATTTTTAACATCAAATGCTAGCATGCCATCATCTAACTCTTTTTTTAAGGCCACCAATCCAGCAACAATTTCTGCTGACTCAGATTCTGAAATAATTTGTTGCTTACCAAGCATTTTAGCATGGGCAATTGAACCCTCGATATCTTCGGCTGCCATTTGCTCATCAAAATGAATTGATGCACCAAACTCATCGACCCATTCTGCAGCCTTAGCAGTGAAGCGGCCACCCCATAGTTTTGTTGTTGTCATAACATTTTAACAATATTGTTTTGCCAATAAACAATATAATCCTTTCCCTATTTATGTACGATGGCTTTCGCCATCTTTTTTAATTTTTAAGCTTCAATTGACTGGGCTTTTGACTGTGAACATGATTCACTTGTTCGTACACCGTGTTACTCAATGTCCATAATTTGATGAAACCAACTGCCGCGGCTTGATCGAAGGATGAGGCACTGGTATATGTTGCTAAATCCTCATCATAAAGTGAATTATGCTCTGATTGACGTGCAACAGCAATGGCACTTCCCTTGAATAACTTCATCTTCACCACACCGTTTACATTTTTCTGTGTCTCATCAACGAAAGCCATAAGACTATCAAATAGCGGTGATACCCATTTAGCTTCATAAACTAAATTAGCAAGTTGTTGTTCCACCATTGGCTTAAAGTGAGCCACATCGCGTTCCAATGTCAAATCTTCGAGATCTTTATGTGCTGTCATCAAAACAGCTGCTGCCGGTGCTTCATAGATCTCACGTGATTTAATCCCAACCAAACGATTTTCAATATGATCAATACGTCCAATGCCATGCGTGCCTGCCATGATATTGAGTTTAATAATTAAATCGGCTAATGGCATTTCATTACCATCTAATGATGTTGGAATGCCAGCAGTAAATGTGACGTCAACAAATTCTGGTATATCAGGTGTATTTTCAATTGCTGTCGTTAAAGCATAAGCATCCTCGGGTGCCTGATGCCAAGGATTTTCCAAAATACCCGCTTCATTAGCACGTCCCCATAGGTTTTCATCTATTGAGTATGGTGACTCTAAATTAATTGGTACAGGCACATCATGTTGCTGAGCATATTCAATTTCTTCTTCTCGAGACCATTGAAAATCACGAATAGGTGCTTCAATTTTCATATCTGGGTCCAAAGCATGAATTGCTGCTTCAAACCGAACCTGATCATTACCGTGTCCTGTTGAGCCATGTGCAATAGCAACTGCTTCATTTTCGTGTGCGATATCCACTAATTTTTTAATAATTAAAGGTCGTGAGAGAGCTGAAACCATTGGATATTCGCCCTCATATAACATATTGGCTTTAATCACTGGTGCAACATATTGGTCTGCAAATTCAGCTTGTGCGTCAATAACGATAGACTGGCTAGCGCCAACTTTAAGTGCTTTTTCCTGGATAGCAACCATATCTTTGCCATGTTGTCCGACGTTTAAGACCACTGCAATAACATCGTATCCTTTTTCTTTTAACCAAGGAATAGCAACTGAAGTATCCAAACCACCTGAATAAGCTAATACTAATTTTTCTGTCATGTTAGTGACCTCCGTGTTTATGTATGCATTAATAATACCGCCCACCGTTTTTTTATTCAACCATTTACTGATTATATACACTTTAAGGCTGAATAACAGCGATAAAAATGTATATTTTTGCAATAAAAAAGCAGATAACCTTAATCTGCTTTTTTATTTCGTCATTTGTTCAGTTATGGCACGGTGGACACGATCAATTTCAGTTGGCGTCATAACCTCAACCGCACCTAAATCCCCCATGCTTTGTGTTGTACCATGCAGCTGATCTTGCTTAACATGAGATAATGCTGAACGATAGTTAAACGCCAAATTTCTCATAGAACTGCTAGATACATCAGTTTGAATATTATTAGATAACATGTTTAACAATGTATCATTAAACAGTGATCCAACACTTGCCGCATGCTTGAGGACTGCTTGAATGATTAATTGTTGTCTTCTTTGACGACCATAATCACCATCTGGATCTTCGTGTCGCATCCTTGAAAAAGCCAGCGCCTCGTTGCCGTCCATGTGGTAGCTTTGACCAGCAACAAACGAATATTGCTTTTTAGAGTCAGCTTGCGTATCATCCCCTTCAGTTGTAAATGTTAATGGTGATATCACATCAACACCGCCAACGGCATCAACCATTTTAATCATGCCTGCCATATTAACCAGAAAATAGCCACCATTGATTTTAATGTTCAATAAATTTTCAACAGCAGATAACGCTGAATCAGCATTACCATAGGCATAAGCCGCATTAATTTTCATTTGTTGGCCATTGACAGTGACTAAGGTATCACGCGCAATTGATGTCATTGTCGTCGTTTGTTTCGATGGATTAACTGTCATAACCATCATAGTATCTGTGCGGCCTTTATAATCACGGCCTAGCTCACCAGTATCAGTACCCAGCAATAAGTATGATACTGGCGCTTTGCTTGCAGTGACTTGATCAGCTTTTTTCGTTGTTGCAGAAGGTTTCTGCATCTTACTAATTGTGCGATTCATTTTATAATAGGTTACCGCACCTACAGCAACACCAGACAGCAACAATAGGCCAACAATAATTAAAATGATACGACGAACTGTATGGCTTTTTTTGCGGCCATTTTGTTTACCCTGTCGATGTAATGATTCACGTGTCATGACACTTACTCCTTAATTAAACGACTTCTCAAAAAATTAGCAAAAGGTAATCATTGTAACCCTAACCACCAATGAAATGTGTAATAAACAGTTGTGCGACATTAAAGTAAATTAGCACAGAGGTTAAATCGGATAATGTGGTGATAAAAGGCCCACTCGCCACTGCTGGGTCAAAGCCAATTTTATCAATTACAACAGGAATGAGATAACCTGCTAGATTGGCAACAATAATAGCAATTGTCATTGCTAATCCTACAGCAAAGCCTAAGACAACATTTTGTTTCCATAGCGCGACCACTATAAACACTGACAAACCAGTAGCGATACCCACCAAAATACCAGCAATAACTTCGCTAAAGAAATCTCTTAAGCCATTTTTATCACTTCCCACGGCAATACGACGCACCGCTAAGGCTAAGGCTTGTGTCCCAGCATTTCCAGCTGTTCCAGTAATTAAAGAAATAAAAGCAGCTAAGATTGAAGCACGCCTCACTAAGCCATCGTAAGAGCTAATTAAAGTTGCGGTTGTCATACCTAATAACAATAATGCAATTAGCCAAGGAATACGCTTAACAGCAGAGTGCCAAGGCGTATCGTTAATTTGACTGACGTTAACGGCCGCCAAACCAGAGTAATCTTCGACGGCCTCTTCGTCAATAACATCAACAATATCATCAACTGTAATAACACCTAACAAACGATTATTATCATCGGTAACAGGAATAGAAAGGAAGTTATAATTAGCCACAATTTGTGCAACATCTGCCTGATCATCACCAGCTTTAACACTAATGATACGCTCATTGGTAATATTAATCACTGGTAAATCATCAGCATGGGTCAGCAAATCTCGTAAAGAAATAACACCCATCAAATGTTCTTGCTTATCGAGCACGTAAACATAACTAATTGATTCCGCTTCCAGTGCTTGCTTTTTAACCAAATGCATCACATCGTCAACATGTAAATTTTCTTCAACAGCTAAATATTCTGTCGACATTAACGAACCGGCAGTTTGCTCATCATAATTAATGAGTTGGCGCACTTCATCGGCTTCTGATTTTGGCATCAGACTAAGATAGGTTGCAACTAGCCGCGGTGGCATTTCTT
Source organism: Leuconostoc citreum (assembly GCF_007954785.1). Lineage (NCBI taxonomy): Bacteria > Bacillati > Bacillota > Bacilli > Lactobacillales > Lactobacillaceae > Leuconostoc > Leuconostoc citreum. The sequence goes on along the minus strand of NZ_CP042410.1, from coordinate 424,141 downwards.
GTAACACGTCGGCCGCATTATCGGCGTACATTTCTTGCAAAATACGAGCACCGCGTCTTGGTGGCATTTCTTTCAGTAACGCAACGATGTCAACCTCATCAACATCCAGATTGTCAAAAACGCTGGCTAGGATATCATCAGAAAGTAACCGCCAGGCAACACTACGAAATTGTTCTGGCAAACCAGCATACGCTTGTGCCATTTCATACTCATGTAGTGCTTCAAAACTATCGATAAATGTATTGTCTTGTCCAGACTGAATCAAGTCTGAAAGGTGCTGAATTGTCTGGTTTAATTCTTCAATTTGCTCAGCCATATTAACCGTACACCTCCTGCTATTATGCTTATTATCGTTTAAATCAAATCACGCAACCCTTTTAAATCCTCTGGTAACTTTGTATTAAATTCACGGTAATCCTCAATGAATGGGTCGTAAAAACGCATGTGATAAGCATGTAATGCTTGTCTTTTTAAGCCATGCCACAATGGTCCGCCGTATAAATCATCGCCAACCAATGGGTGGCCAATGTTTTTAAAATGGACACGGATTTGATGTGTGCGCCCCGTATGTAATTGCACTTTCACACGCGTCATTGGCTGCTCGCCATTTTCATCATAACGGCGCTCGATCCAATATTCGGTACGTGAAGGTTTGCCATCATCACGAACTTCTCGTTTAATAAAATCGCCTTCTACACGCCCAATCGGAGCATTAATGTCACCATGATCTTCAGTAAGAATACCACTGGGATAAGCTAAGTAAAATTTTTCTACTGTGTGATCCTGTAATTGTTGATCCAAAACAGCGTGCGCAAAGCGATGTTTAGCCAATAGCACAATACCAGATGTATCTCTATCTAGTCTTGTCACCACGTGAGGCACTAAATCTTCGGCATTAATCTCTTCCAAGTGACCTTTCACTTGATTAACCAGTGTATGTAGACGGTCAGCGTGGCCAGGTACAGTTGTTACCCCATATGGTTTATCAACAACTAACCAATGCTCATTTTCAAAAATAATATCGAGTGGTCGATAATCAGGCACAACTAAATCGTTTCCTTTTTCAGTTGGCATGACTATCGTCACTTGATCCCCATGATCTAAATAATCCGAGGTATAAACCTGTTGCCCATTTTTTAAAATGGCACCACCATTATGCTTCATTTGGCTAAACATACGATGTGAGACCCCATGCGCTTGTAAAAATGTTCTCACCTTTCGTTGTTCTGTGCCTGAATATGTCCAAGTAAATTGCATGACTAACTATGTAAATGCAGCAAAACAAAGCCGTTTTGTGCATATATTCCTCTCAATAAATATAAAATATTGTTATGACTCAATATCATTAATAAACGCCCGATGGACACGTTGCCAAAAATCGACATGTCGATATGCCGCAAAATGCACTTGTTTATCAGCGACACGAAAACGCAGCTCATTAATATGTCGGCCTTTGATTTCAGATTGATCATACATCACCAAAAAATGATTACTTTTTGGCTTGACGATAATTTCTTCACCTTTGGGAACGACTAATGGCGACCCCAATGTCCTAAACACACGATTATTAATCGAAGCAATCTCTGACATTTGGATTGCTGATAATTTTGGATGTAATACAGCGCCACCATTAGCTTTATTGTAAGCTGTTGAGCCGGTCGGCGTAGCAACGGCAATGCCATCACCCCTAAAGCGTTCGAATAATTGACCACCTAAGTATATATCAGCAACTAATGTACCGACCGGTTGCTTAATTGCGGCTTCATTAAGCGCCAAAAAATGATACTGCTCACCGCTTTCATGAACAACCGTCATGTCTAACAAGGGATAGCTTACACGCTGACCATTGTCATGCGTTAAGCTGCTCACCAGATTGGCAAGCTCGGTGCTCAACCAATCGGTATAAAATCCCAGATGGCCTGTATGTAAGCCAACAAAACGGATTGTATCAATCTGATCGACGTAATGCTGAAAAGCACCCAGCAACGTGCCATCACCCCCAACAGTAATGACAATATCTGGATGCTGATTATCAATGGTTAGCCCATTTTTCTCAAGTGAAGCAACTAACGATTGCGTAATCATCTGTGAATTTTTAGCATCATTATTAAAAATTGCTATCTTCATTCTGTCGCCCGAATCTCACTGACTCTTTGATCCCATTCGAAGTTTTCTTCTGCCAAAATAGTCAGTTGTTCTGCCATTTCAGCTGGTAACTCATCGCCATGCTTGTAACGTAAATCATGCTCAATCGTAGCCCAAACATTCATAGCGATTGTACGTACTTGTATCTCAGCTAATACTTTCTTTTCCCCGCCATACATTTGTACGGGGTATTCAATTACAATATGGTACGAACGATATCCAGAAGGCTTGGCATTCATGACATAATCACGCTCCTCAAGAATCTGGAAATCTGTGCGATCACGTAACAATTCAACAACAGTGTAAACATCCTCTACGTACTTCGTCATAATACGTACCCCAGCAATGTCTTGCAAATCTAATGCTAAACGCGATTCCTCTAGATGACGCCGTACTATTTTTTCTTCAATGGATGACTTTGATTTTACTCGACCTGTCACGAATTCAATCGGAGAGTTTTTCCCCTCTTTTTCGTACTGGTCACGTAAACCACGTAACTTAACTTTCAGCTCTGTTACCGCCTGTTGATACGGAACAAAAAAACGTTCCCATTCCATGACGACACCTCTTTCTAAACGGATGCTTACTTGCTCATCCGCCCCATCTTTATTCACATAGTTATGCTGCGCTATATCTGTATGCAATATAGCGCAGCATGATTGTTCGTTTAGTTTACAAACTCCATTTTAACACACATCTTGTTTGGTTTTGAGCTTATCAGTCGACAAGACAATCATTTACAGGTAAAATATGGTTTTGGATAAGGAACCCTATATTTATAATCGGCTATCTCGGAGGTCTATCATGCTTGACATTTATCATTTTTCTAATCCGCTTTCCACGGATTGTTTAAAAACTGAGGAACGGCTATTACAACTCAGCTACGACTTATCTGAGCGTGTTCATCTGCGCTTTATTCCACTCTTAGATCATCACCTTGTGGCAAAGCTAACGCCAAGTTACTTGCGCGACAGCACTACGGACAATAACGATCAAAAAAGTTGTCATATTGCTATGGACTATAAGGCAGCTCAAGTTGAAGGCAACAAAAAAGCGCGCCGTTTTTTAATTAATTTACAGCATGCCCTAACAAGTCAAGCTTATTCACTGGCATTAGTCACTGATATAGCGGAAACAGCACGTCTAAATGTTGATGATTTTTTGGTTAACCGCGAGGCCACAGAAACATTTCAGGCCGTATTAGAAGATCAGGATTTGGCAAAACAAATGCTATCCAAAGCTGATCCTTGTATTGCCATCGATGACCCGACAGCAATCGATACACAACTATTAACTAACTTATCAATTGACAACCTAATTGCGACTTTCGCGCCACATTGTGCCAAGTCATTAGCACCAGACATTTTACGTCAACACTTATCAATTTAAATTAAACGATGATGGACACAACCTTTTTCGAGGCATTAAGTGATTACGAAAAAAGCCTCTCCGATGACCGATTAGCACAATTCAAAATTCAAGCTGCCAAAGACGTATTACAGCGTTTGGCAGTTCACAAACTACCGCAAAAGCAACTACCAAAGCTCAGTTTTACAGAAAAACAAATATTGAAAAATCCTAGCTTAATGCCATTAGATGATTTATTATCTAATTTTAGGCAATGGTTGATTACGCAGTTTGGCGTATGGTATTTGCCTAATCTGAAGTGGTTGGCTGACCTCAATCATTTTATTGCTGGCCGCCGCGTACTGGAAATCATGGCAGGCAACGGTCTCATTACCTATGGCCTACGGGCACTGGGCAATGAGCTGGTTACAGCCACAGACACCTTTCAATGGCAAGAACAAGATATCGAAATAGCCGATCCTTGGACTCAAATTATACCACTAGATGCTGAAATAGCCTTACAGAACATATCATACGATGTCGTTATTATGAGCTGGGCGCCCGACACAGCACAAACAGATGTAAAAATCTTAAATTATCTTCGAGCAACTCATTTTACTGGTGACTTCATTCTCATTGGTGAACCATTTAAACATACCAATTCTATGGCATTTTGGCAAACAGCTCAGTTAACAAAAGTACCCGAACTCAATGCAAACCATCACTCTTTTGATACTATTGATGACCGTATTTTCCTAGTTAAATAGGGTAAGAACACTTAAGTGTTCTTACCCTATTTTTTAATATGTCATGAGTGTTAGAAATGGTACTTCACGCCCATTTTGCATAATTTTTTCACGACCATGCAAATCTGTTAGCTCAATAATAAAGGCAACCCCTGCAACAATGCCACCTAATTTTTCAATAATTTCGCGAGTAGCGTTAATTGTGCCACCCGTTGCTAGCAAATCATCAACGATTAGGACACGTTGTCCTGGTTTAATCGCATCTTGATGAATTTCCAAAACATTTTCACCACCATATTCTAAAGAATACGCTGCACTCACGGCTGCTCGTGGTAATTTACCACCTTTACGCGCTGGCACAAAGCCGATATTTAAAGCATAAGCTAGTGGTGAACCAACAATGAAGCCACGCGATTCAGGCCCAGCAATTAAGTCGACGTTTAAATCTTTTGCAAAATCAGCAATGGCATCTACTGCTTGCTTATAGGCAACGCCATCCCCCATCAACGGTGAAATATCGCGAAAATTAACACCTGGTTCTGGAAAATTTTCAACGGTTGCTACATAATTATACAAATCTACTGTCATTTTTTCTCTCTGAGTATGTGTTAATGAACTGTTAAACACTCGTACGATACCTCTTTAGGCCATACTCATACTTTCTATTTTATCATTAACGGTTAGCCAAAAATTTAAGATAAGTGGTTGACATCGTTAATGCCTTTTGCGGCGCATTTGGGACTACTTTTACAAAACCACCGTCCACAACATGGACAAATCCAAGTTCGATAAATACTTGCACCATGATATTCAGGTCAGTTTTAGTAATTTGTAGCTGCTTTGCTATTTTATCCAAGTTTTGTGCAAAATTCAAGTCTTGATTAGCGTAGATGAACTTGTAAACATCGGCAAAGAATTTTTTGTGAGTATTGTTATCCGTGACTTGTGGCATAGTCATATCAGCTAACAATAATTGCAATTTTTTTTGACCGCGAAAATAATTCATGCCTAACGTCGCCGCAAACGAAATATTTTGCGGATGGGCAACAACACTTGCCCATTCAGGATGATTAAAGCCAACAGCTTCAACATGATTAGCCAGTGTTAATTTAATATGCTGGTTTGTTGTGCCCATAGTTGCTGCTTTGGCAATCTTTGGTTCTTGCACACCAAAGACCGGTTGCGGGTTATCGGTTCCAAAGGGTTCTAAAAGTGTCAATGCATCATAAGACGCTGTGGTCATTGTTTCAGCACTTAACATCATATTAACATTTACTTCTTTTTCAGCAATGTTAAGTGGCTGAAGCTGTTTGATTTGATTTTGTAATGATGTCAAATGAGCTGGTGTAATTGCTAATCCAAGTGCACTAGCATGACCACCAAATGTCTCATAGAGATCGCGATATTGTCCCATTAAAGTGTACAAATCAAAATTGCCATACGATCGACCAGAACCTTTATAAACCCCATCAACTTGGCTTAGAACAATGACTGGCTTGTGCATTAACTCAACCAACCGGCTGGCAACAATACCCAAGATACCTTGATGCCAATTTTCACCAGCAATAACCAAAACTTGATCGTCGTGGTACTTATCTGATAATGCAATTTGCTTAGCGGCGCCAAACACTTCTTCAACAATTTCTTGTCTTTGTGCGTTAATGGCTTCGACTTGGGTGGCCAAATTAACAGCTGTGTCGTCATCTTGTGATACTAATAAATCTAAGGCAAGTTTTGCGTCGCCTAACCGACCGACCGCATTCAAGCGTGGTGCAATTTTAAAAGATACTGTTTCCGAATTAATTGGCTGATTCGCTACCTGGCCAGCATTTTTTAACAAAGCAGCAATGCCTGGACGTGGGCTATCACTGATTTGTTTTAACCCCCAAGAAACAAGTGTACGATTTTCATCGGTTAGCGATACCATATCGGCAATTTCACCCAATGCCACTAAGTCTAATAACTCTGTTGGTAACTCACTCTTTTCTGTCACTGGCTGCGCATCAGTCAACAACGCTTGCGCCAGCTTGAAAGCAACACCAACGCCAGATAAGTCAGCAAATGGATAATGTCCGTCAGGATGTCTTGGATGCACAATTGCGTAAGCTTCCGGCAATGTTGGGGCTAATTCATGATGATCTGTTATGATAACATCGACACCGGCACGCATTGCCATAGCAACAGCCTCATGACCACTTACACCGTTATCAACTGTCACAATTACCTGAGCACCCTCTGCAATTAAACGTTGATATGCTGCAAAATTAGGTCCGTAACCATCAGTAAAACGATTTGGAATGTAGACCGTTACATCGGCACCCAATACTTCTAAAGCTTCAACCATGACAGCCGTGCTCGTGACACCATCTAAGTCATAATCACCATAAACAACAATCTTTTCGCCACCAAAAGCTGCTTCCGTTAAGCGTTCAAATGCTTTATCCATGTCATGTAGCAACATGGGATCATGTAACTGCGTAATGGTCGGCTGCAGATAACCAAAGGCAGCCTCTGGCGTCGTATAGCCTTTTTGCGCAACAATCGTAGCCGTTAATTGATTAATATTTAATTGTGACGTAAGTTGTCTAACCGCCTTTTCTGGTGGTTGTGGCATCAAGCGCCAATTACTCTGACTCATTGTAACCTTCTTTATACTTTGTGTGGGTCTGAAACCGACATCTCTTTTTTGAGTGGCACATCTATCACATCTAGGTCTCTTGCAACAATCGTGTTTGGGAAAACATGGCGCACATCTGAAACCAAATTCTTAAGCAATGGACCAATATATCGAGCTGATAGATGTGTTAATATCAACTGATTGGCCTGTGCTCGACGTGCATTATTAGCTGCGTTAATACTCGTCGAATGGGCATGTGCCCGAGCCATTTTTGCTTCATCTTCACCGGCACCATATGTACTTTCATGAACTAAGACATCTGCGTGTCGCGCTAGAAGCTCGATATTATCATTTGGGCGGGTGTCTAATATAAATGTGACAACACGTCCCCTTTGTGCTGGACCAACATAATCATGACCATCTAAAATACGACCATCAGGTAAACTAACACGTTTTCCTGCCTTAAGTTGTCCAAATATCGGACCAGATGGTATGTTTTCTGCACGTAATTTATTGACCAAAAGTTCACCAGGATGATCTTTTTCTTCGACTCTAAACCCCCAGCTTTCAATGCGATGTTTCATTTTAGCCGCAATGACACGAAATGTTTTATCATCAAAAACAACACCTGCCGTTAATTCGACAAAAACCAACGGATAAGATAGACGTGTTTCAGAGACACGGAGGACTGTTTGCACAAACTCTTTCACACCTTTTGGACCGTAGATGGTTAATGGTTCATTTTTATCTGCACCCTGAAATGAACGCGAACTCAAGAACCCCGGCAACCCAAAAATATGGTCTCCGTGCAAATGAGAAATAAAGATTTTTTCAACTTTGCGCGGACGCAAGGTGGTTTTTAAAATTTGATGTTGCGTGGCTTCACCAACATCAAATAACCAGACTGCGTTACGCTCATCTAATAAACGCAAAGCAATACTGGTAACATTTCTAAATTTTGATGGTTGCCCAGAACCTGTACCTAAAAATTCAAGTTGCATTTTTATTGTGACAGCTTGACCCGGTAAATGACCGGATAATCAAACTTATTCTCCTAATCAATTAGACGATCACAGACCATCCATAACTTATCCATTTTACCATATCTCGCCAATTTTTAACGTCACAATCAGAATACAAAATAAAAAACAGCCTTTGGCTGTCGATTACTTGCCCCATTTATCCGCTTGAAATGCAGCGCGTTGTCTCATCGCTAGCGCCTCTCGGTTCGGATCTTTTTTATAGAAATCTTGGTGATATTCTTCCGCCTCATAAAAAGGTTTTGCTGATTCAATTGTTGTCACAATCGGCTCATCAAAGCGACCTGAGGCTGCCAAAGCTGCCTTGGACTTTTCAGCGATCTGGCGTTGTTGTTCGTCAGCAACATAAATCACTGGTCGATAATTATCACCACGGTCTTGAAATTGTCCCATGGCATCGGTTGGATCTGTTTGTTCCCAATAAATTGAGACCAATTCTTCATAACTCATGATTGCTGGATCAAACCAAATTTTTACGGCTTCAGTATGACCAGTGGTATGCGACAAAACATCTTCATATGTTGGATTTTCAGTATGACCACCGGTATATCCAGAGCGCACTTTTTCAATGCCTGGTAATGAATCAAATGGCTGGACCATGCACCAGAAACATCCACCCGCAAAAATTGCTGTTTCAATATTATCTGTCATATTCATTACTTCCTTGTAGATGATAAAAAAGAGAAAAATTATTTTCTCTTCATGATACTATAATCGAAATCAAATTTCAAAGTTTTCTTGCTGTTTTGCTAATTTAACACGTTCAATATCTTCCTTAGCATGAATTAACCGTGTCACTAAGGCATTGAAAGGGGTCGGAATGCTAGATTCGTGTCCTATCTTGGCAAAGTAACCATTCAAGAAATCAATTTCAGTATGTTTACCATTTTGAATATCTTGGTACATTGACGGAAAATGATTACCTGCATTTTCTGGTTTAAGTAACTGACTCAAGTCCGTCATAATACCACTAACGTCAACTTTAATGCCTTGTGACGCACCAACTTGCTTCATCTCATCTAGAATATTCAACGCTAGATCCATGGCATTGCCAGCTGTGCCAAATTCAGCAATATTTGCATTTAACAACACGGATAAAGGATTGAGTACCGCGTTGATACCTGCCTTATGCCAAATTGCTGTCATCACATCTGGGGTAATTTCGGCGTTTAAGCCAGCCTGATTCAAAGCATCCGCTATACTTTGGACATCAGCATCGCCAATTGCTTGTAATTTAATAGAGCCACTACCAGTAACATGTATTTCACCTGGCTTTATTAGTGACGATGTCCATAATGTGACGCCAGCCAAAATTTGATGGCGCGACACGTGCTTTGCCATCACTTCAATATTACCCAAACCGTTTGATAATACCAATAATTTTGTAGTATCCGTTATAATAGGCTGAATATCTGTTAACATGCGGTCTAGTTGTGGTGTTTTAGTGAGTAAAATAATTAAATCAAATGTACCTGTCACTTCACTTGCCGGCATAACTGGTACAAAATACTTTTGTGGTGCATCATTATCTTTAACGACTGTTAAACCTTTTGTATTAATAGCAGCAATATGTGCCGGCCAACCATCAATCCCGGTAACCTCATGGCCACTAGCCTGGAGCATGACACCTAATCGTGCCCCAAGTGCACCAAATCCTGCAATAGCTATTTTCATATTATTATTCACACGACTACCTTGTGTGCCTCCGTTTACTATAAGTATCAATTGTATAAAATGCTTTACCTTGATTTTACCATACTGTAAATCAGAAGAGATAGTCGTCATGCGTCACCGTAATGTGTAACTATGGTCGCTCCTAACATCTCGTATCCTAAATTGCTTATTTTGATGACACCTTATTGCTGTTCTTTTGGCCGTAATAGGCACCTTTACCATGCTTCCTAAAATAATGGCGATCGAGAAGATACTGTGGCACATGTAAATCTTGCGAAGGGTTGAGCTGCATCGTGTGATAATCCATTTCTGCCACAACATCGAGTACGATAGCATTATGAACAGCATCTTGCGCATCTACACCCCAAGTAAAGGGTCCATGATCGTTTGTCAAAACACCTGGTAATGCCATTGGATCAATTTTTTCGCGGTCAAAAACACGCGCAATTGAGTAGCCTGTATTTAATTCATAATCACCGTCGACTTCTTCTTTCGTCAATCTATCTGCTACAGGCACATCACCATAAAAAGTATCAGCATGGGTTGTGCCTGCTGCAGGAATGGGTATCCCTGCCTGTGCAAAAGCAACTGCCCACTTAGAATGCGTATGCACAATGCCACCTAATTGTTGCCAATGCCGATATAGGAAAGCATGCGTCGGTGTATCACTCGATGGGTTCATTTCTCCTTCGACAACTTCACCTGCCAAATTAACAACGACCATGTCCTCTGGCCGTAATGCATCATAATCCACGCCACTTGGTTTAATGACAAACAACCCTTTTTCTCTGTCAATTTGAGACACATTGCCCCAAGTTAATGTCACTAAATTATTCTGCGGTAATGCCATATTTGCTTCATATACTTGCTGCTTTAATGCTTCTAACATCTGCTTACTCCTTTATTTGATTACTGGGCAATGCTTTAATGGCGGTTAACTCAATTTGTAGGCCATCAATATAACGTGTCATAAATTCTTCAAATCCTGCAACATCACGTGGTTCTGGCGCGAGTGTTTGTGCTTTAGTTTCAGCGAATATATTTTTTGATAAATAATCATCTAGTGTCTGACCGTCTAATTTATTGGCTGCATAAAGTGCCAAAATAGCCATTCCCCACGGCCCACCTTCACCAGCATTGGCCATCACAGTAATGTTTGTGTTGAGTGCTGCTGCTAACAATTTTTGAGCCACAATTGGTGTTTTAAACACACCGCCTTGAGCCACAATATTATCGGTTAGTACGTTTTCATCTGCTAAAATCCGCATGCCAATTTTAATCGCACCGAATGCACTAAAGATATGTAAACGCATAAGATTGCCAACCGTAAAATGTGAGTCTGGTTGTCTGACTAATAGCGGTCGTCCTTCCGGTACTGCAGTAATGTTTTCACCGGAATAGTAGCCATAACCAGTTAAACCACCAACATCAGCATCAGCATCATTCAAAGCAGCATTGAACAGGGTTTGATACAAGGCCGCGTTTGATAAATTCTGACCAATCATCCCTGCAAATTCCGCAAACAGTTTGGACCAAGCATTTAAATCAGAGGCAGAATTATTGGCGTGAACCATGGCAACAGGTAAGCCAGTTGGCGTAGTGACGATATCGATATTACTATAAACATGCTTTAAACTTTTTTCTAAAACAATCATTGAAAAAATAGATGTTCCCACTGAAATGTTACCTGTTCGTACTTGCGTACTATTGGTCGCTACCATACCCGTCCCGGCATCGCCTTCTGGTGGTGCTACAATGACACCTGCCATTAAATCGCCTGTTGGGTCTAACTTTTTAGCGCCTGCTGCTGTTAAATGACCCGCCATATCACCAGCATGTCGCGGTTCTGGTAATATATCCTGTATCTGCCACTGATATTGTTGGACCGCTTTCAAATGAGAAAATTGATCAATCATATTTTGATTATAATTACCAGTGTCTGCATCGATAGGAAACATCCCTGAGGCATCGCCAACACCTAAAACTTTTTCACCGGTTAATTGCCAATGAACATATCCTGCAAGTGTTGTGAAATAACTAATATTTTTAACATGCGTCTCCTGATCTAAGATAGCTTGATACAAATGTGCAATGCTCCATCGTTGTGGCACGTTAAAGCCAAATAACTTGGTCAATTCGCGTGATGCCCGACCAGTTGTCGCATTGCGCCATGTACGAAATGGAACTAGTAGTGTGTCTTGATTATCGAATGCTAAGTAGCCGTGCATCATAGCTGAAAAACCCATTGTTTTGATTTTTTTAAGTTTCAAGCCATATTTTGATTCAACTTGTGCTTTCAGTTGTCGATAGGCACTCTGTAAACCTAGCCAAACATCATCCAGGCTATACGTCCAGAGACCATTTTGAAAATTGTTTGTCCAATCATAACTGCCTGAAGCAATCGTTAGTCCGCTGTTAGTAGTCAATACTGCTTTAATTGTTGTCGATCCAAATTCCACGCCTAATGCCACCTGTCCGGTTGCAATGGCTTTTTCTTGTATTTGTTGTGCTGTCATGCTGTTATTCTCCTAAACTTTTTCATTTGAAAACGCTAACCAGATAGTCTTTATCTGATTAGCGCATTATTTTGTTTCAGATAAACACATGTTTTTTTAATGGTTTGTACCTTGTGCTTCAATTTCTTCTAATGTTCTACCATGCGTTTCTGGTACCGCAAATTTAATGAACAATACCGCAATAATTGAGATGACACCAAAGATAGCAAAGACGGATGCCTGAGGCATCATTGCCGTCATGATTGGGAATAACAAACCAACCGCAAATGAACCAAGCCAATTAAACGAAGAAGCTAGGCCACTTGCTCGGCCACGAATAGCTAAGGGAAAGACTTCGCCAACCAATACCCAAGTTAATGGTGCCCAAGTGAAAGAGTAGAAAGCCACAAATATTGATAAGAAAACAACAATCAGCATTGGTGGTAAATGATGTTCGCCTACCAAAGCATTTAGTACTGCTGGCATAAGAAATGATAGCGCCATCACTGTACCACCAATCATCAACAAAGTCCGTCGCTTAAATTTATCAGCAATAACCATGTATAGAATAGCGCCTAGCACTAAAATCACACCTTGTACGATTGGCCATAATAATGCGCTAGATGCTGCTTGCCCACTTGCTTTTTCAACAATTAATGGAATGTAGTAGAAAATGGCATTAGCACCCATGAACTGCTGGAAAGCTGCAACACCAATACCAGCGGTTACAAGATAGCGATTCTTACTCGAGAAAAGTGTCGCTAAGGTGACGTTTTTCTGTGCGCTCGATTCCATTGACACTGTTCTTTGTATCTCAACTAATTCAGGTTCAATTTCATTGTCTCGCCTAATAAAGGTCAAAACATGTCTTGCTGCAGCTAAATCATTTATTTTTACTAAGAAACGTGGTGATTCTGGCAACTTCAACACGCCAAGAAAGAGAATTATTGCCGGCACAGCAGCCAACCCAAGCATTAAACGCCACGCCATCCCATGTGGCAATTCTTGCAGTAGGAAATCGACAATGTAAGATAGTAGCATCCCTGAGACAATCATTAATTGATTCAATCCAGATAACCGGCCTCTTGTTTTGGCTGGTGCCATTTCTGACATATAAGAAGGTACCAATGCGGAAGCGGCACCAACAGCTATACCTAGCAATACACGTGCGATTAACAACCAAGCAACACCGTTGTGAGGTGATAAGCCAGCCATAAGGGCACCAATCGCAAATACAAATGATGACGCTAAGATCATACGTCGACGCCCGAGCTTATCTGATAATTGTCCAGCTAAAGCACCACCAGCGATAGCACCTAGCATGAGAGCAGAAGTGATCCAACCAATGACACCAGCGTCTGTCAAATGCCAGTCTCGTTGTAAAAATGGTAACGCGCCTGTCATGACACCGATGTCATAGCCGAAGAGAATCCCACCAAATGCACCAAAGAAATAGATATACGTACTTGAAATTTTTTTTGTTGATTGATTTGTCATCATAGTCACCGTTACTGAATATTTACATACGTTAAACCAAACATGTTTGCCAAATCACGGAGTTGTTCTGAATCAACAGCAAAACTTAATGTGGTATGGTGGCCACCGCCAACTGTTAACCACCCCTCTGCGCCAGCTTTCAAACCAGCTTTTGGCGTCCATAGTTGCTTTGCTACTGGCAAATATGGTGTTTCTGCCTCCGGCTTATTTCCTGTAACATCATAACTAATTAATTTAAATTCATCGCCATAGTCAGCTAATGTGACATCAACTGCATCTCCGGTTCTACCCGTGAATACCAATCTTGCTGGGTCTGCTTTGCCACCAATATCTAGCGGATGTACTTCAATACGTGGCTTGTCGGAAGCAATTGTCGGATCAACCTCCAACATGTGTGAACCAAGGATTGCTTCGTGACCTTTACGCAAATCCAATGTGTAATCTTCCATAAATGCTGTTGCTTGATTATGTCCAACAATCTTAAGTAGTCGTGTCAACGCTGCCGTCTTCCAGTCCCCTTCTCCGGCAAAACCGTAGCCATCAGCCATCAATAATTGCACTGCTAAGCCTGGTAATTGCTCTAGGCCGACAAGATCTTCAAAGTTTGTTGTAAAGCCTGAATAGCCCTTTTCATCCATAAATTGCTTAATGGCCAAGTATTCACGCAGCTGATATTTTACATGATGTTCATATTTTGCCGCGTCATTGTCACCTCTGACAAAGTCATATTTATCCTGTAACGCTGTATAAAGGTCATCAATTGTATGACTATCTATTGCATCAACATAAGCGACTAAATCGCCAACCCCCCAATAATCAACAGTCCAGCCCAGTTTAATTTGGGCTTCAATTTTGTCACCGTCAGTCACAGCAACATTACGCATCTTATCTGCGAATGTAACAATTTTAATTTTAAAACTCTCATTGTATGCCACAGCCACTGACATCCACTTGCCAATTTGTTCTTGGATTGCTGGGTCACCCCAGTGGCCAAAAATAATTTTATTGTTCAACCGAAGTCGTGCATTAATGAATGCATATTCACGATCACCATGTGCAGATTGATTGAGATTCATATAATCAAAGTCAATTGTATCGTAAGGGATTTTATCTAACATTTGGGTGGCTAAATGTAGTAATGGCTTGTTAAGTAGTTGCGTCCCTCTAATCCAATTCTTGGCAGGTGAAAAAGTATGTGCCCAAGTGATAATACCGGCGACAGAATCATCGTAATTAGCTGCTTTCATTGTTTCAATAATATTTTCAGCAGTGACACCAACTGTTTTAAATTCAACTGGATAAGGTAATTTTCCAGAATCATTCAACGCGGCAACCAGTTTCTTTGAATCTGCGGCGACTTGTTCCAGTACTTCTGGTCCGTATAAAAATTGTGAGCCAGTGACAAACCAAAACTTGTATTCTTTAACATTTGACATTTCGAAAATCCTCTCTTATTCTTGCGTGGTTTCAATAATTATTTTCATCAAAACACCATTTATCTAGAATTTAGCAATTAATGAAAACGCTTACAGTGTTAATATAAGATATTTGTCCGTATAAGTCAAACATATATATTTTCATCTGATAAATAAATAGATAAAAAAATAAAGCTTAATGCACAGAAAGGCACCAAACTTTATTTTTTTATGAGCTTATATTTATTTTTTTAACATAATACACAGTTATTTACAATTAATCATCGTGAACACTTAAGTCTTTGACAGAATCACGTTCAATTAATTCTGGGCGGTAGATAATTGAGGCAACCTTGTGATGATTAATTTTTTGAATCAACAGCTTTGCTGCATCTTGTCCCATTTTCTGTTTTTCGTGGGTCATCGTTGTTAACCGCGGTGATAAATACTGTGACAATTGGAAATCATCAAATCCCATCACAGAAATATCTTCAGGCACACGTAAGCCTAAATTATGAATCATTGCAATGATACGAATAGCTAATTGATCATTGTACGCAATAATTGCGGTTGGTCTTTTTGTCGGTGATTGCACAACAAGTTCATTAATTTGATGTAATGCTTGGGTAACATCATCAGATTTATACATCATCGGCATACAGTCAGTTAATAATGCCGAGTGTGCTTGATAGGCTTTCATATAACCATCTAATCGATTGACACCTTGCTGATCATCAACTTGAAATACACCAACAATGCGATGATGGCCCTTACTAATCAGATAGTTGGTCGCCCGATAAATCGCCTCACTATCATCACTGATGACAGAAACATCGGCAACATTTTGATAGCCAGCATTGATAAAAACAATTGGAATTGCCATTTTCTGTAATTTTTGATATAAATCAATATTTGGGGTTGGTATCGCGCTCTGAGTCGGTTCAACGATTAAGCCCGCTAGATTTTGACTCATTAAATTAATTAGCGCAGTACGTTCCCTAGCAGGTTGATTATGAGTATTGGCCAAACTGAGTGAAAAACCACTATCACTAATGACTTGATCAGCACCATCAATAATTGCAGGGAAAATATAAGAAGCAACATGAGTTGACAAAATGCCGATAACTCTGGGCATTTTATCCGGGGTTCTCTGTGTTTGCCAATCAGTCACAAAGGATCCACCACCCTGTATACGGTATACATAATTTTCATTCTCTAAATCAGATATAGCGCGTCGAATTGTGTAGCGACTGACAGAAAACGTTGCCATCATTTCACTTTCAGTCGGCAATTTTTGGTCTTTTTGCAACTCACCCGTGACGATTTGATCTAATATATATTTTTTTACAGTTTCATATTTACTTGGCATAGCCTACTTAACGAACAAACTCTAAAAATGCTGCCCCGCATTGACGAGAACACATCACCTGATAATTTTGCTCCACTCCCTTTTATTGTGTTGCCGTGTGCAAAGCATGTACACTTAAACTCTCTCAATAATATCACACTTCAAATTTGTACTGCTATTTTTAACATTTTAGTGCTATTTAAGTGCAGCCACTAGGCAATCAAATCACTAAAAAAGCGCCAACTTATCGGGCGCTTTCTAGTGATTTTTCGCTGTTTAACTCAATTAAAGTGTTGCCATTTATAATCTAATAAACTTCTTGCAACAAACAATCCTAGCGGCAAAAATAATATAATCAAAATTGCCTTGTTTAACCATAGTAGCCCTGTCGCCAATTGATTAAAGCCAATATAGTAGATTGCTTTATAAATGTACAAGCCAGGTACCATGATAACAATTGCTGGCACAGTTAAGGTAATTCGCGGGTAACCTTTATAATGATTGACAATTGAAGCTAAGACACCCGCCATTAATGCCCCAATAAAGGCTGCCCAACTTGGCTGTACGTGATACAAACTAATCAGGCTTAACCGCGTTGTATTGGCTACAGCACCAATCAAACTAGCAGTGATTGCAATGTTAATTGGACTATTGAACATCACTGAAAAACCAAATACGCCACCAAAACTAGCTATAAGCTGTAAAATAATAATCTGATTTGTCGTTAGTGGCAATACCACAAAATCGGCGGGATAGAATTTCGCTGAAGCGGCAATCACCCAACCCACAAGTGCACTCACCACTGTAATCATCGTTGCGTAGCTCAAACGTTCTATTCCAGAACGCATGTCTAACTTAGAAATATCAAGCATACTAGTGATAAAAGGAAAACCAGGTATCACAAACAACATCGCACCAATATAACCAGATTCATGTGATAACGGTAAATCAATAAATATACGCATGAGATGAAACGTTCCAACATACGCTAAACCAGCGACTGCTACCGCAATTCCCAAACTTATCAACGTGGAGTAATGCTTTCTGGTCATCAAACTTTTAACCAAATTACCAACACCAGCGCCAATGAAACTACCAATCATTTCGGGGATGCCACCACCAAGTAAAAAAATAAAACATGAACAAGCCAATGCAGCAGCCAAGCCATTGATGACGGGGTTATAATTAGCTGTCTTTTTATTGATTGTTTCTAATTGATCGTGAACGCCAGCAACCGTTAGTGTTTCTAATTGTTGCCCAAAACGCTTAACAAATTTATCTATTGTACTTAATTTATCAGTATTGACACCTGTTCCCGATAAAACATAAGTTTGCGAGTAGGCCTCTCGAGCGCTATCAAAGCAACTCAAGTTAATACTAGTAAAACCAACATCGGCAACGCAGATAATGCCAAGATTGGTTGCAATACTGTTCATAGCTTCTCTGACACGCCAAGCACCAGTACCACAAGAAAGTAAAATCAGGCCAACACGTCCAACAACAAGCGCTTTTTCATTTAATGCGGCATCCTTAATTAGCCTATTTTTGCTGGTATCATCTAGTAGCAAATGCCAATCCAATAACATATTATTTGGTCTGTTTAGTAACATACGACTCATGATCAACCCAATCTCCTTAGCCTATATTACTTTCATTGTATCACGCAATAAAACCCTAAATCACAAAATAACCGTCACAAAAATACTTATTTTACAGTGTCTTTACTCTGCTCATAAGCTTCAATAGCACGTAATCTCGCCTGCTTATGTGTCACCATAGGTTTTGGATAATCTTTATCCAGTGTGACTTGAAATTCTTTTTGTTCTAAATCGGTTAACAACTGTGGCTCGTGAATTTTATCATTGGTGATTTGCGATAGTTCTGGCACAAATTGTTTAATAAATTGTCCATCTGGATCAAATTTTTGTGATTGTCGTGTTGGGTTAAAGATTCGGAAATACGGTACGCTATCTGTCCCGGTCGAGGCTGCCCATTGCCAACCACCAATGTTGCTGGCAGGGTCATAATCAAGTAATTGATCATGGAAATATTGCTCACCCCAACGCCAATCAATCAGTAGATCTTTCGTCAAAAATGATGCAACAATCATGCGTAACCGATTATGCATCCAGCCCGTTTGGTTAAGTTGTCGCATAGCTGCATCAACAATTGGAAAACCAGTCTGCCCTGTTTGCCATAACAAAAAATCATTATGGTTATTTCGCCAAGCAATTTTCTGAAATTCAGGTCGTAATGACTGTGTGTTTTGCTGCGGATTCATAGCATAAATCATATTATAATAATCACGCCATGCCAGTTCCTTAATGAAGGTCTGCTGCCCTTCACTCTCTGGCTCATTGATGACAGCTTGATAAATCGTTCTAATCGCTATTTCCCCTGTCCTCAGGTAACGAGATAAGTGACTCGTTGCATCCAAAAATGGCAAATCGCGTTGCGTATCATACTCAGCCAGATGTGACTGAATAAAATCTTTCAAAGTTTGTAGCGCTTTTGCCTCACCAACTTGTCCAACTAATTGTTTGTCATGTTTTTCGTTAATTAAGCTTGTTAATAAGCCCTCTTGATGCAAATGTAGTGGTTCAATATTGGCCATTTGTTTTTCTTGCAGGCTAGTCACACTCACTTTAACTGGCGTTGGTTTTGGTAAGGTTATCCAGCGCTTAAAGTAAGGTGTGAATATTTGATAACCTGCGCCATCTGCTTTTTTTATTTCATTGGCACTGTGCAAATTATAATCAATGTAGGCGTGCGTTTTGAGGCCTAAGGTCGTCTGACAATGATGTGCAACTTGTTGATCACGTTGCCTGCCATAGCCACGCTCATCAAAGTTAAAATACAAATCAGAAATTTCTGGCAAAGCTGCTGTTAATTTTTCAAATTGTGATTCTGGTGTCCCTTTTAAAATCAGTAAATGAATATTTTCTTTTTCTAAATTAGCTTGGAATGCTTTAGCACTCGCAAAGAAAGCACTTTGATTCAATGATGCCGTAGTTTCAATTTGTTCTGGATCAACGATGAATACTAATAATACGCTGTCACTGTTCTCCGTTGCCGCAGCAAGCGCTAAATTATCTTGGATTCTAAAATCGCGACGGATCCAAACTATACTCACTTTGTTCAATTGTCTCTCCTCACTTGTTTAATACTTGTAATTCGATGACCTGATTGGCCACCAGTTGTTGATTAATGCTTTCAAAAAATGTACCACGCTGTGATTTTTGACGTTCCTTTTGGTTAACATCCCCGAGCAAATAAACACGTAAATGCTGATTAACTTGATGTTTCACCAAAAGATTAGCGTGTTTGACGGAAAGGCGTTGCGCGTCATCAATAAAAATCACATCAAAATGGGCTAAACGATTATTTTTAATTTTCTTGAAAAATTGTCGTTCAGGTAAAATTTGCCAACCATAGATTCTCCTCAAATAACTTTGTCCACTATTCAATGACCCGATTTGAACAATTAACACACGGTACGATGTCTGTAATAGCTTTACCGTGTCATATAGCATCAAGTTTTTCCCAGTACTAGAAGCAATATTCATGACAAATATACCTGAATGTTTAACCGCCAATATATTTGATTGAATCAGCTGCTGGTGATGCGGTAAATGATATTGCCCACTTAAAAATGTGGTCAACTGCGCTAAAGGCGAGACTAAATATTGATCTGGGTTAAACGCTTGGTCAATACTTGGCAATGTTATAGGCTGACAAGCAATGATATCTTGATAAAACTTTGTGCTTGACAATGCTTCTTTGTCGGTGGTTGACACACTCTCTAATGTGTCATCATCTTGCAACGTATACACCCGATTGGCATCAGAATTGTAGGTATACAGGGATAGATTATCTGACATATTCATCAGGTAATATTTATGATTAACCAGTTGTTTTCTGACTTTTTCAACAGCGTAATGGGCATCGCTTTTTAATTCTACGTTGATGATTTGATTATTAGCACCAAATAACAGTAGGTCAAATTCCTTACTCAGCTTGGGCACACTGTAGCCAACATAGACCGCTTTGAATGCCGACGTTTCAACTGGTAACAAATGAACTAATTTTTCGATACCCACTAACTCTTGTTGCCTAATTGTTGTATTTCCTAGATTAGCTAAATACTGTCGCGCATCAGCGTTACTGTGATTTAATTGTGAGACGAGTGCTTGCAAATTTGCCGGTTTTAGCATATTTTTCCTTTATCTAGACCCCATGTCACATTAGCAGATGTTAGTTAATAGTATATCATGTTAAGCTGGACGCTTTTGAGAACATTTATCACACGCCTAACCAGAAAAACTGGTATAATCGTCGTGAAATTACAAGGATTAAAGGAGTTAGTTATGTCCACACAGGCGAAAAAAGATCTCGCTTTCGCTCTAAAAACACTTGTTCAAACAACACCACTCGACAAAATTACAATTGACGCATTGGCTACAAAAGCACAAGTTAATCGTAATACATTTTATTATCATTTTGGTGATATTTATGATCTTTTACGCTGGACGTTAGAACAAGATATTATTTCACAAGTGCAAGATCACCTTACCGCTAAAAATTGGGCAGCAAAGTATGCAATTGCTTTAAATTACATCTTGGCAAACAAAGCCCTTTGCCTGGAAGCATTACACTCACACCAACGTGACTTACTGGAAACTTTTCTATTTGAACTCGGCGCGCAAATGGTGCAGTCTGTTGTAGTTACCATCGATGACGATGTTACACCATTACTCGCACAAGATTTAGTTGATTTTTACGGTAGCGCCATTGCATCGCAAATTATTAAATGGCTACTGACTGATTGCGACACACCAAAAGATATATTAGTCTCCCGCGCAACAGCTATTCTGGACGGCACCATTGAATTCATCATTAATAAAAATAAACACATAAGCAACTAGGCAAATAAGCTATTTCGTCCAAAGACATTTATTACTGATAAGATTATAATAATCATTAGAAAGACCTACTAATTGAAAGGTGGATATTCTTATGAAAAAGTACGTTATCGTTTTAGGTTTAGCTTGTGTTTCTCTGCTAGTCTATGGTGGTTATACCGCTAAAAAATTATCACTATTTAAGGGTGACGATTTAGATAGCTATAAGAAATTTGAGAGCTAAGCGATAATATTGTCCTGTAAAAAATATCAGATTGGAGATTGATTATGCGTAAAAATAAAGCTGTAATGATTGGTGCCGGTATAGCCAATATGGCGGCGGCTGTCTACTTAATTCAAGAAGGCCACTGGTCTGGAGAAAATATTACCTTTTATGCGCTAGATCAACATGGTTCAAATGATGGGGATAGCACTGATTCAGTCGTCGACGACTATTGGAATAAAAATCATCCATTATCTAATACCAAAGGTTATCTTGCTCGTGGTGGTCGTATGTTAAATTACCGTACTTACGTTGACCTCATGGATCTACTGGATCGTATTCCTTCGATGACCGAACCTAATATGACTGCGGCAGAGGACACACGCGATTTTGATGCCAAGCACCCGACATTTGATAAAGCACGTTTATTGCAACCTGGTCGAGGCATTTTGAATGCTAGCAAATTAGGCTTTAATCAGGCAGACCGTAAATTATTAACACAATTAATTCTCATGCCTGATGACGAAGAAACAAAACTAGATAACGTCACTATTACAGATTATTTTGCCGATGATTCGCACTTCTTTGAAACAAACTTTTGGTTCATGTGGGAAACGACATTTGCCTTTCGTACACGTAGCTCGGCCCAAGAATTACGGCGTTATATGCACCAAATGATTTATGAATTTACACAAATTGAACACTTAGTTGGCGTGAACCGAACACGTTATAATCAATACGAAAGCATTATGCTGCCACTAATCAATTACCTGAAAGCTAATGGTTGCCAGATTATTCTTAATCGCCGTGTCACTGCATTTGAATTTAAAGATACGACAATGACCGATGAAATTACTGTCAAGGGTCTACAAATGGTGAACACGACAACGAATCAAAAAGAACATGTCGTTATTGATGACGATACTGCTGTCATTTTCACCAATGGTTCTATTACTGATTCAGCAACTCTTGGTGACTATGACACACCAGCACCAGAAAATATGGATTACGGTGCAGCTTCAAGCTTATGGCGCCAAGCTACTGAACATTTCTATAATCTGGGTAACCCTGATAAATTCTTTGCTGACCGTGATGCAAGTGAATGGGTTAGCTTTACTTTAACAACTAAAGACCATCTGCTATTAAATGAAATTACGCGTATCACAACGCAATTACCTGGTAATGCGCTGAATTCATTCTTATCTACCACCCCCATCACACCACTAGATCAGATTGACGTTGACATGTCAATTGTTGTTCATCACCAGCCCCACTTCACTAGTCAAAAACCTAATGAAACAGTTTTTTGGGGTTACTTCTTATATCCAAGACGCAACAGCCTATTATTTGGTAAGCCTTATATTGAATTGACCGGTAAGGAAATGTTACTCGAGCTGATTGCACATCTCTCAGCAGTTGATTCCGGCCCTGTCAATATCAAGGAGAAAGAAGATGATATATTAGCAAGTGTCATCAATAATATTCCAGTATATATGCCTTACGCCTCAGCTTTGTTCAATAATCGAGCTAAAATTGACCGCCCAGAAGTGATTCCCGAGCATGCAACCAATTTGGCTTTTACCGGTGAATTTGTGGAACAACCTTACCAAATGATTTTTACCGAACAAAGTGCTGTTCGTTCCGGTGAAATTGCTGCCTATCATTTTGCTGGTATCCCGATGTCTCACTTAGTTGACACACCAAGATATGATCGTGACATAAAAACATTGCTACGCGCAACTAAAAAATTATTTGCCTGAGCAATAGAATAAAAAAAGCGACCAATTTTTCGTTGGTCGCTTTTTTAATGGTTCATTTTATGCTTTCTAAAAACATACTTAATGCATTACGCCAAGTTGGTATTTCAAAGCCAGTGGCTTTTGCTTTGTCTAAGCTCATGACTGACTTTTTTGGCCGGTACGCTTTTTGGGGAAACTCTGCACTGGTAACCGGTGAAACTGTCACTGGATGATCTTTCAATATTTCACGCGCAAAATCAAACCATGTGGCAACATCATCATTGGACAAATGATAGATGCCATAGTTTGCTTGATTATCAATAAGATATAACATAAATTCAGCCAGTGTCCGTGTCCAAGTTGGCCGTCCCAATTGGTCGTTAACAACCGTCAGTCGTGGATGGTTTTCGGCCAGACGTTGCATGGTATAAACAAAATTATTACCAAACTCACCAAATACCCAACTTGTCCGTACAATATAGGCATTAGCACCACTCTCAGTGACTGCCAATTCGCCAGCTAACTTGGCACGTCCGTAAGCATTTTGTGGGTTAACAGCATCTGTTTCTTGATAAGCTGTTTCACTTGTCCCCTCAAAAACATAATCTGTTGACACAGCAACCAATTTCGCCTGATAGTGATGTGCCGCATCGGCAACATTCTTGGTGCCATTAACATTGACTTGCCAGTTCACTGTTCGGCCATCATCTTCAGCAAGATCAACTTTTGTGTAAGCTGCAGCGTGATATACCACATCAGGTTGTACACGCGCAAAAGCTTCAAATACAGCTTCTCTATCAGTAATATCTAACTGCTTAGAATCAAAAGCAACAAAATCTATGTCACGTTCATTGCATAACTTTTGTAGTTCTTGTCCTAATTGCCCATTGGCTCCGGTAATCAAGTACGTCATATTATCTTTCTCCTCTTAGACAAAAAACTCACAAGATGTGAGTTTTGCAGTATCATTATTGATTATTTTTAGCATACTTGGCTTCAACTTCAGCCTTTTCTGCTTGCCACCAGTCTTGATTGTCAGTATACCATTGAATTGTATGTGCTAATCCACTAGCAAAATCAGTATACTTAGGGCGCCAACCGAGCTCTTCATGTATCTTTGTAGCATCAATAGCATAACGCAAATCGTGACCAGAACGATCTTGTACAAAATCAAAATCATCTTCTGGCTTGCCCATGTCTTTGAGAATGGCGCGCAACACTGTGATATTGTCCTTCTCACCATCAGCGCCAACAAGATATGTTTCACCAATCTTACCTTTGGTTAAGATAGCCCATACGGCTGTAGCATGATCGTATGTATGAATCCAGTCACGGACATTTTTACCATTACCATATAGTTTTGGCTTAATGCCACTTAAAATACTAGTTACTTGACGAGGAATGAACTTTTCAATGTGTTGGTAGGGCCCGTAGTTATTAGAGGTATTAGAAATTGTTGCTTGGACCCCAAATGAACGTACCCAGGCACGGACAAGCAAATCAGACCCTGCCTTTGTTGATGAATAAGGACTTGATGGCCGGTATGGTGATTCTGGGGTAAACTTTTCGCCAACACCTTCACCATGGCCTGGTAAGTCTTCACGAAGTGGTAAATCACCATAAACTTCATCAGTGGATACATGATGGAAGCGCTTGTTGTACTTACGAACTGCTTCAAGTAATGTATAGGTGCCAATGATATTCGTCTGTACGAATGGTGATGGATCTTGCAATGAGTTATCATTATGAGATTCGGCAGCATAATGAATGACAGCATCAGTCTCAGAAACAAGTTGATCAACAAGTGGTGCATCGGCAATATCACCAACAACGAGCTTAACACGATCTTCTGGTAATCCAGCTAAATTCGCACGATTCCCAGCATAAGTTAACTTATCAAGCACAGTCACAAAAATGTCAGGATGTTCTTGAACAATATAGCGTACAAAATTCGCACCAATAAATCCGGCACCACCGGTTACCAAAATATTCTTATAGTCAGTCATGATTTCTCCTAGATAGGTTCTAATGTGTTGCTTATTATTATATTATACGTTAGAACAATAAATTTTACTACAATTATAATTTTTCTGCAATTAATGGCATCACATCTTTCAGCATAGGATGATTTTTGTCAGCTTCACTTACTTCAGCATTGTCGACATCATCCCATGCAATCCCTAAAGTAGGATCTGCATAGTTTACAAAGGCATATTTTGGCTTGAGATCTAATGCCCAATAATCGTTCACTAGATATGAATATGAAACCGTCTCGCTTAATACTTGAAAGCCATTCGCAACACCACGTGGAACGAAAATACCCTTACTGGCATCAATCACTGTCTGGTAGACGTGACCAAATGACTCGCCCTCACGCAAGTCAACCCATGCCCCAAGTACCTTACCATTATCGGCTACAGAGATGTACTTATCCCATGGTTCAGCGTGTAAGCCACGTAAAACCCCTTGTCTGGATAACGAGACATTATTTTGTAGCTTATCCGCCGCAAAAAAATCTATTGGAAAACCTAACGGTACCATTTTTTCTTTTTGGAAATTTTCTTTGAACCAACCACGGTTGTCCCCGTGAACTGGAATATCAAATTCAATCATACCGGAAATATCAGTAATTTCCCTTGCCGCAAGTTCTTTTTCAAAAAATTGATCTGTCATTTTTGTGCCCTTTGAATACTTTTTAGTATGTTCCTTGTAATTAATAATTTGTTTCCCACTCACTTCAAAATTCTACCATATACAATAGCTATTTGTTTGACAAGTTACATTAGTTAATCAGCGGAATGATCAAGTATGGTAATTCATGTCTAAATATAATAATAAAACAAAATTTTTAGTGGTAATGCATTTCACAATTGTTAATTGTGAAATTAAAGATTGGAAGTTAGCTTATCTGATAATTACTACATATTTTTGTTCATAAAAGCTTTTCCTGAAAATAAAACAATTCAAAAATTACGCTACTCCAAGTAATTTGTTTATTTGAAGCGTTCTAACATGTTTTGCCTTAATTGAACAAATTGAGAGTTCTTAATGTTGAATAAAATATATGTAATTATTGAAACTGAAAGTGTGATTAAAGTATTTACAATTAATATGTTGAAATTTGAAATGAGTAATTTCCCATTAACAACAGATGTTAATGAATACACTGCAACCAAATTAAATGTTATTTCAAGCACAATCCTAATGTATTTTTTATAGAATAAGAAAACTTTTTTTTGTAATCCATAGTGAAATACAACATAAGCCTCATAGGTAGTAGCAATCAATAACCCGGTTAGAATAGAAGATAATAAAATTCCAAATATGCCTAGCTTGAAAAATTTTAAAAAGATTATTGATAGCAACAAGTTAATTACTGCCTCTAAAAAAGGCTTTATTTTTTGTTCGTACGCTAATCCATACGCATCAATAAACACTAGACAAGTATATCTAAGTGTATTTACAATAAATATAATAACCATCATTATAGTGATTTGCATGGATAACAAATAATGATTTCCAATCCACAACTTAATAAACTGAGGCAAACAGACCAATAACAAGGCCGAAGAAAAAAATGTTAATGAATAATTCATAAATTGATGTTTAAAAAACAAACCAGAAGATTTGTTAGAAGACTCAGTGGAAGCCGCAATGCTTCCAATTGTAGAAGTTAAAGCGTTGGAAATATTAAAAAGTATTGATTGCAAAGCTGAGATAATTAATTGATAATTACTATATATACCAACAGTTGACAAGTTAATGAACATGGCAATGAGAACATTAACTGTTCCATTCACTGCAACATCTCCTACTTTATTAGCAAATGTTCCAATTACATTCTTTTTTAACTTACTAACAATATCAGCAGGTACTTTTATTTTCACTGTATTTTGAAGTTGATTCCTGTAGCCCTTTCTAACTAGGCATGTTAATACTATATTTCCACAGAAAGTAAACAACACTTGGATAATTAGATAAAGCGAATAGTTTTTAAAAATAAACAACGTTATTATTTGTAATATTGTTGTAAATAATACACTACCCAAATCCACAAGCGACACAATATAGTTACGTTCGTTAGCTATCATTAATGACCTGTTATAAGTTAATAAATAACTTATAACACTGTTAAATAAGAGTATAGAATAATATAGTGTTACATTATGTATGCTGCTCCCAGTTAATATGGGTAAGAAAGGAATTATCGCAAGACCAATTAACAAAATTAACACAGCTAAAATTCGGTAAATTTTACGATACAACTCCATAATTGCTCTAACTACTGACCATTTTTTTTGTGCAACAGGTCTATAGAGTGAGTATATAATTGCGTTTCCTATTCCCATTTCAGCAAGTGATAGTGTTGTCAATACACTAGTCAATAATCCATTAAGACCCAATAATTGTGATCCTAATATCTGAATAAATATAGTACGTGAAACAAAGCCTAAAATAATTTTAAGTACTGTCGTCGCACCGCTTGCGCCCATATTTAAAATAGCATAATGTAAATGTGATTTACGCATTTCAGTAACTTTCCGTTTAATTTAATTTGATAACTTCTTTAGTATGGATATGTAAAAATATAAGATATGAAACAAAATTTTATTATTATTATTATTACTAATCTTTGTAATATCGGTCACAGACACTAATTTCGATTATTTATAATATTGAACCATTTAACTTCAGCAAATTTAACAAAAAATCTGTCAGACTTAAATGTTTAAATTATTTGTAATTGTTTTTTCAAACAACATCAGTTAGCTTTTTAATAAACATATAAAAATCTAAATTCCCAGTTATTTACAAAAATGAACAATAAATAACATTTTCTAAAAAGAAATCTGACTTCAACTATAATTTATAACTTTTTTTTTAAAATTTTTCAACAATAACTCTTACTATTTTATACCGAATTAACATCATGATTTTAATCAGCTTTATTTTCTGTTTGATGTTTGATTTTTTTTTCTGAATTATTATTTTATTAATATCAGGTGTTTTTTTTCTTCTAACAAATTTACTTATTTCAAGGGACATCATTACAGACCTTGATGGATTTTTATGAGACTCACTATTTTGACGGACTCTATATTTCAGTAGCGGGGTTCCTATGTAACCAAACTTTATATTTGTGTCCAGCATTGCCCTAGCAATCAGATCGTAGTCTTCGACTGGTTCCAATTTTCTATATTGTAACTTGATTAAAATATTTCTTCGCACCAACCATAATGGGTGAGCAAGTATGTTTCCATATTTTTCTATAGTCCTAATTTTATTATCCAGTAAATCGTTTTTTTTACCTAATTTAATTACTTGTCCACTTTCATTAATTGAATCATATGCCCCAGATAAAAAATTAAGATCGTTCTTTTGCACAAAAAATAATTGATCGGAAATTCTCGTTTCAAATGCTATATCATCTGCATCCATTCGAGCGATAAATTCACCTGTAGATTGTTTGATTAAATTATTTAAATTAGCAGCCAACCCCAAATTCTTTTCGTTAATAATTAGTTGTACATTTTTATTTTTTGTTACTAAATCTTTTAAAAATTCTATTGCCATAAGGTTTTTAGGATCATCTAAGCCAATTAGTACTTCTATATTATTATATGTTTGATTTAAAATTGATTGAACACTTTGCTGAATAAAATTTATGTTCTCTTGATAAACCGGAATAATTACAGATACCTTACAATTTTCCATAGGTCTGCTCCTCTAGTTTCATATTTTTAGGGATTCTAATCAACATTGCTAAGGTAACTACCATTAATAACAAGTTCCCATTACGCATTGCCTCTCCTTTATAATCTGCTATTAACATAGCAATGACAAAAAATAAAGAAATTCCACTTCTTTTAAAATTATTATCTTGCTTATCAGAGTTATATACATACAATAAAATTGGAATATACAATAATACTATATATACTACTCCACCTAAGAATAAATCATTAGCATACCCTATGTCAGATCGAGTTAGAATTGTTATATTGGAGACGATAGAATTTAAATCATATATACGAAAACCATAACCAAATAATAGATTTTGAAAAGGATATTGCATACCTAGTTCAGCATAATTACCAGTCAGATTACCATTTAATAAATTAGATGTATCATCAAAAAAACTAATTATCCAAGTAAAAGTATCTGGAGATAGTATACTTAACGAATAAAACGAAAAACCAATACCGAGAATACTTATAACCAACAAAATACACAATCTAAAAATATTCTTCGAATTTTTTATAATAACTATCATTGTTCCTACAAAAAAAATAACTAGTCCTGTTCTTCCATTAAGTAAAACTAATAATAAAATTGGCAGCAAATATATTAAGAAAAATTTTGATTTTTTTATAGTCAAAAAAACTGATATTACTCCAAGTATTCCATTTACAATCGGTGTCGTGAATGTATACTCGCTTGAAAAGCCGTATATTCTTTTTGCATTTATAAAAACATTTTCTGGACGACCAGCATAATAAAGATTTAATGCTATGTTATGCAAAGCAGGTGACAAAAGCATAAATATTGACACAACTGATTGAAAAAATGCTACATCTAAAAATAATTTAAGAATGTCAAATTTTGTAAAACCAAACCTATAGTACATTAGTACCAAGATCAAGAAAAAAAAGACTATCTGTAACTCTATTTGTAAATTTTGAAATAATCTCGTATCGTTCCCAGAAAGAGACGATCTAAAACCAACGTAAATTGACGCTAGAAATATAGCTATCATCAAAAAAAATATTTTGCTTGTCTCAAGTAAATAAAATAAGTTAATTCGCGTTATTATTGCTAATAATAACAAAATAAAATCAAAAAGAACAAATGAAATAGCTGTGATTTCAGGACCAATTATATTTGCGACAGGAGTATAGATACCCCAAAATATAAAAAGGAAAAACCAAATTTTGATTATAAGCCTAGGTTTCCTAATATTCATAACTTGTCAACCTACCTCGTATATTTGTGTAAATACTCTTATAAATTCATCAATATCATTTACTACCTGAGAATGCTTTAATGCAGCCTCATGCTTCATTTTATAATAGTTTTTATTTTCCAATAGTTTTACAATTTCATTGACAAAAGCAGTGTTATCATTTGTTAATAATCCAGTCTCTGAATTAATAATATTACTTAATCCACCAACATTTGTTGCTACCACCGGGTTTCCCATTAATTGAGCTTCCAACGCACTTAATCCAAAGCCTTCGAACTTTGAAGTTAAAATTGCAATTTTTGATTTTCTTATGAATGGATATGGGTTACTTTGAAAACCAATTAATTTAATTACCTTATCCAAATGTTTCGTTTTTATAATGGCTTCTATTTGTTCTTTTAGTTGTCCGTCACCTATCCAAACAACAGTAACTGCTCTTTTTTGATTAACACTATCAATTATATCAAGAAACCTCATGGGTCCTTTTTCATCTGACATTCTTGCTACGTAAACAATGTCAAAACTTTTTGGGTTATTTTTTTTAGAAAAACAAAGCATTTTGTGATAATCTACAATATTGCTAACAACAATCGATTTATTTTTCAATTTATTTCTAAATATATATTCATTCACTACAGATTCAGAAACGACAACAACTCTGTCAAAACAATTTAATACTGAACCATATAACACGGAAATCATTGACCATTTTGCCATGCGTTTATCATTTTTGTGAATTTGGGATACAATTCTTCCCCCATATCTTCGTATATGATTGTGCAAGAAACCTCCAATAATGCTTGCCTTGAAATCATGAAGATGAACAATATCTGGTTCATATTTTTTTATGACAAAATAAAAGCTCTTTAAAGATAACTTTTTAATTGATATATGTCTAATATTATTTCCCTTTAAAATTTCGTTTATTTTTCCATCAGGGGAAACATAAACATGCTCATAATTATCTACCATATTCGCTATATTAATTACAACGTTCTCAGCACCGGAATAATTTCCAGTATTTAAAAAGTGAAATACAACCTTTTTTGACTTATTTAAACCTACTATTTTATCTTGTTTACTCATAAATTTTCTTCATTTCATAATCAACTTTTCTTTTGTCAAAATTAATTAGTTTGTCATTATCTCTTATATTATTATTTTTACAATTATTTTTTACTTTCTCATTTATAATAGTAGCAAGAATATTTGGATCTTTTGGCGAGAAAGTTGTTCCTATTGATTCATTCAATACATAGTCACGTATACCACGTACATTACTGCCGATTAAATATGTTCCATCAACAACTGCTTCTAAACCAGCAACACCTAAACCCTCTTGTAATGATGGAAATATAAAAACATCACTAGCGTAATTAATATCATGAATATCATTTCTGTATCCCAACAATTCAAAATTATCAGAAAATTTAAAGCTATTAGCTATTTTTTTTAGTTCAATCCCATTCCTTCCTGTTCCAGCAATAATATAATATATGTTATTTCTATCTTCAGGAGACATCAATCTTAACGCATCTAACACAACTTTATGATTTTTACGATCGCTCAATTCTCCAATTGATAAAATTAAGAAAGCACTTTCCGGAATCTTGAGTTCCTCACGAATACGTTTACGTGCTAACTGTTTGTATTCCTCAGGCACACTTTGCGCCTTATATACATCCACCCCAATGCCATTAATTTTCACTAGATTTTTAGCATGCATATGCCTTTTTGCTAAATTATAGTCTTCATCGTTAATTGCAATCATTACGTTTGTTATAAAAGACAATAACCACTCTAATGGATAAAACATAATCCAACTTTTCTTTGATGAACCTCTAAAAAAATGAAAACCATGAACAGTGTAAATTACAGGCACTTTAAATTTTTTTGCGATGATTCTTCCTAATACACTACCAAGAGGCGAATGTACATGAACAAAAACAAAATCATGTGTACTAAATAAGTTATTAAGTTGCTTCAATGATCGCATATTTCCTAGAACAGAACCCATCCGTCGCTCAAAATCAACTTGGTGCGAAAAAATCTCATTATCAATCATCCATTGTTTAAAACGTTCATTTTCTTCATATGACATCGAACCAAAGTCAACCATATTAGTGGCGACATGCACTTCATAACCCAATTCTTGTAATATCTTTATATTGCGATGATTAAACTGTTGAATCATATTAGCTTTAGCTGCCAACATTAATACTTTTTTAGTCACAAGTTATATATCCTTTTTTTCAATCTCTACTGTTTTATTTTTAAAAACCCCATCACGTTTAACTACCGAAATAAAAGTCTCTATCACTAACAAGATATCCACTCGTGCACTAACATGACTAGCATACTTAGCATCATAAGCCGCTTTATCCTCATCCGTAATATTATTTCTGCCATTGACTTGAGCTAAGCCAGAAATACCTGGCAACACTTGATCCCCACCATTCTGACGACGTAATCTCAGAACTTTTTTATCTGTTATTGCTAATGGACGTGGTCCGATAAAACTCATTTCGCCTTTAATAATGTTAATAAGCTGTGGTAATTCATCAATCGATGTTTTTCTTATAAACATCCCAAATGGTGTCACATAGCTTTTAATATCCGAAAATTCAGAATTTGCCTTGACTGGTGCGCCATCTGTCATCGAACGAAATTTATATAAAGTAAATGGTACAGAATTTTTTCCGTAGCGTTTTTGCTTGAAAAAAATTGGGCCCTTAGAAGTTAGTTTTATTAAAATTGCCACAATAAAAAACGGAACAATTAATACGATACCAAAGATAATTGCTACGGTAGTATCAATTAACCGCTTAACAACTTTTCTGTATAGCCCCATCTCATCTCTCCTCTCTTAGCGATGGTAAAAACAAATCAGCTTTTGGCATCTCCATAACCGTAGCCATACCCATAGCCACTCCCAGCTTTTTTCTTCTGATTCTGATCATTATAAATGAAGCCTACTACCGGTGCTTCGGCGATTTTCAGAATTTCAGATGTGCGCTGTAACGCACCTTTGGTTGTTTTACCACCACTGACAACAATAGCAACACCATCCATTCTGCTCATCAATACCTGTGCATCAGTTACCATCAAAAATGGCGGGACATCAAAAATCACGAGATCATAATGATCTCTTAGTTGCGTAATTAGCGTCGTCATACGCGCTGACGCTAGCAATTCAGCTGGATTAGGTGGTACTGGACCTGAAGTAATCACGTCTAACGTATCCATACGTGTATGATGAATAATCGAACCAAGTTCGCTATGGACATCCGCAAGATAATTCGTTAACCCATGATTATCAGTCACATCAAAAGTGATTGCGACTGTTGGACGTCGCAAATCTGCATCAACTAATAAGACACGCTTACCTTGTTGTGCGTAAACAACGGCTAGGTTTGCCGTAATTGTTGATTTTCCTTCTGAAGGTAAAGCAGAGGAAACGAGCAGTGTCTTGACATTCCCCTTGGCAACTGAGGCAAAATCAATATTCGTCCGTAACGTTCTAAATTGCTCTGAAACTGGATTTTTCGGTTCAGCAGCAGCAATCAGTCTGGCACCTTTAGTCATTGTTTCGGCAGATAACCCATCACCTAGTGCTTTGTTTTTCTTAAAAAAGGCCATTGTCTGTTCTCCCCTATTAATCCTTGTTCAAACGACTGAGCCGTGAACGTGAATGCATTGCTTTGCCATCATCTGACATACTTTGAACTGTTGGTGCCATATCAAAATGCTTCATGCCTTTAATATGACTAACGACACCAAGATTGGTAAAGCCAAATAGCTGTGAAACTTCATCAGGCGATTTGATTGTCGTATCAGATAATTCGCGAACCAAAGCAACTAGGAAGGCCAAGCCGCCTAAAATAATTAATCCGGCTAACATGAATATCTGTATTTTTGGTCCAACAGGTTTATTATCTATTTTGGCTGAATCAATAATCGACACGTTATTAATCTTCATAAAGCCACCAATTTTGGCTTTAAAAGAATCAGCAACAGTATTAGCGACAAGTGCTGCCTGTTTTGGGTCTTTTGACGTCACATTAATAGCAAATACCTGTGAGTTTTGTTGATTAGAAACTGAGACCATCTTCTTTAATTGGTCAACCGTGAGATCATAAGTAGGTTGCGAGGAAGTTCTTGTGATTTCTTTTTGTTCGGGCGATACTAAGCGACGTGTACCATCTGCTAATGTGTCATATACAGCAGGCTTACCCGGTTGAACAACAACTGTTTTAGGCTGTTTTAATTTATTAGCCACATCTCCCAAAACATTACTTGAAATCACTAAATTCTTATATGTATTAATAATTTGAACATCAGCCTGTTGGTCTGACAAATTGACGCCTGATTGTGTATTATCTGTCGATCGGTTAACTAGCATGCTCGTTGATGCACTGTAAGTGGGCGCGATTAAAAACTTAGCAATACCATAGCCAATACCGGCACCAATTAACGCC
This sequence comes from Leuconostoc citreum, assembly GCF_007954785.1. NCBI lineage: Bacteria > Bacillati > Bacillota > Bacilli > Lactobacillales > Lactobacillaceae > Leuconostoc > Leuconostoc citreum. Next base: position 389,512 of record NZ_CP042410.1, on the reverse strand, counting down.
ATAAAAAAAATGGCAAAAAAATGCTTACGGATAATGTCCCATAGTTGTCGTAACTCAAGTACGTTATTCATTATTTATTAATCCTTTATTATGTATTTAAAATCCATTAAAAAAACGACGTTTAACAATTTTTTCAGGTAGCAACCGTGCCACCGGATTGCCATCGAGTATCGCCTCAGCATTCTCAGCAAACATCTGTTGATAATCTGCCCCCATCTGCTGTTCAAGCTTCATCATAGCCGTTGCCATGTGGTACGTACGGTTTGGTAAATCGTGGGCATCCGAAACAAAAACATGCCCTAAATGATGGGCAATAATTGTCTCTGCAAACTTTTGCACCTTTTTACCAAAGGCCCCAACATAGGAACTAGCTGTTATCTGGGCAACAGCACCTTTCTCAATAAGTTGATATAAGATATCTGGCTGCGACATGATTTTCGCATTTCGCTCTGGATGCGCAATTTGGACGATAATGCCTCGCTGCATGATATTAAAAATCATATCGGCACTGTATGCCGGTACGTCATCATCTGGAAATTCAAGTAACAGGTACCGGTTACTTTCATCGGCAAACAGAATGTCATCTTGATCTAAAGCTATCAACAACTCACCATTAATGCGTACTTCCTGCGATGGAAAAACTTGCAGTGGTATTTTTTCTTGTTCAAGTGCCATTTGAAACTTTGTCGTTAAGGCAACGACATCACGCTTGTGGTTCACAAACTGACCGTTCATATGGTGTGGTGTCATCAATGCTGCTTCAACACCCTCTCCAACTGCGTCACGCGCTAGCTGAAGGGATGCCTGCATTGATTGAGAACCATCATCTATTCCCGGTAGTAGATGGCTATGTAAATCAATCATCCCGCTTCCAATCTTCCTTTCACATGATGAGTTATTCATGCGAATAATTATTTAATAATATATGTATATAGTTACCTTACCACCGCTTAATGTCATTTATATTACAAATATGAAACATTCGTGTCAGTATTTGTTATTTAGTAATTGCTTAACGTTAGTCATTTTAGACGAAAAATGAGAAAATAATCACAATATAAAAAAACGAACAATCATTATTGTTCGTTAATGGCCTGCCATATAAAAATTTTGTCAATGCTTATTAGCTCAGCTTACTCATGCTTGACATCATCGAGTAAATCGCGTTCTGTCTGTGTAAGAACACGGTTTTCTAGCAAGTCTGGTCGTCTCTGCCATGTCCGACGCAAGGACTCCTTTAAACGCCACTCAGCAATTTTAGCATGATTGCCACTCATTAAGACATCCGGCACCTTACGCCCACGGAAGTCTGCGGGCCGAGTGTACTGTGGAAATTCAAGTAAATTATCTTGAAATGAGTCCTCTTCAGCACTCACTTGATTGCCTAAAACATCTGGCAAAAAGCGCGCTGTCGCATCAATAATCACCATTGCGCCAAGCTCACCGCCAGTCAATACATAATCACCAAGTGAAATTTCATCATCGACTAGTTCACGAATACGCTCATCATAGCCCTCATAATGTCCGGCAATAAAAGTGAGATGCGATTTCTGTGCTAATTCTTCGGCAACATGATGGTCAAATTTACGCCCAGCAGGATCCAGCAAGACAACGTGACCTTTATCACCGGCCGCTTTTTCTACCGCAGCCATAGCATCAAAGATAGGTTGCGCCATGAGCAACATGCCTGCACCACCACCAAATGGATAATCATCGACATTATTATGCTTGTTTTCAGTGTAGTCACGAAAATCAGTGACATGAAAATCTAATGCCCCCTTGTCAATCGCTTTACCCAATATAGATTGCTTTAACGGCGTAAACATATCTGGGAATAGACTTAAAACATCAATACGCATTAATCTAACAATCCTTCCAACACATCAATGGTAATCAGCTTATTGGCCACATCAACTGACTTGACAACATCATCAATCATAGGAATAAGCGCATCTGACTGACCTTGTCGTTTAACGACCCAAACATCATTGGCCCCTGTTGTCATAATTTCAGACACAACACCGATTGCTTCACCAGACAGACTCACAACACGACTATCAATAATTTCATCGTAATAATATTCATCATCACCAAGTGCTTCACGTGCTTCGCCATAAACGTAGATGTCGTTGGTTTTATATTTTTCAATCTCGTTAATATTTGTGACGCCTTCAAATAATACCAACCACATATTTTTGTGTAAACGTGACGATTGTACAGTCACCGGCACAAAGCCTTGCTTGGTTTCAATTTGTAATGCTGCACCTTTTTTAAAACGATCGACGGCAAAATCAGTAATGGCCATAATCTTCACTTCGCCACGAATACCGTGGGTGTTGACAATTGTGCCAACTTTAAAATAATTTTCTTTTATCATAACGTTATTATAGCATAGCTTTACAGACGAAAAATCGCAGATATTGGATTCAATATCTGCGACTTTTGTCACTACAATTTGATAAGATAATCGTTCCCTATCAAAATAAATTAAATTTGAGGTAATGTTGATTTATCACCATCAAGCTTGAAATATTGACCATTATGCCAATCCTTCAATACATAACCCATACCATTGCCCAAAACGTTCGTGCCGTTCATATACTTAGCTGACCATTGCTTAATAGCAACATCTGCTGGGATAGATTCACGGTCACCGTGTGACAATGTATAGTAAGGATTTGATCCATCATTTGCATAGTTCTTATACCAATAATCATAGGCCTTACCCTCAAAGAGGTCTGGATACTTTGCTTTCAGAGCTTCTAAGTATTGTCCAGCATATTTTTCTTGGTATTGACCACCACCAACGGAGTTAGTCACATAGAGTTGCGTTCCAAAGCCAGTGGCATCGTCATTACCATAAACACCTGCTCGTGTTGCTGAAACAACTTCTTTACCAGATAAGTTATAGACCTGGTTATCAACAACGTCAGCCATAACTTGCATATTAGCATGATGTAGCGCTTGAATCGCTGCACGCAAATCACCATCAGTGCCATACTTTGTTGGTGTATTGAAACCTAAGTCATAGCGATCAGTGAAGGCATAACCATTATCAATCGTTGAATCCAAGAATGTATGGTCCCCACTTGAACGGTACTGTGGTGCCATTTCAAAACTCGTAATACCCCAATTATTGAAGACATCGGCATTTTTAGCAATTACAACGTTCGTAAGTTCATCATGCGTTGTTGCCTTAGGCTGGAAGTTAGAGAAACCTTCATAAATAAGGTTAGAATCTAATGCCGCATTCGAATGTAATACTTTACCATCATGGTTTTCTGTTGCCGTTGCTGCTGTACGGGCATCTTGATTGTCTGATGCACCCACAGGCACCCAAACAGCTAGATAACCAGAAACTTGCGGATTAGCAACACCACGAATTTGTGTATTGTCTTGCCCGTTAATCTCTTGATTTGAGAATGTTAACGTTCCTTGATCGTTTGTCCAAGCTGTTGGTGCTTGATCTGAATTAAAGGTTGCCAAACCATCACGTGTTGTTAAGATAACTGCGCGATACTTTTGATTTTTATGTGCTGCACCCATATCCAGTGTCACTTTATCCGAATCATTAAGTTGCAACTTTGGATCATTACCAATGATGACACCAAGCCCCTCAGTACGCGTAGCTGATGTACCTAAATCATTAGCTATCATCGCATCTTTTCCAAAGCGGACACTCTTCAACAAACCATGATTGTCAACACTCATAGTTTGACCACCGCTGACATAGCTTTTACGAGCCGTCATTAATGACACTAAGGCATCATAGTAGATGCTCTTGTTTGCCATATACTGTCCGTCATCTTGATACATATCCCCATAATACATACGAGGAACAGTATCTTTGTTTGTCAACATCAAGGCATAAATACTTGGTATATTATAACTATTATACTTTTTGTTTGTTGCACGCTGATCCTTATAGAATAGCTCTAATCCGGCTTTTAACTATTCATCTGTAAAGTTCGTCCAATCAGCACCAGTAGCATCAGTAATGGCTGCACCGACTTTTTCTTGCACACCTTTATCGTGCGCGTGAATAATTGAATAGTTTGGTGTCGCCTGATTTTCTGTACTATTCTGCGTATGGTCGGCGATAAGCGTACCACCGTCAACGTCTTGTAGCATATTCGTCAATGGTTTATTTTTACCAGGTTCATTTGTTAACGACAATGTCGCTGCTTCACGGAGGTTTGACTCAATTAACGCATCATTATGAATCGTTGATGTACCCGCGTCTAAGCCAGCTTCAACCAATGAAATGTGCTGGTTTGCTTTGGCTTCACTTTGTTGCACTTGATAAGCATCACGAAGATAATCATAAGTACGTTGGATTGTATCATTATGAATAAAGTCGACAGCGTCAATACGAATACTATCAAAATTAGCGTCATCTTGACCCGCAGTGATGGTGCCAAAGTTCATTAAGTAATGTAACCAGTTTAAGTTTTCAGCTTGCACAACAGGATTAGAATTATCCACGTCGTTGGCTAGCAAGAAGTCAAATGCATTACCAGGTTGACGATAATCAGAATTAGTTGTTGGTGTGAGTGGGTTATTGCCATACTTCAGATAACCACCTTGGAACCAAGCATCACCACCACCATGATATTCAGAATCCTTATTCCAAATGAATTGTTGCTTCACAAATGATGGGTTATTATTTTGTGATTCAAACAACAATTTCTTTAACCATTCTGTGCCATGCTCTGACGCAATGCGCTTTTCAATGGCCACTTGAACATCTTGTGCAGCTTGGTTCAAATCATATTGATCTGAATGTAGTGTGTATTGTGCTGCTGTTGTCAACAATCCATTTGCTTTCATGAAGTTGAGATAGTTGACTTGAACATTCTTATTTGGCCACCAAACAGTGATTAATGGTCGCATATCCTTATCAGTCGAATCACGCCAAGTTGTCCCGTTAGCCAAAATTGACTTTGGTCGATACCAAGTATCTGCCGTCAAGAAGCCATCAACAGTATGGTCGAAACTGCTACTGTCATGATTAAATGCAACATTTTTGGCAGAAAAAGCATTAGTAGACATATCTAATGTATTAGTGAATAAGTATTCACCATTGCCTTTATCGTCAAAATAGTACGTCTTGCCATCAACAATAACTTGTTGATTTTTTATTTGGTTACCAGTAGCGTTATCAAAGTATTGTAATGCCCCATTAACAGTAACAAGTCCCATTACAAGATGATTTTGCTTATCTGCGTAACGTGTTTGGCCATCTTGGGAAATGTAATGACCATCCTGATAGTCACCCGCTACGGTGCTAACAAGATTACCTTTACCTGATTCAAAGTAAAAGAGCTTGTCGTCATACTTTGCTACGCCACCTTTAAGTTGTTCACCTGTATATGGATCAAAGAATTGCAATATGCCATTGATATTTTGCAATCCCTTCAAAATAGTATTATTTTGATCACGGTAAACCCAGGCTGTTTTGGTGTCTTGACCTTGCTTGAGTGTTATTGTACCGTAATGCCCTTCAGTAATAACCATTGGCAATAACTGCGCATCCCCGTGATCTTTACTAAAGTAATAAGTTTCTTGGCCAATTGTAACAAATTGACCTTTCGCTTGTATGCCGGTTGTCAAATCAAAGTAACGCAACTTACCATTGCTATCTTGACGCAGACCCTTCGCTATTTCACCATTGGTATCATACTGCCAATCGTTACCATTTTTCGTGATATAGTGACCTGCTTGTGGCAACAATGTTGTCTGTACGGGTTTTTGGTTACCAGTTTGAGAATCGAAGCTGTATAACGTACCATCTATTGTACGTTGCGAACCTTTAACTTGATATCCTGTCTCATCAAAGAATAACTTCTGACCATTTATGTCATGTTGTCCAGTTATGGCCACACCATCAGCACCAAAGTAAGCCCATACACCGGGTGTGATTTGTTCAAAGCGATTACTCAACATATCACCTGAATCAGGATCATAAAAACGCATATGACCTAATTGGTCAGTATAAGCATGACCTTTAACTTGCTGGCCGTCAGCCTTAAAGTAAAGATTTTGGCCGTTAATGATTTGTGCGCCAGTTACTGTATGCCCTTGCGCATCAAGATAAATCCATGACCCATCTGGTAGTTTACCGAAGTCTTGCGTTAACTTTTCGCCCGTTAATCCTGTGTAATAGTTTGTTGTCCCATCACTATTACGGACTTCATTATATTTAACTTGTTTACCCTCTTGATCAAAGTAAAGTGATTGTCCATTAATGCTGCTTGGACCAACCGCGGCAACACCATCCTGATTTAAGTAATACCATGAACCATCTTTTGCTGATACAAACTTGCTAACAACTTGTTTACCATCTTCATCAAAATACATGATTTTATCGCCCACATGTTGTAAGCCTGTTGCAGCAACCCCATCACCATCAAGATAAATCTTATCGCCATTGGCCAGCGTTTTTAGGCTATTTTTAATTTGTTTGCCATCTTCATCAAAATAGCGTGTCTTGCCATCAATCACACATTGACCAGTAACAGTATCACCTTGTTCATCTAGGTATAACCATGAACCATCTGGCAACTCACCCCATGAATTTGTGACAAGATGACCATCATTTTTGTCATAATAATGGCGCTTACCATTGGCATCTGTGCTGGCATCACCTTTGATTTGATGACCGTCTTTATCAAAAAACATATTTAGACCATTGATAACTTTGGCTCCAGTTGTTATCAGGCCCTTATCATCCAAATATACCCATGAACCATCGGATAATAATTTAAAGGCATCTTTGATTTGCTTACCATCATTACCAAAGAAATTAACTTGATTATTAATGACTTGACGGCCTGTTACAGCAATACCTTTGTCATTCAAATATAACCATGAGCCATCTGGCAACTCACCCCATAAATTAACTGCCATGACACCCTTATCACCATCATAATAACGTTGATCACCATTATTATCGATGATTGCATTGCCTTTAACTTGCTTACCATCAGCATTGAAGTAGTACTCTTCCCCATCAATTTTTTGGTTACCAGTCACAGCAACGCCTTGTGCATTAAGGTAAAGCCAAGACTTATCTGCTAACTGTCCCCATGAATTAACCACCATATTACCTGTGGCCTCATCAAAATAGCGTAATTGATTATTCTGATCTTTTATAGCTGTGCCTTTAATTTGGACACCATTAGCATCAAAATATTGTGTAACATGTGTGCCATCAGCGTTCGGAACTTCTGTCAGGCCAATTGCCATACGACCATTTTCAAAGAAATAATGCCATTGATTTTGACTATATTGATAATACTGGTTCATAATTTGTTCCCCAGCTTTATTATAGTAAAATTCTTGATTACCATCAAAAAAAGGTAAGCATCTTGAAGTTCCACACCATTAGGTAAGAAATAATAATTTTTATCGTGGATATTTTGTTTACCTGTCAACATATAGCCTGCATTATCAAAGTAATACCAATTTGTCCCATCTTGAATAAAGGTATCTTTAGCTTGATAACCACTTGTTGAGTAGAAAGAAGTCTTACCATTTTCTGTTGCAAAGCCTGTGCTTGTTTTTTCACCTAGTAATTGTTTAGGAAAGAATCCATTATCACTAGACACATTGAAATATTGATTTGTTGCCCAATCTTTAAGTACATACCAAGCGCCACGACCTTGAATGTTTGAACCATTAAAGTACTTTGCAGACCATTCTTTAATTTTAACATCCGGATTCATCGGCTGATTTGTTGATATCTGCTTAGTTTCAAACAAGCTAGGATAATCTTTTTTCAACTGGTCTAAGAACAGGCCACCAAACTTTTCTTGGTATTCGCCGCCCCCAACTGTTCGTGAATCGTAGAGCGTGTTATTAATCACAGAATCATAATCGTACTTACCTGAACCATTTGTACGAACTGCGGTGACGATTTGTTCACCAGGTAAATTATAAATTTGATCAGGTACCCAGTCATTAATAGCCTGAATACCTTGTGCGTGTAATGCTCTTAGACTATCTAGAAGTTGATCAACTGTACCATATTTTGTTGGCGTATTATACCCAACATCATATCGATCAGTAAAGGCATAGCCGTTTTGAATAACCGAATCCAAAAAACTATTATCTGTACTTGAACGATATTGCGGTGCTAATTCAAAGCTTGTAATCCCTAAATCTTTAAACAATTTAGCATTTTGAGCAATTTTTACGTTGGTGAAGTCATCATTCTTTTCAGGCATTGCTTGGAAATTCGAGAAGCCTTCATAAATTACATTAGAATCAAGTGCAGCATTTGAATGATAGACATCGCCATCCTTAGTTTCTGACTGGCTGCTTTGTGTTCTAGCATCTTGACTATCACTCGCACCGACTGGTACCCATGCAGCAAAATAACCAGATACCTGTGGATTGCTGACACCATAGACTATATCTGACTTAAAAATAAGTTGACCAGCATCGTTAGTATAAACAACTGGCGCTCCGGCATCCTTATCGTAAATTTGAAGACCAGATTTTGTTGTCAACATAAGTGGTCGGTAAGCTTGATTTTTGTGAGCAGCACCCATATTGAGCACAATTTGTTCATCATCATTTAAATTCAAGAATGGCTTATTATTAATCACCAAACCAATACCTTGTTGACGTATGTCACTATTACCCAAATCGTCAGCCGTCATCGCACCTTTACCGTAACGTACTGATGTTAAGACACCTTGTGGCTTTGTCTCATTTTTTGCTGGATCAAAGCACTCATGCAAGTACGTCATATTCATGCTTTGACCACCAGCAACATATTTGATACGGCTTTTCAAAAGTGACGTAATGGCGTCATAGTATGGTGACTTCTGTGACATATACTGTCCATCATCAGAAAACAGATCACCATAATAAACACGTGGCACAGTATCCTTGTTTGTCAACAATACAGCGTAAGAAGCAGGAATATTGTATGCTGTATATTCCTTATCTGCTTTTAATTCATCGGCGTTGTAAATAGTGAAAGCTTGCTGAATCTCATCTGGTGTTACAGTTAAGCCGTCTGATTTTGTGTTAATTTTATCCTTAATAATTTGTGCAATAACGGTCTGCACTTCACTATCATGGGCACGGATAAAGGCATAGTTTGGTTGTGCTTCATTTTCTGTGGCATCTTTCCCGCGCTTAACAAGACTTGTATTAATTAGCGGTTCTAGGCCACTTTATGCGGCAAGAGGCATGTTCAAGGCGTATTTCAAAGCCAAGTGTGCTGGAAAATCCATTGTCAATTGGTTGTTCCCGTGGGCTTTAATGTACGCAGAATCATTATTATCCCAATCTTCCAAGATCGAAATATGATTATTTGCGTTTGCCTCAGTTTTACCAGTACCGTATGCAGCTTTAAAGTAATCACCAGCAATTTGTAAGAGATCGGCATCAACGTTATCAACCGCATCAACACGATAACCGTCAAAATTAGCTGTTGGGTCGTTCTGAGCTATAGTACCAATGTTCATTATGTAGTGAAGCCAGTTCAATTGCTCAGCTTGTACAACAGGGTTAGAATTATCAACATCATTAGCTAATAACATCTCATATCCACCTTGTTTACTTGGATCAGTAATTTGGCTGGTTTGGTTGGTTGGTGTACGGTTTAACAGACGGTAATCTGAGTTCGCGTTAGGTGTTTTGTCATCATTCACATATAACAATGCCCCACCCTGTAAATGATAATTACCCTTTGATTCACTATCAATATTCCAATTTGCCTGTGAATCAATCAGTTTGTTCATATCTTGCTTGAGCCAATCAGTTTTTCCAGATACACCAATTCGCGATTCGATATTCTTTTGAACAGTCATAGCAGCATCAGTCAATGTGCTCATATTATCATCATTTAATATTTTAACATCGTCAGGTAGCATGCCAACTGACTGCATATATTGTAGATAAGCTACCTGCGTATTCTTATCCGGCCACCAAGACATGAGTAATGGTCGAAAATCTTCTGCTGTTGTTGGTGTCCAGGTCGTTCCGTTTCTTAAGATGTCCTTAGGCCGATACCAACTGTTAGCTGTTAAGTAACCGTCGACATTTGTGAAGTTATCAGCTGTGAGATCATGAGCCGCGTTATGTGCATTATCAATATTTACTAAGCTCTTAGTAACTTGCGGTGCATTTGCGGTCAATTCGCCGGATGTTTTATCAAAGTATAGAACTTTACCGTCAATAATAGCGGTGAAGTTCTTTTTAACTTGACCATTGTCATCAAGAAAATAGGTTTTACCGTTGATTTCTTGAAGATGAGATGTTTCTGTAGACTTAACTTGTTGATTATCCGTACTTTTTTGTGTTGTCGAGACGAGGTTTGCTGATTTATCAGTTGGCACATTTGTATCTAACGGTTGATCATGAATACTACTCGTGTCTGCTGCTTTATTTGCTGCAGGTGTCGCTGGCGTTGTGGCTACTGCCTTGTCCGTTGCTGGCGTTGTATTTGCTAGCTTATCTGCTGCAGGTGTCGCTGGCGTTGTATCTACCGCCTTATCTGTTGCAGCGGTCGCTGGCATTGTATCTACTGCCCTGTCCGTTGCAGGTGTCGCTGGCGTTGTGGCTACTGCCACTACTTTTGCCGCTCCTAAAGTAGTCTTGTCATCATTAACTTTATCAACGGCACTCTTATTAATCTGTGCTGAAGTACGGCTATGATTCGTGTCAACTGCAATCGTATTTGCACTAACACTAGCAGTTGTGACGCCAAACATCATCAAAGCAAAAATACCGGCTGTTACTAGTACTTTGCCCGATTTGTACAATTTTTTACGGTCACAAATTACCCTCATGTCTCTCATACAACTATTGCTCCTTTTCTCTTCCTCTAGTTCGGTAATTTTAGAAAAAATAAAAGACCACCATGGTTTTGTAAAAATGATTAACCTTTACCAATTCATTGTATAACCCAAAAAATCGGCTCTAGAGATTTATGCAAAAAAGGATATTCAATAGTGAATATAAATAAAATATTGATTGTTCCATGATAATAATTAACTATTATTATTTTGAAAGCAATGGAGACTATTATGCGGAAAGAAACAAACATTATCAAAGAACGTCGAAAATTAAAAAACTTATCTCAAAAACAGTTAGGTGCCTTTATCGGTTCACAAGCTATGGTTTCTAGAATTGAAAGTGGCCAAATTCTACCTAATGCACGATCAATTTATTTTATTTGCAAAGAGCTAGACATCACCATCGATGAATATTTTTCTAACAATTTTGAAATCGATTTTAATATCGTTAACTTTCGAAATAAATTAAATTATAAGTACCTTCATAATGACATTGACGGCTTATATGCAATGTATAATGAACTAAAACTGAGAAAGACATTAACTTTAAACAATAAGCATGATATCTTAATGCTGAAAGCAAATATCTACCACACTAAATTTAGAATCGCATCAGCAACAGATCAAAATATATTGATTGACTATTTCAACAAGCTCATTAGCTGGCAATTGTACGACATCTATTTACTAGAATGCACAGTGAACATGTTACCGGTCACACTAGTTAGACCCTATATCTCCGATATTCTAGGCCAATATATTTATGAGACAGTGCAATATAGCCAACTGGATAATATTACTAATCTTATTATCCGTTTTTTGAAACGAGTCTTCTCCAAAATAAGCCAATTATTATTGAATGGATTATCAAAAAAATAGAAGATATACCTTTAGAGGATAGCTTAACGCACCAAGTTTGGTTGCTGTTTTTAATCGGGTTATACAGAAATGAGCAACACAAAATTGATCAAGCCTACACAATATTAACTATTTTAGATGATTGTCACCTCAAAAATATTTTTAAACGTATTGCCTTACAGTATGCTCAAATGCGTGAGTAAAACCGTCTATTTTTCTTATAACGTCTGTCATAATAAGGCCTAGTGATTTCATTGTGCAGTCAGTAACGAAACAAAAACGTGGCTGGGAAAAAACTAACCAGCTATAGAAAAATCGACCAAGAATTCTATAATTAATAGAATTTTTGGTCGGTTTTTTGTTTTTTTTATATTTGATAATTGTTTATGTGAAAAATTAGCGGTTGCTTTGGTTAAAATTCCCGCTAATTTTGTTAGATTCATTGTCATTAATAGAATACCCAATTCATTTTCCACAGGCTGTTTCCCTCTAAGATGAGTTCTGCGCACACCAAAAATGGACTTCATTCTGCCAAACATTGGCTCAACATCATACTTACGATGCGAATAAATCTCTGAGCCTTGATCAGATGAAAGTAAATCCTTAACATAATTTTTAAAGTAGTTCCAAGTTGTATTATAGGCAACCTGTCGTTGCCTTCCCTTAGGGGTTTTAGCTAGTTCATCTAGCTTGAATGTTTCCTGTGTTTTATCCGCTTCATAAATTTTGAACTGTCGTTCGTATCCATATTTATCATGACGAATACTGTATCGTTTAAAACTGAATTTAACACTCAAATGATCCGTATAGTAATCGTCTGCGGCATTGTACTTCCAATTGTGTATTCGTGTAGGATCATTTTTAAATTTGCGCTTCTGTTCCTTTTCATACATACCATACGGTATCAGTGGTGTCTTATCAAAATCGTCGACAATCGCGGAATAATTAGATTCACTACCGTAACCTGCATCCGCCACGATGTATTTAAACAAATCGAGTGAATGCATGTCAGATAAAAATGGTAATAAAGTTCTCGTATCCGTCGGATTCGAGAAAATTCCGTAATTTAGCACGAACTGTCCATTAGTGGCAGCCTGTAAATTATATCCAGGCTTTAATTGACTATTCATCATTGGATCTTCCTTCATACGCATAAAGGTAGCATCATGGTCGGTTTTTGAAAAAAAGTTCCGACCATTAAAAAGGCGTTCAGCTTCTTCGTACTTTTTTGCTCGGGGCAAATAATCATTTTCCATTTTGTGCGCTAATTTTTTGAGTTTTCGCCGCTGTTGTTTATTCTTAGAGCCACCTTTGATAACCTTCGGTTCTTGTTCAATGACATAATCTAAGTGAGTAATTTCATCGTGTGTTTTTTCTAAAATCTCAGCTAATCCATCGCTAGACGTTAGGTATTCTTTCTCCATTTCTTTGACAACTTGATTTTCAATCAATTCTTCATAAAGGAGCACAATTTTTTCTTTTAGTTTTGGATAGAATTTATCAACTGCACGTTTCCAAGTAAATGAGTACTTATTTGCATCGGCTTCAATCTTCGTACCATCAATAAATAAGGCCTCATCTTCAATCATACCGTTGTCGGCTAACAACTTGGTAAAGTAAATAAAGGAAATCTTGATTAAGTTAGAAACTTCTTTACTGGATCGAAAATTATTGATTGTTTTGTAAGAAATTGTGGCATCTTGACTCAACCATTTCATTGGAATATTTTCGGTATTCATTTCAACAATTCTACGTCCAGAAAATACTTTGCGAGAATACGCGAAAAGGAACATTTTTATTAACATAGCCGGATGATAAGCAGGACGACCGGTGGTCGCCACAGAGGTTTCAATAATATTATGCGGAATTGTCTCAACAAACATATCAATTAGTCTCGCAATATGGTTATTAGGAATATCAAAATTTAAGTTTAAAGCGATGCTAGTTTGTGCTGTGTTATAATTCTTGTACATGGAAGGAAACTCCTTTACTGTTTTGTTGTTTGGTTTTGTCGCTAACATCATAACAGGAATTTACTTCCTGTGTACATAGTTAAAGGGACTTTGGAGTGTTTTTCCAAAGTCCCTTTATTTTTTATAGTCTGGAATTAGTTTTTTCCCAGCCACGTTTTTATCAATTAGCTTCATTTAAGTTTGGGTTAAAAAAAACTCAGCTTACAAAACAAAAATGATTAATTTATTTTAAAACTATTGTGTTGTTTCACTATCATCTAATGAGATGAGTAATTTTTTTAATGCTTGCCCATACCGATACTGACCAACACCACCATTTTTTGGTAGTATACGATGACATGGGTTAATAATAGTTAACGGATTTTTACCAACAGCACTAGCCACAGCTCGAATAGCTGTTGGCTGTCCAGCACGTTGTGCTAACTGCTGATAAGTAAGTTTTTCATCCTTGCCCATCTCGTGCAAAGCATGCCAGACATTAATTTGAAAAGGGGTTCCTGATAGGTAAGCCACGTTAAGCCTTTTAAAATCAACACGTTCACCAGATAAATATTGTTCAAAATAGCGCAACTCTGGTATTTTAGCGTATTGAAGCTTCATGCGGGGATATTGTAATGAAAATTCAGCAACACCATCATCAGCAAAACTAATAAAGACAATCGCATCGTTATCTTTAAAAAGGGTTAACTGCCAATTCTTAAATTTCATTGTGTCGTAAATAATCATGTTATTATTTTACCATGAAAAGTATCTGATAGTATAACAATAATCTCTACTTAACATGCCATTAACCTTTCTTCAACAAACCGAAAATAACACCAAAAATAATGGCACCAATGCCGATAAACACAAGGTAAAGTAATGGTGAACTCGTTAGTGCAATAACAAAGATACCAGCATGTGGGGCTAATAATTTAATACCAGTCAAACCAACTAACCCCCCAGCAACTGCTGAACCGACCATAAAACTTGGGATAGCGCGTGCTGGATCTGCCGCTGCAAAGAGAATGGCACCCTCAGTGATAAACGACAGGCCCATCACAATGTTTGTCAAACCAGCTTGTCGTTCTTGTTGATCAAATTTCTGCTTGAAAATTAGCGTTGCCACAAAGACTGCCAACGGTGGCACCATGCCACCAGCCATCACTGCGGCCATAATATTGGACCCACCAGTAGCAACTGTTGCAGCTAAAGTCCCAGTACCAAACACGTAAGCCGCTTTATTAACCGGTCCACCCATATCAATGGCCATCATGCCACCAAGAATAATACCTAGCAAAACAGCGTTGGTTCCACTTAAGCCTGACAAAAAATGATTCAATCCTGTGTTGATTGCAGACATTGGAATATTAATCAGTAACATCGCAAATCCAGTTAACAAGACACCTAAGACCGGATAGAACAAGATGGATTTAATGCCGTCCAAAGATTTCGGCAAACTTTGGAAAAGTTTTTTTAGTAATAACATGATACCGCCGGCTAAGAATCCGCCGACAAGTGCGCCTAGAAATCCTGATGGAATAGGCATATGCTTAACATCAAGGCCAACATTATACAGATTATAACCATTGGCAGCTAGTGCACCGGCAACAAATCCAGCAACGAGTCCAGGCTTTTCAGCAATTGAATAAGCAATGTATCCAGCAAGAACTGGTAACATAAAGCCAAAGGCTGCCCCACCAATCTGCTTAAAAAAAGCAGCAATTGGATGATAAGTTCCTAAACTAGACAATGCATCTTTTGGCACACCTAAGCTTTGATCAATTAGAAAAGCAAATGCAATGGCAATACCACCACCAATAACGAATGGCAACATACTTGAGACGCCACTCATCAAATGACGGTAGAATGCTTTACCAATGGATTGTGTTGTTTCCGAAGAGTTTGTCGTTTTGGCCTCTTGACTATGATATATTGGTGCAGTTTGCCGTAGTGCTAATTCAATTAACTCGTCTGGTTTGCGAATGCCATCGGCTACAGGCCGATTAATCAAGGGTTTTCCATCAAAACGTGCCATCTCGACTTTTTTATCTGCGGCAATAATGACACCCTGTGCATGCGCAATATCAGAGTCGGTTAACTTATTTCCAACCCCACCAGCACCATTTGTTTCCACTTTAATACGAATACCTAGCTTATCAGCTTCTTTTTTTAATGCTTCTTCAGCCATATAAGTATGCGCGATGCCAGTTGTACATGCAGTAACCGCTACCAAATATGGGGCGTCATCTTCAACATGTGCTGTATTTGGTGCCGTTTCTTGAGTTGTAAATAAATTCACCACATCATCGGGTGTTGTTGCCTGCTTGAGTTTATCCATAAAGCCATCTTGTAGCAGATAACGTGATAAGCTGGCTAGCGCCTCCAAATGGGTATTATTAGCATTTGCTGGCACAGCAATCATAAATAACAAATGCACTGGCTGTCCATCCATAGCTTGATAGTCTACGCCAGCGGTTGATCGTGCAAAAGCAACTGTTGGCATTTTTACGGCACTATTTTTAGCATGTGGCATCGCAATGCCATCACCCAAACCAGTCGTCGTTTGTGATTCACGAGCCAAAATACCTTCCAAAAATACTTTTTTATCAGTAATACGACCAGCTTCATACAACCGATTAATCATTTCTTCAAAAGCTGCTTGTTTAGTCTTTGCCTTTAAATCTAAAATCATTACTTCGGGTACTAACAATTCACTAATTTTCATGATGTTTCCTCACATATCATATGGTGTGACAATCACTTGTTCATAAACTGCATTAATCTTTTCTTGCGTTGCAATATCATCACTGAATGCGGTGGCTGTCCCACTAGCTACCGCCATTCTAAAACTTGCCATTACATCTCCTGTTGTTAACCAAGTGCCAACAAAGCCAGCAATCATTGAATCCCCAGCACCAACGGAATTTGCCACTTTACCGACAACCGGTTGTGCAAAATATTGCCCTGTTGTCGTAAATAATAACGCCCCATCCCCTGCTAATGAAACAATCGCATATCTTGCGCCATCTTTCAATAATTGCTGTCCCCAACGTATAACCTCTTTGGGTTGCGTAAGTGGCACCTGATAAAGCTGTGCCAGTTCTGCACGGTTAGGTTTGACCAATAATGGTTGACGGCGTAAAGCTAATTGTAATTGTTCCCCTGTGGTATCGATAACAAATGCTGCCTGTTGCTCTTGAATTTTGTCTAGCATTTTTTGATAAATTGTATCATTTAAATTTTTAGGCACACTGCCTGATAAAATCACAATATCTTGAGCTGTTAATACATCAAAATGTGAGAGAAATAGCGCCACTTCGTCATCACTAATATGAGGCCCTGTAGCATTAATCTCGGTTTCTTCAGCTGCTTTTATCTTAATATTAATACGTGTATTGCCAGCAATTGTTGTAAAATTTTGGTGAATATGCGATTCAGATAAGGTAGCTTGCAGATGCTGACCAGTATAACCACCCAAAAACCCCCAAGCCGTGTTAGCAATAGCTAGATGTGCCAATAATCGGCTAACATTAATACCTTTACCTCCGGGATACATTATTTGCGAATCTGAGCGATTTGTTTCGCCTAGTTTAAGATGTGTTAGCCGCGTAATATAATCCAAAGAAGGATTTAAGGTGACTGTATAAATCATTTATTTTCCTCCGCATCTATTACTGTCATAGCTTGGCTTAATACTTGCCACTGCTGATTGGTTAGAGCTGATGTTACTAAGACAACACGCTCTAAATCAACTGCTTTTGCAAAGGCAGCCGTTCCAATTTTGCTATTATCAGCCAACACATAGCTCACCTGTGACCGCTCAACAACAGCTTTTTTTATTGCTGCTTCCTCTAAATCTGGTGTCGTTAAGCCAAATTCGACCGACAGACCATCGGCCCCAACAAAACTAACATTAAATACCATATGATTGATTTGATTAACAGCTGCTGCGCCAATAACCGCATCAGTTGTCTGCTTTACTTGCCCACCAATAATCATTACGGGTATCATCAAATCGGATAGTTGGGCTGCATGATGGACTGAATTCGTGACGACTGTCACTGCAGGTTTTTTATCTGCTAAATATGGAATAAGTTCTCCTGTCGTTGTGCCGGCATCAAGAAATATAATTTCACCACCTTGTAATTGTTGTGCTGCGCGTTGCGCAATTTTTTGTTTCGTTGCTTGATACAGTGATAAACGTTCACTCACCGGTAAACTACCACGGCTCGGCTCTATCCATTCAACACCACCGTGTACACGACGTACTAACCCATCAGCAGCCAAAATATCCAAATCTCGACGCACCGTAGACAATGATGTCTTTGTTACCTTTTTGAGTTCTTGTAGCGAAATAAATTGATTTTTTTGGATGATTTTTAAAATTTGTTTCTTACGTTCTGCGACAATCATGTTTGTCCTCACTATTTGTAAGCGCTTTCTTTACGATTTAATAATAACTGCTTTTAATATTTTTTGCAAGCTTTTTGTGTCATAAATAGTCATAACATGTCACAAAAAAAGCAATCAATTCTTGATTGCTTTTTAATAGTTTATTCCCAAGGTGCTTTTTCAAAAGTTTCTGTGTGCCCAAATAATTGATAATGCTTATCTTTTGCAATATTTTCAGCGCTCATTCGTAACTCGCCTGATAATTGATACGATTTTGCAACTGCTTGAAGGTATGCAACTAAGTCTTTTGACCAAACAAGATTAGTATCGTAGCCATACTGCAGCCATAAACTATCCACTGTATTATCTTGCCACTGACTAGCACCATGATAAGGTCGATCATCCAACAAAATACCACCGGTCTTATGAACGATTCCTTTATCATGTGTTAAAATAACACGCTTATAAAAAGGGCTATTATTATCATTCCCAAAATGATCTGTCAACCATAGAAGTTTATCTTGCCAAGCACTGGGATTACGCCATGGTGCAGTTGATAAAATGTACAACTCAAAATCTGCTGCCAAAACATTAATGCTTTCAACAGCGTCGGGCATTGGTGGTAAATGACGAAAAATACCAGGAATTTGGTCTGGTTTATCTACCTGGAATTGCGCCATATCAAGGGTATTTAAAACAGACAACGTGTCCACAAGCACATTATCCATATCTAAAAACAGCTTAGGTTTTGCTAACATGTGTTTTCTCCATAATGTCAAAGTTAAAGAAAGCACTTTCAAAACTTGGACACCATCATTATACCATCTCAAAACTTAGTCGTCAGCATTATATTACATACAAAAAGTGATAACTATGCTAACAAATTAGCGCAATTATCACTTTCAAATCATACAATATTATCAATTATACCAATGCTAACAAATCGGCTTTCTTAGCTGATGATGCATATTGAGTGCCTTGAGCATCCAAATAAGCTTTGATTTCGGCAACAGTATTCTTTTCTGTTGGCTTTGTAGCTGATGCTGCAGGCTTTGCAGCAGTTGACTTCTTAGCAGCCTTCATTTCAGCAAACTTTGCTAAAATACCTGCATTGCTCAACAAGTTACGTGCAGTATCTGATGGTTGCGCACCATTGCTCAACCATGTCAAAATCTTTGCTTCATCAAGCTTGATTTCTGCTGGTTGTGCAATTGGGTTGTATGTTCCAACTGTTTCGATGAAACGGCCATCACGAGGTGAACGTGAATCAGCGATAACAACACGGTAGAAAGGACGCTTCTTAGCACCCATACGCTTCAAACGGATTTTTACTGACATATTAATGTCCTCCAAATTTCTTTTGTGCTTTTTGCACTTTATTTACAACTAATAGTATCCCACTAAACCAATCTTATGTCAAGGTTTTTTACTTGACATGTGTTATCCAACGTATAATCCTTTCTACTTCTGCTTCTGGTAAATAACGCATGTCAATCATTTTAGCCCCATCGCCATTCCGAATTATAACACGAAGATGTTGTGCTTGTGACTTAATCATAAAGTAACTTTGCGTTGCTTTCGCCCCTTGAATCTTGTCACGAGGAATTGTATACACATGTTTGGTCAGCCATTGAGATGTTTGAAGGGTTAATGTTTCTTGTTCAATGACTAATCGCTGGTCTGTCATGCGAACAGCCGCACATATCATGACATAAATTATTAAAACAGACAATATGAAAATACCAATGACACTATAAATTGTCGGCCAATGCCAGACATAAGCGCAACCAAAATAAATCACAGTCGGCAAAGTTAAATAGATTAGGCTCATGAGCACCTCATAACGTAGCTCATAAAACATAGCATGGTCAATACCAATAGTCTTTTTTGGTGTAATCAACCGATAACTAGGTAAGAAATCAGACAACAAATGATACACTTTTGAACTACTGACAACAGGTATAATCGTCGTTTTATCCTGTTTCTCTTTATCCCCTCGGCCTGATGAAGCTAACAAGACATTGATTGTTGCGAGGTTTACCCAATGTCTTAATAAAGATTGCTCGTAGTGTACGGCTTGAATACGCGATAAGCGCAACTGTATTTCTTTTTTAGTCAATAAACCTTGTGTGATGGCTAGATGAACGCCAAATCGTGTCAATGTAAAGTGATAATAGCGGTTATAAATTCGTGCAAAGGCAATGACTAAACTGACAATTAAGATGACAGCCAAAATCATGATATACCCTGCAAACGTTTGACCTGAAAACCAGTGATCAAACTTTGCCACTAAATCCTGTGGCATATGCATACTCAATTCAGAAATGACTGTTGCTAAGGCACCAAAAATGCCCAAACTCCCTAATGATGTCAAAGCAAACACGACAAGTTCAGATGTCTGGATATGGTAAACATGATCGGCCTTTGGTACTTCCTTGGACTCAGTTGTTTTCGTTTGTGATTGCTGACGATATTGTTCGATCACTTCAATTTGAGTTAAGCGTAACGCACTAAAAACTAAACGATCATCTTTTTTGCCAGATGTCTCGATACTTACCCGATAAACATCAAATGGCTGAAAATAAAATGGTTGTGTACGTGTAATCGTCTGTATTCGCTCGAAAGGCATATGTACATATTTTCTAATGAACACCCCTTTCTTGAGTGTTATTTCATGAGGTGTCACGTCATATGTAAAAAACCACCATCGTAAAACACCAAAAAGTATTGCTAACAAGATTAAGCCAACAATGACGATTAAGCGACTCGTCATACTACGCGTGTGACCAAAAAACAAAAACAACACGACAAAAAAGAATTCTCGTACTGTCATAATGATTTCGGCAATAACAGCAACAACAGGTTGATGAGCAGATTTAGTCATCATTATTAACCTCACGCGCTTGTCTTGCCGCTAAAATCAATCGTTCACGCAATGTTTGCGCAACTTGCTCATCAACTGCTGCAATCGAAAAACTATGTGCCGCTGTCACAATAACCAGTCTCTTTAAATGAAAAAACTGAAGTAATGGCCCCTGAGTCGTATCAACATTTTGAATACGATTAAGTGGTATCGCTTCTGTTTTTCTAAGAAAAAAGCCTTTATAAATTAAAATAGCTGTATCATCTAAAGCATAACGGTGAAAACGATAATAGTACGGTATCAGTAATAGATGACCAATGACCAAACCAATAATCACAATTAACATTATATTTAAAACCATGATAATGGTACTTGGCCACTGCGTCCCTAAGCATAAATTAAGGACTAATAACGCTAGGCCCAACACTAGCATCCCTATTAAATCGTCCAACACCCAGACGATTTTCGCACGTTTTGGTAAATATTGTGCATATTTAGATATCATATTGCCCCCCAGGCCCCCATGATTACTTATTGTCGTTTAGCATTGATTTCTTCACTCAACACAATTAAATTATCTAATGCCCGTCGTGCTAAGCGCGAATCATGCGCACGGTTAGCGTCATTTGTAATACCGCCAAGTGTATGTGGCGTATTAATATCTTTAATAATGGCAATCAGTTGTTCATGCCATAGTGTTAATTGATCTTTTTCAGTCATAACAAATCTCCTTCAAAACAATTACGTTTATTTTATCATGGTTAGCGGTTTCTTTCATGAGAAAGACGGTCATTATCAATTCTTGTGATATAACAAACTTTAAGTTAATCTCAAATTAGCTAAAAAAGGCCTAAATTCAACGGCTTAATTTGGTAAATAGCTAATTGTTAGGTAAAATAGAAGTTAGTATTCAGTAAGGAAAGGAAGTATGTAGCCTGATATTAAGGCTCATATAAGGGGATATTTTAGTATGTTATCAGAATTCAAGACATTTATCATGCGCGGCAACGTGCTTGATTTAGCCGTTGGTGTCATTATCGGTGGTGCTTTCACTGGTATTGTCAAGTCATTAACCAATAACTTAATCAGTCCTATTATCACATTTTTCACCGGTGGCACCTCAGATCTTCAAAACTTAAAATTAGTCGTTACTAAGGAATTAACATTCAAATATGGTGCTTTTTTGAATGACGTCATTAACTTCTTAATTACTGCCTTTGTCGTCTTTCTCTTGGTGAAATTTGTTAATCGTATCCTGCGTACAAACAAAAAAGAAGAAGTTAAAGCCAATCCAGAATTAGAAGTATTAGCTGAAATCCGTGACTTGCTTGAAGCACAGAAAAAAGCTTAATGTTCGCTTTTTGACTTAAAACCGTCCGACAACCGTACTTGTTGTTTGGACGGTTTTTTTGTATAGTTATTAAGCTACTAAAATATTGGAGGTCGTCATGGTGATTATTACCGCAGGTATGATTGGCGTTGGTAAAACAACATTAACAAGTTTAATCGCTGAAAATTTTGGCACAAAAGCATTTTATGAACCGGTTGGTGATAATCCGGTTTTGCCACTTTATTATTCTGATCCAAAGCAATACGGTTTTTTATTACAGATTTACTTCTTAAATCGTCGATTTGATATGATTAAGCAGGCATTAGCAGATGATAATAATGTTTTAGATCGTTCGATTTATGAAGACGCATTATTTACATCTGAGAACCACAAAGATGGTAATATTACAGATGCTGAAATGTCAGTTTATACACAGTTATTAAATAATATGATGTCCGAACTGCAAAAATTACCTAAAAAGTCACCTGATTTGTTAGTTTATGCTGAAACAGATTTTGAGACCATTCTTTATCGTATCAAAAAACGTGGCCGCGATTACGAACAATTCGACAATAATGACGACTTACGTCAATACTATTTCCGCATTTGGTCAGCTTACCGTGAGTGGTTTGACAATTATGATGCCTCACCAAAAATAAAAGTAGATCTCCAGACATACGATTTGGAAATACCAGAAAATCAAACTATTATTTTAAATCAAATTAATGATGCTTTGAAAACAATTCGTTAATAAAAAACACATGGCCATCTGGTCATGTGTTTTTTATATTATTTCACCAAAAACTTCAACGCTGAGCGAATATACCCGTCTGTTGTATCCTTTTGATTAGCCAAAACTGTCTGTAATTTAGCGACGTCTTTCGCACTATAGCCCAACGATTCCAGTGCTGCCAAAGCATCAGCCAATGCCTGATTATCAGTTGTAGGGACTGTTTCTACCGTCATACCTGCTGATAATGCCAAATCATCTAACTTTCCCTTCAAATCCAACACAATTTGTTGGGCTGTCTTTTTACCCACGCCAGGAAATTGTGTTAAATAAGATGCATCATCATTGGCCACAGCTGTTACTAATCCTGCAGCATCATCACTTGCTAAGATAGCTAAGGCGCTTTTAGGTCCAATACCAGAAACATTGAGCAGTTTATTAAACAAATATTTTTCGTTTTCGTCTATAAACCCGTATAATGTCATTTCATTTTCACGAACAATTTGTTCAACATAGACGTGAGATTCAACATTTTGTTCAAAGCGATATGGGTTGGCTACGAATAATTTGTAACCAACACCACTGCGATCAGCAATCACTAGATAAGCGGGATAAATGTTTGTAATCAAGCCATTAATATATTCATACATCGTGTCTCTCCTTATGTAGACATGTGCTCTTTAAGCCACTGTAAAATTATTTGTCGCGCTTAATAAACATCGCATCCCCGAAACTAAAGAAACGATATTGTTCAGCAACAGCATGTTGATAGGCATTTAGAATATTGTCACGACCCGTAAACGCAGCAACCAACATAACCAAAGTTGACTTTGGCAAATGGAAATTAGTAATAAATGCATCAACAGTTGTCCACTTGTACCCTGGCTTAATGAAAATATCTGTCCAGCCTGAATCTGCTTGCAATTTGCCCTCAAATTTTGACCCAATTGTTTCCAAAGTACGAATAGATGTTGTCCCCGTGGCAATAATGCGTCCGCCATTTTCACGTACCTGGTTTAATGTATCCGCTGCATCTTGGCTTAATTGATAGAACTCTGAATGCATTTTGTGGTCTTCAATATTTTCTTCCTCTACCGGTCGGAAAGTGCCTAGCCCCACATGAAGCGTTAATTCAACTGTTTTAACTCCTTTAGCCCGGACTTGATTAAGCAACTCAGGTGTCCAATGTAATCCAGCTGTTGGCGCTGCAGCTGAACCATCAACTTTCGAATAGACCGTTTGATAGCGTTCTTGGTCAGCCAACTTCTCTTTAATATAAGGCGGTAGTGGCATCTCACCTAATTTATCTAATAGCGCCATAAAAATGCCATCATAATGGAATTCGACATATCGACCACCATGTTCTAGCTCGCCGACAACCGTTGCTGTCATGATTGGCTGTGTCACATCATCACCAAACACAATAGTCGAACCAACAGGTGATTTCTTGGCTGGTCGCACCAATGTCTCCCATACATCCCCATGATCTTGGCGTAATAGCAGGACTTCAGCATGTCCACCAGTTTCTGGACGTACACCATGTAATCTTGCTGGCAAAACACGTGAGTTATTCATGACAATGGCATCACCAGGATTCACGTAATCTAAAATGTCGTAAAAATGCTTGTCTTGATAAGCGCCTGTATCAGCATCTAGTACCAGTAAACGTGAAGCATCACGCTGCTTTAAAGGTGTTTGCGCAATTAATGCTTCTGGCAAATCATAATCAAAGTCCGCCAATTGGTAATGTTTCTCATCAGTCATCTTTTATACCTGTATTACCTGACATACCAGTTTGCTTTTCAAATTCAAACCCTGTCAAGTTTACTTTCTCTTTTTCTTTTTCGGATAACACTTTATTGTCATTTGGAATATTAAACTGTTTTAGAACAGTCGCATAAGTTAAATCATTTTTATTCAGATAATCAACGAGCAGTGCTAATTCATGACGTTGTGTTGCTGTTGGTTTGTTGATGGTGATTTTCTCATCAAATGCACGCTCAACCAAACGATCATAACGTTTATTCTCAGATTCTATTTGATAGGTTTCTGAAATTGCTGCAATACGTTGTGATAGTAACGGACTAAGCGCCTCAAAACTAATAGGCTGTCCAAATACCCTTGTTTGCATATAGGCTGAGTCAAGTGATAAATTAATCATATTATCACGCTGATATTCTGCTTCATGAATGTGCCCATGAAGTGATAATAATGGGTATGGTAAATCAACAGCGTAGTGACTCAACCAAACTTGCCGACCATCAATCTTGAGTGATTTTGCTGTCTCAACAACTTCAATGACTTGAGCCTCCGGCGCTTTATACGCTGATTTCAGCTGATCAGTATGATCATGATTACCCTTAAATAATATTTTTTTACCCCGCAGGCGAGCCAGTTGTGCCACAAAATCTTGCTTTTTGCGAAACATCCCCAAATCACCCAAAAAATATACAGTGTCTTCATCAGTCACTGTATCATTCCAAATTTTTTCTAAATAGCGATCCATTTCTGAAATAGTAGGTGCTATTCCCAATAATTTTAATGATTCTGCACGTGATTTATCAAAATAAAGAATTTTTTCATGATTGAAATGCGTATCAGAGATAATATAATCCATTACATTTTCCTTTGGTACGGGATATTGAGATGCGCATAAGCTGCTTCAGTAACAACTCGTCCCCTTGGTGTGCGCTGTAAAAAACCAATTTGTAATAAGTAAGGTTCAACCATGGATTCAAGCGTCTCTGCTTCCTCACCAATATTAGCAGCAAGCGTATTTAAGCCAACCGGACCACCTTGATAGTACGTAATCATTGTATCTAATAATTTATGATCTGTTTCATCTAGACCACGATTATCAACACGCAACTTATCTAAGGCAATATCAACAATTACCCGATCAATGGCTGCTTTACCTTGGACTTGCGCAAAATCACGCACGCGTTTTAACAGCCGGTTAGCAATTCTTGGTGTTCCGCGTGAACGCAAAGCAATTTCGTAAGCCCCTTCCGGTTTAATGGGCGCCTTAAAGATATCAGATGACCTGACAACGATTTCTTGTAGTTCCTCTGGCGTATAATATGACATCGCACTCATAATCCCAAAACGATCGCGCAATGGCTTAGATAACATACCTGGACGTGTTGTTGCGCCGATGAGAGTAAAAGGTGGCAGAGGAAAATGCACGGCACGCGCTGTCGGCCCTTGTCCAACCATAATGTCTACAAAATAATCCTCCATGGCAGAATACATAATTTCTTCAACGTTTGTTGGTAAGCGATGAATCTCATCAATAAATAAGATATCGCCTGGTTCTAATTCATTTAACAACGCCACTAGGTCGCCTGGCTTCTCAATTGCTGGCCCTGAGGTGGTTTTAATATGAACCCCCATCTCGTTAGCAATGATCATAGCCAGCGTAGTCTTCCCCAGCCCTGGTGGTCCAAATAATAAGACATGGTCAAGTGCCTCTTCACGCTGCTTGGCCGCCGAAATATAAACAGACAGTTCCTCTTTCAAGGCAGCTTGCCCAATATATTCACGCAAAAACTGGGGTCTTAGCGACAGTTCATCATGCTGTTCCGCCTCATTGGCGGCAGCATGACGTAACAAGCTATCTACTTCAGTATTTTCATCATACCATTGGTTAAATTGTGGTTCTTGTTGATTTCCCATAGTTACAATTTTATCACGTTTATTCAGGATTCAGCCATTAGCGATTGAACGATTGCGTTAATGCAGGAATTTCCTCATGCTGCCGATTATAAAATGCCACAGAGTAAGCTGTATCGGACACTGTTAATACTGCATAAGTGCCACCAATAGCGATATGTGATCCCTTTGGCAAACTAATCGAACCTGGATTAATAAATAATTTATCGTCAAACATCGCCACGCCATCGATATGTGTATGGCCAAACAACACAATTTGCGCTTTCGCTTCCTTAGCAAGTTGGTTCATCACGGTTAAATTAGCCCAAGAATCCAACGAACGTACATTATATAAATGCCCGTGTGTCTGAAAAAAAGTCGTGCCCGCAATAGTTGTAACCCGTGCTGCAACAAAATCATCATCGGTATCCATATTACCAATCACAGTTGAGACGCCGTCAAATACACTGTCATTGGCTGATAACTCTGAATCGCCATTATAAAAAACAGCTGCAACATTTGACTGCCAATGATTAAAAATATCAACGAGTATATCTCGATCACCATGCGTATCCGATACAATAAGAAACTTCGTCATTTATCCTATCCTTTCAACCAATCTGGTAGTTGCTGTCCCAAAGACTTGAGCGCCAACCCTCGATGACTAAC
Organism: Leuconostoc citreum; assembly: GCF_007954785.1. NCBI lineage: Bacteria > Bacillati > Bacillota > Bacilli > Lactobacillales > Lactobacillaceae > Leuconostoc > Leuconostoc citreum. Next base: position 362,250 of record NZ_CP042410.1, on the reverse strand, counting down.
ATGATTTTTTTCTTCAGCAGTCAGTTCAGCAAAAGTTTTATCAAATTGGGGTACAAAGAAAATGGGATCATACCCAAAACCGTTATTACCACGACGCGCTGTGGTAATTTGTCCATCAACTTGACCATTAGCAACTAACCGACGGCCATGATTATCAATCAACACTAGCACACTATTAAAATGTGCTGTACGATTCTTTTCACCAGATAATTTTGTCAACACTTTATCGATATTTGCTTCATCATCATGATCGCCCGCATAGCGCGCCGAATAAACTCCTGGTTGACCGGCTAAGGCATCAACAGACAAACCAGAATCATCAGCCAAAATATAATCATTGGGTGCCACTTTGGCAATAGTCTGAACTTTTATCGTGGCATTTTCCTCAAAAGTTTTCCCATTCTCGACTATTTCTGGTATGTTACTGTCTAATTCGTTCAATGGGACAACAGTGAGTTCAATATGCAACATTGCCAACATTGCCTTTAGCTCACTAATTTTGTGCGCATTGTTACTGGCTAAAATTAGTCTTGCCATCTTGTTCCTCCAAATATTGTTGCCTATCGTTTTCTACTATATTAAGGTGTCGTACATCTAAAGCGTCTGGTAAATCTAACCAATCGGTCGCTATGATACGAAAATTTGCTGTATTCCCTGTTGTATAGTAAATATCTTTACTATGTGAATGTGCGACACTTGTATATAAATCATGCATAAGCAAGGCTTCTTGAATCACGCGAACGGTCTCACGTCCAGCATCTATTAAAGTAACCTGTGGCCCCATGGCCGATTCAATAAAAGGCGCTAATAAAGGAAAGTGTGTACATCCAAGTATCAACGTATCGACATCTTGGCTCTTCATATGTTCAAGATGCTGACTAACGATATTCCTCGTTGCTGCCTCATGATATTTATTCGACTCAACTAACTGAACAAATTCAGGCTCAGCTTGTGACGTTATCTGAACGTCATCACGAAAAGCGTGAATCTCATTATCATAGGCACCGGAATCGACAGTTCCCTGTGTTGCAATAATGCCTATGCGATTATTTTTAGTTGTTTTAGTGGCAGCCCAAGCACCTGGTTGAATAACCCCAATGACAGGAATAGCTAATGTCCTCTGTAACTGAGACAATACGCGTGCTGTTGCAGTATTACAAGCAATAACCAGCAACTTAATATGCTTTTGCTCGACGAGGTAATTTGCCATTTGAAAGGTATAACGCACAACCTCTTCAGTAGGCCGTGGGCCATAAGGCATTCGTGCTGTATCACCAATAAAGATAAATTGTTCGTTGGGTAGTTGTTTCTGAGCTTCTTTGATAACTGTTAGACCACCAACACCAGAATCAACAAAACCGATTGGATTATTTTTATTCATATCTATAATTATGCCTTTAAATGCAAAGAATGCAAGCTTTTAGGCCGTAAAGTTTGGTATAATAAAAGTCTGAAAGGTCAAACAAGTTCATGAATATCAACGATTACGATAAAATTTTACAAACAAATTTTCAAGTTAACAGTTTTGCTCTAACCCTCTTACGTGACGGCTTACTTAAAAATTTACTGCAAGAGGATTATCCACACATTCTCTACTGGGCCGGTAAAGAAATTGCTCGTCAATTCCCAACAGATGCACTTGCCTCAGTTGTAGATTTTTTTAAAAATGCTGGTTTTGGAGATTTAGAAATTGCCTCTCAAGATAGTAAAAATCAACGCTGGTTCCTCACAGGTGATTTAGTACAGCAACGTTTAGCACGCGACAAGACAGCTGACTTCAGTCTCGAGGCAGGATTTTTAGCACAACAACTTGAAGTACAAACAGGCGCCATTGCTGAAGCAACTTTCAAAATCATGAAAAAAAATATCGGTGTCAGCTTTGAAGTCGTCACTGATTTAAATGAAACTGTTGACGTTTCTGATATTAAACAACGTGTTGCCGCTCGCGAATCATTTCTCAAAAAGACGCACGCTAGCGTTGAGCACGCAAAATTAGTTGAACTGCGCGATGATGGTGATATATCGAGGGAACAATCAATTACTGACTCACTACTGGCTTTTAAATTCGATGATGTCATATCACCTGCAGAAGAACGAACCAGCTTGAGTGCACTATCCAGTGAAGAAGAAATTGACCCTTTTAACTTTCCAACAAACACCAATAAAGATTCGCAATCACCTTTCTCATAACAAAAAAAAGATGTGCCCCAAAAGTGGCACATCTTTTTTATTTAAACGATTTCAAATTTTCAGGTGTTGGCGAAAGATTTTGCCAACGCGTTGAAAGATAGTTATTGTTAATATGGTAATTAACTGGCTGATAACCCTTTGTCAAAAATGGGTTGATTTTTTGATCTGCTGCTACCCAACCATTCCAACCAAGATGAATCGTATCTTGCATGAAATAATTTTGACCCCCATCACGTGAAAAGTCTGCAATATTATTAAAGCCTTGAGAAGTTAACTGTTTTTTAACTTTATCGACACTTTGATAATACATTTCTTTACGCAAACCTGTATAATCGGTCCAACGTTGATTAACTGGTTGGATGATAAATAACACATCTGTATGCTGCTTAGCAAACTCAGCTAATACAGCTTGCAAATCAGAATATTCTTCGGATTCACGATAGTCAAAATTGCGTTGTGAATTTTTTAATCTTTTCAAATTAAGTTTAATACGGTATTTATAAAATGAATTCTTAATTTGAAAATTATTGTTTGTTGTCTCTTGCTCACCTAATTTTGTCGCTTCGCTTAGCAGTGTTGCTGCATCATCCTTATCGGGTAAGCGACCAATAGCGGGCTTGACACGATTTTTCCAATTATTAGATGCTGAGAAATTAGAAAATAATTGATCTTCCCGTAATAACATACGATGCCGAACGCTTAATATATTTTTATCGGCGTTTGATAGTGGTTGGTTATTACTAATTTTTGTTACTAGACGGTTATAAACGGCATTATTTTTGACTTGCTTTTCACGTAGTAAACGATCTGCTATGAAACGGTCAGTCGGTGTAATACGATCAATTCGTTGCAACCAATTAGCCGTTTGTAACGGTGAATAAAATTCAGAAAAAGAAACTTTAGAATTTTTTTTCGTAAACCATTGCTGTGAAATAATAAATACAGCTTGTTTTTTATGCAAACCATTGGGCATTTCTTGCATGCTTAGATAATGCGTTAGTGCTTCTGTGCCAGCTTGTCCTAGTAAAAAAGGTTGATAATTACGATGATACTTTGCAGCAAGCATAGATGGGTGCATCGTATCTAAACGTAACAACTCACTCGAGCCAAAAAAAGGCACATATCGTTTAGATTTATCATTAAACGCTGCAGTTTTAATCGCTTCACCCTTGAACACATTTTTCGAAAACGAAACAGATGCTTCACGGATATCATTTTGTGTGATGTGATTTAAGGAAAACGGTGCCAAAAAAAGTGCGCCAATTAATACAAACGCAATGATTACCGGTCCAAAAATCCACCATAATCCTCGTTTTTTCATGCGATTTACCCGATTAATGATTCAACTTTAGCAATCACTTTATTGGGCGTGTTCCATTCGTCACGGTTAAACTCTGATACAGGTGCTTGAATATTGAACTTACTTTCAAGATCAAGTAACAACTCAACTGTTGACATTGAGTCAAGCAGACCACTTTCAAAAAAGTCATCGTCCATTTGATCTGAAATATCTTCACCAATAATTGTATTTAAAATTTCAACTACTTCTTCTTTTACTGCCATTGTTATTTCCTCTTTCTTTTAAATACGTTTACTTAAACCACAATTTGTCTAAGAAACCATCGAATATTAAGAAACTTACCATAACCACATTAAATGTAATGAAAATGGCTAGTGCTTCTGTAAATTTGTTGTGCGGTACATTGTGTTTCTTCTTATAACGCAACCATGCATCATTAATCACTAATCCGACACCATGGAATAAGCCATAAACAATATAATACCAGTGTAAGCCGTGCCAAAATCCCATCACTAACATATTAAAAATGTATGCTAAATTCGAGGTTGTTACACGGCTTTTAATCCATTTTTTCTTCATAATGAGAAAAACAAATCGCATGAAAATATAATCACGGAACCAGAATGACAAAGTCATGTGCCAACGATTCCAGAATTCTTTCAAGTTTTTTGACAAAAATGGCTTATTAAAGTTCATAGGGACTTCAATACCCATAACATAACTTGTTGCAACAGCAAATAATGAATAGCCGGCAAAGTTGAAGAACAAATTCAAACCTGAAGCGTACATCACTGGCACTAACCACCATGTTAAGCCACCGTGTACACTGGCCGATTCAATTGCCAAACTTTTAACCTGAGGTAAAACAAAACTCTGGAAAAAATAGGCCGATATAACAAAATTATACAAAAAGCCGAGGAAGAAATACCAAACAGCCTTTTCTAACATTTTTAGATACTTGTCACGATCTGGTACCGAAGTCACGTCTGCTATAAAACGGCGATATCGGTCAATTGGTCCTGACGAAATAGTTGGCATAAAGAGCATAAAACGTAAAAATAACCAAGGATTAAATTCTTTAATCGAGCCATCACGCGTCTCTAAAATCATACCAACTGAACGAAATGTCAAATACGAAATACCTAGAAAACCTAACAACGTGGCCACATGTGTCCAGTGTGTTGGTGCAGACAGTTTAACTAAGAATAATGGCAATATCGCCAGTAACGTTACGACGTAAAATACGACCGTATTATTGGCTTTCTTTCGATATAGCGTATAGCCCCAAACAAGTAGCCACTGCCATATCATGAACCCGATAATAGCATAGCCTTCATGGTATTTCTTGCCATTGAACATTAGGAAAATAAACGCAAACGACACGATGACTTCATACCAAGCAAAACGCTTGCCAAAGTATAAGCCAATAGCAAGCGGTGCAAGTGCTAGTAGTAAAATCACAAAATATTTTGGATCAGCATAGGGTTGTAAATTAAGCATTGCCATTCACCTCAGCAATCAACCCTTTCAAATCAATCTTACCATTCGGCGTCAATGGCAGACTTTCGCGATACATGAAGCGGCTTGGTACCATATATGGCATCATAATATTTTCCAACTCCGCCTTGATTGCATTGGTTAGTAGAATAGGTTTTTCAAAATCATTATCTTTTGCAACAATAATTGCTAATAATTGTTTTACTTTACCATCGGCATCATACCTAGGGATGGCAACAGCCTGTTCCACCCACTGACTTTGTTGTAATTGCTGAGCAACTTCTTCTAATTCAATTCTGAAGCCATGCAATTTAATTTGAAAATCACTACGGCCCTTATAGTGTAGTAAACCATCCTTATCACGAATAGCTAAGTCACCAGTACGATAGGCTTGTTGGCCGTTAACTGTAGTAAACGCTGCCGCTGTCTTCTCAGGATTATTGAGATAACCCTTTGATACCGATGGCCCAACAATAATAATTTCACCTGGCTCACCATCGGCAACCATCTCGCCATCAGCATCTTGAATAACAATCTCAGTGTCAGCTTTGACATAGCCGATTGGCATCTTGTTGTTGTTAGCGATGACAGTCTGAGTAATCGGTATGCTAGTTACCGCAACAGTGGCTTCAGTAGGGCCATAAGTATTATAGATATGCGCATCGGGAAAACGTGCTAGCAGTTTCTCAGCAGTTGTTTTGGTCAATACCTCACCACAGAAGAAGAAAGCGCTTAAATTGGGATGTACTGATTGCTTAAATTCTGGATCTAATAACGCAACGTCGGCAAAAGATGGTGTTGAGACCCACTTATGCAAATTCAACGTTGGCAATGTCTTAAATAGTGATTTAAAATCATCAGCCGTTTGTTTAGGCAAAGCTTTTAATGTCCCATGCGACAATAAAGCCGGCACCCAATCCATAACCGATAAGTCAAAAGAATATGGCGGTTGTGACAAGACATTGCTACCAGATTCCCAAGCGAAGTCATCCCCCAACATCCAATTTGAAAAACTCAACAAATTATCATGTGAAATTTGAACGCCTTTCGGCTTACCAGTTGTCCCAGAAGTGAAAATAATATAGAAATTGTCATCGCCACTAACTGGCTGACTCAATGTAAACGATGTTTTGGCTTCAAAAATTGCGCGCAATGCTTCTTTTTTAACTACCGGCACCTTAGTAACTGTAATAGGCAAATCATCTACCGCAATTATCAAAGCTGGTTGCCCAATCTCTATAATATCTGTCAAACGCTCTTCAGCTGAGTTAACATCAACTGGCACATAGGCGTGTCCTGACTTCACACTAGCCAAAAAACTAGCTATCATATCAAATTGTTGACCGCCATAAATCATAATTGGCGCCTTTTCAGCAATATCTTGCGTCTCAATAAATGCTGCTAAAGCATCAGAGGCATCTTTCAGTTGTGCATAAGTGTGTTGTACACCTAATTCATCATAAGCAATTGTATCCCCCTGTGTTTCAGCGAAACTATCAATTGTTTCAATGACATTTTTAATCATCATATTATTTTCCTAAATTAAAATTCGTTATAAATAAACTTACCGCCACCTACACCTGAATAACTATAAAGGTACACAAGCGTTAGAATGACAATAAAATAGAACAGCGTCCGTGCAATAAAATTGACAACCGGACGTTGAAAAAATTGTTTAATCATTTCAGGTTACCCCCGTATCTGTGATTTCATGTATAATCAACATAGTACATATTTGGAACTACTATAAAACACAATTGAATTAATTATAGCACAAACATGCTCGTTTTGTAGCAAATTATTACAATACAGATTACATCATTCGGAGATATGCCATGCTTAAAACGCTTGTTAATCAATCACAACGTTGGGATAATATTGTCTATCAGCATGCAACCATGCAGGCAGTCAAGACCGCGTTACAGCAACTTAGACCTATATTAGTAATTGATGTCTATGCGCATCTTCTATTTCGATTAATCTTTGCCCCTGATAACTTTATCGGTCGCATGGTCGACAACTATCCGCCAATAACAAAGGTTATATCTAACCACATGCGTATTGGGTTAACCTTCTTAGATGCTGCCATCGTGATGATTTTTGTCATTGCACTCACACAACACTACCTCACAACCAAAGGTATTACAAATACCAGTTTGCCCATCTTAACGAATTTTATTGCCATTTATTTATTATTAGTCGGTAAAAATCAGATTCCTACATATAATACAACGCAATACTTACTCATGAGTGTTACTGTCTTATTTAGTGTCACAACCTATTGCTGGTTTCAAAAAAAATGGGTCAATCCTGATACGTCACCTTATGCCTATCGCTATTTAGTCTGGGCCGTCTTAATTATCTTAATGAGTTGGTTATTGCGGCAATTAATTGCCATCCCACATTTTCAAACTACCATATCTGTCCTGCTATCTAAAACATTTTTCACCACCTTCTGGGGTTTACTCGCTGTTTCAATTCTTTCACCCTTGCTGTTCGTTTTTGGCTTTGCACTGCCTTCAGAACTGACTGATGATCAAACAACCTTAAACACTGTTATCGCTAATTTAGATGCCGTCCTAAGCACAGGTCATAAAGTCTTACCGTATCCCGAAAATCTATACAGTACTTACGGTGCTTTCACTCTATTTGGTGGCATTGGTAATACTTTAGTCATTAGTTTATTGCTGTTATTCGCTACCTCAAGGAAGCACCAAAAATTAGGCCTCATCACTTGGTTCCCTAGTCTGTTTGATGATAACACTTTGTTACTCGCTGGCGTTCCGCTATTTCTTAGGCCACTCATGTTAGTGCCTATGCTTTTGGTTTCAGTTATTAGTCAACTCATTGGGTATGTTGCTATCGCCACCCATTTCATTCAACCCGTTGTTTACCCAACACCAATGAATATTCCTAATCTACTGTTACCAACAATTGCCAGTACAACGCCAATACGTTCAACGTTAGTTACCGTTGCCGTCTTCATATTAAGTATCGTTATCTACCGCCCATTTGTTCATCGCTTGACCGAGGGGGTTTCTTATGAGAAATAAGTTCATTTTAACTGTTAGTCTGATGCTTATAATTGCATTAGGTTTTTATGGTCAACATTGGGTTGCAAAAACAACAACTAGCCAAGCCAAAATACAGAATTCCCGAATGGTGCCCACGATTTTTGTTCCAGGTTCCGAGGCCACGATTAACCGATTTGATGATTTATTTGCCACCATCAATGCCAAGGGTGCGCCGCATAGTGTGCTCAAAGTTCAGGTCAGCACTAGTGGCCAATTAACTTTTCTAGGTAGTATTAATGCCAATGACCGACAGCCTTTTATTGTTATTGGTTTTGAAGATAATCAAGATGGTTATGACCATATTAAAAAGCAAGCATCATGGTTAGCTAAAGCACTAGACACCCTGCAAGATCGCTATCATTTTCAAACATTCTCTGCAGTTGGGCATTCTAATGGTGGTCTTGATTGGACTATTTATTTAGAAAAATACCATGCTGACGATGATTTTAATATTCCAATACTCATGACGCTCGGTACACCTTTTAATTTCTCAGAATCTTCCTTACAACGCCGAACTGAAATGCTTAATGATCTCATTAGTGGCAACAATCAGCTACCCAAAGATTTAACCATGTATTCTGTTGCTGGTACTGAAGATTATACTGATGACGGTATCGTACCGGTTCAAAGTGTGATTGCGGGTAAATATATTTACCAAAAAGCTGTTAAATCATATACTCAAATTACTGTTTCCGGCGACAATGCTCAGCATTCAAGCCTGCCAGAAAATCCTGAAGTTGTTAGCTTAATTGAATCAAATATTCTCAAGCCATTAGCACGTTCTGATAGAAAACAGTAAAAAAACCTTGATAACAAGCGTTATCAAGGTTTTTATGCGTCACCACGTTTTTTGTTAGCCTTACGCACTGCACGCATTTCTTCACGTTGAGAAATACGTCGATCCATTTGGTTCTTACGTTGAATAGCTGATTTAATTCGTCGCTTATAACCTGGTTTAACAATTTTCTTTTTCTTTTTAACCATGCCAACCATTGTTGGGTCAAGCTTTTTAGTCGTTGCCACACGCTGTTTACGTGCACGACGATCTTTAACATCAATAATTTGATTATCTTTAATTTGTTTTGCTTTAAAATCAATTCCCAATGATTCAAGCTCTACTACTTCATCTTCTTCATCTGGTCCATACAAGGTAATTGCCAATCCTGGCATACCATTGCGCCCTGTACGGCCAACACGGTGAACAAAGAATTCAAGTTCACCAGGTATATCATCATTAATCACATGCGATACACCTTCAATATCAATACCTCGAGCTGCTAAATCAGTTGCCACAACATATTGATAATCTAAGTTTTGAATCGCTTTCATGACACGCCGACGTTCTCTTGGCTCAATATCCCCATGAATCTCAGCGACTTTTAAGCCTTTACTACGTAAATTGCTAGCTATCTCTTTAGCGCGATCCTTTGTGTTGGCAAAAACAAGTGCTAAATAGGGATTGCTAATACTTAGGATCTGATAAATGACATCATTTTTATCTTTTGATTTTGTAGCTAGCAACCAGTTGTCGATTGTTTCGGCAATAACAGTTGAAACAGGAATTGCTTCGAATTTAGGATTATCCAAATATTTTTTTAAGAACGGCTTGAGTTTTTCTGGCATGGTTGCACTGAAAACTAGCGTTTGCAATTTTTCTGGCATAGCACCTGCAATATAGTCCACTTCATTTAAGAAACCCATATCCAATGTCATGTCCGCTTCATCAACAACTAATGTTTTAACTGCATGCAATTTTAGCGCACCAGAGGAAACTAAATCTTTTATACGCCCTGGTGTCCCAATAATAATCTGTGGTTGATTATTTTCCAGTTGTTTAACTTGTCGTAGCTTATCTGTGCCACCAACAAATTCCGAAATTGTTACCTCGTAAGGCAACTTATCAGCAAACTGCTTCGCCGCTTTTGTAATTTGTGCAGCAAGTTCACGCGAAGGTGTTGTAATTACCGCTTGTACGTAATTCTTTCCTTGCTCCAACTGATTAATAATTGGAATCAAAAAAGTATGCGTCTTACCTGAACCTGTTTGCGACTGGCCAACAACATCGTGCCCTTGTAAAACGGCCGGGATTAATTTAGCCTGAACTGCAGTTGGTTGTATAAAACCAATAGCTGTTAGTGCTGAAATAATGTCTGATTTTAAATTAAATTGTCCAAATTGATTTGCTTTTTCTGCCATTAATTTCCTCTGCTTTCAATACATATCATGTTATTTACTTTTATCTGTCATGTGATTTTCTGCCATTAATTTCCCATCAACCATGTCGACTAGGCGCGTAATATCGTTTGTCGTTTGTGCCCATGCACCTGAGGCCATTGCATGCCCACCACCTTCAAATTGGTTAGCAATTTTATTAATCACAACTGTTCGTGAACGTAATCTTACTCGGTAATTACCCTCATCTTGCTCCTCGAAAATCGCCCAAGCTTTCACCTGATCAATTTTTGACGGCAACGACACAACAAAAGCCGTTCCAGCGTCACGTAAGTTATATGAAGCAATTAGTTCATTCGTTAAAATGATATAAGCAAACCCTGATGGTAGAATCGTCAAATTTTGCAGTACATAGCCTGATAACTTGGCAGCATTCTCTGTCATAGTTGTCATATTGTAAAGAACAGCCTCATAATCAAAATCATAATTAAAAAGCTCTGATACAACACGGAATGTTTCTTTATCCATGCTATACATAAAGCGGCCAGTGTCACCTACAATACCTGTATAAAGTAGTCGTGCGGCTTTGGCATTCATAACCAAGCCTTGATCTTTCAACACTTCGTAAAATTCGTAAATCATAGTACTCGTTGCCGAATGACCTTCTTTTACCCATTGCCAATCGCCATAAGGTTCGTCATTTGGATGGTGGTCAATTTTAATTGTTTCTAAACCATTAGGCCACCGTTGATCATCAATTCGAGGTGCATTTGCTGTATCAACCATGATTACTAACGCATTGTTGTATGCCTTATCAGGTATGTCATCCATAAATATTTCATCCTGTGACATCCATGACAAGCCTGCTACGGCCTTACCAACTGCATAAATTTTCTTTTTCGGAAAACTAGCTTGTAAAATAGCCTTTAATCCTAATTGTGAGCCATACGCATCAGGATCTGGTCGTTGATGCCGATGAATAATAATCGTATCATATCGTTTAATTTGTGTTAAAATTTCTTCTTCAATTCGTGCCATTAATTCGTCTTTCTGAATCGTAATCATTTATCTGCTTCATTACGCCTTCAATAAGTATACCATGTTTAAAACAATGTCATTTCTTCAAATGTACTCGATTGTAAGTTACTAATAGACAAGCCCAGCAACCTTACTGAAAAAGGTGTTTGAATAACTTCCTCAAACACACTCTGAGCCGTTTGTGTTATGAGTGTTTCAGATAATGGCCATGGTGTTTCTCTAGTGATCGCACGCGTAATTGTATTAAATGCATCATCTCTTATTTTGATATTTAATGTACGTCCGGTTAATTGTTTTCCTTTTAAAGCGGCTATCATCTCATTGGCTAGTTGCTTAAAGGCTTTATGGACATCAATTTCATTGTGGATAAAATACCTAAAAGTAGCTTCTTTTCCCACTGACTGTTGCTGACGTTGCCACTGCACTTCCCCAAAATGCACGCCTCGTGTTTGCCAGTATAAGTTCTCACCCATCTTACCAAACAATCCCCTCAGTGTTTCTTTAGGTAATTGACGTAATTGTAATCCATTTTCAACTTTTAACACTGAAAATTTTGCTTTTGTCTTCGCACCTACCCCACGAAAGTCGCCTATCGGTAGTTCAGCTAAAAAGGACAACATGTTATCGTGTGTAATAACCGTGACACCATTTGGTTTGTTAAACTCGGATCCTAGCTTAGCAAGTAACTTATTGTGTGAAATACCTATTGAACTGGTCAAACCCGTTTCTTTTAAAATTTGATGTCTAATTTGTGCGGCTATACTCGCCCCAGACAAGTGTGAATCTGTCATATCTAAATAAGCCTCATCAAGTGCAACGGGTTCAATTTTTTCGGTAAACGTGTGAAAAATGTGATGAATCGTTTTTGATACTTGCCTATATTTTTTGAAATTTGGCGATAGAAAGACGCCCTCTGGCGCTAACTGCCGTGCTTCAACTGCACTCATGGCAGAGTGCACACCTAGCGCTCGTGCAACATAATTAGCCGTCGCGACCACACCACGTCCACCTGTTTCTGCAGGATCACGCGAAATTATTAGTGGCCGATTGCGCAGCTCAGGATTATCCCGCATTTCTACTTGCGCATAAAAAGCATCAATGTCAACGTGTAATATTTTCCTTAAATCAGTTGTTATTAAGAATTCTGCCATATCAACATTATAACATCAATAAGCGAACATAAGTTCGTTTTTCAGCAGTCGGCACAAAAAAATCCCTCTGACCGAAGAGGGCAATGGTCAGAGGGAAGATAGCTCGCGCTATCATTAAAATCAATCAGTAATTGGGGGGCTGATTGAAACATTACTAGGGGAGTAATGAAACTCAAATATTATTCGAGTATGTAACTATTATATACCCTCAGAGATTGGTATCCATATCAATACCTTTGCTATTGTGTTACGCAAATATTACACAGACCACCGCTATACTTGAGCTGTAGTGGCATAAAAATTGTAGTAAAAAAGCACCCGCAATGGGTGCCTTTTTAGGATTATACGTCGCGACGACGTTCCTTGATACGAGCGGCTTTACCTTGCAAAGCACGCAAGTAGTACAACTTAGCACGGCGAACCGCACCAAAGCGTACAACTTCAATCTTTTCAACACGAGGTGAATGTAATGGGAAAGTACGTTCCACACCTACACCTGATGAAATCTTACGAACAGTATATGTTGCTTGAATACCTGAACCCTTACGCTTGATGACAACGCCTTCAAACAATTGGATACGTTCACGTGAACCTTCGACAATTTTGGCATAAACCTTAACTGTATCACCGGCACGGAACTCAGGAATATCAGAACGCAATTGTGCTGATGTCACATTCTCTAAAATAGTATTTTGACGCATTGGTCATTCTCCTAGTCGACAATCTTACACTTGCCCTTAGGCTTGACGCACAGCGGATTATCGTTAATATTGCCATTACGGCTTTTTTAATTATATCAAATAACTTATTACTTGTCCAGAATTACTTTGCAAAGCGCATCAAATCTTCCGAAATAACATCAATTTTAGCTTGTGATGTCGCTTGACTATCGGATTCAACACCAATGTAGAATTTCAATTTTGGTTCAGTACCTGAAGGACGCACAGCCACCCAAGAACCATCTGCTAACCAATATTTCAAGACATTAGCTTTTGGCTGTGGTAATGTTTTTTGTTGACCGCCTGCTGATGTTTCAGTTGCCGTTGAAAAATCTTGTACACGATTGACTGCCACACCACCAATTGTCTTCGGCTGTTCATTACGGAACTTACTGATAATGGCTGACATTTCATCATTGCCATGTATCCCTGGAAAGTCTAGGCTAATTGTCTTTTCTTCAAAGTAACCAAACTTTTCAAATAACTCTTGTAGGCCGTCGGCGAACGTCTTGCCTTGTGACTTATAATATGCTGCTACTTCAGCAAATAACACAAGAGCTTGAATAGCATCCTTGTCATGGGCAAATGGCTTAACCAGGTAACCAAAACTCTCTTCAAAGCCAAATAAGAATTGATGTGATTTAGTTGCTTCATACTCATCAATCGTTGCAGCAATGTACTTGAACCCTGTCAAGACGTCTGCTGTTGTTACCCCAAAACTAGTCGCGATTTTAGAAGCAAAACGTGAAGAAACAATTGAAGTCACAATAGCACCATTTTCTGGTAATGTATTTGTTTCTTTCTTTGCCGTCAAAAGATAATTCACAAGCACAGCCGCAATTTGGTTCCCTGTTAAGACTTGGAATGTGTCATCAGCTAATTTGACAGCTGCTCCCATACGATCTGCATCGGGATCAGTCGCCACAACCGCATCAGCCCCTTCACGCTTAGCATAATCAATAGCCATAACTAAGGCTGCTGCATCTTCTGGGTTTGGCTTCTTAACTGTTGGGAAATCTCCGTCAATCACCGCTTGCTCTTTTACAATGGTATAGTTTGTAAAACCAGCTTGTTGTAGTGCTTTTTCACCAATATACTGTCCTGTGCCATGTAGCGGTGAATAAACAAATTTCAACGAAGCCCCTTCCTTAGCAACCAACTCTGGGTTAACCGTTACTGTGGCAACGTTAGCTAAATACTTATCATCAATTTCTGAATCAATAACTTGCACATGCGCATTTGATTCATCTAAAGCGATCGTAAAGACATCTTGTATATTTTCAAGTTCTGAAACAACCGCCTCAACAGCTTCTGGCACCATTTGTCCACCATCCGCTCCGTATACTTTATAGCCATTATATTCTTTAGGATTGTGCGATGCTGTAATCATAATGCCCGCAAATGTGCCAAGTTCGCGTACAGCAAAAGACAACTCCGGTGTTGGTCGTAAACTGCTAAACAAATAGGCTTTAATACCATGTGCAGATAAAACCTGCGCTGCATCTGAAGCAAATTCTGGTGAAAAGTGTCGCGAATCAAAACTGATAACAACACCACTAGTCTTTGCAGCATTGCCCTGGGCGTCAATATAACGCGCTAATGCCTCAGTGACTTGACGAACTGTGTAAATATTCATACGATTTGTGCCGGCACCCAAAACACCACGCATGCCAGCTGTACCAAAACTCAAATTCTGGTAAAACGCATCTTCTTGCTCTTCAGGTGTATAGTGCGCCAAATCCTTGGCCAAATATTCTGGCAAAACTGCTGCTTCCCATTTTGCTAATTGTTCTTGATAGCTCATGATTTTCTCCTATGTGTATTCTAGCTTTATTATAACAAAATTTGATTATTTCCGAACAAACAAGTTAACGATTGCTTGTCTAAATTTTGGGATTCTTAAAGCCACGATAAAGACGATCGCTATGCCTACAACTATAATTAACAGCATATCTGACGGTATATCTAGGTGTCCAATGAAGTATCCTGCAGAAACAATGACTGCAGACCACAATACACTCGCAAAAGCCGACATGCGAATATAGCTCACAAATGGCAGTCCTAATCTTCTTGCTAATAGCGGTACAACAACACGAATGAAAGGTAAAAAGCGTCCTAAAACAACAAATAATAGCCAACGCTTTGGATGAAAATTAGTAGCTAATTTATCTAACATTTCTCCCTGTAGGTGTCGCTTTAAAAACGGGATTTTACTAATCTGTTTCATCAAAAAGGCACCGAACCAATAATTGACGGCATCGCCCAAAAAAGAAGCCAGTGAAAAAATAGCAATATAAGCCATTAATTCGCCGAAATTATGATGTGTTCCTGCAAGTCCACCAGCAGTGGTTAATATTGTGTCCCCTGGTATGAAACCAGTCACAATACCTGCTGTCTCAATAAAAATAAGCAAAAAAAGAATCACGAGCTTAGTCATTGAAAACGGATTATCCGCTGAAAGAATATCTGTTAAAAAGTGAGGTAAATTAGAAGCAAGTATGAGCATAACGTTATCCTTTATTTGCCTCTATTATACCAAAAAAGCGCCGAGGCGCTTTTCTTGACGTCTTTACTTTGTAGCGAAAATTTCAACACCATTTTCTGTTACAGTAAATTGTTTTGTTTCAAAATTAGCATCCAACACAGCTGTTGTCTTACCATCTGCAGACGTACGTGTGATTGTCAATTCGTTTTCACCATCATTGACCACATCGATTATACCATCTAAATCAAACGCTGAGCTTGTGTTACGGAAACGTAGCAAGTTAAACAAGTTTGAAACAACCGGACGCTTTGTTGTTTCAGCAATTTCAGCCAAATCATAATAATGACGGTTAATGTTACGGCCTTCTTTTGAGCTTTCTAGTAACTCAATATCATTTTCACCCGCAAGCAAACCAACATAATAAATTTGTGGAATACCTGGTGCAAAAATTTGAGCTGCACGTGCTAGCAAGTAAGCAGCGTCATCGTTTCCTAATGCTGAGTAATAAGTCGTGTTAATTTGGTAAATGTCTAAGTTGTTATAAGCTGCTGATGAGAAAATCTTCTTAACGTTGGCACCAACTTTGTACATTTCTTCAGTTGTAAAGTCAGTTTCTTCTTGTGTCAACAAGTCCTTAGCATCAACAACACCAATACCATCGTGTGTATCCAAGGTTGTAAACTGCTTCATTGGGCTTTGACGTAACCAATCAGCTAAACGATTTGTCTTTCCTGAGTACAATGAATACAACGTGATTAATGGCAAAGCAAAGTCATATGAATACATGTCATGTTCAGTAATCTTACGGACAATCTTGTAGTGTTCATGGATTTCTGGCAACACTTCTGATCCTTCCGCTGCCAGGATTTCACGAACTTCATCTAAGATGTTCCAAATTTCCGGTTCAACGAAGAAATCATTTGTATCCAACTTTTTAATCGCATAAGCAAAGGCATCTAAACGAATAACAGATGCACCATGATGTGCCAAATTAACCAATGAGTCTTTGATGAACTTTTTAGTTACTTCTTTAGTGACATCCAAATCCATTTGTTGGTCACCGAAAGTGTTCCATACTTGATCGGTTGTACCATCAGCAAATGTTACGGGTGCAAATGGTGCCTTATCCTTACGCTTGTAAATCAAATCAATATCAGCTTCAGTAGGACGGTTTTCAGGCCAAAATTCAGAATACTTCAAGAACATGTCATAATATTCTGATGCTTCTTTCTTTTCTAAGAAGTCTTGGAAATACTTTGATTGTGGTGAAATATGATTCAACATGAAATCAAACATCAAGTAATATTTTTCTGCTAACTTATCGATATCTGACCAGTCACCAAACTTTGGGTCGACTGTTTCGTATTCTTCAGGGGCGAATCCGCGATCACCTGTTGAAGGGAAAAATGGCAACACGTGGACACCACCAACAACACCATCAAGTTCATTTGACAAAACTTGATTTAATTCTTTTAAATTCTTTCCAAGTGAGTCAGCATATGTAATTAGCATTGCTTCATTGGTAAGCTTTTTCATGTTTTTTGTTCTCCTTTTAAAAACACAGTTGTAAACTTTATAAACTTAGACTATTTATATTGCGCCGTCTAGCAGCGCAGGTGCTCTGTCATTATGCCGAGCGCTTACGATTAGTGAAAAAAGTAATCACCGCAATAATTAATAGAATGACACCGAGCAGCGGAATTGTTGTATATGCCGCCGCTGCAACATTACTTGTATGATTGCCCATAATGCCGGCCAAAAATGAAATAATAAACGGTTCAACGAAGACACCAACGTTAAAACCAATCAAAATAATTGATGTCACAAATGGTTGTTTCTTAAGTGGTGCTAGATTAGGTAATTGACTAAAAATAAATGGTGAAATCAATTGCATTGGGAAGCCAATGAGCAGTACACCAATCGTTAACATAACAAAATTATGGTTTGAAAAAGCGACTAGGTAATTGGAAATGGCCATCAAAATCAAGCCCACTTGTAATGTAAAACGTCCAAACAGTTTTTGGATTGTGCCATATACTATGCCACCAACCATTGCAGCCACCAACATGAAGGACAAAATTGTTGACACAACCATACCATTTACGCCTAGACTCTGTGCCATGAATGGAAAGCTAAGTTGAATAGCCATGTAATCAATAACTAAGAAAGCTGCAAATAAAGTTAATATCCAAACAACTGGACTAATTTTTTTCGGTCCTTCTAGACTTTTTTTAGCAGCTTTTCCTTGCTTTTCTTCTGCCTCTGCCAACATTTCTGTCGTATCTGGTACACGAACGTAGAATAAGTATAAGATTGGGAAAGCTAAAAGATAAACTAAGAACGTTGTATGCCAGCCAAAATTCAACAATAAGCCTGCAACAAAAGTTAACACAGCTTGTCCAATTTGTTCCACGGCGGCACGCCAACCTAACATCGTGGCACGTGTTTGCCCTTGATACATCACGGCAATCATTGAGACTGCTAGTGAATTAAAAATACCAAAGCCAGCGCCCAATACCATTCTAGAAACTAAAATTGCTGCATACGATGAGACGAAAAATGGCACGATACCAGCAAAGCCGACAAGTAACATACCGAGTATAATTGTCTTTTTGTCGCCTAGTTTAGCAGCAATGAACGAACTTAACAGTACAAATACTGTGACAACGATTGAGGGTGTTGTTGCAAGCGCCTGTACTTCTGTCGCCGAAACACCTAATGATTTAGTCATCTGTGGTAGTGCCCCGTTAATGGCATACGCACTAGTTAACATGAATGAAATACCTAAGAAAGCAACTTTAGTAATCCATTTATCTTGACTCTTCATGATTCTCTCCTTCAGTTCTCGTTAAAATAGAACCGGTTCCTTTTTGTATTAAAATTTCTTTGTGCAAGTCAACACAAATAATTGTAACCGCTTGCACCTCAATTGTCAAACGTTTTCCACTATGAAAATAGTAATGTTAATTTACATGAATTTTCATAAGTTTTTCAAATCATATAAAAACTGTCTATAGCAACTATTTATGAGAAAAAAACAAGATAAAATAAAGCTTATTAAATTTAACAAAAAAAGCAAATTCTAAGAATTTGCTTTTACGTTGGTTGTTGCCTCATTGACAGATGGCAAACTACTAATATAGTCATAAGCTGCCTGTCCAGCAATACCACCATCGCCAACTGCTGTTGTAATCTGACGTAATGTCTTTGCACGAACATCACCAACAGCAAAGACACCCGGAATGGTCGTTTCCATTTTTTCGTTGGTTAGAATCCAGCCTTCGCTGTCTGTAATATTGAGATTTTCAAACCCTTGTGTATTTGCCATCAAGCCAACATATATAAAGATACCGCTGGCATCAATGTGCGACACTTCTTGTGTTTGGTTATTAATAACATCTACACCAGTTACCTTTTCATCGTCTCCAGTGATTTTCAGTACTTCTGTATGCCACCGAAATGCCATTTTTTCATTATCAAAGGCACGATCCTGAATAATTTGCTGTGCACGTAACTTATCACGGCGATGCAATACAGTAACTGATTTGGCTAAATTAGTAAGATAGAGACCCTCTTCAATAGCTGAATCACCACCACCGATAACTAACACATCCTCATCACGGAAAAAGGCCCCATCACAAACGGCACAATAACTCACACCACGTCCTTGGTATTGTTCTTCGCCATCAACTCCTAAATGAATATGTTCTGAACCTGTGGCAATAATAATTGCTTTCGTCACATAGTCGCCCATATCTGTATGAACAATCCTGTCTTGTCCTTGCAATTCAACACTTTCCACACTACCAAAGCCATATTCAGCGCCAAATTGAGTAGAAGACGCATACATTTTTTCAGCTAAATCCGGTCCAAGAATTGTATCAAATCCGGGATAATTTTCAACGTCAGCAGTGTTATTCATTTGGCCACCATAAATACCACGGTCTAACATCAGCACAGACAAATTAGCCCGTGACGCATACGTCGCCGCTGTCATTCCTGCTGGTCCAGCACCCACTATGATAACATCATATCGTTTTAAATCTGCCATTTGACACGCCTCACTTTACTTACCTTTTATTAGTATAATTTTACACAAAACAACGGTCTTTGTCTAATCAAATGTTTACACTGACAATGTGGTATCAATTTATAATTTTGCAGCTAATTCCTTAATATAAGCACGCAACTGATCACGTGTCTGTGGATGCTTCAAACCAAATTCAATATTAGTTTCTAAGAAACCAATCTTAGATCCGATGTCATATCGGCTACCTTTAAATTCATGTGCATAAACGTGTTGACGATTGTTCAAAGAATCAATTGCATCAGTCAATTGGATTTCATTACCTTTACCAGGTTTCGTATTTTCTAATTCTTCAAAAATTTCTGGTGTCAACAAGTAGCGACCAATAATCGCCAAATCAGATGGTGCATCTTCTGGCTTAGGCTTCTCCACAAATGTCTTAACACGGTATAAACCATCAGAAGCTTCAGCAGCTGGATCAATTACCCCGTACTCAGAAACTTGATCATGTGGTACCTTCATAACCGCTAGCGTTGATTCGCCAGTTTCTTCATAACGTTCTATTAGTTGCTTTGTGAGTGGTACTTCATCCTGCATTAAGTCATCACCTAGTAACACGACAAATGGCTCGTCGCCGATAAAAGCTTTTGCAGTCAAAACAGCATCGCCTAACCCATTCGGATGTGACTGACGAATAAAGTACATGTTAATATCGGTAGTTTCTTGAACAATCTTTAATAGTTCATCTTTACCTTTTTCACGCAGATTATTCTCTAGTTCAGGATTAGAATCAAAATGATCTTCAATTGAGCGCTTTGACTTACCATCAACAATCACAATATCTTCAATTCCTGAGGCGATGGCTTCACGCACAATATATTCAATTGTTGGCGTATCAACAATTGGGAGCATCTCTTTGGCAAGTGCCTTTGTTGCTGGCAGGAAACGTGTGCCTAATCCTGCGGCTGGAATAACTGCTTTACGTACTGGTTTCATGATAGTTTACTCTCTTTCTTAACACTTCATCATAGTTACAACGCGTCTTCAGATTTCAAAGGCCGTGACATCAAATCATTAATGGCTTCAGATAACGGTTTATTGTCATACAAAACCTGATAAATTGCTTTGGTAATCGGCATGTCCACATGGTACTGTTGTGAAAAATCATATACTGCTTTCGTTGTGTTGACACCCTCAATTACCATGCCCATGTCATCAGACACTTGCTTTAAGCTTTTTCCCTGACCTAATCCTAAGCCAGCACGATAGTTACGAGAATTTGGTGACATGCCCGTCACAATTAAATCACCGATACCGGCTAGTTCATACAATGTTTTTTCTTGTGCCCCCATTGCTAGGCCCAACTGACGCATCTCAACTAAACTTCTAGTCAAAAGCGCAGCTTGTGCATTTGCACCGTAACCTAAACCAACTAAAGCACCTGATCCTATAGCAACAATATTTTTTAATGCAGCAAACAATTCGGAACCAAGTAAGTCATGATTGGTATAAGCTCTAAACGTTTTGTTTGACAACACGCGCTGTAGCAGCTTAGTTGCATTTTCATCACTTCCACCAATAGAAACTGCTGTCAAATCATGTGTTATAACATCTTCTGCATGTGATGGGCCAGATACAACGACTAATGCAGAACGGTAGGTTTCCGGTATTTCTTCCGATAACATCTCAGAAATGCGTTTATAAGTGCCCTGCTCAAGTCCTTTTGTCGCATGTGCCAAAATAACCTGGTGATTTAACTGTGCCAGTGTATCAGCCAACTGTTTAGCAACCTCCCGTACAGCCTTAGTTGGAACAACACATAACACAATATCACTATCTTTTACGGCAACTGCCATATCATCAGTAGCAAATAACTGCTCTGAGAGCGTTGCATCTGGTAAATATTTTGTATTTGTTTTGTTGTGATTAATTTCTACTGCTTGATCAGAGTGGTGCGTCCATAAGCGAACATCATGACCATTTTCAGCAGCAGTATTGGCTAGTGCTGTCCCCCATGAGCCAGCGCCCAGCACAGCAATTTTAGTCATTTTTGTTCTCCAAGTCTTTCTTTTCGTTTTTAATCATTTCGGCAGACATTCGCTCTTCCAACGTTTTGAGTGCGTCAATACCCATATTAGCTGTACGGAACTTAACCGCAGCGGCATCAATCACGCTGGCTGTATTTCGCCCCGGTGTGACCGGTACGACCATACGCTTAATTTTGACACCCAAAATTTCTAATGTGTCGTTATCATTCCCTAGTCGGTCAAAATTAGCTTCACCAATCTTACCATTTGATAAATGAATGTTTAAGGCAATCGTTGCGTGTGATCGTACTGAAACGGCACCATATACTTGTTGAACATCAATAATACCAACACCACGCACTTCCATCATATTGCGTAACACACCATTGGGCTCACCAATTAAACGCTCTTCATCTTCTTGATAAATATCAACGCGATCATCAGCGACCAAACGTGCTTTATCTTGTTGTATGAGTTCTAGCGCTGCTTCAGTTTTTCCTATACCCGCATCACCAGTAATCAAAACACCTAATCCGTGGACATCTATCAGCACACCGTGAACGTTTTCACGTGGTGCTAGTTGTCCACCGAGATAATATGTCATATTAGATAGAATTCGTGATGAAGTCAACGTTGAGGTTAATATAGGAATTTTTGCTTCATCAGCCGCTTGTTTGAGTTCATCACTGATTGGCAAACCGGTAGAAACGACAAATGCTGGTGTCGCAGCATCAGCCATACGTCGATAAACCATCAACAATTCTTCATGCCCCATACGTTCAGAAAACGATGTTTCAGTAATACCCAATAATTGCACAC
This sequence comes from Leuconostoc citreum, assembly GCF_007954785.1. Taxonomy (NCBI): domain Bacteria; kingdom Bacillati; phylum Bacillota; class Bacilli; order Lactobacillales; family Lactobacillaceae; genus Leuconostoc; species Leuconostoc citreum. Next base: position 339,751 of record NZ_CP042410.1, on the reverse strand, counting down.
GTTCAGGAGCATAATAATTAAAATAACCTGTCATTTCCAAGCCAGGTCGTGAAATATCTGATGTTGTAATTGGCCGTTCTAAATATTGATTGCCAGCGACAATTTCTAACCGTGTATTGTCCACTAACTGTTTTACTGTAACTGAATTTTGTGCCATGCTGTTATCTTCCTGAATCCATATACACATCAGTTGTTAAAATAGTATTCACAACTGATAAAATAATTGCTGTTAAAATTGCCCATCCAAAACTTTCAAAATCGAATCCACCAACCAAGTCGGCAGTCAATTCAAGCATTACGGCATTAATAATTATTGTGAATAAGCCAAATGTAAGAATCGTTAGCGGTAAGGTAAGCAACACTAAGATCGGCTTAATAATGGTGTTTAATATTGCTAACACTAACGCCGCCCCGAGTGCAGTTAACCAATTATCAACTCTAAATCCGTTTGGAAATAACGCGCCGATAACTAAGAAGGCCAACATTGTTGTTGCTAATCGTGCAAGAAAACGCATTGAAGCCTCCCTTCATTGACTAGTGTAAGCGCTTAACGCATTGTTGCAATGCACTTATTCACTCGTGCCAGTAGTTTCATTATACCAAAAAGACGTCTGATAAACAAAAAATGACTAAACTTAGCGTTCAGTCATTCATCTCGTAAAATAATATTAAATAAAGTAATTATAACCTGGGTTTAACTCAATGATTTTACCTGTGCGCTTATAAACAATCCACTCAGCGATATCAGTAGTATAGTCACCTATACGCTTGAGATAACCAGCAATAACCAGATAATCAGCTGCCGAATCAACTAATTCAGCATCTTCTTTCATGCCTTCAACTGAATCTGAACGCACTTGTGCTGCCCGCTTTGATAATGATTGATTTTCTTCAGCAATTGATTCAGCACCAAGTGCATCATTTTTAACATAGTAATCCATGACTGCAGAAACCATCTTAGCTACTTGTGTTCCCATTTCACCAAGTTTTTCTTCAACGTTGGCAATATGTTTTGTCCCCTTCACGCGAATCGTTGAATTGGCAATATTTCTGGCCTGATCACCCATTCTTTCAAGAACAGAGACTGCTTTTAAGATAGTCACAATTTCACGCAAATCAGTTGTCACTGGTTGATACAAAGCAATCATCTCAAAGGTTTTCTTTTCAATTGCTGCTTCTCGTTCGTTAATCTGGTGATCATTATCAAGAATGGCTCTTGCCCCTTCACGATCATGATCGACAAATGATTGCACGGACTTTTGTATCGTTTGTGCAACAAGCATACCCATTTCAGTAAATGAGTTATCCAAATCAGCTAATTCTTCATCAAATAATCGACGCATCATACTTCTCCTTATTGTTAAACTTTTAGTTATTAACCAAATCGGCCACTCACATAATCTTGTGTTTCTTGTCTCTGGGGATTTAGGAAAATATGCTTTGTCGCATCTACTTCAATCAAATCACCACTTAAGAAAAAAGCAGTACGATCTGATAAACGAGATGCCTGTGACATTGAGTGTGTAACAATAATCATCGCATAATCGTTTCTCAAATTCAATAGTGTTTCTTCAATATTGTGACTTGATACTGGATCTAAGGCTGATGTTGGCTCATCTAACAATAACAAATCAGGCGAAGTTGCTAAGACACGTGCAATTGAAACACGTTGTTGCTGACCTCCTGAAAGGCCCAATGCCGATTTATGCAAATCATCTTTGACTTCGTCCCAGACAGAGGCTTGCCTTAATGCTTTTTCAACTGCTTCATCTAACACAGCTTTATCTTTAACACCAGCCAGACGCAGGCCGAAAATAACGTTTTCATAGATTGAAAATGGAAATGGGTTGGGTTGTTGGAATACCATTCCTATACGTTTACGAAGTTCAACCGTATCTGTTGTTGGTGCGTAAATGTCGGTGCCCTTAAAATCAAACGTCCCCGTAACCGTAATATTGTCTTCCAGATCATGCATCCGATTCAATGCCCGTAAATAAGTTGATTTACCTGATCCAGATGGCCCAATTAATGCAGTAATACCCTTTTCAGGAAAACTTAAATTAATACCATGCAATGCTTCTTTTTGACCATACCACAACTTAACATCACGTGTTTCCAGAATGTTGTTTTGTTTTGTCTCTGTCATCCGAAGTTCCCCGATATATAATCATTTGTTAACGCAACTTTTGGTCGCGTGAATATTTTACGTGTTAAATCATATTCAATTACTTTTCCCATATGGAAGAAAGCTGTATAATCACTAATTCGCGCTGCTTGTTGCATATTATGAGTCACAATAATAATTGTATACTTATTTTTGAGTTCCAATAATGTATCTTCCACTTGTGCCGATGAAATTGGGTCTAATGCACTAGAGGGTTCATCCAGTAATAGAATATCTGGCTTTAATGCCAGTGCACGAGCGATAACTAACCGCTGTGCCTGCCCACCAGATAATGCTAATGCCGACTTGTTCAATTCGTCTTTAACTTCATCCCATAGCGCTGCTTGCCGCAAACTTGTTTCAACAATTTCGTCTAGCTCTTGCTTCTTGGTCACCCCACGTTGTGTCAATGCAAAAGTAATATTATTATAGATTGACTTGGCAAAGGGATTTGGTCGTTGAAATACCATGCCAATATGACGACGCATTTCATAAACATCAATTGCCTTAGTATTGATGTCAACGCCACGATACATGATATTTCCTTTAACGGTCGCTACACCATCATTCATACGATTTAATGAACGTAAAAATGTTGATTTACCGGATCCTGATGCGCCAATTAAACTCGTAATCTTATAGCGTTCAAATGACAAGTCGCCTTCACTCAAGGCAAGGTTATCACCATAAAATACTTGTAAATTTTTTGTTGAGATAGCCACTTCGTGTTTTTCCGCTGGCATATCATAAATAAAACGTTCTGGTGCATTTTCTGAAATAAATTCACTGACTGGTTTCAAGTCAATATTGTTAGCCATATTTTCTCCATCATGCTATTCACATCAAATAATTGTTCATAGCCACTTCATTATTAGTATCCTTACTAACCCAGCACTATTTAGGCACTTGTCAGTTTCTGATGTAACTTAGCACCAATCTTGCGCGCACTAAAGTTGAATAGTAAGACAACAATAATCAAAACAGCTGAAGCCCCCGCTGAGACTGCACTGACATCTGGCATAATACCTTCAGAGTTGATTTTCCAAATGTGAACCGCTAATGTTTCTGCTGGTCGCATTGGATTTAGTGGGCTAGAAATATTAAATGGATTCCAGTCAGCAAAATTCAAAGCTGGTGCAGATTGACCAGCCGTATAAATTAGCGCGGCAGCTTCACCAAAAACACGACCTGCAGATAGCACCACACCGGTCACAATTGATGGGACAGCCGCTGGTAAAATAACATGGATGACGGTTTCCCATCGAGACAAGCCAAGCGCTGAACCTGCTTCGCGTTGCAAATTAGGGATTTGCGCCAAGCTGGTTTCAATTGAACGCGTTAGCAATGGTAAGTTAAACAATGTTAACGCCACAGCACCAGATAGAATTGAAAAACCAAAATGAAATTTAACAACGAACAACAAGAAGCCAAACAGTCCCACAACAACAGAAGGCAAAGAACTTAGAATTTCAATTGCTGTACGAACAATCGTGGTGAATTTACCCTTACGTGCGTATTCATTCAAATAAATGGCAGCGCCCAGCGCAATAGGAAAACTAATAATCATCGCCAAAATTAATAAGTAAAATGAATTAAATAATTGTATGCCAATACCACCGCCGGCTTCAAAGGCCTTTGCTGGTGATGTTAAAAAGTGCCATGACAAATGTGGCACGCCACGGACTAAAATAAAGGCAAGCATTGCAATAAGAATTAAAGCAACAATGCCTGAAATGGCATAAATAACGCCGGTGGCTATTTTATCAGCAGTTTTTGCGTTCATTATTTCATTTCTCCTCTGCGTCCAATAGCGCGAACAATCAAATTAAAGACCAGTGACATCAGCAATAAAATCATAGCCAACGTCCACAAAACATTGTTTTGTAACGATCCCATCACTGTATTACCAATACCCATTGTCAAAACAGATGTTAACGTTGAAGCTGGAGAAATCAGATTATGAGGCATCAATGCCGCATTTCCAATGACCATTTGAACAGCCAAAGCCTCTCCAAAAGCACGTGCCATACCAAAGACAATTGCTGTTAGAATACCAGGTGTTGCCGCGCGTAAAACGACTTTGTAAATCATTTGCCAACGCGTTGCCCCAATTGCCAACGCTGATTCACGATAATGACGTGGCACCGACTTCAATGTGTCGACTGTCATAGAAGTAATTGTTGGTAAAATCATAACAAACAAGACAATCGTACCAGACAAAATACCAAATCCTGAGCCACCAAAAGTTGCTCGAATAAAGGGTACAACTACTGTCAAACCAATAAAACCATAAACAACCGATGGGATACCTACCAACAACTCTATAATTGGTTGCATAATTTTAGCACCACGTTTTTGGGCAATTTCTGTCATAAACAGTGATGTCCCAATTGCAAATGGTGTAGCTACAATAGCTGCTAATAAGGTAACCAAAAACGATCCCAAGATCATTGGCAACGCCCCAATATAGGGTTGCTTAGTGTGTGGATCTATAACGGATGGATTCCAATTGGTGCCAAATAGGAAATCTTTCACGCTAACGCCATCATGTAAAAATGTTGACAATCCGCGGCTCATAACGAAAGCAAAAATCGATACAACGACTATTACAATAAGGGCTAAGGCTGCCAAACTAACTGCTCGGCCCATTGAATCTTTTTTCGTTGATTCAGATTTTTGCATCAACTTCTGTGTAATGTTATCCATTTTTTCTCCAAAGTATGACTTAGCCTATATTCAGGATTTGTGAACACAGGTATCATATCTCATGTTCTCTTCTAATTGAATCTTAAACTTTATTTTTTAACTAATTGTCCATCTAATTGTCGCGTCACATGCATATCGTGAATTGAAATATAGCCCAGCTCTGGCACTAGTGTCTTTTGTATTTTCTTTGACATTAAGTAATCTAAGAAGCGCGCGACTTCTTTATTAGGTCTACCCTTCGTATAAACATGCTCATAAGACCAAATTGGGTATCTACCGTCAATAACATTTGCATTAGTAGGGGCAATGTTATCTACCGAAGGTGCAGTGACTGAACGGTCAATATAACCAAACGAAGCATATGAAACGGCTCCTGGTGTTGTTGCAACAATGGAACGCACCATACCAGAAGAATCTTGTTCTTGCGCGGAAAGGCTTTGCGCGCCACCTAGTCCCCACTTTTCAAAAGTGGCACGTGTCCCCGAACCAGCTGCACGGTTAATAATGACGATGTTTATATTTTTGCCACCTACCTGCTGCCAATTGGTTACTTTACCTGTGAAAATGTCACGTAACTGATTAGTGGTTAAATTACTAACACCATTGTCTTTATTTAGCAATGGCGCAATACCGACAACAGCTACTTGATGATCAACTAATTTTTTAGCGTCAATACCAGCTTTTTCTTCTGCAAACACATCAGAATTACCTAAATCAACTGCACCTTGTGCAACTTGACTTAATCCCGTACCAGTACCACCACCTTGTACGTTAATGAATGTGCCTAGGTTCTCCTTTGCATACTCTTCGCCTGCTGATTCAACAAATGGCTGCAACGCCGTTGAACCAACTGCTGTGATAGATGTGCCAGAATTTCCTTTGTCACGTGTTGCATAAGCTGTTCCAATAGCCGCAACAATACCCACGGCTACAATTGCAGACACAATTGTTCCGCGATGCGATTTCGACATATTCATGCCTCCCAAGATTTAACTACTACTCCTCTATTATCTTAAAACAATGTAAATGTCACTACGGTCTTATGTAAAGAAATCGTAAAGGAAACGTTTACAATGGCATCGTCATACTCATAACTGTTCCAACACCGACTTGTGACTGAACCTTAATCGTCCCGTTATGCTTACTGACGATTTCATTAACAATTGCCAGGCCAAGACCCGTTCCATTTGCAATTTTACGTTGTCGTGATTCATCCCCACGATAAAAGCGTTCAAATATGCGTGATTGCTGACTCGTTGGGATACCAATGCCAGTATCTTTAATATTCAATTGCCAATGTTGATGGTCCTTAAATGCTGTCACTTGAATGCTACCACCCTGAACATTATATTTCACAGCATTAACTAATAAATTCTGCAAAATTGTATTAACATCTGCGTAAATGCTATGGACAACAAAATCCCGTGGTACATCGTTTCTTAGAGTAATGGCCTTATCTGTGTAGAGTGTTCCAATTTGTTCCCATTGTTTATCAATCATGTCACTAATTGTTAATTCTTTTTGTAGTGTATCATCACGTTGCTGTGCACGTGATAAAGACAAAATATCATTCACTAACAAGGATAGTCGTTGTGCTTCGTCAGAGACAATTTGCAAGAATTGTTGCCGTGTGGTTGCATCTTCACCAGCAGGACCTTGAAGTGTCTCTATAAATCCTGTAATAGCTGTTAAAGGTGTTTTTAATTCGTGTGACGCATTCGCTAGAAAGTCAGACTGCATACGCTCAATTTGAAGAACAGTTGTTAAATCATATAAAATAATCATGACTTCAGCGTGCTGAACATCGCCTTTTTGATAAAATGTGCTCACTTCATACTGTTTCATACCGTTGTCAACTGCCAAATTTAAGATCGCTTGCTGGTTTTGCTGGGTATTAAAAGTTTGAGTAATTAGCTCTGATAAGGCAAATTGGCGAATTACTAAGCTCTCAGCAATAGGTGTTTCAGGACGATCTACAGCTAATAAATCCGCTGCTGTTTGATTAAAAACATCGATAATATGCCGCCGGTTAACATGAATAACGCCAACGGGTAAACTAGTTAATAAAGATTGATAATTTGCTAGATCACGTTGCATCGTCGATTGCATATGTTTAACATAGCTTTGCAACTGGTTAAAGGCATTGATTAAATCATAGTAGGGTGATTGTGGTTCAGCTAATACACCACGTGGCTCTTCATTATTTTGAGTCGCTAACATGCGGTTTGTCATAACATCTATTTCACGTTGTCTTCGCCCATTCCAAAAAAGTGAGACAGCATATTCGCCAATAGTTGCTAAAAAAATCGCCAATAATAAAAGAAGCCATTGTTTAACACTGAGATGAAATAACAACACGCTAAACAATAAAATGACGCTCATATTCACACATAAAAAACTCAAAAATTTTAGGCTATTTTTTTTCATCTAGTCTTTACCTCATTTATATCATAACAAAAAAGCTCGCTATCGCGAGCTTTGTTAATTTGAATCTTTTAATTATTTGTAACCTTACCAGCAGCGTCACGAGTTACCCTCATATCAGTTAAGCCGATATAACCCAACTTAGGAACTAACGTCTTTTGAACATCTTTTGTCAAGAAATAGTCTAAGAATGCTTTAGTTGTTCCTGTTGCGGAACCCTTAGTGTACATATGTTCATAAGCCCAAATTGGCCATGAATTATCTTCGACATTTTTCTTATCAGGAGTTACTTTATCAATATTCAGTGCCTTGATACCTGAAGCATCTAGGTAAGCAAATGCTAGGTATGAGATAGCACCAGGTGTTGTTGAAACAATCTTTTGCACCGTACCGTTTGAATCTTGTTCTGTTGTCTTAATGGCTGCTTGCCCGTTTAAGACATTCTTTTCAAAGACCGCACGTGTGCCTGAACCAGTTGCACGGTTAATCACAACAATTTTTTCATCTTTACCACCAACTTCTTTCCAGTTAGTGACTTTCCCTGTGAAGATATCGCGTAACTGATCTTTTGACAAGCTAGATACTTGTACTTCAGAGTTAACAACTGGAGCAATACCCACCACTGCTACCTTATGATCTTGTAGTTTTGATGCGTCAACACCAGACTTTTCTTCAGCAAAGACATCTGAGTTACCGATTTGGGCTGACCCACTTGAAACTTGACTCAAACCAGCGCCTGAACCGCCACCCTGAACCGTAATTGTAGCACCAGGATTTTTTTCTTGGAAAGACGTTGCAACTTGTTCAGCTAATGGCTGCAAAGCTGTTGAACCTAAAGCAAGCACTTTACCACTAACTTTGGTTGTTGCACTTGATGATGTTTTAGCACCACTATTACCTGAATGATTGGCACTACTATACAACGCGAAACCCGCTGCGATTACAACGACACCGCCTACGATTCCGACAACTGTTTTGTTCATGAGTGATTCTCCCTTTGACTAGGCTTCAAAGAAGCGTATGTAGTGTAAACAGGGGTTGTAGTAGAGGCTCTTGGGTGCCTGTCCTTGCTTACAAGTTATATACTACATACCTTATGTCAAAGAATCCCCATCAAAAGTGTTGTCGTTATGTAAATGTTTGTAAAAACGTCTTTACATAACGACTTACACAACTAATGTATAGCCAAACCCACGAACCGTTTTTAATAATTGTGGCGATTTAGGATTGGTTTCGATTTTTTCTCTTAAATTACTGATATGCATGTCAACCATTCGACTTTCACCAGTGAATTCATAACCCCAAACAGCTGTCAAAATTGTTTCTCTGTCGATTACACGTCCAATTCTGTGAGCAAAATAAAGTAATAACTCATACTCGCGGGGGGTTAAAGTTAAAATCTGATTGTCCCTAGTCACAACTTTTTTGTTATCGTCAATGACGACATTTTGAACCTTAATGACATCTGATTCAGCCAAAACTTGATGATCTACCTGTGAACGACGAAGAACAGCTTTGACACGTGCCACCACTTCACGTGGACTGAAAGGCTTAGTAATATAATCGTCTGCGCCCAATTCTAATCCGAAAACGCGATCAAATTCGTCGCCCTTTGCAGTAACCAAAATAACTGGCGTACTCACTTTATCTTGACGTAAATTTTTTAATAACGTCATACCATCAATGACCGGTAACATCAAATCCAACAATATAGCGTCAAAACTTTCTTGTTTGGCTAAATCATAAGCTGTTTGGCCATCAGAAGCTACCGTGACATCATAACCATTTTCTTCTAAATTATACTTTAACAACGTTGAGATTGCGATTTCATCATCCACTACTAAAATTTTTGCCATGATTTCCAGACACACCTTTTATGGCGCGCAGTCCTTCCAATTCTTTACTTAATTGCATTGTAACAAAAAAAAAGGAAACGCCCTAGCGTTTCCTTTTATTCTTTACAGGAATTATACAATTGGCTCATCTGTCAAGTCATCTGTATCACTAACAAGTTCTATCGTCTCAGCGCCTTTTTGCTTGTCTGCAGTCGTCTCATCGGATTCGGCTGTTTCACCATCACCTATACCAAAAGCATTGCGAACTTTTTCATAGATTGTTTGTCGCATATCGGCATTTTCTGGATCATCCAAAAATTCTTTTGCCTTTTCACGGCCTTGACCAATTTTCACATCGTCATAGTAGTAAAAAGCGCCAGCTTTGCGAATAATTTCTTGTTCTGCACCTAAATCTAAAATTTCACCAGTTTGAGAAACACCTTTGCCATACATGATGTCAATTTCTGCCACTTTAAATGGTGGCGCAACTTTATTCTTTACAACCTTCACCTTAGTGAGGTTACCTGTAACATCCGTACCATCTTTAATTTGAGTTGAACGACGAACTTCAAGTCTAATTGTTGAATAGAACTTCAGCGCGCGTCCACCAGGTGTTGTCTCAGGATTACCAAACATCACACCAATTTTTTCACGAATTTGGTTAATAAAAATAGCAATGGTTCCTGTGCGATTTAAAGTCCCAGCTAATTTACGAAGCGCTTGACTCATTAATCGTGCTTGCAAACCAACATGCGAATCACCCATTTCACCTTCAATTTCAGCTCGAGGTACAAGGGCTGCGACTGAATCAACAACAATAATATCGACCGCACCTGATTGTACTAGCGCATCAGCAATTTCTAAGCCTTGTTCGCCAGTATCTGGTTGTGATAGCAGCAATTCATCTTTTTGTACGCCCAATGCCTCAGCGTACTTTACATCTAAAGCGTTTTCCGCATCGATATAAGCTGCTGTACCACCAGCCTTTTGCACTTCAGCCACCGCATGTAAAGCTAAAGTTGTTTTTCCAGAGGATTCTGGTCCATATATTTCAATAATTCGGCCTTTGGGATAACCACCAACACCTAACGCAACATCTAGCTTAACCGACCCAGAAGGATAAGTCTCAATTTGCGTCAAAGCATTGTCACCTAAAACCATGACTGAACCCTTACCAAAATTTTTCTCAATTTTTTTTAAGGCTTCATCTAAAGCGGCTTTTCGGCCTTTAGCTTGGCTATCTTTATCATCTTTTTTAGTCGTCTTTTTTGTGACCATGTGTGGCTACTCCTTTTATCTTACTTCATTAGTTTACCTGTTTATGACAGTAAAAGCAAGCAAATAAACGAACAATTGTTCGTTTATGTTCCCCTTTCTTTTATTAGACGAAAAAAGCGCTATTAGCGCTTTACATACCATCAGAAAAAACTGCTCTATTTTGCCAAAAATAATCTACCCCTGAGTAGATGGTGAAAACAACGGCAATCCACAATAATATGCCACCAACAGGCACATGTACAAAAGTGAATGGCATGTCTTTGAGATACAAAAATAAAATGGCAAACATTTGAGAAAATGTCTTAATTTTTCCAGGCATCTGCGCTGCCAACACTTGCCCATTATTTTCAACAATCAATGTCCGTAAACCAGTTATCGCTAACTCACGAATTATAATAACTGCCGTCATCCATGCTGGTACAACATGGAAACCCGTTAAAAATATCAACGCTGTCATTACCAGTAACTTATCTGCTAAAGGATCAGCAAATTTACCAAAATTAGTAACAAGGTGTTGACGTCGCGCAATTTGACCATCCAAAAAGTCAGTAAACGCTGCCACTGCAAAAACAATTGCCGCAATTAGCCAATTAACTGGTAAATGTACAGATCCCATATTAATGACCGACCATTGATAGGGTACGGATAGAATAAGAATGAAAACTGGGATTAAAACAATTCGAAAAACTGTTAATTTATTAGGGAGATTCATCATTGCCTCTTTACTTATTTAAGTTAATTAACACATTCCAAAACGGTGTCGCAGTATTAATTACTGATATTTTTTGATCGTCAAGCGTCATTACTGCGTTGCCAACATTTGTAAATTGAACATTGACAGCATTCGTTCCAGTAGGCACAGTAATTGACTTATTTGTGGTAACCATCTCATTAAACAAAATATTTTGTCCCACTGTCACCTTAACATTCGTTCCTGTACCTTGACCGTTAATTTTGATAGTATGCGCCGTATTATTTTGTCCAGAAATATTATAAATTGTTGTTTGTAACGCCGTATTCTGCTCTGGCGTTCCTAAATTCAAGGCTGGCTTAGCCGGCTTTTTTTCCTTTTGACTTGACGATGAAGCAGCTGTGCTTGATGATTGTGATGCTGGCACCGTTGATGTTGACACTGAGACATTGCCACTGTCATTTGACTGCTGCTTGCCTTGTGTTAAGTGTGTCAAAGCAAACCATACCACAATTAACCCAATGACCACTAATAAAATGACCCAAATCGTTGGTAACAAGTTCGATAAACGAGATTTTGTGGATAATTGTGTATCATTTCCTGCACGCACAATACCGTCATTATCTCGGTGCGCACGACTCAAATCATTTGTTCGTGAAATTGAAGCTGGGCGTGTTTCTCCCAACAAATCTTCAGGATTCAAACCCATGGCTAACGCGTATTGCCTAATAAAGGCGCGCACATAAAAGTCCCCTGGTAAGACACTGAGATTATTACTTTCAATGGCTTCAAGGTAACGTACTTGAATTTTTGTAATCTGTTGGACATCATCCAAAGACATATTTTTAGCTAGACGAGCAGCTTTAAGTTGTTCCCCTATTTGATTCGTTAAAGTTTCACTCATAATTTTCCCAGTTATTATTTCTTCAAGATAAAGCGCTGTAGTGTAACATTTTGATAGATTTTGTTAGCAAAGTCTAATATGTCGGTATATGTTAGTGCTTGAAGTAACATAATTTTATCAAACAAGTTGTGATTGAATAAGACGTCATCCCCTCGTAACGCTATACTTTCCAAACTATTGAGACGCTGAATACCCTCACCCAGCGTTGCCCGCTTTAAGGATTCAAACATTGATTCTTGTCCTAACAATATCGCTTTATAATTTTCAATCTGATTTTGAATAGCTGCTGTTAAAGCTTCATATTCCGTCGTTTCTGAAAAAAAACTAACAAATTGATAATCACGGATTATATCAAATGATGTCTCAAATTCAGTATCGATGATACCTTTATTATACAGGTTTTGATACCAATCTGTCTGCTCTCCAAACATCATATCGGCTAAAATATCAGCTATTAACCCTGCTTTGGTACCATCCATAGACTTCAAATTAGTATTTTCTAGACGAATACCCAAAGCAATCTTAGGTCTCACCACATTGAAATGTTTGATTTCTGTGACTTTAGTTGGTATTTCAAGTTGATCAGCTAGACTATCGACTTGAATATCTTCAATACTTTTTTGCGCTTGATTGTCACGAATTAAAGCCAGTACCGTTTTTGGCTCAAAATGACCAACAATTTGTAATGTTAACTGCTTTGGTTGGTAAAAAGCTTTGTGAATATTATATAACAATTGCGGTGTGATTTTTGAAATCGTCTTTTGTGTTCCCGCAATATCATCAGCCAATGGTGACTTAGGATACAGGATTTGCAATAATCCCATGTATACAATCCAGTTGGGGTCGTCTTCATACATTTGTATCTCTTGTCCAATAATACCTTGTTCCTTGGCAATCGTTTGCAGACTAAAATATGGTGTTTGAACAAAATCTAGTAAATGGACCAAAGATAATTCAAAATTATCAGTCGTGGAAAAAAGATAACTCGTTTGATAAGCTGTTGTGAAAGCATTGGCATCAGCACCTAATTCTCCGAAACGTTTAAAAGCATCCTCGCTTTCTTTTTCAAAAAGCTTGTGTTCCAAAAAATGAGCCGTACCAGAAGGAATATCAATTACTTCTGAATTATTGATTTTAAAATGACGATCTAATGAACCAAATGGCGTTGTCAATACGGCGAAAGTCTTGTGGTAATTCTCTTTTGGTATCATGACCACTTTTAAGCCATTATCTAGCGTTTCAATTAATACATGTTCTTGTAATTGTTGATAGTGTTGTTCTTTCATTCGACTGCCTCAGGCAATAATGTAAATCGTGTTTGTAAAACAACTGCTTGCGCTAGCTGTGCGACATCTTCCACAGAAACTGCCATAATGGCATTAACCCATTCATTTGTTGGCGTTTCACGTCGTGTTAATAATCTTGAGAAAGCCAAGGTCATTTCACTATTAGGTGAATCTTGTTGACTTAAATAATCATTGACAACACTCGTTTTAATGGCTTCGAGAATTTCTCGTTTGATATTTCCTTGCTTAATGGCCTGAAGTTCTGCCTGTATCATGCGATCAGCTAACTCAACTTTATCAGAGGCCAGTCCGGCGGCTACTGTTAAAAAGCCTGTATCATGCTGCCATCGTGAATAAATAGTGTAGGCTAACGACGATTTTTCACGTACATTTGCAAATAATTTGGACAAAGGCGATCCACCAAATAACGCATTCAAAATAACTGCTGTAAATCTTTGAGGATCGTCTGGCGCTAAACTCAACTGGTAAGCTAACATCAAGACAGCCTGTGTTAAGTTAGCTTGCGTTTCAGTAATTTCAACCGTAGCTGGGCGCAGACCCTGCCTATAAAATGGTTGAAGCGGTTGCTGTGTACGAGAATGAAGTGTCCATTTATCTAAGAGAGGTAGAATGTCGGTTTCAGACACATCCCCAAATACAATAATATTAATTTCGTCTGATGTCACCATACTTTGATAAGCACTATACACACTAGCCGGTGTTAACGCTTTAACATCTTCAACCGTCCCTAATGTGGGCCGTTGCATTGCGGGTAAACTATAAGTTAATTCTCTGAGTTTTAGTGCTGCATAACGTTTTTTATCGTCAATTAAGCCATCGATTTCGTTGATTAAACTTTGCTGCTCTTGCAGGAACACAGACTGATTAAAAGCTTTGTCAGTAACAAGGGGCTCAAAAATCATGTCGCGCATAAAATCAAAAGCATCAGTTAATAGATGATATCCTGCATCCGCAGAATTGAGATAAATGGGCGCTGGCATTTGTAATTGATAGCGAATATGGTGTGTCTGACCAAAACGCGTGACATCTGTTTGATATTGTGCACCATATAAATCAATGGTCTTTTGCGCCACGGCTTGTTGATTGGGATATTTTTGGGCACTAACCGCTGTTAAGTACGTCAAAAGTGCCCTAGCCGAGGTTGTGCTTGCTAACAAAGGTGCTGCAAAATCGACGGCAATATTTAGTGTTTTAAATTGTTTTGTGGGCATCACAACAAGGTGCACCCCTGGTTTAAGTTGTATTTTTTTCATAGTATTGGTGAGAATAAACGACTGAATTTTTGTAATATAGTCATCCAAATAGACTGTTCCTCATAATCCACAGTTGTTAACTGTGTTGATTGTGATACATCTTGTTCAAAAAGCGCTTCAAGTTGTCCAGCAAACGCTGGGTCATACATGAAAGCGTTGGTCTCAAAATTCAAGGCAAACGATCGAATATCCATATTCGCTGAACCAACTGTGGCAATTTCATGATCAATGATAACAACCTTACTATGCAAGAAGCCACCATCATAACGATAAACTTCGGCACCTAAATCAATTAATTCCTTCGCATAATACTGCGTTGCACGATACACAAAAGGATGGTCTGGGCGGTCGGGAATCATTAGGCGTACACGTACACCTGACATCACAGCAATCTCTAATGTCTCTAAAATAGCCGCATCCGGAATAAAATATGGTGTTTGAATTGTTATTTCTGTTCGAGCTGAAGCAAACATTCGCATAAATCCCTGTTTAATTTGCTTCATGTCATTATCTGGCCCACTCGATACAATTTGAACCATTGAACGGCCAGGTAATGTTGATATCACTGGAAAATACTGTGTTGTTTTAACTAACAGCTCATTAGGCTCGGCTGTGGCATTCCAATCCATTAAAAAACGACTTTGTAAAGACAGGACTGCATCACCATGAATACGCAAATGCGTGTCTCGCCAATGACCAAATTTTTTGAATTGACCAAGATATTGATCGCCCACGTTAAAACCGCCAATATACCCTATCATACCATCAATAATGGCTAACTTACGATGATTTCGAAAGTTAAAACGTAGTGTTAGCAATTGAAACGGTCTCATAAGAAATGATGTAGCGACACCACCGGCTAGCCTTAAGCGTTTATATAACCGTCTGTGCTGACCATGTGAGCCAAATTGATCAAATATCACGCGAACTTCAACGCCTTCTTGTGCTTTAGCAGTCAATAAATCAATCAATTGATTGCCTATATGATCATCATAAATTGTGAAATACTCAAGATGAATATGATGTTTGGCTTGTCTAATATCTTCGAACAGCGCCGCAAATTTATCTTGGCCATTATTATAAACTTTAATATCGTTTCCACGTGTTAAAACAGCCTCATCGGATGACAAAAATAAATTGACTAGCTCTGACGCAGCATCTGGAACAGGTAGCAATTGTTCAATTTTTTGTAATTGTTGCCTTTGGTTGTCAGCAATCTGTTCTAACCCACGTTGTTCTTGGGTTCGCAAACGAAATATTTTCTTATTGGAAATACGACTGCCAACTAGAAAAAAAATAAAGAAGCCAACAACCGGCATCGTTATTAACACTAATAACCAAGCCCAAATTGTTGCAATATCTCTTTTCTGACTGAATACAGTCACGATGGCACCGAGGGTATTGACGATTAAAAGCAAAATCACAATTATCCACAATGAATCTCTCAGCATTTGTCACCTCTCGACTCTCAACTCATAATACTACTAGTGTAACATTTTTCAGACATTCATGACAAAATCATCTTTATTTTCTAAAGAAAAAATCAAAGCTATTGTTTAGCTTTGATTTTGTGTTTTAATTAGCAAACCATTTGTTTTCAATTTGTTGTAAACGGCCATCTTTTTTGAATTGTGTTAAAGCTTTATTAACTGCTTCACGCAACTTATTATCCGATTTTCTGAAACCAACTGCTGTCATATCAACAGGAAATGCGCCAACAGTCACAGTATAATCTTTAGGGTTTGGCTGATGGGCCACATAGTAACGCGCATAATCTTCATCAATGAGTAACCCATCTATTCTTCCAGCATTTAGATCGTTAAATGCTTTATCAAAAGTATCATAACCAACAACTTTTTGGTCTTTAACGTACTGTTTTAAAACATCAGGGTATTTATTAAAGCCCTCATCGCCACTCGAAGCCGTTTGATCTCCTAATACTTTACCTTTCATGTCTGAAAAGTGATTAATATTATTTTTCTTTAATGTCACTAAAACTTGTGTTGCCCGATGATACGTGTCAGAAAAAGCCACCTGTTTAGCGCGCGCCGTCGTCTTAGTATAACCATTCCAAATCGCATCAATGTTGCCCGTGTTTAGTTCAGTTTCTTTCATAGACCAATCAATAGGTTGCCACTTAACTTTAATATCCATGCTTTTAAACACTGCATTTGCTAGGTCAACATCAAACCCCACAATGTTACCTTCTTTGTTTCTAAATCCCATTGGCACAAAGGTATCATCTAATCCGATAGTAATTTGTTTTTCTTGCTTAATACGTTGCCAATCATCTTTTTGCGCTGTAGCTTGCGTGTCTTTGTTCTGCTTATTACCAACGCCAAGGGACAGAATTGCCCAAATAACAATGGCTAAAAAAGCTAAACCAACCAACGTGTTCACAATGATTTTACGTTTCATACTGACCATTATCGTTTCACCTCCGTTGCAAAGTCGAATACACGATCAGACACTAATTCGGCAAAGAATTGATCATGTGTAATAATCATCTGCGTCACACCTTGTTGTTTTAATGTCTTAACAACCTCAGCCACTTGACGTGTTGACGCTTCATCCAACCCACTCGTTGGTTCATCATAAGCCAAAATCTGCGGTTGCATCGCTAGTGCTCGCGCAATCGCCACTCGTTGTTTTTGCCCGCCCGATAACTGGAAAGGATAGAGGGCAACTTTATCGCTCATACCTAATGTTTCCAATAATTGTTTGGCTACTTGTCTTGCTTCGCTTTTCGATAATTTCATAACACTAATCGGTGCCAAAGCCACATTGTCTAAAACTGAATAATTTGGAAATAAGTTAAAATCTTGAAAGATGAGGCCCACTTTCGCATCAAATCTAGAACCATCGACTGCTAGCACGTCATGATTTAGTTTAATTTCACCACTGTCAGCTGTTTCTAAGCCAGCTAATATTTTAATTAGGGTTGTTTTACCAATACCTGATGGGCCTACAATACTCAATACTTCACCATCCTGAACAGTTAAATCTAGTGATTTAAAAATCGTGTTATCAGCATATTTTTTTGTTAAGTTTTTAATTTCTAACATCAGTTACCTCCAAATATTCAAACGACTTTCACTTTGTTTTAGCAACACAGTCACAATTGCCGTCATCAACAGATAAATCATGCCGACTAATAGGTAAGGCACTAGCGTAACATCTCTACTTGCAGCAATGTTACCAGCGCGCAGAATATCACCCAAACCAATAACATAAACTAACGACGTATCTTTCACCAGATTGATAATCTCGTTTCCAAAAGATGGTACAACAATTTTAATAACTTGTGGCAATATAATCTTAAAAAAAGTTTGTACTTTATTGAGCCCAAGAACCTTAGCCGCATCATATTGACCACGGGGTACCGCTTGTAGCCCCCCTCTGAATATTTCGGCTAGATAAGCGCCATAATTAATAATAAAGGCAATAGCAGCAGCTTCAAATCGAGGAAATGTAATACCCATCATGCCTAAACCATAATAAACAAATATGAGCTGAAGGAGTAATGGTGTCCCTCGCATAATCCATATGTAGCCATTAATTAGCCAACGAATTGTAAAGTACTCCGACTTCATACCTAGGGAAACAATAATTCCTAGTGGCACAGACCCAACAATTGTTAGAAAAAACACCCCCAGTGTCATTTTCAAGCCTGATAATAAGCTGGGTAAAATATTGAGGAAATAGTTCATTTTTTTCTCCTTATCACATTTAAATATTATGTTATATATTAAAAAAGCCCTCTTGCAAAATATTGCAAGAGGACGCTCGAGCGTGGTGCCACCTCATGTTCTGACCTTGCTCACACAAAATCACTTACTCAGTCTTTGTCATAGTAGCAAAAACGCCCTCCGAGTATCACTACTCAGAGGGCGTTACCGCGGTGCCACCTCTTAAATGTATTAACCATCACTGATAATACCTCAATAAGTCCAAAGACTGTATGCGATAACGGGCACTTCCGATGCAGCCTACTTCAATTCAACTACATACTCACAGATGTGGTTCATCTGAATAACTTATTTGCTCACACTAACCGCAAACTCTCTGAAAAATTAATCAAACTACTCTTCTGCTCAACGTTTTTAATATTGACAATAATATATCCTTTTTATGCCAACTTGTCAAGTCCTATCTTAAAAACTGAAAAAGTGACCAGACAGGATAATAGCCAACTGTGGCAATTATAGTATTTAGTATTACCGTGGGCAACACTTCATACAGAAGAAAAGTGGCAACACTGACATTGGCAATCCCAATGACAAAGCCAGCAAAGTAAGTTATCAACAAATAGACGACTAGACCGATGAGAAAGATTGTTGCCCCACTTAATAAGCGTTCATCTAATACTCGCTTAAGTTGTTTCATTAAAGCTGTCGCGGCAACAAAGGCTACTGTGTAGGTCCCAAAAATGCCAGTATAATACATATCAAATAAGATACCCACTAAGACAGTGTAAAGCCAGAACGGTAGATCCGCCTCAACGTCAAACTGCACACCGTAAAATAACCAAATTAAAGTCGTCACTGGTAAAACATGCCAAGGAAAAGCGGTAAAAATACCGCCCATACCAGCCATTAAAGCGCCATCAACAAAAAGAAGTAGTACAAGTAAAACGGGATAAACAACCCTTAGCCGTGTTATTTGCCAAAATGCCATTATTTTGCTCCTAACTGAGATACAGCAACCATAACCGTGGTAATATTGCCTAAATCAGCTGCTGGTTCAATATATATACGTTTTGACAAACCGTAGTCGTCCTTTGTCACACGCGCAACTTTACCCACGTACAGTCCAGCAGGTATCACACCACCTAAACCAGACGTTTCAACCAAATCACCTGATTTAATTGTGCTATCTGAGGTAACCTGTCCCATAATTAATTGATTTTTCTCTCGATTAAATCCAGTCACAATACCATTAACATCGCCACTACCACCCTTAATCGTGATGGCAAAGCGATTAGCATCTTCACTGGTGTCTGAAATTAAAGCCACTTTTGCATTTGTTGTATTGACTTCGCTAATACGACCAATAATTCCAGCACCTGACAACACTGGCATACCTTTTTTTAAGCCAGTGTTCGTGCCTTTATTAATCACTAATTGTGACTGCCAAGTTGTTGGTGAACGACTAATTGTCACAGCAGAAACTGTTTTATAGTCGGTTAAAGTCGCCTGTAGCCCTAATTGTTTTTTCAGTGATCGATTTTCTTCTTCAACGGTTTGTAGTCGCACCTTATCTTGCGCAAACTGGTCGAGCTTTGACTTTAACGTGCGGTTTTCTTTAAAAGTATCTAATAAATTACCGATACTATTGGCTGTTCGCCCAATTGCTGTCGTAGGTACCGCAATAATACGACTGACTCCCCCAGCCAAATCGTTACCAAAACGTTGAATAAAAGGCGGTGTGTTGGTACGTTTTGCTAACCAGTTAGAACCTGTGATTAATCCGATAATCACAATAAACGCAATAATCATTGTCACAACGGTACGTGAAGAAAATATTTTACGCATGTTGTTGTCCCCTTTTTCAAAAATAAAAGCGTAGCGCCAGCCGCCACGCTAATGTTAATTCTTTATCTTAATAAATGATTAATTTTGACGCATAACGTCGATTGACTTCAAGGCTTCGCCTGTGCCAATAGCTACTGCATCTAATGGTTCGTTTGCAATCAAAACTGGTACCTTCGTTGCTTCTTGAATAATTTTATCCATATCACGCAACATAGCGCCGCCACCTGTTAACACCATACCATGATCAATGACATCAGCTGCCAATTCAGGTTGCGTGGATTCCAAGGTTTCGCGAATAGCGATAACAATCTCTCTGACAGGCTCTTGAATCGCCATAGCAACATCTTCAGCAGTCACATCAATTGTCTTAGGTAAACCAGTTAACAAATCTCGACCACGCACGGAAGCATCTGGTAATGTGCGTGCAAGCGCCAGTGACGCAGCGCCAATTTCTATCTTAAGACGTTCAGCAGTTGGCTCGCCAATTGTTACATTGTACTTATTCCGTACAAAATTGGCAATTGATTCGTCTAATTTATCTCCGGCAATACGAATCGAACGACTCGACACAATACCACCCAAAGAAATAGTAGCGACATCAGTAGTACCGCCACCCATATCCACCACCATTGAACCAGTAGGATCCATTACAGGCAAACCTGCACCAACAGCAGCGGCAAATGGTTCTTCAATAACATAGGCGTCGCGTGCGCCGGCCACACGGGCGGCATCAATCACGGCGCGACGTTCAACAGCTGTCACACCTGAAGGTACGCCAACTGTAACGTATGGTTTACCGATACGTCCACCAAGTGCCTTTTGAAGGTAGTACCGAATCATTGCAACAGTTGTATCATAGTCTGCAATAACACCATCACGCATTGGCCTAATAGCTGCGATACTAGCTGGTGTACGGCCGAGCATGTCTTTTGCTTCAGAGCCGACAGCTACAACCTCATTGGTTTGCGTATTACGTGCAACCACTGAAGGTTCTCGTAGTACAATGCCTCGACCTTCAATATATACGTATGTGTTGGCAGTACCAAGATCGATACCGACGTTTCGTTGTCCAAATGAAAATGCCACGACGCTGCCCCTTTTTACTTTTTAAAATATGCATATCTTAAAAATGCTTAACTTATAGTATTGTAGCATAAAAATCGACGATATTGCCGACTAATTTACGCGAATATATTTAACATGACCCTGCTTACTTGCAACGCCTCTTATTTTATTTTGAGACGGAAAGTCACGCCAAACTTTTTGAAAGGCGGGAAAGGTTTCTGGCGTAATGGCTAATTCGTCAATTTTACCATCTCTCAAATCATTTAATTGTTGTTCATAATCCATAATTTTACCTCACAATTATTATACAACATTTTCTTTTTAGCACTCTAAATAAAAGAGTGCTAATTTTAATTGCAATTTAATCTTTAGGTGCTATACTTGAGACATAATTAAGAAAGGAAAATGTGTGCATCACGTTTTTTCAGGATCACACACGGTGATATTATGGCATCACAAGACCCATTTGGATTTGGTAACATCAATTTTGATGAGATGATGCGGGCTATGAATGAACAAATGCAAACAAGTTCAGCCAACCAGTCAACGTCAAACACAACACAAGATAAAAAAAACAAACAAAATAAACGCCCTACTTTACTCGAAGAATACGGTATAAATCTAACGCAGCAAGCCCGTGAAGGTAAGCTTGATCCTGTTATCGGGCGTGATCAAGAAATTTCCCGAACAATTGAAATTTTAAACCGACGCACAAAAAACAATCCTGTTTTAATCGGTGAAGCAGGTGTTGGTAAAACGGCCGTTGTTGAAGGCTTGGCCCAAGCCATTGTTGCTAACAAAGTCCCTGAAAAATTGCGTTCCAAAGAAGTGATTCGTCTAGATATGTCCGCCATGGTACAAGGTACAGCCATGCGAGGACAATTTGAAGGACGTATGCGTCAACTAATGAAGGAAGTGGCAAGTAATGATGATGTCATTTTATTCATCGACGAAATACATGAAATTATGGGTGCTGGTAACGCTGAAGGCGGTATGGATGCTGGCAATATATTAAAGCCAGCTCTGGCCCGAGGGGAATTTCAACTCATTGGTGCCACAACCTTAAACGAGTACCGTAAAATCGAAAAAGACGGTGCCATTGCGCGTCGTTTTCAACCTGTACAGGTTAACGAACCAAGTAAGTCAGCCACAATTACAATCTTAAAAGGTATCCAAAAGCGATATGAAGATTATCATCACGTTGCGTTTACTGACGAAGCAATAACAGCTGCCGTCGAGCTCTCAGATCGTTATATCACAGAACGCTTTTTACCTGATAAAGCCATTGATCTCATTGATGAAGCTGGTTCACGTAAGAACCTGTCAATGAAAATCGCTGACCCTAAAACAATCCAGGCAAAAATTGATCACGCTGAGAGCCTAAAGCAAGAAGCCATTGATAAAGAGGATTTTGAAAAAGCAAGCTACTGGCGCGATCAAGCCAACCAGCTAACATCACAGAAAGCGCAAGTTGAGGCGCACCCTGAAATGTTTAAACCTCAAGCAATTACAGAAAAAGATATTTTACAAATCATTGAAGATAAGACCGATATTCCTGTAGGTGCACTAAAAGAAAACGAAGCTAATCAACTACAGACACTTGATCAAAATCTATCAACGCACATTATTGGACAAGATGATGCAGTGGCAACGGTTGCTAAAGCCATTCGTCGTAACCGAATTGGTTTAACAAAATCTGGTCGTCCTATTGGTTCTTTCCTCTTTGTTGGTCCAACGGGTGTTGGTAAGACTGAGCTCGCCAAGCAGTTAGCGCAAGAGATGTTTGGTAGCAAAGACGCTTTAATTCGATTTGATATGTCAGAATATATGGAAAAGCATGCCGTATCTAAGCTCATTGGCGCTCCTGCTGGTTATGTTGGGTATGAAGAAGCCGGTCAATTAACAGAGCAAGTTCGCCGTCACCCTTATTCATTAGTTTTAATTGATGAAGCTGAAAAAGCCCATCCTGATGTCATGAATATGTTCTTGCAGATTTTAGATGATGGTCGCTTAACGGATGCTCAAGGACATGTTGTTAGTTTCAAAGATACTATTGTTATTATGACTTCTAATGCCGGTTCAACAGATACTGGTAATACACCAATGGGCTTCAATCAAGTTGATGCGCAAAGCAGACTTTTGCAACACCTAGAAAATTATTTCCGTCCTGAATTTTTGAACCGTTTTGATGATATTATTGAATTCCAAACACTCACTCAAAAGCATTTACTGACTATTGTTGATTTACTCCTAGCTGACATGAACGCTAATTTAGCTGATAATAATCTGAATGTCATTGTTAGCGATTCAGCAAAAGCTAAGTTAGCTGAACTTGGTTATAATCCTGCACTAGGGGCAAGACCTCTGCGGCGTGTCTTGCAAGATAAGATTGCAGATCAACTGGCAGATTACTACTTGGCACATCCAGCAAGTACCGTATTACTTGCTGATTTAGATGATGCCAATCATATTGTTATCACTGAAAATCAAGCATCTCCTGTTAAAGCATAAGAAAAACACGATTCTTAGCGACTCATGATTAGTCGTTGCGGAATCGTGTTTTTTACAATTTGTCAATAAACTTTAAATTTTTATCTTTTGCCATGGCTTCTGGGTTTGAGCCAGGCTGGTTAATTGGCACAGCAACATTTAGCTTGTCATAATAATGCTGCCAATAATCTGACACTTCTTGTTTATCATCATTAAAATGTAACGGTTGTGTCGGAAATGTAATCATACCCTGAAAGGCTAATTCTACTAACTGTGAACAATAAATACCGTCACCATCTGGATAAAAAGTTTTATTATAAGATAAACCTTCGTATGTCTTGGCTTGCGCAATCACATTCTCAGCTTGATGTTTTTGAATTTCTGGTCGATAAAGATCAGGATGTGGTGAATCCGACAAAAATTGTGCCAGTGTTTGCGTTGCCACACCATATTTTGGACTAGCATGAATAACATGTGTCTCATCAACCACAATACCAACATGAACATAATCGCCAGTTGCGGCTGCAATAGCATCATCCATGCCATCATGTTGATTTCGTACGAATAACAAATCTGCTGCTTGTAATGTTACCATTGCTTACTCACCTTCTAAGTTATAAGACATTATTGCCAAACGTCACTGAGTAAATGGGTTTCCTCAGGCTTTGGTCCCACAGCAAAGCTTAACAAGTCGACCGACAATAAATCAGAAATACGCTTTAAATAGTTTTGCGCATTAGCTGGTAATTCATCAAATGATTGCACACCAGTAATATCCTCATCCCATCCAGGTAGTGTCTCAAAGTTAACATCTAAGCCTTCAAACCATGTGTCTGATGCTGGAAAATGATGAATTTCTTCGCCTTTATAGGTGTATGATGTAGCGATTTTAAGCGTTTTTAATCCGGTCAAAACATCAAGTGAGTTAATTGCTAACTTTGTCAAGCCAGATACTTGTACCGCATGTCGCAACGCAACAGCATCTAACCAACCAATTCTACGTGGTCGCTTAGTAACCACCCCATATTCATGACCAACTTCACGAATATGATCAGCAATGTCGTCATGTAATTCCGTTGGGAAAGGGCCTTCCCCCACACGTGACGTATAGGCTTTGATGACCCCAACCACGTCTTGAATTTGTTTTGGTCCTACGCCAGCACCATTCATAACCCCACCAGCAGTAGGATTTGAACTAGTAACATAAGGATAAGTGCCATGATCAACATCAAGCATAATACCTTGGGCACCTTCAAAAACGACACGCTTTTTGTTGGCCATCATCTGACCAAGCAAATAGGAAGTATCAGTCACATATGGTGCCAATTGACGACCATATTCAACATAAGTTTCATAAATGTCATCGTAGTTCAGTGCTTCTTCATTGTACAATTTGGTCAATTGTGCATTTTTAAACGGTAAGTATTCTTTTAGCAACTTAGCAAATACATCAGGATCAACTAAGTCTGCCACACGAATACCAACACGTGAAATTTTATCTGTATAAGCCGGACCAATTCCTTTTTTAGTTGTACCAATACGATTATTTGTTGATGATTCTGCAGCTTTATCAAGCGCAATGTGATAAGGCATGATAACATGCGCACGATTTGAAATTCGCAAATTATCAATTGCAATACCTTGAGACTGTACTTCCGCAATTTCTGCAAGCAAAGCCTCAGGGTTTACCACAACACCATTACCAATAACTGCTAATTGGCCTTCTGTTAGGATTCCTGAAGGTAAAGCTGACAACTCAAATTTTGTATTGCCATGCCAGATAGTATGACCGGCATTATTGCCACCTTGATAGCGCACAACTGCATCTGCATGCTCTGCAAAAAAGTCTACTATCTTACCTTTACCTTCATCGCCCCATTGCGAACCAACAACAATTACACCAGACATATTTTTCTCCTAGTACGGCCACAGCTGCTTTCAGACGGGATAGGTTTGTCGGAGAAAGTGTTGTCAGTCAAACGTGATAACACCTGTTTGCGCCCATCCGTGAGTGTCCCTCTGTAACGGCACGTTTTATTTTTTAGTAAAACACGAACAATAAAACAATAAACGCCTTTTACCTAAACATTTTACCATACAAAAGAGAGATAAGATATAGAAAAACAAATAAAAAATGTTGTTTCTAAAAAAGTATCACATGTTTTTTTTATTGACATTAAGCCATGATAATTTCTCTTGAATTAGTGCAACTGTTTGTGGCCAAACAAACACTGTTAATAATAAAAATATCGGTAAAAACTGAATAATGTATCGCGAGCGGCCGCCCTCAAAAATCAACAGGTACAAAAAGCCCCCAACAATAGCTAGCCGTAACACAGCTGTCAGTCGGTCTTTTTGCCGCCATCCCAGACTAATAATTCCGATACACATAACCCACCAGAATTGCGCAATAAAATGAAAGTCAGAAAGATAATGTCCACTTGGATAAATAATATTTTGTATCACACTTTTTACACCATTTTTTGCTGGTTTATCGATGATAAAGCGTCCCTCTTTCAGCCAAGCAAATGTACCATCTGATGTATTTTTATCTTGTTTGTGAATTAAAAAGATGAGATAGCCAATGAACCCTTTCTGTTGTAACCTTTCAACTAACTTGTCTTTTGAATAGCGTGACATAGCAGCTTGTGAAGGTTGTTTAGCCATTGCTAAAACATCTTGTGCATTATAACCGCCATCGCCACTCACACCCATACTAATAAAATGAATTGGTGGTAAGGTACGATTTTTCTGAATCACCATATAAGTTTGATTTTGTAATACCTTGTTGCCTAACTGATAACTGAATCCTGCTGTCAGCAAAAATATAGTCACCACTAAAATTTTCATCAACATTATTTTTTGATTATTATTTCTAGTTATCAAAATGTGTAAAAATTCTACAACAAATATAGCAATAATAGGAATCATTGCTGAGGGTTTGAGAAAGTAAATGCCAGACAAGGTCAAACCAGCTATAATGCTGATGCCCACCTTTAACACTATATGCCATTTTGTTGTTGATATGATTACATAACACAGTATCAAAAGCGCTACAAACGGTAAAACATAAATGTCGGAATAAGGTACCAACACCATTGGAAAAAGCATTAACCAAACAGCATGTGTATACAGGCCAATCGCTAATTTACGTTTATCAACGAACCAGACTGTCGTCATATTAACGAGGACAGTCCCAATTAACAATAACCAGTTGACTAAGTCAAACATTAGCCAAGAAGTATTATGCATTACTTTTGCAATTTCATGTTGAATCAATAATAATGATAAATTGTTCGTATTGTAGCTATAATAAGATCTTATATTAGCTGAACTCGTTTGCGTCAATGCTTCATGAATGGCACCGGGATCAAAACCAATGGCTGGATGTGTCTGTAGAATGACAATTAATTGCCAAAGTAATGCTAAAACAACCATGATAGTGGCTACTAGCACGCCATGCTGTATAAATACTCGTCGCCAAAGCGTTCTAAACGTCTGATTAACAGCAAAAGCCAATACAATTGCAATGATTATCAACAAAAAAACGATGGATACCCAAGTCGTGCCAATACCAATAAATTCATCACCTGAATTACTTCTTAAATTCAAATTAGTCGAAGTCACCGCAAAATATAACGTTATAAAAATAAACAATAGATATATGCTATCTAGGCATTTTTGTATATTATAAGCACACCGTTGTAATTTAGTCCGCATCACCACCCACCTCTTCAATCTTGCGCCAAAGCAATATTAATAAATCGTGTTGGCGATTCACCGACAGACAAATCCAGCAATTGACATGATATTTTGAGTAAAGCTGTAGTTAAAATATCAAATAGCACTTCGGCAAAATTTTCAAGCGTTGGATTAATGTCATCAAATGGTGCGACAGTGTTTAGAAATTCACCTGAAAAAACTGCAATGCTATCATTAATCACTGTCTCAATATCTTCAAACTTCATTGGTTGTGGATAAGTCATCGGTTGGATATCCAAAATCAATTCCCACGTGTGATGATGTGCTACACCTTGTACTCCTTGCCAACGTACTGCATGCGTGGCATTAATAAAAGTTCGTAACCTATATGTTAAAACCTTGTTACTCATAACTATTTTTTATCCTTCCATAACTGCGACCAATCAGCCATCAGAATGTTTTTAATATCACGTGTTTCAGATTTAAAAGTTTTTGTCTGCCAAGCCGCATTTCTAGTCATTGTATTAATAATTCCAATAAAACGAATTAACGTATTAATGCCATTATAAAGTGGCATAGTGAATGCTATCCACCATTTATTTTTAAAGTAAGCGCGTTCAGTGGGAAACGCTTTCAAAAGCATATATGAACTAGTATAGTTCATCAACCCATAAGCAACATATAACACGTACATCATCACAACTGACATAGACACAACGACAGGTGAGTAACCGAAAAATAATAACATCGCAAGCCCAGTAATCCAAACCAAGCGTGGAAATATAAACGTGTGATCAATCATTAATCGACTAATCATAAAGTTAGTAAAAATCTGACGGACACTCAACTTATTCTGCATGAAATTTTGTGCGACTTCAATTTGCCCACGCTGCCAACGCTGCCGTTGTAAATAAAGTTCACTATAACCTGATATTGGTTCAACATAAAACATGGCATCATCACAGAAACCTATACGCTTGCCTAGGCGGAATCGCAGTTGAAATGTCATATCAGTATCTTCACCAACCGTGTCAACATTATACATAAATGTCTGAACTAATACATCTCGTCTAAACGCTGAAAATGCACCTGACATTGTGAACAAACGATTACCACGGTTTTCAATACTACGGCCCGATAAGAATGATTGTGCATACTCAAAATATTCGTTTAACTGTAGCAATTTAAGCCATTTACTTTGCGTTTTTTGAATCATTTTTTTTTGTGTCAGAATCGTACCAGTTGCTGCATCAATTTCTGAGTGATTTTCAAAATAAAGCACAAACCGTTTTAAGGCATTGGGTTCTAACCAACCATCAGTATCCAAATTAATAATATATTGCCCCATACTATTATAAATAGCAGCATTTAGTGCACGCGCTTTACCTTGATCTGTGTTCATCCACTGCATTCTAAGTATTGGGAAATCAGCTTGAGCCTGATTAAACACTGTAAAACTGTTATCAGTGCTTTGATTATTCACGGCAATAATTTGGATTAATTGTTTTGGATAGGTTGATTGACTAATCGACTGAATACACTGGTATAATGTTTGTCCTGAATTATATATAGGTAATACAATAGATACCATTGGTAATTTCAATGGTTCTTGCATCACTTGATGCTTTTTTGATGTTTTTATCAAAACTAGATTGAAATAAATAGCTGGGAAAATTTCCACAACAATCGGAATGAGCAACCAAGTGAACCAAAAACCTAACTGATAAGTAAATTGATGTAAATAAAATGACATAGTTTATCCCTGTTTTTTGAGCATTTGATTAACAAGTTGCCCCTTTGTGAAGACTAGATAATAAAGCAAGATTGCAATTGAATAGAACAACAGGCGTCCGATAATTGAATGAGCAACATAAAAAGCGCCATCGCCAAAATAATAAATTACAATTGCAACAAAAGATAGTCGTAACGTATTTGCAAGGAAAAACCATAATGCCCCAATAAGCGCCAGCATTAACCGCTTTTGTGCATCATACACAGGATAAAAGGCAATTAATCCCCAAAATGCCGTTGTTTCAATAATGCCTGAACATTCATAATCAACCAATAAAATGCTGGTATGATGATTCGCCACCACCTGAATAACATGTGACGCATAGAAAGTATCAAATAAGCCAGTAAGATGACCAACAACTCCGGCCGACCAAGTGAGAATGGTCGAAAACAACCAGACACCATAAGGTTTACTCCATAAAAGAAGAATGACGAACAAGCCTGCGCTGCCAGCCAAAAAATAAAAAGCATCCGTTTTAGCACGCTTCAAAACAGATAATACATAGACCCAAATAATAATTAGACCAATAATAACCGCATTATTAAGCATGGATTACCTCGTTTGTTAATGATGCCGCAATCCTTTTTCGGCGCTGATTTTGTAGGTAATAGCCCCCACCAGCAAAAACCAAACCAATACCGGCAAGTAACCATGGCCCTGTTGGTGAACCAGCATAATTAATTGACACGTTTCCTCGCCAAATTGACTCATTTGAAATCGCAATTTTTGTATTCTCAGGTATCTCTTTTATGCCTAAAGCAGAGAATGGGATTTGCGCCTCAAAAATGTTATTTGAGCGGTTACCAGCAACTATATGCTGTGCATAGGCTTTACCTACTGTAGGTGGTTGATAACCATACTCTTGTCGCCAAACCCAATACTTAATATCAAATACTTGGCTCATTGATTTAGAACTATTATTAAAGTTCATAATTTGGTTATCCATGAATCCGTGTCCTGAACTAACTGGGTATGCCTCATCTCCAACAGTTATAGTAAAATCAGTATTCAAATAGAGTTGGTTATCTCCTCCTTGGTTATTAGTCCTAAAATCTGGCGCCGAGTCCATATAAAAGTAAATATTCTCTTTATCTGCCCAAATACCCACATGCCTAAAGGCGTCACTATTGGCACGCACATTCTGATACTTTCCTTCCCAATCCTTAAAATTACCATTCATAACCACACCTGTGCTATTCCCACTTACAGATGGGGAATTATACAACAATGCTGCAACACAAAAAAAGCTCATAATTAACAAAAATATTTTTTTGCTACTAAACATAATCATCCTCAAAGATATCTCAGCTAATATCTATTTCATTCTTAAATATAGTTAATAGTAGTTTACCCCATAACCGAAGCATTGACACTAGTTTTGCTTATTTGTCATGAAACTGTCTCAATTATGCGAGAAATATTTAGCACAACAAAAAAAGGTAACACCATCCGCTGATAATGTTACCCTCCTTTGTTGAATCCTTCCCTTAAGCTTGCAAAGCACGCTTATCAATCCATAGCTTGTCTTCTTGTCCGCTTAACGCGAACTGACTCCATGTGATCCCTGAAGCACTCGTATATTCTCCTGTCGCATGGACAACTTGATTTTGATACGCAGTTGCCATGTTAACTAGCTTAGCATTCACTTCCCCATAGGGTGCGCCACTAAACACACCATCACGTGTTGTCCGTGGCACAATCTTAGCTTGATAATCAACCACCTTCGTTACTACTGGTGAAAATGACCGTTGATCAATCCAGTATTGTGTCCCATTCACTGTCGCTAAGTACCATTGATTACCCTGGGCATCTGAATGTTGCTTTGTTACTGGCACGGTTTGCTGGTTATAGTTTGTCACATAATCGACAAACTGCGCCCCCGCTTCACCATATGGTGCTGTCTTAAACATCCCATCTGGTCGTTGGCGTGCCACAATCGTTGCATTTAATGCCACCACCTGGTCAAAGGTCGCAGTAAACGCCCGCTTGTCAATCCATGTGCTTTGACCATTCAAATTCGTCAAGTAATATGTGTTGCCGACTTCGTTTGAATAAGCTTTTGAAATATGGACATAGCGCCCATTAGCCGAACGCGTATCACCAGCCCATTTAGCCCCACTCATCGTATAAGGTGCGTTTAACCACAAACCATCTGTCCGTTGGTTGCTATTCACATACATATCATCATTCATGGCTTGCATGATTGTTGTGCTCAAAGCGCGACTATCAACCCAGACCTGTTGATTATTTAGCGTAATAAGACGCCATTGTGCACCGTAGGCATCTTGCCCTTGCTTGGTCACTTGTACATGTTGCCCATTGTAATCTGCCGTCATGCCTATGAGTTGTGACCCTTGACCACGATATGGCGCATTCAAGAATAACCCATCATTACGACCATTGCTATTCACATAGAGCTGTTGACTTGTATCACTGACTTGCATCTGTGCCAATGCATGGTTATCAACCCAGACCGTCTGACCCCCAAGGACAACCTGACTCCAGACCGTGCCTTGATCATCAAAGTACTGTTGACTAACGGTAACTGTTTGGTTGTTGTAATTTTTAGCCAAACCGGCTAACTTATAACCCGGTTGACGGTATGGCGCATTTAAGAATAACCCATCAAGATTACTAGTTGTATTGACAAAGACTTTTTGATTCATGTCATGTGTGAAATTGGTATTCAATGCCTGACTATCAATCCAGTACTGTGTCCCATTAAAACTAATCAGACTCCAGTCTTTACCAGAAACGTTCGCCACCCCGGCAATGGTCACTTGTTGGCCCTTGTATTGGTTGGACATCCCAGCTAATTGATACCCCTTGACTTGGTATGGCGCATTCAAGAACAACCCGTCATTGCGGTTTGCATAACTAATGAAGCTTATTTGGTTCATCGTTTTAAATGGTGTCATAGTTAACGCACGACTATCCACCCAAAGCTTTTGTCCTTGTAAATCACCACCAGCAAAGGTAATTAAGTTCCAACTCACACCCTTACTATCTGTGTACTGGCGCGTGACTTGCACTTGTTGCCCTTCGTACTGTTTCGTATGGTTAATATACTGCCACTTAAGATCGTTACCATTTTGGTCTTTTGTTACAACACCGTAAGGTGCGTTAGCAAATAAGCCATCTTCGCGTAGCGAGCTAGTGATGTAGGCAGTGTAGTCTGTGTTAACCCCAATTGTATTGTTCGCATCAGAATCAATAGTAATATAGTAGCCATTACCATCCCAAGCTTGGGCTTTCACAGTATCGTTATTTCCTGTAGCTGAGTCAAAATAATATTTATTGCCTTTACTATCCTTCGCATAACTATCTTTTATTTGGACACCATTACTAGCAAAATACTGTAAAGTATCAGAATCAAATTTAAATAGTCCGCGAGACATAGTCCCATCAACATTTAGGTGATAAAAATTATTAGCATCATCGTTAATGTATTTATCTCTCACCATCTTACCTTGATCATCAAAATAATAGACATTACCACTATTATCCGTTCCAAAGCCTTTGCGCAACTCGACACCATTTGGCATAAAGTAATAATTACCGTTTCGTGTGTTGACACTAGTTTCGACTGTTCTTATAGGATTTTCGCCTTGCTGCGAACGCGCCATGTAACCATCTTTATCAAAGTAATACCAATTACCATTACCATCTTCAATAAAAGTATCTTTTGCTTGGTAACCGCTAATTGAGTAGTATTTCACACCAGAGGCATCACTAATGAAACCAGTTTGAGAATCCTTATTCTGTAACTGTAGTGGCAAAAATACTTCATCAGTTTTTGCAATGTTAAAATACTGATTGGTAGCCCAGTCTTTCAAAACATAATAAGCGCCCCGATGTAAAATATTGGTCCCGTTCATATATTTAGCTGACCATTGCTTAATTTTTGTAGAAGCATCAATTGGCTGACCTGTCGATACTTGGTTCTGTTTAAATAATGATGAATACTCTTCTTTTAGTTTATCTAAAAATTCGCCACCATACTTTGACTGATAATCCACACCACTACTTTTAGTATTAGCAACATAGAGTAAGTTGACAAAATCCGTGTCTTTTAGTTGATTTCCCCGTTCGTCTACTCTAGTAGCAGTAACAACTTCCTTTCCTGGTAAAGCATATATTTGGTCGGGAACCCAATCAGCTATAGCCTGCATGCCGTTTTTATGTAATGCCTCTATTGCATTACGTAAATCCTGATCCGTTCCATACTTTGTTGGGTTAGGGGTCCCGTCTGCCTTGTTAAAGCCTAAATCATATCTATCCGTAAATGCATAACCATTATTTAAGAAAGAATCTAAGAATGACATGCCACCGTAATTAGTGTCACCACTAGACCTATATTGAGGTGCTAACTCAAAACTAGTAATACCTAATTTCTTAAACATTTCAGCATTTGCTGCAATAACAACATTTGTACTTTGCTCAGGAGAAGTCGGCATCGCTTGAAAGTTTGAAAAACCTTCATATATAACATTAGAATCTAATGCAGCATTTGAATGAAATACAGAACCATCGTTACTTGATGATGCTTCAGTTGCCACTGTACGAGCATCTTGTGAATCACTAGCTCCAACTGGCACCCAGACACCTAAATAACCCGAAATTAAAGCATTTAATGATCCCTTCATCTCGTAATTTATAATAGTTCCATCTTGCTTCACAAACGTATTTGTCTTATGGAAAATCAAGTCACCATTGTCATTTGTTCTCAAAGTTGGTGCTTCATCATCACTATTATAAACATCAATTCCTGAGTCATTTGATAATGCTAAGGCACGGTAAAGTTGATTCTTATGCGCCTTTCCCATATGCAAGGTAATGGTCTTATCATTGTTCAACTTAAGGTCAGGGTTATTACCAACAATGACACCGATGCCTTGATTTTTATAATCTTGGCTATTGTCTTGTGTTGTGGTTTGATCTGATGTCATAATTCCTTTACCAAATCGAACACTTGTTAACAAATCAGTTTCGCCATCTTTAAGGTCTTTTCCAGAACTATCGGTAGCCATTGTTTGCCCACCAGAAACATATTTTATTCTAGCTTTGAGCAACGCTGAAATAACACGATTATAAATCGTCTCATTTTGCATATATTGCCCACCCTCGTAATACATATCTCCATAATAGACACGCGGAATAGTATCCTTATTCGTCAGCAACATTGCATAGGCACTAGGTAAGTTATAATCGTTATACTTTTTGAAACCAGACGGATTATTTTGATCTTGATAGTAGAATTCCATTCCCTGAGCCAGTTGGTCAAAAGTGAAGGTATCCTGCATGTTTTTAATAATACCATGATCAATCATGGCTCTTCTAATTGGATCTTGAGCATCGTAATCATGCGCTCTAATAAAACTGTAGTTTGGAATAACTTGTGTATCGCCTGCGTTAGCAATTCTATTAACTAAAGTGCCAGAATTTTGACGGTT
Organism: Leuconostoc citreum; assembly: GCF_007954785.1. Classification (NCBI taxonomy): domain Bacteria; kingdom Bacillati; phylum Bacillota; class Bacilli; order Lactobacillales; family Lactobacillaceae; genus Leuconostoc; species Leuconostoc citreum. The sequence continues at coordinate 305,153 of NZ_CP042410.1, read as the reverse complement.
CTTATCTACTATCTTCTTATTAAGATCTCCATTAAGATAATAGCCAGTATCTAAGAAATACCACATGTTACTCCTGTTGTTGGCACCATGTGTTAGAGAATTGCCAAACTGTGAAGTAACTGTGTAATCCATTGTTAATTGCGCATTGCCCTGTTGATTAACATACTGAGGATCTTTGCCATTCCAGTCTTCTAAAATAGACAAATGCTTATTGGCATTGGCGTCACTTTTATTTGTACCATATAGAGCTTTAAAATAATCGCCAGCTATTTTTAGTAAATCGGCATCAACATTATCAACAGCATCTACACGAATGCCATCAAAATTCGCATTGTCATTATTACCTGTAATACTACCAAAATTCATTAAATAGTGTAGCCAGTTTAACTGCTCAGCTTGAACAATCGGATTTGAGTTGTCAATATCGTTAGCTAATAAGAATTCAGAGCCTTTACCATCAGTTGTATCTTTCGAACCATCTATATTAACTGGTTGACGTCCTAGTTTTCTGTTATTTCCTGAATCAGTATTCGGCGTCCGATGTGAATCATCTTGATAAGCTAGGAATCCCCCTTGAAGCCACTGCAATCCATCAAAAGCTTCGTCTTCTGTCTGTTTATTCCAATTAGCTTGTGTCGTCACAAAGCTATCAATTGCATCACGTAACCACTCAGTACTTTTTTTCAAAGATATTTGTTGTTCAATTGCTGTTTGAATAACAAAGGCTGCGTCATTTAGTGTTTTTTGTGACGTAGCTGCTGTATAAGTGGTCGTTATACCAAGTCCTTTACTAGACATAAAATTCAAGTAATTTGCTTGTGTTTGTTTGTCAGGCCACCATGTCATTAAAAGCGGACGCATATCAGTTTCGGTAGATGCCGTCCAAGTATCTCCATTTTTTAAAATATCGTTTGGACGATACCATGTATCTGCTGTTAAGTAACCATCAACATTTTCAAAACTACTTTTATCATAAGACTTTGCGGCATTGTGAGGAGTATTTTCATTACTTTGTGATACCAATCCTTGATCAAATTGATATTCAATCGCTGTTTTACCCGCACCTGTATCAGCATCGAAGTACATAAACTGATTATTGAATGTTCCCGCGTAATTTTTTCTCAGGTGGCCTTGTTCATCAAGATAATATGTCTTTCCTGAAATAGTTTGCAACCCTGTTAACATCACACCGTTTGCGTCAAAATAAAATGTATTCCCTGCAACATCTGTACTAAATGCATTCTTTACCTGGTTACCATTTGCGTCACGGCCCTGTAATTTACCGTTAATTATTTCAGTATTGGCAACGGCATTACCTGTGTTTGGTGCAAAATAAATACGTTTATTGTTAACATCTTGGAAACCACCCTTTATTTGAACCCCTTGTTGGTTAAAATATTGTAGGTTCCCATCAATTGTTTGCAAGCCGATTAACGGTTGGCCATTACCATCAAAATAGTAAGTTTGCCCAGAACTATCGGCGACATAACTTTTCTTTAATTGGTTGCCTTGCGCATCATATCCTTGAGCTTTACCGTTAACAATATCAACATTTGAACTAGCTTTCCCTGTTACTGAATCAAAATAGATATGCTTGCCGTTGACATCTCGGAAGGATCCCTTGACTTGATATCCATTGTCATCAAAATATTGTAAATTACCATCAATATTTTGCAAACCTGTTACTTGTTTTCCTGAAGCATCTATATAAACAAAGTAGCCATTGTGATTTTCATAGTGACCCCCAGTGATGGGATCAGATAAATTACTGGTAGTCAGGCCTTTAGCAGTATCTACTGTTTGTTGATTAGCAATTTTGGTCTGCTTAGAAATATTTTTATCATCTTTTTTTGATGTATCATCACTGATTACTGATAAATTTTTTTCGTTATTTTTTTTAAGTTGTTCCGCAGTAAGCAGAATCTGATTGGTCTTCTGATCGACACGATTGCCGTCTGAATCATACCAAAAACCATCTGTTCCTTGCTTCAAACTATCATTATTAGTTGATGGAACCGGTACCTTTTTTTCGCCAGAATCATTGGTTCCTGTATTATTTATTTGCTTAACAGCGACATTCGGATTTGTATCAGCATTGACTGTTGTTACAGTTGAAACCCCCAATACCGCAAATGCAGTAGCTGCTGCAACCCAAACCTTACCGGATTTATAAAGTTTTTTACGGGTAACTGTTTCTTGTTGTTTCATTAATTACTCTCCCTTTCATGTGACCAAACATGATACAGTATTTGGTGCATCTATCACCACAATAAGATAATACCATATTTATTAATTTTATTAACATTAAATAGTAGAATCGTAACACGCTATTAATATTGTCATGCAAAATTAAATAATAGGAATTACAAATAAAAATAGCTAAGAGAAGAACATATTCTCTTAGCTATTTTTTAAAAATTCAATAAAATGCGCTGCATCCCCTCATTATCAGACACAGTTCCTAATGCAATGCGAATCCATTCGGCATTTAGGCGGTCATTAATTTGATACCCTTCTGACAGAAGAGCCTCACCAACACGTTTCGCATCACCAACTTTAATCCAGAGAAAGTTGGTTTGTGATTGATAATACTTAAACTGGTGTTTCGTCAAAAATTGTTCAAATTTTTCACGTTCAGATCTCACCTTAGCGACAACTGATTGCAGATAAAGTTGATCACTAAGGGCAGCTACTGCACCTGTGATTTGATAGGTATTTAAATTATATGGTAAACGTACGGCCTGTATAACCTGATAAAGTGGTCCCTGCATGACGCCATAGCCGATTCTCAGGTTTGCCAGACCATAAGCTTTCGACAAGGTACGCAAAACGACTAGATTGGGATAATCCTTAACGTCTCGTATAACGGTAGCATCTATTTGATCTACGAAGTCATAATAGGCTTCATCAACAACTAAAACAACTGATTGTGGTAATTTCTGCAAGAAAGATAAAATATCTGATCTTGTCTCAAAAACACCTGTTGGGTTATTTGGATTAGCTAGCCACACCATCGTGGTATGTTCATCGACCGCATCAAACATTGCATCAAAATCAACATGCCCAGTATCTTGATTCACAGGAATACTTTTAGTTGTCGCTTGTTCAATTTGAGCGTGCATGGCATACTCACCAAACGTAGGATTAGGCACAATAACGTTATCATTTGGCGTTAAGATAACTCGCGTCAACAACTCAATTAATTCGTCAGCCCCTGCCCCGAACACAAGTGAGTCTGGGTTCACTTGCTCTAGCTTTGCAACTGCCTGTCTTAGTGCTGTGGCTTGCCCGTCAGGATAAAAGCCTAAAACATCATCTGATACATCTCTGATTGCTGGACCAACCTTTGGTGATGGGCCATATGGAGATTCGTTGGCCGATAGTCGTGCCACGTGACTGACACCATAAGTTGCTTTCACTTCTGCTACAGGTAATTCTGCTTCATACGCTGCCATATTTTTGATTGTTTCTTTCATATTAACACCACTCTCATTAAATACTTATTTTTCTAATTAATCATAACATTTTAACCACAAAAAAACACGCACCAGCGTGTTAAATTTTTTCTAGTATGGTTCGCAATACACCATCATGATCATTATCAGCAACACTAATCGCAAAATCATGTTTAAATAATTCTTCGTCGGCATTGGTCATTGCAACAGGTTGCCCCACATACTCCAACATTTCCAAATCATTGAGACCATCGCCAAAGGCCATAATCTCTTCCGGTGCTATCTCTAGTGTTTCTGCGATATAAGATAAGGCATTCGCCTTATTAACATCTGGGTTCACAATGTCAATTGCCCCATAACCAGAGGTCGTTACATGCACCTTGTTGCCTAACACAGCTTTTGCCTCACGCATAAACTCATATTCTAATTGTGGCAGCACCAGCGATATTTTTAAAATAGGTTCAGTAATTTCATCAACAGACTCAATAATGGTCAAGTTCTCAAAGTAAGTATGTGCCCAAGATAGATACTCATCATTAGGTTGTTTAACAATCATATATGCACGTCTTGCGGCTACGAATGATACCCCCAACTGCAAACTTTCAGTAAACTTATCTGCTAAGTTATCAATCACAGCTAACGCTTCATTAGGTACAGACCAGACGTGCTTTAATTCGCCATCTAAAATCACTTCTGCACCGTTATTAGCAATAAGCTGATATTGCCCTTTAAAATTTTTGAAATAGTCGTGCACTTTTTGAACATGATTTCCTGTGGCCACAATAAATTGACCACCTTGCGCATGTAATTGATCGAGCACTTGTTGAAAAAGTGGTTCATTGAAGGTCTTGTCACTTTTTAAAAAAGTCGCATCAAGATCTGAAGCAATTAATTTGACTGACATATTTCTCCTTTATTCTATCCAGTACACTACCGTTGCAACATCAGCCCCCATATTAGTGTAACATCCACCATGATAAAAATCGAATTAGCCCAAAGATGACTAACGCTACAACAGCTGCCCAAAAAATTGATAATAAAATAGTTAAAATTGAGACGTGTGGCATGTTTAGCAAATTCGAGCCCAAGACCACCACAAATACAAATATTGGTAGCACAATTGCCAATTTATTCATCACTTTTTACCGCGCTTCTTTTTTGCCTTTTGTAAGCGTCGAGCTGCTTGTTTAATGGCAAAATTTTGAACCTTTTGACCAAAGTTGCCTTTTGGCATACCGCCACCCATGCCGCCCATCATGGCAGACATATCCATACCCGAGCCACCCATCATTTTATCAAGGCCCCCAAAATTACCATTGGTGGCTTGATTCATCATCTTACGCATTTGGTCAAATTGCTTAATCATGCGATTAACTTCCACAATTGGTCGGCCAGCACCGGCAGCCAAACGACGACGACGAGAAGGATTAATTAAGTCAGGATTTTCACGTTCGGCTGGTGTCATTGAACTAACAATGGCTTCAAGATGAGAAAATTGTTTAGCATCAATATTCACATTAGCTAAGGCTGGATTATTTGCCATTCCTGGAATCATCTTTAACAAATCTTCCATCGGACCCATTTTTTGTACTTGTTTAAGTTGCGCAACAAAATCATTGAAATCAAATGTATTTTGTCGCATCTTTTCTAGCTGTTTAGCTTGTGCTTCTTCATCAAAATCACGTTGTGCTTTTTCAATCAACGTCAGCACATCACCCATGCCTAAGATACGTGACGCCATTCTGTCAGGATAAAAAACATCCAAATCTGTTGGCTTTTCGCCCTGACCAATAAACTTGATTGGCTTGCCAGTAACATCACGTATGGATAATGCTGCACCACCGCGCGTGTCGCCATCTAACTTGGTCAAAACAACACCAGTTAAGTCCAAAGCAGCAGAGAAACCTTTAGCCGTTTCTGCCGCATTTTGTCCGGTCATAGCATCTACTGTCAATAAAATTTCGTCTGGTGACGCAATATCGGCAATATCTTTTAATTCTTGCATTAAGGTTTCATCAATTTGCAAGCGACCAGCCGTATCAATAAAAACATAATCATTTTTATTTTTATGGGCCTCAGCTAGGCCTTGTCGAACAATGTCACGTGGGTTAATGTCTGTTCCCAATTGGAAGACAGGAATACCTAAATCACGCCCCAAAATTTCTAATTGATCAATGGCAGCAGGGCGATAAACATCGGCCGCAATGAGTAATGGTCGCGCATGCTGTTCGTTTTTTAATTTGTAGGCTAACTTGGCTACCGTCGTTGTTTTTCCGGCACCTTGTAATCCAGCCATCATAATAACTGTCGGGATTTTAGGGGATTTGTTGAGTGGGACAGCTTCCTCACCCATCGTTGCTGTTAACTCATCATTGACAATTTTAACTACTTGTTGCGCTGGGTTCAAACCCTCTAAAATATCCGCACCACTCGCTTTCTCACGAACATTAGCTACGAACTTTTTGACAGTTTCATAATTGACATCGGCCTCCAATAAGGCCAACCGTATTTCGCGCATCGTTGCACGTAAATCTTCTTCACTAACACGACCACGACCGGTTAAGTTTTTCATTGCCTTGGACAGGCGTTCAGTTAAATTTTCAAAAGCCATAATATTTACTATACAACTCGTTAAAGAGTTGTGTATTTCCTCCTGATTTATTAGCGTATCACGCCACAAGTCAATCTTCTATTTCATGTGCCAATAATTGTGAAACCAATTGTTTCAACGTTTCATCGTCACGATAATGTAAATCAATATAGGCTTGTACTTGCTTTTCAATTGCCGATCTGGCTTCAAAATTCCGTTGTAAATGTAGGACATGTTCATATTTTACAAGCTGATCAATGCCACGCTTAATATTATCAGAGACGGCTTGTCGACTGACAAGCTCTGCTTCTGCAATTTCAACAATCGAGTAATCATCTTCAAAATAATAACGCAAATAATCCTGCTGTTTCGTTGTGAGTAATTCACCATAGAAACCAAATAACCCATTTATGCGATTTTTTTCTTCAAAATTCATTCAATCAAGTCCTTAAACAAGCTATAAATAAATTCCTCCGGTTTGAATACGCGCAAATCACTCGCTTTTTCACCAAAGCCAATCCATTTTACAGGCAAATGCATCTCGCTACGAATAGCAAACACAATACCACCCTTAGCAGTACCGTCCATCTTAGTCAGTACGATACCTGTCACATCTGATGAATCTTTGAAAAGCTTTGCTTGCTGCAACGCATTTTGTCCTGTTGTGGCATCTAAGACCAACAAAACCTCATGTGGGGCATCCGGAATTTCACGTTGTATAATGCGTTTCATTTTTTCTAACTCTTGCATCAAGTTGACATTGTTCTGCAAACGACCAGCTGTATCAACAAACAAAATGTCATAATGTTCATCCCGTGCCTTGGCAACAGCTTCAAACACTACCGAAGCTGGATCTGCTTTTTCTTTTCCAGCAACGACCGGTACCCCAGCACGTTCGCCCCATTCTTGTAACTGTTTTGTTGCCCCCGCACGGAATGTGTCTGCAGCAGCAAGCAAGACCGATTTGCCTTGTTGCCGATATTTTGTAGCTAACTTCCCGATAGTTGTGGTTTTACCCACACCATTGACACCGACAAATAGAATAACTGTTGTCCCGTTCGCATTAAAGTGCATTGTTGCATCTTCATCAACGCCGTCAGCCTCATATAAATCAACCATTTTCTTAATGATGACATCACGTACGTCTTCTTTACGTTTAGCGTTTTCTAATTTAACCTCTTCACGTAATTCATCAGAAATTTTAATGGCCATATCAAAGCCTACATCGGCACCAACTAACGTTTCTTCAAGCTCTTCAAAAAAATCTTCGTCCACTGAACGGAAGTTAGCTAAAAACTTATTGAAACGAGCGGCAAAGCCTGTCCGCGTTTTTTCCAGACCCTTATTATAGACCTGCTGTTCTGACTCTGTTTCTGTTTCTGTTTCTGTTTCTGTTTCTGTTTCTGTTTCTGTTTCTGTTTCTGTTTCTGTTTCTGTTTCTGTTTCTGTTTCTGTTTCTGTTTCTGTTTCTGTTTCTGTTTCTGTTTCTGGCGATTTTACTACCGGTGCCTCAGATTTGTCAAGTTCTGATTGTACATCATGTTGCTCTTCTAACAATTGATCCGATGTTTGATCTGAGAGCGATTCTGACGATACACGGCTAGCTTGTTGATTGCTTTCCTCTTCTTGATTATCAGTTTTTTTCTTACGGAAAATATCAAATAGTCCCATAGTTATCCCACGCTTTCTCTTGCTTTATCTAAATCGACCGCAATCATTTTGGAAATACCTGCTTCTTGCATGGTAACCCCATACAAAAGATTAGCTTTCATCATTGTGCCTTTACGATGTGTAATTACAATAAATTGTGTCTCTCCTGAGAAATGATATAAATATTGCGCAAAGCGGTCAACGTTTGCCTCATCTAAAGCTGCTTCTGCTTCATCTAATACCACGAAAGGTACCGGTCTAACTTGTAAAATAGCAAATAGAAGCGTAATAGCAGTTAAAGCTTTTTCACCACCAGAAAGTAAGCTCATTTGTTGGAACTTTTTACCAGGTGGTTGTGCAATAATATCGATGCCTGTTGTTAATAAATGTTTTGAATCTGTCAGTCGAATTTCTGCTCGGCCGCCACCAAACATTTTAGAAAATACTGCTGAAAAATGTGTCGCGATTTGGTCAAAGGTTGCTTTAAATCGCACTTGCACCTCTTCATCCATTTCATCAATGGTCTGTAACAGCGTATCGCTGGCTAACTGTAAATCATCTCGCTGTTGATTTAGAAAATCAAATCTAGTTTTGACTTCTTCATATTCAGTAATAGCGCCAATATTAACCGATCCAATCTCATCCAAACTTTTTTTGACTAACGTCAATTGTGAGGTGATTTCTGGTAGTTCATCAACTTGGTGTTGCCCTAAGACATCACTAATATCAACTAAATCGTATTGTGTCAATAATTGCCCTTTAATGTTGTCTAGTTGTGTTTCCAATCGTGCTAAGGCAGCAGCAGTCTGACTCTGAGCTGTAATGTGCACTCGTAAATTTGCTTGCTGAGCTTCGAATTGTTCTTCTAAACTCGTTGTGACATCTGTCAAACTATTAAACTGTTCAGTTTGCTTATCAAAATCATTTTCTGCTTGCACTAAACGCGCTGATATATTGGCCACTTTTGCATCATGATCATCGTTATCTTGCGCCATAACAAGCTGTTTTTTCATTGCGCTGTGTTGCGCTTGTAATGCCGCCAAACGATTTGTTACAGTGTCGTTTTGGTTAGTGAGTTGTTCAAGCTGCTCATTTAAGCCATCAACGCGTGTCTTCATTGTAACATGTTGCGTCTGAACAAGCGTTTGTTGTGTTTGATCAACCTGTGATTGCTCTGACAAGTGTGCTAACGCTGTTTTCAATTCAGTAGCTTCTGACTCTAACGTTGCTTTTTGATTGGTTAAGCGTTGCAATGACTTTTCATCAGCAACTAATTTTTCTAAAAGATCAGCTTGTTGTGCCTTGATATCAGTCAATTCAAACTTTAGCGCATCAACTGTACGCTGTTGCTGTTTTAAGGCATCTTGCTGTCGCGTCAATTCATAATCTACTTGGTTCACTTGATTTTTTGCCGTTGCATATTTTGTTTCTGCAGCCTGACTAGCTTCTCTTAACGCGTTCAAACGCTTGCGTTCTTCTTGCAATGACTTTTCTTGTTTTTGTGATGCGGCTGTTAATTGCGCCACTTGTTGATTAAGATGATTTATTTCGGCTTGTCGGCTTAAAATAGTCGCCCCTTGTTTCTGATTCGCACCACCGGTCAAAGAACCACCAGTATTAATAATCTGGCCATCTAATGTCACAACACGAAAACGATGCTGCCCAGCCTTTGCAATGTGTGTTGCCGCATCGAGATTCTTAGCAATAACTGTCTGTCCAAGCAAATTAGACTTGATTTGGCGCATATCTTTGGGCATTGTCACTAAGTCAGCTGCCACACCAATGAAACCGCTAATTGACTCAACATGATAAAGTCCCGATAACTGTCGAGATTTCATGGTATCCATCGGCAAAATTGTCACACGACCAGCACGTTTTTTCGTCAAATAAGAAATAACTTGTTTAGCTGTATCAGTTGTATCAACAACCACTTGCTGTAAAGCGCCCCCTAATGCAGTCTCAATAGCCAAAGTGTAATCAACCGGTACTGTCAGCAATTCAGCAACAACACCCTGAATGCCTGGATAAGCCTGACGAATGTCTGGTTTCATTAATGCACGAACACCTTGATAAAAGCCAGCATATTCATCAAGTGCATTGCGTGCATCCAACTGGCTACGTACCTTATTTAAATCGCTCAACAATCGGTACCAGTTTTGTTCATCAGCCTGATATTTTGCTTCTGCAGTGTCAATTTGTTGTTGCCAATTGGCGAGTGCTTTCTGCAAATCTTTTAATACTTGACTCGTCTGTTGTTCCGAATCACTGCTAGGTAAATCAGCTGACAATGCGTGCAAAGCAGCCGTTTCACTTTCTAATTGATTAGTCAATTTAGCCAAGCGCGCGGTTAAGTTGCTTTTGGCTTTTTCTTCAGTCTGCAATGTATTATGAACAGTTGCTATATCTTGCATTACTTCAATATAATTATGTCGATTCTGTTCTAATTTTTGCTGCGTGTCTTTTTGTTGCGCTAACTGGTGGTGCCGGTCAAATTTTTTGAGTTGCGTTTTTAATTCATCTGCAGCGACTGTCAGTTTTTGCTTTTCTATTATCAGGCTGTCTTTTTTCTTCGTTAAATCATCTTGTTCTGATTGTAACTGTGTTATCTGTTGTGCCTGAATTGTTAGACTATCGTTCAGTGACTTGATTTGTTGCGCACTTAAATTGCTCGCACCAATTAAACGTTCTCGTACTTGCGTGTCATGTAAGATATTTTGTTGTAGTTTATCACGTAATAATTGTGCACTGATACGTTCTTGACGTTTATCGGCCAAGGCTTTATTTAGCACATCTAGTTTAGTTTTATCTTGATTGACAAGCCCGTCGTTGGATTCAGCACGTCGCGTGGCTTCAATAATTTTCAGCTCTAAGTCATGATGTGTCAGGGCGAGTTGTAAACGATTAAGTGCTTCGAAGCGTTCTTTCTGTGCTAGATAATCAGTTGCCTGTGCTGATTGTTCTGCGAGTGGGTCTATCCGCCCTTGAATTTCATGTATGATATCTGCAACACGTGCTAAATTGTCCCGCGTTTGTGTGAGTTCCTTTTGTGCCCGATCCTTATTTTGCTTATATTTATGAACACCAGCCACTTCTTCAATAATGGCACGCCGATTTTCTGGTTTTGCATTGAATATGCTTTCAACCCGACCCTGAGAAATAATAGAAAAGCTCTCACGGCCCAAACCGGTATCAATGAACAAATCGTGAACATCTCTCAAGCGACTTTCAACACCGTTAATTTGATATGAACTGTCTCCAGAACGATAAAGTTTACGTGTAATTCTAATTTCACTAAAATCAGAATTAACATAATGATCTGTGTTATCAAAAGTCATTGAGACTTCGGCCCGATTTAACGCGCCCCGCATGTTTGTCCCGCCAAAAATCACATCGGTCATCTTAGTGCCCCGTAAATCTTTAGCGCTTTGCTCGCCCATTACCCAACGCATCGCTTCAATAATATTTGACTTACCAGAACCATTGGGGCCAACAATACCTGTCATACCCGGCATAAATTCAATAATTGTTTTATCAGCAAAAGACTTAAAGCCACTGATTTCGAGTGATTTAAGTTTCATAACTTATTTTTCTTCCAATAATTTTAGTGCCGCTCGCGCTGCCGCTTTTTCGGCGTCTTTAATCGACTTACCTGTTCCACGTGCTAATTCGTGATCATCTACAGAAACACTTGCCTCGAATAATTGTGCGTTATGAGACAATTGCTGTTCATTTTCAGTCCGATAATCAATATCAACAGCGCCGTTTTTTTGTAGTTTCTCTTGTAAACGGCTTTTAAAATCAATAAAGCGATCAAAAAAATCCGTATCTACAGCAGCAAACAATGTCTGATCCAAAAACTTTCTGACTGCCTCGAATCCTTGATCTAAGTACAAGGCCCCAATAAAAGCTTCCCAAATGTCTTCTAATAAGGAATCACGATCACGTGCACCCGACATTTCTTCTCCCTTACCTAAACGAATACCCTCATTTAAGTGGGCTACCCTGGAAAAATGAGCAAAAGAGCGTGTTTGAACCATGGCAATACGCATTTCCGTTAATTGCCCTTCATGCCAATTAGGATAGCGCTTGAAAAGATACTCTGCCACAGAAACCTGCATGACTGAATCACCTAAAAACTCTAGTCTTTGATAATCACGTCCTGGTTCATCAGGATGTTCATTCAGATAGTTACGTTGTGTTAGTGCTTCGAGCAACAATGTCTCATTATTAAATTGAATGTTGAACTCTGATAATAAATATTGTTTAAAACTGTCTTGTGACACGGTTTTTTCCTTTGAAAATATAGTTTTACACTTTATTATATCAAAAAAAGCACCTCGTTTTTAATAAACTTGGCACTTCCTTACTTTATGATACATTTGCTTGATCTCTTACAACCGCTGCAATAGCTTCAACATATTTCTCAACTAGTTCAGTTGTTGGTGCTTCCGCCATAACACGTAGTAACGATTCTGTGCCAGACGGGCGAACTAGCACGCGACCATCGCCAGCCATTTCAGCTTCTACTTCAGCAATTTTTGCGAGGACAGCTGGATTTTTTTGTATAGCAACTTTATCAGCAACTGCGATATTAACTAATTTTTGTGGGTAAACTTGGACATCAGCAGCTAATTCAGATAATTTTTGGCCAGTTTCTTTCATAACATACAATAATTGTAATGCTGTCAGCAGGCCATCACCAGTAGCTGCCCAATCTCTAAAAATAATATGACCAGATTGTTCGCCGCCTAAATTGTATCCAGACTTAATCATTTCAGCCATAACATAACGGTCACCAACTGCTGTTTTCACACTCGTCATGTCATGAGCCGCTAATGCCTTATAAAAGCCGATATTACTCATAACAGTTGATACCACAGTACTATGCTTTAATCGGCCTTGTTCATTCATGAATTTGCCAGTGATATACATGATTTTATCGCCATCGACAATGTCACCATTTTCATCTACAGCAATTAAACGATCACCATCACCATCAAACGCTAAGCCAGCTTGCACTTCACTAGATTTTACTAAGTCGGCCAGTGCTTCTGGATGTGTTGATCCCACACCATCATTAATGTTAAGCCCATTGGGTTCAGTGCCCATAGTCACAAAATCCGCATTTAAATCTGCAAACAATCTTGGCAGTAAGTCGCTTGTTGCGCCATTAGCACCATCTAAAGCAACTTGCATACCAGATAAATCCGTTGGAATGGTTTTCTGCAAAAAACTCATGTACTTCAAAGCACCTTCAGGATAATTACTAGCAACACCTAAACCATTAGCACTTGGTCGTGGCAAAGTGTCTTCTGGTGAATCCAATAATTGTTCAATTTCATATTCCAATTCGTCGGATAACTTGAATCCATCCTTACCAAAAAATTTAATGCCATTATCAGCAGCAGGATTATGCGAAGCAGTGATTTGTACCCCCGCATCTGCTTCCAAATTCTGAACTAAGAAAGCAACAGCAGGTGTTGTGATAACCCCTAACCGCAACACGTCAATACCAACTGATAAGAACCCGGCAATCATGGCTTGTTGCAACATATCACCAGAAATACGTGTATCTCGACCCACAATAACAACCGGCTTTTTATCTGATTCAGCGTGGCGTGTTAAAATTGCCCCACCAGTTCGTCCTAAGCGGAATGCCAATTCCGGTGTTAATGTTTCGTTAGCTATGCCACGTACACCATCTGTTCCAAAATATTTTAACTTAATTTCTGACATCTTCTTGTCCTATTTTCTTTACTTACTGCTTGAATTTGCACTGCTACTGCTATTACTGCTGCTTGATGAACTAGTAGACTCTTTGGCGGACGAACCACCGTTATTCGTATTGCTACCATTATGCGTCACGTTAGCAGTAACCGTCGATGAATCATAGCGAGCAATGCCGTCAATGCTTGGTAAATTGATTTTGACAGTACCTTGATTTTGAATATTCGCCACATCAACTGGCACACTAATGCTATTCATAGCATTAAGTATATCAGAAGAGCCGAATGCCGTCACATTTTTAGAGTCAAAGGTCACTTGATACTGACTCGCATCCCCATTCTTTATCGTTGCGTTTAACTGTAGTTTTTTTGAATCTTCTGGTGCAATGTTGACGGTCACATTGACCACACGTTGGCTAAATCCAACCTCTACTTCGTTACCATTTTTGTCAAGGGCAACAAGCCGTGTACTTTGCGTCACAGTGTCTTTGACGCCATTTTGCAATGGTACCCGAGCTATCACTGTCGCAACTGACTCGACATTAGTCTTAGGGCCACTAATAGTCACTCGCTTAGGATCAACACTTGTATCGCTAACCGTATAGCCTTTTGCAATAGCATTTTTATCATAAGTCACATTGACAGGTAATGTTGTCGTAGTACGTTTAGCAATAGTGACCGTTATCTTCTGAGGATCAACGGTTGAGGTCAATGATGAATTCACACCGCGCAATGCGATTGTAACGGTATGCTTTCCTGGGGCTAAGCCTCTTAAATCAGCACTAGCCTGTATATCATTACGACTTTGTGCTGCCGAAATTAGAGCGCCTGCCCCCTCAATAGATACTTGTACAGTTGTTGGCGCGCCAATTGCAACATAACGGTCACTATCAAACTGCAAATTCAATGGGATTTTTAGCGTTGCTTTTTTCTCAGGAATTAATGTTGAAAAATTATCTGCTCCCCTTGAATTAGCTACTCCTGACTTTGTACTGATAACATAGGCAAACAACAGCAATGCAATAAGTAAAGAAATCACGAGATTTACAATTTTTGATTGTCCAATCTTTTTCACTGTGCACGTCCCCCTCTTTGCCACCAATGACGATTCCTAACAGGTGCGGTACGTTCAGCTAAGAATTGCTTTTCAAAAAAGTTCATATAACTTTCCTGATCCATATGCCGTAATAAATCACCATTTTGTGTAATCGAAATTTCGCCAGTCTCTTCAGACACAACAACAGTGATAGCATCACTGGCCTCGGATATACCTACAGCTGCACGATGTCGCGTACCAAGTTCTTTTGGAATACGTGTACTTTCAGATAATGGTAAATAAGCTGAAGCGACTGCCACACGCGCTTTACTGATAATAACAGCCCCATCATGCAAGGGTGTATTAGGAATAAACGTATTAATCAATAATTGCCCCGTCACATAGGCATCTAACTTAATGCCTGTCTTAATGTACTCGTCAAGTTGTGCATCTCTTTGAATCGTAATTAAAGCCCCAATACGACGTTTTGACATATATTGTAATGCGACATCTAAGCTTTTGATAAGCTGGTGCTCAAACGTATTATCAATATGTGCACGTCTGAGCGTCAATCGTCGTCCTAATGTTTCAAGGCCACGGCGAATTTCTTGTTGGAAAATGACTACCAAAGCAATTGGCGCCCAAGTAATGAGTTGATCCATTACCCAAGATACTGTTCCTAGACCCAAATACCAACTAATGACTTTAATTAAGATAACTGCGCCTACGCCAAGCAAAATTTGCAAAGCACGTGTGCCCTCAACAAATTGAATAATCTTATAAAGTAAAAACCAAATGATAGCAATATCAACAGCATGCATCATATTACTGATTGTTAAGTATGGTAACATATAAATTCCTTTTCCTAATTTATGAACAAGTCTTATGGTATATTAAGCACCTATGATTCATTTTTACCAGCTAATGCAGCGGTTTCCGCAAAATTAATAAATTGCCTGATGTTAATGCCTACTTGTCGCGTAATTCTACCTTGTTCATAAAGATTTTGAATTGTCTCACGCTGAACATTAAGCGCTTTTAATTCCAACTCCATGCGTAGCTTTTCGTCGATTTCGCGTTGTTGTGGTGTATCAAGATGCTTATCATGTTCAATCCGATAACGATAAGCGACAATTAGATTATATGCATTTTGCCGTTCAATACGATGAGACACCGTATCACCATTATAACGCGTCATATGCTCTGATAATTTTTTTATCGCTGCTTTAGAGGTTTCTCGAATTGCTAACGAGGTTTCTTTTTTTACCTTATCAGTTGTTTCATCAGAGAACCATATCCGGATACTACGTAGTCCACGCCTGATGAGTTCCCATGCCCATTGCGTTGACATTCTGTATGTCTTATCAGTAGCAATCAAATTTTCCAAGCGCTCTAAACGTCGTGATTGAGATGAAAATGTTAACGGCGATATTTCCTCATTAACTAAAAGCTGTTGCAGGCGATCACGTTGTGCATCGAGTGCAACACGGCGCAACTCTGAATCATCACTTAGTGGCTTTTTGGTTTGTGCCATTGGCATTTGGCGACGGATTTGTGTAATCGTGCCCTGCTTACGTGTCACCAATTCGTAAACTATCGCACGATTATCATCTCGCTGGGATTCACGTAACGTCTGAATACCAATCTGCATCGCAAAAATACGTGCTTGTGCTTCAGATAAATCTGCTTTGTGCGCCTCACTGGTACTATCTACTTCTGCATCTAACATTTCTGGTTGCGTAAAATCATGGGCTGACCGTTCCTTGGTCACAAATGGCAACATTATGGTAGCAACCAATAAACTCACAATAACAACAACTGCCGCCACAAATACGAGAAGATTACGTTGTGGAAATTCTGAACCATCGGCTACAACCGTTGGAATGGTCATAACAGCGGCCATGGTTACTGCCCCACGTACACCAGATAAACCAAGTGTTAACGACGTTTTCATATCTGGCTTATGTTCGCCATTTTTAATGTACAACATCACTTGATTACCATACGCCCAAAGTGTTCGAATAACAAAAATAATTACCCAAACGGCAATGCCGTAAAAAATGGCACGTCCGGTATGTATTTGCGAACTTTTAATCACAACATCAATTGCTTGCGGTAATTCGATGCCTAATAATACAAAAATAACGCCATTCAGTAAATAAACAAATATTTCCCAAGTGCGCACTGCTGTCACCGAAATTTCAGGGTTACGCGCATCAATCTGTTGATCACTCAAAATTTTGGTAATGATTCCCCCAGCCACCACGGCAATCACACCTGATGAGTGAAAAATATCTTCAGCTGCCCAATAAATCAAGAATGGCGATAACAACATAATAACGGTATGAAAGACCACATCTGTTAAGCCCACACGATCAAAAGTATCTCGTAACAGACTAACAATGTTTCCCAAAACCAAACCAACGATTAGGCCAATAATTGTCATCCAAAAAAAATTACCTATGGCATCTGTTAGTAAGAATGTCCCCGCAACGGTTGCCTTAATTGCCGTATTAAAACTAACCAAGCCACTAGCGTCATTAATCAAACTTTCTCCAGACACAATGTGCATCACATTTGCAGGCAGTTTAACACGTTTTGCAATTGCCTGTACGGCAACAGGATCAGTGGGTGACACAACAGCTGCAAGTGCTAAAGCGACTGATTTTGGAAATTGTGGTATTAACAAATGTATCAAGAACCCACCAACTAGTGTGGTTAATAGTACCAGTAGAATGGCATTCCCTAAAATTGGACCACGTAACTCCCACAGCTCTCGTTTAGGAAAGCGCCAAGCATCATTGTACAGAAGTGGAGCAACAAATAAAAGCATGAACCAATGTGCGTCAACCGCAATAAAAACACCAAATACCCAAGCCAATATCAGACCAATCGCAATTTGAAAAAGACTGACAGGCACGTCTGGTACAAAATGAGAAATCACGTTTGAAACGGTCACTGAGACAATTAGAATAACAATGAGTTCAAGTATGGCCATAGCTTACCTTTCCCCCATGATACGTACTTCGGTTTCGAGCATGACACCATACTTTTCCTGAACAGTGTCTTGAACAAAATGAATCAAATCTTCATAGTCATTGCCAGTCCCTTGCGCGACATTCACCATAAATCCAGCATGCTTTTTGGAGACTTCAACGCCACCAACACGCTGACCCTGCAAACCGGAATCCATAATTAATTTGCCTGCGAAGTATCCTTCCGGTCGCTTAAAGACCGAGCCATTGGACGGGTAATTCAATGGTTGCTTATCGGCACGTCGATAATTGTTGTCATCCATTCGCTCTTTAATTGCGCGTTGATCATCTGATGTCAAGCAGAAAGTAGCACTAATAATAATCCCTTGATTCTCTTGGAAAATAGATTGACGATAACCAAAGTCAAGCGCCTCTGCCAAAAAAGTCTGAATTGTGCCATTAGGCATGATAGCTGTGGCTGAACTAACGACCATATCCGCTTGTCCGCCGTAAGCGCCTGCATTCATAAAAACGGCACCACCAACGGATCCCGGAATACCAGCACCCCACTCTAAGCCCGTCAAACCATGTTCCATGGCTACCTCAGCAACTAGTATGAGGTCTGCGCCTGCTTCTGCAGTAATCGTATCGTCAGTGACTTGAATAGTATGCAGCTCATGTAATAAGATAACCACGCCTCGCAGCCCACCATTACGCACAACGAGATTAGATAGGCGGCCAAAAATGTACACTTGATGTTGGGCTTTTTTTGCCCAGTCCAGTACTTCTTTTAATTCTGTTAACGTCTTAGGAATTGCTAAATAGTCTACTACGCCACCAACCTGAGTATGTGCAAAAGGTGCAAGTGGTTGGTTCTCGAGTATTGTCATGTTATTTAATATCATTTTCTAATCTCCGAGTCTATATTCTTTATTTTACCAAACTTTTACCATCAGCACTGAGAATGCAACAAAAAAGCTTGAAATTAGACCCATTTTCGTCTATTTCAAGCTACATATTTAAGCAAACCAAAGGTTAATTTCGCGTTGCGCCGAAGCGACACTATCCGAACCATGTACTAAATTCATCATCGCTTCCGCTTGCCATTCACGCCCAAAATCGCCACGAATGGTTCCAGGGTTTGCCAAGGTTGGATTTGTTTCGCCCATCATATGACGCCACCCGGCAACAACTTGTTCCCCTTCAGCAATGATTGCGACAACTGGACCAGATGTCATGTAGTCCACAAGCGCAGGGTAAAAAGGTTTATTGACATGTTCAGCATAATGTTGGGCTAACAGCTCAGCTGTTGGGGTCAACATTTTCATAGCAACGATACGGTAACCTTTGTTTTCAATACGCATAATAATATCACCTATTTTACCGCGTAATACACCGTCAGGTTTTACCATAATGAAAGTCTGTTCTGTCATTTTATTCTCCTTAACAAGCTTCACTACCCTTATTCTACACAATTGTGAATATTTATACAATAAATAGCTTATGATTTGCCGTTATCAGGACGGTAGGTCATGGCCATCCCCTTTAATATATTTCGCAAGTAGCGGTCACCAGCTGGCTTATAATTACGATGATCTGGCCGTCTTAAGACAGCACTTAGTTCTGAGTTAGATACTTCAATGCCTGCTTTCGCCATAAAGGCCATATAATCATCACTTGTATAAGACATAGCAATTTTCAATTTTTTCATCACTACATTATTAATGTCTTCTTCTTTAGCCATGTCAAAAGTCGGCGCAATGGGTTGCAAATCAGCCCCAATTTTTTGGCCTCGCTGTGAAATAATTAAACCATTCATAAATCCTTCTAGTTGCTGCATAGTGAGCTTATCATCACGCTTACTATCAGGCTCTTGTTTAGTTAATATATCATTAACTTTTGCTTCGTCTAATGTCATACCTCCTAAAGCAAAAACTTTTATCAAATCGCTTTTTTTGATATTCAGCGCATAACGTAAGCGGATAACAATATCATTATTATTCATAGTTCTCTCCTAAATGCCAATCTCAAACTGACAGTATTATTTAAAACGGATGATTATCGTAACTTTCCCATTTCTCGTGTGACTCTTGAATACGTTTAAACATTTTTTCCATTTCTGTCAATGTAAATTGTGTTAACACAGGCCGTCCATGTGGGCAATTATATGGATTTTCTGCCATACTCAAGTGTGCTAGTAGTTGTCGTGCAGCTGTGTCAGACAGATGCATATTTGCTCGAATTGCGCGTTTACAACTCATCATGATAGCAGCTTTTTCTCGAAATTGCGCAACCGTTAGCTGGCCGTCGCGTAATAACCAGTCTGTCATCTCACGAACAGTTTCTTCCTCTTGGCCCTTTTCAAACCAAGTTGGATGTTCACGAATAATCATCGTCGTTGCACCAAAAGGTTCCAGGCGCAAACCAAGTGCCATCAGTTCCGGCTGATGGTCAGCAATAGCTAGCATCTCGGAAACTGAATAATCAATTGTAATCGGTACTAATAAACGTTGCTGATCATTGGTGACCTGACCAATTTGCTCGCGATAAAACTCGTAATTGACACGTTCTTGCGCTGCATGTTGATCGATTAAAAAGAAACTATCCTCACTTTGAGCAAACAAAAACGTACCATGCATTTGGCCAATATAATCTAAGGCGGGGAAACCTGTTGGCTTTTGTTCTGACAACGGCAAGGTTTCTTCACTATGACTGCCAGTTTCTGAATATTGAGATTGATACGTTACTGTTGGTTCAGTCACCTGTTGCTCGACTACGTTATCAGTTTCGAAAACAGGTTGTGGTAGCTCATTCGTATACTTTTGTGTAAATGTCAGAACACGGTCAGATGACAGTTCTTCACGCTTCGTGATTTCAACCGGTGTCACCAAACTTGGTGAGCGTCTAATCGGTTGTGAAGACATTTTTTCAGCATTGTGACCGTCCATGCTATCTTCTGCTGCAATCCATGGTGCCTTTGGTGTGAAAGTGTTTTGTGTATTCTGTTGTTTATTTTGTTGCCCATAAAGTGTTTCATACGCATCTGGAATAAGATTTTCCTCAGCTAACCGATTTTTAATGGTTGTGACTAACAATTCGGCTAATTCGGTTTCTTTTGATAAACGAATTTCAGATTTCTGTGGGTGCACATTGACATCAATGAGTAATGGATTCGTATTAATGTTAATAACACCCATAGGAAAGCGGCCAACCATTAACTTTGAGCCATATCCACGAATGACAGCGTTTGAGACAGCAAAATTTTTAATATATCGACCATTAACTAATACCGTCAAATATTCACGTGAACCACGTGTTAATTCTGGTAGGGAAATAAATCCTGTTATGTTAAAATCGTCATTTTCACCGGCAATTGCTAGCATCTTTTGTGCGTTATCACGGCCATAAATGCCAGCAATTACCTGTTGTTGATTGCCATTGCCAGTGGTTCTTAGCAATGAGCGACCATCAGCACTTACTGTAAAAGCAATGCCTGTGTATGATAATGCCAAGCGATTAATAATATCGACAATTTTTGATAACTCTGTTTGGTGTTTTTTAAGATATTTTAAACGAGCAGGTGTGTTATAAAATAAATCACGCACGGTAATCACCGTCCCACGACGGCCATTAGCTGGCGTAGCACTAATTTCCTTTCCACCTTTAATATGGTAGTTTAAGCCAGTTGTTGTTTCAGTTGTTTTTGTGCGCAATTCAACGTCAGCAATTGCGGCAATGGAAGGTAGTGCTTCACCACGGAACCCTAAAGAGACGATATTAAAGAGATCATGCCTGTCTGTAATTTTGCTGGTTGCATGCCTCGTAAAAGCGAGTGGGACATCGACTGGGTCTATCCCAGCACCATTATCCACAACACGAATAAATGTTTCACCTGCATTTTCAACCACGATGTCAATTTGTGTGGCACCAGCATCAATTGCATTTTCTACTAATTCTTTTACCACACTAGCCGGTCGCTCAATGACTTCTCCGGCAGCAATCTGGTTAGCTAATAAATTTGATAGTTCATGTATTTTACCCATAACTATTTTGCGCCGCGACGCATCTCTCCTAACTTCTCATTTTTTTCAAACGGTTAAGTGCATTTATCGCATCCACTGGCGTCATGTTCAGAATATCATAATTGTCTAGCGCATCCAGAATTTTTTGTGTTTTGTCATCCGGTACAGTCATATCAAACAAAGCAACTTGCTCGGATAAATGAGCATCTGGTTGTATCACAGCTGATGCCACTTGATCATTTGTTTGCGTCACAATCATCTTGCCAGCCTCTAAATCGTGCAAAATGCTTGTTGCATTATCAATCAGCTCTTTTGGTAGACCTGCTAATGCTGCGACGTGAATACCGTAAGATTTGTCGGCAGGACCCGATTGTATCTGATGGAGAAAATGTAATTGTCCTTCATCATCTTCGACAGCACCAACATGAACATTTTCAATGCTTGTATGATTATCTGCTAAAACTGTTAGTTCGTGGTAATGCGTTGAAAATAATGTTTTAGCGTGAATATGTTTATCTAAAAACTCTATAATTGCTTGAGCCAAGGCCATACCATCATAAGTTGCTGTACCACGGCCTAATTCATCAAATAAAACAAGTGAATTTGCTGTTGCTTGCTGCAACGCATCATTAGCTTCTGCCATTTCAACCATAAAGGTTGACTGACCCATGGCCATATCATCGTTAGCCCCAATACGCGTAAAAATCTGATCAAAAATTGGTAATTCGGCAACATCTGCTGGAACAAAGCTCCCCATTTGAGCTAAAATCACAATTAAGGCCAATTCACGCATGTAAGTTGATTTTCCAGCCATATTTGGACCAGTAATTAATTGCATATTAATTGATTCATCGAGTATAACATCGTTGGCAACGAAATCACCTGCGTCTAATATCGACTCTACAACGGGGTGACGCCCCTGCATAATATTGATGACATGTTGATTTGTAAATGTTGGTCTAACAAAGCGTTGATTATCAGCAACATCTGCTAATGACGATAACACATCTAATCGCGCAATATGTTGTGCAAGTGTTTGAATACGAGATATATCAGATTTGACATGCTCACGCACGGTGACAAACAATTCATACTCTCGCTCTGTGCGTTTCGCTTGAGCTTCAATAATCAGGCTTTCATGCTGTTTAAGGGCTGGTGTTACAAAACGTTCAGCATTAGTTAACGTTTGTAAACGTTGGTAGCGGTCAGTGGCTAAACGACCAATATTTGCTTTGGTCACCTCAATATAATAACCAAAGTTCTTATTGTAACCTACTTTTAAAGAGTTAATACCAGTTTGTGCACGTTCATCTATTTCTAATTGCGCTAACCACTGCTGGTTATCTTTTAAAACTTGTCGATAGCCATCAATCCGTTCATCAAAACCGTCATTTATGATATTGCCTTCACGCACACTAACGGGTGGCTCATCAACAATAGCCACATCAATTAAATCAGCCAAATCTGTCATGTCATCTAATTGCTGCCCGGCATTGGAAAGTGTCGTGTCAGCTTGTAATAAAACAGATTTAATCCCAGGAATCGCCCGTAATGACCGCTTGAGTTGTACAAGTTCACGTGCATTCATAGTGCCCATTGCGGCACGCGCTGCCAAACGTTCCAAATCGTAAACCGATTTTAAGTGGTCTTGCAATGCCCCACGTGTTAAAAAATCATTTTGAAACGACTGTACTAGGTCTAAACGTGCTTCAATATCGCTACTTTCACGTAGTGGTTTCAACAACCATTGTTTAAGTAAACGCCCGCCCATTGCCGTATTTGTACGATCAATGAGCCCAAGCAGCGAACCTGCTTTTTTCTTGGTACGCATATTTTCAACTAAATCCAGATTACTGCGTGTATCTTGATTAAACTTTAAAAATTTAAGCCGTTCATAACTTGTGGCTGGTACAATATGATCCAGACTGCGCCGCTGGGTATCAAAAATATAATTCAGCAAGATTGTCGTTGCTTCAATTTCTGAAGTTATTTTAAGTGCTTGCGTCAAAAAGCTAACAGTTGCACTAGGTTCTGCTGTGCCTTGCGCTGAAATGACAATCCCACGTTCACCTAACTGACTCGCAATTTGTTGTTCGGTTGTTGCAACATCGTTTTTAGATAAAACAACTTCTTTAACCTCTAATGAACTTAACTCATCCATGACATCTTCAAATCGTCCCGTTGTGGTAGCACGTAACTCACCCGTTGACAAATCCACATAGGCAATAGACCAAACATTTTTTGCTGGTAATACTGCGGCTAAGTAATTGTTTTGTTTATCTCCGCCAGCACCATCCGCCATCTTTGTGCCCGGTGTGACAAGTTGAACCACATCACGCTTGACCATCCCCTTAGCAACTGCTGGATCCTCCATTTGTTCAACAATAGCTACCTTATAACCCTGGTCTACTAAAATATCGATATAGTTTTGGGCCGCATGATGTGGTATTCCCGCCATTGGTACTGGATTTTCAGAATTTTTATTCCGTGCCGTTAAAGTGAGCTCAAGTATTTTAGCACCCTGAATAGCATCTTCTTCAAATAATTCATAAAAATCGCCTAACCGATAAAAAACAAAAGCATCTGGATATTGTGCCTTGATCTCATGATATTGCACCATCATTGGGGTATCAGCTATTTTACCCATAAAAAAGTTATCTCCTCAATTCATTTCAATTGTTTGTATGTTTAATCAAAGTGTCGATACTGCGCCATTGTCCGAGATAAATAATTAACCAACGCTTGATTTGCTGGCGCTTGATCCCATGTTTTATCACTCACGATAGCGATGGCTTCTTGTTGGGCAATCTCTAACATTCGCAAGTCTTTTACTGGGTCTCCAACATTAAATTCTGGCACACCCGATTGTTTCGTGCCTAAAATATCGCCAGCACCTCGCAAGGCCAAATCCCGTTGCGCTAAAACAAACCCATCGGTTGTTTCAACCATAGCATCCAAACGTGCAGTCCCATAATCAGTTTTAGGATCAGCTACGAGAATTGTGTATGACTGTCGCTTACCACGCCCGACACGCCCTCTCAACTGATGCAACTGCGCCAAGCCAAAACGATCCGCATCCAAAATTAGCATCACACTAGCATTAGGTACATCAACACCTACCTCAATGACTGTCGTTGCCACCAGAATTTGAATGCGATTAGCTTTGAAATCTTCCATTAACTGCTTTTTTTCATCATTCGATAAACGACCATGCAATAAACCAATCTGATATTGAGGTAATTCAAGTTGCATCGCTTCATACATAGCAGTAGCGTTTTGTACATCCAGCGATTCGGATTCCTCGATTAACGGTGTGACAATATAAGCTTGGGCACCCAGGTCAATTTGCTGTTTAACAAAGTCCAGTGCTGTATCTAACTGATTGTGACGCAATCGTTTTGTTTGTATGGTCTTTCGCCCACTGGGCAATTGATCAATGACTGAAATATCCATTTCCCCATAAGCTGTAATAGACAATGTCCGTGGAATAGGCGTAGCCGTCATGGCTAAAATATCAGGATTAACCCCATTTTCACGTAATTTTGCGCGTTGATTAACCCCAAACCGGTGTTGCTCATCAATAACAGCTAAACCGAGATGATGAAAGGCAACATCTGGTTGTAGTAACGCATGTGTCCCAACCAAAATGTCAATTGCACCGTTTTCAAGATCTTCTAATAAATGACGCCGAGCTGCTACTTTTAGCCCACTAGTTAGCAGTTCAACACGTACGTTAACACCAGCATTATCAAATAATTGGGCTAAATTCATCGCATGTTGCTGCGCTAAAATTTCTGTTGGTGCCATAATTGCCGCCTGACAACCAGCCGTCACCGCTGCGTACATGGCCATAGCAGCTACAACTGTTTTCCCTGAACCCACATCTCCCTGTAAGAGTCTGTTCATGTGTCGCGGTCTTTTTTGATCTTGAAGTATTTCCTGAATAACTTTTTGCTGTGCAGCTGTCAACTCGAATGGCAAAGCTTGTTCAAAATTAACTAGCGCCGTCTCATCATAATCAATACCTTCTCCGGCAAAGTTTTGGTCTGCTAATTTTAGTAACTGTAGTCGCATTTGAAAAATGAAAAACTCTTCAAATGCGGCACTGCGACGACCTGCTTTCGCTGCAGCCATGTCGACTGGAAAATGCATATTTTCAATCTGGGTATTGCGATCCAATAAACGATACTTTTGTCGGATAGTTTCCGGCACAAGTGTCGGTATTGTTCCCCTGACTTCAGACCAAGCGATTTCAATTAAATGTCGAATTGTTTTAGCAGCAATTTGCTTGGTTGCTGGGTAGATAGGATCTAGCCCATCGACCGAAGCATTAATCATTTTTATGCCTGTCATAGCAGCTTTTGCAGCGTTATATGTGCCGTAAACTGCAATTTCCTCACCAACAATGATGTTTTGCGTAATCCAAGGCTGATTAAAAAAAGTGACACGAATATTTTCATGGGCAATTAACAATCCAAAACGTGTCTGTGTTTTTTTGCCAAAACGTGTCATTACAGCTGGTGTACTAACAATCCCTTTAAATGTCACTTTGTCCCCATCTAACGTTTCAGAAGGCACCCGCTCACCTAAATCTTCATAGCGAAAAGGAAAATAAGTGACTAAATCTTCAATTGTAAAAATACCAATTTCATGTAATGCCTCGAGCCTTTTTGGCCCAACACCAGGCAATACATTCACATTATCATCACGTGTCATCATGCTATTATTGTAACATTTTAACTCAAAAAACGGCGACCAAGATAAGGTCACCGCTTAGGCTTTTAATAATAACACTGCTTTTAGATAGCGATTAGACAAAACCGCCAAAGGCATCATCTAGATCAATTGGTTCGTGTTTTGTCACAATTGTTTCCTTGTTGACAAAGGTGTCAATGCCTAAGTCACCGAGCTCACGACCATAGCCGGAATTTTTTACACCACCAAATGGTAATTCAGGTAATGTGCCACCAAAACTATTCACAAAGACAACACCTGTCTCAATTTGTGAAGCAACTTCGGCAGCATGTTCTGCTGAGCCACCAAAGACAACGCCGCTCAAACCGTAGTGTGAATCATTTGCTAGCGCAATAGCTTCCGCTTCATCGCGAACTTTATACACCTGTCCTACAGGACCAAAGAACTCTTGGTAAAATGCTGGATTTTCTTTTGTAATATCAGTTAAAATAACTGGTTCAAACAAAGCTGCTGGCTGATTTTGTTCAACGTCACCAAATGCTAAGGTTGCGCCAGCTTCAACAGCTGCTTTGACTTGCTTGGTCAAATTTGTTTTTGCTTTCACCGTGCTAAGTGGTGCTAATGTTGTTTCTGGTAGCATCGGATCACCTAACTTAGCCTCTGAAAAGGCTGTCTTTAGCATATCTACAATAGCATCATAATTCTTTTCTGTTACAATGAAACGCTTAGAAGATGTGCAGACTTGGCCCGCATTGTATAGCCGTGCACCGCTAATAATTTTTTTAATTTCTGATAAATCTGCATCATCCAATACAATGAACGGATCGCTACCACCGAGTTCAAGCGAACTCTGCTTCATATTCTTTCCTGCTTCAGAAGCAACTAGCTGGCCGGCTCTTTCAGAACCTGTGAGTGCCACGCCTTGAACACGTTCATCGGCAATAATCTGACTGACTTGATCATAGTCTATAAATAAGTTGGTAAAGGCGCCTTCTGGCAAGTTGGCTTCCTGAACGAGTTTTTCAAAAGCATCCGCAGCCATTGGCGTATTACTAGCGTGCTTGAGAACCATAGGATTGCCTGCCATATAATTCGGTGCAAACACACGCATAATTTGATAGTATGGGAAATTCCAAGGTTCGACCATTAGTAGTACACCAGTTGGTCTTGAAATTGTTTGTGCCGGCCCAATGGCTGATGCGATTTCTTTTGGCTTAAGGAATTCAGCTGCATTTTTTGCATAGTATCGCGCAATAGCGATACTAATTGCCACTTCTCCTTGTGCTTCAGAAAAGCGCTTACCCATTTCAAGTGTCAAAATTTTAGCAAGCTCATCGGCTTTTTCTGCCATGACATCTGCAACCTTATTAAGGGCTGCTGCACGACTTTCAACCGGATCATTACGCCATTTTTTGTATAAGGCATGGCCTTTGGCAAGTGCATTTTCGACATAGGCATCATCATGATTGTCGAATGTCTTAATAACTTCAGCTGTAAACGGATTAACTGTTTGGTAACTCATGTTTTTCGACCTTTCTTTCAATACAGATTGCATAACTACTTAACAACAATTTCATTATAGTCCTTCTAATATCAAAATAAAAGTTTTTTCACTAACTTTTATAACACCAATTCACAAATTATATTAGCCAGATAAGCCATATAAATAAAAGCAAACGATTAACAAAATAAAAAGCTATTCACAAGTTGTTTTTATTTTTTATCACAAAGTAATTTCTACATCAACCTAGTCAATTTTCAAAAGTCATCACGCGTGGCTGGTCTCTAAAGGACTCAATGATTAAAGTATGCACATGCAATTTAATAATCACTTGATGACTAAAATCATCTGATAATTCTTTAATTTCTGGGTGTTTATCTAACGTATGCTGTAACTCTCTGTCGTCAATAATTGTGGCAGTGACTTGATTCGAACTGATACGCTGCCCTGTCTTCGCTTGATACCATGTCGTAAACGCGGCCCGTCCTGTCGCTCTTATTTGTGCTACACGTTGTGTGTCACCGGCTGTAACAAGGTAAAAAACATTTGATTCACTCCGTGATTGCTTGAAAGTAATCACACTGGTTGTTAGCGCTTTACTTTCAGATACGGTTGATAGCACCATCACATTTTCCAACGTCTCTAATGTCTTTTGTAGCATGTCTTTTGACTGGTTCGACGTCGAATTATTAAATTTTTTGCGTTGCTTTAATATGGTCAAAATGGTCAGTGGAATTGTCAGAATAATATACCCCACTATCGTCAAGGTTAGTGCTTGATAAACATATCCCTGTATGTTTAATTGTTGCAAAATAAACGTGGCAATAAACATTGTCACAAGAAAAATAACGAATAGTTGCACAAATCGTTTCGTATACATCTTAATCTCCTTTAGTTTCTATGCTAACATTTTGTTGGATTAAGATGAAATGAAAAAGCGCGTTGCCAATTTTGACAACGCGCTTTTTCATTACTTTTTTAGCTACTGCTTACTTATCAATTTCTTTTTTGCTGTCTTCTTTGTAATCTTTAACAGCTTCTTTGACGCCATCTTTCACATCAGCGACAGCATCTTTTGCTTTACCTACAACGCCTTGAGCTTTACCTTCGGCTTCACGTACTTTATCACCAGTTAGCTTACCTTCTAACTCCTTAGCCTTACCAACGATCTTGTCTTTAGCGCTATCAAATTTTTCTTCAATTGACATGATGATGTTCTCCTTTATGAAAGATTGCTTGATATACAATTAGTTTAACATGCTATCATGATTGAGACAGTATATTTGCTCACTTTGTTTGTTCACACTGATGCAGTCAGAAGACACGACTATATTTTATTAAAATGTAACGTTTTAGTAACATTCATGATATAATTTAAATATAATTTCGTTGTTATGGGAGAGCGTTAACATGTCATTTAAAAAGAAAATCATTATCGCTGTAAGTACCATTATAGTCATCATTATTGCTATGAGTTCATTACTCATTTACGGCAACAATAATAAGCCACATGCAACACAGAATGCCGTAACAAAATCGCATAGGGCATCACCTGAAAAAAAAGCTGATTCTATTATATTACCATCTACCGCCAGCTCTTCAACATCTGTCGTCACTGGTCCTAATACAGCAGATAGTAAAGATGAAAATCATAGTCACGTCAATGCAGGTTGGCGTTTAGAGAAGCAAAAAGAACTATCAACTTTCATGCAAAGCTGGCAATCACAAATGAACCAAAAATTTGATGGTACCTATGATAATAAAACGCCAGATCTATATGGTGTTAAGTTTCCAGAGGCACTAACAAGCGGTAAATATAATAATCATATTAAGTTTGATAACATGAACGTGACACCAACTTGGTCACCAGACGGTTCAGGTGATGCGCCTATAAAAGTTGTCGCAGCAGCTGCTGGAAACGTTGGCGCGCAAGGTACATTTAATCGTGCACTTTATTTATTCGTTATTCAAAATAATCAACCCAAAGTTTATGTTTCTCGGACAACTAATGGGGATGATTTAATCTTTACAGAAACACAAAATGATGCCATCAAGAATGGTTTCGAACAAGTAGTCAACAATTAGTTTATATTGTAACAAATTAAAAAAGCGATATTTACAGTTTTATCCCTGTAAATATCGCTTTTTTCAGTGTTTAATTATTTTTTAATCATTTATTTGTTACATATTTCACTTGATTTTATATAAAAGTTGTTGTATCATTCGACTCATGGAGGCTATTATGAAAAAGAAACGATTTATCCGATATCTGAGTTGGGTGGCCACCGCTATGGCCATCATGATGTATGTATCATACATTCCTCAGATAATGGATAACTTATCAGGATCCAAGGGTAACCCCATTCAACCTTTAGTTGCAGCCATTAACTGCCTATTATGGGTTGTCTATGCTTTATATAAGGATCAGCGAGATATTCCAGTTGCACTCGCTAACTTTCCTGGTATTATTTTTGGGCTCATTGCTTTTTTAACCGCCTTATAATTACGATTTCATTTATCATAAAACCTAATTATAACCCGTCTTATTATTGCATTAAAACGCAGACATAATATTACGCTTACGAAATTAATCAATTTAGCGCGCCATGTTTTCAATAGCGCGCTAAATTGATTAATTTTTGCTTGTGACACTAAAAGATTGGTCAGTAATACTTATCAAAACTGCTTCTATCACTCAACACCGTCTCTCAAACACGAAGCTTAAAGCCTATCATTCTTGTTCCCCCCGCGCAAGGTTTTGTAACCAATCGTGAAAACGAACATCATTAACAGGTCGAAACGTTTTTTTGTTTAAATCAATGGCAAACATTGGTCTATCAAATAATGAGTTAATGTAGTTGGCTTGCGTCAGTGTAATATGTAATTCTATCTTCTTATTATCTTCCATATTGAAATGTGTTTAGCAAAAGCCACGTATCAGGCATTGTAGCAAAGCTCATCCTTTAGTTTAGTCACTCGGGGATGTACTTTTTTGCCTTCTTATGCTCTGCTGTCCTTTCTATTGCGTTACTTTAAATCATTCACGTTCAATGGCATTAATATCATAGATCATAACTTCGTCATGTTTATAACCTGTAATAAGTCAGTCCTTTTCCAGCTTTTAACTCTTCTTAGGCTTACATCAAAATGCTCTCTCACAGTTAGCACTATTCACCAGTGAGTGTGCTAATGTGTCTTCAACATCCCCAAAAGCACTGTTTGTGTCCTTGACTATTTGTGTCTCGTTAAATAAGGCGTTTGATACTGTCATGGTACTCTCCTATTTCTTGGGATTCTAATGGTTCACGCTTGCGCTTAAATACCCTTACTTGCCTTTAAATGGTATTGTTTGTTTGGTATGATATGTGTTGTATACAAAGGAGCATTTATTTTCATTTGTGTACCCTTTGTATACAAACAATACTTAAACTATACGTTTTGTTCCCAATGTATACAACGGGTTTTAGGATTTCTTAATTAACTTTTATTTTTAGTTAAGATGTTTATGAATTCTTAATGAGGAGTATCAATATGTCCGTAACAGCTACACGATTAAAAGAATTACGAACGCAAAAGAAGCTCACTCAAAGTGAACTTGCTGAAACTATAAAATCTTCTCGTGGCACTATAGCTAAGTATGAACGCGATGAGCGTGTGCCATCTTTTGCTGTGCTCTCAATTATTGCTGAGGCTTTGGATACCACGGTAGACTATCTACAAGGCAAAACTGACAACGCGTTTAAAACAGTTCACAGCGGTTCTGCTACTGCTATTCGAGAGGGCAAAAAACATGTGGATTTAGATGATGATGAACTAGTTATGTCTTTTGAGGGAAAAGAATTATCTGAGGACTATAAAAAATCTATCCTTGCATTTGTGAAGATGTTGCGTGAGGATCGAAAATAAATGTATGAACACCTCAGCTGTTCATCCCTGCTCAGAAGTCAATAAATTGGACTATTTATATTGAATTAATTGATGCTAACTCTATAAAAGCAATGGATAGCTAGGACAATATACGTGCACTGAATCACGTTAAAAGCATTAATTGGGGATGAAACATGAAACAAAAAGCAAGGACAATTTTAATTACAGTAATCAGCTTGTCTATGCTAATTGCATTAATAACAGCAACCATAATAACGGGTAATCGTCTTTATACCAAAATTGGTTCTGTATTTATTGGTATTCTAATAATACTTTCTGTTATTCCAGATATAAAGAAAGACGGTAAGCTAACTTGGCAAAGTAGTTCATTTTTAATAGCGGGATTATATTTTATAGCAAGTCCATGGATATAGATTAAATAAAAAGCACTCAAAAAGTGCGTACATACGTGCAGAACCACGTTAAATTCATTATTGGGGGATATATTCATGAAAAAAACTACGCTCTGGTTGATTATCACATTGTCATTTACTTTATTGGCAATCTATGCAGGCTACAAAACTGGTTTTGAAATAAGTTTTGCTTTAACAATATCTAAAAATGAAATATCAGTAAATGGATCAATGGCATTTTTATTTTCCCTGTTTACTGTATTTAGTAGCATTAAATATTTGACACACAGATTTACTAGCTAAGCTCTCACAGAGTGTGTACATACGTACCAATGTTTAAGCATTTAAAATGCTGGCTGACTTTTACTTTGATGAGAACACAACAGAGACAGCAAGATATACGACTTCATGCCGTACTTCGGTATACCTATGTCGCTTGATAATGCTGTTTTTAAGAATATATAGGGAATTTATTAAAAATGAAAAAAACTGTTAATTTTATAAAAAAAAATATGGTCACACTCTTTTTAGCAATTTTATTTTTTGTTAGTTTGTTAATTTTCTTTCCTAATATTATTTTGCCTCCAACAATTAAAGTCTTTTCTCTCATCATATTTATTATGCTAGCAACGACTAAATTTTTTTCTCTTATCATATTTATTATGTTATCAGTTACTTTAAAACCCCTAGTCAATTTTTTACTTATACTATATAAATTTATTATTCCATTAGTATTACTGTCCCTTTTGATTTATCAACTTAAAACAAAAAAATACGATGAAAAAATTAAGCCTATTTTCAATAAAATAAAAAAATATGATAAAAAAATAAAGGTTACTTTCAATAAAATAAAAAACACTAACAGATTTGATATGTCAAATCTGTTAGTTTGCATTGGAAGCATGATAATTTATTTTTCTATTTTAGTAGTGGAAAACATAAATGGCAGTCATTCAAACTATTTAGCCTACTTGAGTTTTTTTGAATATTTCTTTTTATTTTTATTAATATACGCCTTTATTAATTCAGTGAAGCGAGATAAATTTGCAGATAAGCCATACAATCATTTTTGGTACGGTTTGTTCAACATACTAAGTTTATCGGTACTACTATTAGGGTTTTTTTCATTTATATTTTATATAATCTTTCAATTATCGAATAGATTTTTATCAGACAAAGACGCTTTTGAATTGTCCAAGTGGATGATAGGTTTAATAGGATTGGGGCTAAGTTCTTTTAACATAAAACTTTTTGTTGACTATTTTAGAGGCGCTAAGGTAAACGCTCCCTACTCATTGGAACAACTTCAGCAACTTCAGATTTTACAAAAAATGCAATCAAACTTAGAAAATAAAGATGAACTAAAACAAGAGCTATCACAAACAAAAATTATGAATGAAAAAGATATTAAATCTCAAATTGAGAAAGTCAAACATAGAGGTAACTTATAAACCTAACTCTAATCGATTAAAGGCACTCACATAGTGCGTACATACGTGCCAAGCGTTCACGTTAAAAAGTTTTGATATTACATGAAGCATTCATAGAATAAACTAAAGCTACAACGCCAAATTCAACTTTCTGTTTTTTCTATTTCGTCACCAATTTAAAATACACACTAAAAAACGCACTGAATTGTCAGAGCGTTTTTTATTTTTTATTAATCCTATCAAAATATATCATTTTTATAAACTAAAGCAGCTTTAAACATCTAGTCAAAAATAAAATACCTTTTGTATTTTGTAAGTCATTGTACTATATATTATTAGTGATTAAGTTATTAAAAATATTACGTCTTTCTCCATTAACAAGATTGTCAAAGGAAACATTTTTTACCCATTCAATTAGTTCTGTCCTTTTATATTCAACAGCTTCATTAAATACAAAATAACCAGTTAAGTACATAATATGTTGCATTCTTACTATATACTTTTGTAACTCATTCTCAAATATAAATTCCAGAGTCTTTCGAAGTGACTGTAGTGTTAGATCGCTAATATCTTCTAATTCTTGCTTTGTTAGCCTAATAATCATTCGTTCTTTCGTATCAGAAGGAATGGGAGCGTAATTTAAGTTATGTCTTCCGTTCTTCTGCTTTACTTCATAAGCAGGATTTAAACTAGCAATCGGATATGACACATTTGAAGAAAAAGGGCTAAACAGTTCATCAAATCCATACTCTTTTATGATATCTTGATAGGGTGTTATAAAACCGGAATACATATCAAAATCATGCAGTCTCAGCTTAGATAGTGTTAATTCAATCATGGATACGCGACTACCTGCATTGTTTAAAACTTCAAACCATTCAATTTGCTCGTTTTCAGTCATATCGTCTGCAATATGTATTGTATAGCTATAGCCAAGTAACTTACCACGAATATCAACCAGCAGCGGGTAAAGGCTTGTAACTTCATTCTGTGAATAATTATTAAAGACGTATTGTGATAATTTAGCTTGGTCTCGGTTAAGCAATATTCCTACGGGTATTTGGCCTTTTTTTGCTATCCCTTTAATCTCTTTGAACTTTGAATTAATAACATCTAATACTATGTTACTAAACGACTCATCATTAGAATAAGCTTTATAATTTGTAGTTAACCGTTGTTGCCCATCTACTACCGAAAGATTACCTTTATTTTCTTCAACATTTTGAATAAATTCACGAGTAACGAATGACAACTGAGGGACATCATTATTCAAATTAATTTCATTAAATGAAATTGGAGCCACTGGCGCTTTCCCAAAAAGCTCATAATTAAATAATGCAACAACCTTATCATTGTTCCAGCTTAATCCACGCTGATACATAGGAATAGAAATACTGCCATCCTCTATTTTTTTACTCATCTCGCCTATGGACATGGTCTGACTTCTTTTAGTTGGACTCAGGTTGATTGCTTTCTGAAGTGATTCCTTATTAATACGCATAATATTCTCCTTTTTTATAACAACTAAATTCTACTACTTCTCACAATTATTTTCAAGCAGCTTTCTTTTTTTATCAATTATAGTGTTATATGAGCACTTTTTTAAAGAGCTGCTACATTAAATTTTTTAGATACACTGATATATCTCTAAACGTTCAATACTACCGCTGCAACAAATTAAATTGCACTTAGGAATTCAACCTACTGCGCTGAATTCCCAAGCGGGTATATTTGAACTAATTATTGTCACTTAAGGTTGTTGTCCAAAAGAAGACATTTAAGAAGCTCTCGAGAGAATTAAGACAACTTTTTTCGGATTACCAAAATGAATTTTTATCTATCACTTTTGCAACTATTTTAAGCGATATGAATTTTCCCACTAATTTGGCAAATTATTTGGAATAAGTATACGAATGCAGTATTTTGTAGTAATTTTCAACTCATGAGAAAAATAAAAGGTTACACTCTGCGACAAACTTTGTAACGGCTTGTGTAGCCATTTATAGCAACGATTAAACCCCTTTTGACGTAGGGTATTTGTTGATATTGACATGCTAGGAAATGATAGGAGTTCATACTGGAAAATACTGGAGTTGTATGCTGATATTTGATAACATTTTTTTGACCTTTTATGCTTGCATATTTTTAATATTAGATATTGTATTTCATCCCCATACTTATTAAAATTATTTAAATGTTGCGTCGTCGCCTCTTCTCAATTTATATAATATTGTTCAAGGAGAATGGTATGTCTCAAAATAAGAAAACAAAATTTTATATTGCTGGTTCCTTTAGACATGCAGAATTAATTAATAATTTATCTGATATGCTAGAACACTCATCATTTTTACGCACCTACAACTGGACGTTAAATAAAAGAGCGGACTCCATTGAAGCGTTGCATAAGATTGCTAACGAAGAGTTACAAGGTGTTGAACGAGCTGACTTTCTCGTGTTCATCTTTCCTAGTGGTAAAGGATCCAACATTGAATTTGGTATTGCCACTGCTCTAAAGAAAAGAATATATATTTTAGATGTTAATAATGAAATAGAGAATTTTGACCTAACACCTACGTTCTATTTTTTGGATAATGTTAAATTATTTAAAGGTAGCTTAGACAACTTTGCAAAATTTATTGTTGACTCTGAAACAAGTAATTCATCCCCATATATAAAATAAAAAACCACGCGCTATGTTTAATCTAGGGCATGGCTTTTTTATTAACTCTTTTTGTGAGTGGCTAACAGCAAATACAGAACAGCTAGTGTAGTAATTAAAGAAACCAGGTATGTAATATCAACACTTTTCTTCACTACAATCCATAAGATAAACACAGAAAAATATAGCAGATAATCCCACCAAGCTAGGCTCACATTACGATACTTATAATTTTTATAAATTAACAATGCACCAACTACAATTAACAGACAAATAACGAACCAATAAATAATATTCAATAACATAATACTTCCCCACTCATAACTTTATACTTAGTACAGTATACATTAAAATTTCAATGCTACTAAACACTCTAAGAGCCGATTTAGGCGCTGCTATTTACATATTCATCAATGTTCTAAAGTGTTTAATTTGCCTGTTAGTTCGCTTTAAAAGACAATAAAATTAAACACCCCGCCCCTTTTAACAATTCGGCCCTGTACTTGTCATAGTTGACTCTTAAACTTTTTTCGGATTCTATGGCTATTACAGTGCTGACTTGCCTATTTGAAACATTTCCCATTTTGTATGAAATACAGTGCAACGTTTTTCATAACAAAAAACGATACATCAAGTTTTTTCAAACTAGATGCACCGCTCTGCAATATAATAGCGCTAGAGGGAGTCGAACCCTCGATTTCGGCCTGAGAAGCCGACGTCTTAACCACTTGACCATAGCGCCATAACAAGATATAAGTATACAGAAAAAAGTACCGCTCGTCAACCAGTAAAATAAAACAACAATTAAAAAAACGTCAAAAATAAACGGCCAACATTTGACAAACAATGTTAACCGTTTATTTAGCAAAAGCTATTTTGGCTTAGTGCAAAACTTTTTCTGCTTCTACTTTAATTTCATCCCCGCTCATTGTTTTAAATGCATTCATATGCTTCAACGTTGATAAGGTATCCTTATTACTTGTATTCATATAATGGTTCCATAGAGCGTCACGTAATGGGGTTTTGTCCTCACTCCAATCAAACACCTCGTTCATCGGAAGATCTAACATTTGATATTTTTCATCTGCCATTTTATGGGCCCCTTTCTTAAATCTCAGTTATAGTTCTTTTTATGAAAAATTGCAATCGTCAACAAATATAAAATTATTACTTTACTTTTATTGTCAAGCTTGCTATACTACATTTTGTAAAGCGAACTATACTTTATGATGTTAAAATCGAGGTATATCTATGAAAACGCGAATTCAAGAACTCCGAAAAGCGCGTCAAATGACACAGGCTGATTTAGCTGAAGCATTAGCAGTCACTAGACAAACGATTATCTCTTTGGAAAAGGGAAAATATAATGCCTCATTATTTTTAGCTTATGACATTGCGCATTTTTTTGATTTATCTATTGAAGAAGTGTTTATTTTTGAGAACGGAGAAGCTGATGATAAAAAAAATACTCATCAAAGTTAACCCTGGTATGTCTGATCAGACCTATGAAAAAGTAACAACCTATCGAAGAAACGCCTTTACAGTATTATTTGTTGTCTTAGGTATTTTGACGATTATTATTAACAGTCTGGTTAAACATTACTTCATTGGTATTGACCTAACCTTCCTGGCTACTTTGTCTAACTTTTTTTTGCTATCGCGTTAGGTTTTAAATTGAGTATCTTATATGACTTGTCACATCCTGAACGTCTACATAAGCACAAGGTGATGGAATCAGATGAACGAACACAATTCATACGGCAACGTGCTGATGCCTTGAGTCTCAATTTTTTACTTCTACTCGCAATTACTGCGGCTCTATACGGCTATAGTAATAGCGACCAAGGTTGGTTTTTTCTCATCATACCGCTTATTCTACTACTTGCACTAAGAGCAAGCTTACGCTGGCTACTCAATAAGTTACTATAAGGAGCACACTATGATTCAACTCACACATCTCAGCAAACAGTTTGGAGACAAAATTGCTGTCAATGATCTTAATATGATTTTAGAGCCAGGAAAAGTTATGGGATTAATTGGCCAAAATGGTGCCGGTAAGACCACGACATTTCGCATGATTCTGAATTTTATCGTGCCAACATCTGGCACAATTACATGGGACAACCGCCCTATTACACAAAAAGATAAGCAAAAAATTGGCTTTTTACCAGAAGAACGCGGTTTGTATCAAAAACTAACGATTGAAGAACAAATTTTATACTTTGCAGAATTGCATGGTATGTCACGTGCCGACGCCAAATCTGAATTAACACATTGGCTAAAGCGCTTAGATGTTGTTGGTAAAGCATCAGATAAAGTACAATCTCTTTCCAAGGGTAATGCACAAAAGGTTCAAATGATTGCATCATTAATTTTTAAACCAGAATTTATTATTTTAGATGAACCTTTTTCTGGCCTTGATCCAGTCAATACAAGTATTATGATGTCTGAAATCATGCGTATGCGTGACCAAGGCGCAATGATTATCTTTTCTAGTCATGACATGAATAATGTGACTAAAATTTCTGATAATCTGACAATGCTTAAGCAAGGAAAAAGTATTTTACAAGGTGGCGTCCAAGAAATCAGGGAACAATTTGGTCGCACAAAAGTGTACATTGAAGGGCCTTTCTCACGAGAAGAATTAGCTCATTTGCCAGGTGTTATCAATGTCATACCACAAGGTGCTGGATTTGATCTCACCATTACAGAAGACAATGTCGGCCATGATATTTTTACTTATGTGACCAAAAATGGTTATATACCAGCCTTCTCTCAACAACCACCGACACTTGATGATATTTTCCGACAGGAGGTAGCACACAATGCTTAATGGACTTAACGTCGTTATCAAACAAACATATCGTAACCACTTTAAATCACGAGGATACTGGTTACTCGTGCTTTCACCAATCATCTTTACAGCTATCATTGGTGGTATTGTTTTTGGTGTTACTAAGATGCAAGGAAACACCACCCCAACAGTGGCCATTATCGGCAATCAAAATGTGCGACAAATTTTTGTGAAGAGCGATAAAACACTGGATATGAAAATTTCATCTATCACTGATGCAAAACAAGCAAACACTGCACTTGATAAACAGTCACTTGATGGTGTTGTGACTATCACATCTAATGATAATGCAACTTTAACAACTCAACCAAAGAGTAACCACATTAACAAAGAAGCGATTGCCAGTATCCTAGGCAACCTATCACGGACACAAAAGGCGTCAAGTTTTGGCTTAACAGCGGAACAGACACAAGCGCTCAGTCAACCTTTTAACCTTAAATCAGTGGTTAAGCAGGCCAATAATAAGTCAACCAATGGCGATAATTCAACTACAGCCAACTATGGTATTGCCGTGGCCATTGGTATCATCACTTGGGTCGTTGTTATGTGGTACACATCAATGATTGCGACCGAGATTGCTAATGAAAAGTCATCGCGAATCATGGAAACCTTACTAGCAGCCACTTCCTCAAATATTCAATACTTCGGCAAAATGATTGGTATTTTTGCCCTTGCTGTTACGCATATGCTAATTTATGTGGTAGCCGGGACGATTGGATACTTTAGCTTTAAGGATAACGCCATAGTTAAGAGCTTTTCTCAGACTTTTTCTAGCATGACCTTAGGCTTCTCTATATACGCTATCCTGTTCATTTTAGTTGCTATTGCTTTATATCTTGTCTTAACAGCTTTGATAGCTTCGCTAATCAATGATAATTCTCAAGTCCAACAAGCAATACAACCAATCACTTTCTTAGCAATGATTGGGTATATTTTTAGTTTCATTATGACTAATATGCCAAATAACTTTGCAATTAAAATCCTTAGCTATGTTCCTTTTGTTTCACAAAGTATGATGCCAGTTAGATTAGTAACCAAAGTAGAAACTTGGCCTGGTGGCATTATCTCACTTATCATTGCATTCGTATCACTGATTTTGTTAGCTTGGTTTGGCAAAAAAATCTATGCAAAAAATGTCTTATCATATAGTGATGATAAAATCATGTCACAGTTGATTAAAAATATAACCCGTCATGATTAGAGGCTATTAATAGACAATGTTGAATGATAAACCTTATTTCCTAATAAATCCCAAGTGGTATACTTACGAAGAGCGTCTCACCGCCAATGGGCTTCCTTTTCAAAGATTCGAATTGACTAATCAAGCAAGCCCTGAAGCAATTGCCAGTTTCAAAGAAACAATGCTACAGCTTAGTCAAGAAACGACGATTGATCCTGAACATCTCAATCGTTTCCAGCAAGCACTTGGATTTGCAGCCAAAAAACATTATTTATCAGAAGAACACGGGTTATCTTCTGATGCCATCAAAGCTGAACTACGTTTCATCAGTGCGGCTATTCGCTCTTATCAGTTACTTGATGATTCACTTTCAGCGCCTAATACGCTCATATTTAGAAAGCGCATTGCCACATTATATCGCCAATTTTTGAAGCAACACCCGCAAAGTGTGGTTGATGAAAATTTGAATCATTGGATTATTCAGCAAGACCAACAATTGAATCAATAATAAAAAAGCAATGCTGTAATTAAACAGCATTGCTTTTTTATTATTGATACCAACTATCAGCTAATTTTTGGTGTGATTTTAACCAGTTATTTGCTGCTTCTTTTGGTGATTTACCATTTTGTATAGCTAACATGACGCTTTCCATATCGTCTTTTGACCAATGGAACTTATCAAGTACTTTTTCAAGCTTAGGATTCTCTTTCTTTAATCCCTTTCTTGTAAAGGTATTAATACTTTCGCCTTTACCCATCGTGCCTTTAGGGTCTGCTAAATATTTTAAGTTGTATTTACTAAACATCCAATGTGGTGACCAACCTGTTACCACAATGTCTTTTTTAGCTTTATAAGCTTTATCTAAAGCAATTGCCATAGCCCCTGATGATGAACCTTGGAGTTGCCAACCATTCAAGTTGGCGTAGCTAGACAGCGTTTTTTTCGCTGAGACCATTTCACCAGCACCAGGTTCGATACCGGTAATTGTTTTGTCAGCTTGATTTGTTAAATCTTCAATAGAGTTAACATTCATATAATCAGGTACAACTAAACCGGTTTTAGCACCTTTTAAATTTGAACCTAATACATTCACATCATTCTTAAATTTGTCATATAAAGTCTTATGAGTTATAGGTAGCCATGCACTTAGTGAAGCATCAACTTGCCCATTAGCAACAGACTGCCATAACACTGCATTATCTAACGGGGTCATCGTCACATTATAACCATGTTGTTTTAAAGATTCGGCTAAGACATTCGTGGAAGCAACTTCTGAATCCCATTCAACATAACCAAGATTAACGCGTTGCCCTGTTTCTTTTTTAGTGGTGACAGCATTGACAACCCCACCACCAATCATAATAACTAGTGTTGCTAAGATAGTCCAACGTTTCCAAGGCTTTGTTTCTGCTTTTTCGCCAGGCTTAGAGTTCAGTTTTTGTGTGAAGCGATCAATAATAATCGCTAAAATCACCAGACCCAAACCATTCACAAATCCAGAACCAATATTAGCATGTTGTACGGCAGATAAGACGCCACGACCCAGTCCAGGCGCACCGATCATAGAAGCAGTAACAACCATCGATAAGGCCAACATAATTGTTTGATTGGCACCAGCTAAGATAGTATTTCTAGCACTTGGTAGTTCGAGCTTAATTAATTTCTGCCAAGTCGTTGACCCAAATGAATCTGCTGCTTCAACCAATGAAACAGGTACTTGACGAATACCAAGGTCTGTCATACGAACCATTGGTGGCAAAGCAAATATTATCGATGCGAACACACCAGGCACCACACCGATACCAAAGAAAGCAACGGCAGGAATTAAGTAGACGAAACCGGGCATTGTCTGCATGAAATCAAGAATTGGCTTCACAACAGCGGCTGTTTTTGGTGATTTAGCCGTTATAATACCAAGTGGTATCCCTATGACTAGGGAAATAACAGAAGCCATGATAACTAATGTTAAGGTACTCATCAAGTCATCCCACAAATTCTGGTTAGCAATAATGGCTAACCCAACAAATGTGAATAACGGAAAACCATATTTTTTAGGTGTGGTTAAGATAGCGATTAACGTAATGCCGGCAATCATTAACGGCATTGGCACAGCAACTAAAGCGTTGGTCATCCCATCCATGACTGTTTGTCCAACATGTTGCATTAAGTTAAACAGTCCAGATAAGTGATTTGTTAGCCAATTGACGCCCTTGGTTACAATGTCTTCAAGGGGTAGTTGAGGTATATTAAGCATTCTCATCATCTCCTTCTGTGTCAGCAAGTGCTTCTATGACCGCACCGCGAATAATGACACCTTTCACGCGATTATTACTGTCAATAACAGCTACCGGTGTCTGCGAATCATAAATAATCGGCATAATATCAGCAATTAACGTATCTAATGATACAGTCGGCATTTCTGCAATTACTTCTGTCAGTGATTTACGTTCGCGACGTGCAGAAACGGCAGAATCGGAAGACAAATAACCCAATAACTTACGGTTACGGTCAACTGCAACCAAACCAGACACTTCTTCATCAGACATTTTACGTAAGGCAACCGTTGGCCCATCAACCGCAATATTTGTCGTGAGTGCTGGAATCATAATACTTTCAGCTGTCAACACTTTGGTACGATCAACACCGCCAATAAACGTTTCAACATATTCATTAGCAGGATTCGTCAAAATTTCTTCACCGGTACCAACTTGTTGTAATTGCCCGTCTTTCATAATGGCAATATGATCACCAATGTGTAAGGCTTCATTCAAA
Organism: Leuconostoc citreum; assembly: GCF_007954785.1. Taxonomy (NCBI): domain Bacteria; kingdom Bacillati; phylum Bacillota; class Bacilli; order Lactobacillales; family Lactobacillaceae; genus Leuconostoc; species Leuconostoc citreum. Next base: position 262,327 of record NZ_CP042410.1, on the reverse strand, counting down.
TCATGTGTAATGAAGATAATTGTCTTGCGGACATTAGCTTGCAAATCCAAGAGTTCTTCTTGCATTTCACCTCGAACAAGGGGGTCCAAAGCAGAAAACGCTTCATCCATCAAGAGTATATCCGGGTCATTTGTCAGTGCGCGTGCCAAACCTACACGTTGTTGCATACCACCTGATAACTGACTTGGGTATTGGTCTTTAAAGCTTAATAGCTTAGCATTATCCAATGCTTTTTCCGCTCTTTTGCGACGTTCTGCTTTATCAACACCTTGTACTTCTAGGCCATATTCAGTATTTTCTAGAAGCGTACGATGTGGGAACAGTCCAAAGTTCTGGAAGACCATGCTCATCTTTTTACGACGAATATCAAGCATTTGTTTCTTATTAAACTTAGTGATTTCTTGCCCATCAATAAATAATTGACCATCAGTTGGCTCAATCAAGCGATTCAGTAAGCGAATCAACGTTGATTTTCCCGATCCTGACAGCCCCATAATGACGAATATTTCGCCTTCTTCAATACTCATGTTGATATCATAGACACCAACTGTACTCCCTGTTTTTTCGACAATTTCGTTCTTACTTTTGTTCTGTTTTACCATTTTCAGCGCCGCTTTTGGACGCTTCCCAAAAATTTTTGTGAGATGCTTAATCTCTACTTTCGCCATGAAATCCTCCACTTTGTTCAAATAGCATGATGACAATGCTATTTTTTCATTGACTCTGTTTATGATTTAACTTATACTTCAAAGTGACAACTTGTTATAAATAATAGATTGCCACTAAGTGATGTCTTCTATTTTGTCATAAGTTGTCACTTTTGTCAAATTATCCTATCGTTTGGAGGACATGATGCCAACAATTAGAGAACCTCGTTATCGTAAAATAGCTTATCAAATTGCGCAGAAAATAGCTGACAATAATTATCCAGTGGGTAGTAAACTACACGCACGTTCTACTCTTTCAGCTGCTTTTGGCGTGTCATCTGAGACAGCCCGTAAAGCCATAAGCGTATTAGCTGATTTGGAAATTGTCAAACCAGTCCATGGCAGTGGTATTGAAGTCTTGTCACGGGAAAAAGCTAAAATCTTTTTAAACCAAGCACAAGAAACATCTGATATACAAACAATTCATAGCCAAATTAAAGAAACAATTTCACAACAGAAAAGAGAAATTAAAACTTTAGAAGAGTCAATGTCGCGTTTATTCGATCAAACTCAGCGTGTGCAGTATCACAATCCCCTCAATCCTTTTGAACTTGAACTCACCTCAGATAGTTCAAAATTTGGACAGTCAATTGCTAGTTTGAATTTTTGGCAGAGTACTGGCGCAACAATTGTTGCCCTCATGCATAATGATGAATTAGTGATTTCACCTGGTCCCTATGCTGTGATTGAGCGTGGCGATACATTATACTTTGTTGTTAATGAAGTAGCTATCAACCATGTCAAAAATTTCTTCTACGATACACCTTAAAAAGCTATTAAAATAGCTTTTTTTATTTTCTTGACAACTGCACCGCCTAGCTGTAAACTTATATAGAAAAATAAGTTAACAAGAGGAAATTATGAAGACACAAAGACTCACCTTCACCGTTGCGATTATCGCCATATTGATTATCATGGCTTATATTCCGGCCATTCCAATCGGGATTGTCCCAATTGTAGTGCAGAATATGGGCATTATGCTGGCAGGGGCCATTTTAGGCTGGCGCAGCGGCTTTATCGCTGTTATCGTTTGGTTAATTATGGCTGCCATTGGCTTACCTGTCTTGGTCGGTGGTAGTGGTGGCTTTGTTCATTTCATCGCCCCCACTGCTGGCTATATTTGGGCCTATCCGTTTGCAGCACTATTGATTGGATTATCTGTTAAGTACTTAAAGTATTTCAATAAGTTCAACTTTGTAACACTTTTTATCGCAATTATTATTTTTGGAGTTATCTTTATTGATGTCAGTGGTGCTGTTGGTTTGACTCTTATCACACACATGTCATTTTCTAAGGCCTTGCTGATGCAACTTACTTTTATTCCTGGCGATTTGATTAAAGCTGCACTTGCCACAACAATTGCACTCACACTGCGCCGTCGTTTTAGTGTATTAGAGCATGACTAAGATTTTAGGGATTGCTGTTGATGCGTCAGGGCGATGTCAACATTGGCACCAAGATTTTGATATCATTGCCAATCAATGCGAGCTATGTCAGGAATACTTTGCTTGCTACCTGTGTCATGATTCATTACGTCGTCATGCGTTTCAACCGGCACCATTGACAGCAAAAAGTGTGCGATGTGGTAACTGTGGTTGTGAAATGACTGGCACAATATATCTTAAATCAGCTAACTGTCCACAATGTCAGCACGCATTTAATCCTAAATGTCACCTTCACCAAGCGATTTATTTTCAATAAAAAAGCAATGATCCGTCTATTTGATAGAAAGATCATTGCTTTTTTATGCTTGGTAATTTTCTGCTAAGGTAATTGTGTTTTCTAATAGTGTCGCAATAGTCATTGGTCCAACACCGCCAGGCACTGGCGTGATGTAGCTGGCAATACTTTGGACAGAATCAAAATTGACATCTCCAACAGCTTTACCGTTAACAAAATTCATGCCAACATCAATAACCACAGCCCCCGGTTTCAAGTCTGAACCTTGAATAAAGTCTGGCTTGCCCACACCAACAACTACAATATCTGCGCGCTTCAAATAATCTTTCAGGACATTTTCTGGTGTGTAGCGGTGTGCTAACGTTACAGTTGCGTCAGCATTAGTCAATAAAGCAAACATTGGACGGCCGAATAATTGAGAACGACCGATAACAAGCGCTTGTTTGCCAAAAATATCGATGTTGTAGTGCTTTAATAGTGTCATCACACCCTGCGGTGTCGCTGCAACAGTGTAATCATCTAATGCGTCACCAAACAACATCCCTTGTACCGTTGCGCCTAAGCCATCAGCATCTTTATGTGGTGCCACTGCTGAAAAAATTTCACGTTCTTTGACGCCTTTTGCTAACGGACTTTGTACTAGAATTCCTGTAATTGAAGGGTCAGCATTCAGTGACGCGACTAATGCCAACACACTTTCTGTCGTTGCATCAGCTGCTGTCGGAATATCTTTGGTCTGAATACCTAAAGCAGCGGCTTTTTTGGATTTCATGCCGACATATAATCGACTACCGTCATTTTGAGGATCATATATAACAGCTAATGTTACTGGCTTCCCTAGTTTTGCCACACGATTAGCAGTTTTCTCGTTAGTTAACTTTGCTACTGCTGCACCGTCAAGTATTTCAGTCATCAAAAAGCTCCTTCGTTTGTTCGCGATTTATGTTATATTTTTCTTAACAAAAAGATCATGGGAGTCATTCAATATGTCGAAGAATAATCGTATTAGCTGGGATCAATATTTTATTGCACAGGCAGCTATTTTATCCACTCGTTCTACGTGCACCAGGCTACATGTTGGTGCGATAATTGTCCAGAATAATCGCATTATTGCCAGCGGCTATAACGGTTCAGTTTCAGGGACGCCACATTGTACCGAGGTCGGTGATTTAATGGTTGATGGCCACTGCGTTCGTGCAGTACATGCTGAACAAAACGCTTTAATGCAAGCCGCTCAAATGGGCATCAGCGTCTCAGGAGCAGAATTTTATGTGACTGATGTGCCTTGTATTCAATGCACCAAATTATTGTTGCAAGCTGGTATCAAAAAAATCAACTTCATGCGCGATTATCACAATAACGCTTTTGCAGAAAAATTGCTGGCTCAAAAACATGTCACCGTCAAACAAGTCCCTTTTTTACCACAAACAGCACAACAAATTAATTGGCAACAATTCATCACACATGAATGATACTCTCCAAAAAAAATGAATTATTTGTTAATAACGAACTATTATTATTCTATCACAGTTTTTTGTTTTAGAAAACGAATATCTAATCATGATACATTAACCGTATTTTAGCATTGTTTTACCAATGCTTTTAAACATGCTACAATCGTATTAGCCGTTATTTGGCGATATCATCGCAAAAACAAAACACGGACAAAATTAATATTTTATCGTATATTTGTTAAGATTTTAATCATTACCACACGCGAAAGGATAACCGTGTTCTATGAACACGACATAATATAATCATGTCAAAAAACGAACAACAATACCTCGACTTAGCACAAAAAATACTAGATGAAGGTCACCTCAAGGGCGACCGCACTGGTACTGGCACGCATTCTTTATTCGGATCACAAATGCGTTTCAATCTGCAAGAGGGTTTTCCCCTACTCACCACAAAAAAAGTTTTTTTTGGACTGATAAAGTCAGAATTGCTTTGGTTTTTAAGGGGTGATAATAATATTCGATTTTTACTCCAACACAACAATCACATTTGGGATGAATGGGCTTTTAAAAATTGGGTATCTTCAGAAGAATATTCTGGTCCTGATATGACGAACTTCAGCCATCGTGCACAAGAAGATGCTGATTTTGCTGCAGCTTATCAAGCACAAAAAGCTATTTTCGTGGACAATATTCTCAATGATGATGATTTTATGGAGAAGTTTGGTTATATCGGCGATGTCTACGGTAAGCTTTGGCGCGGCTGGGAAACAATATCTGGTGAAAACGCCATTGATCAAGTTAATCGCCTAGTGAATCAAATTAAGGCAACACCTGATTCACGTCGCCTTATATTAACTGCCTGGAATGCCGAAACAACACCACAAGCGCCATTACCGTCATGCCATGTGCTCAGTCAATTTTATGTTGCTGATGGCAAGCTTAGCCTGCAATTATACCAACGCTCTGGTGACTTCTTCTTGGGTGTGCCATTCAACATAGCATCATATTCTCTTCTGCTACATATGGTTGCCGCGCAGACTGGCTATGAAGTTGGTGATTTTATCCATACGATTGGTGACACGCACATTTATAATAACCATATTGAACAAATCACCGAACAACTCTCTCGTCCAATGCACCATTTGCCAAAGCTATGGCTGAATCCTGAAGTTAAGTCACTATTTGACTATACAATGGATGACATCAAGGTGCTCGATTATGAAAGTGAGCCTGCGATTAAAGCGCCTGTTGCGGTATAATAATCTTAATAGATCATGTTGTCGAAAGGATTAGCGATGAAAATTAGGCCACTAGAAAAAAGAGATTTACCTTATATTTATCAACAAGAAAATTCCCGTAAAGTGATGGCACTTTGGTTTCAGGAAGCATACACGTCGTTTGATGAGTTACAGTTGTTGTACGAACGACATGTATTAGATCAGACAGAACGACGTTTTGTCGTTGAAGATAAGGACCAATTTATTGGTGTGGTTGAATTAATGTATATTGATGGATTACATCGCCATACTGAAATACAAGTTATCATCCATCCAGACCACCAGGGACATGGTTACGCTCAATCAGCTATCAAATCGGGCATTGAATATGCCTTTAAAGTTTTGAACATGCACAAAGTTTACCTGTATGTTGACGTTGACAACGCTGCTGCTATTCATATTTATAAAAAAGTTGGTTTCACTCAAGAAGGTGTCTTACGGGGTCATTTTTTCGCTGAAGGTAAGTATCACGATAGTATGATGATGGGTATTTTAGCCCATGAATTTATTGCAAATTAAAAAAGTTGTCACTTTGAAAGTGACAACTTTTTTAGTTAAGTAATTCTTCTAAATCCAATTCTCTTAAACTAATGGTCTTTGTTTGGTGTAATCCAGCTGCATACTCAATTGTTGGCTTAAAAAACAAACCACGCCATAAACCACGGATAATCATACCAAGTTTCTTAGCTCGGAAAGGAACGCCTCGCTTTAATAAAGTCCGACGCCAATCATAAATGACTGCCCCGATAATCGTTTTGATCATATCTTTGGTAGAAATGCGACGTGCCGTTAAGACACGATTGCGGTACTCATAATCATAACGCCATAGACGACTAGCATCTTTTTCCGCAATTATATCACCAGGTTTAGTGTTTTCTTTTGATTTATGCACAGCAATAGAATTAATAACCATATAGCCTCGTTTGATGTCAGCAATACGATTTGTGTATTCCATGTCATCACCCCAAATAAAGTACTCTTTTTGAGGCAAGCCTACCATTGCTACCATCTCACGTGAAAACATAACTGACACAAAAGTTGAATTAACAACTTCAATTGCTGGTTGGTTCTTATCAGTGAGGTATCTTTGCCAAGTAAAAGCACGTGGCGCCGTGACATTCATCCAAGAAGGATTACCCGTCACACTACCCCAACGCACCTGTGAGTTAACAAAACCGGCTTCTGGATGCGATTCTGAAAATTCGACAAGATGTTTTAAAGCATCTGGCTCTGGAATCGTATCATCATCCATTAACCAGACATAATCATCTTCTAAAGTTTCACCAAATAAGCGGACAGCTTGATTAAAGCCCCCAGCACCACCTAAATTTTTGTCAGCGTGATAAACAACCACGCGACTATCATGCAAACTATCCAGATACTCTTTTGTACCATCAGTTGATAAATTATCAACTACAATAACATGTGATAAATAATTTGTTTGCGCTAAAACCGCAGCGAGTGATTCTTTCAATAATGGCAAGCGATTGTATGTCACAATAGCAGCAGCGACAGTTTTGTCAGTCATCTGATTATTTCCTTCATAAGTTCAGTAGTTCAATTATACGTAAAATAGCAGTGTTTTACAAATTCATCTTGTGTCACATCACTAACTCACAGCTTACCATAAATATCTAATCAACTTAAGTCTAGTATTCTTTTGTAAAGCATAAGACAAACTAAACAGTAACATCAAGGCAGTTAATACCAAACTAAATTTTGTCCAACCACTCATGTTAATAGCGAAGCGATTATGTAAAATTGCTGTTAACACGATTAAACCAAATTGTCCCATGTAAACAAAGCTAGAGAGACGACGTATATCGTTCGAACAAGGTATAGTAATTTGTCTGACAGCGACATTGATTGCCAATAACAAAACGCTTACCGCCAATAAATCAACAAAGATAAATTGCTCAGTCGATAATGTTGTCCCTGCTGCACGCCAATGAAATACTTCTTTAACAGTTAATAGTTGAATCAACATGATTGACACAGTCAACAGCAAGATAGGTATTCTTCGGAAAAAGCCCTCATATTCAGCAATAAAGCGGCCAAAAATCAAAAATGGTACAGCCACTAGGAAAGACTCAGCTGGCAAAAAATTTGGGATATGCTTAAGCGTGGTCATAACCATTGGTATATTCTTGCCCTTAAGCAGGACAATAAGTAAAATTGCCAACCAAATAGTCCCAATCGCAGTCTGTGTTAACACATTTAAACGATTAAGTAATACAAAGACGATAATTCCGCCCAAGATAGTTGCTGAAATATACCAAGAGCCTTGAAAGGTGCTACCTGTGAAAAAATTAAGAATATATTTCTTAAACAACGACCATACCAATCGTAATCCATGCTCACCTTTGAAACGAAAATGACCACTCCAATCTAATGGTATTAGCCAAAGATATAGTAGCCACCAAGCCAGATAAAACTTAAATAGACGTTTAAGGTAGTGCCATGTATACTGTTTTCGCTCAGCTAACGATGGCAAAGTCATTAACTTTTTATGCACCAAAAAACCAGATGTCAGTAGAAAAAATGGTACGGCAAAGCGACCGATGCCTAAGAAAAGAACAACATTACTCTCTGAGTTAGGCAAAGGCCCAATGTGAATACCTACTACAAAAATGGCCGCAATTAGTTTAAAGATGTCTAATACATCGTATCTATTATTCATTGTGACGTTTCCTTATGCTTATAACTCGATAGCTCAAAAGAATCACGATTACAATGATTGGACTCACATACGCTACTGTTTGTAGCAAAGATGTTTTGATGCCCAATATCAGTTGATTCTCTCCTTCACGACCAACCACATCAATCACGCCCACCAGCCCGGTCTTAGGCATTATTTGTTTGCCATTCAGGGTAGCTACTGTTTGTCGGTAAGCTACGGCTGGCACTTGTATCTTAGCCGGATGTGCTTGATACCAAGTAATTTCCAGATTCCCAGCATTATTTATGCGTTTTTTAAACTGGCTCGGTAAAATCAGATTATTGACAACAGCTTGATAATGTTTATCATTTGAGAAAACCTCATCTTTGCCGGGCAAGTAATCCGGCGCTCTAAAATTAACAACATGCATACTCTTGTCAAACTGTTGTTGCCTTTTTTGTAACAAGTCCTGTATTTGGCTAGCTTCTTTGGATTCATCATTTGGAATAACCAACTTTGATGCTAACGTATTATCCTGGCGCCAAAAATTTTGGTTGGCGTTTTCGTTACTAATATAAGTATTTTTAATTGTCATACCGCCGATGAGTAACAGCCCAATGCTTATCGCTAAAATATATTGTTTCTTTAAATTTAGTGTATTGATCAGTTGCGTCAACGATAAAATAACAAAAAAACTAAGTAAATATAAACCAGGTAGCGTAAACCGCATTGGGAACTGCACAATTTTAAATAAAGCAATATCATTCCAATGATTTGTTACAATCGCTGGTGCCGAGGCAATGAATAGAAATAATAATCCAAAAATTAATAATAACCACTGTTGCCTTGATACTTGTTTAAAACAAGCAACTAGCAAAGTTATTGACAACACAATTAACCAAAAAGCCAGCCCTTGATAAGGATTCGTTGATAATGCTTTAGGTGAGGTGAAAATAAATGGAGACAAAATTGGCTGTGTTTTTATGATTGTCAAGTAGTCAATCCAATATCCCAGCGTTAAACCAACACTGATTAAGCCCGCCAAAGCAATTTGCTTAACAAGCATAAGTTTTTGATTGGTAGTCACTAACGCAACTATAAAGAAGGCAGCTATTATGAAGACACTAAAAACAAACGATAGCATGTGACATTCCAAAATAATGGCCATGGTTATTCCAAGCTTTATGGGCTTCACCAGCTGCTTTTGCCCACTAGTCATCTGCATACCGGCATCAATTACTAATGGCAGGAACATCATGCCCCACGGCATCCCCCCCGAACTATGGTACCAATAAGTTAATGCCCAATAACTTGTCAGTGATAATAGCGTAGCCACAGTCAAACTGAAAAATGGCTGTCTAGAATACTTATTGAACAACCAATAGCTCAAAGCTATTGTCCCAAACGTTAGAACAAAGTTAGTGATTAATTGAAATTTCAGCCATGCCTGTGTCACCAACAAGATAAGACCGAAACAATAGCCTAATCCGGGTCCGTAAAAAGCATTGACTATACGCCCAGTTGCACCGAAACCATAAAGTGACATCGTCATATTATGAAAGTTTAAGTGTTTGAGCCGTTGCATAGCTTCAAAAGCACGATTAAAATGAAATGCTGTATCTGCCCCTAAATAGATGCCTCTGCTATGAAGTTGTGGTAGGGCAAAAATCAAAGCAATGACTAATATAATCAAATATGGGTATGCCTGATACCATTGTATTTTCTTCATCGCTTGTTTCATGCCATATCATCCTTAAAGACCGTTTCAACAAGTTTTTGGCTAGCATGACCATCATCATATTGTATAAACTTATGCTTAAAGTTTGCAATTTTTTCACGATATTGATGTTCAATAGCCTCAAAATTATTAATTGCTGCTAATAATTCGTTTTGATTGTAGACTAGTGGTCCGGGCGCATCATGCTCAAAATCAAAATTCAGCCCACGTGACGACACATACTCTTCATAATCGTAAGTATAAAAAATCATTGGTTTATCAAGCAACGCATAGTCAAACATCGTAGATGAGTAATCAGTAATCATCACATCAGAAACTAAGTAATAGTCTTCAATTGAAAAATCTTGATTAGCTAATGATATATTCTTAGCTTTTGGAACATTACTGACATTATTCCAATAGTGCGGGTGAATAATCATGTAAAGCTCTTTATCTAAAGTTTTTTCTAATTGCACAAAATCAATTGGCAATTCGATTTCGCCACGAACTCGCCATGTCGGAGCATATAAAACAATTTTTTTATTTGTGGGTATCCCCATCTTCTGCTTCATCTGTTGTGTGTTTTCAGAATTGGCCCTACTAAATAAAGCATCATTTCTTGGATAGCCTGTCGGTAAGACCTTAGCTTGGTGGCGATATGCGTCTTGTGCTACCTCCGCTACATAATCACTTGGGACTGTAAGATAGTCCCAATTCAAATTTTTACGTAAATAACGCTCGTAGTTAGCAGGATTCCATTCATTTAGTACATTAAATCCCATATTTTTTAATGGTGTCCCGTGCATTGTCTGTATTTCAACTTGTGATGACCGTTTAATGCGTTCATCTTGTTCAAAATTAACATTATTAACAAAATACTTTGCTCGAGCTAAATAATACCAATATTCTTTTGTGCCAAATGAAATAAATTTAGTATTTGGTAGGTCGACCTCTTCGACTATATTTTTTAATACGACAACATGGTTAAACTTTTGAGTATGTGCCTGTAGGTAATCATAAATAGCTTTTGGATTATCGCCAAACTTGTCTCCCCAAAGGGATGAATAAACAACTGTATTATTCAATAATGGCTGCTTTAAGTATTCTAGATAGTCAGTTTGCCAGAAGGCCACTTTATCGGCCATATCTCTAAAGCCTTCACGGTTCGTGTTTTGTCTTAATACAACTTGACGATGTTCCTCTTTATCGTCTGTACTAATTAACCACTCTAACTGCCCCATTGGTATGGTTTTATTCAGTAACTCATGAACTGACTTACCCCATCGCAAAGGCATCGTGAAATCATCACGACGCAAGAAATGTATAGAAATTTCAGGATGCAGTAATGCAACATCACGATATTGACCAAATGACAATGGCATCGATACTTCCCACAATTGGCGCTTGCCAAAACCATGCGTCAATTTTTTGGCACGATAACTATTTGATAACCCATCTGCAGCAAAGGTTAGTTTGGCCGACAATGCTGTCTTTGTCCAGCCTCCGAGCCAAAATTTTATTTTAGCTGTGTTATCATCCACACTAAAAGACTTCACAATTGGGTATTCCCATGAGATAGCTAAAGTGGCGACATGATTAGAAACATGAAAAATACTCATATTTGCACCAATACTTTGCGGTGCTGCAATCTGTTGTTGTGACATGCGGATTTTCTCGTAACTCGTCACATCAGATAAATCATCTGTGGTAATTAATTGCCACCACCGTTTAGCATTAGGATCCGCCTCACCTAAGAATGACTGGTCTGCTTCTGAAATTGTATAGTTTTGTCCTTGACGCCCTAATGGTAAGTAACGTTGATTAGCGTCATCCCATAATGCGACATGGGCCTTAGTATGAGTAAGTTGCCATATGTAATTATTATTATAATACCGGCTAGAAACAACTACGGGTGCTTTGGGATACCTAGTAAATTTTAGTCGCCAGTCCGATGAATAACCGGGCACAATGAAGTCATCACCAACCATAAATCCTTCAGGTCTTGGATCATCACCGGGTAATGGTTCCGTCACAATAGCCTGCAATGACATACCATGTACTACTTGGCTAATTTTAATGTAAGCTGGTTCGGTAAGCGCCGTTAAGTCTGTTAATGGTATTTCAATATGATAGTGATTGTATTGATAGTGGTGTGCCGGTACTTCGACTTTTGTTTGTGTGTTATCAAAGCCACTGTACGCTGTTATATTAGGATCTTCGGAGAAGACGATGCTGCCTGTAAACGGCGCAACTGTCTCACCATACTTATTAACGAATGTTACCTCAGCATCGCCAATATCATCTAAATTATTGACATCCAAATACTGATAATATAGATGGCCATCAAGGGTGACAACATTATCTTCTTGCTTTACTTCATATAAACGTGTGCGACTTTCAAAATCATGCTTGAATGTTGGTAGTTCAAAATCAAAATCATCTTGGTAGCTACTATGCAACTGCTTTGTTTTTGGATTAAAGCTAATATGAAATTCTTTTTTGGCATAAGTTAAAATTGCTTGTTGTACAAGATTATACGGCTCATTTAGCCAGATAGTATATAGTGCACGATACCAAAAACGTGCTTGATTAAATTGTTGTGGGGTTAGCATTTCCAAAAAGGATTTCACTTCACGATAGATTACATCTTTATAATCTTGATCTAGCACTAAATAGTTATCGTAAGTAAAAGGAATAGTTAAATCAAAATCAAGCATTTTGTGTAGCTGTTCATCTTGTGCACCTCTTGGAGCGTCATACTTTTTTAGGCTTTCGAGAATGAACTTCATGCCTTTAACGCGGTCAGTAAAACTTTTAATTTGACCTGTTGCCTGTGTGATTGAAGGTGCCCCAATATCACGGAATCGCCATAAATAAACAATCTCATCAAAAATATCAATTTTTTGCGCTAAGCTATACATTGGTACAACAGTTGGCATATCTTCGTACAATACTTTTTCTGGGAAATAAAGACTATATTTTAAAATAAAATCGAGACGATATATTTTATTCCATGCAGTCGAATCCCAGACCATTTCGGGATGTTCTGCCAATGTTGTGGCTTCATACGTATCATGATAAGCTCTATGATGAACATAAGACGTCCACGATTCGCCTGTACTATTAAACCTTCTAACCGCTCCGCCAATCAAATCAGATCCCGTACGCATAATCATATTTAACATTTTGCGATACGAAAAATCGATGACAATGTCATCTGGGTCAACATAGGTAATAAATTCACCTTCGGCTAAATTAGTCCCACGATTTCTTGCTGAACCCAGTCCGCCGTTCTCAAACAGGTATAATTCAAATATTTCTGGATAGTTATCAACGTACTCACGCGCAATTTCAGGGGTTGCGTCTTTTGAACCATCATCAATTAAAATAATTTGATAGCCCCCATCAACACCTTGCCTAAGTAGAGAATCTAACGCCTCTCTTAGAAAAAGTGACACATTATACATTGGCACAACAACGCTTAGCTTTGTTGTTGCCCGACGACTTTTTTTAACAATGGTGACAGGCTTGTCATGATTTTTAGGGATATGAATAATTGGTTCAGTCATGGATTAACTCCTATTGTAATTATGTATGCAAAGAGGGGGTACGAACCACTTGGCCGCACCCTCTTTTCGCTTAAGTATTAAACAAGGTCCGCAAAATAAGCACGGAATTTCAAATGCAAATGTGATCCTAACAGTAATACAACCAGCACAAATGACCAGAAGGCTATATTTTGTGATGGATGATCCCATACCCAGCCGGTACTCAAGAATGAATCACGAACACCAGCAATTAAATAATAAAACGGGTTCATTTCTATTAAACGACCAATGCGTGCGTGTGTTGGGCCCAATTTTTGTGCAATATCGATAACTGCACCAGAAAACCAAAATACGAATCGCATAATTGTTTGTATCAATTGTTGATAATCAGGGAAAAGTACTGTAATAGTCGCATTAAATATGCCTAAAGCGTGCAAAAAGACGAGCATCGCAAAGAAATAATAAATAAATTGGAATGCATGTGGCGTTAGATGAACACCTGACAAAACAGCAATGACAACACCCACGGCTAATGTAATAAAAAATGGGATGACGTTAATCCAAGTTCTCACACTTGGCATAATGCTGATTGGAAAATTCATTTTAGAAACTTGTCGTACATTGTTACGAATACTCCAAGTAGCATCCATAAATGATGTATTCAAAAACAACCATACTGCCTGACCTATTACTAACCAACCAATATATGGCACACCATCAGTTTCACCGCCTTGCCGCAAACCGACACCAAAGACTAACCAATACGTTGCAATCTGCATAACAGGGTTGATAATATCCCACAGCACACCCAAAGAATGGTCCATGTATTTCGCGCGAGTTTCATAGCGCGCTAAACGTAAAATAACGGGAAAGTATTTTATTTGCTCCCGTAGCACAAGCCATATTTCTTTCATGTTTTACTTACCGTCCAAAATACATATAAGCGTACACAGCATAAATCAGAATACCCGTACCAGCAAAAGCAAGTAGCCAGTTCCACCAACTTAGGCGGCCACCAACAGCATTGTCTCTGACAATTTTTTTCTTTTCTGTATTCGTCAAATGCTGATCTAATGCTATACGTTCTGTTAACTGTTGACGATTGAAGTCGTTTTGTGCTTGTTTACGTGCTGCAACATACGACTTTTTAACATCATCATCGAGCTGATTGTACCATTTAGTCCAATCTTTATATTCTTGCAGAATCGTTTCCGTATCACCATAGGCTCTTAACTCACCATATTGAATCCACATTGTTTTGTCTGTGAATTCTTCAATTTGGCCTAGGGCATGTGACACGAAGAAAATTGTTTTACCTGCAGCTTTAAATTCCTTCATTTTGTTCAAAGCTTTACGTGTAAAGGTTTGGTCCCCAACAGATAACGCTTCATCGATAATCATAATATCAGGATCTTGATGCACTGCTATTGAAAATCCGAGTTTTGAACGCATCCCCGATGAATAGTTTTTAACTGGTTGTTTAATAAACTTACCAAGTTCAGAAAAATCGGATATGTCGTCAATTTGGTCATCAATTTCTTTATTTGATAACCCCATCATGAGTGACTTCAATCGGATATTTTCTAATCCGGTCAAATTATCGCGTAAGCCATCCCAAACCGATAGCAATGATGTTTGCCCCTTAATTTTCAAACGACCAGAAGTTTCAGCCAAGGCGCCACTCAATATATTAAGTAATGTTGATTTTCCTGAGCCGTTGACGCCTATCACGCCGACAACATCACCTTCAAAGACATCAAAAGAGATGCCCTTCAAGCCCCAAAACTTTTCCTTATCTGATTTCAAAGGATTTAATATTGCTTGAATCTTTTCATTGCGGGACGTACCCATATCGTATTCTTTTGTAATATAACGGCCACTTACTTTCAGTGGTGCTTCTGAATTATTATGGTTTCCGGGTAAATCAAGCTGTTTAGCCACAGACACCGGTAAGAAGGGTTCATCTAACCCACGTGGATCATTGGGTTCATAAACCGCTTTTTTAATATCTTCAGTCATGTCCTTCCTCCGACTAAATGTACATGTGTGAAAAAGTCACAACACTTAACTATTATACCTTATTTACACCAAAATAGTCGAACGCCACAAAACACACGATATTTTGAGCGTTAACAACATAAAAAAAGCACCTAAACTAGTGCTTTTAAAACTTAAATCCCATATTCATCTTGCCACAAAATAAGGCGCTGTGCCTCTAGCGACTGCGGCACATCGATGATGCGCTGATTGGCAGATCCTTTAAATCTTAAAGATAAGTCCATCAGAGCTTGCACAAATCGACCATCTACCAAAACATCAATTTCTGCTAATAGTGCTTTTTTATCATCGGTTTCCTTCATTAATTCATCCCACGTATAGCCAGTCCAAGACCAAATATCTTTCGTATCGCCAAATTCTGCTCTCACACGACGTGTTAATTGTAAGGCAACAGGTGTATTTAAAAATGGTTCACCACCAAGCAAAGTCAATCCTTGAACATACGGTTGACTCAAATCTGCAATAATCTGATCTTCTAGTGCCTGTGTATATTCTGTGCCATAATGAAAGTTTTGCGCGACAACATTATAACAGCCAGGACATAAGAATTTGCAACCGGACAAGTAGATTGAGCAACGTACGCCTGGGCCATCGACCATAACGAAGGGTTTGTAATCGGCTACAAAATTACGTGTCAAATCTTCCGAGCGCCATTCTTGACTATCCGGTACAGTAATACCGTTTTCTAATTTTTTAGACATGGCCTTCATCCACCTCATGTTGTGACATATTTTTCACACGGGCCGTAATTTCAGCATGGCGTCCGTGAATCATAGGCCTAGCTTGTGGATTTCCTAGGTAACCACAAGTTCGTTTAACCACATCACAAGTCTTTGGGTCATGGTTGCCACACTCTGGGCAGCAAAAACCACGTGCAGTTGGCTTAAACTCTCCTTCATAGCCACATTTAAAGCACTTATCAATTGGTGTATTTGTGCCTAAATAACCAACATGATCATAAGCAAAATCCCAAACTGATTCAAGTGCTGCTGGATTTTGTTTTAAATTAGGATATTCGCAATAGTGAATAAACCCACCACTTGCATAATGTGGATAAGCTTCTTCAAACAGTAGTTTTTCAAAAGGATTAGGATGCTTTCGCACATCGTAATGGAATGAATTCGTATAGTAATCTTTATCAGTCACATTATCAACCACGCCAAATCGCGCCTTATCAAGTTCACAAAAGCGGTCTGTTAGTGATTCCGCTGGCGTTGAATACACAGAATAATGGTAGCCATCCTCTTTTTCCCACTGCTGACATGCTTCATTAAGACGGCGCACAATAGCAACCGTAAAATCATGTGCCTGACTATTATCTTCCCAATTCGCACCAAAGAAATAAGCGCCCACTTCGTATAATCCTATGTAACCCAAAGACACTGTGGCGCGGCCATTTCTGAATAAACTATCAACTTCGGTGACACTTTGACTGCCAAAAACGCCACCTTGATAAAGAATTGGTGCATTTTCAGGAATCGCTGTTTTGGTACGTGCTACTCTAAATTGTAATGCCTTTTTGGCTAACGCTAGGCGCTCTGCTAAAATCTCCCAAAACATATTCACATCCCCACCCGACTGGATCGCAATACGTGGAATATTTAGGGTTACCACACCTAAATTCATACGCCCTTCGTTGACTTCCGTTTGATTTTCATCACGCCAACCTTGTAAAAATGAACGGCAGCCCATTGGCGCCTTAAATGAACCAGTAATTTCAATTATTTTTTCATAATTCAAAACATCAGGATACATGCGTTTTGTTGCACACACTATCGCCATTTTTTTAATATCATAGTTTGGATCGTTTTTAAGCATGTTCACGCCACGTTTCAACGAGAATACCAGCTTTGGAAAAATCGCTGTACGATGGTTTGGCCCAATACCCTTAATGCGAATATCAAAAATAGCTTTTTGAATTTCACGCGCTAACCAATCTGTTCCTAAACCAAAAGCCAATGTTGTAAAAGGTGTTTGTCCTTGTGCTGAAGATAACGTATTAATTTCATACTCTAATGCTTGCATCGCATCATATATATCTTTTTTTGTGCTGGACACAGCATATGCTTCTCTTTTTTCGGGCACAACATAGGTTTCGGCTTCAGCTAGGTGCTTCTTGTAATTCATTGCTGCATATGGTGCGAGCAATTCATCAGCACGATTAATAGAAATACCACCGTATTGTGATGAAGCAACGTTGGCAATAATTTGCGCCATTTGAGCTGTGGCCGTCCCGATTGATTGCGGCTGTTCAACTTGCGCATTGCCCATTGTATAGCCATGCTCAAACATAAACTTAAAATCGACTAAGCAACAGTTTGTCATTGGACTCAAGGGCGAATAATCTAAATCATGCCAGTGCATATCACCACGTAAATGAGCTTTAGCTACATCTTCTGGCAACATTTTCAGCCCTGTTGATTTACCAACCATACCAGCTGTTAAGTCGCGAAATGTATTAAAAACTTGTGCATCTTTGTTAGCATTTTCGTGAACAATATCATCTTCTTGCGCAATGAGTCGATTGATTTTGTTTGATGGATTAATGGCCTGTTGCCACTTTTTTTCTGCTCGAATATGTTCTTGCTCAAAAGCTGCGGCTGCAGCACCATCCAATTTTTTGAGTTCGGATAACACAGTATTATATATTTGTGCTGTTGTTAATTGTGGTTGTTTCGTCTGGTTTTCCACCGCGGCCATCACTTGTTGATAAACATCATCTTTTACCCCCAAAAGATTTAGTATCAAAGCGACCTTATAAGCGTGAAACGTCACTGTCTCCCCCGTCTGTTTTGTGACTTTTAGTAATGTTTGACCTAACGACATCCCTTGTTCCCCTTTTAATTTTATTGTGATTTTTGTGACTAATCAATTTGATGACTGTATTTAGAATTATGCGCCCCTTTACTGGTTAATGTCAAACACTTGTTCTATGTATAAACATTCATGCGAATGTTTGTTTCATTTATTTTTAATAGCGTATTAGCAAGTCAGTTTTGTTATTTGTTAAATCTATAACACCAAGTATTTATTCATTATTTTTTGTAAGTTTTTTAAAATAACCTTATACGTTCATCTATTTTCTTTTTTCCAATGTATAAGTTCACAAAATAACAATCTGATTACAGATTTTGTTCACAAAAAAAGCACAATAATGTGCTTTTTACTTACCTATTATCATTAGCCTTCTGACTCAATTAATTGTTCACCTAACTCGAAATTATGTGAATAATCAACTGGTATATCGACCACAACTGGTCCCTTAGTTGCAAAGGCTTCATCCAATACAGCATCGAGTTCTGCCGGAGTATTGACACGTAAACCTTTAGCTCCGAAGCTTTCGGCATACTTGACAAGATCAATATTACCAAAATCAACACCAGCTGATTCACCATCATACTTTAACTCTTCTTGGAATTTAACCATATCATAGTGTGCATTATCATTCCAAACAATGTGCACTGTATCTAAGTTTAGACGAACAGCTGTTTCCAATTCCATCGCTGAAAAGAAGAAACCACCATCGCCAGAAACAGAAATAGATTTAGCATTTGGTCGTACCATGGCTGCGGTTAATGCCCATGGTAGTCCAACACCAAGTGTTTGCATACCATTTGAAATTAAGAAATGACGTGGGACATATGACTTGAAGTGACGTGCCATCCAGATATAATGTGAGCCAATATCAGTGGACACTGTCATGTCATCTGTGACACGTGCTTGTAGCGCCTTAATAATATTCAACGGATGGTTTAAGTTGCCTTCAGCAGGTGTATAAGTTGGCTCGTCCGTGTCATTCAGATCTTTCTTCAATGCCTTTAATTGACTTTGACTAGCCTCAGGTAATACATAACCTTTGATACGTTCAGCTAACAAGTCAAGACTTTGCGCAATATTGCCTACTAGTTGACGTTTTGGCACAAAATTATTATCAATTTGAACCGGTGTCGTATCTAAGGCGACAATATTTAAGTCGTTTTCTTTATTCCAGTTACGTGGTTCATATTCGATAGCGTCATAACCAACTGTAATCACTAAGTCTGATTGTTTTAGTAGCTTATCACCAGTTTGGTTACGGAAAAGACCAATACGACCAAAGAAAGTTGTTGGTTCTAAGTCATGCGATATAACACCAGCACCTTGGAATGTTTCGACAACTGGTAGTGGTGTGTCGCCAAGCAAGCTGTGCAAAGCTGCAACAGTCTGATCATCAGAACCTCGCGCACCAACTAGCAAAACAGGAAGCTGTGCTTGCTTAATTTGGTTAGCTAACCAATCAAGATCAGCAAGAGAAGCGGCACCTTGTTGCGCTGCGGGCACTTGTGGTAATGCATCAATGGTTACAGGTGCATCATCAACATCCTGGGGCAGAGAAACGAAAGCAGCACCTTTTTTGGCACCATTAGCAGCTGCGAAAGCATTGGCAATAATTTCTGAAATATTATTAGGATCTTGAATTTCTGAACTGAAATTAGTAATCGAATTAAAGAGTGCTACAGAATTTGTTGACTGATGCGTTAAACGATAAAGATCACGACGCGGTACCTGGCCACCAATAGCGACAACTGGGTCATTTTCGGCACTAGCGGTCATCAACCCGCTCACAAGATTACCAACACCAGGGCCTGAAGTCACAATGACAACACCAGTTTTACCCGTAATACGGGCAAATGCTTGAGCCATGAACGCAGCATTTTGTTCGTGTCGTGTGACAATCAAATGGGGTACTTTCACACCTGCTGAAGGGTGTTCCAATGTCTCAAATAAGCGATCAATTTTCGCACCCGGAATACCGAATACTAAATCGACACCGTGGTTTGTTAGACTTTGTGCAACAATATCTGCACCAAACTTTTTTTCTGCCATTTTATTAAGGAGTGTGCGCTGCGCTTGAATGATAGCTCTCACTCATCGCGTGGTGTCACTCATTTCCTCCAAACTTTTTTCAATAACCATATCATAGCACTTTTCACTAGTCTATGCGAAATAAAGATTGTGAAATAGCTTGCTATATCAATGTTCTTTTATTCACAAACTATTTTAAGCAATAAAAAACAGTCAGTAGTACACTGGCTGTTTTAAAACATTAATCACTGAATTCGAATACAAAATCCGAGTTATTGATGCGCACATCATCACCGTCTTTGGCACCAGCTTTGCGAAGCGCGTCATCAACGCCCATATGCCTGAGCTGTCTCCCAAAACGCATAATCGTTGCATCACGCTGAATATTTGTCATTAAGAATAGTTTCTCAATTTCAGCGCCGCCAATAACCCACTCTTCTGTCTCCTCGGACCATTCAACAGTAAAGTTATGCTGTTCTGGCTTAAAGTCATAAGTTTTATCGTTAGACACCTTTTCTACCACAGGACGGTAACTTTCCGGTACAGGTGCAGTGGCTAATAAGTCAGCAGTTAATCGCATCAAAGGTTGAACCCCTTCACGCGTTAAAGCAGAAATAGGCATAATCTCCGGTTGTACAGGCAAACCTGAATCAGCGGCAACTTCTTGACGGAATTTAACCAAATTTTCTTCAGAATCTGGCATGTCCATTTTCGTTGGCACAACAATATGTGGTCGATTTAGTATTGTTTCATCATACTGACCTAGTTCATCTAATATTTTACGATATTGTGTGTACGGGTCGTTTCCTTCAATACCTGACATATCCACAAGGTGCAGTACGACACGCGTACGTTCAACGTGACGTAAAAACTGGAAGCCAAGTCCAACACCTTGAGATGCACCTTCTATCAAACCGGGCAAATCGGCCATAACAAAATCGCGCGCATCATCTAGACGAACCATGCCAATATTAGGTGACAGCGTTGTGAAATGGTAAGCCGCAACTTTAGGTTTTGCATTAGAAACAACAGACAATAGCGTGGACTTTCCCGCCGAAGGAAAACCAACGAGTCCAACATCGGCAAGCACCTTAAGCTCTAACTTAAGCTTTCGGACTTGACCTGGCTCGCCATTTTCTGACAATTCAGGTGCTGGGTTAGCTGGTGTAGCAAAATGAATGTTGCCGCGGCCACCACGGCCACCTTTTACGACAACTAATTCTTGACCATTTTCCAGTAAGTCGCCTAAAACTTCGCCCGTTTCAACATCTTTTACCGTTGTGCCTTGTGGCACTTTGATATATCGATCTTCGGCTGAGGCACCTGTCATTCCTTTTGTGCCACCGTTGCCACCAGGCTGAGCCTTAAAATGACGATTATAACGAAAATCCATCAAAGTGCGTAGACCTTCGTCCACTTTAAAAATGATTGACCCTCCGTGGCCACCATCTCCACCGAATGGACCGCCCATAGCCACAAATTTTTCGTGACGGAAGGATACAATACCATCGCCACCTTTTCCAGCTTTTACTTCAATTTCTGCTTGATCTACAAATGCCATAGCTTTAGTGCACCAAACCAACCGACACGCTGTTACTAATCGGACGCGTCTTGTTTGATGCGATTCTCCTTGTCCGCTCATATCATTGAGCTTGCGATACTTTTAATACTCTAGTTTAACATAAAACGCGTCGTCGTGCGACCATGAGGTTTATTACTATTGTATGCCTGATTTTAAACTCATATGGATAACACGCGCTAATTTTTCATTAATGCCGATGGCTTGCAATGCTTCAATGGAAGCCCCAGCTATTTTTGGTAGTGACCCAAATTCACGTAGTAATTTCTGTCGCGTTTTAGGGCCGACACCGTCAATCATATCTAAGCGTGATGCTAACGAGTTCTTACTACGCAGTTGGCGATGGAAATTAATCGCAAACCGATGCACTTCCTCTTGTACACGCTGAATCAAGAAGAAACCTTCAGATTGCTTACTCAAAACTACTACTTCACCTGTTCGCCCATCAATCAGATCAGCTGTCTTATGCTTATCATTTTTCACCATGGCTGCAATCGGCAAGCTAGTTAGACCAAGTTCATCTTCTAACACTTCTTTGGCAGCGTGTAGCTGAATTTCTCCACCATCCATTAAAATAAGGTCTGGCATTTCACCGCCCTCTTTCAAAATACGTGAGTATCGGCGGCGGATTACTTCTTGGGTTTCAGACCATTCATCAGCGTGACTGACCGATTTAATTTTATATTTACGATATAGGTCTTTGTTGGGCACGCCATCATCAAAGACAACCATAGCGCTGACAATTTCGACACCTTGGGTATGTGAATGATCAAAAGCCTCAATTCTTTTGCCCATAGGAATGTTTAAAGCATGGGTGATTTCGCGCATCGCGCCTGTCGTTTTTTTCTCATTCAACTGCATCAAACGAAACTTTTCTTCTAAAGCAATTCGAGCATTTTTTTGAGCTAAATCTAGCAAATCACGTTTTTCACCACGCACAGGTACACGTACAGGAATTTGTAACATCTCTGATAATGCATTAATATCAATCCCTTTGGGTACTAATACTTCATTGGGTTTTTGAATGTTACGCTGTGCATAGAACTGTTGCATGAAGTTCATCATTTCTTCATCAGCTGCCCCGACAACCGAAAATGTCTGTTTGTATTGTCGAATTAGACGTGCTTGTCTTAAGAAAAAGACTTCAACCGTCATCCAACCCTTGTCAAGATAATAATTAAACAAGTCGCGAGGTGTCGTGTCTTTTGAGAGTACACGTTGACTTTCAACTGTTTCATCAATATATTTGAGTTGATCTCTTAAATCAGCCGCACGCTCAAATTCTAATGTTTCGGCAGCTATTTGCATTTTCTGTGCAATGGCTTTTTTAACTGAAGCAGTATTACCATCTAAAAAGTGTTTAATACGCGCAATTTGATCATCATACGCTTTTTGTGGTACATCATGCCAGCACGGTCCTAAGCATTGTCCCATATTGTAGTATAAGCATGGCCTGCCTTGATAACCGTTGCAGCGTCGTAGAGGATAATTTTTTTCCAAAAATCGTAAGGTTTCCTGTGCAGCATAAACGTTTGGATAGGGTCCAAAATAAAAGCCGCCATCTCGCTTGACTTCATTAACTAAAGCCATTTTAGGATCGCGCTCTTTAGTAATTTTAATATAAGGATAACCAGTACCATACTTCAAGCGAATATTATAATAAGGCTTATACTTTTTAATTAATTCGTTTTCTAGTAAAAAAGCTTCCTTATCGGAATTTGTGACAATATAATCAAAATCGGTGATATTTTGCACTAATTCTGCTGTTTTGCCACTATGATCTTGCTTGAAATAAGAGCGAACACGATTCTTTAAATTTTTGGCTTTACCAACATAAATAATCTTGCCGTTCTTATCTTTCATTTGATATGACCCGGGTTCTGATGGCAGCAACGCGAGTTTTTGTTCAATGTGTTTTGATGGATTTGCTAACATATTATTATTATACCAAGCAAAGCAAGTATTTTGTTCGAAAATAAAAACACGCGTTCGCGTGTTCAAAAATAAATTTATTTTGCCTCGTGCTTAAGTGCTGCACCAATAAAGTCATGGTACAAACCTTCTGGGCGCTCTGGACGTGATAAGAATTCTGGATGGTATTGTGCTGCGATAAAGAAATCATTTTTTGGGTACTCAATGACTTCCATTAAACGATTATCTGGTGACGTTGCAGAAAAAATCATACCAGCTGCTTCAAATTCTGAGCGGAACTTCGTATTAAATTCGTAACGGTGGCGGTGACGTTGCTCAATTTCATCAACGTTACCATAAGCCTTAGCAGTTAATGTTCCTGGTGTTAGCATAGCCGGATAAAGTCCCAAACGTAGTGTCCCACCAAGATTTTCAACATTTTCTTGATCTTTCATCAAATCAATAATAGGTGCATGTGTCTCAGGATTCAACTCAGTTGAGTTAGCATCGTCATAACCTAAAACATGCCGCGCAAATTCAACGGAAGCAAGTTGCATCCCTAAGCAAACACCTAAGAATGGCACATTTGTTTCACGGGCATAGCGAATGGCTTGAATCTTACCTTCCGTCCCACGCTCACCAAATCCACCTGGCACCATCACGCCATCAGCGTTTGCCAAGAGCGTTGCCACATTGTCTGAAGTCACTGTCTCAGATTTAATATGGTTAATATTAACCTCAGTATTTTGGGCATAACCAGCATGCTTTAATGCTTCATTGACAGAGATATAAGCATCGGGCAAATCAGTGTATTTGCCGACTAAAGCAATATTAACTGTCTTCTTTGGATGCTTGATATTTTCCACCATTTCTGACCAGGCCACCATATCAGCTTTTGGTGCATCAACCTTTAGTTTATTAAGCACTACGTCATCCATCCCTTGTGCTTGGAGGTTCAAAGGAATGTCATATAATGTTTCAACGTCGCGTGACTCGATGACTGCATCAGGGTCGACATCTGTGAAAGTTGAAATTTTCTTTTTTAAGTTATCTTCTAACGGTGAAGAGGTGCGCAGAACAATCATATCCGGTTGAATACCTAATGAACGCAATTGTGCCACAGAATGTTGTGTGGGCTTAGTTTTTGCTTCGCCCGCAGCTGTCAAATAGACAATAAGACTCGTGTGAATATAAAATACATTATCACTGCCAAGATCTGATTTCATTTGGCGTAATGCCTCAATAAATGGCAAACTTTCAATATCCCCAACAGTGCCACCAACCTCAACAATAACAACATCAGCATCTGTTGATTCAGCCGCTTTTTTCATCTTATCTTTAATAGCATCAGTAATATGCGGAATCACCTGCACTGTGCCACCATTATAATCACCACGGCGTTCTTTGGCCAATACTTCAGAATAAATACGGCCTGTTGTCACGTTAGAATACATATTTGTATTAATGTCCATGAAACGTTCATAGTGCCCCATGTCCAAATCTGTTTCCAAACCGTCTCCTGTCACAAAAGTCTCACCGTGTTGATATGGGGACATTGTGCCTGGATCAATATTAATATATGGATCCAATTTCTGAATGGCCAATTTTAAGCCACGGTTCTTCAACAAACGGCCAAGTGAAGCCGCTACGATACCTTTTCCCAAAGATGACACAACGCCACCGGTAACAAAAATATACTTAACTTGTTTTTCTGCCATGATGCCTCCTCATGATTAAGCGCTTACGCGCATGCAACGTTTCAGGGGTAAAAATAAAAATAGAAAAGCTCCCAAGTATAATACTTGGGAGCTTTTAACGTCTGTCCCATTTAATGGGAGCCCTAATATATATTACAGAGTTAACCAATATTTGTCAAATTATTTTGAGTTGTTTTGACAAAATAGTATTCACATAGTGCTTAACGCTTAAATACCAACACACTTTCAACATGTGTTGTTTGAGGGAATTGGTCAATTGGTTGAATTGGCCCATCAATATGAAAACCTTCTGCTAATATCTGAACTGTATCACGTGCCAAGGTCGCAGGATTACAACTTATATATACAAATGTCTTCGGTTGCATCGCACTAACAGCTGAGATTAATTCATTGGTTAAGCCTTTACGTGGTGGATCAACAAATACAACATCCGGTTTCAGACCATCTGCTGCCCATTGTGTCATCTGCTCGGGCGCATCGGCTGTAACAAATTCAACGTTGTCAATATGATTATTTTGGGCATTTTTTTCTGCATCTAGGACAGCATCTTCAATAACTTCCACACCATAAACTTTGGCCACTTGATCAGCAATTGACAAGGTAATCGTACCAATGCCTGAATAAGCATCTACCACTACATCTGTCGGTTTTAAGCCTGCTTTCTCGGCAGCCAATGTATACAAAACAGCAGTTGTCTGCGGGTTAATTTGATAAAATGAGTTTGGGCCAATGATGAAGTCCTTTCCCATTAGCTGATCATGAATCTCATCTGCACCCCATACTGTTTCATTCCACTGACCCATAATGACGTTGGTATCGTGATTATTAATATTGTGGATAAAGCTCTTTAATTCAGGTAGTTTTGCACGTAAAGCTGCTGCAATGTTATCGGCTTCGGGTAATTTTTTCGTATTGGTGATAATCACAACCATCAGTTCATGTGAATAAAAACCACGACGTGCCATAATATGGCGTACAACACCTTTATGTGTTTCCTCGTCATATGCCGAAATACCAAGATCGCGTAACACATCACGTGTAACGGAAACAGCTTCGTCAACTTTTGGATCTTGAATATAGAAGTCCTCTACTGGCATTAATTTATGTGATCCACGCCGATAAAAGCCTGTTTCCAATTGGCCATTAACCATTTGGACAGGCACCTGCGCTTTGTTTCTGTATTTTGTTGGATCTGTCATCCCAATCGTTGGGTTCACTTCAACACTAACATTAACTTTTTTAAAGAGTTGTTCTACTTGCCGTTGCTTAAATGTCAACTGGGCTTCGTATTTCAAATTCGCCAATGGCGCAATGCCTGTTGTAATTGCGACCTTATCGACATTTTCGGCACGATTTGGTGAGGCCTTTACGCGCTTAATCACGCGACCAAAAGCGTAACTTTTTAACACTTTGGTAATACCAACTTGTACCACTTCACCAGGTATGGCATCAATTACAAAAATTGGAAAATTATCGATTTTAATGACACCCATACCTTGATAAGTAATATCAACCACTTCAGCCTCAACTTGTTGATTTTTGGTTACGGGATCCTTCGTTTTATAGACACGATTTGCTTTTGCCATAATATTTGTGCTCATCATTACGACATAATTCATCATCGTATGATATTAATCGCACACTCCTTTTCTTGGGTTTTTCGACACCCACTACAAACATTATTTAACGTCGAGTTTTTCGACGTCAGCCATAAATTGCTGTTTAGTTCGGTCCGAAACAGTTGCTGCTTCTGGCATACCAGAACGGTTCGCAATAAATTCAATATGTTGCTGTAAATCAGTGAAAAGCATTGGGGCATCGCCACCATATTCACCATCTAAATTAACCTTTAACCGGTCATCATCCAATGGTATGATTTCCACTTTGTTAGTTTTTTTATAAATCAATTGCGGGTTATCAACATGCTTCCCCCCATTGAGCATCTGCGCAACAATCTGGAGAATTTGGGCAAGGTTAGATTCCTTGATAATCAATAATGTAAACTTGCCATCGTCTAACTTAGCATCTGGCACAATTGATTCGAAGCCACCAACTGAATTAGTTAATGCCAAAAAAATCATCGAAATTTTCCCAGAATATTCACCCTCATCGTACACAACCTTAGCGTTTACTGGCTTAATTCTTGTAATTAACTCCGCGCCTTTAACTAGATATGCCAAGTACCCATATAATGACTTCATTAATGACGGCACAGCATAGGTAACTTCACTAATGGTGCCTAAGGCTGCAATATTCATAAAATACTTTGACTGCCCATATTGGTCAATTTTACCAATATCCATCTTAATTGTTTCATTTTGCAAAATAACTTTGGCTGACTCTAGAGGTTCATCGCGAGGCAACTTTAAAGCACGTGCGTAATCATTTGTAGTGCCAGCTGGAATAACCGCCATCATTGGCCGCTTATCTAATTGTGCTAAACCATTAACCACCTCATTAATCGTGCCATCACCACCGGCAGCAACAATCAAATCAAATCCCGCTTCAGCGGCTCGTCTGGCTTCTATGGCAGCAGACATTGGTTCTGGCGTCGTGGCAAATGCCGATGTTTCATAACCAGCTGACTCATAAACTTGCAAAATGTCCAACATTTCCCGCTTAATTGCTTCACGACCGGATGTTGGATTATAAATAATTCTTGCTCTCATGTTAGCGTGTGACATCACAAATAATGCTAATTATTTGTTAAACACGTTACCGTGCCACACTATCCTTTCATAAAACTTATGTACACAGGTAAGTTTACCTGTTATGTGACTATCCAGCATTATTAACGCTTGGCTAGCTCTTCTAATAATAATTTGTTCATAATGCCAGGATTGGCTTGCCCTTTAGACATTTTCATCAATTGTCCAATCAAATAGCCAGTTGCGCGATCCTTACCACCCTTGAAATCTTCAATGGATTGCGGATTATTATCTAATACGTCTGTAATCCATTCTAGTAGGACAGCCGGATCACTAATTTGAACCAAACCATTTTTCTTAGCAAAAGCTTCTGGTTCCTCACCTGTCATAATTGCCTCAAAGACTTGTTTTGCCTGTTTTGTTGAAATCGTACCAGCCTCAATCAACTTAATCATACCTGCCAAATGCTGTGGCGTTAATTGTGTTTCTTGTAATTCAACTTGGTGCTTATTCATGAAAGCATTCACATCGCCAATTAGATAATTAGCTGCACGTTTTGCATCGGCCCCAGCTGCGATAGTTGCGTCATAAAAATCAGCCATCGCTAAAGTCTGAGTTAATACCTCAGCATCGTATTGTTCAATGCCCAAATGTGTAACATAGTCCTGCTGGCGTTCCTTAGCAGATTTTGGTAATTCAGCTGCTACTTGATCAATCCATTCTTGATCAATCACAACAGGTGATAAGTCTGGTTCGGGGAAATAACGGTAATCATCTGCACCCTCTTTAACACGCATGAGTATTGTTGACTTTGTTGGTTCGTTGTAGCGACGTGTTTCCTGTTGAATGACACCACCTGAGCGCAACACCTCTGCCTGGCGTTTCTCTTCAAAAATCAAAGCATTACGGACATAGTTGAATGAATTAATATTTTTCATTTCAACTTTAGTGCCATATTCGGTTGACCCAAATGGCCGAATTGAAATGTTAACATCCGCACGCATTTGACCTTCTTGCATTTTAGCCTCAGAAATACCAGTAAACAAAATAGCTTGGCGCAACTGTTCTAGGTAAGCATAAGCTTCATCTGGGGAGGCGATATCTGCTTCCGATACAATTTCAATTAAAGGTGTTCCTTGACGGTTCAAATCCACGTATGAATAGCCATCAGCACCGTGTGTGTTTTTACCGGCATCTTCTTCGACGTGCATTTCTTTAATACGAATGCGTTTGGTTTGTCCATCAGCTAATACGACGTCAAGATAGCCATTTGTACCAATAGGTGTCTGTGATTGCGTTGTTTGATAAGCTTTTGGGTTATCTGGGTAAAAATAATTCTTACGATCCCAACGAATAAATGGTGAGATGGTGGCATTCAAGGCTAGCGCTGCACGCATACCATATTCTAATGCCCCTTTGTTAGCAACCGGCAAAACACCAGGATAGCCAAAATCAATCACATTCGTGTTTTCGTTTGGCTGATCACCATAATGGACTGGCGATGGTGACAAAAGCTTTGAATTGGTTTGCATTTCAACGTGAACTTCCAATCCAATGGTTGTTTCAAAATTTCCTGTTCCCATAATCAACTGTCCCCTTCTTAGTCTTCTTTTGCAATATCTGGTATTTGTTCGAATAGACGCGTGGCTTGTTCAAAGGCATAGCCCGTTTGGTAAACAGTCTGTTCATCAAATGGCTTACCAATAATCTGCAAGCCGACTGGCAAACCGTCTACAAACCCTGCATTAACAGATAATCCGGGCAGACCAGCCAAATTAACCGGTACAGTCAGTACATCAGCTAAGTACATAGCTGTTGGGTCATCTACCTCTTCTCCTAGGCCATAAGCAACAGTTGGCGCTGTGGGACCGACAATGACATCATAACTAGCAAATACTTTATTGAAGTCTTCTATTAATAAAGTACGAATCTTAGCTGCTTTTTTAAAGAACGCATCATAAGCACCAGCAGATAATGAAAATGTCCCTAGCATAATGCGACGCTTTACTTCATCACCAAAGCCCTCTGATCGTGTCTTAACATACAAATCTTCAAGATTTTTAACATCATCAGCGCGATAGCCATAGCGTACACCATCGTAACGCTGTAAATTAGAAGATGCTTCTGAAGACATAATAATATAATAGGCAGCAACACCGTACTTTGTGTGTGGCAAGCTCACTTCATCAACCGTAGCCCCCATTGCCTCGAGCTGCGCAATTGCTGCTTTAACTGTTGTTGCCACTTTAGGATCAATTCCCTCACCAAAATACTCTTTTGGTACAGCAATCTTTAAACCTTTAATATTACCGGTTAACTGTGCTGTAAAATCAGGCACTTCACGTTTTGAAGCAGTAGAGTCCTTAATGTCAAAACCAGCAATGGTATTCAAAACCAATGCATTATCTTTTACAGTACGTGTAAAAGGCCCCACTTGATCAAGCGATGAAGCCATCGCAAACAACCCCCAACGCGATACACGACCATATGTTGGCTTCATACCGACAATACCATTGAATGCTGCTGGTTGACGGATTGAACCACCAGTATCAGAACCCAAGGCGAACGGCACTAATCCTGCAGCAACAGCTGCCGCTGAACCACCAGATGATCCGCCCGGCACCTTTGTTTGATCCCATGCATTAGCTGTCTTATTATAATATGATGTTTCTGTTGAGCCACCCATTGCGAATTCATCCATGTTCGCTTTTCCGACAGAAATGGCACCATCCTGATTAAGCTTTTCAACAACAGTGGCATCATAGACTGGCTTAAAACCTTCCAAAATTTTTGAAGCACCAGTTGTTTCAATTCCTTTAGTAGCTAAGTTATCCTTTAATGCTAATGGAAGTCCCGATAAGACGTGAGCAAAATTTTGCTTTTCATCTATGCTTTCAGCTTGTGACAAAGCTATTTCTGGGTTCGTCATAATAAAAGCATGTAGCTTGTCATCAGTTTTCTCGATTTTTTCAAGCGTGGCTTTAGTTAGTTCACTAGCCGTAAACTGCTTATTTAAAAGGCCATTATGAAGAGATGTTAAATCGTTATCAAAAAAATCAATCGTCATCATTATTCTCCTTCATCCTCTA
The DNA here is from genome assembly GCF_007954785.1 of Leuconostoc citreum. Lineage (NCBI taxonomy): Bacteria > Bacillati > Bacillota > Bacilli > Lactobacillales > Lactobacillaceae > Leuconostoc > Leuconostoc citreum. Next base: position 231,431 of record NZ_CP042410.1, on the reverse strand, counting down.
ATATTGCCGGCACTTTAATCAATCCAGCTGATGCCAGTGGCGCATTTTCTAGTAAGCCTTGCTTTTGGTGCCAATTATGTGCAACATCATCACGCAAATGGTTAACATTTTCAGTGACTGAATAAGTGGGTTCGACTGCAGCAGTGTCTACTTCACCTAAAGTATTAAATATATTTAAAATATCACCTAATTGTGTTGTAAATTGCGTTAGTTCGCTATCATCAAAAGATAACTTAGCTAATTTAGCAACATGGGCAACTTCTTCTTTTGAAATTGTTGTTTCAGACATTCATCTACTCCTTTACTTGTGTGCTATATCATGCCATTTCAAACACGTTGCACATCTAAACATATACTTATCCATTTTACCATAACTCAAGTGCTTAACACGCTTGCATTTTATCAAAAATCGCGTATAATTAATCATGTTGTAAAAACAGCATGACCAATGACTTTGTTCAGCGTCTCACCGTCGTTTTACACAGTCATTGGCGACATTTTAGAAAGGTGGATATGATTATGGCCCTTACACAAGAACGTAAGAACGAAATCATCAAGGAATATGCTCGCCACGAAGGCGATACAGGTTCAGCTGAAGTACAAATCGCAGTTTTAACTGCTGATATTAATGAGTTGAACGTACACATGGCAGCTCACAAGCATGATTTCCACTCACAACGTGGTTTGATGAAGAAGATTGGTAGCCGTCGTAACTTGTTACGTTACCTCCGCAACACTGATATTCAACGCTATCGTGAATTGATCCAACGCTTAGGTTTGCGTCGTTAATCTTTCAGATTAACCTGAAAACCTCGTATCAAATTTAAGGAGAAAAGACATATGCCTGTTATTGAATCAGCAATTCAACGTGTTCGTCTTACAAAAAAGCAACACGATCGTAACGAACCACAAGCTAGTGCTTACCGTACAGCTGTTAAGCGTTTTGAAAAGGCTGCAGCTGCTGGTGAAGACAACTTGGCAGAATTGTACAAAATTGCTTCTTCTGCAATTGATCGTGCCCACTCAAAGGGTTTGATTAAGAAGAACAAGGCTTCACGTGAAAAGTCACGTTTAGCTAAGTATGTAAAGTAATTCATAGTAAAAAAGACTTGGACATGTTCCAAGTCTTTTTTACTATACATATTGTAAAATAAATCTTTCAAATAACATTTCTGGGTCTTGATTGGTTGATTTTAACTTACTTTCAATTAAAATCATCCCTAAATAACCAGTCCGCAATGCCGGTAAATTGTATTTACCCAGCATTTTACGTGCTAACTTAATACGATAAGGATGAATGCCACCCAACTGTTGACTAATTTCCTGATCACTCCCCTTTAATCCAGCAACTTGGATTAATAATCTAAATTGTCCGGTTAAAACTGCATTCACTCGTAATGCCGGTTCACCATTCTGTAATAGCGCACGATATATGATTAGTGCTTGTTTGATTTTTTTGGTCATAACTGCATCAACTAAATCAAAAACATTAGCAGTTAACGTTTTTGGTACAAGCGCATTAACTGCATCTAAAGTAATCTTCTTATCGTATACTGCATAGGCTAATAATTTTGGCAGTTCATTGACCATTACGGTATATTGTGCATTGGTTCTTACTACGAGTTCTTGCAGTGCATCAGGTGACATTGTATAGTTTTGTTGCTGTAATTGTTGTGTTATGGCTTGTTTAGCAGCACTTTCATTAAGTGCTGCTAATTCAATCTGTTCCGCATGCTTAAGCACCTGTTTAGTGATTTTTTTTCGCTTATCTATTTTTAAATCATTAATCAAAAAGACGACCACATTGTCTGCAACAGGGCTCTCAATAAGTTTTGATAACTGGTCTTGATTTGTCTCACTGATTTTACCCTTCGCTGTTAAAAATTCAGGATTTTGAATTAATATAACACGTCTATCCCCAAAAAAAGGTAATGACATGGCATCGTCGATTACTTCACTTAAATCCTGCTGCGACAAATCGAATTGCGAAAAATTCATTTCGCGATCGTCAGACTTAATAATTGCTTTAAAAGCTTGTTTTGCTCGCTGAATAAGTATGTCTTCATCGCCAATAACTACATAAAAATTGGCCAGTGCATTATTTTGAATTTGTTGATACAGTTGCTTTAAGTTCATGCGTTATTTTTACCTCAAAATAGCTTGTTTGATTATTATCATAAATATAGCGAATCATGCCGTCTTTTTGTGTATTCAAGTTTGTTATCTGATTGACCGTACACGTTCGTATTGTTTCTTTATGTGGATGGTTATATCGATTGTCACGTCCAGCTGAAATTATACCATACTGTGGTTGCCACTTTCTAAGTGTTTCCGGATCACTAGCGGTTTTAGAACCGTGATGCCCAAGTTTTAATATATCAACTTTCAGCTTTGGATATCGTTCTGCAATTGCTTTTTCCCCTGCACGATCTAAGTCGCCAGCTGTCAAAATTCGTTGATTGCCTAAACAGCCAAATAACGCAATTGAGTCTTGGTTTTCTGCTTGTCCCGAAGTAAAGGGATGGACAATATGAAATGGGCAATTTGGTATTTCATCACCGGCGGTTAACTCACATACCTTTGTTCTACCAAGGTAGGGTTGGATTTCTTTTAAAAATTTTTGTTGTTTTAGCATACCAGCAGGGATAATGACGCGTTGAACCGAAAGATGTTTCAAAATAACTTTAGCATTACCAATATGATCATAATCGTGATGTGATAGCACAAGGTTATTAATCTGAGAAATACCTCGACTGTGAAGGTAATGCACAATGACGGACTCGCCGTTAGTCCGTTGATACTGTTTTATTTGCCAATCCTTTTTGGCACTGAAGTCAACCTGACCACCAGTATCAATCAAGGTCACTGATCGATTAAATGGCGTTCTGACTAAAGCGGCATCCCCCTGTCCAACATCAAAGGTTGTAAACTCACCATATAATGGGTAACGTACCCAAAGAGTCCCAAAAAATAGTAATAATAGGCACATACCACGACAAAAAAATGCTAAAGCGCTTTGTTTAACGTAAATCAACAACGAACAAGTAAAAAATAATACTAGCACGACACTAGGCAGTTTACCAATAATCATATCACCAGGCAACATCGACATGCTATCTAAACAACTAGTAAAACATTGTATTAACACATTGACAACCTTCGCTATACCAGGTATATCTTGCCCTGCAAAACCGAGTAATGTAAAAGGAACAATTAGCGTACTGAAAATAGGAATAACAGCAAAACTGACTAATGTTTGAAGGATGTGCCATGTATATTGCTGTGCCACAATAAAAGGAAAACTCACCAAACTTAATAGCATATTAGTTTGCCAAAAATTCAAAGACTTAGCAAACAACAGACAGAAAGTCAAAGTAAATGATAATTGTCCACCTAATGTTAATAAAATACATGGCTCGTATATTAAGGTGCCTAACAAACTAACCGACCAAACTGTGGGCGGCGTTACTTTACACCAACCAGTCATGCGTAACAAAAAAAATAAGCCAACAATAACCGCGCGCATTAAGACAGCTGTTTCTCCTGAAAAAACAAAATAAATACATAAAATCATGCCTGCAATAACTGCTGATATTTCTTTAGGAATAAATAAACGTCGAAACATACCCATTACCATTTTCAATAAATAGTTAATGTGGAAACCAGAAATACTAAATAAATGAATTAAACCAAGTTTTTGTACGCCTGGATTATTAACATAAAACGATTTTGGTGCAGCACCAAAAATTACTGACTCAGCATATTCGTTTAGTGGCTGTGGTAACATCTCTGCTTTCTTTATTCCTATCGCATGCCATTTATGAATATGGTTGCGATAAGTATCGAGTAGAGAATGGACTGATTTTTGCTTTAAATTAGACCACGATTGAACTGTTAGCTGATGTGTTATGTGTTTTGCTTCATAATAACGTCGCATATCAAATTGGTTAAAGTTCGTAGCTGGCATCATCCGTTTATAATGCCCAGACGCACTAAATTGCAAAACATCTGTATTGGATTGCCATTGTTGCTTGTCTTTTAGACAAGTGAATGTGTAATACACTCGAATGACCTGACGTGACTCGTAAAGCTTGGCATTAGCACTTAATTGGTCACCATCTATGGCAATACTATCTGGTAAAATGGTGCCTCGGCAAATATATCTTTGATTTTCTGATTGCTTAGCTTGCTGACCAAGCTGATAGGTATCTAACATAAAATAACATAGAAATGGTATCACTAATAAACTGAGTAAAAAAATCATTTGTTGCTTAAAATTAAAAATTAGTAAAGTCAGGCAAGCTAATAAAAAACAAAGTGTCAGCGTATCTTGTCTATAAACAAAAACACTTAGTGCACTAATAATAAGCGTCACAATTAAAAGATATCGGCTCATTTTAAACCAATAACTTATCTTTTAAAGATTCAATACGTTTGTCCCCTATTCCGGGTATACCCTTTAATTCTGTTACATCCTTAAAATGTCCATGTGTTTCTCGATACGCAATAATTTGCTCTGCTTTTTTTGCTCCAACGCCCTCCAACATTTGAAGTTCATTGGCAGTCGCCGTATTAAGATTAATTTTTGCACTATCACTCTTTTTAGCAATCACCGTTCTCTCGTTATTAGGTTGTGGTTCATTTTTGTTGGGCACATAAATCACCGTACCATCAGACATTTTCTGAGCTAAATTAACTGTTGTAATATCCGCTTCTGATGTTATTCCCCCTGCCTGAGCGATTGCTTTCTGTGCACGTGGATTATCGACAACGTTATAAACACCTGGTTTTTTGACCGCACCTTTAACATCAACCATGATTACCGCATCAGATGATTGACTCTTTATCTCAGTTGAAGCATTTGTCATCGTTGCTTTTCTGGCTTCCTTTGATGGATCCGTCTTCACGCTTGTAAGTTCCTGTTGATGTGACAACATATAAATCGCATAGATTCCCAGAACTAGGATTAGCATTATGCCACTTATAACCCATTTTATGAATCGATAAGCTAGTATTTTCTCTTTTATTGCCAGTATTTGATCTATCATTGGTTGAAACCTCCAATAGATTATACGCACAATCATCTTGAAAAACTAAAAAACACCTGACAATTGTCAGGTGTTAGTTTGGCATGTAAGATTCGCTCTTACGGGCGACTATTGGTTGTCACACCAACAGCAAAGTCGCGTCGCCACAGTGCAAGCACTGTTAGTCATGGTGAGAAAATAGGGTTCCACAACCACTATTAACACCTGCATCTATACGAGATTTACGATTTAACGTAGCAGGCCGCAATCGGCGCTAATTTTTCAAGCGCTTCGACTCATCGCATAATTTAATTCTACCATGACACTAATGTAATGTCAAAAATTGCGTTCGTACTGCCTGTGATTGTTTCTTTTCGATTTGAATACGTAATTGATCCCCCGGCCTTAAAATTAAATCACCATGAGGTATAATGCTACTATTTTCACGTAAGACCAAAACTAACAAACTATTTTTAGGCCACGGCACATCACGTACCGATTGATCAGCTAACACACTCCCCACCAATACTGGTATATCAATAGTGATTGTTTCCTGGCTTTTAATAAACGGCCCTGGCCCAATTAATCGTTTTAATAAACTCGTATAAATTGGTTCGCCACCTAATAAGTCTACCGTCAAATAAGAGAGTAAGCTAACAATGGCTAGTGGCATCAAATGTGTTAGACTACCCACCATCTCAACAATTAATAATATAGCTGTAAATGGGGCTTTACCAATACCGGCAAAATAACCTGCCATACCAACAACCATAAAATCAATAACATATTGACTCTCTAGCCAACCCAATAAAACAAACAACTGCCCGGTCGCAGCACCAATTAATGCACCAAGCGTTAGAATTGGCAGGAAGATACCGCCAGGTAATCCCGAACCGTAACTCACCATAGAAAAAATAAAGCGCACAACAATCATGACACAAAGAATTTGCAGCGATGGTATAACATGACCTAATGACAAAATAATGCCGTTACCACCACCCAAACCCTTAGGCCAAAGTAAGCCAACTGGTATAATCATCAGCAGAGGCACAATACCAAAGTACGCATGCGCTACTGGGAAAATTTTCTGGTACCAAATATTTGTTTTTAACAAGATGCGTTGATAAAAATAACCAAAACAACCTAAAATCAAGCCAAGTATAACCAGTAACCCATAACTAGATAGTGGTAATACAGGTACTTGCGTCACTGATAAAACTGGTTTTAAACCAAATAAACTACTCGATACGCCGTTAGCCGCAATGGCGCCACTCAGTGCAGACAACCATACTAGTGGTGAGAAGCTGTGGTAGATTTCTTCTAATACAAACATCACACCAGCAATTGGTGCGTTAAAAGCAGCTGATAGGCCAGCAGCAGCACCACTAGCTATCGCAATTTTTTTGTCATTTTTATCCAAATGTAGCGTATAACCAACGCCTTGTCCCACCGCAGCACCAAGTTGAATGGAAGGCCCCTCTCGACCAAGCATGAGTCCGCTACCAATACCTAAAATACCCGTCACAAACTTACGCCAGAGTATCGCCCACCATTTTGTGTTAAGCTCATCCATGAGTTGGCCTTCAACCTGAGGGATACCAGAGCCAGAAATATTTGGCTCCTGCTGCACCATTTTTGCAATCAACAAACCAATACATATATTAACCAACACAATAATAATAACAAACCAACCATGCTTTGGTAACGCAACATACTGATATATTTCAATCCAAAACAATAATAATTTTTCAATGGCATAGCGAAAAACACTAATTACAACACCAGATAATACCCCTATTAGTAAGCCACGGCCAACAAAAGATATGCGTGTTGTATTAAAATTAAAGCCTCTTTTAAACATAATTTTAGTATACTACAAAGATTGGCAAAACAAGGCTTTGCCTTTATAATAAGCCTATGATAAAAATAACAAATATTGAAACACATGCAATCAATCGTATCGCCAATCCCCAAAAAAACCATCTTGATGATATTGTCATACCTGATTTTCATGCTGATTCGAAACAAGCAATGGCTGAATACATTATTGCTGTTTATGATCTTGGTAGCTTAGATGGTGTTAAACAGACGTCCTCCCCACACGTTCTCGCATTTTCATATCTTACCAACAATCAAATATCCCATCTAACGGCAAAAATACAACAAGAAAAATGACGAGACAGGCTATCATCCTATAGCTCATTTCTCGTCATTTTTTTGTCCTGATTGGTGCTCCTGTATTACGGATAATTCGTTAGTAAACCATTGTGATATTTTATATTTAACGCTATCAGAATCATCCAAATAAGCCGCAACTGAACTAGCTAATGCAATCACAAGATGTGATTGACTGACAAATTCATTTTCAATTATCATGTAGAGATTGACATCATTATCTGTTTTTTCAGGCCAAACTAGCTTCTTGAGCTGACTAGTGTAACGCAGAGGTAGATTAATAATATTTGTCTCTAATGTCAACGTTGTCCCGCCTTCGCTAACACCGCCAGCTACTAAAATATCCAGATGCATAAATGTTATATCAGTGATGTGCTTATCTAATCGCTCAAATAAGCCATCCAAGTCAATATTCTGCTCATCGCCAACTGTTAATATATCCACATAAAAATGATTTTCTACAATATTTTCAAGTGCCTTTTGGCCTGTAATATTCAATGCTTTATCCTCACTTATATCGTATTTTTATATTACCACAAATACTGACGTTAACGGTTGCATAATAAAAAAGCCGCGACGTAGCTTGACCGACGGCTTTTTAAAAATTACTTATGTGGCATGCGTTTCCAAAAGTCTTGTTTATTCACTTGTCGTGAACGCGCAATACCCATCGCATGTTCCGGAACATCTTCTGTAATGGTTGATCCTGCTGCCGTAATTGTTTCGTTAGCAATTGTCACTGGTGCCACAAGCTTAGTGTTTGACCCAATAAATGCATGATCGCCTACGTTGGTATTAAATTTATGCACACCATCATAGTTGACAAATATTGTGCCGGCACCTATATTAACTGATTGTCCAACGGTTGCATTGCCAATATAGCTTAAATGACCCGCTTTCGTATTAGCAGCTAAGCTGGCTTGTTTCACTTCGACAAAATTACCAATATGCACGCCATTAGCTAAATCTGCTTCTGGTCTTAGATGGGCAAACGGACCAATAGTAACATGATCAGCAATCGTTGCTGATTCAATGTGTGAATCTGTGATAATGTTATGGTTACCAATAACGCTATCAACAATACGTGTACCATGTGTCAATAAATTGTCCTGGCCAATTGTCGTCTGACCAAGAATTGTCACGCCACCCTCGATCACCGTATCTTGACCAATAATAACACCTGCGTCAACATATGTATGATCAGGATCTAGCAACTCAACGCCAGAAATCATTAATTGTTGGTTAATACGAGCGTGCATCACACGATTGGCAACGGATAAAGCGACACGATCATTCACACCCAATGACTCTGTGAAATCATGCAACACGTGCGCACCAATTTGGTGTCCGGCTTGTCTTAGGATGTCTAATGTATCTGGCAAATAATATTCGCCTTGTGCGTTATTATTTTTAACCTGCGCCAAAGCTTCAAATAAGAGTTGATTGTCAAATACGTACACACCTGTGTTAATCTCTTGAATTCGACGTTCCGTCACACTGGCATCTTTTTGTTCAACAATTTTTAATACTGTATCGTCGTCTGCTCTAACGATACGGCCATAACCAGTTGGCTCTTGCGTCACAGCAGTTAATACAGTGACAGCATTGTTTGACTGACGGTGTGCCGCAATAAATTCTGATAATGTTTCTGCTCGAAACATTGGTGTATCTCCAGACATAATCAAAGTCACACCGTGACTCGCTAATAATTTATCTTGTGCTTGTTGTACTGCATGTCCTGTACCCAATTGCTGTGCCTGTAAAACAAAGTCACTACGTTCTCCAACATGAGTTTGAACACTTTCAGCCCCCACACCAATGACAGTAATTGGTCGATTAGGTGTTAAAGGCGCAACAGCATCTAGAACCCAATCAATCATTGTTTGTCCCGCAACATGATGTAATACTTTTGGTACACGAGATTTCATGCGTGAACCATGACCAGCAGCTAATACTAAAACGTTTACTTCATCACTCATTAAAATTAGGCCTCGTGCTTATAAATTTCTTGCAAATAGTTACCAGCGGTCACCAAAATGGGATCACCATTTTTCAAATTCGTATCAACATGAAGCAACGATGTGAATCGATCTAACAATCGAGTTGCCGAACGTCCTTCAGCAAAAACAGCGGTACCAACCACGGTACCATCAAACTCACTCACAAGCGTCTGCATACCTTGAATGGTACCACCAGCTTTCATGAAATCATCCACCACTAATACACGAGAGCCTGTTCGCAAAGAACGACGTGATAACTCCATTTTTTCAACACGCTTTGATGATCCTGTTAGATAATTAACTGAAACCGTTGGTCCCTCAGTCACTTTAGCATCATCACGAACAATCACAAAAGGTACATTCAACTGTTCAGCAACTGCTTGTGCCAGAGGTACACCTTTCGTGGCTGCAGTCATAACAGCATCAATGTTATCTCTTAAATACTGGGTTGCAATCAGTCGCCCAGCTTGTCTTAAAATATCAGGTCGGCCTAATAAATCTGAAAGATACACGTACCCACCAGGTAGTACACGCGTCTCGTCATTAACATCTCGGCGTATTTGTTCAATGAAGTCTCTCGCCTCATCTTCAGCCATAAAAGGTACAAAACGCGCACCGCCAGCTGCGCCAGGTACTGTCTCAATTAATCCTGTCCCGCGCTCCTGAAATGTGCGTTTTAGGATAGATAAATCTTCAGAAATAGAGGACTTAGCTGAATCGTATCGCTTCGCAAAATAAGACAATGAAATTAATGTGCGTGGGCGCTCAAGCATGTAGCGCGCCATGTCGACAAGACGATCGGAACGACGTGTTTTCATAATATGTTAACGTGCTAAAAGTTAATTAGCACGTTTTCTCCTTTTTGAGTATTAGTATTTGAGTTTAATTATAGCACTTAAACACCGTCAATGTTCGGTATTTAAGCGTTTTTTTGAAATTGCCAGACAGAAACTAAATAAATCAACACTTCAATTACAGCAATGAAAAAGCTCGTTGGCAAGTTCGTCAGATAGGCCAAAGTTAGTCCCACCCAGGTGCCAAATAGCGCAAAGACAATGGCTACACCCATCAATTGTGGCGTTGTAGTGACATAATATTTTGCACTAGCAGCTGGTAAAGTTACCAGAACAAAAATTAATAATGACCCAACTAATTGCGACGAAATACTAACTGACAAGGCAATAATAATCAGGAAAATATAACGAACCATTTTTTGTGTCCCATGTTGCAAAAACATACCAGCTTCATCAAATGAGAGTTGCCTCAATGCACGATAGTTAAAAAACAAAACAATAATGACGAGTAGCGCCAAAGCTAGTAACAGTACTAAATCTTGACGGCTAATGCCTAATACTGAACCAAATAAAATACCAGTTGCAGCTGTGGTACTTGTATGTCCAAGAGCTAAAAATAAAATACCTAAACCAATGGCTAAAGCTGAGACTGCACTAGTCACATTATCGCGCTTGGTATAACCAGATTCGAGCGCACCAATAGCCACTGAAGCACCACTAGTTGCTAGCATCATCCCCAACAATGCTGGCCAACCAGCAAACAGGGCAAATGCTGCACCAGCAAAACCAATTTCACTTAATGTATGCGTTAAGAAAGCATAGTTCCGTGCCACCACAAATGTCCCAACAATACCAGCGACAATGCTAACAACAGTCCCTGCCATGAATGCATTTTGCATAAAATCATAATTAAACATCCCTTACCTCATCCTCATCATAGGGTGCTGTCATTTTAGTCGTTAGTGCCCCTAGGTCTTTTGCTTCACCTTGCGTTACATGACCATTGTCAAATAATAAATAACCATCAGCATATTGTGATACTAACTTTAACTCATGCGTAATAAATAAAACGGTAAGATCCTGTGCCTTTTGTAGCTGTTTAATATTTTGTAATAACGCCACTTTATGTTCATGATCCAAACTAGCTGTCGACTCATCAAGAATAAGTAGGTCGGGTTGCTGTACTAAAGCCTGTGCCACAAAGGCACGTTGCTGCTGACCACCAGATGCCAAACCTAAACGCTTTGACGCAATATCAGATAAATCCATACGTTGTAAAGCAGCCGCAATCTGCTGTTTCTCGACGGGAGAAAACCATAATCGCCAGCCTTTATTATAATTTAATCCCACAAATTCTGCTATACTCAATGGGTAATCTCTCGTAATATCACGAAATTGTGGTACGAAACCAATACGTTTCGCATTAAGGGTTAATAAGCCATTGGTCTGCTGATTATGACCAATGATAGCTTTAATAAAGGTCGTTTTACCTGCCCCATTTTCTCCCAATAAGGCAAAAAAGCGTCCTGCCGGCACGTCAACGTTCACGTGTGACAAGACAGCTTTTTCACCATAACGGATACCAAAATCACGTGTCTGGATAATTGCCATCATTTACCACTTTCTATTGTCTGAATTGCATTGTTTATTTGTGTTACAAAATTGAATTGCCAAGCCAAAATATTTTCGTCATGAGGCAAAACTTGATTAAAAGTAATTACTGGTATTTTAGCATCTTTTGCCAGCTTCACCAAGCGCTGATCATTTTGACTCTGATCCTGGGGTGCCGTTAATATAAATTTTATTTTTTTGGCTTTAAAATCCTGGCTTATTTGGTCAAATGCTTTATCGTCTGCCGTTTCAACATCTGGTAAAACACGTCGGTAATTCAATTGCGACATAAAAATTTGTTGCGCATTGTTGGTCGCAATATACTGAACGTTATTTTTTGATTTCAAGGTATTGATACCATTCGATAAGGCCTGATGGTTATCTAACAGCTTTTGACTATTATGCATATAGACGTCACGATTTTGCGGATCGAAGTCACTCAGTAAATCTGATAACCTATTAATCGTTCGCAACATGATTTCCGGACTCAACCAATAGTTCCCTGCGCCTTGATCATTGACAACATCACTAGCAACTAGAATTTTTGAATGTAACTGCTGTTTATTGCGTTGCGTTAGTAATTGATCTTGATGGCTATCTGTTAAGATAATTTCTGCCGATTTAAAGGCCTGACGCTGATTTTTGGTAGGTAAATTAGCAGACACCAAAGTCACTTGCCCACTCTTACCAGCAACAGATGCCGCAATTTGTTGATAAGCAACATTATCAGTAACAATTTTTACTGGTACATGTTTTGGGGCTGGTGTGTCTGTTGTCATATAAACAAATACCCACAGTAAACCTAACGGAATTAATAAAATTGTCAAAATAGCGTATATTGCTTGTCTGTTCATGGTTGCTGTTATCTCTCACCTACAAAAAAAGCCCTAACGGGCGAAATAAAAATTAATCGGTAAAGGTAATATCAATGTTATTCGTTAATATATCAGTATAACTGTATGATGCCCGCTCAAAGTTTGCATCGTCTAACTCAACCACAAACAGCGAGGGGAATGTCGAACGTAATACACCACTACGTTCGGTTATTTTTTTGCGACCAGCTTGTGCAACTACGGTGACAGCCTCACCGACATGTGCATCTAACTTAATCTTGATGTCTTGCAAACTACTTGGCATTTTTATACCACCTTTCGTGAAAACTTAATCTATTATAACATAATTAGGTTTTTTTCACAAATGATGAGTGTATAATGGCAACAGAAAATGCAATAATATACGGTTATTTAATCAATCCTTGCAACTTAAGGGCTTCATAAAGCGCTGTCAACTGATTCAAAGATAAACGCTCGGCACGAATAGATGAGGCAATGTTTACTGAGTCCAAAGCGTCTTGTATCCGTTGCTTAACGTCTTCTTGTTTACCAAACATTTGCAACATATTGTTCCATAAACTCTTACGCCGATGGGCAAAACTACCTTTAACAACGGAAAATAATTTATCTGGATTATCAACAACAGTTTCTGGAACAATCGGCGTCAACATCACCACTGCTGAATCAACATTTGGCGACGGATTAAAAGCACTTGCCGGTACTTTAATTGCCAATTGTGCTTGAGCATAATATTGAATCGTTAACGTGAGTACACCGTAGGCTTTCGTTCCTATCTCAGCGTTTAAACGATCAGCAACTTCACGTTGCATCATAACCACAATATTGTCCCATGAAATTTTGGCTCGTAATAATTGCATGAGGATGGGGGTTGTAATGTAATAAGGTAAGTTGGCCACAATCTTGACGTGTGCCCCTTCACCAAATTCAGTCGCAATCACATGAGCCAAGTTAACTTTTAAAATATCGTTTTCAATGACTTTCACATTATCATAAGGTAATAATGTTTCGGCTAGTACAGCAACCATATGTGGATCAATTTCAAACGCAACAACTTTTTTGGCTGAACGTGCCAGTTGTTCGGTTAAAGCCCCAATGCCTGGGCCAATTTCAATAACATAATCTTCTGACGTGATACCCGCAACATCAACAATACCGTGCAGTACATTCAAATCAGTTAAAAAATTCTGTCCAAACTTCTTTTTAGCATGTAACCCATACTGATTTAAAATAGCCTGTGTTCGTGTTGGATTTGCAATATCAATTATATCTGCCATACTATGTTTCCTTTTTTAGTGCTGTCAAAATTTGATCTCGCGTTAAACCAAATTGTTGGGCACGTTTTAATAGTTGTTTGCCGTTAGTGTAACCGATGTTTAATGTTTCGCCGATTTTTTGGCGCAACTGACGTGCATTCGGCCCATTCAGTAAGCCATTTTCCTGTAAAAAATATTGCGTAATATCAGTTGTAACGGTTTTTTGGGGTGTCATCACACGAGACAATGCCATTCTCAATGTGTCAGGTGTTGCGTGCTCGACACCGAGTGATTTGTGCACATTGTCCTTTGCTGCACGACCTTGTGCTTGTGTTATATAAGCATGTTTAGCAGTTGGCACAGCTTCAGCAACAAGACGCCGAATGCGCTGACCATTAAAATCAGGATCGGTTAAAATGATAACGCCTCTTGTTTTAGCGGCTACCTGTGCCCGGATTATGGCATCAGCATTAATAGCACTGCCACCAGTTTCTATTGTGTCTGCTAAAACAGCACGTGCCAAATTTTCCGTATCAGAACGACCCTCAACCACAATAAATTCATTGATTTTCGGCTTATCACTCATGGTTTAAAAATAGACGATGCGCGTTTGTTCGTGTTATTTCTGATAACGCCTTAGGCGTGACAGCTAAAGTTTCGGCTAAGGAATCGATAACATATTTCACAAGTGCAGGTTCATTGTCTTTACCACGAAATGGCGTTGGCGCTAAGTAAGGGGCATCTGTTTCGACTAAAATACGGTCAAGTGGGACAGCTCGCGCCGCATCACGAACCTCTTCTGCCTTTTTAAAAGTGACCACTCCACTAAAGGAAATATGCATGCCTAAGTCAACAAATGCTAAAGCCTGCTCTGGTGTCCCAGAAAAGCTGTGCATAACACCTTTAGTGACACCACTTGCCTTCACTATATCGTAAACGTCATTGAAGGCATCGCGATTATGAATAATCACTGGTAAGTCATATTTTTTAGCTAAAGCGAGATGTGTCTGGAAAGCTTTTTTTTGTATCTCGCGTGATGGTGTATCCCAATAATAATCCAGACCAGTTTCTCCAACGCCAACTACTTTTTCTTGTTCAAGTTGATGCGACAATAACAATGCTGCAGCTTCATCAAAATCAGCCGTATCTTCGGGTTGAAAACCTAGTACAGCATAAATATTATCATGCGCTTGTGCAATTTCTAATGCACGCTCGTTACCCGTGGCATCATAGCCAACAATATTCATTTCCATGACGCGAAACTCATTAGCACGACCAATATACGCTGGAACGTCGTGATATAATTTGTCATCATTGAGATGTGTATGCGTATCGTAACTATCAGCTGGTGTTTTTGTTAAATCATAAATTGCCATATTCTATATGTATCTAGCACTATCATTTGGCACAACCGAAGTTTGTGCCACACGTGTTTTAAATACCTGATCCTCCGTTTTTACTCGCTTTTTCTTATCAGAGATAAGATTGGCATCAGTTTGTTATCAGTATATCATAATAAAAAAAGCCGCTAGGCGCCTTTTCAATCAATCTTTAGTGTCTGTTGCTTCTACTTTAGGTGCAAAATTTTTCAGAACGCCATTAACAAATTTACGATCATCTTCATCAGCAAACGTCTTTGCTAAAATCAGTGCCTCATCAATTGCTACCTTATATGGTACAAGTTGTTGACTCAATTCATAAATAGCCAATCTCAAAATAACTAAATCAGCTTTATTAATACGTGCAATTGCCCAACCAGCCGCTAAATGTTCTGAAATTTGTGCATCTAAATCTATCTTATTACCCAAAATACCATTAACCAAACGTGGTAGGTAATCATCAAAATCTTTACCCTCTAAAACAATATCATATAAACGATCAATATTATTATTTTGTGGGTCCTTTTCCAGCGCAAATAGAATCTGGAAAGCGGCTTGTCGCGATTCGTGTCGTGTTAAATTAGCCATTAATCGGGCACCTCTGATGTGACAACGTCACCAAACAAATTGTCAGGATCAATCTTACTTGATAATTTCTCGGGAACAATGCCACTGACATGAACGTTTGTCTGCACAATCAGTAAATTAGTCATTGATGAAATTTGCGAACGAATAGCATTTTGAATTGCCAATGCAACCTTAGGTACAGCCACGCCATATTGCAAAAAGACATAGGCGTCAATGATTAAGCCATCCTCAGATTGTGTTAATTCAACCCCTTTACCGCGTCCATTAGAACCAAAAGCGCCTGTGAAGTGATCTGATAATTTACCACGCATTGAGTAGACCCCTGGCACTTCTTGTGTTGCGATCTGTGCAATAATCTCAATAACTTCAGGTGTGACTTGCGTTGTGCCCTCAACTGGACTTTCAGTCGCTAACACAATATTTTTTGTTGTCTGTTTACTTCGTTTTATTTCTCTGGCCATGATTTAATCCTCGAAAATATTTCCTAAAATAAAAAGTTCCGCTGGGGAACTTTTTCAAACGTGTTCCCTGTCATGCCGATTATCAACATAAAAATCCTGGTGCGTTTAAGCTGTTCCACGATAATCATTCTCTCAAATGGCATAAGTTCACACTTTAATTAAGCGCGGCCCTTGTATGAACCGTCTTCTGTATTAACAATGATTGTTTCACCTTCGTTAATAAAGTCCGGTACAGTAATCGTTGCGCCTGTCTCAACAGTCGCTGGCTTACCTGATCCTGTCGCTGTTGCACCTTTAATACCTGGTTGTGTTTCAACAACTTTTAGAGAAACGGTTGAAGGCAATTCAGCACCTAAGATTTCGTTACCGTACATCGTAACCTTAACTTCCATACCTTCAAGCAAAAACTTCAAGGCAGCTGCAATCTTATCATCTGGCAAATTAACTTGTTCATAAGTTTCGACATCCATGAACACACGGCCATCATTTTCAGCAAATAAATATGACATTGGACGCGTTGTGATGTCAGCTTGTTCAAACTTATCACCAGGACGGAATGTCACTTCATTCACAGCACCAGTACGGAGGTTCTTTAATTTTGAACGAACAAAAGCACCACCCTTACCAGGCTTAACGTGTTGGAAATCCAAAACACGCCAAATTGAGTTAGAGTACTCAATTGTCAATCCATTTTTCAAATCATTCATGCCAATAGCCATGATTAGTATCCTCTTTTATAAATAATATGTTTATTATAACAGAAATTAACTGTCTCTGCAGTAGTCAAACAAGATAAAATTGTACCACAAAAAACCTTATTTCTCAATATTTTTATGCGCTAATTCTGGTTTAACAATTAGGTCTTCTAATCGATGTAAATGCGCCAACAAACTTTTACCTTCTTCTAAACCATAAATGCCGAGCCATTTATTGAAACGACTGCTAACTTTTTCGGTAATGGTTGTCTCAACCACTACGCCTGTCTCAGTAAGATGTAACAACACTCGCCGACGGTCTTTGTCGTCTGTTACTTGCTGTAAATATTCTTTTTCAAAGAGTGGCTTTAGTTGACGCGCGACCGCGCCCTTGGTAACACCACGTTCGGCAGCAATTTCTGTCAAAGTCAATGGTGTGCGACTGTGTGCCACGGCCGACATAATTAACCACTGTTCAAAAGAAATGCCATAGGCACTCGTTGGCTGTGAAATCAATTTTTCTAAATTTTTAAGCGATGACATATAGACGCCAATAAATTCGGCCATCATATCAGATTGTGCCATATTTCCTCCGTGCTATTATCTGTCAGATTCATTAATAAGATAAGTTAAGGCTGACTCGACAGTATCCGCAAGGTAGATTTTATCTAAATCATTTTGCGTCACAAAACCACTGGACACACTCGTCATCAGCCAATGCCACAAACTATCATAAAAACCATTTGTATTCAGTAATACCAGTGGCTTATGGTGTAGCCCAATTTTTTCCCAACTAATCACTTGTGCAATCTCTTCTAATGTACCAAATCCGCCTGGTAGCGCAATAAAGGCATCGGCATAGGCCATTAATAGACGCTTACGCTCGTCCATATCTGCAACTTCAATGAGTTTCGTCACACTATCAATAGCTATCGCTTCCTCAGCCAAGTTATTCGGTGAGATACCTACAACTTCGCCACCTTCAGCCATGGCCGACCTTGCAGCAATCCCCATTAGACCATCTCGACCACCACCGTAAATCATTTTGAGACGCCGTTGAGCAATCGTTTGACCTAATTGTTTTGCCATCGTGATATAGCTCGATTGATTACCGAGTTGTGACCCCATGAATACTGTAATTGCTTGCACTGTCATTGAATTATTCCTTTATATCAATTTATCAATATTAGGACCAATAAGCAAGGAATATGTCGACAAGTTTCCCGTTTTCAAATGCTATGTGGTACACTATAATATAGGTTTTCGTTCGTGACAAATTAAAATTAAAACACTATTTGGAGGCATTATGATTTACAAAGTTTATTACCAAGAACACCCTGAGCGCAATCCCAAACGGGAAACGACACTTTCACTTTACCTAACAGCTGAAAGTTTACCACAAGCACGTGAAATAATTGAAGAAAACACTGACTATAACGTTGAATTTATTGAAGAGTTGTCAGATAAGGCCGTCACTTATGAGAAGGCCAACCCTAACTTCAAGATGACAACATTCTAACCTATGACATATTCTGTAGATATCAAACCTAACGAAGTCGCAGTTTATGCGCTAGGTGGTTTAGGCGAGATTGGTAAGAATACTTATGGTATTGAATATCAAGATGAAATTATCGTCGTTGACGCGGGTATTAAGTTCCCCGAAGACGAATTACTTGGTATTGACTATGTTATTCCCGACTATACTTATTTAGTCGACAATATCGATCGCGTCAAAGCACTTGTCATTACTCACGGACACGAAGACCATATTGGTGCTATCGCCTACTTTTTGCAAGCTGTTAATGTGCCAGTTTATGCCGGCCCATTAGCCATGGCTTTAATCAAGAACAAACTTGAAGAAAAGCAAATGTTAAACCGTGTTGAACTACACGAAATTACGGATGGCACTGTTCTAGAATTTGATCAACTGAATGTTGAATTTTTCCGAACAACCCATTCCATTCCTGATGTGTTTGGTGTTGCTGTACACACCCCTGTTGGCACTATCGTCGAAACTGGTGATTTCAAATTTGACCTGACGCCAACAACAAAGCAGCCACCTAACCTTTGGTCAATGGCGCGTCTTGGTGAAAAAGGTGTGTTACTAATGATGAGTGACTCGACCAACGCAGAGCGACCAGAGTGGACGAAATCTGAAGCTTGGGTTGCAAAATCTGTTAATCGCATATTTGACAAGTTGGAACATGGTCGCATTATATTTGCAACTTTTGCTTCTAATATGAACCGTGTTCGCATGGCAACTGATGCAGCAATTGCTCATGGGCGTAAAATAGCTGTTTTCGGCCGTTCAATGGAATCTGCCGTCACAAACGGTCGTGCCCTTGGTTACTTGAACATCCCTGATAACATGTTGGTTGAACAATCAGAAATCAAACATATACCTGATGATGAATTATTAATACTATCTACTGGATCACAGGGCGAACCAATGGCCGCTCTAGCACGTATTGCTGAAGGTACACACAAGCAAATTCGTTTGAAGCCAAAAGATAATGTTATTTTCTCATCTTCCCCAATACCAGGAAATACCGCTTCGGTCAATGCTGTCATCAATAAGCTTGAAGAAGGCGGTGCCAATGTTATATATGGTAAAGTCAATAACATTCATACTTCTGGTCATGGCGGTCAAGAAGAACAGAAATTAATGTTAGCATTAATGAAGCCAAAGTACTTTATGCCAGTTCACGGTGAATACCGTATGCTAAAAGTCCATGCTTCTTTGGCACATGAGTTAGATATTCCAAAAGACCATACTTTCATCCTAGAAAATGGTGATGTCTTGGCTTTGGATGGCGAAAACGCTCGTGTTGCAGGTCATTTTCCTGGTGACGATACTTATATTGACGGCTCAGGTATTGGTGATATCGGTTCTGTTGTACTACATGATCGTCAAAAGTTATCCCAAGATGGCTTAGTGGTGGTCACAGCGACAATTGATTTAAAAAAGAAAGAAATTCTATCTGGACCGGATATTTTGTCACGTGGCTTTGTTTATATGCGTGAATCGGGCGAACTCATTAATGAGGGTCGACGCATTATTTTTGGTACAATGCGTCGTATCATGAATAATTCAAATGCCAGTGAAGCAGATATTCGACAAGCTGTCATTGATGACTTATCTAGATTCCTTTATAAAGAAACTGCACGCAAGCCAATGATTTTGCCAATGTTAATTATGATTTAAACCAAGCACCCATCTATTGGGTGCTTTTTTAATATAAACAAATCCGCTGTATATTCCGAACATTTTGAATAAAAACAATCATGTTTTCTAATAAATCTGGACATTCTTATTTTTAATCAAGTCATAGTATGCTAGAATGATATAAGTATCAATTAAAGGAGCCCCCAATGACAGAAAGAAAAATCCCAACAATTATGGGTACACAACATCCAGATAACGCTAATGCACCATTCTGGGATTCTTCTCAACAACCTTTTATCAGCGCTTACCGTGAAATGAATGAAGCTTTTGAAAATTTCAGTGAGCTAAACGTTGATGAATACATGTGGGATTGGGAAGGCAAGCACGCTGATGCGGCTGTCATTGACCGTTTGTTTAGCACCGAATACGATTACTTTAAAACAAATCAAATTGGTAGAGATAAATTTCTCACTTTCCGATTTCCTAACATCTGGGAAGAAAAAGGCTATAATTTAATGCAGGCCATGACCGCAATTCTCAGTTCAGAGGATTTTGCACATGACTTAGGCTTTGCACAACGACCATTATTTGAAACAATTTTACCAATGGCGCAACGTGCGGATCAATTAATAGAAATGCAAGTGCTTTTTGAAAAGCTGGCTAACTTTAAATCAGTTGAATTTACAAGATCAGATAAAAATACACCATACATCGAAATGATTCCATTATTTGAAGATTTCGATACACAACTGCATGCACCTGAAATTCTAAAAGAATACCTTCAGCTCCATGAGAAGCACTTTGGGTTCCGTCCTAAGTATCTTCGTGTCTTCCTAGCTGGTTCTGATTCAGCATTAACGGCTGGTTTCATGAGTTCAATCACAGGAAACAAATTGGCCATTGCACGTCTGCATGAATTTGCGCGCGAAGAAAATATAGAAATTTATCCAATTTCTGGTACAGGCTCTGCTATTTTCCGTGGTGGCTTGTCACCAAAGCGTATTGACCGCTACATTAAAGAATTCCCAGGTGTGAGAACAGCGACTGTCCAATCGGCTTTTCGCTATGATTTTCCCATCGAGGACGTTCAAAGTGCCATCAGTGAATTGAAAGCAAAATTACCGGTCGTAGAACCATTGCAGATCTCAGCCGAAGATCAAACGATTTTGGCCGAGGTTGCTGAAGAATCCGCGGCCTTCTACGCTCATACGTTAGATCAGCTGGTGCCTGATATGCAACCAATCTTTAAGGCCTTTCCTAAGCGTCGTGACCGTCGCCAACACGTGGGTGTTCTAGGCTATTCTCGGTCAGTTGACGGTATCGAATTACCTCGTGCGATTAACTTTACTGGCGCCTTTTATTCCATCGGTGTCCCACCAGAATTTATTGGTTTCGGTCGTGCATTAGAAAACTTAAACGCCGATCATCTATCCGCCCTTGTACGTAATTATCCTAGCATGAAAAAAGATTTCCAAGAACTATCACATTATGTCAATCTCGATGCACTTGAAGTGCTTAAAACTCAAAGTCCTGCTTGGGCTGAGGTCGAACGTGATATTATGATTCTAAAAGCTATTTTTAACCTTGAAGTTGGCCCACAAACCAGAGAAGAACAACAACACGCAGAAATAGCGCTACAAGTCGTTCAAATCAAAGATGGTGCCCCAATTGCTGTCACAGCATTAATTAATCGTATGGCACAACTTCGTCATTTCTTAGGTTAACTGGCATAGCCCTAATGGGCTTTTTTTGTTACAATAAAACTAGTTTTATTGAAAGACAAGGACAATGCCTAATTTTTATGTGATTCATAATCCGCATGCTGGCAACGGTGAACATACAGCGGTAACTAACAATATACGCAATATGCCTAATGTCATCGAATGGTTTGATACAGAGTATCCGGATCATGCTATTTATTTAGCCAAGAATTTGGCTAAAACATTGGTTGATGCGGAAGCTGTGGTGCTGGTTATCGGTGGCGATGGTACCCTTAACGAAACACTTAATGGTTTATTACAAATACAACGACACCAATACTTGCCTATTGCTTATATTCCTACCGGTACAGGCAATGATTTCGCTCGTGCTTGTCATATTGGTTCATCAGATGAAGTCATTAACCGTTTACAACAAATTGTTAAGCCCAAAATGATTAATGTTGGCAAAATCATCGGTGAAGCGCCGCACCAAACAACACAATATTTTATTAATAACATGGGTATGGGCTTTGATGCCGCAGTCGTTGCTCAAACTAATCACTCAAAATGGAAAACATACTTTAACAAATTGCATTTTGGCGCAATGAGTTATGCTTTTACTGCCTTTTCTACTTTCTTTAATCAAAATAGCTTTCCGGTAACAATTACAAATGGTGAGGAATATTATCATCTACATCAAGTATTTTTAGCAACCATTGTCAACCAACCTTATTTTGGTGGTGGTTTGGCTATTCTGCCACAAGCTGATCTGTTTGAAGAACAGTTAGACATGATTGTTGTTGAAAAAATGTCTTTTATTCACTTTTTAACATTATTTATAGGCTTGAAAAAGGATGGTCGTCATTTAAAAGACCAAAAAGTACACCATTTTACACTACAAAAAGGTGCACAAATACACGTGCATGATATCCAACCAGGTCAATTAGATGGTGAAGAGCTTGGTAATGGTAGTTTTATTTTTACAACAACCCTGCAAACCTACCCATTTTGGATTTAACTAAAAAAGATGCTCACGTTATCGTGAACATCTTTTTTAATTAAATCGTCCTAACCGTTCTGCCTGACTAGCAACGCCAACAATCAATTTTCGTGAAACGAGATATTGACTGGCTTGTAATATTAATTCTTCCTGATAAACAATCGCAGCAATAGCACTGACAATCGTTGGCACAACACTATTTGCATGCCCATGTAGGAACGCGTTGTGCATCGCTTCGGTATAACTGTCACTATTTAACAACGACCAAATGACTGCCTCTAGTGTACTAGCACTGCGACCATCAAGTGTCATATTACTTACCGGAATATTAGCAAAGTCCGGCAAATTCAACTCTTCAAAAGCGCTTAATTCAGAAGCAAACACTTTGTGCCTTGAGTAATATTCAAAACCAAAAGCAAGCCCATTTTCAACTGCATCGCGAATAGATTGTTTTTCTAATAATTGACTCACAATCAAACTTAACATACCAACACTGACCAAGGCGCCCTCATCATTATGTGTCAATCCGGCAATGCGATGCAACGTCAGCATAGCCATTTCATCATTAATAAATGAGACCCCATATTCATGATGAAGATAGAGCGCCACTGGTAGCATTCTCACCAGAATGTCTTCGCTATCAGCTGTGTCCTCAAAAACACCTGAAGACAAGGTATCGCGATTTTTAATATAATTATCCATCGCTTTTTTGGTAATCACGTCGACATGTTGGATTGTTTTTTCAGGCGCGAACTGCCGTTTTCTGTACCAATTTTGAAAATGGTTCATGACATCGGCTAACTGATAACCTCTTGATAAGCTAGCGACCGTCGTCAAAGCTAAACTTGTTTGGGCACCCCATCTTAAGTCCTGCTGAAAATTCATCGGCTGTTGTAGCAATGCTTCTTGCTGACTATTAGACAATTGCGTCATGCTCTCGCCAATTGCTACACCGAACATTAAAAATTGAATTGTTGACTGCTTTTTAAACATATCCTATTCTAACATATTCCAGCGGGTAAAAAATTAGAGGCGAGCCTTAATTTCATCGACACGGTCTAGTGCTTCCCAAGGTAAATCAATATCGGTACGACCAAAATGACCAAATGCTGCTGTTTGCTTATAGATTGGACGTCGTAAATTAAGTTGGTTAATAATTGCCAATGGTCGGAAATCAAAAAGTTCTGCCGTAATATCGCGGATTTTAGCTTCGTCAATTTTGGCTGTGCCAAATGTATCAATATTCAATGATACTGGTTCGGCAACACCAATAGCGTACGCAATTTGAAGCTCGAGTTTATCAGCAACGCCTGCTGCCACAAGGTTTTTTGCAACATAGCGAGCAAAGTAAGCTGCTGAGCGATCTACTTTCGTGGCATCTTTTCCAGAGAACGCACCACCACCGTGATGTGCTGCACCACCGTACGTGTCTACAATAATTTTACGTCCCGTTAAACCAGAATCTGCTTGCGGTCCACCGAGCACAAAGCGACCAGATGGATTAATATAGTAAATTGTCTTATCATCAACTAATTCTTGTGGCAATACTTGGTCAATAACTAATTCACGTACATCTTTTCTTAATTGTTCAAGAGAAACATTTTCATCATGTTGTGTGGATAATACAACAGCCGCAATGCGTGTAATATGATCTTGATCATCCAATTCAACACTGACTTCTGCCTTAGCATCTGGACGCAAGTAACCAACTATGCCCGCTTCACGCACATCACGAATTTTACGCATCAAACGGTGTGATAAGGCTAATGTGAGTGGCAAATAACTATCAGTTTCATTTGTCGCATAGCCAAACACCATGCCTTGATCACCTGCTCCTAATTGTTCTGGGTCATCATCAGCATTGTCGACTGCTTGCGCAATATCGCCTGATTGTTCAACAATTTTGTTAGATACATTAACAGAATCAGCGGTGAATCCTAATTCTGCATGATTATAACCAATTTCACGAATGGTTTCAGTCGCAATTTGCCGAACATTGACATAGGCAGATGTCGATAATTCACCAAAAATTGATACATCGCCTGTTGAAGTTGTCACTTCAATTGCTGCACGTGCATTAGGATCTTGTGCTAAAACAGCATCTAAAATCGCATCCGCTATTTGATCGGCTATTTTATCTGGGTGCCCCGCAGATACTGATTCTGATGTAAAATACTTTGTCATGATAAAAACATGACCTCCTTCAAAATTCAAATTAAAAAGCTACTGGCCGCAAATTAAAAGCGCGTCCCAATGATAAGTCGGGACGCGCTTAACGTGACGACTATCTGTACAGATGGACCACCGTGACACAATATGCGTTGACATATTTGCCGGTTGGTGCAGGGTCATAGTGCTGTATCACTCACCTGCTCTTGATAGCTGTTTTAAATTGTATATTCAGAATAGCAAAGGTTGCGCAAAAAAGCAAATCGTAACATAAATATCACAAACTCGTACCATCAAAACTTAAGGTTTAAGGTACAATATTACTTATGGATAGTCAATATGAACAAATGCATCAGCTCCCAGATGGTCGCGTGATACCACGACGCGCCACAACCAATCCGCAAGAGCGCCGTAGTTACGAAAACTTTACGCCTGCTGGTTTTTTTGATTGGCGCCGATGGATGCCACTTGTCGTGATTGTGGTTAGTCTCAATATTGTTTGGTGGCGACAACCGTTATTACATACGCAGGCTTTGTCAGCTGCTACTGTGAGTTGGCAAATTATGCCACTATTTGGCTATACTTTAGTACTATCAATCGCCGTAACTCTATTAATCACGCAAAATTTTCGTAGTCTATTAAGTTACCTTTTTCTAGGTATCAGTTTATTGTTTACTTTTAGTTCCCTCATTCAGACGCGACATGAAGTTTTCATACTACTATTACTCCTAAGCGCCTTTTTCATTGCCATTCAACAAAGTTGGCTAGGGTTACAAAATATTTTAGGTTTGATTTTACTGAGTGTTTTATCAACATTTACTATACCCATTGCTATATTTTACGTCACTAATAATTTCTTGACACAGCGTTTTATTTGGCAACTGTTACCCTTGTTTTTTGCCTTTTTATTTTATTTCACCCCAATTATGATGCCTAATCCTGATGGTCGCAAACTTAGTATTCTAACGCTTGGATTGTTTTGGGTGACATTATTTAGTCATGCTGTTAACTTTGGCACGTTATTTATTATCATATTTAGCTTATTTGCTTTTGTTTTACAGTTTGTTAAAGCAAAAATTGGTAACTGGCAGCATATGGGTTACGTTTTAATGTTAGCCTTATCAACTTTGCTGATCTATCATTAAAAAAGTGTCTGTTATGAACAGACACTTTTTTATTTGATTATTTCATATATAGCACGCAGTGCTTTAAAAGTCGCCATAATATGATTCGTATCCTCAAATGATAATGTTTCATAGTCAGATTTCATAATCTGCAAACCGATCAATACCTCACTATGTTTCGTCTCAGCAAACTTTTGAACGGCCAAATCATAATGCGTTAACGTCAACGGCTCTGTCTTATTAACCATATGATCCTGGCTTAAGGTAAAAGTGGCCGGTAATTGTGCCACAAGTTCCCGTGCCTTTGTCATTTGCGCTACAATTTTTTGGGTTGATGCTGGTTTCATATTTTCTTCTACAGCTAAATAAATATACACATGATCATCCCACATTCCCACTTCATAATGTGGCATCATTTTGTAGCCACGCTTATTTGGCGCGAAAGCAACCCAAGTATTTTCAGGCGGATTAGTAGTTCGTCGCAAATGTTTCGCAATGTGTGCGTACCACGCTTGGCCGTCTTCCGATAAGAGTGGTAAAATTACCTTGGCTAATTGTTCAAATTTGGGGTCGATAACTGATCGAATACCTTGCATACGACCATCTAATGTTTGTTCATCAAAAACCTTAAAATCTTCCTGTTCAAAGATCACTAGCACTCTCCTCCAATTGTGTCGTATCAGCCTGCTGATTAATCATATTGAACCATTGAATCAACACATAACCTAATACCAATATGGTACCAATCAGGTTCAGCCAAATTAACAACACAATAATAGACCCTATTGATTGATAAAAGTTGTACTGCTTGATACCCACTTGTGCATACCATGTGAAACCGACATTAAGTAGATTTAACATGATTAATTCAATAAAGCTACCAAGAGCGACCCATTTAATTGGTGCGCGTCCCATTTTTGTCGGTAAAAAATAATTTAACATGACAAGTAGCAAAAACATGCCGAGCCATATAAACCATTTCGAGCCACTAATAATTATATTTTGCACCTGACTACCGGGAATATAGCGAACGACAATTGCTAGAATGTTACTACCAATCATCAAGACACCAAATGCCGCTATAATTAAAAGTAGCCAAAGAAATGACCAAACGCGCGTTAAGAGCCCACTGATATGTTCTTCAACATCGGCAATGCGATTGAACGACATGCGAAAGACTGCAAGCACCTGTGACACCGTCCATAACGTGAATGGTACCGAAAAAGATAAAAGTGTCAAATGCGTTGACGAAAGGACAGATCTTAATATTGGCAACACAATAGCTTGAATATTTTGTGGTAATATACTTGAGCCAACCGCTATCATGTCTTTTTGATTGACGTTGGTAATAGAAATAAGCATAACAACAGACATAATCGTTGGAAATATAGTCAACAAAGCGTAATAAGCAAACGTTGGCCCAACATAACCTATTTGAGCACGATCAAAAAGATCTTTCAAAACTGCCAAATGGTAACGCTTATAAATGATATCGAATTGTTTTTTCATTTGGTTTAGCATAACTCTATTATGCCAAATATCAATCAATATTTATACTAAAAAAACTATTTTTAGAATAACTTACCAATACCGTAGTGAATAGCAATCGTAAGCAACCCAATGATAATATTACGAATGACAGCACGCTTAACTAGGCCATTAGATAGCTTGGCGCTTAACAGGCCAGTAAGTGCTACCGCAACAGCTGTCGCAGCAATTGTCGCAATAAATTGATATCGTGCTGGTGACAATATTAATGCAGCCAATGGAAACACACCACCGATAGCTGCACTAAATAATGACGCCCAAGCTGCAGACCATGGGTTCATGTAATGTCCAAGCTTGATATCATACTTAATGCTCAACATTGTTTCTAATGGCTTTTTTGTCAATAATTCGTCTGCGATCGCCTTTGCTGTTGACCGTGTCACACCACGGTCAACGTAAAAATTCTCTACAGTCAGATGTTGTCCACTAAAATCACTTTTTAATAATGCTTCTTCTTGTGCCACAACTACTTTTTCACTATCGGATTGTGAACTAACAGAAGCATACTCCCCTGAAGCCATCGATAGCGCACAAGCCATTAAATCGGCAAGACCGGCGATAAAGATTGCAAAATTATTCGTTGTCGCAGCTGCAACCGAAAATAGTACACCAACAACCGTTAAAATGCCATCATTAGATCCTAAAACACCGGCACGAATAGCATTGAGCTTTTCATCCATCGTTGCTTGTTCTTTTGTCGCTTTTTCTTTTTTAAATATATCCATTGGTTTTATTGTGCCTAAAAACATAATAGCTTAGCACACCCCTTTCATCTAAATAACGAGCCGATGACATAAGTTACAATCATCGTAAATACACCGGCAATAATGTTTCGCATCACAGCTTTTTGTTTGTTGGCCCCATTTAAAGCGGCTGCTGCATAACCTGTTAAGGCCAAAGCAATGACTACGGCAATAAAGGTAGCAATTTCGCGCATACTTCTTGGCATCACAGAAATGGCTAACATCGGTAAAATAGAACCAATTGGAAAACTAATCAGGGATGCTAATGCCGCACCCCCAGCACTCAATTCGTGATCAAGTGAAAAGCCATATCGTTCACGTACGGTGGTTGTTAGTGGATCTTTGCTCATCATTTCTTCGGCAGCCTGATGTGCTAAATGTGACGAAATGCCTTCTGCCACATATTTATCTTTAACAAATGTAAATTCAGTATCATATTGTGATTTTAGTGCTTCGGTCTGTACACGCCGAACTTTTTCCTGGGCATCATGCTGCGAACTAACTGAGACATATTCCCCCATCGCCATTGATACTGTACCAGCTAACATACCAGCAAAACCCGCCAGCAAAATAGTTCCTGTGTTACTTGTAGCCCCAGCCACCCCCAAAACAATACCTGAAACTGATAAAATGCCATCATTGGCACCCATAACGCCTGCACGAATTAAGTTATTGCGTTGCATTAAACTTTGCTTATCCATCATTTCCCTCTTTAGAATTATTCTAATCTATTTATACCAAATTTATCATTATAAATCAAGTTAATTAGAAACATTCTATTTTACGTGCTATAATATTTTTAGAGACTAATAGGAGGCTAGCTCATGACAGAACCATTATTACGTGATATTTTACAAAATCACGGTTTAAAAGCAACATCTCAGCGACTGACCATTTTGGACTATCTAATGACTCACGAAACGCATCCAACAGCTGAAATGATTCATGCGGACTTGACCACTATTAGTCTTGCTACAATTTACAATACACTCGAAAAATTGGTAGATGTCGGGATTGTCATTGTCATTGATACCCAAAAAGATGGCAAACGACATTATGATTTTTATGGTGAACCACATTACCATATTATTAATAGTCGCACCAATGAAATTATTGATGCTGATAATTTTGATGTTAAACCACTGTTTGAGGCTGCTAGACAAGCAAGTGGTTTAAATATTACCGGTTTTCACATTGAAATTTATGGTGTTGATCCAGATGATGCCAAATAAAAAAACGTTTACCGCCAATGGGTAAACGTTTTTTTATTATCTTGACATGCTAGCACTGTTCATAATCTTGCCAACCGCTGCATGTATTTTTTCAAGATACACTGCTTGATCAGCTTCAGACTTTGCATATTTGTCGTTATCAACTGCTTGTCCCGCAACAATAACAGCCTCAGACATCAACTGCGTCGCCTCTGCGTACTTTGTGTAAGCAGCTGACAATGTCTTATGGACGCCAAGAAGGCGCACCGGTGCTGATGCTTTGGCTAATTGTTGCGCATTGCTTTGATAGCTGGCAACAGCGTCTTCAAATTCAGCTTTAATTTCTGCAAATTCAGCTGCAGGAATCTCTGAAATTTTGTCTGCCGCTTTCGCATCATCTAATTTTGTAAAGAACGGTGTGACGCGCGTTGCCGTGTCTTCTGTATTTGTTAATACACTTTGAAGTGTTTGAATATAGATTTGTGCTTGCTTAGGGTTAAATTTTGCCAATGTTTTTATCCTTTTTTAAAAAATTTTCGCTGTACTAATTTTACCAGTTCAACAATAATAATGATACTGATTCCTGCAACTAATACAATCGCCCACTGATAGCCATCTAGATGTGATACATGGAAAATTGGGTTTAACGGCGGGATAACAACAACTGCTGCCATCACAATTAACGAGCCCAAGAGTGCCCAGTTAAATAGTTTATTTTTGAAAGCTTGGGGGCCAAACATTGAACCATAAACCGATTTAACGTTGATGGCGTTAAACATTTGCATCAAACCTAACGTCATAAATGACATGGTTAACGCATCACGATGAGCTTCAAATTCAGCAGCATGTACCGGATAGGCAAGTGCGAAACCATAAACACTTAATACTATCACAGCTTGTAAAATACCTTGCCAAATAATGGCTGCCCCAACACCACCAGATAAGAAGCTTGCACTGCGGCCACGCGGTTGACGTGACATGGCATCTTTTTGCGCTGGTTCAATACCTAAGGCAATAGCTGGTAGCGTATCCGTTACTAAATTAATCCATAGAATCATAATTGGTGCTAAAATATTCCAGCCTAATAGTGTCATCACAAAAATTGAAATGACTTCAGCTAAGTTGGAAGCAAGCAAATATTGTAATGACTTTTGAATATTCGCAAACACCTTACGACCTTCTTCAACGGCGTGAACAATTGTCGCAAAATTGTCATCAGCCAAAACCATATCTGAAGCACCTTTAGACACTTCAGTACCTGTAATGCCCATAGCTATACCTATATCAGCAGCTTTTAAAGCGGGTGCATCGTTGACACCGTCGCCTGTCATGGCAACAACTTTACCCTTCTTCTGCCAAGCCGTCACAATTTTTACTTTATGTTCTGGTGCCACACGCGCATAAACATTATATTTATGCACATTTGCAGCAAATGCTTCATCTGTCATAGCATCTAGCTCTGAGCCTGAAATCACCGCAGTCGCCTTATCTGCTTCATTCAAAATGCCCAGACGAATAGCTATGGCTGCTGCCGTATCACGATGATCACCAGTAATCATCATTGGACGAATACCGGCTGCCTTGGCCTCTAATACCGCTTGCGCCACTTCTGGTCGTTCTGGGTCAATCATGCCAACAAAACCAGTAAAAATCAAATTGTTTTCCACAGCATCAGAAGTCATATTTGGTGGCACAGTATCAGACAATTTATAAGCAAAGGCCAAAACACGCAATGCTTGTGTTGCTAATTCCGAGTTAATATCAGACAACTTTGTCCGGATTTCATCTGTCAATGGTACGACATCACCGTGCATTTCAATCTGTGTGGCGCGTTTAAGCAATTCATCTGGTGCCCCCTTCACGGTAACAATGTACCCATTAGGTGCTGGATGTACTGTTGACATCAGCTTGCGTTCAGAATCAAAGGGAATTTCAGCAACACGTGGCATTTCTGAAAATAATGTATCAATGTCACGGTGATGGTTTTCGTTAAAAGCAATTAGGGCCGTTTCTGTTGGATCACCTACATAACCATTCTCTGTACGCTTAGTATCGTTGTTTAACGCTAAAATATCAGCCAAACGTGCGTAAGTACCACTCAGTTCTTCCGTAGTAGCTGCATCTTGAATTTCAGCATTGACCACAACTTTTTCGACTGTCATCTTATTTTGGGTTAAGGTACCAGTCTTGTCAGAACCAATAATATCAGTTGAACCTAGTGTTTCTACTGCTGGTAATTTTCTAATTAAGGCTTGCCGTGCAGCCATTCGTGTTGTCCCTAGCGCCAATGTAATCGTGACAATTGCAGGTAATCCTTCGGGAATAGCCGCAACAGCTAAGGAAATTGATGTCAACAACATGTCGATAATTGTTTCCCTGCCTCTTGCGAGACCAACAACAAAGGTGACCGCAGCAATAATTAATATCAGATATGTCAAAACACGACCTAGTCGTATTAAGTTTTCTTGCAAAGGTGTCTTCGTTTCGTCTGCAGCCTCCAGCATTCCAGCAATATGACCAATTTCAGTCTGCATCCCCGTCCCAATGACAACGCCGACGGCACGACCGTAAGTCACGTTAGTATTCATAAAAGCTAAATTAGTACGATCACCTAATGGCAAATCTTTATCTGTTAGGGTATCAGACACTTTATTCACCGGAACAGATTCCCCAGTTAGCGAGGCTTCTTCAATCTGTAATGAAGCAGATTCAATTAACCGCAAATCGGCTGGTACAATATCACCAGCCTCTAACCGAATAATATCACCAACAACTAGCGCTGTTGATTTCACGGACATTTCCTTCCCATCACGAATAACATTGGCGTTGGGTGTTGACATTTCTTTTAGTGCGTTAATAGCATCTTCCGCTTTGGCTTCCTGAAAAACACCAAAAACGGCATTAATGATGACAATGGCCAAAATAAAAATAGCATCAACTAGTTCACCAGTGAAAGCTGCAACGACAGCTGCAACTAACAAAATTGCAATCATAAAATCTTTAAACTGATTAATGAATTTTTGCAATAAACTCGTTGAGGCTGCCTCTTTAAGCTGATTATAGCCATTTTTCTCTAGCAACGCTGTTGCCGCGTCTTGACTCAACCCATGATGACGATCTGTCTTTAAATCAGATAATATCTCCGTCGCATCCTGATTATACAATGGCCGATTTGGCATATATTTTCCTCCCACGCATTTTGCGCTCATCACCCTGTGTCTCACAAGAAACAAAAAGACTCATGTAAATAACCCAACGAACAACGTCTGGTTTTTACATGAGTCTCACCGTTTCAGATAGTACCGGAACATAGTGTTCGATATAAGTAATCTCTTTGAAATTACTTGCTTTGACGGTATTATCGCGGAAAATCCGCCAGTTACTCCCTCAGGAATGATTTAATTATACTTTAATTTTATCAAAATCATGTGAACTACGCAAGCTGAACCCCGTGTCACAGCTAAAAAGCACCGCCGCCACCGCCGCCACCGCCTGAAAATCCACCACCAGAGAAACTACCCCCATCACCAGAAACGTTACTCTCAAAGGCACTATTTGTTTGGATATTCTGGGCTAAATTATCAGCCCAGTCGACACCAAAACTACTGTATACCATATAGAGTGGCAAATTAGGGACAACGACGTTTTCATCTTGTGCCCATAATTTCAAAGTTTGGGACACCTTTTTAGCTTCGCCAAATATCACAGCATATGCCAGTAACTTATCCCACAATTGCACATCCAATACTGTTTTATCTTTCAAATTAGCAATATCATGTAACATCAAGCGAAAGCCGTCCCATGCCCATTTTTCTGAAAAACCATCGGGCACACTATATACTGTTGTATTTTGATAATAAACGATACCAAACATGGCAATACTTATAATCAGTTCAAACACTGCAGCTAACCATATTTGCCAAATACCACTATAATTGGCCATTAGTATATTGGCGATAAAAATAATAAAGCCACTAAAACCAATCAATCCATTGAGACTGATTTTCAAATTATTATAATAATCTGTGCGCTTTTGGTTGATTAGCGCCTTTGTCTCATCATGGTTGCGTATTTGTTGCGTGAACAAGCCAACACCTTTCCGAATTCTGTCAGAAACAGCCGAATCTTGTCGCTTAAACTCAGATTGAAACACATTATCACGCGATGGACCAAAAATCATGCGAATAAATGTCCGCTCATAATTTTGCAAACCATCTTCATTGATTACTTTGTAAACCGCATGCGAAACATCAGTGACTTGCGTGTATGCTATTGTAATTTTATGCTTAGCGACCAAATCTAATAATGTTGCCACAATCACTTTTGACACATCAGCCTTATAATCAATACGCGCATTAATAATTGCTGGTCCCAAGTCATTAGGAATATCGTAAACATGCACAGGCGGTTGACTGGCACCGCTGGCTTGCTTTCCCTGCTTAATGGCTCGTCTCACATGATACATAAACCCTAGCATGGCAAGTAGTAATAATAACGTTACCATTGGCAATACCACTAATCCGAATAGTTTAACACGTTGCAAAGCGCGATAGGCTTTGATCGTTTTTGCTGCTTCCTGATTTGAAATTACTTTAGCGCGTTGACCGGATTGGCTGTTCTGATTACGCGGTGTCTGCATTTTGTCAAAATAACTTCTTAATTCTAATCGTTTATGGCGTGCAACTTCATCTGTGGTAACAGTCAGCTGTGACTTGTCCTTATTGATAGCTACACGTCCTTGTATTCCTTGATCATTGTGTACCCAAGCTTTCAGAGTTTGACTGGGTTGATGAGGTAATGACATGGTCACTTTAACATCATGTAACGCCACATCCCAGTTAGTAATCACTAACCAATTTAATTCTGATACATCATCCCAATTAACGACAAGATTGTTGATTTGGTAAAGGTACTTGACAACTAATTGTTTATCAGCTTTTATCGGATAGTAAACTTTTTCTTGCACCTCGTCCTGATGCTGCGTTTCTACGTAGCCTATGACTGCTGATTTTTCCATTGGCGGAACAGATTTAAAAGGTCCACCATTGTCAGATATAGTAATAGCTTTTAATCCGCCCCAAGTGTAGTTGCGTTTCTGGTCAGCAGCCCCCTTTAACGTTTCATTAAGATAAATACCATTCATCTGCTTATCAAAATGATAATGAACCTCTTTTTCAATCAAAGCACTACCATCCTCATTAATTGTGATGTGCTGTTGATATTTTGTAATTTGATAATCGGCTTGCGCCATGCCGATGCCAATCACAAACGTCGTTATCATAGTTAAGATAATTGTGATTATTTTTTTCATTAGCTCTCCTCATTGCTCATATTATAACAAATATGATGACTAAAATAAGTTTTTTCCGTTTCTAATGATGCTATTTTCAATTGTTTTCACCACGTATCACATAAAATAGCGTAAAATAGAAAAGTAAATTTTATCGGAGAATCGACACAGGCCAAAAGAATCACACCGGCGCTGCTGTCCACAAAATTATGTCAGAAAACACGATTAACCACCCCATTCACGAGCGCCTCCCGATTGCACTACTGTTAGCCACTAATTCTGGGTTTGTCGACGCTTACACGTTTCAATTTCATGGTGAACGTTTCGCCAGTTTGCAAACAGGCAATATCATTCAGGCTGGCATCGTGCTTGCCAAGGGCAATTACACAGGTGCGGTCAACTTCATTTTGCCTATCTTATTTTTTCTTTTGGGCGCAGCTTTCAATGGTATTATTAAGCACCGTTTCAAACCTAAGCAGTTATCGACACAACAACACAGTATCCTCGTTGAAACCATCGGTATCATTTTAGTTGTGATATTATCACATCATATCAGTAGTACCACATATATCACTTTGCTTTCCTTTTTTCTAGCGATTCAACTAGATGCTTTTCCTAAAGTGCAAGGGTTACCTTTCACAAGTGTGATGTCAACAGGTAATCTGCGTAACGTTGGTGCAAACCTCATGACTTTTATTTACACCAAGGATCATGCTGCTTTGAGAAATGCTGGACTATTTACACTAATTATTTTAGCGTTCTTCTTTGGCGCCTTGCTTTCTACACTATTTGTCCCTTGGTTTGGACAATACACACTATTTGGTTCGACTGCTATTTTAACTGGTATTTTTCTCCTTATTTTTGACAATACGAAATAAAATAGTTGACAAACATAATCGAGATATGTATTATTAGGTTTAACGATTTTAGAGATAAACAAGTAGAGCAGAAAAGTAGCAATTAAGCAAAAATCAGAAAGCTAATGGTTGATGAAAATTAGCATGCGTGCGATTGCGAAAATGACCTGTGATTGGTGTTGACGAATTGGTTTACCATTTAGTTGACAACGGTTTGGCCCTCGTTACTGGGCACACCATTCAGCTAGGGTCATCTCCCAATGCTCGATGGTTAGTGAGCAAGTTATTAGTAATAATAACTGACAACTCAGAATGGTAACGCGCTATTTAGCCGCTTCTGTATTTAGGTATACAGAAGCGGCTTTTTTTCGTTTAACTGCTGCTGCTTAGCCTATCTCTAAAATGAATATATTATTGGGAGAATCAATTATGAGTAAAACAAAAAACTGGCTGATTGGTGGCGCTGCCATCATTGCTATTGGCGCCATCGGATACCTGAGTTTTGGT
Source organism: Leuconostoc citreum (assembly GCF_007954785.1). Classification (NCBI taxonomy): domain Bacteria; kingdom Bacillati; phylum Bacillota; class Bacilli; order Lactobacillales; family Lactobacillaceae; genus Leuconostoc; species Leuconostoc citreum. Next base: position 195,279 of record NZ_CP042410.1, on the reverse strand, counting down.
AAACCAGCGTCAAACCAAACTGATGGTAAAGTGGTTAAAGTTGGTATTATGTCTGGATCCAAGCAAGACATGTCTATTTGGGATTCAGTTTCTAAAACAGCTAAAGATAAATACGGCATCACACTTAAATTCAAACAATTCTCAGATTATAATCAGCCTAACAAGGCCTTGTCTGATGGTGAAGTAGATATCAACGCCTTTCAGCATTATGCTTTCTTAGATGCCTCTAACAAAGCAACCGGCAATAAGATTGTTGCGATCGGTGATACTGTTATCTCCCCTATTCGACTTTACTCAAACACTTATCAAAAAGTATCAGATTTCAAAGCGGGTGATACCATTGCTGTACCAAATGACGCTACCAATGAAAGCCGTTCACTCTACGTCTTAAAGGCTGCGGGACTAATTGATCTAAAAGCCGGCTTAAAAACAGCTACCGTGAAGGATATCACCAAAAATCCTAAATCACTTAAAATTAAAGAGTTAGCCGCTGACCAAACTGCACGAACACTATCTGATGTACAAGGTGCTGTGGTGAATGGTACCTACGCCGACACTGCTGGACTTGATTATAAAAAGGCTATCTTTGTAGAACCAATCAATAAGGATTCTCATCAGTGGGTTAACATTATTGCTGCAAATGACAAGGATAAAGATAAACAAGTACTAAAAAATGTTGTCAAAGCTTATCAAACTCAAACAACAAAAGATGTGATTAAAAAAGTATACGATGGTGCAGAATTACCCGCTTGGGATAGTAAGCAATAAGCTGAATAGAAAAGGAGTTTATTTATGCGTAAAAAGAATTGGTTAATTGGCGGTATCATCGTCGTTGTGATTGCTGTTGCTGCTTATTTTAGTTTTGGTGGTCACGGTAGTCAAAAAGCGAACAAAACTGTCACAATTGGTGTGATGGCTGGTGACAAAAATGAAGACGAAATTTGGAAATCTGTCATTAAAACAGCCAAAGATAAATATGGTATTACTTTAAAAACAAAGAAATTTACAGATTACCTTCAGCCCAATAAAGCGCTATCTGCTGGTGATATTGATTTAAATGCATTCCAAAATTACCCTTATCTAGCAAACTGGAATGCACAATATAAGACAGACATTGTATCGATTGGTGACACATGGACAACACCATTGCGCATTTATTCAGATAAGTATCAACATGTTTCAGATATTAAAGATGGCGAGCAAATCACAGTTGCTAATGATCCTACCAACGAAAATCGTGGCATTCACTTATTAGCAGATGCCGGTTTAATTAAGATTAAAGAGACTGACAAAGCTACGCCTAAAGATATTATTGACAACCCTAAGAATCTTAAAATTACGCCCGTCGATGGCTCACAAACACCCTCATCATTAAAAGATCCAAAGGTTGGTGCTGCCGTAGTTAACACAAACTTTGCTAAATCTGCCAAGTTAAATATTGACACAGCTATCTACATTGAACGTTTAAACAAAGATTCAGAGCAATACTTTAACTTCATCGCTGCCAATAAGAAAGATAAAGATAAGCAAATTTATAAGGATGTTGTGAAATCACTACAAACTGATAAAACAAAGGCGCTTGTTAAGAAATATTATGGTTCAGCTGAAATCACTGTTTGGGATTATAAAAAATAGTCCCACTCATCTGCAAACTAAGTTTGCAGGTACATAACTTCATCACAAAAAAGGGGGAAGCCAGTGTCTATTCGTGATCATTATCTCAATCTTTTAAAAACATTAATCGCTATTCCTAGTGTTTCGGCGCAACAATCGCATCTACCAGAGGCAGCAACTTGTATCGCTGATGCTTTTAGATTACTCGGCGCTGAAGTCATTTATGATGACACTTACTTTGCACCATTCATCATGGCCCAATTACACAGTCCCCATCCAGATGCGCAAACTATCGTGATATATAATCATTATGATGTGCAACCCGCCGAGCAACTGGCATTATGGCAAACTGATCCATGGTCATTGACATCACATGATGATAAATTATTTGGCCGTGGTGTCGACGATGATAAGGGTAATCTCACTGCACGGATGGCTGCTGTTGCAGAATATATCGATGAACATGAGACATTACCAGTTAACATTGTTTTTATTGTTGAAGGTTCAGAGGAAACGGCCTCTCGTTACTTACAAGAATACCTGATTAAGCATACGCAAGGTTTAACTGCTGACTTAGTTATTTGGGAATCCGGTGGTAAAAACGATGACGGTGTACTTGAAATTTTTGGTGGTAATAAAGGCATCGTCACTTTTGACTTAGCTGTCACAACAGCTAATACTGACTTACACTCTTCGTTAGCAGGCGTTGTCGATTCCGCAGCAATACGCTTGTCGCAAGCCATTGCGACACTGTTCGATAAACACGGTCGCATTATCGTTCCACATTTTTTTGACGACGTGTTGCCGCCTAATCAGCGTGAAAAAGATTTAGTCGCTGCGCTACCAATTACACCTGAATCTCTCATTGAGAAATACAGCCTGAACGCACCACTATATACTAATCGCTATGATGCTGATTTTAAAGAAATCTTGTACTTTCAACCAACAATTAGCATTGAAGGCTTAATCTCGGGTTATAATGGTAAAGGCGTCAAAACAGTTTTACCAGCGCAAGCTCATGCTAAATTGGAATCACGACTAGTGCCAAATATGTCCCCAGAGTCAACGATTCAACATATCAATAATCACCTAGTCTCGCAAGGTTTTCCAGATATCACATTGACTATGACATTGGGACAGCCGGGTTACCGAAGCGACATGTCTCACCCAGAAATTGCACGCGTGATTAATGTTGCCAGACAATACTACCATGCTGAACCAAGTGTGATGCCAACCTCCCCTGGGACTGGACCAATGGCCATTATTCACGATGCGCTGCAAGCACCAATTGCCAGTTTAGGCATTGGTTATGCGCAAACATATGATCACGCGCCAAATGAAAATGTTCGTTTATCGGACTATAACGAGCATATTGATGTCATCAAAGCGCTTATTAACAGCTACAATGAGTCAAAACATAAAATCATAAATCACTAAGGGAGTAACTCTATGAGCCAACCAATTATTGCACTAGATAATATTAATGTTACCTTTCACCAAAAAAAACGAACAATCAACGCGGTAAAAAATGTTTCTGTTCACATCGAACGTGGGGATGTTTATGGTATCGTTGGTTATTCGGGTGCCGGTAAATCAACTCTTGTTCGCGTTATCAATTTGTTACAAGAGCCAACTAGCGGTTCTGTTGTTGTTAACGACGAAACATTTTTCAAAGCTGATACAGAAGCAGGGGCTAAAACACATATTTCAGCAAAAGATTTACGCAATCGTCGCCGTAAAATTGGTATGATTTTTCAGCACTTTAATTTACTAAACGAACGTACCGTTACCGAAAACGTTGCCTTCGCCCTACAACACAGTTCGTTGTCCCAAGCACAAAAAGAGGCAAAAGTTAAAGAATTACTTGCCTTAGTCGATTTAACAGACCGTGCTGAACAATATCCCTCACAACTATCGGGTGGACAAAAACAGCGCGTTGCCATTGCGCGGGCATTGGCTAATGATCCGGAAATACTGATTTCAGACGAAGCCACTTCAGCTCTTGACCCGAAGACAACCAACCAAATTCTTGCACTTTTGAAAAAATTAAACGTAGAACTTGGTCTAACGATTGTCTTAATCACACACGAAATGCAGGCAGTAAAAGAAATTGCCAACAAAGTTGCCGTGATGCAAAATGGTGAAATTATAGAACGCGGTTCACTACTAGAAATTTTTGCACAACCAACTGAACAACTGACTAAGGAATTTATCGAAACAGCAACTAATATTGATAAAGCTATCGAGACAATTTCTTTCCAACCACTCGTTCAAAACTTAAAGTCAGACGAGGTCTTTGTTCGCTTATCCTACGTGGGTGATACGACAGACGAACCACTAATTACTGGATTATTCCGCGATTTCAATGTCACGGCCAATATTTTATATGGTAATATTGAAATTTTGCAGGATACGCCGGTAGGGTCTTTACTGGTTGTACTTTCTGGTCATGCAGAACAAGTCAAATCAGCCATATCAACACTAGCTGATCATCATGTCGAAGTAGAAGTTCTTAAAGGAGGTTCAACACTATGAGCCAATGGTTTACACAAACATTTCCTAACGTCGTTTATCAAGGTTGGACCGGCGATACCGGTTGGCTAACTGCTATTACACAAACATTATTCATGACCTTTTGGTCTGCATTATTTGGCGGTTTGCTGGGCTTGATTTTTGGTATTGGCTTGGTTATTACTGCACCAAATGGTATCGCCCCAAATCGGGCTCTATTCTGGCTCTTTGATAAAGTCGTTTCAATATTCCGTGCCGTGCCATTCATTATTTTGCTGGCTGCTATCGCACCTTTCACGAAACTAATTGTCGGTACACAAATTGGTACAACTGCTGCATTAGTACCTTTATCATTGGGTGTCTTTCCCTTTTATGCACGTCAAGTACAAGTAGCATTAGCTGAAGTAGATGGCGGCATTGTCGAAGCTGCACAAGCAGTTGGCGCCTCATTTTGGGATATTGTATTTGGTGTTTATTTACGCGAAGGTCGTTCAGAAATTATTCGTGTGTCAACTGTAACACTAATCAGCTTAATTGGTTTAACCGCTATGGCTGGCGCAATTGGTGCCGGTGGGCTTGGAAATATGGCTATCTCGTATGGCTATAATCGCTTTGCTTCAGATACGACATGGGTAGCAACAATTCTTGTATTGATTTTTGTCTTAATTGTCCAATTAGTTGGGGATTTCCTAGCTAAAAAGCTCAGTCATAAATAAAAAGCCTTGGTGTATAACCAAGGCTTTTTTAACGTGCTAATTTAAACTCAAATCGTTCACCAACATAATACGATCTCACATATTCAAAGGGACGGTCATTTTGGTCAAATGACACTTGACGTACACTTAAAATAGCATCCCCGCGCTTAATTTGTAATAATTCCGATAAACGTTCATTGGCTAGGCTGGCTGATATCGTCTGCTCAGCTCGGCCTGGTTTGATACCCGCTTTTGCTAAAGTATGATACAACGACTCCGTTAGATCATGGCGCGAAAAGCCATGCACAAGTGTTGCGGGCACCGTTGCCCGTTCCAGCAAAATTGGTTCGTTATCCCCCATTCTCAAGCGTTCCATGACCAACACTTCATCATTTTCTGATAAATCCAGTTGTGCCATTTCTGAGGCCGAGGGTGAAGTCATTTTATAACTGATTGTTTGTGTTTTTGCTACACGTCCAGTCGCTGACATCAATTCCGTAAAACTAGTCATCCCTAAAGCACGCTCGGCTACTTTCTGCTCGGCAACATAAGTCCCAGAACCAACTTTACGTTCAAGTATGCCTTCATCTACCAGTGTTTGAATAGCTTGTCTTAGCGTCATTCGTGATACGCCAAATGTTTCCGCCAACTCACGTTCAGCCGGCAGCCGTTTTTCGGACTGCCATTCGCCGGCTTCAATTCGCGCTTTTATTTGATTGTGAATTTGAATATAACGTGGTGTGGCGGATTTTGTCATCATTATTCCCTTGCAAAGCGGCGACCCATTGAGTAAGTCGCCTGTAATCGCATATCCTTCTTATTAAATAAATTGAAATCAGCATCTTTACCAATCGCGAGATGCCCTTTTTGTGTTAATCCAAATTCAAGTGCCTGGTTAACAGAACTCATCTGCACCGCGTCTTGAATACTGGCTGAAGTCATCGTTTGAATATTACGGAAGGCATCATCATAAGCTAGGACTGACCCAGCTAAATGACCATTATCTAGACGTGCTTGTTTATCCTTTACGGTGACTTTTTGACCACCAAGTTCTGAGATACCATCACCTAAACCTTCAGCACGCATTGAATCAGTGATTAATTCAAGTCGTTGCGCACCCTTCAAGCGAAAAGCCAACTCCAACATGTCAGGGGTAATATGGAAACCATCAGCAATTAGCTCACCAGTAATTGCTTCTTCTATCATACCATGCCCGGTGACACCTGGCTCACGATGATGTAATGGCCGTTGGGCATTATACAGATGCGTGATATGCGTTGCTCGTGAATGGCACAATTGTGCGCGTGTAGCATTAGAATGTCCAATAGAAGGAACAATACGATGTGCCAACATAAATGCTTCAAAATCAGGAATGCCGCCATTTTCTGGTGCATAGGTCACTAGCCGAATGCGTTCACCTGATAAAGCATACCACTTTTTAAGTAAAGCCGTATTCGGATTAATAATGTATTCTTCTGGTTGTGCGCCCATAAAGACTTTATTAATAAACGGTCCTTCCAAATGAATGCCCTGAATCACAGGATTTTTTTTTGCAACCTGATTAATTGTGACAAGTGCGCGCTCAATGTTCTCGGGCGATTGCGTGATTGTTGTGGGAAATAATGATGTAATCCCTTCAGTAACCATCAAATTAACCATGTTATTTAATTTATCTGGATCACCATCCATCGTATCTAAACCATAGCCACCATGTTTGTGGACATCAATAAATCCTGGGACAACCAATCGTCCTGTTGCCTCCGCAATTAGCTCATCATCTGCTTGCTCTGAAAAATCTACCATATAGCCAACATCTTGTATAACATCCGTGAAACGCACATAGGCATCTGCTATATGTTGATAACCCGTATATAAATCAATATTTTTCAGTAACTTTGCCATAATTATCTGCGAGGTAGTCTAGTTACTAACACACCGCACACCACAACATGTTTATTAACGTAGACATTTGAGCACCTCTCCTCCTTGTGTCTATACTCATTATAATTGGTATAGACCGATTATGCAAATCAAGGCAATAAAAAAAAACGTCAACGCGTTTTTAATTAATTTTATCTGAGTCCAAAATACCAGTTGGGTATTTATGAGCAACTTTAGATGCTGCAGCTGCAGCTAAAGCACCAACAATATCGTCTGCAAAAGTTGTTACAGCTGAGGTGGTTTTCCCTTTGCGGTCAAGTTCACCCACCAAACCAATTTTTAATTTATCGATATAGCCATAATTCGTTACCCCAATGGTATCGTAAGACATAGCAATAGCAGTGGCTAGTGTTTCATCCACACCAAACAAAGAATCATCGCTTTCAACAAGATCTTGCAATGGCGACTCGAGTAAATGTGCTTCTGCTAAACGATCAAGTTCTAAGGCTACCCAGACTTGGTGTTGTACAACACGTTTATGCAAAATACTGATAACAGCTTCTTCCACTTGCTCAATAGATAAATTCGGCAGATAAGCTTTTTCGCTATTGTAAGCAATGTCGGCAATGGCACGAATTGTAATGTGATGACGCTCTAGCTTCTCAACGGTATTTTCATAGGTTGCGTACTGCATGGTATCCCCCTTAGTCTGTTTCCTAAGTATAACGAAAAATCTTATTTTTGACAAAGACAAATTTCTACTTGCAAAATGGTAGGAGACCCTGTAAAATATATAGAGTAATTGCCCCTTGGCCAAGCGGTAAGGCGGTGGCTTCTGGTGCCACTATGCGTTGGTTCGAATCCAACAGGGGCAATTTCTAAACAGTCTTCGGACTGTTTTTTTTGGTTTAAAAACGCGTATAGTAACAATTGATTGACAGAACAAAGTCATGTTATGCTTTTTGCCATTAAATGTCGGCCCATTTTTAGATGCAAGGTTAATAAAATGTTGCAAATTCCGAACCCAAAGATGGATAAGCATACAAATTTGCCTGTGTTTCCGCTAATGTACGCCGTTCATTAATCGCTGTCACAAAATAATTAATCACTTCTTCTGCTTCAGCTGCAATGACGCTCGCGCCGACAATGCAGTCATTGTGGTCCAATACCACACGTACACGCACTTGATCATGGTAACGGAAAAAAGTAATCACATCGCTCATATCCATATCTATCACACGATAACCTGCTGTTCGACCGGCGGCAACCGTTAAGCCCGTTTGGGCGATGTGCTGTGATCCAAATACGACAATTGGTGTTGTTGGATAACTTATTGGCGCGTTCGTTTTTCCGGCAATCACTTGTGCCACATAACGTCCTTCATAGTTACCCGTTGGGACAAGTTTTGGTACTGGTGAGCCGCCAACATCCCCGACAGCATAAACATGGGAATTACTGGTACGTAAGTGCTCATCAACAGGCAAATCGGCCACCTGACAAGCCACACCAGCTGCGGCCAAATTCATCTGATCAAAATTGCCAATACGTCCAGCCGTAACAAACACACGGTCTGTTTCAAATGTTGTTCCGTTGGTTAGTTTAACGACCAAGCGACCAGTTAAAGTCTTATCAATGCGGCACACAGTAGCATTAAAATACCATTCAATCCCTGTTTCCTGCATCTCTGTCATCAATTGTTGTACCAATATCTGATCAAATGCCCGCAAAGCAGTTTGCCCCTCAGTAACAATACGCGTGTGTGCACCAACCGTATTCGTAATTGTTGCAAATTCAACGCCCACAAAACCAGCCCCAATAAATGTCACGTCTTCTGGCATATTTGGCATGTTCAAAAAATCTTCTGAATTTTGTGTATAGCCTGATCCCGGAAAATTTAATGTCTGCGGTCGCTGACCCGTTGCAATAACCCAATCACTTGCTCTAATTGTATCCTTAGAATCTCCGACACGAACAGTATCTTCATTGATAAAGCTGGCATGACCATAAAAGCGCGCAATACCTGCTTGATCCAAACCACGAATTTTACGCGGTTGCACAGCATCAACATAACGCTGTTTGTGAGCCATTAAATCAGACCAATTAATTTGTGAATAGCCATGCAAACCTCGCGTTTGTAAGGCTTTTTGTCTTTTAATATTCTCAACTGCTGCAAGCAAAATTTTCTTAGGATCACAGCCGTAATTTGGGCAGGTTCCACCCCATAAGTATTGCTCTAAAATGACCACTTTTTTACCCAAAGCTTTTGCGGCAAAAGCGGCTGCAAGTCCTGCTGGACCAGCGCCAATAACACCAACTTCATACTGATATTCAACCATCATTTACCTCGTTACTTATATTATATCAGGCAATGTCAAGTCAATATACTGGTCGTTTTCATGAAAATAATTGCATATCTACACAATTTATGTTAAGTTTAACGTGTAGTTTTATATTTAACAATCTGGGGTGCCATTTGGCTGAGAAACACCCATTGAACCTGCTCTGGTTAGCACCAGCGAAGGGAGCATTGCGCTTTAGTGTGTATTTTAGCAAACGCATGGCTCATCTAATTGCCAGGCGTTTTTTATTTGCTAAAATTCAAGCATCAGCACACAATAACTGCACTTTGCCAGACATAAAATAGAAACTACAAAAAATTTTATGGAGGCATAACAATTATGCAAACTGTTTCAGAATCTAAACAACACCATTGGGCGCTACGCGATGTCTTACTGCTCGCTTTTGTTGCGGTGTTTATTGGCTTTATCTTTTGGGTCCTCGGCCCTGTTTATAATATACTAGCAGCTGCTTTGACACCCATGGGATTAGCCCCATTTGCTAACGATTTATTAATCGGGGGTTGGATGATGGCCGCGCCACTAGCCAGCATATTAATTCGTCAGGCTGGCGCTGGTGTATTAGGCGAGCTCTTTGCCTCAGCAGTCGAAATGTTGCTTGGTGGTCAATGGGGGGTTGCAACATTGCTCTCAGGCTTGGTTCAAGGTGTGGGTAGTGAAGCCGGATTTGCCGCTTTAGCTTATAAAGATTGGCATTGGCGAGGTATTTTCGCCTCAGCAATTACTGGTACAATTATCACTTTTATTTGGTCATTATTCCGTGATGGCTATGCTTCATATCATGTTGGTTTGTTGGTGGCCCTATTTATTACACGGTTCATTTCATTGTTTTTCTTTGGCGGTGTACTAGTTGTTGCTATTCAAAAATTAATTGAAAAATCAGGTGTCTTGCATCGTGGCTAATCTGGTTGTCAAACAGGTCAGTTTTGCTTATCAAGACACCACCGTACTCGAAAACGTCTCGATGACGTTGCGACCTGGTAGTCTCAATTTGCTAGTTGGACCTAGTGGTAGCGGCAAATCAACACTACTTAAATTAATTGCTGGTCTTTATCCAACATTTAGTGGTGGTAAACTGACAGGAGAACTAACACTTGACAACTATGCGATTCATGATATCGTCCCTTATCAACGCGTTGACCATATTGGTTATCTTTTCCAAAACCCAACCCGCCAGTTCGTGATGAAAACACCATTTGAAGAATTGCGTTTCAGTCTGGAAAATTTACAGCGTTCTCCTCAAATAATACCTAATCTTATTACGCAATCACTTGCACGTGTCGGTATGAAAGAATTTATCACGCATGACCTCATGACATTATCTGGTGGTGAAAAACAAAAGGTAGCCTTAGCAGCTATCTTAGCAGCAGACAGCGATTATCTATTACTCGATGAACCCTTTGCTAATGTAGACCCTCAATCACGGTTACAGCTCATTCATTTAATTAAGGATTATCAAAAACAAGGTAAAACCATTCTGATTGCTGATCATGATTGGAGTGGTTATGCTGATGTCATTGACGATATTTTTGTGATGTCTGATGGCCAACTCCATGTAGCAAATGCCGAAGAAAGCCATCATATTTTATCGCAGTTACCTATTGCCCCTGAAATTCATACAAAATTACCGGCAGCCCAGCCTGGTGATTTAGATCTCAAACAAGTCTCCCTATCAAATGGTGACAGACTACTACTAAATGAGACAAGTTTGTCTTTTCCTACAGCTAAACGCACCCTGATTACTGGACCAAATGGTGTAGGTAAATCGACTCTTTTTTCCGCGTTAGTCAAACTTTACCCTTATGGTGGTAAAATCAGCTACCAAGGCCAAGACATTGCTAAACGCCGTATTGCACAGCATGTACGTCAGGTTGCCCTGATCTTTCAAAATGCTGAACAACAATTTATTGCAATGACAATGGCAGAAGAACTCAAACAAGCGCAAGCTACCAGTCATTTCGCCAAACAATGGTCAGATGATGTCATTACTTCCACCTTGCAACGCTTAAATCTCAAACATGTTCGCGACCATATTGTTTATCAACTATCTGGTGGACAACAAAAAAAGCTGCAAGTTTTGTTGATGCTAATTACAGGTACCCCAGTGTTATTATTTGACGAACCGCTGGCCGGACTAGATGCTGAATCACAAAAACAACTATTAGACTTAATTGCCGAAGTAACCGATAAACAATCACAGACTGTTATCATGATTAGTCATCAACTGCATGCTGTAACGGATTGGTTTGACTATCATCTCGAATTCGAGCAACAACACTTAACATTTCAGGGGGATGCCTCATGAATCCACTAATGAAATTTGGTGTTATTATGTTGATTGCGTTGGAACTAACTTTTATTAAAAGCGTCACTGTTAATTTGGTAATTATTATCGTTAGTGCTCTCATTTATACTGTCCTTAAATTGCGTTGGCAACAATGGCTTTGGCTATTGTTACTTCCAATTTTGCCTGGCCTGGGATCATGGTTCTCACTGATGTATTTTGGTACCGGTGATCATGTTCATATGGCATGGATCATGTTATCTCGTGTTTTTGCTTACTTATGGCTTGGTGGTTTATTCACATTAAAACTCAATGATGAACGTGATATTTTCCTGGCGACACTTGAGCAACGCGCACATTTAAGCGCGACATTTGTTTATGCCCTTGTTGGCGTCTTGAACTTCATGCCAGCAGTGAATCAACAAGTTAAAACTATACGCGTAGCAGCACAAATGCGTGGCCAAACACTTCATATTTGGGCACCACAGTTATATTTCAAAGCCATTTTAGCTGCGATTCGTTGTTCTCAAAATTTAGCAGAAGGTATGGTTAGCCATGGCTTCACAGAGGGGGCAACCAGAACACATCTGGCAGTTGTAAAAATCAAATTACGTGATTGGGTTATTGCCGCGATTATCTTACTTATGTTTCAGCTACTATTATTCCCAGGTTGGTATTAAGGAGAAAAAACATGTCTTTTTCAGAAACACTTTTAGAACGTGCGCAACCTATGATGAGCGCGATTATGAGCCACCCATTTGTCGAAGCTATCGCCAATGGTCAGGTGCCTCACAACGTTTTAAATTATTATGTTGAACAAGATGAACACTATTTAAAAGATTATTTGCAGGTCACTTCATTAGCTATTACAAAAACAACGAATGCCGAAGATATTACCAATCTTTTAGCGACCGCTGCCTTTGTTCAAAATGAGTCACAAGCACATGAAGTCATGCTTGGCATCACTGGTCACCACATAGAAAATTGGCAACGTGAACCAGAAACAAAACGCTATACTGATCATATGTATGCATCTGCATATCACGGTACTTATGCGGATGCCATCGCTGTTTTGCTACCATGTGTTTGGAGTTATGCGGTCATTGGTGAACAACTCGTTTCACGTGGCGCTAATCGAGAGCAAAACCCCTTGAAAGAGTGGATTGAACTTTATGCACCACAAAAAAATTCAGATACACCTGATTACAATATTTGGCGTTTTGAAGCGCTAAACCGAGCAGTAACGACTCTAAATAATGAACAAAAAGAGCATGTTGCACAAACATTTTTATGCAGTTTAGAAATGGAATGGCACTTTTGGGAAGCTGCTTGGCAACAAAAAACATGGCAATTTCAACATTAAAAAATAACCTTGCAGGCAACCAACGCCTGTGAGGTTATTTTTTAATCATTCTAGTATGTTATTTTTTTCATTTCACCATTGTCTTTATCCATCCAATAGCGTTGATTGCCGATTACACGTTGCTGCCCTTTGACTTGCCTACCATCTGCGTCAAAATATAATGTTTGGCCATTAATCACTTGCACGCCAGTTACGGCTTGGCCAAAGTAAACCCATGAACCATCAGATAGCAATACAAATCGATTACGAACTAATTCGCCAGTATCAGCGTCGTAATAACGCATGATACCATTTTCAAGACGTAAGTGGCCTTTCATTTGGATACCATTTTGGTTGAAATAGAGTTTTTGCCCTTTAATGATTCGGTCCCCTGTTACTGCAACACCATCATAACCAAAATAAGCCCATTGATTATCACCAACACGTTCAAAACGATCAGTTATCATATTACCTGAGTCTGGGTCATAGTAACGGCTTTCACCAGTAGCATTTATATGTGTTGTCCCTTTAAATTGACGACCATCGTTACCAAAATAAAGTGTCTGCCCATTAATTATTTGCTCTCCTGTTACTGCAACACCTTTATTGTTAAGATAAATCCAAGAACCATCTGCTAATTCTTTAAAGTTATTTTTGATTTGACGACCATCATCATTAAAGTAAACCGTTTGATTATTAATGGTTTGTTTGCCTGTAACCGCATTACCTTTCTCGTCTACATATAGCCAAGAGCCATCTGCTAGTCTACCCCATGATTTAAAGAGCATATTCCCTGACGCACCGTCAAAGTAATGTAAATGACCATCTAATCCTTTGACCGCCACGCCTTTTTGTTGCTTACCATTTTCATCAAAGTACTGTGTGACTGGGGTGCCATCACTTTGAATGATGGTGACAATACCCTGTGCCATGTGCCCATCTTCAAAGAAGTAATGGAAATTTTTTTGTTTATCTTGGTAATATGTGTTGTGCAGTTGCTTGCCAATATTATTATAATAATAGTACATACCATCATGTACTAGATAGGCATCTTGTAATTCGATACCATTTGGTAAAAAGTAATAATTGATGCCATTGATAACTTGGTTTCCAACAACCATTTTCCCTTTGTCATCAAAGTAGTACCAATTACCGTTATCACAAATAAAGGCAGATTTTGCTTGATAGCCACTAGTGGAATAGAATGAAGTCTCCTTACCACGCGTAACAAAACCAGTTTTGGCCTTTTCACCCAATAATTGCTTTGGAAGGAAGGCCTGCGCATCTGACACATTAAAATACTGTTGTGTGCCCCAGTCCTTCAAAACATACCAAGCTCCACGCCCCTGAATGTTCGAACCGTTGAAATACTTGGCTTCCCATGACTTAATTTGAATATCTGGGTTCATTGGCTGATCTGTGGAAATCTGTTTTTGCTGGAAAAGTTGCGGGTACTGTGTTTTTAATTGATCCAAGAAGGCCCCACCATATTGTTGCTGATAAATGCCCCCGCCAACTGTCTTTGATGCATACAAAGTATGGTCAATAACTGAACCATAAGTATGATCACCTGAACCGTCTGTTCGAATAGCCGTGACTAACTGTTCATCGGGTAGATTATAAATTTGATCTGGTACCCAGTCGTTAATCGCTTGAATCCCCTGACCATGCAATGCACGTAAAGCATCTAACAAATTATCTGCTGTCCCATACTTTGTTGGTGTGTTGTAACCAATATCATATCGATCTGTAAATGCATAACCATTTTGTACGATAGCATCTAAGAAACTTTTATCTGAGCTGGCGCGATATTGTGGCGCCATTTCAAAGCTAGTAATACCCCAATCCTTAAATAAGTTAACATTTTGAGCAATTTTAATGTTCGTAAACTCATCGGGTGTTGTTGGAAAGTCTTGAAAATTTGAAAAGCCTTCATAAATGACTTGCGAATCTAACGCTGCATTAGAATGATAAACACTCCCGTCAGTTGACTGCGTTGTTTCACTTTTCGTTCGAGCATCTTGATTTTCTGAAGCCCCTACTGGTACCCAAGCCGCAATGTACCCTGACACTTGTGGGTCGTTTACACCATATACCATGTCTGCCTTAAAAGTTAATTGGCCATTGGCGTCAGTTCGAACGACAGGTGCATTTGCATCAGTGCTGTAGACTTTTAATCCTGATTTTGTCGTCAACAAAACTGGGCGATAATCTTGGTTTTTATGTGCCGCACCCATATCCATTTTGACTTCATCTTTGTCAGATAGTTTCAAATCTGGGCGATTGTTGACAACAAGTCCAATACCTTGATAGCGTGTCTCTTGGTTACCAGAGTCACTTGCCGTCATTGCACCCTTACCATAACGAACTGATGTCATAACAGATTGTTCATCTGGAAAATAGTTCATTTTCATGGTTTGACCACCAGCAGCATACTTGATACGAGCTTTCAACAACGCATCAATGGCTTGATAGTAAGGTGATTGTTTAGCCATGTATTGACCATCAATCCGTGAACATATCACCATAATAAACACGTGGAATTGTGTCTTTATTAGTCAATAACAAAGCGTATGAAGCTGGAATATTGTAAGGTGTGTAAACTTTATCTGCTTTCAATTCATCAGCATTATAGATGTCAAAAGCCTGCTTAATTTGATCCAAAGTCACTGTTGAATCTAGCCCTGTTGAGGCCGGGTTGATTTTATCTTTAATAATATCAGCAATAATCGTTTGTACTTCACTGTCATGAGCTCGAATAAATGAATAATTTGGTTGTGCAACATTTTCTTTATCATCTGTAATTCGTTTGACTAAACTGTGTTCACGGGTTGGCTCAAGGCCACTCCGTT
The DNA here is from genome assembly GCF_007954785.1 of Leuconostoc citreum. Taxonomy (NCBI): domain Bacteria; kingdom Bacillati; phylum Bacillota; class Bacilli; order Lactobacillales; family Lactobacillaceae; genus Leuconostoc; species Leuconostoc citreum. Next base: position 179,743 of record NZ_CP042410.1, on the reverse strand, counting down.
TATCATTAGGCATGTTGAGCGCGTATTTAATCGCTAAATGCAAGGGGAAATCCATTGTAATTTGCTGGTTGCCATGTGCTTTGACATAGTCTGGATCTTCATCTCCCCAGTCTTCCAAAATTGATAAATGTTGATTCGCTCTCGCGTCATTTTTGTCAACACCATAGGCAGCCTTAGCATATTCACCAGCAATCTGTAGTAAGTCAGCGTCCACATTATCGACAGCATCAACACGGTAACCATCAAAATTAGCTTGGTCATCATTTTGTAAAATACTACCGATATTCATCATATAATGTAACCAATTAAGTTGTTCTGCTTGCACAACTGGATTAGAATTATCGACATCGTTTGCTAGTAATAGTTCAAACCCACCTTGCTTATATTTATCAGCAATTTGACCTTTTTGATTTTTAGGCGTACGGCTCAGCTTACGATAATCAGAATTGGCCTTTGGCGACATATCACTATTTGTATAAAGCAGTGCACCACCTTGTAGATGATCATCTCCTTTCGCCTCACTGTCAATATTCCAATTGGGCTGGGCATCAATGTATTGCGTCATCGCCGTTTTCAACCAATCCGTATTGCCAAGTTGCCCAATTTTTTTCTCAATGTTTACCTGTGCCTGCATGGCAGCTGCCGTTAAGGTCCGCATATTTTCATTATCGGAAAAGTGATGAGTACCAGACAAGAGGCCCTGATCTTTCATGTAATTCAGATAAGTGACTTGCGTACTCTTATCCGGCCACCAGGCCATCAATAATGGTCTGAAATCAGTCACTGTTGAAGGTACCCAACGTTTACCATTTTTCAAAATATCTTTTGGACGATACCAACTACTTGCCGTCAGATGTCCTTCTAATTGCGTAAAATTTTCTGATGATGTGTTATAGACGGCGTTATGTTTATTGCCAATACTGAATAATTCCGATACATATTGCTTATCGTTATTAGATAGTGCCCCTGTATCTTTATCAAAGTAGTAAGGTTTACCATCTATAATAGTAGTAAAGTTCTTTTTTGGTTGGCCATCATCTCCATAAAAATAAACTTTGCCATCTACATGCTTAACATTAGGCACCGTGTCTAACTCCGTGCCAGCAGAAATTTCTGCTGTTGTTTTGGTTTGAGGTGCTGAATTTGTTGGTGCTGTAACAACCGCTAACTGTTGATTTGTCTGCTTTTTTGGTATATTACTATTTACGGTCGGTTCTAATACTTGCTGTTTTTCTAGTGAATCGTCCTGCTTGTCCGTATCATGCTTTGGCGACACTACTGGTGCATTAGTCACTGATTGTTTATCTGGATCATTTGCTGGCATAACATCAGCAGGGACGTTGTTTACTTCGATTTTATGCGTATCTGTGACATCGGTAACAGGTGTAGTTGGTTTTGCAGCCTGTTGATTGGATTGATTAGTCACTACTGGTGGCACGCTGTTTTGCCCGTTGACCGTATGCATATCTGCTTGGTCAACTATTTTATTAGTAGGTTCCGCAGGTTCCGCTGGTTGAACAGTTGCCGGTTCGACTTTACTTTTTACTATTTTTGAAATAGTTTGTGTTTTGCTGTCATTGTCACTACTGCTCGCGTTTGCTTGTGATATGGCAGTACCAAAACCCATAACAGCAAAAATACTTGCTGTAACTAATATCTTCCCTGACTTGTACAGTTTTTTACGCTGACACACTTCGCCGTTTTGCATTTTTGTTCTCCTATGAACTCATAATTTGCTTGTATAATAGGTCAATGACTTCATATTGACGCTTAAGCACAAGACTCTCATTAAATCATACATAGCAAAAACAGCTTATCTTAAATTATGCAAAATTGAATATTACACCCTTTATTTATAATAGGACAATAAAAAAGCAAGGATCACAGGCACTCCTTGCTTTTTTACTATTTATTCATTTGAGATTTGGATACATGATTTTGTAAACGACTAGTCATTAATAACCCTATAATCGGCACGAGAACAAACCACGCGCTCGTTTGAGATAATGCGGTACCAATCGTCTTAGTAGTACTAAAGTAAGCAATTAATATAGACGCCACAACAACACTCGCTGCGCCGATGACTTGCCGCATTGTTGTAATTAGAGCTGTCCCATGACTCATCAGGTCTTTCGTTAAGGCATTGTTAGCAGCTGTTATCGCGGGCATCATAATAAAGGCATTGCCACCTTCTAGTAGCATCGCCGCCAGTAAACCAATGAGCCAGGATGTAGTGCCGGCAATACTTAATAATAAATACCCAAAAATCATCATACTAGTTCCAATATAGACTAGCTTTTTTAGGCCAATTTGATTAAGTAAACGTCCGGCTCTTGGATTGAGCTGGCTGAGAAAAATAGCGGCGGGTACCATTAATAGGCCTGACCAAAGGGGTGTTAAATGAAAAACACGTTGATAAAATAACGGCATTAAGACGGTAGCAATAATGAGCCCTGAATAAGAAATACCAGTTAACAACATACCTGGTAAAAACCCTTTATATTTAAATACCGTTAAATTAAGGAATGGTTGTGTTAATCTGTGTTGCCGAAACACGAAAAAAGTCAGTAATATCAGACTGACAACTAAAATCAGCCACCACTGTACACTAAAGCCATTTTTTGGCAAACTAGAAATATCGTACAAAATACCCCCAAAGCCGATGAGCGTAACAGCTGATAACCAGTCAAATTGCGACTTTTTAAGCTCATGTGTGTTTTGAATCAACTTCTGGCAGCCTATTAAAAGGCCAAGTAGTATAACAAAAAATAAAATAAATAGTGCGCGCCAAGATACCCATTGCAACACAACGCCAGATATAATCGGACCAACAGCAAGTGCTGAACCCATCACTAGACCAACAACCCCCATTGTTGTCCCACGTTTTTCTTGGTTAGTGTTTTCCATAATAACACTTTGAAAAGTTGGAAATAGTGCGCCAACAGCCATGCCTTCTAATAACCGACCAATAATAATACCCGAAAACACAGGCGTCACCATAGCTACTGCTGTGCCAACTAAAAAAACGGCTACAATTCCGTTGAGTAATGGTTTTAGTTTAATATTATCTAATAGCCATGGACTAAGTGGCATAACAAGTGTCATCGCAATCATGAAGCCAGTAGTTAGCCATTGTACTGTACTAGCATCAACCCCAAAATTTTTCATTAAAATCGGATAAGCTGTTGTCATAGTTGATTGACTAATTGACATTGTAAATGAAATAGCGAGTAAAACGAGCGAAAATGGGGTTAATTGTTTCACATTTTTAAACATTTTTTGTTTCTCCCTCTGTAAATAACTTATAATCATTCTAAACTTTTAGAATGATTTTTTCAAGTTAAATTAGAATGATTCTTGATTAATGAATTAAAATAGTGTACGCTAATGTTGCAAATAAAATCTAACTTTTGGAGGTTATCACTATGGCAATTACCCCAAGCAAAGCACAAGATGTGTGGAAAGACGTTGGTGAACATGTACAATTTACCGTTTTAAAATTAACAAGACACAATCAAGCGCTAGCACAAGAGGCAATACAAGAATTTGCCGACCGTTCACAAGCTATTATAAGATCACTACGCATTCGTGATTCTCATTTAGCCGCAGAATCTGGTTTGAAAGTAGCCTTTGGCTTCAGCAACCAAGCATGGACATATTTATTTCCCAATGCAGCCAAACCAAGTGAATTAGAAACATACCAAACCTTGCGCGGCCCTGAATATAGCATGCCAGCAACTGACGGTGATATTTTCTTTCATATTCGTGCTAGTAATGAAGCCGTTGTTTACGAAGCACAAACACAATTTATGCGCTTTTTAAAAAATATTACCAGTGTGGTGGATGAGACGAAAGGTTTTCGTTATTTTGAAGGTCGCGCAATTATTGGTTTTATTGATGGCACAGAGGCACCTGCTATTGAAGATACCGCAGAGTATGCATTAATTGGTGATGAAGATGCACCTTTCATTAATGGATCTTATGCTTTTGCACAAAAATGGCAACATAACATGGATTTCTGGCACAATTTGAAGACTGAAGAACAAGAAAAAGCCATTGGTCGCGAAAAATTCTCAGATCTTGAATTAGCAGATGAAGATAAATATCATAATGCGCACAATGTTGCCTCAAAATTTGAACCAAACGGTGAAGAACAAAAAATAATTCGTATGAATGTCCCTTTTTCTAATCCCGCCTCAGGTAAAACTGGCACCTACTTTATGGGTTACTCACGTCACTGGCATATTATTAAAGGCATGCTTCAAAACATGCTAGATCAATCCGATTTCTTACTTAGCTTTTCTGATATACTTTCTGGTCAATTGTTCTTTATTCCATCGCGCGATTTACTAGCTGCCATAGCTGATGGTGATTTAAATAAATAACAGTATTTGATTCAAAAAGCGGCTCACACCTTATTCGTGTTAGTCGCTTTTTTTGCTTATCAGACATACTGATCATCCATAATTAATTGGCGTAACTATCTATTTGTAACAGCGTATTAACAATATCAGCTGCTGTCAATGAGAGATTCATTTGATGAATTGTTTCATTAGGTCTTAATACTTCTTGTGCAATCTGATAAAGTGTTTGTCGATCTCGTGTTAATCCTAAATCCTTTAGACAAACTGGCAAACCTAAGGCTCGCAAAAATTTGAGATATTTTTGATATAATACACTAGATGATTGCGAGAGTACTAGTTGACCCAACAATCCGAAAGCTACTTTTTCACCATGCATAATGGTAGGCGAAACAAATTGCGTTAAACCGTTAGCAATACTATGGGCTGCCGCCTCACCACCGCTCTCAAAACCGATACCGCTTAATAAGATATTCGCCTCAACAACATTTTCAAAATGCTGATCTACAGTGTGTGCACTATTGGCTTTAATCGCTAATTTTGCTTCTCTAAAAATTGTTTTAGTCGCTTGTTCTGCCAACACGCCTGCTGCGATCGTAGCCTTATCCCCAAACATATTTTGTCCATGAGCACACTTGACAGCACGATATTCAACAAATGTTGCCAGTGCATCAGCAATGCCTGCAATCAGTGTTCGTGTTGGTGCATTGACTATGATGTCCGTATCGACCATCACGAGGCTGGGGCTGCGATCAAAAAAAATATAATTTTCAAAATGTCCCTGTGCATTATAAGTTGCCGATAATCTTGAGGTTGGTGCATCTGTCGATGCCAATGTGGGCACAATAACTAATTGACAGTCAATTTTTGCGGCGACAATCTTAGAAATGTCTATAACTTTACCGCCACCAACAGCAATGACAATATCTGCCGCTCTTTCTTTGATGAGTGCTGTTAAATTAGTCAATTCATGATCATTAAAATGATCACTAATTACAACAACTTCACTCACTAAATTTTGCGTATTTAATGTCTGGCATAGTGGTTCTGCTGCAACATTAACTGCAATACCGTTACTCAGAATAATTGCACGGTGACCAAGACACGTTATTTGATCGTAATCTTGTGATAGAATATTTTGACCCTGCATATATAAAGCTGGACTAGAATAGCTTTTCATCATACTTCCTCCTCTAAGTTACATACTTTGACCGCCATCGACCACAATTGTTTGCCCTGTGATATATGGTGCTTCAGCTAAAAATGCTGCTACTTCAGCTAATTCAGCTACATTTCCAAAGCGTTGCATCGGTATTGTCTCTAGAATTCGAGACTTAATCTTATCAGATAACACATCAGTCATATCAGATTTAAACATACCAGGGGCAATTGCATTGACACGCACTTGTCTTCTTACCGCTTCTTTGGCTAGCGTTTTTGTCATGCCGATTAATCCTGCTTTACTTGTAGCATAATTAACCTGTCCAATATTACCATGCAGACCGACAATCGAGCTCATGTTAATAATGCAGCCTGTTCTGGCTTTAAGCATGTGCTTTAAAATTGGTTGCGTCACATTAAACGTCCCCACTAAATTAGCATTAATAACCTGTGCAAAGTTGTCTGATGACATATTGATAGCTAGTTGATCGGCTGTAATGCCTGCGTTATTAATTAAAATATCAACCCCTTTAAATGCCTGACTTCGGTACAAGGCATTTATGCCATCATCAATGGCTTGCTGATTAGTCAAATCAAACATCACTTCCAATGGTTGTGTCTGGAATTGTGCTTTTATATTGTCTGCGACACCTTGTCGTGAATGTAAAATGACTTGTGCCCCGAGAATATCAAAATGCTTAGCCATTGCCAAACCAATACCTCGAGAAGAACCTGTTATTAAAACCGTCTTACCTTGTAACTGTTTAACCATATCTATTCCCCCTATTTTTCAAGCACGATCTACTAAATTTTGCTGCGATAAGTGTCGACGAATTAAGTCAAGTGCTACAAAAATCGCATCTTCAACGTTATCTTGATGATCTTTTGCAAAGCTTTGTGAAGTGACTAGTAACCTCTCTTGATGGCTAACTAAGCCAAACCAAACTTTTTCATTAACATAATCATGCTGTCCATTGGATTCGGGTGTTTCTGCTAAAATTGCCAACCCTATATCAGCGCCTAAACGCTGTTGCGTTAGTTGTGCTAGACGTGACACTAATTGTGCGCCATTATCACCAGATAGTTCAATTTCATCGTCAGTTAGATCTAGTAAAGCACTCATACCATTAAAGCCACCAGCTAATGTTTCCGTTTGCGATAACGCATTTTGCAATGTTGATTGTACCAAGCCACGTGTAAAAACTTCTGTCATCGCAATCGTTTGCTGATTTTCTTCAAGTAAATTTGCAACCACTTTTTCGAGTGAATTATGGGCACCATAACCATAAAAGTAGTCTCCAACCAATGTATTAATCTTAGCAGCCGCTTTTTGATTTAAATTCTCTGCTATGGCTTCAGATGATGCCTTAGACGTTAACCTAATGGTTACTTCGTGTTTTTTAGCATCAGTTGTCATTGTTGGATTCGTTTGAGAAATCATTAAATCACTGATTAGTTGAGATAATCGCGATTCACCAATGCCAAAATAACGCATGACGAGCGAGTTCAATACCTGGCCATGCAAATACTGTCTTTCAAGTAACGGGACAACATAATGATCAAACATTGGCACCATTTCCCAAGGTGGTCCAGGCATTAATAAAAAATCTGGCCCATCATTACTTTGATAAAAACTACCAACAGCAAAACCAAAATCATTTTTTAATGGCTTACCCTGTTCTAAGAAGAGCACTTGCCGATAATTATTATCGGCCATTTCAACATCAACAGCATCATGCCACTTTTTTAATTTACGCAATGCTTCTGTATCTGGTATCAGTGAGCTATTAATGAATTGCGACACAACTTGTTTTGTGAGATCATCAACGGCAGGCCCTAATCCACCAATTAATATAATTAAATCAGAACGATGTGCAGCTAAACGCAGCGTTGTTAGAATATCGGCCGCATTACCGCCCACAATTGACTGATGATACGATTCAATCCCCATATCGTGCAAAGCCCGTGCAATGTATGGTCGATTCGTATCTGTTATTTGACCTAGTAACAACTCGGTGCCGACAGATATAATTTCAGCTTTCAAAGCAGCCTCACCTTTCTTTTTTAACTTGATTTAATGCCTCAATAATGGGCTGAAATGCACTAACTTCTTGATACCGATCGCCAATAAGCACCCCATCATAGCCAATCTTTCGAGCTACAGAAATACCTTCTGCCGTAATATGTCCACCCATTACTAAACTATAAGACGCTAAATTGCTGTTTTTTACTAATTCAGACAGATATTGATTTAACTTCAAATAAACAGCTTCCATTTCTACATAAGAGTACGCTGAACTATTAGACTGTGTGGAACGAAGCGATTCATAAGCAACAATAATACGTTGCCCCATAAAATCAATATTTTTAAGAATAGATTTTAATTCACGTATAACCAAATCTGGGCCACTATGCATCCCCAAACAAATAATTGGAATCATATCATTATTCAGACAGTTGGCTAAGCGTTCATGGATGATATCCGTGGTCTCGTTCAATAATTTTCGCCGTTCTAAATGACCAACAAAAGCGTATCTAATGTCTAATGCTTTAAGCACATTGGCAGACATTTCACCAACGGTACGTTGTGCTAGACTAATGTTTTGCGCAATAATTTCATAATTTTGATACGTGTTGTGCTCAGGTAGTGTTGGTGCAACCAGTAACTTAAAATTAAGTGGCAGTTGCTCAATATCTTGTAACCATTGTAGCTGTTTCTTATAGCACATCAGACTCTTAAAATTAACGATACAAATCATGCATTAACCTCATCAATAAATTGCGCTTGCTGCGATAAATACAGCTCAAATTGCGGGTTATGAATCACATCGTGATAAGCAATGACACCATCACGTGACCAAGGTGCTACACCAACAAATTCTAATGCTTTAATTGTGGGCATCAAGATATCTGCCACTCGCATACCATTAAAGAATTCATTATTATCATTAAATGCTGACTCAGGTGCATTCCATGTTGTCGACAACATAAACTTTTTACCTATTAATCGGCCACCTTGACCATATTTTGTATAATCTAGCCCATAAAAGATGCCATAAGCGAATACATCATCAAAGTAACTTTTCAGTTTTCCTGGTACATTAAACCAATAAATAGGGCATTGTATGATGATTAAATCAGCCCATAACCATTTATTAATTTCATCAGCACGTTGATATTCTGTTGCAAATGACACACGTATGTTGTGTTGTGTTTTTAGTTGTCTCACATATTCTGTAAACAAACGGTGATTTAACTGACCATTTGCATCGTGGTGTTCTTCAAAGCCATTAATTACTAGTATATTCATTTATTTTTCCTTATTTTAACTAAATTTAGGTGAATCCGTAGAATGTAAAGCATTCGGTATAGCAACACAAACTGGATGTACCACTGTTGTCCCATTCACTTTAAGTAGCCCTTGACCTGGTGATAACTTTTGATATGTAGCGACCTGCTCTGCTTGGTTATTTAGTAAGCTCGTTACCTCTGCCTGATTATTTAACTGGTGTATCAACAAGCTGCCAAATTGTCCGCTTAATTTGACTGGTAAGTCCAATGGCGATTGCGTCGATAACACAACATACAAACCATACTTACGGCCTTCACGTATTAATTTAAAAAGTCCTGAATCAGAAAGTGTATCATTGTTATTTGGTAAGAAACGATGTGCTTCGTCTAAAAATATAGTTAGCGGAAAACGGGCATCACTTGTCGTGCGAATAGTCAGTAATTCTCTTAACAAAATGGATAATACTAGCCTACTTTGTGCCCCATGCTTCATTAGCATGCTCACGTCAATCACCAAAGTAGCCTGACTTTTTCGTGTTGCAAATAACTTAAGTACATAACTCATATCTGTTTGTGGCTGTTGCGCATTGACTTGTTCATGCTTAAATAAACCAGCCAAATTCGGTGATGATAATTGTTCTTGCATGGCCAATATTTTTGACCAATGTCTTTGAATAACTTGATAGTCTAATGTCTGACCCAATAAATTGTAGTCAGCCTGATGATCAGCATATGGTACAATAAATTCTTGAATTAATTGATTAATTAATTGAGACGTATCATAGTCATGTCCGCAGAATTTTAGCTGCGATTTATCATTTCTGTAACTGACTTGTGTGCGATTAATTTTGTTGTATATCCCTGGTTGCTTGACGACTTGTTTTTGTATTTGTAACGCAGTAATTGCACTCTCAAACCTGTCAACAAACTCGCCCTCATGATCACCAAGAAGCTTGGTAATTTCCATGGCGGTTAACTGACTAACATCTATACTGGCATTTTCTCCTAATTTATAACGAACAACATGCCCAGCTGTCTGATATTCTCCTGTTGGGTCAAAAATAATTGTTGCTTGTTTTTTGTCTCGTAAACATTCCACTAGCCTCAGGAGTGAGGTTGATTTACCACTCCCTGTGGCGCCAGTAATAAGCAGATGGTGTGCCAGCAAGCTATTGGCATCAATAGACAATGGCTGAGAGGCATCTAATGCTTCAGCAAAGTGATCAATCTGCATGGGAGGCCTCCTTATCTTGCTAAATAATATTGCATAGTTTATAATTAGCCATGTGAATTATTTTACTATATTTATCTGTAATCGCACATAACGCACTATTTTGTGCGTTAATGACTAAATCGAGGAAACATGCCCACTATTTCAACATCTACAAAGCAAGTCATGAAGCTAATGGGCGCCAAATGGTCAATTGAAATATTATTGACCATTGCAGATTTACAAGTTACTGGTTTCAACCAATTGCATCAGTCTTTACCGGGAATATCGCACAAGGTACTCACTGATCGTTTAAAACAACTAGTGACTTATCGTCTAGTTAGTCGCACAGTTGTGGAACGTATTCCACTGCGTGTTATCTATAAAATCTCACCAAAAGGTTCGACTATGCTGATCATATTAGAACAACTAAATAATACATCAAATTAAAAAACATCTAACAGTCATTAATGTACTGTTAGATGTTTCATTTTTTGGGCTTGGGTTTTAACTTGAAGCCATAAAAAGTACGCCCTTTATATGTTTGTTTTGCCATTGTGCCTGTAGCCGTATATAGTTTACCACGTTTAGATTTAGCTTCAAAACTAATTTCAGCGCCATTGAGTAACTTGGTTAGCTCCTCGTCCGTAAAAACATGCCCGCTCCATTCTTTAGCAAAGGTGATTTCTTCACCTTTAAATTGGCCCGTCGTCTTTTCACTTACTGGGCGTTTCGGTTTTATTTTTGGTTGCCCAAGTAACGTTTCTAATTGCTCAGCATTTGCTACCATGATAGGCATGTCATGTACCACAACTTGGGTAACAGAGTCCAATAATTTAGGCATTGTCATTTCAAAACGACCGACTTGGTCCATCATCTCAAAGAGGCGCTTAGTTATTTTAGGGGACGCAATCCATGTGCCTTTAACCATAACAGCTGAGACATTACCTGTTTCAGTCAGTGTTAATTTACCACGCGTTTCCTTAATCATAGCTTTCGTCCCCCGACTCATATCAGATAAGGTCGAGACGCGCGTCGCACCTGTTCCAACATTGTGTTTCTCTAAAAAGGCCATGATCCACTTCGTGCTTGGCGCCTGTGGCTTTTTATTGGCCCCTTCATACAAATAAGGTTGTGCAGTTGGTCCAAGCTGACCCATTACAGCTGTTTCATCATCATCATCTACCTTAATGGCACGCTGTGAATCATACACAGCCTTAAAATTTAACTGAACTGGCACATTATAAGCTGTCTTAAAAATTGGATAATCAGTCAAATTTGCCGTGACATGATCATAGACATAATCTTCTGCCAACATGGCCAAATAGTTTTTGGCCAATACCTCATAGATAGCTTGTGCACTCGCTCCAAATTTGGTTAGGGTTGCCAAATCAGTAGGTACATTTTCTCCAGGTCGATTAGCCCCGTGTGCTCCTTGGTTCTTAACATGGGTCGCCCGTGGTTGCCTATGTGTCAGCAGGGCTGTATCAACATGCACAACTTGAGCAATTTGATCAATTTTAGGTAATAGTTCATTAAATTGTTCTGGGGTCACTGTCTTATCTTCGGTACGCGGATATGAAACAACCTGGGCCTCATACATTTTTTGGTAGGTACTTAATACTTCTTTGGCAGAAAAACCACGTGGTGCTAATATGGCTGCTAATCCAGCTAAATCTAATAGTTTACCAGGTGCTTGTGTACGGGTTTGGTGCCGCTCATTAGTAACCGCACTCTCATGATATTGCAATAAATCCTGCTGTGCAACTGCTTTGCTATCAAAACGCCAAGGTATCACATCCCCTTCTGGCGTAATACGACCAAAAATGTGCCCCGCAAGGTCTTTAAACTTAACTTCAAAATAAGGTTTTTTCACATATCGTTTAATCGCTTCTAGCTGGGCATAAATCTGCCAAACAATCACTGATTTCAGTCGGCCCTCACGTGCCACAACTTTGAAACCTTGCTTCTTGGCAGCTGTCGTGGCGATACGTGTCAATTGCATGGACGCAAAATCCCATCGATTACGACTTTCACCTTTAATGTACTCGCCATCTTGATTTTTATCAGAAACATCACGTAAATGCTGCATAGACGTCTGAATACCCTTAACCGATTCATCCATAAAATTGGCACGTAATACTTGTCCGCGCCATTTAATTGCTTCTAATGCTTCCCAAGCCAATAACTCACCTTCACCAGAAGGATCCGTATCGGTGGCAATCACGATGGCATCATAACCATTTGCAGCTTCTTTTTTGAGATCGTCAACTAACTGCTTAGTAGATGCGACTTTACCTGTCCGCAAATTACGTTGTCGAATATAGGTACGCGCCCAATTAAAATCGTTTAAATTCCAAGGTAAATGCTTAATTAACCAGGATTTATACTGTTTTTTTAGGTCTTCTGACACCATTTTTTCAGGATCTTTTAGCGTCATCACATGACCACGCAAATTGGTAATTGTGTAAGTAAACGTGTCAAATTGACCGTTTTTACCGCCTAGCGCTTTCACAAAATTTGCGGCAGCTGACGGCTTTTCAGTTAAAATAAGATATTTGGGCATGTCCTATCCTGTGTCACTTCTTCTCTAATACTTTCTCTCATTTTACCAGATTATCACATATTTCACTAAAAACTGGTATTGCTATGGCAAAATTTGATATGGTGAGTTATCCTTTGCTTATCGTTAACATCAGCAAAAAAGCACAGTTGAATGAACGCATTCAACTGTGCTTTTTATTGGCCAATTGTTCATTAATACGTCGAGCATTGTCATGTCCTTGTTGACGCATATAAAGAAAAATCGCTAAATAGATAATCACAAAAGTTGGTATATTTGTTAATGAGATGCTTGTTTTACCAAAAGTCAAAGCAATAAAGATCAAATAAGTTAACATCTCTAATACAAAATGTAAGACTAGTTGCGTCATGAAGCTGAACTTATCATAATCAAAAATTATTGATAATATTCCCATAATGGCACTCATGGTCATTAACAAAGCAAATTGTGTCAATGAAAATATTGCTTGATTTAATGTGATTGACAATAAGGAGAAAAATGACCCTATCCCGATACCGATGAAAGCTAGCATGATTATATACTTAAATTGTCTCATTTTCATCATTCCCTTCTAATCGATTTAAAATATGCTTAATATATCGTCTCGACACAGTAACACGTGTCCCATCTGTTAAAAAACCATAATAATTACCAGAAAAAGCCGATGCCATTCGTGATAGTTGGTTTAAATTAATCGCTGTTGCTTTAGATATTTGAACAAACAACTGCGACTTGTCTTCATTTAAAAATTGTTTTAGTGTTTTACGCGTTACTAATTGCTGATGATTATTACGTGTCACTGTTAATTCGTTACCAAAACTTGATACCATTAAAATATCTGATTGCGTAATCACATGAATATCATCAACCGTTTTAACCACAAATTTACTTGTTTCTGATTTTTTTGTTTGTAGTTGTTTGGCGATGGCTGTCATTTGTGTCAAATCGTTGCCCGAAATGACAACTTTAATGCCATCAAGTTGCTCATCGACATTGATTTTAATTTCCATGTCTCTCCCCCATGTGGCAATTAGCTTACCAATATAACCTTATTCTATCAAATTCTGTTATCAGACGGCGTGTGTTTTGAGACGGCGATAAAATTCTGCCAGACCAAATAAGAATAGCGTGATTAATAAGAAAACAATCAGTTTAAACCACTCTGTCTGCATATCAGTCACCGTATTACTGCCCCAATGCATTTTGAGTGTCTCTCGTATGGCAGCAAATGGAATCCATTCTATGGCTTTTTCAAGCGTACGCGGCAATTGAAATGTGCCCATACTGCCTGTTAAGAAGGCAATACCAAAGTAACACACCATCGCCACGCCCTGAATCATATTGAAGCCTTTAAAAACTTGGGCAATGGCAAAAGACAAAAGATATAATGCTGCAGTTAGAATCATGGTGCTAGCAAAGACGTTGGCTAAGCTCAGCATACTCATTGAAGGCAACGGTAATACCTGATACAAAACCAAACAATAAACTACTGTCACCAGTGACACCAAAATGGCCACTGAGACAAATTTAGCGACCAACTGTTTAGCCATACGATAGCCAAACAAGACAAATCGTGTTGTGACACCATCAGCCATATCTCGACCAAAAGAAATCGTGAATGGCAAAATGACTAAGCCAAGCGGTATCATCGGTAATAACGTTGCAAATAAACCTTTAGCTAATGCTTGATTTGCTAACGTGTTACTAGTGGCATGATAATTGCCAATAGCCAAAATCATCGGTAATAGTCCACCAACGATCATCGCAAGACTATACCCTAGTGTATTTTTAAGTTCAAATTTAATATAGTGCTTCATGATGTCTGCCCCAATCTGTTTATTTCACGCTGGTGTAACGCGTTCAAATAGATAAGTGTCACACTTGTTCGTGTTGCCGAAAAGGTAAAACCGTGTTGATTTAAGTGCGCAATCACTAACTGTTGACTATTCTGATTGTCACAACCAATCACAGTTTGCCCTGCTTCACCACGTATAATATCGCACCCTTTTGGCAAGGTAATCGCTAACTGCGGTGCATCTACGACAACCGCCGAATAACCCACATATTTTGCAAACAACATCGTCGTTAAATCGTAATCTACAACGTGCCCTTGATCAATAATCAATAATTTATTGGCTAATTTTTCCAATTCATCAAAATAATGTGTAATCAGTAAAATCATAGCTGGCTTATTAGCATACCATGCTTTAATTTTGGCCATTAAGTTAAAGCGTGTCTCAAAATCAAGGCCAGTACTCAACTCATCAAAACAAGTTAATGGCGCATCCTGATATAACACCATAATAATCGTCAATCGCTGCTTTTGCCCACCCGATAACTGGGCCACCTTTTTTTTCAAATTCTTTTCAAAGTCAAAAAATTGTACGAGCGCAATTAATTTTGGATTTTTCTTGTAGGTTGTTTGTAATAAACCTTCCAAAATTGTGCGACAAGTGACAGTGGCTGGGTAATTGTTTTCTTGCAAATGCACCGCAATTTGCCCTGGTTTAACGATTTTACCAGTATAAGCTACTTGATTCGTTAATGCCTTGATTAAAGTTGATTTACCAGCCCCGTTACTGCCAACAATGCCAACGATATCATGTGCATCAACAATTATATCGCGTCCCATATCAAGTGCAACAAACTCACCATAATTGACTTTAATATGCTTCATCTCTAACATATCATTCCCCCTGTTGTTCCTATCTTTATGATGTTAGTTTACCAAGTAGCATCAAAAAAAAACCGCTTTTGTGATAAGCGGTTTTAATTTACCTTTATGTTGCACTGCCTTGCAATGTAAAACTTACTGCGTTAGCTTTTGTTTAATATTATCTAATGTCACGCTTGCTGTATCGGCAAACCACAGCTGTAAATTGTCTTGCGACACAGCTGGGCCAATACCCAATGCTGTTTGCCCAGCACCTTGAATGGCTTTAACGCCTGCACTGGCATCCTCTAGACCAATAATTTGTTGTGGTGCTAACTTTAGCAATTCCCCAGCTTTGATATAAATTTCAGGATTTGGCTTACCATGCGCCAATGTACTTGGATCAACAATACCAATAAAATAATCTGTCAAACCCAACTGTTTTAAAATTGTCGGCGCGTTTTTTGAGGCACTAGCGATACTAGCCACATAACCTTTCTGTTTTATATCAGCAATAAAGTCAAACATACCTGGTAGAATATCATTTGGCGTCAACCCGGTAATTAATGTCACATAGTGCTTATTTTTACGTGCTGCAAAATTTGCTTTTTCATCATCCGTATAGGACTTATCCCCCTGATCAAGAATCATTTGCAAGGAATCCATCCGGCTAATACCCTTTAGTTGACGCGCAAGTTCATCTGGAAAAGGCAAAGATAGTTCTGTTGCTAATTCATGCCAAGCTTGTTCATGAAATTTAGCGGTATCGGTTATTACCCCATCTAAATCAAAAGTAAAGCCTTTAATATCAGAAAACTCAACCATGGTATTTTACCTCTTTCCTTTCATCTGGTTGTAATATCATCTGTTCACCAGCAATTATCACAGAAATTTTTTTATCTGCCTTAGCTATCACGTGATGATGCGAAATTTGTAAATCAATAGTGACGCCATGATATTTTTGCGTGAAAGAAATACTTGACCATTGCGATGGTAACTTTGGCATCACCCGAAATGTGTCATGCAGCATGTCAACTCCAGCATAATCATTTTGAATGACCGCTAAGGTTTCGCCCATCACACCCATATGCACACCTTCAGCGGTGGTCCCGCCCTGAATATCATAATAATCAGAGCCAATCGCCTCAGTCAGAAAATAATAGGCTTGTTTTTCAAATACTTGTTGTCCTTGCCGCGCTAACGCAACATAAATACCAGCAAAAACTGGTCGTGACGTAGTTGAACCATGCGTTGTACGTGCTAAATAATAAGCCGTATTTTTCGCTAGCCAATCACTTGGTAAGGTATATCCAAGTTGTGTGACCAACGCCTCGGTCTGACGGGCCCCAAAATTATAAAGGAGCATCAACAAGTCAGCCTGCTTAATGACCTGAAATTCATCTGGTGACTGACCTTCGGCTTTTAAGAGGCGATCAATACGATGAATATCACCATATTTTGTTTTGTAGGCTTGAAAATCTAACGATTTTAAGCTGAAAAACCCCTCGTATTGTTCGATAATACCTTCTGAACTAATTGATAGCTTCATCTGATGTCGCATCATAACAGCCTTATCTTGTAATGCTTTCGTATAGCCGACTGTCGCAGCAATCAAATCAAAGGATGTCTTATCCTGCTGTTCTAAATCATGCACATAGTTTAACAACCAAACCACCATTAAGTTCGTATAAGCATTATTTTTTAGCCCACCAATTGACTGTTTGGGCATGGCTTCATGAAATTCGTTAGGTCCCATAACACCACTGATATGATAACGTCCAGCAACTTTTTCCGCTTTACTTACCCAAAAACGTGCAATCGCCAACAACATAGCCAAGCCATCATTCTCCAAATGATCTTTTTTGCCACTGATTTGTTGATAAACCCACATGTTATAGGCTATTGCCAGAGAAACATGCCGCTGCAATCTCGAATTATCAGGAATCCAAGTTTGATCTACCGTGTTAAGATGAATCCGTTGACTTTGTTCATCCCCATACATGCCTGATTGCCACGGATACATCGCCCCAACCTCATTTTCAAAATCAGCATTTTTTTCTGCTGCTTGTAGTCGGCGCTTACGATAATTCAATAGCTGACTAGCCATAGTAGGTTCATTGGCTGAATAGTAAGGCAAAACAAACAATTCATCCCAGAAAATATGACCACGATAGCCTTCTCCGGTCAAGCCACGTGAACCAATTGAAACGTCTAAGTGGCTATTAGCATTGGGATTAGCCATTTGATTAAGGTGAAAAATATTCATTCGCACTAGACGTTGAATTGCATCATCGCCGACAATATGAACATCTTTTTCATGCCAAAACTGTTGCCAATAATTTTGACTACTCATCTGCATTTGTTTAAACGTTTGCTTTTCGATTGTCTGCGTTGTAAATGTGGCCAAGTTCCCCGGTGTTTCCAAACTTGTGGCAACTGCCATCACTCGGCTCAAAGTGACTGTTTGCTGAGGTGCCAATTGCAGCTGATAACGATCGGATAACTTTGTAGCTTCTACGACAACCTCTTTATGGGCTGCTACATCCAGGCTTGATTGCGCCGCAATGGCAATATCGACTGCAGTCGTTTTAGTAGATAGCAACATCAACCCTGGTTTAGTAGCTGTTACATCAAATTCTTGACTATCAAATTGTCGGTAGCGCGCGACATTTTGATTCAATACTTGCCCATCAATTTCTGCCTTCAAAGTCAGATTAAATTCATAACTTGTTTTGAGTGCCAATGTTAAGCCTAAACAATGCCAATTCACAGGATCAATCACTTTCACTGTAGTGATATCAACATAATGCAAGACATTATCATCAACTTGTACACGAAATGAATCTGTTAGTGTCCCTGTTTTAAAATCTAAAGTTTGTTTTAGCTGTTTAACTGTTTCAGCGTTAACACGTAAAGGCTGTTCATCAATAATGATATTAATACGCTGTAAATTGGGCAAGTTGACTAAATCTTCATTTACCACTTGGCGGCCGGCCACCGGTGTTGTCGTCTGATTAAAAACACCGGCCGCATACAACCCAGGGTATGAATCATCACTGAAGTCGTTGGTCACTAGAGCACCACGCCAACCTAGAAAACCGTTGCCAAGGCTTAATAAACTCTCACGACCATAATTTTTAACCCCCGTTACCATCGTATCGTATGTTAAGGTCCATCTTTTATCCACCATGTGTTGTCCTTTCTACTTTTTTACTGCGTCTTTAAAAGCATTTTTCTTTTCGACAGTTTTAATTTGTTGTGTATCTGTATCTTTGAAGCCAAAGAAGTAAACCATCAGGAACGCAACAGCGATGGTTGCTATAGCTGCAACCCAGAATATAAGCATATTGTTTGCTGAACCAGCTTGCCCCTTTGGTACCGCAAATGATGGAAAACCAATTAATGACCCTGTAAAGCCATACATGTTCAGATTAAATAACCCAGCAATCAAACCGCCAACAGCACCACCAATATTAGCCATCCAGAATACACGACCATATTTCAAATTAATACCATACATTGCTGGCTCTGTAATACCGGCCATCGCTGACAAGAAACCAGCACCAGCCAACCCCTTTAATGATGGTATCTTGGTTTTTGCCCAAACAGCTAATGCCCCAGCACCTTGTGCAATCATTGTAAAGTTCACGATTGCATTTAGAGTTGAGTGCCCTGTTTGTGCAATTTCATTGGCAATCAATGGTACAACCATCCAATGTAACCCGAAAATAACCAAAGCTTGATACAAGCCACCAATAATCAATCCAGACAATGGATAATTCAAGTGCAATAACCAATTAATTATGGTAGAAATACCCTGCGATAGTAATGTAATCGCTGGGCCAACAAAGACAAGAACGACTGCCCCAACAACCAAGAGCGTTAACAATGGTTGGAAAATTGACCGCAAAACCAATGGTAAATGTTTCTTTAACCAATTACCTACTGGTCTTGCTAGCCAGGCTGCAAAAATAATTGGGAAAATTGAATAGGCATAACTAGGGATGTTAATTGGTAGCCCGAAAAAAGTCGCATTCAGCGATACGCCGAATAATGAACCAACTGCCTTGGCTGGTTCTGCCAACTTACCATCGACAACATGCGGATTAGTTATCCCAATAAACTCAGGCTTAACTAAGAAAGCCCCAATCGCTGCAACGACAAATGGGTCACTTTTAAGTTGTTGTGCAGCAGAAAATCCTACTAAAATTGGCAGGAAATAGAATGGTGCCATCGCCATGGACTGTAAAATAGTAAAAGTACTTGATGCAGGATCAATAAAATAAATCGCTGGAAACGACGCTTTGTTAGAAAATAAACTTAAGAAACCATTCAGCATTCCACCAGCAGCCAATAACCCAATAATAGGCATCATCGAACCTGTAATTGTACCAATAATTGCTTGAAAACCACGTATTATTGGATTTTTTGAGGCACTATCCGTATTATTATTGCTTTTGGCTGAATCATCGGCAACACCATCACCAAGCTGTGAGATTACTTCATCATAAACATCAGTCACAGCTGGTCCAATCACTACTTGATATTGTCCCAGTGATTCTGCATAGTTCACGCCAGCAACGCCATTTAACTGTGAGATTCCCTGGTCGTCAGCAAGCTCATGATTTTTAAGATAAAATCGTAACCGTGTGATACAGTGAATGACTTTAACTACATTTTGCTTACCACCTACGCCAGCTATAATATCAGCTGCCAATTTTTCGTATTGGCTACCAGTTGGACTGGCGACTTCTGTCAGTTGGACTTTTTTCAACGTTACTTTAGCAACTGATTGCCCCATATTGACTGTACTTTGCGACAAAATATTAACATGCTCTACGACATCATCAGTATTTGTCATCACAACCATTGTTGTTGCATCTAAATTTGCTGCCGCAATTTGTGCCAAATCGACATGACCAATAACATCTCCTGCATGAACCATTTCGCCTACTTTAATTGACCATGAGTAGGGTTTGCCATTCAAGGTAACTGTTTCTAAACCAACATGCGTCAGTACTTCTAGTCCATTGGTTTGCTTGATGCCAAAAGCATGTCCCTGCAAAGCTATCACTTCGCCATCGACTGGCGCAACGATTTCTTGCCCAGTCGGTATAATAGCAAAACCTTTCCCCATCACTTCTCGACTAAAAACGTTGTCCTTTACAGATGACAACGCTATCAGTTGCCCAGTAATTGGTGCCAATATCTCCACATTATTCATCATTTTCTCCTTCATATCGGCTGTTAGTGCATGAGTCACGTAGTAATTTAATGCCGTCTAGCAAATTCGACGCTCTTAAATTTATCAGCGCGATGACGTGATTCAGTGTACGACAATGTCCTGCCATCGCTTAAAAACGTTTCGGAACGCACAACAACGACGACACCCGCTTCGGGTAATTTCATTAGTTGTTTATCTTGTATACTTAGTGCTTCAATGGTAATTGTTTTGGTCGCATGACTAATCGTTAGGCCTAGTTGCTGCTCAAATAATTCAAATAGAGACAATGATTTTGGAAGTGCTAGAATTTCCGGAATCACAGCTTTCAAAACATAATCTCTATCAATGATGATTGGTTCATCATCTAAATAGCGTACACGCGTAATTTCTGTTGCTAGCACCACTGTTTCTGCTTTACTATCAAAAGTTGCTGGCACCTCAGCGTCCTGAATCGCAACTAGTTGTGTATGTTCTTTAAGGTGTAATCTATTGGCTAATTCACGATAACTCTCAACATGAGAGATTGGAAATGAATAACGATTATGTTGAATCACAAATGTGCCCTTGCCTTTGATTCGCATGGCATAGCCTTCATCGACCAACATAGCAATAGCTTTGCGAGCAGTTTCGCGCGCAACATGATAGCGATTCATTAACGCATAATCACTAGGTAACATTTTTTCGTGATATTTACCCGCCAGAATATCTTTCACTAGGTCATCATGAATTATCTGATATTTATTCATTTTAATGCCCTCCCCTGTGTTAACAATCCCAATATATCACGTAATGTAACCGCTTACAAATTAGATATACGCACTTTTTAAAGAAATGTATAGACAAGTTGATAAGCAAGCACTCTATCTCGTTATTCTGTCCCTAGACAACTTTTTATTAAAAAAAATAGCCCAGAAATAATTCTGGGCTACTACAAAAATGAATCGCTGTCGTATTGACATTCATTGTCTTATTGTATAGACTGAGTGTAACAATTAAATCACGTGTTATATCGAGAGCTAGTGAGTGATTACACACTTCGACCTAGCAGCAACCTACCACTTTGGCAAGGTGCTCCACTGTAATAGGATATACGTCACTCTTAACGTGCGCGTATATCGTGCACGTTTTTTATTTGTTTAACTAGTCCTTTGGACGTTAAACAGGAGTATGAGATGGTTTCATTAAATTTATCAGACGCACTGCGCACACAAGCGTTATCACAACTAGGTTTTGACTACGTGCTGACAATGCCAGATGTGACAATTAACGATTTAAATCTTATGGCACATGCCACGAAAGATAACAATATACATGCCAAAATTAACCAAGTCGCACAATCTCAAGCAGACGTATTAATTGCTCATTACCAACATTTACAACATGCCAAAGGCATCATCGCATACCAAGGGCGTCAACACTATATAGCACAATTATGTGCGTTAGAAACATATCTAACAGTTACGCAACGACAAACTCTAAAAAAAATACTTAACTAGCAATTGAAAAGTATTGACACCCACCGTGAAAGTTGATATGATATTATAGTTGTCTGATACAAATTAGACATCACTGACCATGGCTCGTTGGTCAAGTGGCTAAGACGCTGCCCTTTCACGGCGGAATCGAGAGTTCGATTCTCTCACGAGCTATATCAAGTCGCAACTTCGGTTGCGGCTTTTTATGTTGGTTTGAGTTAAAATCAATAGACAAAAGAATAACAATAGCAACTGCATAAAATAACCAATTATTAACATTACGGACATACTGCTATTAAACGATTAAAATGTCTGGTTTTTTTGCCCATAATAAGCCATTTCTCCATGTTTACGGTAATAATGGCGATCTAATAAATACTGCTCAATATGAATATCTTGGCCAGGAGACAACATCATTGTATGATATGCCATTTTGGCAACTGTATCTAGTATGATTGCATTGTGTACTGCTTCATTGACGTTTTCTCCCCATGTAAACGGTCCATGGTCATCTGTCAATACCGCTGGGATGGCCATCGGGCTAAGATCACGTTTTGTGAATTCGGAGACAATCGTTTTTCCCGTATTCAATTCATAGTCACGCTCGACTTGCTCTTTACTCAACTTCTGCGCCACAGGGACATCGCCATAAAAAGTATCTGCGTGCGTTGTTCCTGCTGCAGGAATGTCCAACCCTGCTTGAGCAAAGGCAACAGCCCAAGGGGAATGTGTATGCACAATACCGGTAATATTCAACCATTTTTTATATAAATAGAGATGTGTTGGTGTATCGCTAGACGGCTGTAAATCTCCTTCAATAACTTTACCATCCATATTAACAACAACCATATCTTCTGGTGTCAATTGTTTATAAGGAACACCACTCGGTTTGATAACCACTAAGCCACTAGCACGATCAATTTGAGAAGCATTACCCCAGGTCAATGTTACTAAACCAGATTGTGGTAACAACATATTTGCTTGATAGACTTTCTCTTTAACTTCTTCTAACATACTCATCCTCCAATACAATATTCGCTTTTTTAAATAGTTGCTCAAAGAATGCTCTGGCATATCTCATTTGATTTACCGCATCTGGGCGTCTCTCATTCCACATTTCTACTGTATAGGTACCTTGATAACCAATCCGTTTTAAGGTTTTTAATAATCCCAAAAAATTAACTTGTCCAGAACCAAATCCAACATCTTTAAATTTTCCTGGTGTATTCGCAGTGACAGATAATGTATCTTTTAAATGAATTGACACGATACTCTCGAGACCAGATTCTAAATCCAAACTAGGATTGTTTTCTGGCCAAGCCGAAATATTCCCTAGGTCAGGATAAGTTTGTAACCATGGTGATTTTATCGTTTCTTTAATGGTTCTAATCTTTGAGATGGAATTCATAAATGAATCGTCCATTGTTTCAACAGCAATCATTACCTGATTTTCTGCCGCAAAATCAACCACACGCTGCAAGTTTTCTATAAAATTCTCTCTTGTCAAAACTGTTTTTTTACCATAATATTCATCATATCCTGGAATTTGAATATTACGAACACCAAGATCACAAGCCAGTAAAATAGCTTTTCTGCAAATCAAATATGCTTGTTCATAAATCTGATCATCTTCTGATCCTAACGGCGTTTTTCGCAGAGTTGACAACATCATCGTGTCAATTGGTATACCAACATTATAAACTGCGCGAACAATGGCCAGTCTTTCTTCTTTAGACCAATCTAAGCGAGCTAGTCTTTCTTCTGTCTCATCTATTGATAATTCAACAAATGAATAACCTTCTTCTTTAGCCAAAGCTAATTTTTCAGACCAAGGTAAATCATAAGGTAGTGACTTTTCGTTTATTCCTATTTTTGACATTATGCCCAATACTTTCTAATTTCATCTTGGAAATCTCTCGCTGCGGCAGCAGGGTTCTCCTTCCCTGTAATTGCACGACCAGCTATGAAAGTATACACTGGCACCCCTTTAAATAGTTTAATTGTATCCAAAGTTAATCCCCCAGTTACGGAGACTTTGAACCCCATATCAATAAATTCTTTTACAATATCTAAATCCTTTTTCCCCCAAACTTCACC
This sequence comes from Leuconostoc citreum, assembly GCF_007954785.1. Classification (NCBI taxonomy): domain Bacteria; kingdom Bacillati; phylum Bacillota; class Bacilli; order Lactobacillales; family Lactobacillaceae; genus Leuconostoc; species Leuconostoc citreum. Next base: position 155,708 of record NZ_CP042410.1, on the reverse strand, counting down.
AGCCAGTAATGCATCGCGACTTTGATGGTAAATCACTTGATCAATGCCGATCTCTCGCCATTTTTTTGCTAAATCCCAATTCCACGCAGAATATAATTCAACTTGGATACCTGCCAAAATAGATTTGGCAGATTTCATAGTTGCAATGGTTGCAGAATCAATAACTGTCATAAAATCAGCGCCAGCATCTTTAGAATTTTGTGCAACAGTTGAGCCTGCGTCTGCGCATTTCGTATCTGAAACAATAATCTTTTCGGGAAACATCTCTCGTAATACCTTAATAGATTGTTGTCCAGCTTGCAGTTCAAGAATTGTACCTGCTTCTACAATATCAACTACTGGCCCAGCCAAATGGGCTATTTTTACGGCATCTGCCAAGCTATTTTGATCCAAAGCGATTTGTAAATTTGGTTTTGTCATCTTATCATCCTCACTTCACATATTTCTCTTGAAAATCTGTCTCATCAATTACTCGTTGCATAATTTCTTTATCACTCATAACGTTTTTAACACCAATCACTTTCACACCTTTTTTTGCAGCATCGTCAAACATATCCACAAAATTTAATGGTGTAAATACAGCATCATATTGCCCCGCAGTGGATTTTCCCTCAGCAATACTTGTATGATTGATATTTGAAATTGGAATTCCCAGCTTTTTCATTGCCTTCTCAACACTTTTCATCATCATTAAACTAGTACCTGAACCATTTGCACAAGAAACTAAAATATTCATCTTTTTTCTCCAATACGTTTATCACTTAAGTCGTAGTCACTATTTTTATTTTGTTTTTTCTTTATATGCCTCATAATCCTCAACCATTAGGAAATAATTTTTAGGATCTTTTCGATATTGTAGTTGCGGTATAAGAATTAAAATCAAGGCAACAACAACAATACCAACATAGCCTAAATACTTCAAAATAACTGTAAATCCAGGCCATACTGTATCCCAATCAAACATACCCAAATAACCGCCAAATTTTGACATACCTATCCACGTAGAAATTAGTGCGGCTCCTACCACTTGAATAATGCCCGAAAAGAACGGCAATATCATTGCTGCTTTAGCACCGGCACGGTTATTGGCAATAACACCAAACACAGCGTTATCAAAAAACAATGGTATGAAACCAGCTATGATAATGGTAGGAGAATGAAACAGCATCAGCGCACCAATGGCTAAGAATTGTCCCAATGCACCGAATAAGAAACCGATCGTTACAGCATTTTGTTCACCAAAAGCAAATGTGGCTGCAACATCAATCCCTGGTACAGAATTAGGGAGAATTGTATCACTAATACCCGTGAAACTTTCAGTTAATTCGCCAACGAATGTTCTTACACCAAGTTGTAGTATAGCTAAATTAACAGCAAATCCCAGAGATGTAGTTAAAATATAAAAGAAGAAGCTGGCACCCTTTGCTAATCCAGAAACGCCCTTAGTTTCAATAAATACTTGATGAAAATAATTTTCTCCTAAAACTAACATAATAATGCCAAAGAACAAAAACATTAGAATTGCTGTGGCAACCATATTTTCATTAAATATTCTCAAGAAACCAGGTAGTGAGACATCTTCAAGTTTCGTTGCAGAACGCTTTCCTTTTTGAATATTGGATTTTTTCATTTTATCAGATAGCCAAGCAACAAGCGCAATACCAAACATTTGCTGATGCGCTACTGCAAATCCACCGCCATCTGTTAATTCCTGAACTGGTTTAATGGTCATATTTGACCCTACAGCCCAATACAATCCTAGCAGTACCCCCATAACAAGTAAAACTTCAATACGATTCAAGCTAGGTATGGCAAAAAGTAGAATCCAAAATCCTGTTGCTGCTTGTTGTACCTGAACGTTACCAGTTGTAAACACCGCGCGTAATTTGGTATACTTTGAAAATCTAACGAGTAATATGTTAAAAACAAAGGCGATTAGCAGCAAAATCATAACATCGCCAAACGATCTACCAAATGTTTTCATCACACCATCTGTAACTGCATTTTGTCCAAAATAAGGATCAATTACGGTTGCTGTGAGATGAAATCGGTCTTTAAGTCCAGTTAAAATTGGTCTAAAGCCATTCACTAAACCGCTTGATCCAACCATTAAAATCATATAGCCAATGGTTGCCTTCAGAAAACCAGCTAAGCTATCATACCAAGGCTTTTTTTCCAATAAATAACCAATTAACACAATGAATCCAATCATGTAGGCAGGCTGAGTCAAAATATTATTAGCAAAGAAAGACCAAACAGCCATAATCCCTGTTATTAAATTGTTTATCATTTTTTCTCCTTAGTCATGTTGTCGAGATTTGTTCAAGGCTGTTCATAATTCGAATATAGTCTTCTTCAGTATTAATTGACTGCAACGACTCAATAACACCATCACGCATTAATAGTGACATAAGTTTTTGAATATTTTCTAAATGTTGCGTCTCATCTTTAGCAGCTAATGTGAAAAATAAGTTTCCTTGTTTTTCATAATTACCCTCATCAAAATAAACAGGTTGATTAAACTTTGTAAAACTAATACCCGTACCCAACACATTCGGACTAGTAGATAGTGCATGTGGCATGACAATCCCTGGCTGAATGACGATATATGGCCCGTAAGATACCACATTTTGGATAATTTCATTCACATAATCTTTGGTAACCAAATTTGCATCTATCAAACTCTGAGTCGACTGATTCAATGCTTGTCGCCAATCTTTGGGCTGTTGCTTCTCAATACGCACAAGATTGTTATCATAAAAATATTTCAACATCGTGGACATATTATTCTCCTTTTTCACAAAAACGATGGGAACGGTACATCGTTTTCTAACGAAAAGACATCGGAAAATCCTCGATCATAATGGTATTGAGTACGTTCCTTATCCTGTGGATAAGTATAGCTACCGCCAACTTTCCAAACGAACGGATGAAACTGATAGTTCAAAATATCCTTTTTCATCTGCCAAATTTTTATAATTTCTTTTGGATCAGCATCAAAATTTGACCAAATATCATAATGAACTGGAATAACAACCTTTGTTTTAAGATCTTCTGCTGATCTTAAAACATCAAAAGATGTAACTTTATCAGTAATACCACGTGGATTCTCACCGTAATTAATAATTTCAACATCCACATCGTTTTCATTGCCGTGTTTAGCAAACATATTTGACATATGTGAATCGGCCGCATGATATAAATTACCGCCAGACGTTTTAAATAAATAATTCACAGCAATTTCATTCATATCCTGTGGCATTGAACCTTTAATCGTTTGATCTTGATTTACTGTTAACAACGCTGTACGATCAAAAGCTTCTAACGCCTTAACAGTAACCGACTTAACTTGTATTTCATCCCCAGGATGTACCACAATAGTACGTTCTTCTGGTACACCCCAGCTATGCCAAATATCAACAACTGCTTGAGGCCCAATAAATTTCGTATCTGGCGTACTGTTTTGTAACACAGCTGCAGCAGTATTAATATCTAAGTGATCAGAATGGATATGTGTTACAAATAGTGCGTCGATATCTTTCATAGCGTAGGGATCTATCACGAAAGGTTGCAAGCGGAGATTGGGTTGTAGTTTCGCAACACCACTCATACGTTGCATTTGATGCCCTTTTTTCATGAGACCATCGCCATGAGTTCGCTTACCCGTACCATTCCACAAATCAACTAGTATATTGGTATCTTCATGTGTTTTTAACCAGATACCATTGTTTGCTAACCACCAGATTTTGAAATTCTTTTCTGGAACCAAACTATGCTCTATTTCCTCATTTAGCCAAGTACCCCATTCTGGAAAAGTATTTGCTATCCAATTTTCACGTGTTGCCTCAATAACATTCTTAGGCTTTGCCATATGTCACTACCATCCTTTTCATGAATATTTGATTTAATAAATGTATGCGCTTACAATTTATTTGTACCATCATTATCTAACAAAAAACTTATCGGCAACAGATTTAGTTACGTCGGTTACTTGTACACTAATGATACTGTTAAGTGTTTCATACTATCTCTATAATGAGACTCATAAGTAGTTTCTCGAATTCAGCTAAATGAGGTTCTATTATGCAATCCTTTGATGACAATTATTCAAATTTTGTTCATTATCTTGTTTCTCACAAATCGTTACCCAGCGTGCGCACAATTGCGCGACATTTAAACTTGTCTTCTCGCAAGATTTATTACATTCTGCAACATGCCAATGCGGAGTTGCGTTCTGCTCATCAGCCTTTCTTATTTCCTAATGAAAAAATTCATGCCTCACAAATTCACGTGTTGATAGATGCTTTAGCCGATTCTGAAAAAACAGAGTCATACATTAATGCGTACGAAAGACAATTAATAATGGATATATTAATTAGTATGCCCCTAAGAAAATGGCGTCTAATTGATTTCCAAGATTTATTTACTGTTTCCCGTGCAACAGCGTTACGAGATATCTCTGATTTAAAAGCCCGAAAAGAATTCAGACCTATTTATGATAAAGGGAAAGGTTTTATGTATGATTCTCCTATATATACCAACTTAGTTCATGCCTATAACCTAATCTATTCATTGCAGTACGACATTGGGATACGTAAACTATTCATTAGTACGATTGACAGAGAGATGACACTTTCAAAATTCGACCTATTAAGTAGTAAACTACAAAGTATATACCAAGAAAATTTAGATAAAAAAATATCTAATTACGATGCAAATGCATTAGCGATGTTTTCTGTTATTCTGGCTCGCTATTACGATATCAACACTAAGCACATGCAACATTTGTTTAGCCACAATGATATTTTGTCATTTACCAATCGACAAGAATATGAAGTTATTGACCTGTTCACTAATATAGTAGCGCTAAATTTTGATATTCAAATTACTGATTTCATCAAATACTTTTTAACGCTTGAATTATTAAGTGTCTCAAAAGAGAGTGACGCACATTTTAATAGTGAAGCATTTCAAGATTTATTGTTAGTCAGTACCGATATTGTCAACACTTTTCTAACAATGCACGAAAATTATCGACCCGAACCAGAGGAATTAGACCAACTGATTGAATCAGTACAAACACAGCTTAAACCTTTTTGGTTTGCCGTTCACTACCAATCAATTACGAATTATGAGTATCTGTATCATAATAAAAATTTTGAAAATAAGATGCAATCAACCCTTGAATCGCTGTCCAAATCGGCTATTTATCATCAATTATTCCCATTCGGATTATTTCCCGATCAAGTCACCATCTTAGCTATGATTTTTTATAACTTTTATTTATCACATCAAAAAGTTAAACCGGTCAATATTTTACTAACATCTGCACTCCCAGTCTATAGTCAAAATTTACTAAGAACCATTATTTTGCGTTCTGGTTCAAATATTAATCTTTCTATTAGAAAACTACTACAACTCTCTGAAAATATTGATGATTTTGACAGTTTCGATATCATTATTACTGATACTGCACAATTAAAAACAAAGCAACCAACCTTTTTGATAGGCCAAGAATTAAACAATAGCGAATTTGAAAGATTGCAGAAAATAATTTCTGAAATCTAAGGAGTATTTCACATGACAACAATCAAACTCATTGCACTAGATTTGGACAACACTTTACTATTACCTGATAAAACACTTTCTCATCGAAATAAATGTATTCTCCAAACATTGCATCATCATCATATTAAGATTGTTTTGACAACTGGACGTCCCTTGCCTAACACGAAGCCAATTCTTGATCAGCTTAATTTTACAGAAAAGGATGATTACGTCATATTATTTAATGGTGGCCTAATAAAAAATCTATCCAATAACAATATTTTGTTGAACAAGTATTTTTCAATAAAAAATATTCAACATATCTTATTAATTCTTAAATCATTAAGCTTACCTATCGATCTGGTCACACAAAATCATGTGTACAGCATTAAAGAATATGGCCAATCTGCATATTCTCAACTCATTAGTCGATCATTGCCATATTCTCAGATTAATCTAAGCGTATTAAATACCCATACTAACTTTCAATTTAATAAATTTGTCGTTTGCGCTACAAGCGAACAATTATCACACTTAGAAAAAATATTGTCCAATAGTCCATTGATTAACAATCAGTTTAACTTTGTGAGATCTCGCCGTATTCTTTTAGAATTCGTTCCCAAAAATGTTAACAAAGCACTTGCTCTAAATGCATTGTTAGAACACTTATCACTCACACCAGATAACCTAATGGCTTTCGGTGATGAGGAAAATGATATAGAAATGATCAAACTTGCCCGCATAGGAGTTGCAATGGGAAATGCTATTCCAAAGGTAAAAGCAGCTGCTGATTTTCAAACACTAGACAACGTTCACGATGGTGTATCAGAGTTTTTGGAAAGTTATTTTAGAAATATAACACTAGACCAGCATAAAAAAGAACAGCATCAACTTAATTTTTAGTGATAGATATAAAAAGTATATACAACAAGATAAAAATCAAACCATCTTCTAATGCTTGCTTCTAAAGAGTAACATAAATTATTGCCATATTCTGTCGCTTTTAAATGCACCGTGTTGCATTATTTTTTACTGTTTACATTGCTAGTCTCATCAAACTTTGCCTTCATCGTTGGATTGCCTCTTGTCAGTTTCTTAACACTCACATCTTCCAACTTGTTATTGGCTAACCGTAATTGATTTTCCGAAGTTGTCAACGCGCGTTTAACAGCTTCCATTCGGGCGATTGACTTATCAATTTCCTCAACTGCTTTTTTAAAGTTATTTGAGGCACTTTCGTAATTTTTACCAAACGCATTTTTGAATTGCGTCAAATCACTCTCAAAATGTGTAATATCAATGTTTTGTTCTTTAACTTGTTCTAGTTCTTTTTTATAACTAACTGAATTAAGTGCCGCATTACGCAACACACCAATAAATTGAATAAAAAATTGTGGTCGGATCACGTACATTTTATCGTAATCCGGCACCTGGACAATACCGGTATTGTATAAGTCGCTATCGGCTTCCAACATGGACACTAGAACTGCATATTCGGTTTTCTTTTCTCGGCGATCCTTATCTAATTCTTTAAAAAAATCAGTATTTTTATGTTTAGAAGCTGTTGTATCAGCCTCATTTTTCATATCGAACATAATACTAATAAATTCTAAATCATCTTGGTAGTCTCTAAAAATAAAGTCGCCTTTGGAATTGGTTTCCGACAAGGTATTATCTTTCTCAAAATAAGCATTTGGGAAAGCATATGGCCGAATTTTATTGAATTCTGTCATGGCATATTGCTCTAAACTTTCACCAATCTCCTTAGTTGACTGACGTGCTTTAAAATCTTTATAAAATTCAACTTGTTCATTAGCTGTTTTAAGTTGTGTTTCATAGTCATTTTTAACACTAGCTAGCTGTAATTGTTTTTCTTGTTCCTTGAGCTGTAATTGTGAGCGCAGTTCGGCTAAAACCTTTTCGCGTGTAGCTAATTCATTTTGCACTTCTGCGTCTTTTTTGATTAAAGTTGTTGTCAATTCAGATTGGCTTTGTTGTTTCACAGCATCAATTTTAGCTTGTAATTCAACGATTTCAGCCTGCTTTTTAGCTAATGTTTCTTGCAAATCAAGGTCTTTTTGTATAAGTTTTGATTGCAGTTCAGCCTCATTTTGTTGTGATAATGCTGTTAATTTGGTCTCTAGTGCCACAATTTGTTGTGACTTGTCATTAAGTTGTTCTTGTAAACTTTGTTTTTGCGCTTGTAATTGGTTTTCTAATTCTATTTGCGCTTGCTTTTCTTGTTGTGCCTGCCATTCCACCTTGGCCTGCACCAACTTATCATCTAAAATATCTGCAATCTTACCATTAATAATAGACGTATCAATATTTTGTTCATCAGTCAAATCAATCACATCCCCGATATGAGCTTCTTGATCAAGGACTAATTCTGTTTGTGATGCAATGTGAAATCTAACTTTTGCCATGTCATTACCTATCTCAAATTATTGCCCTAAATGGGTATACCGTTTTTATTATAGCAAAAAGGCCACTCATTAAGCGACCTTCCAGCTATTATCGTATGATATATTGTTACTTAATGACGACTCTTGAAAAGACGTCGGTATTTATCTAATTCTGCAACAATTAAGACAATTGTGCCTGTTGCGATAATAACCCCCCAGTTTTCTAGACGCAATGCAGCCGTCGAGAAGACACTTTGCATAAATGGCACATAGGTGAAAACCAACTGTAATAGAATCATCACAGCAATTGTCACAAATGCCATTGGATTCGTCCAAAATGAACGACTTAGCGCAGGCGCTGCTGTTCTAATATTAAAAAGATAAAAAATTTTCCCGAAAATAATCACATTCACTGCCATCGTACTGGCAACCGCAAAACTCGTTTTACCATTAAGGTATTCAAAGACGCCTAAAGCTACCGCAGCAATAATTACACTTACATAAACCATCTGAATAACATCATGACGTGTCATCAGTTTTGCCGAGGCCCGACGTGGTGGTCTTGTCATAATACCTGGTTCAGCTGGTTCAAAAATCAAGGCAAGTTGTAACGTCAGTGCTGATACCATATTTATCCACAATAATTGTGTTGCTGTCAACGGCATTGGTTGGCGTAGCAAGATACTAAAGACCACAATCAGCCCCTCAGCAAAACTTGTAGGTAATAAATATAAAATTGTTTTACGGATATTATCATACAAGCGGCGTCCCTGTGCAATGGCTACTTTAATCGTTGAGAAATCATCGGTTGCTAGTACCATATCCGCAGAATCTTTGGCAACATCCGTACCTTTAATCCCCATAGCAACGCCAATATCTGCCTTTTTTAACGCTGGTGCGTCATTAACGCCATCCCCAGTCATCGCCGTTACAAGACCGTTAGCTTGATAAGCAGCAACAATGCGTAACTTATCCTGTGGGGTGGTACGAGCAAAGACATCATATTTTGGAACGATTTTTGCTAAGGCACGATCAGAAAGGGTTTCTACCTCAGCGCCTGTCATTGCTTTAATATTATTAGCAAGGCCGAGTTGACTACCAATGGCTCTGGCTGTATCCGCACTATCGCCAGTAATCATTTTAACGCGAATGCCTGCCCGTCGCATGTCAGCAATTGCTTCAACTACCTCTGGCCGCGGTGGGTCGATAATAGCTGCCAAACCAAGTAATTTAATCCCTTCAATAGCTAAATGCTCATGTGTCACTTCAGACAATGTAGTAGCAACGTCTAAGTAACCCACAGCAATCACACGTTTACCTTGTTGCGCAAAATGAGTCGCTTGTTTTTCCCAATACTGACGATCGAACTGATCATCATGCGCTGCTAAGTCAAATAATTTGTCCGGGGAACCTTTTATAGCAATAAAACGTGCGTGTTTCTGGTTTTCAACTAATCTGGCAATATACCGATAATCTGAATCAAAAGGAATACGATCTATTTCTACTAACTGAGGTGTTTTCTGTCCAAAAGCTTTATAATAAGCTGACAAGAATGCTGCATCCGTTGGTTCACCATTAACCTCCCAAATACCATTTGTTTCTGTTAAAAACGTATCATTAGCTTGATGCCCCATAGTCAAAAACATAGCTAGTGATTTATCTTGTGATAATTCAACTGGTTGTTGGTTATATAGAATTTGACCATTGGGTGCATAACCTGTTCCTGTGACTTGATAATGTTTCTCATCAATCACAATATCTTGCACCGTCATCTCATTTTTTGTGAGCGTCCCAGTCTTATCAGAAGCTATAATATCAACGGCTCCCAGTGTTTCAGCAGCAGGTAAAGTTTTTACAATCGCATGTTTTTTGGTTAACTTTTGTACACCAGTTGCCAAAATAATTGATGTTGCAGCTGGAAGGCCTTCCGGCATTGAACCAACAATCATAGCAATAATAGCCATTACCAAAGTTGGCAATGTATAAATATCTAGTAACCATCCAATAACAAACATCACAACAGAAGCCGCAACAATAAACCAAGAAATGCCATGTCCCAGTTTATCTAATTCTCGCGTTAATGGTGATTTGTTTCCAGCGACATCTGATACACTTTGAGAAATTTGTCCAATTTGTGTTTGTAGCCCTGTAGCCACAACAATACCTGTAGCACTACCGTTAGTCACTGCTGTTGAAGCATAGGCCATATTATAGCGCTCAGCTAATGGCATATTAGCAGATAATACAGCATCATTTTTTAAAACCGAATCTGCTTCCCCGGTTAAGGATGACTCCTGTATGCGTAGGTTATCAACATCTAATAATCGTAAATCTGCAGGGACATTATCCCCAGCCTCTAAGTATACTAAATCGCCAGTCACTAATTCACGCGCTGGTATATCTACACGTTGTCCCTGTCGAATCACTGTTGCTTCCACTGACAACATGCGCTTAATCTTTTCAAGTGCATTACTTGCATTAACTTCTTGTAAATAGCCAATTAGCGCATTAATAACCACGACTAATCCAATAACCACTGAGTCAGAGTAATGCCTCATCAATAACGTTAAAACAGCGGCAACAACTAAAATATACACAATGATATTATTGAATTGCCGTAAAAACATGACCCATTTTGGTGTTGGTTTTAATGTCACCTCATTATACCCATTGCTGTGTAACCTATCAGTTGCTTCCTTGGTACTCAAACCATCAGGATACGGCGTTGATAGTTCATCAACAACTTGGGACCATTCTTGATTGTGAAACTTAATGTCAGGCGATAACGGCACGTCGTCCGTTTCACTAGTTTGTATGCTCATATGACACACTCCTTTAAGAGAAATTTACTTTGCGTCTTGCTGTTTAAGGTTGGCCGCTAGATATTAGATTACCTAGTTAGTCAGTTTCCCACACATTTGTGCCGCTACTCCCGCAAGCATGTCAATACTGAGCAAAAAAGTTTTGATTAATAAAATTTTACCATGTCATTTTTCAAAATGCTACTGGTTCGCTTTTAGGCGTGGTTGGCGAAAATAAAAAACACCTGACAATCGTCAGACGTTTTACTGATTTATTTACGCTTTTGCATGAAATAGTACAGTGGCAACCCAGCTAATGTTGCCAAGACACCAATCATAGCTAATTTAAATTCAGTCATCAATGTCATGCCAATAATGAATACACCGCCTAAAATAGCGATAATTGGCACAACCGGATAAAATGGCACACGGTATGGGCGCTTTAAGTCTGGTTCTGTACGACGCAGCTTAATCACCGCAATAAAGACCATTGTGTAAAATAACCAAATCACAAAAATCAGCATATCAGTTAATGTATCAAACCCACCGACAAACATCAAAGCAATCGCCACTATCAATTCAAATATACCAGCAATATAAGGAATCTTGAAACGATTAAGTTTAACTAAATGTTTTGAGAATGGCAAGCTGTTTTCTAATGCCATAGCATAGGGCAAGCGCATTCCGGTCATGGTATAACCATTTAAAGTACCATAAATTGAGATTAAGATACCTATTGTAATTAATTTACCACCGAAACCACCAAATATTTGTTGTGCAGCATCCATAGCGGTGTTTTGATTGCCTTGAATAGCATGAAATGGTAATGCATGCAAGAAAGCATAATTAACTAACAAATAAATAATCATGATGCCTAGTAAGCCACCAGCAATCGCACGTGGTAAATCACGGGTTGGATTTTTCATTTCACCGGCGATATTACCCACGTGAATCCAACCATCATAAGCATACATTGTGGCTAATAATCCAGCACCCATCGCAGTTGCCCAACCGCCAACTGCGTGTCCAGGTGACACAGGGAATAAGCTGACATCAACCCCGCCTGGCTGTAATAAGCCAAAAATAATAATTAAAGCTAGTGGTATTAGTTTGAAAAATAATGTAATTGACTGGAACTGCCCAGCAATTTTTGAACCCAACATATTAATCATTGCAACTGATACCAAAGCGGCAATACCAGAAGGAATAATCGCCGCACTACCCCAATGTAGCAAATTAGCGACCTGTGTCCCAAAGATGACACCCTTAGCTGCAATGCTGGCTGGGAAATAAATAATAATTTGTGCCCAACCTAATAAATAACTTGCTAGCTTGCCATAGGCACGTTCAATATAGACAAGCATCCCACCCGTTTGTGGCAAAGCGGCCGCCAATTCAGCGCCTGTCAAACCAGCTGCTAAACTAATTAATCCACCAACTAACCATACAAACAACGACATGCTTGTCGAACCAGTTGCATCAGCTACACTCGATGCCTTATAGAATACCCCTGCCCCAATCACTGTACCCATCACAGTTGAAATCGCAGGGACTAACGTCATGGTCCGATTAAGTTTTTGATCTGTCGCCATGTTTACTCCTCTATTTCTCCATTTATGATTAAACATATTCTTCTATCATAACAGGTTATATGTTACAAACATATCTCTTTTCATGAAAATAATCGTCAATTGTTTGCTTTGTAATCGTCTTTTTTGTCAATTGGTACGTCATTTATACGCAGTTAGCGCGATAACCTATTTTAGTATACCGTTATCGTTTCCTCGCTGCTATTTTACTACGCCAGCTTGACTAGTTGACACAACTTTTTTTTGATGATATTGTATAGTGATTAAGTAAATACCGACGTGACTTCACGTATGCGTTAACCCTGCAGAATGGGTATAGATTGGACGTTGTCAATGCGACGTCCTCTTTTTTATACACTTTTTTAATACTGAAAGAGAGCGTGAACATTTCATGACAAAGATTCAAAAACGTGCATTAACTTTATTAGTTGGATCACAATTACTCATTATGTTGGGTATTGGTCTCATTATTCCAGTTGAACCCTATATCAAAGATGATATGGGACTGACAGCCACTGATATGGGCATTATGGCTGCACTGTTTGCAGCTGTACAATTTGTGGCCTCACCCATTATTGGTAAAATTTCTGATAAATTTGCGCGTGTCCCCTTAATTGCTGCTGGTTTATTCTTTTTTGCTGTATCGGAAGCTGTTTTCGCTTTTGGCATAGGCAATGCTTTGTGGTTACTCAACCTAGCTCGCGCATTAGGTGGTCTTGCGGCAGCATTGTCAATTCCTTCAATTACCGCACTAGCAGCCGATATGACAACTAACGATAATCGTGCGCGTGTGATTGGTTGGTTATCCGCTTCTTTTAGTGGTGGTATTATCTTAGGCCCTGGTATTGGTGGTGTTTTAGCTAATATTAATCATACACTGCCTTTCGTTGGTTCAGCTGTACTCGGTGCCACTGCTTTCCTCATTTTTATGATATTCATGCCAAAAGACGAGGACTTACGCGTCAAAAATATTGCTGAGACGACACAATCTCAGACTAAAACTATTCGTAATTTTTGGACAGTCGCATTAGTCATGCTTTTATTAATGATTTTTGTGGCATCGTTTGGTTTGTCTGCCTTTGAGAATATGTTCAGCCTATACTTTCATGATGTTCGTGGTTTTAATTTAACAGAAATTGCTTGGTTTTTAGTAATCAACGGTGCCGTATCTCTTTTTTTTCAGGTTATTTTGTTTGAAAAGCTCGTCATGTTAGTCGGTGAGCTGATGGTCATTCGTATCAGCTTTATGGCTGGATTTGTTGCTATTTTGTGGATTTTATTCTCGCAAAGCAAATGGGAAGTATTTATCGCTACCTTAATTATTTTCGTTGGTTTTGATATTCTACGACCCGCCATCACAACTATGCTATCCAAAATTGATAATGAACAACAAGGATTTATTAATGGCTTAAATATGTCTTTGACAAGTGTCGGTAATATTATTGGTCCTGTTCTGGGCGGTGTGCTACTGGACATTAATAGTTTTTTGCCATATAGTTTCGTGGCTGTCATATTAGTCATTGCGAGTGTGCTAACTTTCACTGTTAAATTTAAGCCAGCTTAACGACATTTTAAAAGAGACGTGCAATCCATTAATAGATTGCACGTCTCTTTTATATTAATAATTAACAGCAATACCGCGTCTCGGACACTTAGCCAGATCCTGAATTATCCGTTCAGTTTTTCGCATAATTAAGATAACTTCGTGGTCGGCAACGGCAACTTGTGTTTCATAGCGCACGGCTAAATCGCCACTATTAAGATCATTTGGATGGACTGCGCGTTTCTTACGTTTAAGTGTTGTTAGGTCTTTTTGGTAATTTTTAATATATGGTATAAGTTTTTCTCTCTCAGCCTCATTTTGATTAGCTTTTGCCTGTAATTTTAACAATGCGTGTTTAATGACTTTGTACAAATAATCGCTATTCATGCGCCAACTCACTTTCAACAATTGTCATTTAGACTCATTAAGCTGATAAATGCGCACAATGCCTATTGTGATTATCGTTTAAATTTTTGGAGACAGCTTGATAGCACAATTTATACACGTGCGCATGAAAAAATCTATGGCGAACTAGTTACAATTCTTGAGCGTATTTTTCGATATATAATTTCTAAGTGTAAGTCAGCTAGTATGTTAAAAATCATATTCATATTTCTTGCTACCCCTTTAATGGCTGCGCCAAATTAACGTATGAATACTCAAAACTTTCTGTGTTGCTACTGTCATTATAACAAATATTTTCAGAAAGCAATGAAAAAAAGCCCTTCGGCTTTTAATAACTTACATTTGACGATAAACATAGTAATACGGGTAACTGTCACGTTGCGCAAATTCATTATAACGCACTTCTTGAACAGCTGATCCTTTTGCCCCTGCTGTTAAATAACATGTTGAAATAAAGTATGGGTCATTTTCTGTTGTGGTCATAATCCCAACGTGACCAAAAGCTCCCTCACTAAATCCGCGCTTACCCCAGATCACAATATCGCCACGTTTGGCATCCCAACTAGAAGCATTTTCAATAATTAATTTGAATCCATTATTTGTCAAATAATCATGTAATGACTCTGTACTGTACAAGTAATCATATGGTTTAGCCCCAGCCTCATACAAAGCTTGTGTCATTGAACCAGAACAATCGGCTGTACCATCGGCGCCATTACGTGAACCATACATTGAATAAGTCAAACGACCCTTATTATATTCAAACCAATTAATGACTTGATTAACATCCACGTGAAATTGTACCGGAGACGATTGTAAGTCTTGCTCTAAAACATGACTAATAATGTTATTATTAGCCAGCCTAACCGTATAATAGTATGAAGAATTTGAATAATTCGTCTGTGTCTTGTTGAGAATTGTAACATTTTGTCCAGCCAGCTGCTTCAAGTCATGACTACCGCCTAATGTTGAATCAGCAAACTTTGTTATATAAGCTGTGTCCCAGACGTTGAATTTCGATACGGCGACCACATTGCCATTGGCATCAACAGTATCAATCGTGTCAGCGTCACCCCACCGGCCAAAATGGTATCTTTTATGACCGTATATTAAGTATTTGTCACGGTACTGAACAAAATTATCTCCATAGTACTCTAACATGTTATTGCCATAATGCCGAAAGCCTCTCAGCGCGTCGCCATTAGATTTCATATAGTATAGCACACCATTGTCGTGAACATAGGCGTCTCGAACTTGTTTGGCATCACTACCATAGTACTCCATGTTATTATTGCCATAATGGCGAATCCCTTTAATCGCCAGACCATTTTGATCCATATAATAAAAGGTACTGCCAGTAGCGACATATTGATTGATAACTTGTTTATAATCGTTACCGTAAATTTCAAAACTATTACCAACGTTGCGAACACCCTTGAAAGCATCCCCATTACTAGTTAAATAATATCGGCCAGCAGCATCTTGTGCATAATTATTACGTACTTGCTTGAAATCATCACCATAAAATTCCATATTGCCATTACCATAATAACGCACACCTTTAACCGCATCGCCATTTGGCTTCATATAATAAAATGTGTTACCAGCCCAGACATAAGCATCACGTACTTGCATACCAGAATTATCGTAATACTCCATGCTGTTATTACCGTAATGCCGTTCACCCTTAATCATGTGACCATCATAATCATCAAAGTACATAAAATCATTATTGTACCAAAGATACCCATACACCATTCGCCCAGTTTGCGCATTGTAGTACACGATTTTATTTGGTAATTGTGTCAAACCACGTGACATGACATAGTTGTTATCAAAATTATACCAGTAGTTATCTATTTTCTTCTCACCACTGATAAAATGACCATTTTCTTGGTACTTTCTTTGACCATTATCATTTACCCAGCCAGAACGAGCTTGTATTTTAGAATCCCGATTAGAATCCCGAAAGGTCCTTTGGTTTTGAAAACTAGTTAATGTTGCTACTTGCAGAGAATTAGTATGTTCATGTGTCTCTTGATTGACCACTACCTTACCAGCACTGGCAGATTCCGATGTCTTGTCTGTGTCTGTCGTTTCAGTAGCAGATGTGTCATCACGCGCCACTGAATGAGAGACTTGTATATCTGTTGGTATATCATTGCCAGCACTCGTTTGTTTGTCTGGGGTTTGAACAATCTCTTGTTTCTGACTCTTATCTCTAGCCGTTGTTACTGAAACATCATTTTTTGTGTCACTGGCTTTATCAGGTACTTTACTCGTTACCGTTGCAACATTTTGGTGACGGTTAACATCAGTTGCAGTTAACACCATAGTAGCGTCAGCTGTTATTGGCGTTGTTACTGTCTGCGTTTTATTGTCGGCTACTGCTGCGCCAGTTATTGTATCCGCGCTTGCTTGCTTTAAACTGATAGTAGTTAGTGCTGTTGCGATGATAACAGACGTTGATAAAATAGACCAAGGTTTAAACATGATTTTCTCCCATTATTAAACGGCTATACCTTTGGCACCAATGGGAAGCAGTAAGTTGAAATACTTAGTACTTAGCTATTTTGCAAACAAGTAGACCATCACCACTGAGTCATCAGGCAAGTCAATTACACCGCCATTATTGTATCACATCGATTCGCAATAACAGCCATTTTAATAAGAATAACAACATATTGTAATCAAATTGTTTTTATCTTTTGTTAGTAAGTATTTTGTACCTCGTCATTTGCTTATTTTTCAAATTACCAACATAACACTGAGCTAATCAATTAGTCTCAACATTACAAAAAAACCTTCAATCACGAATCATTTATGATTGAAGGTTTTAAACTGATGCCGACGAGAGGAATCGAACCTCCGACCCCAGGTTTACGATACCCGTGCTCTACCAACTGAGCTACATCGGCAAGTAGATAACACTGAGGTTACCTGATAACTCCGACTGCCGGGCTCGAACCGGCGACAACCTGATTAACAGTCAGGTGCTCTACCAACTGAGCTAAGTCGGAATAATTGCTTAACACAACTATTTAATTATGCCAGTTTTGACTAAAAATGTCAACACTTTTTTCGATAAAGATACCCAGAAAAATGGCACAAAAAAAGCAAATCTTTTAAGATTTGCTTCTCATATAACTCCGACTGCCGGGCTCGAACCGGCGACAACCTGATTAACAGTCAGGTGCTCTACCAACTGAGCTAAGTCGGAATAATTGCTTAACACAACTTAATTATTATAACGAATAACTAGGCGATGTGTCAAGCGTTTTTGATAATTAGTTTTTACAATTTAACGCATTGTTGGGAAAAGCAAAACATCACGAATCGTATCAGAATCTGTCAGCAGCATGACCAAACGATCAATGCCAATGCCCAAGCCACCTGTTGGCGGCATACCGTATTCAAGTGCTTCAATGAAATCTTCATCGATATTTTCTGCTTCATCATTCCCATTTTCACGTTCAGCAACTTGCGCTTCGAAACGTGCGCGCTGATCAATGGGATCATTCAACTCAGTGAAGGCATTGCCATACTCGCTACCCATGATAAACAGTTCGAAACGATCTGTAAAACGAGAGTCCTCAGCGTTACGTTTAGCCAATGGCGATACTTCGACGGGATGACCGTAAACAAAGGTTGGTTGTACCAGTGTGTCTTCAACAAACTCTTCGAAGAATGCATTGATAATATGACCAACACCCCAATATTTTTCATATTTAACATGCTTATCGTCAGCTAACTTTTGTGCTGCCTCGACAGACATGTCTTGCCAGAAATCAATACCTGTTTGTTCTTTAATCAAGTCAACCATATGCTTACGCGCAAAGTTTGAACCCAAATCAATTTCTGTCCCTTGATACGTCACTTTTAAATCGGAAGAGACTACCGAAGCAGCTGCTTTGAATATGCCTTCAGTTTCGTCCATAACGTCTGTGAAGTCCATATATGCAGCATATGTCTCCATTGTTGTAAACTCAGGGTTATGCTTAGGATCCATACCTTCATTTCGGAAAATACGGCCAATCTCATAAACACGTTCAAAGCCACCAACAACCAAACGCTTCAAGTACAATTCAGTCGCAATTCGCATATACATGTCAATATTAAGTGCATTATGATGTGTGATGAATGGCCGCGCAGCAGCACCACCAGCTTCTGTTTGTAAAATTGGCGTCTCAACTTCCATAAAGTCTTGTGAATCCATATAAGCACGAATTGCTGAGATTATCTTCGAGCGTAATTGGAATTTCTTGAATGATTCCTCATTAGCAATCAAATCTAAATAACGCTTGCGATAGCGAGTTTCAACATCAGCAATACCATGGAACTTGTCAGGCATGGGACGTAAAGCCTTTGTTAAATGCGTTAATTCGGTTGCCAAAACGGTTAATTCACCCGCTTCAGTTTTCATTATAATTCCTTTAATACCAAGGAAATCGCCCAAATCAGCTCGCTTAATAATTGGATAATTTTCACCCAAATCATCGCGCTTAGCATAGACTTGAATTTTGCCTGAAACGTCGCGGAAATCAGCAAAAATCACTTTCCCTGCACCACGCTTAGCAATCATACGACCAGCAATCACAACTTCATGTTGTTCTGCTTCGAGCGTTTCCAATGTACTGTTATCATATAAATCGTGTAATTCCTGCGCCTTTGCTGTACGCTCAAAACGCTTACCAAATGGATCTAAATGCAAATCATCAACAATAGTTGCTAATTTTTGACGACGAGCCAGCATTTGATCGTTGAGGGCTTTTTCTTCTGCCATGTGTATAAAGTGCTCTGAATTGAGCACGTTTCCTCCATATTATTCTGGTTATATTAACCAGTTCTAAAAGTTCTCACTAATAATAACTATACCAAAAAACAAAGCTAACCTCAAAGGTTAGTCCTGATTATTCTTCTTAATTTCTGCAACAATACGGCTTAATTCTTCAGCTGTGAAAAAGTACCGTTTACCAGAGAACTTACCCACAACCTCCGCACCGCCATCTTCATCAATCATCGCTTGTACTTCTTCTGCGGGCAAAGTTGTCAACATATCCCGGTAAGCCGCTTTTGATGGCTCTGCAGCTAAACCAACCCCTGCTACTTGTAGTATCTCGACTTCACCTTTACCAAAAATTTCTTCTAAAATATCTAGTGGTGTGTAACTATCAACTAGCATATCCGCCAAGGGCTTCATTTGCTTTAACGCTTTTTCTAGGGTATCAAGTGCTTCGTCGGTTGCATCCGGTAATGCTTGAATGAGAAAACCACCGGCAGCTTCAACTGTGTTATCAGCGTTCATATAAACTGATACACCAACAACTGATGGTATTTGTTCAGATTGCGCCAAGTAATAGGTAAAGTCATCACCTATTTCGCCTGAGACCAGCTGACTCTGCCCTATATAAGGATCTGAATAAGGTGCAAACTTAGTTATTTGTAAGAAACCATTTGAACCAACAGCTTGCGCAACATCCAATTGTCCTTTGTCATCAACGATTGATGCAACTTGCGGGTTGGTCACGTAACCGCGAACGCTACCCTTAGCATCTGCCTCGACCACAATATTCCCAATTGGGCCACGGCCATTAATTTGAATAGCAAGTCGTTCTTCGCCCTTTAAGACTGATTGAGCAGTTAATGTCGTTGCCAACATACCACGCCCTAAAACAATCGCTCCTAAGCGCGATGTGTCATGTGTCAAAGCTGCAGCACGAACAAGCTGCGTACCATCTAATGCATATGCTCGAAAAAATTTGTTTTTTGTCACTGTTTTAATAAATTGATCTGCCATAATATACTTTCTACGCCATGCGTCATTAAAATAAAAAAGTTGACGTTAAACGCCAACTATCATTTTACTTATTTTTATCGTTTTTGTCATCAATTGGCGCATCATCTGGTGTTTCAACTTCTGACTGACTATCATCTTGTTTTTTTGGTTCATCGTGATGTTCATAACGCTCTTCAGCCTCTGAATCTTTAGCATCAACGGCTGCTTTTGCTTCTTCAAATGATTTAGCTGTCGCCAGTTCATCATCATCTTGTATATCTTTACGTGTAAATTTACCAGTTTCGTAAATATCTCTAATTTGCTTTTCGTCCAATGTTTCAACTTCTAGCAATGCTTCGGCAATCGCAACCAGCTTATCCTTATGTTCAGAAAGAATTGCTGAAGCGTCTTCAAATGCTTCCTTCGTAATACGACGCACTTCTTCATCAATCAATCTTGCGGTTTCTTCAGAATAACTACGATTCCCAGCCTGTTCAGCGTAACCGACACTGGCATTACCTTCAAGCTGTACCATACCAACTCTGTCAGACATACCAAATGCCGTAACCATCTGTCTTGCTAAACCAGTAGCTTGTTGAAAATCGTTTGACGCGCCAGAACTAGCTTCATTAAACATGAATATTTCCGAGGCACGACCACCCATCAAACCAGCTAGCTGCTCTTTTGCCTCAGAGTAGCGTAAGTTGTAACGATCATTTTTAGGCGTCATCAATGCATACCCACCAATACGACCACGTGGTACAATCGTTACTTTACGGACAACTGATGCTTCTGAACGTACCAAACCAACTAATGCATGACCCGCTTCGTGGTATGCTGTTGTTCGACGCTCTTGCTCTGACATACCACGGTTTGTTTTTGCTGGGCCTTGGAAAATACGATCTTCAGCTTCATCAATATCTGCTGCATCAACTTTTTTCTTATTGCGACGTGCTGCAAGTAAAGCAGCTTCGTTCAACAAGTTTTCCAAATCGGCACCAACGTACCCTGGTGTCTGCTGCGCAATGGCTTTCAAATCAACATTATCTGCCAATGGCTTGTTCTTGGCATGAACATTTAAGATAGCTTCACGGCCCTTAACATCAGGTGCCCCAACTAAAATTTTACGGTCAAAACGACCAGAACGAAGCAATGCTGGATCTAGCACATCAGAACGGTTAGTTGAAGCCAAAATAATGACACCTTCTGATCCTTCAAAACCATCCATTTCAATCAATATTTGGTTAAGTGTTTGTTCACGTTCATCGTTTCCGCCACCCATGCCTGTACCGCGTCGACGACCAACGGCATCGATTTCATCAATAAAGATAATGGCTGGTGCCGACTTTTTAGCATTTTCAAACAAATCACGTACACGTGAAGCACCAACACCAACAAACATCTCAACGAAGTCAGAACCTGACATTGAAAAGAATGGGACACTCGCTTCACCAGCGACTGCTTTAGCTAATAATGTTTTACCAGTTCCCGGAGGTCCCTCAAGCAAAACACCTTTTGGAATACGGGCACCAAGATTAACGAACTTCTTAGGTGACTTTAAGAACTCAACAACTTCAACCAATTCTTGTTTTTCTTCTTCGGCGCCAGCGACGTCAGAAAAGCGAACTTTGTTGTCCTTAGGATCAGATGGCTTTGCTTTTGATTTTCCAAAGCTCATCATGCCACCTTGGCCGCCTTTACCACCAGCCTGGCTCATCATGACATAAAATACTGCCACGATAAGCAAAACAGGTATCAACGATACTAACAAATTTAGCCAAAAGCCTGACGACTCTTGTTGCTTTGTAACCATATCCGTATCAGTTGATGAAGCGACTTGTGTCACTGACTTCAGAGAAGCATCGTTAGGTAGCAATGTAGAACTGAAGCGTGTTACTTTTTGAGATGACTGCAAGAAACTTAATCCCTTGTCAGCCTTCGTCTTTTGCGCCGTACGATACTCACCTGAAACATTATAGATACCATTTCCAGGTTGCACTGTAATTGACTTAAGTTCCTTGTCATTCAGTGCCTTCATAAATTCACTTGACGTTAGTGTCTTAGAAGATGACTTATCATTACCAAACAAACCATAAATCATCCCAACGACAGCTAGGAAAATGAAAATATAGAAGACAGAACTTTTTAAGAAACCACCTTTTGGATTATTATTCATTAAGTTTCCCCAATTTCTAGAAGTTAGTCAGTATAAACTTCTTTTTTCAGAATACCAACATATGGCAAGTTTCGGTACATTTCTTTGTAGTCTAAACCATAGCCAACAACAAATTCGTTACGCACATCAAAGCCGACATAATCAGCATCAATTGATACCTTACGACCTTCTTTTTTATCTAACAAGGTTGCTACTTTAATTGACTTTGCACCACGCTTGCGTAACAAATCTTTCATGAACAACAATGATTGTCCAGTGTCAACAATGTCTTCAAGAATGATGACCTGTCGATTTTTAACATCGGAACGAATATCTGTCACCAGTGTAATTTCATCGGTGCTTTTAACGCCACCATGGTAGCTAGATACGTTAATAAACTCTAAGTCAACGTATAAATCAACTTCTCGCAATAAGTCAGCTGTCCAAAGATACGCGCCCTTCAACACTGACAAAACAATCGGTTTTTCGCCTGCATAATCTTGTGTAATTTTTTGACCTAAGCGTGAGGCAGCATTATGAATACTAGCCTGGTCAAATAACACTTCTTGTATATCGTTATCCACTACTTTTCCTCAATTCGCCATGCAAGCCAATAATTGGTTGCATCTTGTTTGCTGACAAAATCTGCACTTAAACGCCAACGCTGACGAACACGTACGGCTATCACATCGTCATTTGGTGTTGATAAAACGACCATATCGTGCCGTTCATTTTGTGATAATTTTTCATCAATCGCTAAGCGTCGCAGTTTTTTATGCCCATGTATGAGTGCAAGTTTATCACTTGTTTTTACTGGGCGCAAGTATATAGCTGGCAGATCATCAACCAAGCCAAAGACAAAACTATTGTCAGAGTTAACTGGCTGATTTGTTGTCCAACAATATACATCATCTGCAAAATTTTGCCATTGATTTAATTTTAACATAAGTGTCGGCAAATCTTGCACTGTATTTGGTATTTCTGTTGTTTTTTTAAGATAAACCTGCCGATAATTCTTAATTAACACAACCGTGTGAGATAATTGAATCGAACCAGTCGGTTTTTTCTCATTAATCAGCAATTGATGAATATGTTTTAATTGCTGTTGCTTAAACCGATATACCTTCTGCTCATGTAAATAAGCGGCTAACGTGACTTCAAGCCACAAATCAGGAATTTTGGTCCAATCCTTTGTTAATAACGGTACGTACTGTTTCGCTTGAAAAGAGATAAGTTCAGATTGTTCGGCTATTTGTTTGGCAAAGCTATTCACATGATTAACCACTTGCAGATTAATTGTCTTCAATTCGGGTATGACAATATTTCGCAAAAGATTTCTAGGCGTGTATGTCGCATCAAAATTAGTGTCGTCTTCGCGCCATGATAAATGATGTTGTTGTGCATAAGTTATCAGTTGCTGCTTAGTTATCCCCAAAAAGGGACGCAAAACTAAGCGTTTTTTTACTGACATACCCGCCAGCTGTTCCAACCGTCCGCCACGGATTAATTTGAGCAACACTGTTTCAGCCTGGTCATTGGCATGGTGTGCAACAACAATAGTCTTGGTTTGATACTGGCCAGCCAATCGCGCAAAAAAACGATAGCGGAACTCACGTGCTTGTTCTTCCACAGCATGACTAGGCATAATTGACCAGTCTATTTGTTCAAAAACTGCTTGATAGGTCGTAGCAAGCTGACGCACAAAAAGCGCATCACCGTCACTTTCTTTACGAAGATGATAGTTAACATGCGCAACCACTAACTTGGTGTCAGGTAAGTATTGACGCAAAGCATGGAGCAAGACAACCGAGTCTACTCCGCCTGAAACAGCCACAATAATCGTTGCTTCCCAAGCATAGCGTCGTAATTGTTCATCAATTTTATTAATCATATTAGAAAAAGCACCATTCCGGTGCCCTATTACTGCTTATCCGAAGGCAAATTATAGATTAGTTCACCTTGCTTAGTGTAACCGTACTTATCTCGCAAAATTTGCTGCAAATAAGTTGGATCATTCAGGCGTTTAACATCAGCCTTAAGATTATCATTTGTTTTTTGTATTGATGTCAAGCGACTTTGTGTTGTTGTTAAAGTCGCATTAGCCGTGTGTAGTTTCACTTGGCTAACAAGCAGCTGTACTGCAAAAATAGTTGCGATAACCGCGCCAAAAAACAGAATCTTTTTTTCACGACTAGCATGCGCCTTTTTATAGTGACGCCTTGCCTGCATGTTTGCCGATTCTGAGTTTCGGATAATTTGCTGTATTTCAGGATTAACATGCTGCCTATTCAATTGTCTTCTTTTTTGAGTCGACATGAACTTTACCTAGTCCTAGTTTGGCACGTTCTTATCATTTTTACAAGAATATTTAACAATACTTAAACTTTTGGCGTCTCATCACTCGGTGTACGAAAATCATTCTCATACTTTTCACTAATCACTTCATACACATCTGCAGATGCCTCTTTTTTAGTCGTTTCGACAATTTTCAATACTTTAACGGTTAGTGTTTTGTTACCAAACCTTATTTCTAGTATGTCATTTGTACTAATATCAGAAGAAGATTTGCCAACCTTCCCATTGATTGAAATGCGCCCTTGATCGGCGATTTCTTTTGCAACAGTGCGACGCTTGATTAAGCGTGACACTTTTAAATATTTATCTAAACGCATAATTTATTTCCTTTTAATTAAATTTGGTTGCTCGTCATATTTTGCTCTTTTTCTAAGACAGTCAATAAATACTGACGTAAAATAATTAACCATATACTACTTTCAGCAACATCATCAACCGTCATTATCACCTGTAAATCTCCCGCTTCTGTTCGGACGGCGACTTTAAGTGGCACATCAGCTAAGGTTTCAAAAATTGCTTCTCCAGCTAATTTTTCGGTTGCATCATGATTAAACTGTAGGGTTAACTGATTTTTTTGTCGTCTAATATAGACTAACTGCGTTTGATCAGCTAGTGATTTAATTTGCCCAACCAATAACAAGCGTGCGACCTCATCTGGCATGTCGCCAAAACGGTCTAACATATCAGCTTCAATATCTTCAAACTGTTCATCTGATTTTGCTTGTCTAATACGCGTATAAAGTTCAATTTTTTGCGCATTATCAGGAACATAGTCGTCAGGCAAATAAGCCAACACACCCAATATCAATTCTGTATCTGTTTCTGGTTGCTGATTTTGCGTTACTTTGCCTTGTTTTTTTGCCACGGCGTCTTTTAACATTTGTGTATACATGTCATAACCAACAGAATCTATGAAACCGTGCTGCTGCTTACCAAGTAAATCACCTGCACCTCTGATACTTAAATCTCGCATGGCAATTCTAAAGCCAGAGCCAAGTTCAGTGAAATCTCTAATAGCCTCCAGCCTCTTTTCGGCTTCCTCACTAGGTGTACGTGTGAATGGATAAGTAAAGTAAGCATAGGCCAAACGTGTTGAACGACCAACGCGACCACGTAGTTGATAAAGTTGTGAAAGCCCCATGTGATCAGCATTTTCAACAATCAGCGTGTTCGCATTAGGAATATCCACACCCGTCTCAATAATAGTTGTGGTCACGAGCACATCATAGTTGCCATTTAAAAAGTCATAAAGCACACTTTCTAATTGCGTTTCTGACATTTGCCCATGAATACTGGCTACACGTGCAGATGGCACTAAGTCTTCTATTTGACTGGCAACACGATCTAAATCTGCCACACGATTGTGCAGATAAAAGACTTGACCGTCTCGTGCTAATTCTTTTTCAATCGCATTTCTAACAATTGTCCAATCCGCTTCAAGAACATATGTTTGAATTGGATAACGATTAGCGGGTGGCGTCTCGATGACGGATAAGTCACGCGCACCAACCATGGCCATATTAAGTGTCCTGGGAATTGGCGTGGCTGTCAATGTTAACACATCAACATTGTTTCGTAATTGTTTCAGACGTTCTTTATGTTTCACACCAAAACGTTGTTCTTCATCAATGATGAGTAGACCCAAATCAGCAAAGTTAACATCTTGACTTAATAATCGATGTGTACCAACCACTACATCAAGTTCATGTGCTTCAAGTTCCTTGATTACTTTTTTATTTTGCGCTGGTGTTTGGAAGCGACTCAAGACGCCAATACGAATATCTGAAAAGTCACTAAACCGTGCCAGCATCGTTTCATAGTGCTGCTGCACTAAAATTGTGGTTGGCGCCAAAAATGCAACTTGTTTCCCAGCATGTGCTGCTTTAAATACAGCACGCAAGGCAACCTCTGTTTTTCCAAAACCAACATCTCCAACTAATAACCGATCCATTGGTCGTTCTTTTTGCATATCTGCCTTAATTTCTTCAATAGAACGAATTTGATCTGGTGTTTCAGGGTATCCAAATGTGGTATCAAATTGTAATTGAGCGGTGTCATCTGGTGGAAAGGCGTATCCTGACAAAGCCTCTCTTTGCGCATACAAATCCAAGAGATCATCAGCAATATCCTCTATTTTGGCTGCAACTTGTCGCTTCGTCTTTGCCCATTCTGCACCACCCAATTTATTTAACTTGGGCGCCTTTGCTGCATCCGAGGCACCAATATACTTTTGGATCAGGTTTAACTGTGTGACTGGAATAAAAATCTTAGCATTTTTTTGGTAGGCAATCGACAAATAATCTTGCTTACCACCATCTACAGTGATAGTCTGTAAGCCTTCATAACGACCAATACCATGATTAATATGCACAACATAATCACCAACATTGAGCTCGTTATATGATTTTAAACGTTCAGCATTGGCTATTTTTCGTTGCCGCGGTGCAGGCCGCCGCGACTGGGTAAACAATTCGTGCTCTGTTAAAACAGTTAAATGAAGTTTAGGCCATTCAAATCCAGCTGATAGATTGCCATCTGCCAACTGTACCTCATTAACTAATAAATGATTTGATTCATGCAGTGGCACCGTTAAGTCCTGTAACGATTGACCGAAATGTTGCCTTCTTTGCGGTTCACTAATTAGCATAACAACCGTTGTTCCCGATTCTTGCGCGTAAACAAGGTCATTTTTGATTGCCGGTAATTGACCATAATACTGAGTAGCAGGCCTTGTCGTCACTTCAACAATGTTAGTGAAATGAATTTTATTGAGACCACGTTGAAAATTAGCTAAGTAAATAAATGGTTGGGCCATACTAGAAACAATATGATCAAAGTCTGCACGTAAGGATTGATGTGGCAATATTTGATAAGTTTCAAGTTGATGGGATAACCACTCTTGGTCACGCATCAACTGCTGTAATCTTGTTTCTTTGAGGCGTGTATACTCATCAATAACGACTAATGCTTGCCCATCAAAATAGTCTAATAAATTGGTTTCTTTACCAAAAAAATGCAGTGCATAAGGTAACAGCTGGTTATCACGGGTGTGATTACTAAGCCTATATTGCGTTGCCGCAAAGCCCTCTGTAATATGCTTTTTATCAATACCTGATAATGTCGTACGATAGGTATTAAATTGTGCTTCAATTATTTGTTTTGCTTGCTCATAGCGCGTTTCAGAGACAATCAAGTCGGTTGCCGGCTGTATCGTTGTCGCTTCAAGCACAGTGATACTTTTTTGTGTCTCAACATCAAATATTTTAATCTGATCGAGCTCATCATCAAAAAAGTCTAATCGAATAGGATTGTCTTCAGTTAGTGGGTAAATATCAACAATCGCACCACGTTGTGCAAACTCACCAGGTCCTTGTACTAGCTTAGTGGGTATATACCCCATCATCATCAAAGTATTTTTAATCTGATGAATGTCATATCGTGCTTGCACAGTCAACGATAGTGACGCCTGATCTAAAGTACTTGGCTCCGGTAAAAAGCGTTCGGCACCTGCAAGACTAGTCACAACAATGCATGGCTGTTGTGTACGCAGCCTAAGTAACGTTAAGACGCGCTGCAAACGTAATTCAGGTGAACTAATGGCCATCTCAGTTGCTAAGGATTCTTCAGCCGGAAAGCTTATTGCTTCAGGGGTTAAGCCAGATAAATCGGCTAACATTTGGTCAGCATGTGCCTGGGTGTCCGTAATGACTAACATCTGTCGCGGATTTGACTGATATAAAGCGGCAATGTTTGCAGCTCTAGCACTACCATTCACGCCTAGCAAAAGTTGTCGTGTTGTTGGGCGCGCATGCTGATTTAATGTTTTAATTGTGTCGGTTTGTGCTAGAAAATCAGTTAACACATTTGTCATAATTATTTTACTACCGCCTATTATCCGTTAAATTGATTACTTAGTTGTGATACCTTGGCCCCTGATAGCCACATGTCAATGGCCTGTGTACTCCGATCTAGCATTTGATCAATTTCTGGTTGTTCACTACGTGTAAACTGACCAAGAACATAATTAATCACAGCCTCTTGCTCATGCTGTGGATGACCTAACCCAAATTTTAAACGCAAAAAAGCTTGTGAGCCAGTATGCGCTATGATAGATTTTAGCCCATTATGCCCACCAGCTGACCCTTTGCCTCGAAAACGCAACTTGCCAAATGGCAAATCCATATCATCAACTAATACTAAAACATCACTATCGATGTTCCCGCCATAGTAGTCTAACAGTGCACGCACTGCTTTCCCTGAATCATTCATGTAGGTTGTTGGCTTGACGATTAGCACTTGCTCCCCATTAATCGCTGTTTTGCCCACAATTGCAAATTGTTTGCTGGGCGAAAAAGCGACATGATGTGCTTCAGCAAAATTATCTACTGCCATAAATCCAATATTATGACGTGTTTTCTCATATTTCGTGCCAATATTTCCCAATCCAATAACATACTTCATATTGATTATACGTGTGTCCTTAATAAATTTCTTAATCTTATATACCAGTATAACAGAATTCTGTGTTATCATGATATATGGCTATTTCATGATAAAAAAATTAATTTTAGGACATAGATATGATTCATAAGTCATTTATCACACCAAAATCAGATATTACAACCGTAACTGAAAATACAACGATTGCACAAGTAAATGAATTATTTAATTCTCCTGAAGAGGCTCACACACGGACAATGCCAATTTTAGATGAATCTGGCAAGCTTTTTCGGGGAAACGTTTACAAACAACACGTCTATGAACACATTGCAAAGCAAGGTGATATGAATTTGCCAGTTACCGCTATCATGCGTAACTCGACTAAGTTCATTTATACGACTAGTCAGTTTTATGAGGTATTTTTTGCTATTCGCGATTTACCATTTATTGCTGTTCTAGATGAAAATCATTATTTTACTGGGATTTTCACGCATGATGCTTTAATGGACTTATTGTCACAAAGTTGGTCTGTTCGCACTGGTGGTGTGGCTGTATCGATTGCATCACATAATACACAAGGTGATCTCAAGCTCATTTCTGGTATCATTGCACGTTATTCAAACATTGAGTCGGTACTAAGCCTACAAGCCGTTAGTGAAACAGTAACACTTATGTTCACACTGCCAATTAGTGTCGATAGTCCACAACTACAAAAACTGGTAAAGCATCTTGAGAAAAAGCGTTTTCAAGTAACTAGTATTGAAGATTTACAACGTTTCAATGCATAAACTGATATAGTTCAAACAATTCATGAGTCACTAACAATGGTGCTTTCCAAAAGTATCAAATTAGTCACTCTTTTTTTGTTACATAAAAATGTAAGCGCTTGCATAAAATGACACTTAGGCATATACTATAGTTGATAAATGGAACGTTCCATTTTAGTCGTTATGACAATAAAGGAGATGTATCACATGAACAATTCAAAGTGGTGGCAACAAGCCGTTATTTATCAAGTTTATCCCAAAAGCTTTCAAGATAGTAATCAAGATGGCCTAGGTGATTTGCGTGGAATCATCAGTCGACTAGACTATATTAAGCAGTTAGGTGCAGATGTGATTTGGCTTAATCCGGTCTATAAAACTGCTAATATTGATGGTGGCTACGATATCTCAGACTACCAAAGTATCAACCCTGACTTAGGCACAATGTCTGATTTTGATGCATTAGTTACTGAAGCTCATCAACGTGGTTTAAAGATTATGATGGATCTTGTCGTTAATCATACTTCTAGCGATCATGATTGGTTTAAACAAAGTAGTTCATCAACAGACAATCCTTATCGCGACTATTACATTTGGCGCGACCCAGTTGACGGTCATGAACCAAATAACTGGGGATCGTTTTTCTCTGGCCCTGCTTGGACCTACGATGAACAGTCCCAACAATATTATCTACACCTATTTGCTAAAGAGCAGCCTGATCTTAACTGGGATAACCCGGAAGTTCGCAAGGCCATTTTTCGTATGATGAATTGGTGGGCGGCAAAGGGTATTGATGGTTTTAGAATGGATGTCATTTCACTAATATCTAAACCAAAAAATTTAACAGATGATCACGCAGGTAAAGGCCAACCTTATGAAGATGCTGGCCAAGCTGTTGCCAATGGTCCCCATGTACACCAGTATCTCAAAGAAATGAACCAAGAAGTCTTATCAAAATATGATTGGATTACCGTCGGCGAAACTGCCGGTGTCACAACGGAACAAGCTGACAAATACGCTAACCTCGATGGTTCAGAGTTAAATATGGTATTTCAATTTGAACATGTCAGCTTAGATGGTAATGTGAACCCTATACTAGGAAAATGGTCTGATCGTCGTGTCTCATTAGTTGACTTGAGAGAAAATCTTGTTAAGTGGCAAACACAATTAGCCGGCAAAGCGTGGAATAGTCTCTATTGGAACAACCATGATCAACCGCGCGCAGTCTCACGTTTTGGTGACGATGATCCACAATATCGTGACTATTCAGCTAAAATGCTTGGTGCTATGCTACACTTCATGCAAGGTACGCCTTATATTTATCAAGGTGAAGAACTGGGAATGACCAATAGCGCGTGGCATGATTTATCACAATATCGTGATTTGGAATCTCTCAATGCCTATCATGAATTCGTTGATAAAGAAGCACTTGTCTCACCTGAAACTATGCTACGTTACTTACAGACAACTTCTCGCGATAATGCACGTACACCGATGCAATGGGATAACAGCCAGTATGCCGGTTTTAGTCAAAATAAACCCTGGTTGCCCGTCAACGATAACCATACCGAGGTAAATGCGCAACAGCAACTATCAGACAGCAACTCTGTTTTCAATTTCTATAAGCAACTCATCAAGTGGCGCCATACCTTGCCTGTTGTAACAAACGGTACTTTTAGTTTAGTAACAGGCAATGAGAAAGATACAGAAGTCTTTGCTTATACGCGTCAAAACAGTGATCAAACACTGCTAGTCATAGCTAATTTTACTGCAAATCAACTCACACGCTATTACGACATACCAAGTGATCATAAATTAATTGTTCAAAATTATACCGATGATCAGGGCAGCACACTACGCCCTTATGAAACGAAAGTCTACCTTTATCAATCAACTGCTGCAACTGATTAACAAGGAGGTCTTGTATCATGGATAATCATATAAATGCACAGGATAGTTATATTACAGGAAAACTGCCTTGGCGTGAACGACTCAGTTATGGTGCCAGTGACTTTGCCTGCAGCTTTACTTTTAGTCTTATTGGCACTTATTTAATGTATTTTTATACGGATGTATTTGGTATTTCTGCTGCCGCTGTCGGTACCTTAATGCTAGTTGCTCGTGTTATTGATGCCTTAGATGGTCCTTTCTGGGGTATTATGATTGACCACACACATACAAAATGGGGTCGTAGTCGACCATTTCTCTTATGGTTTAATGCCCCGTTTACTATTTTTACCATTCTCTGTTTCACCACACCCAATCTCCCCATGACCTGGAAAATCGTTTGGGCCTATGTCACCTATATTGGTATTGATGTGTTATATTCGGCCGTCAACATCCCCTTGACATCGATTCTGCCAAGTATGACTGCAGACCCTGATGAGCGCGTTGTCTTATCTACGATACGCTCACTCTTCTCAAATTTTGGTGGTACTTTAATTTCTGTTATAGCGTTACCATTAGTTGGCCTGTTTGGTGGCGCAAATAATCCACGGCGTGGCTTCTTTTGGTTAGCTGTCCTTGCTGCTTTGGTATTCTTCGTCATTTATTTATTTGTTTTTGCTAACTTAAGAGAGCGTGTCCAAACACGGCAGTCTCAAAAACCATTGCCGATTAAAACATCTCTCAAAGCCCTTAAGCGTAACTGGCCATGGTTAATTGTGATTGGTCTCAATTTTGTCTACTGGCTGGGTATGCAAACTAAAGGTCAAGTCACTATTTACTTCTTCAAATATAACTTACAGGAACCTGGTTTAGTCTCTCTTGCACTGTTCTTTAATGCCGTTGGTCTTGTCTCTGTCTTCTTAACCCCTTACGTCGTAACAAAAATTGGCAAGAAACGAACCTTGCTGGGCGGTCTACTGATTAGTATTGTCGGTCAACTTATTTTGGGCCTCGGCGCTTGGACTTTAAGCACAGTAACTGTTATTTTAGGCACAATTGTCGGTAACTTTGGTAACGGCTTTGTCGGTGCTTTAATCGCGGTATTATTAGCTGACGCCGTTGATTATGGTGAATGGAAAAATAACGTTCGTGCCGAAGGTATCGTGACTTCTGCTTCAAGTTTTACAGCAAAATTCGGCATGGGCTTAGGTGGCGCCATTACTGGCCTACTACTCTCAATCGGTCACTACGTCCCAAATAAAACGCAAACAGCTGCTTCGCTCTTTAGTATTGAAGCAAACTACGTTTGGGTCCCATTACTTGCACTCGTATTATCCTTTATTCTTATTTTATTCTATCAACTCACGCCAAACAAAGAACGGATTATGCGACAAGAACTTAATGCAAAACACCAAAAAGAAGCTGCCGAGGATGCAGCCTTCAGCAACTAATGAAATGAGGAAATAAACATGCTATCCGAAGACAAATTACAAATCGATCCCACTGAATTTGCGATGACAATCATTCGCAATACACAAAAAGAGCCGAAAACAACGAATACACAGTTCATCAAACAACAATTAACACTCTACTTAGAAACATATTATTTAATTAAAGATTTTAATCACCTTGAAATTAGTCAAATGGATCAGATGAAACAAAAGCAAATTTCCGAATTATTTGATAAAATACTATCAGGTAGGTTTCAACCTTAACATGTCAAAACGTCTGTATCAGACGTTTTTTTAGAAAATAAAAGTAGGTATGACTAGTGGTTAATATGAATGATGTTGCGCGCGTTGCTGGAGTATCGAGAGGGTCGATATCTAATTACATCAATGGTCGTCGTACAAAACCAGCAACACAATTGAAAATAGAAGCAGCTATTGAGCAATTAAATTACGTGCCCAATGCTACTGCACGAGCGCTCAAAACCAACAAGTCAAATTACGTTGTGCTAATTATTCCAACGGTCAACACCCCTTTCTTTTCAGAATTGAGCTACCACATGCAGCTATCATTAAATCAATTTAGCTATAAAATGATTTTATGCAATTCTAATAGTAATCCCGAAGATGAAATTGATTACATTCAAATGGCTAATATGCAAAAAGTAGCTGGCATTATTACCATGTCATATTCCGATATTGCTGATATTGTCTCTCCTAATATTCCACTCGTGGCTATCGAAAAACCTGTTTCGCCTCAATTTCCTCTCGTTGTATCTGACAACTATGCAGGCGGTCAATTAGCAGCCAAACAATTACAGACGCTCGGTGCCAAGAAACTGCTCTTTATTTCTAAAGCACCTGTTAAAAATATATCTAGTATTCGAGAAAAAGGGTTTAAAGATTTTTGTACTAAAAATAACCTATCAGTTAGTACCTTTCTGGCCTCTGACTCACCTGATTTCATTAACGACTTTGAAGCATTCATTATTAATCATACTCACAATCATGATTTTGCTTACGATGGAATATTTTCAGATGCCGATGAGTATGCCAGTGATTTTTGGCATCTGCTTATGCAACAGCATATTGATGTTCCCAACACTGTCCAAATTATTGGTTTTGATGCTGCGCATGTTTATAAACGCCAAAAAATTTTTTTATCCTCAATACGTCAGCCTGTAGAAGCCATTGCCAAAACAACTGTGGAAAAATTATACGAACAAATGGCGTCACAGCATCCCGTATCCCAAGCAACAATTACAACTTTGCCTGTTACTTTTCAACAAGGTTTCACTACAAAAAAAGTTAGACCATAAACGGTCTAACTTTTTTAATTCAAATCAATATACCAGCAAGAATCGCTACTGTCATACCGAGCATAACAATGATTAAGTTTTTGATAGCCAATATGAAGGTCTCTTTTTTGATTGGCCGGGCAGTAAAATGACGCGCATTACTGATAATCAAAGGTAACAAAATAATAATTGCATAACTTGTCACCGGTAACCAACCAACGTACGTCACAATCAACAACGCCACCACGGCTAATATTGCCCAAAATAGATAAAGCTTTTTTGCGGCAGCGATACCAGTATAATGAACAATCGTATGTCTGTTGTTACGTTCATCTTCAGCATGGTCTGCGATATTATTGGCCAACATAATTTCTGCAATAAACACTGTCAAAGGCAAGCTGACCATAAACCATTGCCATAATACACTTGGCATCGGTACCATACGTGTATTGACATATACCTGGGCAACAAAAATGAAATAACCCATGGTGATGCCTGAAACAATTTCTCCAAAAGGCGTATTAGTAATTGGTTTGGGTCCTGCCGAGTACAAATAACCAATTAAAAAGCTGACGATACCAATAATCCATGTCACATAATCAGTACGCACAGCAACTACAACACCAGCAATGGCGGCAATCAATGCCAACCCTGCAGCAACGTACAGTACCTGCTTGTTAGAAATCACTTCACCTTGTGCTGCTTCACGCAAAAACTCATTTTCTTTTTGTCGTTTTGAGTCTTCATAGCGATTAAATGTATTAACTGCTAAATGAACGCATACTGTCGCGATTATGAGTAATAGTGCGTTGGTCCAATTTAAACGGCCATATTGCCACTGACTATAGGCTAATCCGACCATTAAAGGGGCCACACTAGGAATCACAACACGAATCTCAACTAAGTCTAAAAACTGTTTTGGTGTCATTTTTTCAACCTCTAGTCTTTTATTTTACCAGAAAAATATCGTCAGCTAACTTTGAGTTTTATGATAAGCAACTAACCGCACCTCACCATCAATAAATTCACCAATAAAGATATCGCCAATGTGCTGATAACCTTGTGCCTTAACCTGATCATTGAGCCAGTCTTCTGTTTTATCAACCATCTCTAATACATCCACATTAATTTGGCCATCGTAAATAATGGGATACTTAATGCTATCATCACCAAATTCTATCACAGTTAATTGCCCATTCTGCTCCAAAATAGCCCGCTTGACGTCTGCAATTTTATAAATCCCTTGTGTCCGTAGCTTAAACATTAATTCATCAGCCGTCATACTGGCACGTAACACATTATCGACACGAACTTGACCACGTTCAATCACGACGCGTGGTTGCCCATCAATTAGCTTTTTAACAAGGTTGTTATGTTGCTTAGCAAATTTCAACGACATCACGAGCATCGTCCAAATAATAAGCACAATCGTAAATTGGAAAATAGTAATGGTATCGGAATAAATCACTGCCCCAATAATGCCACCTAATACATAATTTTGAACCTGATCTAGTGCTGATGTAGGCGCTAAATTACCTTTACCCATAATATTAATTTGGATAATTAACGCTAACAAACCAATCGCTAATTTAATTAAAATCGGAAAATAGGTTGTCATTTGATATAGTTAATCTCCTTTGCTGTAATATAAGTTCGCGTTAATGTATAAGACTGTTGGTCAGGACTAATTGTCATCCGAAAAAACTTGTCCTTTATTTTAACAATCATGCCATCATTGATCGTTTTTTGATTAAAATAGAGGTCATTTTTACTTACATGTTGTGTCTCAGCAACTTTTTGTGCAAAAGAAGGCATCTGCGTTACTTGTGTATCATTTGACTTTGCTTGTTCATAGTCTGTATATCTAGCACCTGCTAAAAATAAAAACAACAATAATGCAATAATACTTAAGTCTCGATATTTAGTATTATAACGATTTCGTAATGAGGCAACTGCACCAACCGCCATTAATCCAAAAACAACTACCATAGTATAAATGACAATCGTATCGTTCAAGTTAGCATTCTGACTTAAAAAATTAATACTATAAAAATTCACAATCTATCTCTCCCCCGACCGCTTTTTAAAACAATTCAAACAACAATAAAAAGCGCAGTTTATGTTTATTACAAACAGCTGCGCTTTACTCATCTTAATTAAAAAACACTTCTATAACTGTTTAGGATCAAAACTGTTATCGATAACACTATTTGGGGCTAATTGTTGGAGCGTTTTGAGACTCATACTAACGGTGCTTGTTCCGCTCGTTATGAAAGGCTTAATCGTCTTTCCGGATAAATCATTTACTGCCAAAAATCCGCGCATAGCGTGTGCCATGTCCATGCCATACATTGGATAACCGAGATATATCGTATCATCTGATAACACATCTGTCGGCGCTTTTTTGACTTCTGGTATGCTCTGTGTGGCAATTTCCTTAGTAATACGTGGCGTTGCTAATATTGTACTACTTGGATAGGGTACAACTGGTTCGATAGCATATAAGCGATCGCCTGTTTTGTTGGCTATCTCCTCTGCAACCTTTTTCGTATGCCCACCCTGTGAAAAGTAAATAATCATATACGCCTCCAATGATTGCTCGCTGGCAACTCTTAATTAGTTTCTATGACAGTATACCGCAACCCTGAAGCTTTATCAATTCACAAAAAAACGATAAACCCTATCAAAAAGGTTATCGTTTGACTGTATCACTTCATTACATCATGCCTGGCATACCACCTTGTGGCATAGGCATAGGTGTTTCATCTTTTGGTTCTTCAGCAACTACCGCCTCAGTAGTCAACAACAAAGCTGAGACAGAGGCTGCATTTTGCAAGGCAGAGCGTGTTACCTTAGTTGGATCCACGATACCAGCGGCAATCATATCAACCCATTCATCAGTTGCCGCATTGTAACCAAATCCTTCGTCTTGATCTTTCAACTTGTTGACAATTACTGAGCCTTCAAGGCCAGCATTCTCAGCAATCTGACGTACTGGTGATTCAAGCGCCTTAATCACTGTGTTAATGCCAGTCTGTACATCGCCAGCCTCTGACAAAGCTTCTACAGCAGAAATGGCATTAACAAGCGCTGTGCCACCCCCAGCAACGAAACCTTCTTCAACAGCTGCACGCGTTGCGTTCAAAGCATCTTCGATACGATACTTGCGTTCCTTGAGTTCAGTTTCGGTTGCTGCACCAACGTTAATGACGGCAACACCACCAGCCAATTTTGCCAAACGCTCTTGTAACTTTTCGCGATCAAAGTCAGAAGTTGTTTCAGCGATTTGTTGCTTAATTGTTTCCACACGCGTTGCTACAGCTGCTTTGTCACCACCGCCTTCAACAATCGTTGTGTTGTCCTTTGTCACATTAACCTTGCTTGCTTGTCCAAGCTGATCAATTGTAACATCTTTCAAATTCAATCCAAGATCTTCGGTAATAACCGTACCACCAGTTAAGATAGCAATGTCTTCAAGTTGTGCTTTACGACGATCACCGAATCCTGGTGCCTTAACCGCAACAACATTAAATGTACCACGCATCTTGTTTAGTACAAGTGTTGGTAATGCTTCACCGGTGATATCATCAGCAATAATTAGCATCGCGCGACCTTGCTCAACAACAGCTTGTAACACAGGCAAAATATCTTGAATGTTACCAATCTTCTTATCTGTAATCAAGATGTATGGATTATCCAAGTTTGCTTCCATCTTGTCATTGTCAGTTACCATGTACTGTGACATGTAACCTCGATCGAATTGCATACCTTCAACAACATCGAGTGTTGTTTCAATACCCTTTGATTCTTCAATGGTAATGACACCGTCATTACCAACCTTATCCATTGCCTCGGCAATTAAAGCACCTACTTCTTCATTAGCCGCTGAAATTGAAGCAATCTGAGCAATTTCATCTTTTGTATTAACTGTATGTGACATTTCATGCAATTTTGCGACAGCAGCCGCAGTTGCCTTTTCAATACCCGTACGGATACCAACTGGGTTAGCCCCAGCTGTGACGTTTTTCAAGCCTTCTGCAACGATTGCTTGTGTCAAAACCGTTGCTGTTGTTGTGCCATCACCAGCAATATCATTTGTCTTTGAGGCGACTTCAGCGACTAGTTTAGCGCCCATATTCTCAAAATGATCTTCTAATTCAATTGCTTTAGCAATTGTTACACCATCATTTGTGATCGTTGGTGCGCCGTATGACTGTTCCAAAACAACATTACGGCCCTTAGGACCAATTGTTGTCTTAACTGTGTCAGCAAGCTTATCAACGCCAGCCTTCATCTTAGCACGTGCATCTTCTGAAAACTTTAATTCTTTAGCCATTGTTAAAATACCTCTTTAGAATTTTTATCGTTATATTTTGAATTCACTTAAAAAGTGACTACGTCTCTTTTGTTGTTACTCAACAATCGCAACAATATCCTTTTCATGAAGTGCCAAATAATCTGCCCCTTCAAATGATACTTCTTGCCCTGCATACTTATCAAACAAGACCTGATCACCAGACTTAACTGTTAGGTCTTGCTTTGAACCATCGTTTAGAACATAGCCTGAACCAACAGCCACAACTTTACCTGTGACTGGCTTATCCTTGGCATTATTAGCTAAAACAATGCCACCAACTGTTTGTTCTGCAGCTTCTGTTACTTCAATAATCACGCGATCACCTAATGGCTTCAACATGAGACAATACCTCCGATTTTTAAGTTTTAGCACTCTTTTACAATGAGTGCTAATTACAATTTTAAGTATAGCACTTTACCATGAATTGTCAATAAAAAAAGCACATTTTCATCATTAGAAAATGACTTCATCTGCTTAGGTAATTGTTCTCTATAAGAAAGTTCCACCATGTGCTTCACTGATATCATAAGCTATCATAAATGCTTCTGGATCAACTTGGTGCACACCGCGAATTAAACGATTATAATCGTGGTTATCTAAAATAACCATTAACATTTCACGACCATCACCAGTATAACCACCACGAACATCCATTGCTGTATAACCAGTCTCATTTTCTGATAAATAGTCTTTAACTGCATTGATGTGATGATTACTTGTAATATAAACCATCTTGCGTCTATCTAATCCAGTTTCAATATAATTCATGACAACTGCGGTAATCATCAAAGAAAAGAAAGCTAATAATAATGCTTCGATCCCTTCCGTTACTAAGTTACCTAACGAGACAACCATATCAATAACTAACAATGAAACAGCCGGCGCAATACGAAAATATTTTTTTAAAATCATTGGCGGCACTGCTGTACCCCCACTCGATGCATCAACACGATACAATAATGCCACGCCAATAGCAAAAATAGTACCGCCCACAAGCACAGAAAAGGTTCTATCTGTTAAGACTTGTTCACTAGGTGTGATTTTTAAAAGAATTGGTAAGATAAGACTACCAAATGTTATTCTGGCAGTTGTCCCTCGATCAAGAAACACAGCTGCTAAAACAATCATAATGATATTGATGGCGAGTACCGTGACAGCACGATCAACACCAAACAATTCGTTTACTAAAATAGCAAAACCAGTTGCACCACCAGCAGCTACTTTAGCGGGCGCATAAAAAAAGTTAATACTAATGGCAACAATTTCTAACGCCGTAATAATAATCACATATCGTAAAATTTGATACTTCTGTAATAATTTCATTAAACGCCTTTCTTAACGTGCTTTTTTTTAAATATTCTGAGTAGCCGTTTAATTAGTGTTGGATTTTTGAGTACTTTATCGTTACCCAGATGCTCGCGTATTAATTTTAATATCTTGCCAGCTTCAGGTGACGAAAAATCAAAAACACCTTTATCCGTTTGAATTTTAAAACGTCGACCAATTTTATTTTTAGAAACACTAGCATAGACAACCGTCATATTGGCCCAAGGGATTTGAATAAAATCTGACACATTATTATCATTGAAGAACTCGAAAGCGCGATCGCCAATTAAAAATTTGCCGTATTGCGCACCGATACCCAAATAGGAAATACCTTTCGTTGTTAATTCGGCTTTTGAATTCAGTGATTGTACCATGCTTTTCCTCCATCAGAAAACTTGTGATAATTAACTCTATTTATCGTATCATTAAATTGAATACGTTCACAATGGTTTGTGTCATTTATATGTACAAAGGCGCTCGTCGCAGAAGACGAGCGCACTTTATAAGTTATGATAATTACATAATGTGAAGTACACGCATGAGGATTCCAAAGATAAAGATACCAATAATCATAACAATCGGTGATACTTTCTTCTTAAGTAACCACATAGCTAGGAATGTCAACAACAAGCCCATTAACCCAGGAATCAAGCTGTCTAAGTTACCTTGCAATGTATTAGGTGCCATTTTAGTTAGTGACAAGCCAGATGCTTGTTGTGACAAGATTTCTTGCAACTTACCACCACTGACTGCACCGTTAGGGAACTTGATATAAGCGCCTTCAGCTAACTTCTTAGCTGGCAATTCAACGGCAAACTTAATCGATACCCATCGCTCAACCAACACAGCTAGAATGAACATACCAAGAATTGATGCACCCTTGGTAATATCCTTTAACAAACCACCAGATAAATCTTGGGTAATTGCTGAACCAGCCTTATAACCAAATTCCTGTGTATACCATATGAAAGACATACGGATAACGTTCCACAAAACGAAGAACAAAATTGGGCCTAATATGTTGCCTCCTAATGCTAATGACGCACCAAGCGCACCTAAGATTGGTCGCACAGTGAACCAGAACACTGGGTCACCGATTCCGGCCAAAGGACCCATCATACCAATCTTAACACCTTGAATCGCTGTATCATCGATTGGTGCACCATTAGCGCGCTCTTCTTCCAGCGCCAATGTTACACCAATAATTGGCGAAGCAACATAGGGATGTGTGTTAAAGAATTCCAAGTGACGCTTTAGGGCAGCTGTACGGTCTTCTTTTGTCGTGTATAATTTTTTAATTGCTGGGATTAAGGCATATGCCCAACCCACGTTTTGCATACGCTCGTAGTTCCATGAGCCCTGCAAGAATTGTGAACGCCATGCAACAGACATGCGATCGCTACGTGTTAATTCGATTTTTTCAGCCATCATGTTGCTCCTTCCTAGTACTGGTTCAAAATGTCGCCGACTGGGTCACCCGAGCCACCACCATTTGAACCACCGCCACCATTACCACCCATCTTTGATAGGTTAAGGTAAATCAAAGCCAGAGCAACACCGATTGCACCAAGGGCAATCAATGTTAATTGGCTAACGGCAGCTAATGCGAAACCGATAGCAAAGAATGGCCATACTTCGCGTGTTGCCATCATGTTGATAACCAGAGCATAACCTACGGCAACAACCATACCACCACCGATAGTCATACCACCTGTCAACCAATCAGGCATAGCGCCCAACGCATTTTGAACTGCTGAAGCAGGAACTGCAATTAGTAAAGCGGCGGGAATTGCAATACGCAACCCTTGTAGTAAAATACCAACCAAATGCAAACGTTCGATTGTCTGATACTTACCTTCTTTAGCCGCCGCATCGGCACCGTGTGTCAAACCAACAGAGATTGTACGTACAATCATTGTTAGGAACAGCCCAGCAACCGCCAACGGAATGGCTGATGCTACGGCAACACCAATTCCTGATGTTGAGAAGTTATTACCCTTAACCATGATAATGGCTGAAGCAACTGATGCTAGCGCAATATCAGGTGCCACAGCGGCACCAATGTTGGCCCAACCAAGGGCAATCATTTGTAGCGAACCACCCAGCACAATACCTGCTGTCAAGTGACCGGTTACTAATCCAATTAAAGTTGCCGAAACCAATGGTTGATGAATCTGAAATTCATCTAAAATACCTTCCATACCTGCAAAGAAGGCAATGATTACGACTAAAATCATTGCGATAATAGACATAGTTTAAACACCTTTCCTAATAAACATTCATTTATTGAACGTTAGCTTTTTTAATTAAGTCAAACAAGTTAGCCTGGCTGTCGCTTGGCACTTTACGGACGTCGAACGAAACACCTAAATCACGCAACTTTTCAAATGCTGCAACATCTGTTTTGTTCATCGACAATACTTTGTTGACCATCGTCTTACCTTCTGAGTGTGCCATTGAACCAACGTTCAATGTTTTAATTGGCACACCGCCCTCAACGGCACGTAACACATCTTCAACCGTTTCAAACAATAAGAACGCATCCACACCGCCAAAACGATCGTCTTTGGCAACTTCTACCATTTTACTAATTGGTACAATGTTTGCCTTAACTCCATTTGGCGCAGCTTGCTGGATTAAATTCTTACGCAGTTCATCACCAGCAACAGCATCTGAGACAACGATAATGCGATTTGCTTTTGAATCCGGTGTCCAAGCTGTTGCCACTTGTCCGTGCAACAAACGTGTGTCCAAGCGCACAAGCTTGATGTTGATGTGCCCTTCTTTCAAACCAGCAATTGGTGCGTCTGACTTGGCATCTGCTGGTGTCGCCTCTTCAGCTTCAGGGACAGACTTAACACCATCTTTAGCGACCGGCACTAAGTATTTAGCTAAGTCAGCCGCAGTATTCATACCTAAGCGACCACCATACGCCTCGATCAACATAGGTAAATTCAATCCAGCAATAATAGCCTTATGCTCAGGATCTTGCTGCTGAATCAAACTCGCACGGTTGAACGGCGAACCACCCCACAAATCAACTAGGAATAAGGTGTCATCATCATTATCAAACTTTGCTAATGCTTCTTGATAATGCTTATCTAAGTCATCTGGTCCTTCGGTAGGCTGAAAAGTCACGACTTCAACGTTTTCTTGTTCTCCGAAAATCATTGATCCTGACATCAAAATGCCCTTTGCAAAGTCACCATGACTGGCAACAATAAGATTAACCATTGATAATCTCCTTCTCAATAAATTGTTTACTATACGATTATAATCGAATTACAGTGTAATGTAAACGCTTTCACAATAAATTTTATCATCTATTGTTTACATTTGATATTATACGCTAACCTGCCATCAAAGTAAACGCTTTCATTACCTTTTGCAAACTGTTATCAAAAAATTTACATTTATTTTCTGGAAACTTTACATTAAATTAATTATCTAAGTATGCTAACTCTTGTGATTGGTAGCTATTTGGCGTGACAAAACTCACCACAACCTCGCCAGAACCATCTAATGTGTATTGCTGTGTATCTTTAAACATAATGAAATTATCGCCTTTTTCGAATTGATAAGTTCCTTCTGAATCCTGTAACGTAATTTGCCCCGATATTACATTGAATAGTTCATATTGATGGTGTTGGTTAAATTGACTAGTCCCTCGCACAGACAATTTATCAATTGTAAATTTTGGAGAGGTCAATAGGCGAGTAACAACCGTACTATCTTGAATACGTACACGTTGATTTAAAATAGGGTCAACGTGTGGCACTTTTGTCACAGACAAAGCTTCAGTAATCTGCAATGGTCTTTTTTTGTGTGTAGTATGATCCACACGATCAAAATCATAAAAACGATAAGTCGTATCCGCACTTTGTTGTATTTCAAGTGCTAAAACGCCAGCCCCTAGGGCATGGAATGTGCCAGCAGGTACATAAAAAAAATCACCCTTTTTCACAGGTATTGTCCGCAATAACGCATCCCACGCTTTATTGTCGACAAATTGCTTCAGTTCTGGCATTGTTTTTGCATGATGCCCATAGAATAATTTAGCATTTGACTCTGCATCTAAAATGTACCAACTTTCTGTTTTACCAAAATTTTCAGAAGATTGTTTGTCATTTGGATGTACTTGAATGGATAAGTTATCTTGCGCGTCTAATATTTTGACTAATAACGGAAACGTTTCATTGACATGGTGCCCACCGAATAAATCTGGTTGATTATCCCAGAGTTCTTTTAACGTCTGCCCAGCATAATCTCCATTAACGATAGTCGAAACACCATTTTTGTGCGCAGCAATTACCCAAGCTTCACCAACATGGTCGGATTTCAAATCATATTTAAATTGTTTTAATCGTGTCCCGCCCCAAATTTTATCATGAAGCGCTGGTTTTAAAATCAATACAGTCATTGTTTTTCTCCTTAGTGAACCGTGATATTAGTAGACATTTTAACGATATATGTATGCGCTTTCATTCTAACACAACAAAAAAGATTGTTTCAAAATTATTTAAAAACAATCCCTTTAATGTTGTGATACTAATCTTTACGACGCTTACCCTTGAACACTGATAATAACGATACTAACCCAAGAGCCATGACCCCATGACTTAGTACACCAGAATAGCGATCTGATGTTGCCGTATGAGGTAATTTGTTATTTTTGGATTTTCTATCAGTTTCATTTTGATTCGTTTCTGTTACTCTAGTTGCACTTTGTTCGCTGGTAGCACCGTCTTGACCGTTCTTGCCAGCTAAGCCGTTCTTGCCGTCTTGGCCGTCCTTACCGTCTAAGCCGTTCTTACCAGCTTCGCCATTCTTGCCGTCTTGGCCATTCTTGCCAGCTTCGCCGTTCTTGCCAG
Source organism: Leuconostoc citreum (assembly GCF_007954785.1). Taxonomy (NCBI): domain Bacteria; kingdom Bacillati; phylum Bacillota; class Bacilli; order Lactobacillales; family Lactobacillaceae; genus Leuconostoc; species Leuconostoc citreum. Next base: position 110,741 of record NZ_CP042410.1, on the reverse strand, counting down.
CTTCACCATTCTTGCCGTCTTGGCCGTTCTTACCAGCTTCACCGTTCTTACCGTCTAAGCCGTTCTTACCAGCTTCACCATTCTTGCCGTCTTGACCGTCCTTACCGTCTAAGCCATTCTTGCCGTCTTGGCCATTCTTGCCGTCTTGGCCATTCTTGCCAGCTTCACCATTCTTGCCGTCTAAGCCATTCTTGCCGTCTTGACCGTTCTTACCGTCTAAGCCATTCTTGCCAGCTTCACCGTCCTTACCGTCTAAGCCGTTCTTACCAGCTTCGCCGTCCTTACCGTCTTGACCGTCCTTACCGTCTAAGCCATTCTTGCCGTCTTGGCCATTCTTGCCGTCTTGGCCATTCTTGCCAGCTTCACCATTCTTGCCGTCTAAGCCATTCTTGCCGTCTTGACCGTCCTTACCGTCTAAGCCGTTCTTACCAGCTTCGCCGTCCTTGCCGTCTTGACCGTCCTTACCGTCTAAGCCGTTCTTACCAGCTTCGCCGTCCTTACCGTCTAAGCCGTTCTTACCAGCTTCGCCGTCCTTACCGTCTAAGCCGTTCTTACCAGCTTCGCCGTCCTTACCGTCTAAGCCATTCTTGCCGTCTTGGCCATTCTTGCCAGCTTCACCGTTCTTACCGTCTTGGCCGTTCTTGCCGTCTTGACCGTCCTTACCGTCTAAGCCATTCTTACCGTCTTGACCGTCCTTACCGTCTGTAACATAAGTATAAATTACCCAGATATTCTGTTCACCGTCTGAATTTTTTACGAAACACCCCCCAGAAGCATCAGACGTACCTAAATAATGTAGCTTCTGATCATTAGAGTCTTTTATATTTCCAACCGCTTGGTCTAATGTTTGCGGTATATTGTAAATTGTAGACTCGTTCTTTGAATTGTAGCTAATAAAGTTTCCATTTTTATCATAAAAAGATTGTCCAGATTTTCCAGTCAATTTTGTTGAAGGTAACAACTCAACACCATTAATATTTTTCAATACATAGTGTACATTAGCTTTCTTAATCTGGGGTTCGTAAGCCACGGTAATCTCACGTAATTGATTAGGTTCAGTTGCAGTAACTATTTGTTTTGTTGTGTTGAAATTTTCATTAGTTGATTGCTTATCTGTTGTTCCTACTACTTTATATCCAGATATTTTTTTATTCTTGATAGCAGGAAAACTGTTGCTATCCAACTGTTTCCAACCATTTGTGCCAGTTATGGTTTCACTAATAACATCTTTACCATTAATATCTTTAGTTACTTTCTTGACAACAGTAGGATTGCCCACTTTATCAGTTCCAATCTCACCAGTTGTCGTCCAATGTTCAACATAGTCGGTTCCATCTTCTCTAACTCGTGTTAAAGTAATAAACTTTTTATTATTACTATCATTAGTTTCGTAACTATCAGCCAACTTATTTCCCGAGGTATCTACATAGTTTATTCTTTCGTTGATTGATTTTATGGGTATTTGTGTATATGAAATGGTATTTTTATGATAAGCAACTGTGGGTTTCTGAACAAAAGCTAGTTTATCAGAATTAAGAATATGAATATCGTGCCACCAACGTGCATCGTTACGCATAGCTACAGAACCAAAATATAATGTAGGTCTATCAGATGTGAAATCAGTAAATGATACACCTTCTTGTATAGCATAAATTTCAGGATCATCATCTTCACCGCTAGGCGATTGAAATTCAGAACTAGTATTAGCGTAAGCTAACCCATTTTTTACATTAGTCTTAGAACCAGTAGAGCTAATATTAGTCAAACCTATAGTAGAACCCGCGGAAATAACAGCAGTTTGTGCATCATACGTTTGAGCATATTCTTTACGATTAATTGACCAATTATCCCATGGTTCTGCTGGATTTAACTTGGCTGGACCATCATAATTCGTAGAACTTAATGAACCACTCAAGAAATATACTTTTGGTTCACCATTTTTACCAGTCATTTTTGAAATTGGTACAATTTCCTCCGTTCCTGAATACGTCATCCAAAATGTTGTAGCCCAATTCAAATTGTTCATACGAACATTCTGAATCAGATTGCTAGATATTTCCACTGATGGCAAACCCGGTTTCTTGTAATCGGTTTCATCATTAAAGTTTCCATTTTGAAGTTGAAAATCGTGAAAAGACTGATGAAAATCTACATTAATTTGTTTTGTTTTTATATTACCTAAACCATCTTGGCCGTCTGCAATACTAAGTGTAGCAGCATTCGTCCAACTTTTAGTAATGGTAGATCCAATTAATTGAGAACCGGTGTATTTCCAAACAGTATCACTTTGTGGTGTGATACTGTCACCCGTAGTTGGTTGCATATCATTTATAATGGGTTGCCCAGTTTTATTGTCAACATCCCATGTTTTTTTATCTGCCAAAATATAAACCTTAGTTGGCTCTAATTTAGTTTTCTGTGCTGTCTTAGCATCTGGTTGACTATTATCTTGCTTTGTTCTACTTGTATCTAACGTTAAGGCCTGTTTATTCCCCGAGGTTGCAATTTGTGTTTTCCCATCTTTATTGCTTTTTTTATTGGTATCTAAGGCTTTCTGGTATGCTTGTTCATCCTGTTGTGCATTATTTAAATTACCAACTTGCTTTTTATAATCTTCAGTATCTGAATCTTGGGTAGATTGTAATTGTAAACTACTATCAGCAGAGTTAGTCCCTTGAATACTTGTGATATTTGATGCTTTACTATTTTCTCGAACATCAACATTGGCCTTTTTAGCATCTTTTATACTTTGATCAAGATCGGCACTTGATACTGATTTATCCAGAGTCTTAGATTTTGGTGAGCTTTCAATACTTTGTTTATCTGCCACGGTATTATCCGTGCTAGCGGAGACAGAAACAGTAGTTGCTCCCATAACAGCAGCAACAATTGATGCTGTTACCCAAATTTTCCCTGATTTGTATAATTTATAATGTTCTTTTTTATTTTCCATTTTTCCCCCACGAAGTGTCATGACATTAATGTACCTACTGAATATTTATAGATTACTATCAAATAATTTTTTCATGTATAAGCTTTTAATATCCCCCTTTAATCATAGCTAGCGTTTATATTACCATCTTAATTTTTTCAAATCATTGTATTTTTTAGCCATTAATATCAAAAAAAGGGATTTCTATTTTTTAAACATTATCACGTCACAATGTGTTCCTTTAAAACATGGTATCTTGTTATACGGTTATACGAATAATCGTATTTTTTTCAAATAAAAAAAGCGGTTAACCGCTTTTGTATTACTTTAGTAAACATTAAATCGAAAAAATATCCCCGATAGCCATTTCTAGCCCATCCGCTATCTTTTTGGCTGTTGGTGGTGATGGAAATTTTTTGGTATTTAGATATTCAACCATCAGCGAGTAATTAACGCTTATTCGTTTTGAAAATCCAGCAATTGTCTCACCTTGCATGGCTATCTTTTCTTTGACCTGTTCCGGATTTTTAAATTTCAATGTTAATGCCACAATATTACCCCTTTTTTAATTATTACTATGTTGTTATTATACAGTCGCTGTATCACATCGTCAAACGTTTTTTCAGTTATTTGTTTTACATTTGTTTATTGTTTGCTTTATAGTTGTACATAATACATTCCAACAAGGAAAACAATTGATAATATGATATCTAAAGAAATTTTCGGTTTAGAAATTAAAAGAATACGCGAGCAAAAGCATTTTACTGTTCGTCAAACAGCACTCCAAGGGCACATATCACCTGCCTACCTATCTCAAATTGAGAATGGTAATAAAAATATACCTAAGGTTGAAACACTCTATAAAATTGCTAAAGGTCTAAGAATTTCTGAGAACGAAATTTTAGATATAGCAGGTATCACTACCCATGAAAATGATAAAACTGATCGTTACACAATTGACTTAGGTGAACAACTTGATAACGATAAACTGCTATTATCTTTTGAAGGTAAAGAGCTATCACCAGAATATCGACAAGCTATTCTATCTATTTTAAAAACATTACCTGATGCTAAAAAAGACTGAGCAGCGACCTTCATTTAAAAGTGATGCGATTCAAGAATATTTTGAGCGTATTATTTACCAAAATAAATTAACTATACTTCACCTTCACGGTTCAGCCTATGATCCTGATGTGGTGAATTTAAATAAGCGTGTGATTATTATTAATTGCAATTATGAAACGCACTTTAGTTATGATTTTCGTGTTGCACATGAAATAGCACACCTTTTGCATCAACTTTCTTCATCAAACTATCACCGCAATTATTTTACGAAAGTAACAATTGAAAAAAGGGCACATATAGATGCAATCCAATTACTCTTAGATTTTTATTTTGCTGATTTGACATCACAAAAGTGGCGTTGGGACAACCGCTTCAATTTTATTAATACCTTTGGTTTAGGTCCATTGACGCACTTAGTGGAACGTTTATTAACACCAATCAAAAAAGTATGTGAGTAAATTAAAAACACACATACTTTTTTAGTTACTATAATTTAAAACCTTTACGCGTTGGATAATTTGATAAAGGTTCCATATCTCGGTCCCTAGTCAATAATTTCGTGTTATTTTTAAACCACGAGCTATCAACCCCACGATCAGCATAATAGGCCTTCATTGTGTTGTCATAAGCCATAACTGTTTTTTCTAAAGTGGCTTGATCATAACCGTCTTTCATAAGTACACCTGACAGAGGAAGCTTTGGTTTAATGCCAGGTTCTTGATCTGGATAGCCTAAGGAAAATCCCATAACAGCCTTAACAAATTTTGGTAATTTCAAGCGCGCTTCGTATAATTCAAAAGACCCCAACGCACCGGCCATGGTCACGCTTCCCAAACCTAGTGATTCAGCAGCAACTTGAGCACGTCCTAAGGCAATACCAGCTGAAACAATTGCCCCCTCCAACATAGGGTAACTGGCTAACCGTTCTTCTGCCAGTTGACGCACCTCTGGCGTCAAGCCAATTAAGTCCTTATTAAAATCAATTGCCACAACAAAATAGCGCGCAGCACTTTCAATATATTTCATGCCAACCTGCGTTGTAATTTCTGCTTTGAATGCTTGATCGGTAATTTCAATAAAAGTCACTGGTTGAAAGTTATTGATATTTGGTCCAGCAATAGCCGCACTGAAAATCGTTTCAACGATATCATCTGATATAGGCTTGTCGGTATAGGCACGAATAGATTTATGATTCTTGAGTAAATCAATTACAGGATTTGTCATTGTTTTTATATAATTATGTATACACGCTCGAGCGCGAACATAATCATTATTCCTCCATTATTATAATAAATAGATTTTACCATGTTTTTATGATAAGATAATAAGAATATTAGTGGAGGCGACTATGCAATTCGGAAAATTCCGTATCGGGTTACGCACACTAAAGACAGCAATGGCCGTTATGCTCATTATTACCGCCTTCTATTTCTTCAAGCGCCCACCATTTGTTGCCGCATTGGCATCAGTATTTGCGCTAAGAGAAAGTTGGGATAAAACATTAAGCTTTGCTAAGATCCGTCTCATTTCAAACATGGTCGGCGGGTTACTAGCCTTAGTCTATTTTATGGTTCATACGTCTACGTCTCATGCAGTATGGGTGTCAATGATTTTCTTACCTTTTTTAGTTGTTGTAGCCATTGTTTTCTTAGACGGTTTTAACTATAATAGCGGTGTCATTGGTGCACTAGCGGCACTATTAATGATTTCACTAAACATTCCAAGTGGGGCAACTGTGCTTTATGTCATTGATCGTATTGCTGATACATTTATTGGTGTCTTTGTAGCCATTGCTGTTAATCGATTTGCGTCCCCCGATCCAAAAAAATAAGGCTTGACGCCTTATTTTTTTTGCTAACCATTAACTTTTTTTGACTAATTATATACCTAGAAAATGTTCTATTGTTTCCAATACGCCATCATTGACATTGGTATTTAAAGCCTTGTTTTGAACTGCGGTTAGCATGAATGAATTGGCATTTGGCATGACAAAACTATTAGGATACTTTTGAAGCATCTCTAGATCGTTCCCATTATCACCAAAAGTCATTACTTCACTGTCTAACACATCATAATAATCCTGCAACACCTGCAAACCGGCAGCCTTATCTACACCTTTACCCAACACATCCACCGAACCAAATCCCGAACCGGTTGCATGAAGTTCACTACCAAATATTTCTCGTAATTCAGCAACATGTTGTTGCACTTCATCATTCGGCCAAACAAACGTAATTTCTAAAATATGGTCATCAACCTCCATAAGCTTTTCAACTTGTTTAACATTAGGATAAAATTGAAATACCATCTCAGCTACTGGCCCCGTAGCATGATTAGAAACATATGTTGCCCGATCACCAGTCATAATAATAATATTTTCCGCTGATTCTGGGTTTTTAGCATTCCAAGCAATCACTTTTGATAGCTGTGCTGGTGATAAATGCACAGCGTATAGCTGTTCTTGACTCGTCGCGACCATAGCCCCATTTGAACCAACAAAGTCAATTTCGTAACCTTTACCAATTGTTGGTTCAAATAGTTCTTGTAAGTTTTTAACTTGTCGCCCAGAAGCCGCGACAAAACGCATGTCGCGCGCTTTCATATTATCCAAAATACGCTCAAAACGACCTTGGCTATATTCGTCATTAGCTGTTAAAAACGTGCCATCCATATCAGAGGCAATCATCCTAATGTTCACTGGTCTCCCACCTTTTAAAAAATGTTAATGCGTAATCTATTACGCCATATTAAACTTGTTAATGAATAAAAATCTATGCGAAGCCAAACAAAATTGTATCAGAAAGTAGTGATACAGTATTGTTCAATTTAACATAGATAACTCATTAATTATAACATATTAATTTTAAAAACCGCCTTTTGGCGGTTTTTAACTAAATTGCTCAAGATACATCTGATATGCACTATCATCAAGAACCCAATCAAGCTCACCAATATATTCAGCATGCGGATCATGATAGGCAAAGCCATGTTTAAATTTATATAGCCCATCTGTTGGCACAAAGTCCCCCACACCACCAAAATCGTAGGCTACTTTACCCAGGGCCAAGCCCCATTGTAACATATGCCACTGCACTGCATAAGGCCCATAATGCTTGGCATAACGACGATCAGATCCAGCATACATATACCAAATTTCGTCCCCATAACTAAAGCCAATGCCACTAGCAACAACATGGCCCTCAAAGTGAGCTAAGAATACCTTAAATAGTCCTGTCCCTTGCCATAGTTTTTGCATACGCAAGAAATAATCAATTGGACGATGTGTAATACTTTGAGCTGTAGCCATCATCACATAGGTCTCAAAGAATGCCCGGACATCGGCTTCGCTATCACCAGAAGTTACTGTCACACCATCCTTGGCTGCACGTCTAATTTGATTACGATAATCACGCTTAAAATGCAACATCAGGTCATCTTCATTGGTAATTGGTTTAGCGCCTTCACCACGACCATCGTAATATAAGACAACGTTCTTTCGTGGTTGTATATTGCCATGCATGTGCGTAATATCGCGATTACGAGTGACAAAACCTGCGTTTTGATAAGCTGTATTACGTGCTGGTGTGTAAGGCACTTCAGGGTCCATCCGAATTAAAAATACATTATCTGGTAAAGCTGTCAAAGCTTCCTCAATCATAGACTTTATCAAATCAATATCGTCGATGTCCGCAATCGGCCCGCGACCAGCATAGCCTAGTAACTTGCCAGTAACAGCTTCAACCGTTAAGACTGACAAAACTGCATCAATACGGCCATTAGTCTCATGGTAAACGTAGACATGACCCCAATTAGATTTTAATTCACCCCAAAGCGGATCCTGTGTTACCTGCCCTCTTGGATCACGACGAACAAATTCTTGGTAGGCGGTAACTTTCTCTGCATCATTTAAATCTAAAATAGCCATCTGAATTATAACCCTGTCGTAATTGAACCATAGTTATCAATAAAATAAACCAATGTTTGCAATTCATTTGTTAAATCAACGTTCTGCACACGCACATTATTTGGTACAGTCACACGCAGTGGTGTAAAGTTCAAAATACCTTTAATCCCTGCTTCAACAAGCTTATCAGTAATCTCTTGTGCGACACCTTGTGGAACAGTTAAAATAGCAATATTAATGCGCTGTGCTGTAATCTGTTCTGTTAACTCACTCATGGCATAGATAGGCACACCAGCCATAATCGTTCCAGCTCGAGTTTCATCAACGTCAAAGGCAGCGGAAATACGCATATTTGAAGATTGATGGAAGTTAAAGTTTAGGAGCGCTTGTCCAAGATTACCAGCGCCAATCAAAGCAACATTAATTAAGCTGTCTTGATCTAAAACATTAGCAAAAAAATCTAATAGTGCTTTCACATCATAACCATAACCACGCTTACCAAGTGCACCAAAATAAGAAAAATCACGACGTATTGTTGCCGCATCAAATTTAATAGCATCACTAAGTTCTGCTGATGAAATGCGATCAGTCCCCGCATCGTGTAAAAATGTTAAGTAACGGAAGTATATCGGCAATCTTTTTGCCGTAGCACGTGGAATTTTTGGTTGTTGAGTCATAGTTTCTCCAATTCATTTAAGTCACCATCTGAACGTGGTCACTTTCTATTTAATATTAAAGCACACTCTATGTTCACCTTGTGAACTTTTGCATAACTATTATATCACATAAATAGGCTTTTCAAAAAAAGATAGTGATTCATTCACAAAGTGACTATTTATTTAATAATTCAAAATCTAAGCCAGGGTTAGTATTAAGATCTAATCCAGCAAAAATATGTTGTTTAAAGTTCCAATAACCAGCAGCACCTATCATCGCCGCATTATCGCCTGTGTATTCTCGTGGCACTGGAATAAAGGTTGTCTTGGGGAATTGTGATAATAATATGTCTAACTCATCACGTAGCTGCGTATTGGCCGCTACACCGCCAGCCAAAACAAAACTTTTAACGTCATAATCCTTCAAGGCTTTTCTGGTACGACCAATCAATGCATCAACGACAGCATTTTGAAAACTTGTCGCCAAATTGTTATGATCGATTGTTTCACCCTTTTGTTCAGCATGATGAACATAGTTAATAACTGCACTTTTTAAGCCGGAAAAACTAAAATCATAGTTATCTTCATGTGCCATAGCAGTTGGAAATTTAATGGTTGCTTGTCCCCTATGCGCCATTTCGTCAATTGTTTTACCTGCTGGATAAGGGAGTTTGAGTAATCGACCAACTTTATCAAAACTTTCACCTGCCGCATCATCACGAGTCTCACCTAAGACAGCGAAATTATTTTCTGATGTCATCAATACAAGCTCAGTATGGCCACCGGAAACCATCAATGCTAACGCTGGATAAATAATTGGGACATTGAAATTAGCAGCGGCAATATGACCCGCCAAGTGATTAACCGGTATGATTGGCAAATCATGTGCCAGAGCGAAAGTTTTGGCTCCCATCAGCCCAACTAGTAATGAGCCAACCAATCCTGGGCCATAAGTCACAGCTACACCATCTAAATCTTCAGGCCTAACTTGTGCTGCATCTAGTGCATCATCTAAGACACGCGTAATCCATTCAATATGATGGCGACTAGCAACTTCTGGCACAATCCCGCCGAAGCGTTGATGGGAATTAATTTGTGTGGCTACCGCATTACTAAGTACAATATGACCATCTTCAACAATCGCTACACTAGTTTCGTCAGCACTTGATTCAAAAGCTATAATTTTTGTCACGGTTAGATGTTCCTTTCCATCATGATTGCTGCATGGCCGTTTTTATAATATTTTTCACGGCGAAAATAAGCCTGAAAACCATTTTTTTCGTATAATTGAATGGCTGAAATATTGGTTTCATCAACTTCTAATAGAAATCGTTTGACTTTTGGCTGCTTAAGGATTTGATTTAACAACTGCTGTGCTATACCTCGCCGTTGATAATCAGGATGAACGGCCAAACTGCCAATTTCGATTTCATCAATTATCTGCGTCACACCAATAAATCCAGCATTTGCAATAAAATACCTGCTTCGCGGGCTAGATAATTCATGCTCAAAAACAGCCATCGGCCAAGGCGACGGCACAAATGCTGCTTCGGCAATATTAAAAATCAACCGTGCATCTTCAGTTTTGGCTTGTCTTATTATCAATCTCTCTTACCATCGAAATCGCATCTTCATGATCACCTAAATAGTAGCCTTTTTTAATCCCAACATTTTTAAATCCTAGTCGTTGATATAGGGCTATTGCTCTAACATTTGATGATCTAGCCTCCAAGGATACTGTGTGTATACCAATATTTTTAGAGAAGTTAGCGATATCTTCAATCAGCAAGCGTCCTAACCCATTACCTTGCCAGACCGGTACGACGGCAATATTTGTAATATGCATGTCATATATTTCACGTTGATAAGCCGCACCAGCAAAACCGATGACCTGGTTATGACGCTCAATAACTAAATACAGTCGGATATGTGGTCGTGATAGTTCACTTAAAAAATCTCTCAATAACCAAGGCGCCTGACCAGCATAAACAGCTTCTTCAATGTTCACTAGCGTATCAATATCTTCAACAGTTGCACGCCGTATCAAAAAACTATAACCCTGACTGTCAATAGCACGCTTTTGATATTGTGGGATTGTTAAAGGTAATTTACCTTGACGATTAAACTTCAAAAACATAATTTTCAGGCTTATCCTCATTTGGGTGGGCAGCTAACCAATTTAATTCTGCTTGCGTGCGACGCAGATAATTTGGATTAAAATCCGCTACCCTCTTAGCTGGTAATGTCCTGTTTCCAAGCGACACAATACCCTGCCCATCTGGCAAACTCTCATCAGGTGACAAAATTTGCGCTCGAGAATCAAAGTGTTCAACAATTGCTGTGCCAAACACATCAGTATCACCAATAAAAAGCAATGGTTCTGGTCGAGACGCCAACCAATCAAATAAACTTTTTACTGGCCGGTGCGCATCCGGCAATACATTATTTCCCATCGCGTACACCCCAGTAAACACGTTGTCATTACGTGCGTTGAATAATGGGATGGTTAGCCCATCAAATGTTTGTTGTTCAGCCAAAATAGCTAAGCTAGATACCCCAATTAACTCACACTTAATTGTATCGGCTAATACTTTAGCGACAGTCACGCCAATACGTAATCCTGTAAAAGAACCAGGCCCTTGTGCAACAATGATTCGATCAATTGTCGATAATGTCCAACCCTGTTCTGCAATTGTTTGCTGAATCGCTGGTAGTAGCTGAATAGAATGGTTACGTGCTTCGTTGGTTGAAAAAACACGAATAACCTGATTATCTTCCGCCAAACTCACGGTTAGTGGTTGGTTACTTGTATCAAATGCTAAAATCTTCATAATCTATATTCTACCACAAAAAAACCGCCAAACGACGGTCTTGAACTGTTATACTGATTTCAAACAAATACAATCACCATTTATTTAATTGGCGACTGGTATGGCATGATAGGTGTGGTTATACCGACATTACTTGCATAAGTATAAGGTAATTGGTCTAACTTCGCAAGATTTTCTGTACGTCCAGTGACGATAACCCCAGCAAACTCAGCCGTTTTAAGCGATGGTGCAAGTTGCTTTTCCGCATCTTTAGCAATATCAATATGATCAACATTTTTTCTGTTAATTTGACTTTTTAAAGCCTTCTTCAGACCTTGATAATCATTATATTTCGTTTTATCAGGTAGCCCAGCAAATTGATCGTTCAATTTCCCGCTGCCGTCATCTTTTGCATTCAAACCAACATAACAACCAACATGACTTGACGTATCAAGTGCAGCAGAATGGAAACCAAGCCAATAATAGTTAATCATAATATTGTGTGGCATCATCTTTAAAATATCTTCGTATCTGTATCGCTTATCAAACGTGATAGCCACTTCGCCTAGTGTGTTGGGTAATGCTTGTAGGGTTTTCGCTTCATGTGTCGGTGTAATCGGTGACATCAACTTGTCTTTGTTCTTTTGGCTACCATACCAATTTGGGTAGGCCCGATTGAAAAATATCGGTTCTTTTTGCCCTGTTTTAGGGTTTGCTGCCATAATGTTAATGTTTTTAATGGTATCGTTCTTATAGATATTAGAGGATGTTTCACTGCTACTCTCTGGTCCACTCAGATTGAGTATCACTTTTTTTTCAGGATAAGCAACGCGATAACCATCAATATTCTTTTGACGATCACTAGATAATGTTGCACGCGTCATTGCCGTAAGCCTATAACGTTGCGATGTTGACCTAATATTTGGTGAATAAATAAGATCAGCAATATTAAATTGATTAATCTGCTTTTCAGCTTGAACGTCCATCTGTTTTCCTAAAATAATGGTTGTTGCCATAACCGCAACAAAACCAATAGTTACTGTAACGATGCTTGAAATAACTGCTGTTATGAGTAGTTTTTTACGCTTTTCTTTTTTTATTATTCGCTCAAAATTTTGGTTATCGTTCATTTTGTGCCCTTTCTATTGTCTGCCTCAGTTGCTGTCTTGTGCGATATAAATCAACTTTTATTTTTGAATCACTCGCATTATATATTGTGGCAATATCACGAATACTGTGGCGACTGTCATAATAAAGTAATATCAACGATTTTTGATAGTCATCTAACTTGTCTAGTGCCTGTTGCAAAAGCTCATTTTTAGTCATGCTTGGCGCAATTTCAGAATATTGTGCATACTGTGCTAGTAAAATATCGCGATACTTTTTTTGCCGACGATATAAATCGTAAAAACGTGATAAAGCAACACGATATAGCCACGGTCTTAATTTCTCAGGCGGTAACATGATGTCGGCTTGAATCAACCTGACAAAGACATCTTGTATAATGTCTTCTGCATCTTGTCTTTGAATCCGATGATTAATCAAAAAACCGGTGAGCTCATGTGCTATGTCAAGTAAAAGCTGTTCATAGTAATCTATTTTCATCTCCCCCGCCTTTCTATAGATATAACGAATCAAAAACAAAATGGTTACACAAAAAAACAAGTATTCCTCAATATGAGTCATACTTGCATTTAAAAAAAATTTAACTATTTATTTTGTTGCTGCTTCAACTAATGCAATTACTTCATCATTCGTTTCAGCATCCAAAGCCTTTTCAGCCAATAATTTCATGTCAGCTGTATTTAACTTTTTCATTAATGAACGTGTCTGCAAAACAGAAGGGGCACTCATTGAGAATTCATCCAAGCCCATGCCCATCAAAACTGGGACGGCAACTGGATCACCAGCCATTTCGCCACACATAGCGACGAACTTGCCTTCTTTATGAGCTGCCTCAATCACGTTATTGATTAGGCGCAAAATTGAAGGGTTGTAGGGTTGGTACAAATAAGCAACCTTATCATTACCACGATCTGCAGCCATTGTGTAACCGATCAAATCGTTTGTGCCAATTGAGAAGAAATCAAGTTCTTTAGCAAACTTGTCAGCCAAAACAGCAGCAGCTGGTATTTCAATCATAATACCCAACTTGACTTCGCCCATTGCAACGCCGTCATTTTCCAACTTAGCACGTTCTTCTAAGTAAAGTTTCTTAGCAGCACGGAATTCAGCCAATGTGGCAATCATCGGGAACATAATCCACAAATTACCATAGGCAGATGCTCGCAATAACGCGCGTAGTTGTGTACGGAAAATTTCAGTCTGGTCCAAAGAAATACGGATAGCACGGTAACCCAAGAATGGGTTCTCTTCATCAGGTAGCTTCCAGTAACTTAAGTGCTTGTCGCCACCAATATCCATCGTTCTCACTGTCACAGGCTTACCGGCCATTTTTTCGACAACAGCCTTATAAGCTTCAAATTGTTCGTCTTCGGTTGGTAAGTGATCTGATTCCATATATAGGAACTCAGTACGATACAAACCAACGCCTTCTGAACCATTTTCCAAAACAGCAGCCATATCTTTTGGTGAACCAATATTGGCCCCAACTACGAAAGTCTTGCCATCCGCACTCACCGACTGTTGATCTTTTAACAAAGCCCATTCAGCACGTTGTGCTGAATAGTCTGCTGCCTTTTGTTGGTAAGTTGCCAAAGTATCAGCATCTGGATCAACGATAACATCACCAGTTAAGCCGTCGACGATTACTGTGACGCCATCTGTTACTTCTTGCGTTGCAACATCTGACCCAACAACAGCAGGAATTTCGAGCGTACGTGCCATGATAGAAGCATGCGCAGTACGACCACCTAGATCCGTTAAAATACCCTTAACAAATTGTCGATCAAGTTGTGCTGTATCAGATGGTGTCAGGTCTTTAGAAACCAAAACAACTTCTTCATCAATCAACGCTGGATTTGGTAATGTTACTTGCAACAAATGTGACAGAATTCGTTTCGTGACGTCACGAATATCTGCCGCACGTTCTTGCATATAAGCATTGTCAGTCATTGCTTCAAACATGCTAATATACATGTCTGTTACTTCTTTAACTGCTTCTTCAGCATTGACCTTATCGTCAGCAATCTTTTGCTTAAACGCACCTGACATTTCAGGGTCAGACAAAACCATCAAATGTGCTTCAAAAACTTGTGCTTCATCAGCACCTAAGTTTTTTTCAGCTTTACGCTTAATAATTTCAACATCAGCACTGGCAGCCTTCAAAGCATCGTCGACACGAGCCTGTTCAGCTGTCACATCAGTAATTGTTGTCTTTGTAAAAGACAAATCTGGATCAACTAACAAATAGGCCTTAGCAATTGCTACGCCATTACTTGCCGCGATTCCTTTGAAGTTCTTAGCCATTGTTATTCTGCAAGTCCTTCTGTTCCCATTGCTTCAACGATAGCAGCCATTGCAGCTTCTTCATCATCGCCTTCAGTTTTGATAGTAACATCGGCACCTTGACCAACACCAAGTGACATCACACCCATGATTGACTTCAAGTTAACATCCTTACCTTGATATGACAATGTAACATCTGAAGTGAACTTTGAGGCAGCTTGTACCAACAAAGTTGCTGGACGTGCATGAATTCCTGTTTCTGCTATGATATGAAAGTCTTTTGATTGTGCCATGATTAATTTCTCCTTTTTAGCTGTGAATCAGCTTCTGCTATTAGTGTATCAAAGCGCTTACAAAATATCAAGTAAAATGTTGGCTTAATCCCTGATATATCAGGGAATTAAGCTGAAAATGCCTATCTGGCGGGCTTTTAAATGTAAACGTTTACACAAACAGAACATCCTTTTTCTGTAAATAAAAAAAACAGCACGAAGCCGTTTTTGATTAGCCTTGATATTCTTGGTTTCCCGAGGCTTTCCCTAAGCGATTATTGAAAGCTTTGCCCAGACCAATTGGTGGCATCTTTTCAACATAGATAGTCTTGACATGTGCCACATCATCATAATATCTTAAACCAGCAAAAAGTTGTTCTGTTGCATTTTCTAACGTCGTGCCTAATGACCAAGTTTGTGCTAATGGTAGTGCCATGCGTTGCAACGTTTCTTCTTGCGCCATCACAACGTCAGTCGGTGCTAAACTTACTTTCAAAGCCAGCGCGTCTAATCTATCAAACATAACCACTTGCTTATCAGGCGCATAATGCCTATATTTCATACCTGGCGCTTTTGGTGTGACATCATCAGCAACTGACATCGTACTTGTCGCATCAAGCACATGAATACCTAAGACATCTTCTAGTTGCTGCTGTGTGACAGCACCAGGTCTTAGAATAGTCGGCACATCTGCCGCCATATCAACCACTGTTGACTCAACGCCAACTTGTGTTGGCCCATCATCAACAATGGCCGCAATTTTACCTTGCATATCGTGCCAAACATGCTGTGCTGTTGTTGGCGAAGGTTTGCCTGATGTATTCGCACTTGGGCCGACAATTGGTACGCCTGCTTCGCGAATAATCGCACGTGTCGTTTCATTATCTGGCAAACGAAAGGCAGCAGTGTCTAACCCACCAGTCACCATCATAGATACTTGTCCTGGTTTAATGGGTAGAATAATGGTTAGGGAACCTGGCCAAAAGGCATCTATTAATGCTTTCGCTGCTTCAGATACGCTCACAAAATTTGTTAACTGCTCAGCATCTGCCACAGTCATAATCAACGGATTATCGGCCGGCCGCCCTTTAGCCACAAATACTTTTTGGACTGCTTCTTCATGTGTTGCGTCAGCACCTAAACCATACACTGTTTCTGTTGGAAATGCGACAACTTCACCAGCTTTGAGTAAGACGCCAGCGCGCTGAATATCTTGATTTGTTAAACGTTCTGTATTCATCATTTATTATCTAGTTAGTCATGCCTAACTTGTTATCCTTTCACTACACGGACCATACGATCTAGCCCAGCAAAATCTTGTTTCAATGTGACTGTGGCTTTGGGTAAAGCCTTCTGCATGATGTCAACAACTTGCTGCCCTTGCTTATACCCTATTTCAAAATAAGCACGACCTTGAGGTGTTAAGTGCGCGGCCAGCCCTTCAGCAATTTTTTGATAAATAGCTAATCCCTGATTATCAGCAAATAATGCGTCATGCGGCTCATAAGTCAACACACTAGCATCCATTTCATCTTCGTCTGAACTAGCAATATAAGGTGGATTGCTTACGATTAAATCAAATCTAAGGTCTGCCAAGCCTGAAAAGACATCACTTTCTACAAAACGAAGTTGTTTAATGTTTAATTGCTGCGCATTTAACGCCGCAACAGTTAACGCATCGCTTGATATATCTGCTGCAAATCCTCGAACACGTGGATTCTCTAACATGAGCGTTTCAATAATAGCACCAGAACCTGTCCCAATATCTAGCACAGATACCGATTCGCCGGTTGTGCCACTAGCATCTGCAAGTATCCATGCAACTAATTGTTCAGTCTCAGGACGTGGAATCAAGACACGCTCATCAACGATAAACTCACGACCATAAAAAGGCGCATGACCTAAGATATATTGTGGTGGTTGTTGTTGTATAAGCATCGCAATCCACTTTGGCCAAACAGCCGCCAACTTTGCTGGCATGGTACGTGTAATATTAGCGCGTAAATAAGCATAGTTAATATTTAGCGCGCCACTCAACAAAAAATCAACATTGTCGGTTGCATCATCTTTGGGCATGCCAGCATCTAATAACTCATTAATGGCCCATTTTCTAGCCTCTAATAAAGACATTTTGACATGATCAAGTTGTGTCGGCTTCTTAATATCGTCCCAGTCATACCACTTAGGTGTCGTTAGTCGGTCTGATTTTAGCTTCTTTTGTGCCACCAAAGATTTAAATTGTTTTGGTGTTTCAAAGTGTTTTTCTGTCATTTTATGCGTTATTCAATTCGGCCAATTTGGCTGTCTGATCGGCAATAACTAGCGCGTCAATCACCTCACCTAACTCACCATTCATGACACGGTCTAACTTATTGAGTGTTAACCCAATACGATGATCTGTCACGCGATTTTGCGGATAATTATATGTTCTAATACGCTCAGAACGGTCACCTGTCCCGACAGCTGATTTACGTTTCTCAGCATATTCGGCTTCGTTTTGTTGGGCATAAAAATCATACACGCGACTTGCTAACAATTTACGCGCCTTGTCACGATTTTTAATCTGTGTCCGTTCCTCTTGCATTTTGATCATAATACCGGTTGGCTTATGCACTAGACGCACAGCTGTCGAGACTTTATTGACGTTTTGCCCACCAGCACCACCTGATCGAAAGAATTCCTCTTCCAAGTCAGACTCTGCTAATTCAAAATCGATTTCTTGAAATTCAGGCATCACACCAACAGTTGCCGTTGATGTGTGCACACGTCCCTGCGTTTCTGTGGCTGGTACGCGTTGCACACGATGCGCGCCTGACTCAAATTTCAATTTTGAGTAAACGTTGTCTCCTGTAATCATCACCGCAACTTCTTTATATCCACCAACCTCTGTCAGCGTTTCATCAATAATACTTAACGTCCAACGTTGCTTTTCTGCGTAACGGCGATACATATCAAGCAAATCAGCAGCAAATAAGGATGATTCATCCCCGCCTGCGGCACCGCGAATCTCCATAATGATGTTCTTGTCATCGTTAGGATCTTTGGGTAGCATCAAGATTTTTAATTGTGACTCTAATGCTTCTTTTTCCGGCTTTAATGTATTTAAATCTTCTTTAGCTAAAGGTGCCATTTCGGCATCATCTAGTAAGTCCTCAGCATCAGCAATATCTTGCATCACCTGTTGGTAGTGCAAGTATGTTTCCACTGTTTCACGCATTTCACCGGCTTCTTTTGATAAAGCCATATATTTTTGACCATCTCCGGCTATTTCCGGGTCAGCTAACTGTTCATTCAGTTCATCATAACGGTCAACTACTGTTTGTAGCGATTGGAATATTGGGTCCATTTTATTTCTCCATGACACATGTGCTAGCAGCATGTCTTATTTTATATGTACGCGTCACCATAAGGTGAGTGTTAATTTGCAGGAAACATCTCTGTGATTTTGTCTAAATCAGGATGATACCAATGGTGTCGGCATGTTGGAATATAAGCTTCATCACCGCCAATAAATACTTGTGCGCCCTTTCGCTGTGGTTGGCCGTTCACAATACGTAATTGTGTGGTGGCTTTCTTACCACAAAACGAACAAATTGTTTTCATTTCTTCTAGCTTGTCAGCCATTTCTATCAAACGTTTGGAACCTTCGAACAGTTGATTAAAAGCATCTTGCTTAAGGCCAAAAGTCATCACTGGCATATTCAAATGATCAACAGCATAGGCCAGCTGATCCACCTGTTTTGTCGTCAAAAATTGTGCCTCATCAACTAACGCCACAGCCAGATTATCGTTATTTTTCATTTGCTTGATTAACTCATACAAATCGTCTTCGGGTTTGACGGCGACGGCTTCACGCGATAAACCAATACGACTCGCTACGATGCCAACACCAGCTCGTGTATCAATATTAGGGGTCATCAGCAGAACCTTACGTCCTTGCGATTCATAATTATGCGCGACTTTCAGGATTTCAATTGACTTGCCTGAACTCATTGCGCCATATTCAAAGAATAATTGTGCCATAATTTATATGTGCTGGCGAATTCATTCGTCAACACACCCTTTCCCAATTCTTCATCGTTGACAAAGAATTGTCACTCCTTAACATTATATCAAAATTCAAGCAAAATGATTAACTACTTAGACGAGTCGTCTAATGAAACAACTTGACTAAGCATGTGACAAATATGAACTAAAACTGCCAAAACAAGCCTTCCCGTGGTAAAATTATAAACATGAAAGTGGGGATATTTATGACACTTAAAAGTACACTTGCACGTACAACAGCCAAAAGCGCTCATTGGTTGCTACATGACGTGCTCCATCGTGGTGGCACTAGCTTACCAGGTAAATTAGCTGTATCTATTGATCCTGATGTTTTAAAGTCTATTCAGCAAGATTTTGATTTAGTTATTGTTACCGGTACAAATGGTAAAACGTTAACCACTGCCTTAATCACACGTGTTTTACAAGCTGGCGGTTATGAAGTCATTACCAACCATTCTGGCTCGAATATGATTCAAGGTATCACTGGTACGCTAGTTACTAGTAAAATTAAGCCATCAGCGAATGGCAAGAAGCCCGTTGCTGTATTAGAAGTAGATGAAGCTAACGTCGAAAAAATTGCTTCTGCAATTAAGCCTAAGATGTTTGTTTTGACAAATATTTTTCGAGATCAACTTGACCGCTATGGTGAAATTTACACCACTTACGATAAAATTATCGCGGGTATCAAGCATGCCCCCGAAGCGGTCGTCTTAGCTAATGGCGATTCACCAATTTTCACACGCGGCGATTTCCCGAATGAACGACGTTATTTTGGATTTAATCATGTACAGCCTGCAGAATATCAGCCAGGTGCAGCACCAATTAATACAGACGGTATTTTATCACCAACAGACCACAGTGTATTGCACTATGATTTCATTACTTATGCTAATCTTGGTAAATATTTTAGCACCACTGATCAATTTGCTAGGCCCAACTTACGCTATCAAGTCACACATGTCGATGAGCTCACACCAAAATACTCTACTTTTTCAATTGATAATACACCACTGCGCATTGAGATTGGTGGTTTGTACAACATTTATAACGCCCTCACCGCCTTTGCTGTCGGACGCGAATTTAATGTTTCAGCCGATCAGATAAAAACAGCTTTTGAGTCAAATGCACAAATATTTGGTCGCCAAGAAGCCATTCATGTTGATGGTAAGGATGTCACCATTGTCCTCATTAAAAACCCAGTCGGTACCAATTCGGTTATTGATATGATGCTTACCGAACAGGATGATTTTTCTATGCTCGCATTACTCAATGCCAATTATGCCGATGGTATTGACACAAGTTGGATTTGGGATGCTGAGTTTGAAAAACTGCATGATACCAACATTCAAGCTGTTGCCACCGGTGGTCAGCGTTATAAAGATATTCACGTTCGTTTGAAAATGGCCGGCTTTGAAGATCAGGCTATTTATCAAGATCTTACACGTATCGTTGAAGCAATCAAAGCCATGCCAACAGATAAGGTATACATTGTCGCAACTTACACGGCAATGCTACAATTACGTGAACAATTAGGCTCGGCTGGCTACATTAAAGGAGGCTTTTAATGGCGACATATGACATTTCGGTCGCACATCTTTATGGTGACCTCATGAATACCTATGGCGATTATGGTAATATTATTGCCCTAAAATATTATGCTACCAAAATAGGTGTAACGATGAATTACCATCTGGTTTCTTTAGGGGATCGTTTTGATAGTTCAGCGTTTGATTTTGTTCTCTTTGGTGGTGGACAAGACTATGAAGAGACTATCGTCGCCGAAGACCTCAAGCAAAAAGCAACAGATTTAAAACAATATATCGAACATGATGGCCCGCTCTTAGCTGTTTGTGGTGGTTTTCAACTTTTAGGACATTACATGGTTATGGCCGATGGCAAAAAAGTTGACGGTATTGGCGTGATGGATCATTTTACAACAAATATGTATGATAAAAGCTTAACCGTTTTGTCGGGTAAACGTTTAACTGGCAATATTGTCATCAAAAACAACGACAATGGTGAAGAATATCACGGCTTTGAAAATCACCAAGGACGGACTTTCCTTGGCCAAGGCGAACGTGCACTTGGTACCGTTATTTCCGGCAACGGTAACAACGGCATGGATCATTCTGAAGGTGTCATTTATAAAAATGTCTATGGTTCTTATTTCCACGGACCTATTTTTACACGAAATGGTAATCTAGCAAAGAGAGTGCTTGCTACCACACTACAACGTAAATATCCAGACATCGATTGGCAAAGTAAACTTAACACTGTGCCAACCGAATCGTTCTAAAAAAGCAGTCAAACGCCTGACTGCTTTTTTTGTCCCTTATTTTTTTGGTATTCGTTTATTGTCTAGTGCCTGCTTCTCTTGTTGTGCACTTTTAACTTTTTTAACTTCGCGGTGGTACCATCTCATAATAAGAATCAGGCCAACTGTTGAAATTGTCATAGCGATCACAACCCAAATAAAAAACAAAATTAATTTTGTATCAAATGACATAGATTTTAGCCTCTAACGTCGAATAATGGCGTCGCCCTTTCTTTTAAGTAAAATTACGGTTAGCTATTGCGCTTGTTTGTGTGATGTACACAATTTATTCTGATAAGTGATAATAATACGTTGACACAGATATATCATTACGTGAAGCAAATGCTGTACGTAACCTTAACGAATTTTGGTTGTGTAGGATATTCTGCCACGGCTTTTTCGGTACGAATTGTGGCAACAAAACAGTCACAGAATGGTTACGCTTTTCAGCCTGTTTCACAACGGCATCTACGAAACTTAATGCCGGTTTCACAATTGACCGATAAGATGAATGGATATCAACATAACGCACATCTGGAAAGTCTTCTTTGAAGCCATTGGATGTTTCTAATTCTTTTTTAGGATTAACATCAAAACTCACGTGCATCGCAACAACATAATCGCCAATTGATAATGCATAATCAATGGCCTCTGTTGTCACCTTAGTGATATTTGATACTAATACAATCACCGTGGCACCATCATAGTGATGTCGAACCGCACGATCATTTTTAACATATTCTAAACGCAACTGACGTGCAATGCTAACATAATGATGCTTAACCTTTAAGAACATAAACATCACAATTGGCATAATCAACAAATATGGCCAAACGTGCTCGATACGTGTCGCAAATAGCGTGATAACTAGAATTACCGATATCGCGGCGCCAATAAAATTAATCAGGGCTTTAAACCACCAATAACCTGGTTTTTTACGCCACCAATGGATAATCATACCTGATTGCGATAGTGTAAATGGTACGAAAACGCCGACAGCATATAGAGGAATCAGAGCATCTGTTGAACCATGGAAAATCAATAACAGAATAATCGCACCAAATGCCAGTGATAAAATACCATTTGAATAACCCAATCGATCACCTTTATCCATATAAAGATGTGGCAAGTACTTATCCCGAGCGAGATTAAGTGCCAACATTGGGAATGCAGAAAAACCGGTATTAGCCGCTACTGCCAAAATCAAAGCCGTCGCAAGCTGAATGACATAAAAACCAACACCATGTCCGCCAAATGTTGTTGCCGCAATTTGAGACAATACGGTCGAATGGGCATTTGGCTTAACCCCGTACCAATAACTTAGAAAAGTAATACCACCAAAAAATAAGGCCAAAATTAAGGCCATCATACTCAGTGTCGTTGCTGCATGCTTCTCTTTTGGTACTTTAAAGTTTGGTACAGCATTGGAAATTGCTTCAACACCTGTCAATGATGAGGAACCACTAGAAAAGGCTCGCATAAACAACACAAATGACAAGCCGGAAAAACTCGTGCCAACACGTGCAGCAGCATGGTAAGGCAATTGCCCAGTTGCTGCTTGATAAACACCCCATAGTATCATTACGCCTAAAGCCATGATGAAGAAATAAACGGGGAACATCAAAAAATTAGCACTTTCACGTAATCCGCGTAAATTCATCCCTGTCAATAACACCACAATAATAATCGATAGTGGCACAACATAAGGTTGGAACATCGGGATAGCTGCCGTGATTGCATCAGATGCAGCGGAGGCAGATACTGCCACCGTCAACATATAATCCACAAGTAAGGAGCCACCAGCGACCAAGCCGGCCTTAGCGCCCCAATTTTCACTCGCTACCGCATACGCACCGCCACCTGAAGGGTAAGCATGAATAATTTGTCGGTAACTCAAAACAATTGCTGCCAATAGTATCAGAACCAATAAAGCGATTGGTAGCTGGAGCCATAACGCAACCGCGCCTGCAGCCAGCAAAGTTGTTGTAATCGATTCTGTACCATAAGCAACAGATGATAACGCATCTGATGACAATAGTGCAAGCGCTTTTTTCTTAGAAAGTGATTGTCCGCCCTCATCTAGTGTTTTTAGTGGCTTACCAATCAAAATCTTTTTTATATATTGAAACATTTTCTTCTCCAGGATGACGGTGTTTTATTTCCCACCTGCGCACCCAAAAACTTTTTTATTCATCACTCATCACATTGTACGCTATTTTAACAATGAAAAAAAGCCGTCCTATATGACGACTTTATGACAAACAAGTAGTTAAACCCTACTAATAAACGCATCAAAAACAAGTTGTGCATTTTTATCCGCCATCAGCAGCATTTCCGGATGCCATTGAACACCGTAAATACGCCGTTTTTCATCTGAAAAGGCTTCGATGACGCCATCAGTGCTAGTAGCATCTAACTGCAAACCTGTCGCCAATGTTTTGACTGCTTGATGATGAAAAGAGTTGACTAACGCCGTCTTTGACATATGTGCTGTTAGCCAGTTACTACTTTGCCAAGCCAAGTGATGTGTTGGTGTCGACCATTTTGTTGGATACTGGTCATGTTTGACCGCTAATGCCGGTACTTGTGTTGTTAAATCTTGGTATAGTGTACCACCCAAGGCAACATTAATTATCTGTGCGCCACGGCAGATACCAAAAATAGGCTTATCTGCGGCAATTGCGGCTTGAATTAACGCTATTTCAAAAGCATCACGTTGCGGATCTATTTCACCGATTTGTGGTATAGGTTCTTCACCATAGTCATCTGGTGAGACATCTTGGCCACCAGGTAATAGTAACGCATCGATTGTTGCGATGTAATCTGAGGCTAATTCGGGGGCGCCAATTGGCAAAATAATCGGAAGTGCCCCACCATTAGTGATACCTGCCGCATAATTTTTCTGAATATAATTCACATAATTCGTGCCAAACCTCGGATTAGCATGCATCAAGTGATTACCAGCAATGCCTATTTTCTTCATGATTGTTCTGTCCTTCTTTCGCGCTACTTAGCATATTTATAATTTTGATAACCAATTACTGGATAAGTTAAGCCACGTACGTGTGATTGTAATAAATGAACATTGGCCATTTGGTAGAGTGGTGTGACACCATTTAAGTCATTATTTAATTTAGCTGCGTCTTTTTCTAATTTAAAGCGTGTTGTTGTTGCATCACCTTGCTGATTAATTTGTTGAATCAATTGGTCATAATCCGGATGCTGCCATTTTGTGAAATTAATTGCGCCATCTGAATAGGCCATGTCCAAGAAATCAATTGGATCGTTATAATCTGTCGACCAACTCAACGTACCTGCCTGAAAATTACGTGCATTAAATGCGGAAATTTCTGCATTTAACGGCATTCGGTTAATATTAATTGTAACATCAGGTAATACACTTTCAATTCTCTCTTTCAGGTAAACACTTAACGAACGATAAGCATCGGTATCTGCCAAGTTCAAATTGAGGCTAATTTTTTTGGTCCCTAATTCATCCTGTGCTTTTTTCAAATATGCTTGCGCTTTTGTTTTGTCAAAAGGTAACGATAAATCATGGTTAAAGTCTTGCCCATCTATTGTGATTTCACCACTAGGTACGATAGATTTTGCTGCTGTTGAACCATCTCCCAAGGCTTGTTGTGCCAAAACATCCCGATTAATTGCATAGCTCACTGCTCTTTTAAAATTGGTATTGCCGGCAATTTTGTCTTGCGCGTTCCAAACAATAAACACCATACGACCTTTTTGTTGTGATTTAATATCTTTGTTATGCTGCTTTTTTAAATCAGATAGGACACTTCCAGTAATTTCGGCTTCATCCACTTTACCGGCCAAATACTGTTTACTAGCTAACGTTGCATTCGTGACAACAGTTGTATTAATTGTTTGATAATGGACCTGTTGCTTGTTAGAATAATATGGGTTTTTAACAAATTGCCAAGTGGTAGCTGATTGATTCCAATTTTTAATTGCATAAGCCCCATTAGACACCGTCGTCTCGGCTGTTTGCCCATACCTTTTACCATATGCCTGCACCTTTGCCATATTAATTGGGTAAAGTTGGTTAGCTAAGATAAAATTAAAATACGGCACGGGATGTGATAGTTGAATTTTAACTGTTGCCTTATCCGGTGCACTAATACCAAGTTCATTGATATCTGCACCTTGCTTGCGGATACTGTCATAGTTAGCTAAATCTTTAAAATGATTCGCTCGTGTTGATTTTGAGGCGGGATTAACTTGTCTCTTAGCCGAATTGACAAAGTCATCAGCTGTAACAGGCGTGCCATCCGACCATTTTTGGTTAGCCTTTATTTTAATCGTATAAACCGTATTATTGACCGTTGGCTTAACGACTTTTTCCGCCATACCAGCGACCACCTGACCTTTATCATCCAATGTATATAAGCCTTCCAACGTTTGTGTTTCAGCCCAGTTAGAACCAATATCATCAGCAAAATTTGGGTCTAGTGTTGTAATTGGGTTTTGAACGGCAACTTGCAATTGGCTTTTTGGCTGTTCTTTTGGTTTTTGCTGTAAAAACAAATAACTACCTATTATTAGCACAACCACAATGGCAATACCCGTCAGTTTTTTTCGATTCATATTGTTATCCTATTCCCTAAATAATTTAACCTATCACACAATTTTTCTCAAAGTAAATAATTAAAGTATAGCGCGAGTGGCGATGTGATTCAATTCATATGATTTCAAACTGCTTTGGTTCTCCATATGATTATCCTTTATGTATGGCGATAACTCGCCTGATTATTTATTGCCATACTTCATCAATAATCGATTTCACATATACCAATTTTGCCCATTGTTGTGCTTCCGTAATCACATTGCCTTCTTCGGTTGAAGCAAAACCACATTGCGTTGATAACCAAAGTCGTGAGAGTGGCAGATACTTTGACGCATCATGAATACGGTCAATAATAGTTTGACGATCCTCTAATTCACCACTTTTAGTTGTTACCAAGCCCAAAACAACACACTTATTTCCTGACACTTTTGCTAATGGTTCAAAACTACCTGATCGCGCTGTATCATATTCCAAGAAATAATTAGCAACATTTTCTTGCGTAAATAATGGTTCAGCAACAGCATCGTACCCACCTGTTGCTGCCCAATCTGAATGGTAATTACCACGACAAATATGTGTGTTAATCACTAAATCATCTGGCAAACCAGCGATCGCCCCGTTGTTTAAGTCTAAATAAACTTGCTTAATCGTATGAGCATCAAAATCGTCGCCAGCCATCAAAGACCAGAATTTCGGATCCACCAACATGCCCCAAGTACAATCATCTAATTGTATGGTACGTGCCCCCGCCTCATATAATGCCAACATTTCTTCATGATAGACACGCTTAATATCATCATATAATGTCTCATAATTGTCGTAATACTTTACTATACGTGCTGCATTATCCCCACGCACAAGCTCAGCATAAAATTGCGCTGGTGCAGGTAGCGTGATTTTAGCAGCCACACCATGCTGGTCTGCCAATTTTTTTAAGAATACAAACTGTTGAATAAAAGGATGCACCTCAGCGTCAAAAGTTAAACGCCCCGTTAAACGTGCTGAGTCATCACGTGTTTCTTCATGGGCAAAACGATACCCTTCGCCAAACTTGAAACGTTCAACACCACCAAAACCCCAAAAATTATCAAGGTGCCAATACGAGCGCCGAAATTCCCCATCTGTAATTATGTCTAACCCAGCAGCCACTTGTTTTTCGACTAACTGTTTGATTTTTTCATCCGTTACCTTGTCTAATTCGGCTGCAGTAATTTTATGCGCTTCATAGTCTGCGCGCGCTTGTTTAAGTTGTTCTGGCCTCAAAAATGATCCCACATGTTGAAAGCCAATTTTATTTAAAGTCTTGTTTGTCATATACTTTACCTTTTTCAAATATTAATTTTTTCCGCTTAAATAGTGTTTTAACGCTTAGCAGTCAACCTGTGCGCCATCCCCACAAAGAAAGATAGCAGTGACAACTTGATTGGCATGTAAATAATAGATTATTTGCTTCTTCATCATCTACCACCCGTTTCATTTGACTAATAAAAAACCGCAGTCTAAATTATTAGACTGCGGGACGTGTGATCGTGTTACCACCCAGCGTTTATATACACAGGTATATCTCATTGTTAATCGGATCATTCCAATTAACCAAGCAATAACGCGCTCACCGACTAATGCTAACTGTTTATTCAGCTCACAATAGTAACCAATAATATACCGAGACCATATTCATAGTGCTACCCTGTTCAATTTCAGCCAACTTGAACTCTCTGTTTAGTGTATGACACAATTACTCATCTCGGCTATTTTTAATACTTATACAACATGACGTTCGAACGCATCACTTGAAATGCCTTGAGCCAAAATTAGTTTGGCCCATTCTTTAGCAGAATGTAAGCTATGATCTTTATAGTTACCACAACTCTCAATTTCCGCAGCAGGTACCTCAGTAATATCATCACTGGCTATTTTTTCCAAGACTTTCTTAAAGACCTTGGCCAAAGTTTCTGAATCATAATTTACCCAAGAAATGACATGAAACCCAGTACGGCAGCCAAATGGCGACATATCAATAATACCATCAATTTCATCACGCACTAAGCCAGCAAAAAGATGTTCTAGCGTATGCAATCCCCCAGTTTCGATAGCCGTTTCATTAGGCTGGGTTAAGCGTAAATCGTAATTAGTAATGGTTCCACCATTTGGGCCACTTTGTGTCTCGATGACACGAACATAAGGTGCTTTAACCTTTGTATGGTCTAGTGTGAAACTTTCAACAACTGTTTCTGACATAATTTTCTCCTTTTAATAATGCGTTAACCTAAGTATACGCGCCTCGGTTAGCGACAACAAATGATATTATTTTTACCCTAAAGCTTGATCAGCAATGCTTTTGACCAAGGCTAACTTACGCCATTGATCAGCAATTGTTAAAATGTTGCCTTCTTCTGTTGATGAGAAGCCACATTGCGTGGATAGCGCTAACTGAGATCTTGGAATAATAGCTGCTGCCTCGTCAATACGCGCAATAACCTCTTGTGAGGATTCTAAATCAGCTGATTTAGACGTTAATAGACCTAATACAATTTCAACATTTGGCCGGTTATTGTAAATCGCTTTCAGTGGTTCAAAGTCACCTGAACGATCATTATCATATTCTAAGAAAAAAGCATCATAATTTAATTGTCCAAGATATTGAGCTACTGGTTGATAACCACCCTCAAATAAGTAAGTGGATTTGAAATTTCCACGACAAATGTGCGTCGATAACTTTAAATCTTCTGGCAAACCTGCTATGGCTTTATTAATGACATACACATCATCTGCTGCTATTTGTTCAAATGGCGCACGGCCAACTGGATCATCACGGTAAGCGTTGAGCTGTGCAATCAAGTAAGCCCAAGTTGTATCATCAAGCTGAATATAACGTGCACCCAAGTCATAAAATTGCTGCAGTGTATCATGGTAAGCTTGCGCTAAGTCATCGAGAAAATCAGACCAGTTGTCATAGTATTGTGCCCATGCATCTGACCGTTGATCGCGGTTGATAATCAAACTTGGCGACGGTATGGTTTGCTTAACTTCAATACCATCAGGTACAATGCGTTTTAAATAGTCAAAATCTTCAAAGAACGGATGCTTTAAATTAGCATGAACCTTGCCATTTAGTCGTATATTGGTTGATCGTGTTTTTTCACCATGAAATTTGTAAGAATCTACTTGATCGTAAAATTCAAAACCACCCAAGTTCCCTAGAAAATCGAGATGCCACCACGACCGATTAAATTCGCCATCAGTGACAGCCTTTAAGCCGGCAGCCACTTGCTGGGCGACAAGTTTTTTAATCTCAGCATGTTGTACTGTTAATAAATCTTCTTTTGAAATATCACCATTTGCGTATTGTTCACGCGCTATCTTTAAGTTTTCAGGTCGTAAATATGACCCCACTTGATCGAAATGATAGTTTAATTTTCCTGCCTGTGTCATAGTTATCATGCTCCTTTTTTTATCTTGTTTAATGCCTGATTTAAATCATTTATGAGATCATCGGCAGATTCTAATCCTACGGATAATCTGAGTAAACCAGGAGAAATTCCGTTTTCTAATAATTGTGTTGTTGTTAATTCTGCATGGCTCATTTTTGGCGGATAACTAATGATACTTTCGACACCACCCAAACTGACCGAGAATACAGGTATTTTCAAATTAGCAACAACAGTTTGTGCATTATGCTGGCTACCGACATCAAAGCTGAGAACTGCACCACCGTTTTTAGCCTGTGATAGCTGAATATCATAACCTTGATGCGTTGATAAGCCGGGATATAATATACGGCTAACTTTATCGTGCTGAGCTAAAAAAGTGGCAATTTTTTTAGCGGACTGACTGGATTGCGTCATCCGTACGGCTAACGTCTTCATACCACGCAACAGCAGCCATGTATCAAACACACCAAGGGTAGCACCAACCGCATTTTGAATAAAATAAATGCGATCAGCTAATGCTTTCTGTTTAACGACAACAGCACCAGCCAATATATCCGAATGACCAGCTAGAAACTTAGTCGCAGAATGGACAACAATATCAACACCCAAATCCAATGGTCGCTGCAAAAATGGTGATAAAAAGGTATTATCCGCAATTGTTAGCAGATGATGCTTTTTTGCGACAGCAACAATAGCTTTAATATCGGTAACTTGTAATGTTGGATTTGAAGGTGTTTCAATATATAATGCTTTCGTATTTGGCTTAATGGCTTTTGTAACAGCTGCCACATCAGCAAAGTCGACAAAATCATGTGTAATTCCCCATCGTGGTAGGATATCTTCTAGTACACGGAAAGTACCACCATAAACATGCTTGCTCACAACAATATGATCACCAGCAGATAAGGTAAACAAGACACTACTAATAGCTGCCATCCCCGTACTAAAAAGAAATCCATGCGTGCCATGTTCGAGTGTCGCAATTGCTATTTCGCCTGATGCACGTGTTGGGTTCCCAGACCGTGCATAATCAAACTCACCAAAATCATTAAAAGATGATTGATGAAAAGTAGAGCTGAGCTGTATTGGCGTATTGATGGCGCCAGATAATGGGTCATGTGTTGTTGCAACGTGAATAATATCTGTCCAATCACTCATAGTTTTGCCCCCACCACTGCTTGTTCAATATCTTCAAATATATCTAATTTGTTTTCCAAACCGGCACTAACACGGACAAGCTGGTCTGTTATGCCTAATGCTTCGCGCTTTTCAATGGTCATATCATGATGTGTTTGTATTGCTGGTATTGTAATTAACGTCTCTGGTCCGCCTAAACTTTCAGCAAACGAAGCAAGTTGTAATCGTGTTAAAAAGCGATTAACATCATATCCTTTAGCCAAATAGAAGCTTATCATACCGCCTACTCCTGCGTACTTTACACTAGTTATACCAGCTACATTCAGAAGTTTCTTAGCTAGATACTGGCCATTTTCATTGTGCCGTGCCATTCTCAGGTGCAAAGTTTTCAAACTACGAATCAGCAGCCAAGCACTAAAATTATCCAACACTTGTCCATGTGTTATGAGTGTATCCGTCAACTGTTTGGCAAGCAACTGGTTACCGGCAATGACCGCGCCAGCTAATAAATCATTATGTCCACCTAAATATTTTGTTGCAGAATGGACAACAATATCTGCCCCCAATGCTAAAGGCTGTTGAAAAATTGGTGTTAAAAATGTATTATCCACAGCAATCACAATATCTGGACTGACACGACGTACCTGTCTACATAACTCTACGATATCTATCACTTTCATCATTGGATTAGAGGGTGTTTCAAGCCAAATCAATCGCGTGTTCGACTGAAGCTTTTGCATCAGATGAGAAACAGTATCAAATGTGTCATAGGTGATCTGACTTTGAGATACAATGGCATCAAAATAACGATATGTCCCACCGTATAAATCATCACTCGTCAAAAAATGGTCGCCACTTTTAAGACAAGTTTCAAAAACTAAATCAATCGCTGACATACCCGAACTAGTTGCAAAAGCTTGCACCCCTTTCTCTAATAATGCAAGTTGTTGTTCAAGTACAGCTCGTGTCGGGGTGGTTAAACGTGCATAATCAAATCCAGTTGATTCGCCCAAACTAGGATGCCGATAAGCCGTTGAAAAATATAATGGCGTCACAATCGCACCAGTTTTGTCATCATCACTACCATTCCCTGC
Source organism: Leuconostoc citreum (assembly GCF_007954785.1). Lineage (NCBI taxonomy): Bacteria > Bacillati > Bacillota > Bacilli > Lactobacillales > Lactobacillaceae > Leuconostoc > Leuconostoc citreum. Next base: position 79,083 of record NZ_CP042410.1, on the reverse strand, counting down.
TTGTGCTAAAACAGTATCAATACTTAATCCCATATTCAAAGGCTCCTTTTATCCGAGTGCAGTGATGTAATCAACAGTTTCAGGCAAATGTTTCTGCATCAGCAATAGCTTAGTCCAATTGCCGAAAAAACTTTTAGCGCTTACATGCCATGTATTGTTAGGTTGACCAAAACTATCATAATTTTCTGGTTTTTGTGGTAGAACGCCTTGCTGAATATCCCTATAATATTCAGTTTGCAGGGTATTCGTGTCATATTCTAAATGCCCAGTGGTATAAGTGGAATGTCGCGATGCATCTCTTAACAACACTGTTCCTACTTGATTGTTCCCTGCAATCCTTAAGTTCTTGGACACATTGTCATCTGGAATTGTAAAATAACGAGAGTGTGGCATGATCAGCTGGTCAATATTCTGCACTAATTCTGGGTGTTGATTATCACTTGCCACACTTGCTTGATAGACACCAAAAATTTTGTGTACTACTGATTCAACCGGAAAATTTTTTTCAACGTAACCAGCACCATAGGCTGCCCAACAAGTAAATAAGCTTTCAGACACATGAGATTGACGCCAAAACAATAACTTCTGAAATTCAGACCAATAGTCAATTGATTCAAAGGGAACTTGATCAACTGGCGCACCAGTTACAATGAGACCGTCAAAGTATTCTTGCCAAATATCATCTAGCGTGACATAATGTCCTTTAATTAAATTACTCTCATGCTTCACTTTATGCGCAGTTGGCACTGCAAAAGTCAGCCTGATATTAATACGTTGTGATGCCAAATGTGCCACAAATTGTTTTTCTGTCTGTAATCGATTTGGCATTAAATTAACCACCAAAATATTCAACGTCGGTGCTAAAATATTAAATTCCCCCACAATTATTTTTTTTCTACGTAATAAGCCATTTTGCAATGTCACACTCACTGTTTACCCCTCCTGGTCCTGCTGTTAACAAAAAAATCCCGTAGTCTAGATTGCTAGACTACGGGACGTTCAATACACGTGTTACCACCCTGTGTTCATGTTGTGCTTCCGCACAACACCTTAATCGTACGCCTCAAAGTATTCGTCGAGAACATCTGTGAATACTTTTGGTTATACGTCGTGCGTTAACGAACACCCTCGATTTCAACTTACTACGTCACACATATGAGTGCTCGCTGGCTCATCTCCATAAAAAACTCCAAGACCATTTTCGACTATCCGCACTTACCCGCTTACACCAAATACGGGCTCTCTCATTAAGATTAAATAGTATACTTATCTCATCAACGTTTATGTTGTTTATACTTTAACGCAATATTTGTGTGATGTCAAACATTTTTCAAATCTTTTTTTTATTTTTATCATTTTAAACTCACAAACATAAAAAATATTATCCATTAGAATTTGTGGTATACTTTTCAAAAATAATGTCACTAAGGAGAATAACCATGTATCAACCTGTCAAAAATACCAACGCTGTTGTGACAGAAAATATTCACAAGCCTGGTCGTAATGTCATGTTTCTTTCAGCGGATTGGTGTGGCGATTGCCGTGCTATTAAACCATTCATCCAAAATATTAAAGACACTGTTAGCCAAACAGCAAACTGGTTCGATGCTGATCGTGATGATAACCTGGACGTTGCAACAGCATATAATTTACGTGGCATTCCATCTTTTGTTTTGTTTGAGAATGGTAAAGAAATATCTCGCATTGGCCACGGCGAGCGGCTCACACCAAAACAAATTCTCGATTGGTACCAAAGGACGTTGAATTAAAAAGACACATATAGGCTATGTGTCTTTTTTTAGTTATAAAATTTGACAAAACTCAATCGTTTCTTGATTCGGTCCCAAAATGTTAAAGTAACGTATGCCATTTTCCCAGAAAGTAGGGATACTTTGTATCTCTTGATCCACCAACATCAAACCAGCTGCTTTAACAGCTGCAAAGGCTTTATCAATGTCTGTTGCATTCAAAGATATGTGGTTAATTGCCCCCGCATGATTTATTGTATCGCCCTCCCATGTCTCAATAACGAGATTATTAAATTGCATGAAAGCACAACGACTGTCATTATTTCGAAATAAACCGGATTTTTTGAAGCCAATTGTTTCATAAAAGGCTATTGTTGCCTCTAAATTCTGAGTTGGTATGCCAACATGTTGTATCCCAGTAAAATAGTCATTGATTGCCATGAGTTTCTCCATTTCGTTCAATCATTCAATATCGTGCTTGATTTCAGTTGCAAAATAGTAACTGACTAAAGCAAATGCTACGGTAGGGACGATAAATGATAGTTGCATCGAACCCACCGCATCCGATACAAGTCCTTGGATAGCTGGTACCACAGCACCACCAACAATAGCCATGACCAAAATGGCACCTGCTGTCTCGGTATGACGCTTATCTGCGACGTTATCAAGGGTATGCGCATAGATAGTTGGCCACTGTGGTCCAAAGAAGAAGCTGGCGCCAACGGCTGCATAAACAGCAATCATACCCTGGGCAAATGTTGCCAGCAGTAGTGATAAGGTCCCTAAAATTGAATAAGCAGTCAATACTTGCGTCGGCTTAATTTGAGTAAATAGCCATGTCGCTACAACCTTTCCAAGGAAAAAGACAATATATGAGTAAATCATAAAATTAGACGCTTGTGCATCAGAAATACTGTGATTCATCACCAAAGCTAGACGAATGGTAAATGACCAAACTGCTGTCTGCATGCCGACATAGATAAATTGCGCTAAAATACCTTTTTTAAACCGATAATTATGAAACAAATAAGCAATGGACTCACTAAAACGCACTTTAGCGTGTTTCGTTTCATCCACAATTGGCTTAGCACTTGGCATTTTAGTAAAGGCCAAGACAATCAACATCGCAATCAAGACAAACAAAATGTATTTATACGGTTGCAAGGTCAACTGCAACATTTTTTCACCGTATGCAATTCGTTCTGCACCTTGCATACCAGACATTTTCTCTGATAAATTGCCCACAGAACCAAAAATCAAATACTTACCCAACAAAATACCCGTAATACTACCTATTGGGTTCAAGATTTGTGAAATATTCAAACGTAGGTTAGCATACTTTTTGGGACCCATCATGGAACTATATGTATCACTTGCTGTCTCAAGAAAGGACAAGCCAATCGCAATCGCAAAAATCGCCACTAAAAACATTGAGTAAGTTGCTACACGTGAAGCCGGAAAAAATAACCCTGCGCCCAAAATATAGGCGACTAACCCTGTCATTATCGTTACTTTATAAGACGCTTTGCGAATCACAAAGCTCGCTGGAATTGCTACCAGAAAATAACCGCCATAAAATGCAGACTGAACAAAAGCTGTCGCTGCATCATTTAATTCAAAAACAGTTTTGAACTGCGTAATTAAAATATCATTCAAACTTGCTGCTGTTCCCCACAACGGAAACATAAGTGAGACAACGACAAATTGGAAAATTGGTGTCTTTTTCAGATATCCATCTGCTAATTGCCCAAAATCATGATGATGCTTAGCACTTTTGCTAACAGTATTAATCATGCTACTTCTCCTCTAGTAGAAACAAGTGTTATCACTTGTAAGCGTTTACAAGTTTTAATGATAGCACATCACTCTTATTAATGAAAGCCCTTTCATATGTTTTACTAATATATTTGAAAATCCGTTGAAAAGTATCAAAAAACACCATTACATCGATAATTATCGACGCAATGGTGTTTTTAACTCATATTATTTTTCAGTGTTTTTTATGAAGCTTTGTACGACATCAGCAGGAATGGCAAAGCCCATGCCTTCTACACTTGTCCCGTTGTCTGAAGCGGCTACTTTTGAAGAATTAATTCCAATTACTTGCCCATTTAAATCAACCAAGGGGCCCCCTGAATTACCAGGATTAATAGCAGTATCTGTTTGGATCACTTGCTCTGTATTACCGCCAGTCTGTTGACTTGTTAAATCACGGCGAGGAGCAGATATAATACCACTGGTTACTGAAGTGGCATATTGTGAACCTAACGGCGAACCAATGGCTAAGACCGGCTGTCCCGATTGGATATTCTTCGTATCGCCAAATGGTGCAACCGTTTTAATTGCATCTGTCTTGGCTTTAATGAGAGCCAAATCTTTTTGTTGATCAGTCCCTACAATAGTTGCTTTGATTTTTTCACCACTAGCCGTGATGATTTGTAATGCATCGGAATTAGCCACGACATGATTGTTAGTAATCATGTAGACATAACCATTATCAATTTTATAAACAACACCTGACCCTTCTGATGCTGTTTGAACGGCCCCATTTGGGTTATTTTGCTTAGGTTTTTGTCCGAATAATGCAGCAAAACCATCTGTTGGCTGCGCTGTCTCTCTTTTCATATTCTGAACTGTAACAACAGCATCTTTAACTTTATTGTAGGCTGTCGTTGCTGTGTCTTGGCTTTTATAAGATGTCTTAGCTATGGTTGCTTGCCCTGTGACATTAGCTTTTTTCTCAATTGCTGGTTCTCTTTGAAACCACGAGTTTGGCTGCGTGCCTGAATAAACAACTCCGCCACCAACAATTGCCGAAACGGCAGCCACGACAATTAAACTATGTTTCATAACGACCCTCCTAAGATAAAAGTAGTATAGCGTGACAAGTTTTACTGAATATTAAAGTGGTAAGGTAATTCTAAAAACGGTGCCTTTCGGCTGATTGTCTGCTACAGTAATTTTACCACCGTGTGCCCTGACAATCCATTCTGCAATAGATAGTCCCAGACCTGTACCACCCGTTTCGCGACTGCCCGTTTTATCTTCACGATAAAAGCGGTCAAAAACATGCTTTTTGGCTTCATCGCTAATACCGCGCCCCGTATCAGCTACTGTCAAAACAAACTTACGTTTTTCAATGCTAGCAGCAATTGCTACCGTGGCACCTGCTTCTGAATATTTCATAGCATTATCGACTAAAAGTACAATTAACTGATGAATGCGCTTTTGATCAATATAAATGGGCTGATTAACATGTGCAGAAAGTAATACCTGCTTGCCATCAAATTCTGCCATTTCTTGATAAGGTGCTAAAATACGAGACAAGAAATCGGCGATATTAGTCGGTTCTTTTTCAATACGCGTCATATTGGATTCTGACTTTGCTAATGTGAGCATATTGTTCGTTAAGGACGTTAGACGTCGTACTTCTGATAGCGACAAGATAATGGCATTCGACTGCTCGCGGACTGTTGATTCTGGGTGCGTCAACATATTTTCTAGTTTACCTTGAATGACTGCCATCGGTGTTCGTAATTCATGTGCCGCGTTATTAACAAAATCTTGTTGCTGTTGCCAAGATTTAATGATTGGTTTCATATTTTTAAGGCTAATCCAATATGAGACCATCAATGCGAGTAGACCAAAAGTACCAAACGACCACAAAATAACTTTTTTGAAGTGGTTCAGGTTAAAAATTGTATCATTCACATTGACAGTGATAATCCCATACTTAACAAGTTGCCCACTATTATTACGGGTATTGTCAATAAATTCTACGCTAGCGACACGATAGTAATTACCTTCTATTTGTACTGTCTTGGGTCTTGACGAGATAAAATTACCACGATATTTGAACTGCTTGCGGTAGATCTCTTGTAATGATTCTGGTATACGGTCATCTAACAAGAGATGTTTGTCTTTATCATAAACCCAAACATCCGCCAATGTATTAGATTGTAGCAGCATTGGTGATTTACGGTTAGTATCTTCCGAATCCCTTAATGCCCCTGCTAAATTAAACTGTTTGATTTGTTGGGTAATGGCAGAATCAGAATTCTGAAAAATTGTCCGTGTGTACGACCAATAAATCACCCCACCAAGAACTGAGAAAATAACAAAAAAACTCGCAATCAAAAGTAAAAATCCGCGAATTTGTTGTTGTTTATTAATGACATTAGGCATCATCAACCTCTAAAATAAAACCGATGTTACGTAATGTTTTTATCAAATCATTTTGCCCGACAGCTTCTAATTTACGTCTAAGATTGTTCAAATAAATATTGACAACATTAATCGTCGTATCTGAATCAATTCCCCACACACGGTCAAAAATTTGATCTCGTGTCACAATAATGTTCTTGTTTTGAGCTAAATAAGTTAAAATATCAAATTCCTTACCCACTAATTTAACCGGTTGACCATGAACTTGTACCCCGCGATTCTCCAAATTAATGAGTACATCACCAACAGTTATCATGTTATCTTCAGAATAGACACCTGCTCGGCGCAATAATGCCTTAACACGTACTAGTAACTCTTCACGATAGAAAGGCTTTGTCAAGTAATCATCAGCACCAACATTGAAACCTTCAATCTTATCATCCAAAGAACTTTTAGCCGTTAAAATTAAGACAGGCGTCTCAATATCATTGTCTCTCAAGTGCTTAATCACCTCTAGCCCATTTTCGCCAGGTAACATTAAATCACAAATAATTAAGTCATAAGGGGATTCTTGTCCCTCGTATTCCCCATCTAATCCATTGGTTACAACATTAACATCCGCAAAATCTTGCAAAAAGCCCACAATATTATCTGCGAGATTAGCATCATCTTCGATTAATAAAATTTTAATTGCCTTTGACATTTTGCATCTCCATTGTAGCGTTATGTTGTTTTTATTGTACTTGTTTCTGATTAATAGAAGATTAAAAACAACTGACACAATAAATTTATATCCTACCATTAATAGTAGCATATTCAACCGTTGTAATGGTTAACGCATTTATTATACGAAAAGAATCTTGCTTAGTAACAGACATTCTTTTGCAGTTTAGTGAGATAACACATCTTTCTCAGAGAGCTTTAGTACACGCCACAACGTTAAGGCAATAATCCATGTTACGGCAAATATTGCCACTAAAATAATCCCTAATTTATTGAAATCTAAAGCTTGTGCCCAATCGGTCAAACTATTATGCCAATTAAGCATCACACTGATTGACTGAATGAAATCAACAAAACTAATAAAGCCTGCAGCCATAATCGAAATACCTGTCAAAATCAAGTTATAGTAAACCTTACGATACGATGACGACACAATCCAAGTATAGGTGGTACTCATGAAAAAACCATCCACTGTGTCCATCAAACACATACCAGCTGTAAATAACAGCGGGAAAGCAAGCGTGGTATACCAGGCAATGCCTGCATTTGCAGCCGTCGCTGATGTCGCTAATACGGCAATTTGCGTCGCTGTGTCAAAACCCAAACCAAACAAAAAGCCAACAATTGCAACTTGCCAGTTGTGTTTAATTAATTTTAGCAACTTTAAAAAAAAGCGATAGATTGCTGATTGCTGATATCGTTCATCAGTCGTGTGTTGCTGTCCACCACGCCCAATATGCCTAAACTCTCGCCAAATACCACGCATAATAAACGTATTAACAATCGTCAATAATAACAGCATAACAGCAGCTATCATTGTCCCAAAAACACCGCCAATTTGCTCAAAAATCGGCATGGATTGCTTCGCCCACGCCACAAATAAAACCGTCAACAATGCCATTAAAACAACCACCATTGAATGTCCAAATGAAAAACTAAAGCCCACACCACGTGTATTTTTGCCATCGTTCAGCATTTTACGTGTCATATTATCAATCGCTGCAATGTGATCAACATCAAAGGCATGACGCAACCCAAATGTAAAGGATAAATAAGCCATTCCTATGATTTCAGGATATTTTGCAACACCTGACATTAGTAGCAAAATACCAGCTACTAAAATGAGTAAAATAAAGCTACTATACCGTAGAATATCGGTTTGTAATGTGGTGCGGTGCTGTTTTTCTATCATACTATTCTCCTAATTGTTCTGTTGCCCACTTAATAATAGAAACCATGTCGGTAATCCCAGGTAGTGAAAATATCACTCATGTGTTTCATAATTTTATCAACATCTAATCCCTTACGAATAACAATAGGTGCTGGTTGCACGCCCACACGACCATGCTGTTCTGGAATAAGGTGCCCTTTGTCATCAACCATTGAAACCATAACACCTTGTTCGTAGCGTGTATCAACTGTTTTATCAGGTTGAATGCTAGCAACATAGTCATTAGCTTCAATAATTAAGTCTGCTGCCCGCTCAATCTGTTCCCCAATACCTGTGACAAGTCCGCGGTTCCCTTTGCCTGATGGGTTTGCTGAACTCGCAAACGAAAACTTATGGTAAGTTTCCCACATTGTCTTGGCAATTTTTTCGCTTGGTTTACCAAACTTAATCACAAAACAACTCGTCTCACGTTGATCCATCATCAATTCTTGACTGCCATCTGCTGGAATCATGGCCTTACCGGCCGCTTTCCATGGCAAAATGCATCCAAGCAAAATATCGTCATCCCAATGTTTTTGGTACATTTGCTCAATTTCGGGCGTCATTTCTGCCAATGCTTTGACTTGTGCCATTGAGCCACATAAAACAACCCCAGGTTTATTTCGTCGACGATTTTTTGCAGAAAATTTGCGTTCTAATCCTTGCTTATCAGAAGTCATAATAATGTAACCAACCTTTGTTGGACTAACAATCATGCCCCCTGCTGCTTTCAAAATCGTGATGGCCTCTTCTTGAACACCACCGTTCCATGTTATTGTTTTTGTAGTTGTAGTTGTTTCTGACATTTTCAATACTCCTTTTAGTTCATTGTAGATTTTTTCGTTTCTGGTCCCCAGATGGCGACAAGTGTTGCGTCCATGCTCTGTTGCAAGACAGTTGCACGATTCATCTGGTTTCCTCCTAATCAAAGTTTGGTTGTTTTTTTTCAAACGCTGTAATGGCTGCTTCAAATTTCATTGTGACATCGATATCATCTTCACCATTAATAAACTTTGCTTGCCACTGCGGATTAATATCAAAGTGAAATTGATTATTGTTATAAGTGACTATTTGATTTGGCAAATCAATCGTTATTGTTTCATCAGGTTTTATATCACGTAAAATTTGTCGTTCTGCTTCTGGTAACACAATAGGTAGTAACCCATTTTTAGTGGCATTCATATAAAAAATATCTGAAAAGCTGCCACCTATCACCGCACGAAAGCCATAATCAGTAAGTGCCCATACCGCATGTTCGCGCGACGAACCAGAACCAAAATCAACCCCAGTAATCAGTACAGTAGCACCAGCATGTTCTGGCTTATTGAGCTCAAATTTCGGGTTTATTTTGCCATCTGCAAGATAGCGCCAATCATAAAATAAATGTGGCCCAAACCCCGTTTTCAATATATTTTTCAAAAACTGCTTTGGTAAAATGATGTCGGTATTAATACTGTCGTTTGGGATCACCACCGCACGACCTGTTGCTTTAATAAATGCTTCCATAGACGCCCCCCTTAAATCAGATTTCTGTAATATCAACAAAGTGTCCGGCAATACCCGCAGCAGCAACCATTGCTGGTGAAGCCAAATGTGTACGAGAGCCAGCCCCTTGTCGCCCAATGAAATTACGGTTAGACGTGGAAGCCACATGCTTGCCGGCTGGTATTTTATCTGGATTCATCGCCAAACATGCTGAACACCCAGGTTCTCGCCATTCGCAACCCGCCGCTTCAAAAATTTTAGCAATACCGGTTGCAATCGCACGATTACGAATGGCGCGACTCCCTGGCACAATCCATGCTGTGATATTGGGTGCCAAATGCTGCCCTTTCATCATGGCAGCAGCGATTGCCAAGTCTTCGTAGCGACTATTTGTGCAAGAGCCAATAAAAATATAGTCTAGTGGAATATCGGTCACTGGTATTCCTGGCTCTAAACCAATATAATCGTATGCTGCGCGATCATTATCATCTCTTATTTCCGGTAATATTTGATTTACTGCAGTTGCCATCCCCGGATTTGTTCCCCATGTTACCATCGGCTTAAGGTGACTGACATCAAAAGTGATAATCTCATCGAAGGCCGTTTCATCGTCTGTATAAAATTGCGACCAATAAGCCTTAGCCGAGTCAAATTTTTTTGGTGCAAACTCTCGACCGGCTATATAATCAAATGTGGTCTGGTCTGGCTTCACCATCCCAGTTTTTGATCCTGCTTCAATTGACATATTACATAGTGTCATCCGTGCAGCCATAGACAGCGCCTCAATCGTTTCACCATAAAATTCAATCGCATAACCGGTACCAAAAGAGACATCATGTTCTGCAATAATAGCCATAATAATATCTTTAGCATAAGTATTTTTTGGCATTTCACCTGTTACTTTAATGCCCATCGTTTTTGGTTTAACTTGCCAAATCGTTTGCGTAGCCATCACATGTTCAACTTCAGATGTACCAATACCAAACGCAATGGCGCCAAATGCACCGTGTGTAGCTGTATGTGAATCCCCACAAACAATGACTTTTCCCGGTTGTGTTAGCCCGCGCTCTGGACCAACAACATGGACAATGCCTTGCTTATCATCACCAATTGAAGCCAATGGCACCCCAAACTCTTGCGCATTTTTTACCAAAGTATCCATTTGTAAACGAGACATTTGGTCCTCAATATTAAAAATGTCTTTTGTTGGTACATTATGATCCATTGTGGCAAAGGTTAAATCTGGTCGTCGTAATTGCCGCTTTGTACTACGCAAACCATCAAACGGTTGTGGTGAAGTCACCTCATGAATTAAATGTAAATCGACGTAAATCAGTTGTGCCTCACCCGGCTCACCAGCCACTACATGCGTATTCCAAATTTTATCAAATAGTGTTTGCTTCATTGCTTACCCTCTCTCACATGTTGAATAGATTGAATCACGTAGTTAGTTACTGTGAGCGTTGTATCATGACCACCCATATCAGGCGTCATAACCTGAGCATTAATGGCAGCCGATACAGCATCAGTAATTTGCCTGGCCAAGTTCACTTCCCCAAAACTTTCGGAAAGCATCATCGCTACAGCATGAATCATTGACATTGGATTCGCAATACCTTTTCCGGCGATATCTGGCGCCGATCCGTGAATTGGCTCATATAAATTCGGCCCGCCTTGACCAACTGACATTGAAGGTATTTGTCCGATAGACCCAGTAATTTGTGCTGCCTCATCACTGAGAATATCACCAAATAGATTCGGCGTGATAATCACATCAAAGGCTGTAGGTTTAGCAATAATAGCCATCGACATAGCATCGACATAATAATAATCAACATAAATATCCGGGTAGGATTTTGCCACTTCTGTTGCAATTTGACGCCACAATTTAGACGTTGCCAGCACATTTGATTTATCCACAATCGTGACATGTTGTCGTCGTTTTTCGGCAAGTTGAAAGCCTGTCTGCATGATTCGAGTGATTTCAGAAGTACTGTAATACATAGTATCTTTTGCAAAGTCTGCTGCTAACACACGGGGTTCACCAAAGTAAGCGCCTGACGTTAATTCACGTACAATCACAAAGTCGGTGTCTGCAACGTACGATTGTTTTAGTGGTGAACGCGCAATTTGTGCTGCTGTGATATGCGTTGGTCGGATATTTGCGAACAATCCTAAAGCCGATCGCATACCAAGTAATCCCTCTTCGGGTCGTTTCGTTGCGTCATCCCATTTAGGACCACCAATCGCGCTCAATAAGACGGCATCCGATTGTTTCGCTACTTGAATCGTTTTTTCAGGTAGCGGATCGCCCACACGGTCTATGCCATCCCCACCAAAAGGCAGGTCGATTAACTCATATTTAAAAGTAGAACCCGCCGTCGCAGCTTCTAAAACTGCCAGCCCTGCAGCCATAATTTCCGGTCCAATGTAATCGCCTTTTAATATCGCTATTTTTTTGATGTCACTCATGAATGGCCCCCATCATCTTGTTGGTTTGAATCATGGTCATCATATCTTGCATTTGTTGATCGGAAACCGTTGATGTTTTTTCAGCAATACGCTTAAAAATAGGTAGAATGGTCACCATATCTTGACGAGAAATATGATATCCCAGAGAGAGCAACTGATTCATGACAGCATGCGAACCGGATAGTTTTCCTAGTGGTAATGAGGCTTGCGTCCCGACCATTTCCGGTCTCAAGATTTCATAAGTTTCAGGATTCTTAAGATACCCATCTTGATGAATGCCTGACTCATGTGCAAACGCGTTACGCCCCATGATGGGTTTATTTTTAGCTACCGGCATGTGAGTGGCCTGAGCAACAATATCCGAAATGTGCTTTGATTGCTCTAAAATAATTGCTGTTTGTTTCGCAAAAGTTTGTCGTCGAACATAAATAGCTGCAGCAGCCTCAATAATATCGACATTCCCCGCACGCTCACCTATACCGTTAATTGTGCCTTGAATTTCTGTAGCCCCGTGCATAATACCTGCCAATGCATTGGCGTTAGCCATTCCCAAATCATTGTGTGTATGTGTGGCCCAAGTCACTTGATCAAAATCTCGTACATGTTCGCGTAAATACTCAAACAGTTCACCATATTCATATGGTGTGGCGTAGCCTACGGTATCCGGTATATTAATCATCGTTGCGCCGGATTCAATGGCTGCTTGAATCACGCGCGCTAAAAATTCTGGTTCAGTTCGCGTGGCATCTTCTGGTGAAAAAATTATTTCTGACATCATTGTTTTTGTGTAGTGAATATCTGATATTACTTTTTCAATAATTTCTGAAGGCGACATATGTAGCTTATAGGTACGATGCACTGGTGATGTGGCAATAAAAACATGGATCATGGGGTGCTTTGCCTGCTGTGTGGCTGCAACCACGGCATCAATGTCTTGACGCACAAGGCGCGCAAGACCAACAACCTTAGCTGTGTGTACTACCTTTGAAATTTCTACCACAGCATCAAAGTCTTTCTCGGATGCTGCTGGAAAACCAGCCTCAATAGCAGACACCCCATATTTTTCTAGTGCTTGCGCTAATTTTATTTTTTCATCAATCGTAAAATTTACCCCTATGGTTTGTTCTCCATCACGCATGGTTGTGTCATAAAAAGTGATTTGATTTGTCATTTTGACCCCCTTAGTCATAAAAAAATCCCAAACCTGCCGTTAAACGGCTTGTTTGGGATTATCACATGTCCTCGTCAGCCAGCCGTTAGAGTTTAACTTAACCCAACAAACCAGCCTTAAAAGCCCAACTTGTTAGGAGTTTCTAAGCAAGTTGAGAAGGCGCACTGCACTATTATTTATTTGTGTTGTCATGCTACTCATCATGTGATTTTTTTCCTTTTCATTTAATAAACTCATCATAATCATTTTATGTCTCAACGGCAAGCAATTATATCAAAATATGCCAAATGGATATAATATCACGCATTATTTTAAGCCTAATGCCATTTTAGCGTAACGTGACATGCGATCTATGGTCCATGCTGGTTCCCACTGCAATACAATTTCTGTCGTATTAACTTCTGGTAAAATTTTAAGCGCATCGTCAATCATCGTTTCTAATACTGATGTTAACGGACATCCCATTGTCGTTAACGTCATATTAATGATGACATGTCCATCTTCTTCATAGGTAACCTGATTGATTAAACCAAGATTGACAATATCAATCTGTAATTCAGGATCAACAACCATACGCAACTGTGCCATAATAGCTTCTTCAATTGTAGCCATTTAACCCACCGATCCAATCATTTCAAATTTCATGAGACGATTTAATTCTACAGCATACTCCATTGGCAATTCTTTTGTGAAGGGCTCCACAAATCCCATAACAATCATTTCTGTGGCTTTTTCGGGAGAAATACCACGACTCATAAGATAATAAAGCTGTTCTTCAGACACACGTGATACTTTAGCTTCATGTTCCATCGATACATTGCCATTCAAAATGGTATTATAGGGAATCGTATCAGCAGATGACTGGTCATCCATCAAAATCGTATCACATTCAACATGGGCAAAAGACCCATCAGATTCACGGCCAAATTTAATCGTGCCACGATAATCCGTTGCACCGCCATCATGAGCTATTGATTTAGACACTATCGACGAAGAGGTGTTTTTAGCATGATGAATCATTTGCGCACCAGAATCTAGTGTCACCCCTTGTCCAGCAACAGCAATGGACAGCATGGTTCCTCGCGCGCCTTCACCTTCCAAATAAACTGATGGATACTTCATGGTTGTTTTTGAGCCAAAATTGCCATCCACCCACTCCATTGTGGCATTTTCATGTGCAGCAGCACGCTTAGTTTCTAAAGAATAAACGTTATTTGACCAGTTTTGAATGGTTGTATATCGGCAATAGCCGTCTTTTTTAACAATCACTTCCACTACGGCCGCATGCAATGCATCACCAGAATACATTGGTGCCGAACACCCTTCAACATAGTCAACATGTGCCCCCTCATCAACAATAATTAGTGTGCGCTCAAACTGTCCTTCATTCGCTGTATTAATTCTGAAATAAGATTGAATGGGCGTAGTGACATGGACACCTTTTGGCACATAGATAAAAGTGCCACCTGACCATACTGCCGCATTCAAGGCCGCTAATTTATTATTGGTCGGTTTTACTAACGAACCAAAATAAGTTTTCACTAACTCTGGATATTCTTGTACTGCTGTATCTGTATCCGTGAATACGATACCTGTTTTTTCAAATTCAGCTTTCATCCGATGGTAAACAACTTCCGATTCGTATTGTGCTGAAGAGCCTGCTAGCCAACGCCTCTCAGCTTCTGGCACACCCAACCTTTCAAAGGTTTGTTTCAAAGTATCTGGTACGTCCTGCCAATCACGATATTTTTCATGTGTTGGTTTATTATAATAATAGATAGCATCAAAGTCGATGTCACTTAAATCTGGTCCCCAAGTTTGCATCGGCATATCTAAATAAGATTGATAAGCACGTAACCGATAGTTAAGCATCCACTCTGGTTCTTTTTTCTCAGCAGAAATCGCGCGAATAACTGATTCGTTAAGCCCACGTCCAGTTGAAAAAACAGCCTGATAATCATCTTGACGGCCTAATTCGTCTATTTTTTTGGTTTGAATTGCTATTTTTGTGTGTTCCAATGCTTCTTGGCGGTCAATTTCCATGACACTATTCCTCCTCAATTTGTTGTATTAACAGCGACAATGCGTGCCATGGCAACGTGGCACACTTCACACGTGCTGGAAACTGTGTGACGCCAGCTAACATTTGTGCATCCCCCAACATTTTATAGTCACCATCATCTCCTGTCACCATACGCGAAAATAATTTGATTTGTTCTTTAGTGGTGACTAACGATTGCGCAATAATAAGGTCCATCATTATTGATGCTGAAGCCGTCGAAATAGCACATCCCTCACCATCGAAATGGCAAGCAACTATTGTTTGATGTTCAACTGTCAGCGCTAACCGAATAATATCCCCACAAGTTGGATTATACTGTTCAATTTGACAACTATCCGCTTTTGTCACTGGTGCTTTGTGGTGGGGATGTTGGGCATAATCAAGTACAGCTTGTCGATAAATTTGATCTAAATTATGCAAAGTCATTTTTTAAAGTAATCCTTTATTTCCTTTATTGCAGCAACAGTGTCATCAATATCGTCAAGCGTATTATACACATAGAAACTCATGCGCACCGTTGCAGCTACGCCTAAATAACGCATTAGTGGCTGCGCACAGTGATGCCCAGCACGTACTGCAATACCCAATTGATCTAATGCCGTGGCTAAATCATGTGCATGTACGCCTGCCATGTTAAAAGTAATAATCCCTGTTTGGTGGACATCATCAGCACCATAAACCGTAATAGCATCAATTTTATGTAATGACTCTAATGCGTATTGTATTAGTTGTTGCTCATATTTGGCAACTTCCACCATATCTAATGTCAGTAGATAATCAATTGCAGCACCCAAACCAATGGCTCCAGCAATATTAGGTGTCCCAGCCTCAAATCGCCAAGGCAATGGTTGAAAATGAGCGTCATTTTGTGAAACAGTTGTTACCATTTCACCACCAAATTGCGCAGGTGGTATGTGTGCCAAAAGGTCACGTTTGCCATATAAGACGCCAATTCCTGTTGGACCCATCATTTTATGACCTGAAAAAACAAAAAAATCAGCATCTAATTGTTGCACATCAATTGGCATGTGGGGTACAGATTGCGCACCATCAACCAACAATACTGCGTGTTGAGCATGAGCCAAAGCTGCGATTTGTTTAATTGGGTTAACAACACCCAACACATTTGACGCCTGTGTGATAGAAACAATTTTAGTACGTGCCGTAATTTGTTTGTCTGCATCGTGCATATCTAATGTGCCATTGGCAGCTAACCTAATATATTTTAGGGTTGCACCACGTTGTTTAGCAAGTTGTTGCCACGGCACAATATTGGCATGGTGCTCCATATAAGAAATAACAATTTCATCACCGGGATTGATATGCGTCATACCGTAAGTTTGCGCAACCCAATTAATCGCTTCGGTTGTACCACGCGTAAAAAGAATTTCTTCACGTCTCTTAGCATGGATAAAATGTTGTACTTTATCTCGTGCTAATTCGTAAGCAGTGGTGGCTCGTTGTGATAAATCATAAATACCACGATGAACATTTGCATTGTCATGGGTATAGTATTGGTTCAAAGCTGCCAGTACGCTTGCTGGTTTCTGAGATGTTGCTGCACTATCCAAATACACTAGTCGATGTTGGTTGACCTGTTGTGCCAAAATAGGAAAATCTGATGGTTTAATTTTCATTTTTTAGTTTCTCCGCAATCGCATTAATAACAGCTTGCTGTGCTCTGTTTGTCGGTATTTCTGCTAAAACATTACCCATAAAACCGCGAATAACTAGTTCTCGTGCCAATTTTTCACTCAAACCACGACTCATTAAGTAATACATTTGATTTTCATCAACGCGACCAACTGATGCTGCATGCCCAGCAGTGACATCATTTTCATCAATGAGGAGCAAAGGGTTTGCATCGCCACGTGCCCGACGTGATAGCATCAATACACGTGATTCTTGTTGTGCATCAGAACCCTTGGCACCCTTAATGATTTGTCCGATACCGTTAAAAACCAAGGTTGAATGATTCAAAATGACACCACGTTGATAAATATGACCAAGTGAATGACGGCCACGATTAACCATGTTCGTCATAAAACCCTGCGTCTGTTTATGGTGGGTCATCGCCATAATATTCGCATGTGAAACAGCCCCCTCACCATTCAAGTGACTCACTAATTTGGTCACCACTTGGCCATCATTAAAAGCCACATTTGACCAATCTAAGGTAGCATGGTCACGAATATCAGCTTCACGATGAATGTAAGCTGTTGTTTTGCCAGAGAACGCGTCTAGATTAGCATAGTGAACCGAAGCGCCAACGTCAGCAATCACTTCAACGACAAGCGATGCTTTTGTTGTGTCAGAGCCTATTGTGTGGGCTGATTGTAAAATAGTGACTGATGACTGACGACCAACATAAACTAATACCCGCGCAATATAATCATTTCCGCCAACCGATAATTGGTTCAAATTAAGATGGATCACGTCTTTAATCACTGTATGGTCAGGCACATAAAGTAGGATGCCTGTGTTAAATTTCTGGGCATTTTGCGCTGTTAGTCGATCAGTGTTATTGGCAATGACTTGTCCTAACAGCTTATCCAATTGTTGCGGATAACGTGATTGAGCAGTATTGATGTTGGTCAGCAACACGCCTTGCGCAACAAGATATTTTGGTAAATAATAATAGCTCGTTGCTGTTCCACTTACTTCAATGCCTAATTCGTCTGTTAAAAAATGGGACGTTGCGCTCTGTGCCTGAGAAGGGTTCATTTGATCTAACTGCCAAGTACGATACTTCACCTTGGTAAATTCAGGCAAGGGTAGACTTTCTTCATTCATGCTTCACCGCCACAAGACGATCAGCGTCTTCGTCAGTTAACACAATATCCAGTCCAAGTTCATCACGTAAACCAGCATAGCCCTCCAGCTCTAACTTTTTTGCCAAATCTGCAGTACCCGTTTTAACAATTTTGCCACCCATCATAACATGGACAAAATCTGGGACAATGTAATCTAATAACCGTTGATAATGTGTAATCATTAATGTGCCAAAGTTATCTGAGCGCATATGGTTGACACCTCGTGACACAACTTTCAAGGCATCAATATCTAGTCCTGAATCAATCTCATCTAAAATAGCAATTTTAGGTTGAATCATCATCATTTGTAAAATTTCATTTCGCTTCTTTTCACCACCTGAAAAACCTTCATTGAGATAGCGTTCTGCCATTTCCGATGTCATCGATAAAAACTCACGTTGACGATCTAAGGTCTTTAAAAATGTCATAATACTCATCTGATCGGATTCAGGTCGTCGCGCATTGATGGCTGCACGCATGAATTCCGCATTAGTGACACCCTGAATTTCTGATGGATATTGCATAGCCAGAAATAAACCCGCCCGTGCGCGTTCATCAACAGCCATTTCTGATAAATCTTGTCCATCTAAAGTAATGCTTCCCGATGTTACCTGGTAAGCTGGATGTCCCATGATAGCTTGAGACAATGTTGATTTTCCGGTACCGTTTGGCCCCATAATGGCATGCATTTCGCCAGTATGAACTGTTAAATTCACGCCTTTTAGTATTTCTTTGCCACTGACTGCCACATGTAAATTCTTAATTTGTAATGTTGTCATTGTTTTCCCCCACTTTGTTGATTTATTTTGTCTAATATCCACTGGTTGCCATGCATTTTAGCCAAGCAACACGCATTTTTAGTTAGTTCGGTTACAACGAAATGCTGACTAGACCACGTCGGACTAGCATCTATTATTAACCAAAAAAAATTTTCTAAAAATGCTGTTTGATCATATTGATTTGATAAAGCAATACCCTTTGCCGCCGTAGTGACTGATGCTTGAGTATGTTGCATATCTCGTTGTGACATAGCAATGGTGTAAATTGTCATGATTTTCACAATGCTATACTCACCAGACATTATACTATCTTTTCGTTCTAACAAGTCGGACACTATTTGTCCTGCTTCCTTTGTGCGCCCAATTAATTGATAATAATACGCCGTAATCGCATAAAAAAAATAACATTGCGCCGTCGTTAACTTACTAACTACGATTGTTTTCAATAATTTTTTCGCCTGTTTTGTGTTTTTTGTCACTAATACCACTTTAAAGTAACGACACAATTGAAGTAACTGATATCCCGCCAAAGAAAACTGTCTCACATCACAAGTTCTAACAACTGTTTCAAATAACATATCATTTTGGCTACTTAATGCTCTAAAAATTTGTTGTAAAAGATATTCTTCTTGGCGCTTGTTCGAATTCTCAATAATAAAAATATCATCTAAGGTCAGATTAAGTCGTGAACAAAGTGCACTTGTTATTTCTAGAGAAGGTGTCTGCTGTTGATGCTCAAATTTCGACAAGGTTGCTTGGGTACAAATGCCTGCCGATAAGGCCACTTGTGATATTTTTAGCTGTTTACGTGTATTTATAAATTTATCAATATCTACAATCATCTTTTCTCCTAACAAAAAAGCATTCTAACTGCTGATCAGTTAGAATGCTTTTCCCATCAACTAACTGTCTACGTACTTACCAGATACCGTAGACAGTGCTCAAAATGCCTACTCATTAGGAAATGAGTAGGTTGAGTTGCTTTTTCAATTGCTTAATATATTTCATTGCCATGTTGCTGTCCCCTATGCAATTAGAAAAATGTTATTAATATGAGATATTTTATAATTTTAAGATGCAAATGTCAATAAAAAAACGCAATCTGCGTTTTTACTTTTTTGGCCCTGCCCATTTCGGCTTACCTTTATCTTTTGATGCTTTAGCACGCTTTTTCTTTTTTGGCTTTTCAGAAATAACATGGTTTATGTCGGATTGAGGTGCTTTAACGTATGCCGACTTTTTGACATTCGAATCTCTAGCGGTTAACTTTGCACGAGATGGCGATGCTGCATTACCAACTTGTACCGATGTCTTTTCTGTCGTCTTGTCAGGAAAATCATTCACTGCCTTCACTAAGGCAAAATCGTCTCCTAATTCGTGTTTGAGATTACGAATATCATGATCATTGCCGAGATTCAGTACTCGCCCTGGCTTACCCATTCTACCAGTCCGACCAGCACGGTGGATATAAGTCTTTTTTCGTTGTGGTAGTTGCGCATTAACTACCAGTGGTAAATCATCAATATCTAAACCTCTGGCCGCAACATCGGTCACGAGTAATAACTTAACGTCACCTTTCTTAAAGAGACGCAATGCATCTGCACGTTGTACCTGTCGTTTGTCATTACTACCGATGCTCATCACACTGGCATGTGCGTGACGCAGTGTTGCCTGCATATTCACCAGACCACTAATTGTATTAAAAAATACCAGAGCCTGTTGGTTGTGTCGCGCTAATTGAATGAGTATATTTGCTTTGGCCTTTTGATCAACATATTGAAACTCATGGCTTATTGCTGCTGGCGCATCTGTACCAACTGAAATAGGTTTGACCATCTGATTAAAAGTGTCTGAAACATATTTCAAATCAACACCAGAAGTCGCCGAAAAGAGGCCTAGTTGTACTTTTTCTGGCAATTGAGTTGCTAATTCTTGCAAACTATCATGCCGTTCGTCATTTAGCATGGCATCTGCTTCATCAAAGATAACAGTCTGAACCATCCCCAATTTTAGCGTACCACCCGCAGCCATCGTCAATACACGACCGAGCGTACCGATAACAACATGTGGCTTATCTTTTTTCAATTTATCTGCCTGTCGACGGCCATTGGCACCACCAATCAGGCTCGTAACAGTTACCCCAATCGTAGCGCCCCACTCTCGCGCAACAGACGTTGTCTGCATAGCTAATTCTTGGCTGGGTGCTAAAATCAACACTTGTGTGCGTTTTGCGTTTGTATCTATACGCGACAAAATTGGTAATAGAAAAGCCAATGTTTTCCCAGTACCCGTTGGTGCCAATCCAAAAACACTTTCGCCATCTGTTAAACGTTCCCAAACTGCATCTTGGATTGGTGTCGGTTTGTCAAATACTTGATTAAATTTTTCCTGTAACTCTGGTCTAATAGCCATTAATTTATTATTCTTTCTGGTCTGCTGGGAATTCAATCCCCGCAGACGAACGCAAATCAAACAATGTTTGGTTGACTTGTTTTGCAAGTTGGAACCACTGATTATATATCACGTGATTACCTACTGGATCATTGATGACATTGGCAAAGTCTTGTGCCTCACGAATCATAGGATTATCATCAGGTGTTTCCCCGATATTTTCAGTCTGACCCTCACCATCATAATAAGTGACATGCTCTAGTTCGGCTATATTTGACGTTGAAATGGTTTCTTTTAAACCATAAAATTCACTAGGCAAATAAGAGTTAGCATTCTTACCGAAAATAACCGTCACATTATATTTATCATAGAATAGGTTTGCTGTACCACGGGCATCGGCCCCATTTGCCAGTAATATTGGTAAATATTGAACAGCTTTTGGTGTACCAAACAAGGCAATAGCAGCATATATTGGATAAACACCTAAATCATACAAAGCGCCCGCACTAAACTCACGTGTCAAGACATTTGGTTCTTTGCCAGCTAGATAGGCATCAAATCGTGATGAATACTTTTGATAGACTAGTGTTGCCCCTTGTATTTCTGATAACTCACCAATGGTCTGCGCGATAATTTTAAAATTCGGTTGATGAATATGCCTTGCTGCTTCGAAGTAACGAACGTCTGCATGTTGAGCGAGTAATTGTTCAATCTCAGAAAATTCAACAGGATTACTTGTTGTTGGTTTTTCAACAATCACATGCACATCAGCTGCAATCGCCGCCTTTGATTGCTCAAAGTGCAAAGCATTAGGTGAAGCAATGTAAACGACATCAATGTCTGCATATAAATCACTTAAAGTTGTGACAACAGTTGCATCTTCAATCCTTAAGTCAGCTAAAAATTTTTCCCCACTGTCTAACGAGCGTGAATAAACTGTCGTTAATACATACTCATTGGTTGCCAATGCCGCTTCTACGAACATTTTGGTAATCCAATTTGTCCCAATAATACCAAGTTTTATCATTTTATCTCCTTAAATTGTTGTCTTGTACCATTAAATACACTGGTTGGCATTTTAACAGCCTTCAAGCCCTTACCAATTGTATGATCTTCACTATACTGAATAAATTGATTTGCTGTTGCTCTATTATCAGTATTATCTGCAATTAACCAATATTTTGTCTTTTTGATGACTTGGTTTAATTGTTGTTGCACGTTAGGTGTCGTGTAAATGACAATATCGCGATTATAATGTGTAGACAGCGACTGAATAAGTACGGCTAATCGTTCTTTGCTGCTTTTCGTAGCAATTTGATCATTAGTTACATAAATGGCAATTGGTAATTGCCCAATATTATTGCCAACTTTATCAATGAAATATTGTGCCTGTGTTGCAGCGTCAACACTCGCATCATATACTTGAATACTCCCGACTTTCAAATGTGCCCCTTGCGCGCGGTCATAGCTTGCCTGGTAACCATCATCTGCAAAAGTAACCCCTGAAGTTGCACGCAAGTAGGTAAAATCAATGCCATTTGTTGCTAGATTATTATAATCCACATAACCTGAAGTTTGGTTAATGGCAACACCTTGAACACTAAAACCACTTGGTGCCGTGTTTTTCACAACAGTAATTGGTGGTTTGGCCATTAGCCAAATGACAATTGTTGCTATAATACCAACAATAATAATTAGCCAGGTAATGAGCGACAAAGATTTTTTAGTCTTAACTTTTTTTGGGGTTTCAGTGTTATTTGTCATAATATTAATTATACAAAATTTCTTAGCCAAACGCTCATAAAATACATTAAGCTTAGGTCACAAATATCACAGTAGTTGATGTCTTATATTTTTCATGAGATAATGATGATATTATTTTTAAAAAATGAAGGGAAACGTTAGATAAATAACATCTGACATTACTAAAAAACATGACACTTGACCACAAATTAGACCAATATGCTGAATTAATTGTTAAACGCGGTGTGAACGTTCAACCGGGCCAAACTATCATACTCTACGCCGCCGTTGATGAAGCTTATTTTGCACGTAAGATTGTTGCCGCGGCTTATCGTGCTGGTGCACATGAAGTTGTCTTAGAATGGTCTGATCAACAAATCAATAAGGCGTTTTTAACACATACATCCTTGGAACGTTTAGCGAATGTCCCAGAATATGATATCTTAAAAGCTAATACGCTAATGGCTAATAACGCTTCACGTATTTCGCTTGTATCGCAGGACCCAGATGGTCTTGCTGGCGTTGATTCAACACGTTTGCAGACAATGACCAAAGCCAATCAAAAGGCCTTTACAAGTGTGCGTGAAGCAACAATGAAGGATGATATTTCCTGGCTAGTTGTCGCTGCGGCTGGGCAAGCATGGGCTGAAAAAGTTTTCCCAGATTTGTCTGGTCAAGCTGCTGTTAATCGCCTATGGGAAGAGATTTTGAAAGATGTACGTATCGATGACACATCAGACGCCATCGATCATTGGAATCACCACATCAAAAAATTACAAGCCAAGGCGGATTGGCTGAATCAACAAAACTTTAAAGCGCTCCATTATAAAAATGCTAAATCAGACTTTACAATTGGTTTAGCTGAAGGCCATATTTGGGAAGCTGCTATTTCACAAGATAAAGCCGGTAATATCTTTATTCCAAATATGCCAACCGAAGAAGTTTTCACTGCCCCTGACAATCGTCACATTGATGGTCATGTCGCAGCCACTATGCCTCTATCATATCAAGGTAACCTCATTGACAACATTGCACTGGATTTTAAAGATGGCCGTATCATTGACGCGACAGCAACAAGAGGTGAAAACGTCTTGAAGCAATTGATTGAGACAGATGATGGGTCAAAGTCATTGGGCGAAGTATCGCTTGTGCCTGATCCATCACCGATTTCACAAAGTGGTATTTTATTCTATAACACACTCTTTGATGAAAATGCTTCAGACCACTTAGCAATTGGCGCAGCCTATGCTTCGAACATCTCAGATGGTAA
The DNA here is from genome assembly GCF_007954785.1 of Leuconostoc citreum. Taxonomy (NCBI): domain Bacteria; kingdom Bacillati; phylum Bacillota; class Bacilli; order Lactobacillales; family Lactobacillaceae; genus Leuconostoc; species Leuconostoc citreum. Next base: position 55,052 of record NZ_CP042410.1, on the reverse strand, counting down.
AACTGCTAGTCCCGAATCTTTGGCTAGCCGTGGTTGGAACATCTCCGATGTACATGTCGACTTCATGATTGGTTCATCTGATATGATGATTGATGGGATAACACAAGACAATCACAGCGTTCCCGTTTTCCGTAACGGTGATTGGGCCTAACAATAAAGAAAACCGCTCAATAATACATTGAGCGGTTTTCTTTTGTGCAAAGATTAAAGATGCTTATGCTTTATTGTTGCTAAAATGGCATGCGCAACAACTGCGTCAAAATTTTGGGTATCAAAATCGTCCAAGCCAGCACGGGTTGAACCCCCAGGTGAGGCCACTGCATTTTGCAAGGCTTGTGCTGTTAAGTCACTTTGTGTCAGCATTTCAGCTGAGCCAAGGACAGTTTGTGTGGCTATCTTTGTAGCCAGTGTTGCTTCTAAACCATTTTGCGTTCCTGCCTGAGCTAACGCATCAATAAACTTGAAAACATAGGCTGGTCCAGAACCTGCAACTGCAGAAAAAGTTGCAAACTGGGATTCACTCACATCAAAATGCTGCCCTAAGCTGTCAACAAATTGTTGAAATACTTTCTCATGCGTTGCCGATAATACTGTACTTGCATACGCAATAACCCCTTGATTAATTGCCACATTGACATTAGGTAATGTGCGTACAATTTGAGTTGACTTTGTCGCCGCAGAAAGCGTTTCAAGTGTAACACCTGCTAACACAGAAACTACTAACTTATCTTGCAAATTTAATGGCTGAACAATTTTCTCTAATTGGTTAGGCAAAAAAGCTAAAACAACGAGATCACTGGCAGCTACCAATGATTCTGGCGACATAGCCACAACCCCTAATTCTGCCGCCAATTTTTCAGCAGAACGCGGTGAAGTGATGTGGATATCTTTTGCTGGGACACCTTGACGCAATAGGCCTTTCATCATGGCTTGTGCCATATTACCAGTACCAATAAAACCATATGTTGACATAGTCGCTCCTTTACTTAAAGCAATTGGATATACTGACAGCAACTTAATCTTTCAATGTTGACAATTTATCATCAATTGCTGCTAATACTTGATCACGTGCTGTGGTGTTAGTCACAAAATCATAGTGATCACCATCAATTTGGATTTTTGGCGAGCGGTCATACGCTGCAAACCAATCATCATAACGTTTGTTAAGTTCTTTATAGTAAGCATATAACCCAGGATTTTCATCGATTTGTTCAAATGAGCGTCCGCGTTTTTTTATACGTGTTAACATTGTCTCAAAACTAACACGTACATGAATTAAAAGTTCTGGGTTTTTCAGATTTGCTGTACCAGCAATCTCAGCCATCATATTATCTAGTAGTGATTTATATATATCAACTTCTGTTTGTGTTGCCCGATCTAAATCAGCCGTTAATTGAAACAGCAGCGCATCTTCATATATTGAGCGATCTAAAATGTTATGACGCCCAGTTGCTTGTGCAACTTGAATTTGCGATAGTCGCTTGTTTAGAAAATAAATCTGTAATAAAAAGCCATATTTTTTAGGGTTTTCATAAAAAAGTGGCAAAATCGGATTATCATCTACACTTTCATAAAACGCCTCTGAACCCAAGTGTTCTGCTAACATTTCCGTTAAACTTGTTTTGCCGGCGCCAATAGTGCCTGATAATACGATCATGCCAATTCTCCTAATTTCTATTAATTTAGTCCCTAACTAGTATATCAAAATTCGGCCTATTTTTCAGAATTAACGTTGTCGTAATTGTGACAAATACTTTTCTAAGGTCAAGTGATGTTTAGTGATATACTGTGCATTGTCAATACCAACATAGCGAAAATGCCATGATTCATAATCGATTCCTGTCTCACTTATGGCTTGTTTATCGCTCGGATAACGTAAAATGAAACCATACGCTGGTGCATGTTGAATTAGCCACTGCTGTGACTTAAATTCATCCATTTGCGCCATTAATTGTGGATATTTTGCCACTGCATCTGTGCCTGCTAAATCAACCGCTAACCCGGTTTGATGCTCTGATGAACCTGGCGTTTGGATGACTGTTTGCGTTAGTTTGACGGCTTGATCATGGGCCATACCATTGGCTTCATGTTGCGCAATGGACTGATCATACACTTGTGTTTGGTAAGCTATTGATCGATACGCTGAAACAAGCGTGGTGGCATAACCTGCTCTTTGAGCAGCTTGTCGAAATGCTGCTAACGGCGCCACAATGCGTTTATCCATCTGTTTATCATCCACAGTAACATGCGTAAAAGGTATTTCTGATTGCCGTGCGTGCTGTTTATTAACTAAAATAAGTTGCCAATCTGACACGCTTGCCTGTTTGGGTAACCCAGAATCTTGAGATACAGCTTTTGATGTCGTGGTTGTCTGCATCTGCGCTTTTTTACGCGTAGGCTGCAAAAAACTAATAATTAGTATGCCCACTACGATAACAATAACGATAAGTGTAATCTTCTGCCAAATCTGACGTCGTCCCATCATGTGTTTAACTCCCCAATAGTTTTGCCCACATCGCAAGGTACTCACCTGCTTCATACCTTTTCATTCTACCACGTCATGGCACATTAAGCCGTGCATAAAAAAAAACCGATACAATTTGTATCGGTTACTTAGTGGACAGTCAGGGGCTCGAACCCTGGACCCACGGATTAAGAGTCCGTTGCTCTACCAACTGAGCTAACTGTCCATGTGTCGCTTTCACAACAAAAAATATTATATCATGTATTTTTGTTTTGCGCAATAGTTTTAATTCACTGTTTGCCTGTCAATTATCACGTAGCTCATAAAATAATCTTGTCACATAAAACAATTGCAAAAGAAACGCAAGTATTAACAACACGATACCCACACTGGATAAAGATATTGTTATTTGATCCAATGATCGTGAAAAACTAACACACAAAATACCCAGTATTGCCAACACCTTAAATGCAGCGTGTGTGGCAAAGCGGTTGGCAATCATAATGGCATTTAATTCACGCTCATCGTTGTATAATTCATCCAATTTAATAGTCAGCTGTGCTTTTTTAGACAGTTAGCCTATTGTCTGTTTTTGTGTCCTATAATATTTTAATAGCACGATGCCATAAATAAAGTAAATGGCAAATAATGCCATGTTCCCTGTCACGCTGTATGTCACAAAAATGATGAGTAGCCCAAACACCATAAGTGTTGTCATGAGTGCATTCTTTTTGACGTTAATCATTCTCGTCCTCACTTTTGGTAAATAACTGATCCACCGTCGTTTCTAATATTGTGGCTAATTTAAAAGCTAACGCTAACGATGGGTCATATTTTGCATTTTCAATAGCATTTATTGTCTGTCTCGTGACATTCGCCTTTTGGGCTAACATGTCCTGTGACAAATGTCGTTCTTTTCGTCGCTTACGGATATAGTTATGCAATGCCAACTCCTTATGTAAAAGATATTTTACATATATATAGTAAAACATCTTTTACTTTTCTTGTCAAACCAAATAAAAGAACAACCTAATGGTTGTTCTTTCTGTTAGCAATTTACTTATCGTTATAGCCCATTGGATGACTCTTGTGCCAATTCCAAGCCGTCTTAATAATGTCTTGTACGTTATCATATTTTGGCGCCCAACCAAGCACATCACGGGCTTTGTCAGAGTTAGCAATCAAAATATCTGGGTCCCCGGCACGACGTGGTCCAATTTTAGCTGGAATGTCAACACCTGTTGCTTCACGTGCGGCTTCAACCATTTCTTTAACTGAAAATCCAGTTGCTGACCCTAAGTTGAATTGGTTAGAATCATGCCCATCTGCCAAATACTTTAGCGCACGAATATGTGCATCTGCCAAATCTAAGACATGAACATAATCACGAACATTAAAGCCATCTGGTGTCTTATAATCATCGCCAAACATTTCAATATAGTCACGTTGTCCCAATCCAGCTTGCAAAATAATAGGCACTAAATGAGTTTCAGGCTTGTGGTCTTCACCAATTGTGCCATCTTCAGCTGCACCAGCAACGTTGAAGTAACGTAAGGCTACCCACTTCACGCCATCAGCTTGGTCAGACCAAGCCATGATTTTTTCCATCATCAACTTTGATTCACCATAAGGGTTAATTGGATTTTGTGGATCCGTTTCCTTGATTGGAATGTTGACAGGATTACCATAAGTTGCTGCTGTTGATGAGAACACAATTTGCTTAACATCATGTGCTTTCATCACTTCGAGTAGCGTTATCATACCGCTTGTATTGTTATCAAAATATTTCAGCGGATTTGCTACTGATTCGGGTACGATTGAAAAAGCAGCAAAATGAACAACTTGTTCAATATTTTCTTGTTCAAATACTGCCGATAATGCTGCTTTATCGCGAATATCAACTTGATAAAACTTGGCCGCGGGATTTACAGCGTCACGATGTCCTGTAAATAAAGCATCAACAACTACCACTTCACGACCAGCTTCAACAAGTGTTTTGACCATATGTGAGCCAATGTAACCGGCACCACCTAGTACTAATACTGACATAATAAGCCTCTTTATTCTAAAATGATACTCTCAGTGTACACTATAATGTCACGTTACGCCAATTGAATTCTGCCTCGGCACTAACAACATCCCCCAACATAATGCGATGCTTACTGGACTGATTGCCAAGCACAACTTGTGATTGAATTGTATGACCTAAATGTATTTCATTCTCATATTTTAGATTGATTGATGTAATTTCATGGGTTTCTAAAAATTCTGTTGGGACAACATCTTGCATCCATTCAAAATACTTCGAATTATTGACATGTTGATTAGCATCAATATCGAGGTAGCGCACGTGATAATCTTTGCTGATCATGTCATCACTCGGCAAAATTTTAATTGGATTGGGCATACGCGGAATTTGCTTCACGCGTTCAGCTTGATACTTATCAACGATATCCTGTGGTAATCGCGCCATCCGTCGATTATTAATATCAATCATGGTCCAAATTGAATCTACGCGAATAATCTCCTCACCCTGTGCATCAAAAAATGCAAACGGACGTCTCACAAAAAACGGATTATATTTCGCGGCATAAGTTTGAATCGTAATTTCTTCATTGACAGCTGGGCGTCTGGTAATATGTACCTCATACTGTAAAATAATCCACCCCAAGCCACGTGCTAAATGTGTTGATTGTCCCACACCTAACGCATCACTCTGTAACTTAGAAGCTAAAACAGCCCAATTTAATATCATTGGCAAAGCTAACTTGCCTGTGACGTCGGCTTCGTAATATTCAACGCGACGCTTAATTTCAAAAGAATTCATTTTTTGCCCCTTACATTAACCCATGATAATCTGTATAAACTGCTTGTCTATCTAATTGCCGTTCTTTTGCGACTTGCTTAATCGCAGCATTTGGCTTAAGCCCCTTTGCTACCAGTGCTGAGACCGCGTCATGAACAGATAACATGGTTAAATCTGTCTCTGGTTCAGACTGGCTAGCACCAGTAAAACCAGCAATCATCACCACGAATTCGCCACGAATATCATTATTTTTGGACCATAAAACTAATTCTTCAATATGGCCTCGCAAAAATTCTTCATATCGTTTAGTTAATTCACGCGCCAAAACAACTTGTCTATCATTGCCCATTACTTTTTGAATGTTTGCTAAGGTTTGTTTTAAACGATGCGGCGATTCATAAAAAATAACCGTATCTTTTACTGTGGATAACTGTTTTAATTCTGACAGTTGTTCACTATTTTTCCTTTGTAAAAAACCATAAAAATAAAATGGTTGTGGCACCAAACCACTTGCAATTAAAGCTGTTACACCAGCTGTTGCTCCAGGAATCGGGACAACTGGTATATTGTTTTCCACAGCTGCAGCAACCAGTTCTTTACCAGGATCAGAGATAGACGGCATTCCCGCGTCACTGACCTGTGCAACATCCCCCCCTTGGCTAAGCGTTGCAATTAAACTCGGTATTTTTGACTGCCAATTGTGCTCATGAAAGCTCGTTTGTTTTGTTTCAATATCAAAGTGGTTCAATAACTGCTGAGTGTGTCGGGTATCCTCAGCTGCAATTAGGGCCACTGCATTCAAAGTATCAATTGCCCGTGGTGTCATATCTTGTAAATTACCGATGGGTGTTGGTACTAAAAACAACGTGCCCGTCTCATGCTTTTCAAAGCTTTTTTGTTGATTCATGTTACGCTCCTAACGCGATAGCAACATCTAATACTATTTTTTCAAGTCGCGCTTGTAAAGTCATATTAAACTGTCGAAAAAAATCATCTCTGAGTATGGCATCGCTAGCTTTCACTAATTGTGCCTGATTATACTGCTTATTTAGCACTTTATATAGCCCAATTAGCTTAGGAAATTTCAACTGTGTTTCAGGTATTTGACCAAATACAATGGTATCGCGCGTTAATTCATGTAGCCAATTTAAAAATAATGCTTGCTGCTGTTCATCTTTTAATTGGCTAACTAAATATTGTTGCACGTAAACAAAGGCTTCAATACGTCTTTGCATCATTAACTCAAACCATTTGAATAATAGGCTACGGGTTAATTGTTGCCACGCCTCAAAATCTGCTATTGTTTCATCGTTGTGCGGTGTATCTAATTGTATTTCCGGTCTCAGGTGTACAATTTGTGCACGCGATTTGATTGTTGGCAAAATATCATTAACATTTTCTGCTAACATTACCATCAATTGTGGCCCTGCTGGTTCTTCAATATATTTCAGTAACGCATTACCAGCTTCTGCTTGTAACGTTTCAATAGCATCAAATACAAAGACTTTACGTGGACTTTCTCGCGACATAGTAATAAACTCAGGTTTTAAACTCCTAATTTGGTCAACTTTCCATGTACGCTTGGTGCCACTACCACTCTTAGGTAAACTTGGTCGTGTTATTTTGACATCTGGGTGTTCGTTTTTATTAATGCGCATGGCATTTAGCTCATTAGGACCAACAACTTCCCAAGCTAGCCAATGCGAAAAAGCCAGCTTAGTCTGCTGGCTCGGTCCAACAAATAGGTACAAGTGACTAAGCTGATTACTGCGAATTAACCCATGAAAATGTCCCATTTGTGTTGGATAATATTGTTTTGTTGTCGTTAAAAAATCTGGTTGCATTAGAACTGATGAAATGACTCAATGCTCTGTGTGTATACTGTTGCCCCACCAACTTCGACTTCAATTGGATAGGCCCCCATGTGGTCACCACCTGCATCTAAATTAATTGGCGGTACCATAAACTGCTTGCGTTTCTGAGATACTTTTTGAATAATATCTAACACATCTTGTACACGATCATCATCAATCGCAATCAAAAACGTTGTGTTGCCAGAACGTAAGAAACCACCTGATGTCGTTAAACGTGTCGCACGTATATTTGCCTTAACAAATGCATTACTCAACCTATTTGTGTCTTTATCTTGAACAATCGCTGTAATTAATTTCATAAATTATTACCCCTTTCGCGAATTCAATGCCTCTTGTAGCAACGCACGCGTATCTGATATGACATCTGTTAACGGCTGTGTTGCATCAATTATTTTAATTCTATCAGAAAAATCATGCTGTAGCTCAAGGTATGTTGTTCGAACACGTTGATGAAAGGATAAACTTTCTTTATCCAAGCGATCTATTTTGCCCTGACGGTTAGCCATCACACGACTCAAGCCTAACTCTGAAGGTACATCAAAATAGATTGTGAGGTCTGGTAATAGACCATCAATAGCAAATTGATTAATTTGCCAAATGTTGTCGACCCCTAAGTCGCGGCCACCACCTTGATAAGCTAACGAGCTATCAACGTAGCGGTCCGAAATTAGGACCTTTCCTGCAGACAAAGCCGGTAAAATAGTTTCAACGATGTGTTGCCGTCTAGCAGCAGCATATAGCAACGCCTCGGTTCGATCATCCATCCCATTGTCATCTTCTGGTTGTAAAATCTGACGAATGGCTTCAGAAATAGGATTTCCCCCTGGTTCTCTTGTTGTCACAAGTTGATCACCAAGTATTGGTTTTAATTCAGACACTAGTGCTTCCAATACACTCGTTTTGCCAGCACCTTCGGGCCCTTCAAATGTGATAAATAATGGTCTAGTCATAATCCCCAATGTTTTCTCAACGTAATTGCACGCAACGGCTACTACACTATATGCGGTCAGTTTTTAAGACATGTGTCTGCATATGACCAACTGTTTTTCGCCGACGTGCCTCACGATATAAATAATTAAATTTTGCTTTGGCTAATGCCGTTTGTGCTTGAATGAGACGAACATTCACCTGACCATCAAGCAATGCTTCTTCTGAATTTTTTGCAGTGTCCCAATCTATTTTAGCTTTGTCAATTTGAAAAACTAATGCCTGATCATATTCACGTCTTAAATTTGTCTTTTTCTTACCAAATATCATAGTTCTGTTCGTCCTTGTACAGCCTTTATTAATGTCAATTGGTCAGCGTAATCAATATCAGACCCAACAGCTAAGCCATGCGCTAATCGTGTCACTTTAATGCCTGCTGGCTTTAACAGTCTCGCCAAGTACATCGCTGTTGCCTCACCTTCAGCATTAGCGTTGGTACCAACAATAACTTCATTGATTTCTTGATGGTCTGATAGTCGACGAATCAAGCTTGGCAAGTTAATATCCTCTGGTCCAGTCCCTGCACTAGGCGAAATCACACCATTTAAAACATGATAAAGACCGTAATAATCTCGCGTATTCTCCATAGCCATGACATCTCGTGAGTTTTCAACGACAAACACCGTTGATTGATCACGCGACTTATCTTGACAGATGGCACATGGATTGACACTATTTTCAGTTATATTACCACATATTTGGCAGAAGGTGAGATCTTTTTTTGCCGACAAAAGCGACTTTGAAAAGTCAACAACATCGTCTTCCTGCATGCCTAATGTATAGAAAGCTAAGCGAGTTGCTGTTTTTGGGCCAATACCTGGTAATTTGGTATAACTATTAATTAATTTTGCAATTGGTTCTGGATAATCCATAAACACGACCAGGCTTATTTGTCAGCCAATCCTTTCATTTCATTTCTTAGTCAACAACTGTCACAATATCATTGCCAAACAATTTTTGCGCTTCTGTCACAACTTTTGGCGCTGTCACCGCATCTGTCGCTGTCGTTAATACTTCTTGCTGACTGACATATGGCACATCAGATAAGCTAATTGTCTGTGTTGTCCCAGCTTTAAGCTGCTTAACATACTCTGCACGTTCCTGCTGCCAATCATCTTTTGAAATAAGCACTAAAGCTGTTGGCAAATTTTGCTCGCGCAACGCCGCAATCAGTTTTTCTTGTAAGACGACATCTTTTAACGCTTGATCTAGTAGGGCTGGGTAATCAAAAGCCACGACCAGTCCTTCTTGACTTGCTGCAACTGGCGATGCTATTGTCAACAAAGCTTGATGTGCAACATTAAAAGTGCTTATTAACGTTGCCCAAGTACTTTTTGACCGGCTAAGTGTGTCGCGCTTAGCCGCCTGTAAAATAGCAAAAACAGCTAACTGGCCAGTACGCGCTAAGCTATTATTGTGGGACACTGCTTCTGACTCATCATACTGTGATGATTGTGATATTGGCTTAACAGTATCATGTGTCGTTTCCAAATTTTCTTGAGCACTTACACCCTCATTTTGAGTTGGTTCCGTAACTACCGTAGTTGTATCTGGTTGTGTATCTGAAGATACAGGTTGCGTTGTGACTGTTGGGTCATTGAGGGATTCTGGCGATGCAAATGACGACGTATTGCGCGTTGCATGTTGAGCCGATTCAGTATGCGATTGATCCCCTTGTGTCATCATCCCTAGTTTAACAGTTAACAATTCGAGGTACACATCACTCTGCATTGTCTGCAGCAACTGCTTTTGAATATCATCTAGTTCGCCCATCATGGCTTGAATTTGTTGCGACGTTAATTGTTGTGCTAATGTGCGTAAGTCATTTAAAGGTGCGGTTGATTTGATGAGTTCCGGTGCAATATTAGCCAGCATGATATCTCTTAATAGACCGATAATATCACTAACAAAACGTTGTGCATCTTTGCCGGCAACTAGTATATCATGTAACAATTTCAGTGCTTCTGGTGTTTGGCTATTTGTTACTGCTGTGAGATACTGCATTAATTGTGTTGTGGTGGTTGACCCAGTAACCTGTAAGGCATTATCAACTGTCACAGTGTCAGTGCCAAAAGCAATTACTTGGTCCAAAATAGACAAAGCATCACGCATGCCGCCTTCAGCCACATTGGCAATGATACGCAAAGCATCTTGGTCAAAATCAATATGCTGTTGCTTTAGAACATCAGCTAAATGAGCTGCTATCGCTTGACCATCAATACGTTTAAATTCAAATCGCTGTGTCCGTGACAAAATAGTAACTGGGACTTTTTGTGGTTCAGTCGTTGCTAAAATGAATTTCACATTTGCTGGTGGCTCTTCCAACGTCTTAAGTAGCGCATTGAAAGCACTATTTGATAGCATATGCACTTCATCAATAATATAAACTTTGAATTCAGCTTCAATCGGTGCATAATCAACATTCGATAAAATATCGCGCATATCTTCGACACGACTGTTGGAAGCCGCGTCAAATTCAACAATATCTGGTATTTGTGAATCATCAGTTTCGGGGGCAATCCCATTCACTTCACGAGCAAAAATTTTGGCAGCAGAAGTTTTCCCAGTGCCTCTTGGTCCTGAAAACAAGTAAGCGTGACCTGTTTGATGAGTCTCAATAGCATTTTTCAAAGTCTGTGTAACGACTTCTTGCCCAATCATGTCTTCAAATGTTCGCGGCCGATATACACGATATAATGCTTGATACGCCAATGTTTTCTCCTCCTGCACCTGAATTGTATTTACAATTTTTGCTTGCCTATTTTATCTTACGATAACTCAACTGACAAAAAAAGACCGCTAAGCGGCCAAATATGTACACAAGCACAACATCGAACAACCTTAGGGCTGCTACATTCCTGTCCTGACCCGGTTCGAGAGCCGACATTTGCCTGCTTTATTATTATATCTAATTTCTCTATTTTAAGCAAACACTTCAGAAACTTTCTTGAGCCACTTTGTATGCCATTTAAAATAAGTTAGATACGCTTTTGGAATAAGATATTCATTGACAGCCGCAAAATCATCAACGATCGATACAATCCAGCTTTCACGATATTTTGGCAAGGCAATTGTTGCGCCAAACATGTGTTTCACAATAATATCAGCTTCTTTATCACTAATGTGTGTTATCTTGCGTGCGTTTTGTAAAGCAATTCGGGGATGAACATACGCATGTGACCCCTCTTCAAACTTTGTCACGCGCCAATCATAGTAGAACATATCATGTAGAAGTCCGGCTCTGGCTGTTGCCTCAGCATCTGCACCGATTTTCTTAGCAATAGTATATGATTGGTACGACACTGAAATGGAGTGCCGTAAGCGGTTAGAAAAATGATGTTGCGTGTATTGTGCGAGCTGCTGTACTTCGTCATGTTGTAATAAATCATCAACAATATTAAGATAATCTTGGTCTTGGCGCCAAGCATTAGGGTTATGCATGTATTTTTTGCCTCTTTATTAATCAGTCTAGGTCTATTATAGTACGAATTTTTAATTTCGTGTATTATTTGTTTGGTAAAACCTTTTTTTCTTGACGTTTCAGCCGAATTTGTGCAAAAAACTGTTTAAGTAATTGCCCACAAGCCTCACTTCTTATCCCATGATGTACAACCACTCGATGATTTAAACGAGCATCCTCTAATAAGCGATAAAGTGATCGCGTTGCGCCACCCTTAACATCATCTGCCCCATAATACACAGCAGGAATACGCGAGTTAATAATTGCCCCCGCGCACATCACGCATGGTTCAAGCGTCACAAACAAGGCTGTATTTTCTAGCCGCCATGATTTTAATTTGAGATTAGCCTTTTCGATTGCCATCAGTTCAGCGTGTGCTGTTGCTAATTGTTCTGCCTCTCGATGATTATGCGCTTTGGCAATAATTTGATTATCTTTAACAATTACCGCGCCAATCGGCACTTCACCCTCATTAAAAGCAATGCTTGCTTCGTTTAACGCCACTTGCATGAAATAATCAATTTGTTCATCACTAAATGTTGGTATTTGAATCATAAGTGCTCTCCAAAATATAATAACCTTTATTCTTAGCAATAATACGAGCATTACCAAATATGGTCATCATATTTTTTTGCGCTGATGGTGCCCCTTGTTTTTTTTGTAATACAGCAATTAGCTTGCCACCTGGCTGAAGGTGCTTTATCGCATCTTGCAACATGACTGTCACCACGGCTTTTCCTGCTCTAATTGGCGGATTTGTCAAAATCAGTGCATACTTATCCGTAATTTTGTCATAAATATTAGACTGAAAAATTCGCGTTAATTGCGTCACACCATTTTTCTGCGCATTTTGTTGCGCAAGTTCTAAAGCGCGTTCGTTCACATCTACCATATCAACCTGCCGCGACATTGCTTTTGCAATAGCAATGCCAACTGGGCCATAACCTGTGCCTAAATCTAATATTTTGCCATCATTAATAATGACCGTTTCAAGGGCCTCAAGCATGGTGCGCGTACCAAAATCAACTGTAGATTTTGAAAAAACACCGCTATCTGTCGTGAAATGTAGCTTGTGGTTTAACAATTCGAATTCAAAATTTTGATAATGGTGTTCGGAATTTGGATTAGCAGTAAAGTACATTTCATTTGCAGTTTTTCCCGATTTAGTTGGCATAGTGTACCCCTTTAAATATTATGTACAAAAAAAGAAGTACCGAAGCACCCCTTTTAATATAACGGTTGTTTAGTTGTAAGATAACATAGTTTATCATCCAACACAATACAAATCCGTAAATTTTAAAAATTGAAATTACTTCAAAGTAACTGATGCGCCAGTTTCTTCCAAAGCTGCCTTCAAATCGTTGGCTGCTGCTTCGTCAAGACCTTCCTTAACGATTGAAGGTGCGTTGTCAACTAAGTCCTTAGCTTCCTTCAAACCAAGACCAGTTGCTTCACGAACTGCCTTGATAACCTTAACTTTAGCAGTACCTGCTGAAGTCAATTCTACGTCGAAGTCTGTCTTAGCTGCGGCTGCACCGTCAGCACCACCAGCTGCTGCTACAGGAGCTGCTGCTGAAACGTTAAATTCTTCTTCAATTGCTGAAACCAAGTCAGCCAAATCCAAGATTGTTGCATCCTTCAATGATGCGATAATCGCGTCTTTATCAAAAGCCATGATTAAATCCTCCAATTTATATGTTTAATTTTTATTAATACTGTGTCATTGATTGGTTGTCCAACCAAAAATACTTATTCGGCTGCAGGTGCTTCTTCAGCAGCTTCGCCGCCCTCTTCTAATTTGTCTTGCACAGCCTTAACAGCATATGCAAATGAACGAATTGAGAATTGGAATTCGGCCATCAATTGACCAAGCAAACCTTCGCGTGATGGCAAAGATGCATACTTGTTGATGTCTTCGATGTTAGCAATAGTGCCGTCAACAACACCACCCTTGATTTCCAACTTTTCGTTGGCGTCAGCAAACTTCTTCAAAATACGTGATGGTGCAACTGCATCATCATTTGAGAAGGCCACGGCTGAAGGACCGGCAAAAATGTCGTTCAATTCAGCAAAACCAGCTTTTTCAGCAGCACGTGTCAAAATCTTGTTTTTGATAACTTCAAGAACAATACCTTCTTCACGCAACTGATGACGTAATTCTGTAGATTGCGCAACTGTCAATCCACGAGCATCAACAACAACTGCTGAAGCAGCATTCTTGAATTGATCAGCGATTTCTTCAACTTTTTGCGCTTTAATCGCAATAGTTTTTTCACTCATGTTATAACTTCTCCTTCCTTAGTATTATTTTGCAAAAGAAATCCCGTGCGCTAAAAGACACACGGGAAAAGTTTTTAAACTTCCTCGGCAGGATATTAAGGTATAAATACCACCTGAGTCTTAGGCAAAATGATTTAATTCACTCAATGAGTATACCAAATGAAATTGATATCGTCAAATAATTATAATGTATTAAGATCTAATGCAACGGCTGGGCCAAATGTTGAAGCAATAGATACGTGTTGTACGTAAGTGCCTTTAACAGCTGCTGGACGTGCTTTTAACACTGTATCAGCAATTGTCTTAATATTTTCAGCTAACTTACCTTCTTCAAATGATACACGACCCACAGGTACAGCAACGTTTCCGTCACGATCTGTACGGTATGTCACTTGTCCGCCCTTAGCATCTGAAACAGCCTTAGCAACATCCATTGTTACTGTGCCAGTCTTAGGGTTAGGCATCATACCCTTAGGTCCCAAGATACGAGCAACGCGACCAACTTGTGCCATCATATCAGGTGTGGCAATGGCTGTATCAAAGTCCATCCAGCCACCTTGAATTTGGGCAACTAAGTCAGCAGCACCAACAACATCAGCGCCGGCAGCTTCAGCTTCCTTGGCCTTGTCACCTTGTGCAAATACGATAACTTTCTTATCTTTACCAGTACCGTTTGGCAAAACAACTGCGCCACGCAATTGTTGGTCAGCTTGACGTGTATCAACATTCAACTTAAATGCAACTTCAACTGAAGCATCAAAGTTAGCGTAGTCAATTTCTTTAACCAATGCAACAGCATCGTTCAAGGCATAATTCTTTTCAGCTTCTACCTTTGCCAATGCTGCAGTATATTTTTTACCATGCTTTTGAGTCATTATTCTGCGTCCTCCTTGATTGCTGTTCCTTCAACAGTCAAGTCAACACCATCAACAGTAACACCCATTGAACGTGCTGTACCTTCGATCATACGCATAGCTGCTGTAATATCGTTGGCATTCAAATCTGCCATCTTATTTTCAGCAATTGCACGAATTTGATCCAAAGTAACGTTTCCAGCTTTTTTAGTGTTAGGTTCACCTGAACCCTTACCAATAAGCTTACGCAATTGATCAGCAGCAGGTGGTGTCTTTGTAACGAATTCGAATGAACGATCATCGAAAACAGAGATTTCCACCGGAATGATTGAACCTGCTTGGTCTGCTGTACGCGCGTTAAATTCTTTAGTGAATTGCGCGATGTTAATACCGGCTTGTCCCAAAGCTGGACCAACTGGTGGTGCTGGTGTTGCTTTAGCAGCCGCAATTTGTAGTTTAACTACTGTTGTAACTTTTTTAGCCACGATTTTTTCCTCCTCGTGTTGTGGTAGACGCAGCTTAAGTGCTGCTCCCACGTATGTCGATGACATACTCATCTATTATACAAAAAAAAAACTATCTTAGCAATAGTTTTTTTAAGCTTCATCTAAAACGGTATCGACATCAGCAAAGTCAAGTTCTGTCGGTGTTTCACGACCAAAGACTTCAACTGTGGCTTCCAAAGTTTGCTTTTCTGAATCAATAGCAGTAACTGTTCCTTCCATACCTGAAAAAGGTCCAGCAATAATTTTGACAACTTGACCAACTTCGACATCAAGATCGACCACTTCGCGTGTTACCATACCCATACGCTTCATCAGCAAATCAACTTCTTCTGGCAACAGTGAATTTGGCTTGGAACCCGCACCGTGCGAACCCAAAAATCCTGTAACGCCTGGTGTGTTACGGACAACGTACCAAGCTTCATCGGTCATATTGTAGTCTTGTGGCGTTGCCATTTCAACCAAAACATAGCCTGGGAAGTCATTTTCAACTGAAGTCTTAGCTTCCCCATCTTGGATTGTTGTTACTTCTTGTTCTGGTACCAAAATCCGAAAGATTTGTTGACTCATACCCATTGTCTGTGTTCGCGACTCTAAGTTTGCTTTTACTTTATGCTCATACCCTGAGTATGTATGAACGACAAACCAAGACTTTTCGATATCATCTGTGTTTGTAATGGGGGTTTCGTTATTTTCTGACATGTTATTAATCGATTTAACGATAATCATCTGAGTGAATTATCCTTAAATGCGCCCTTTCTTTTGTAATATAAAAAAGAACTTCCACAGAAGTTCTCCTCGCTATAAACAGTATACTACATTTTTGAATATACTGCTATTATTTCATGATCATATTAAAGCCACTTTGCATT
Source organism: Leuconostoc citreum (assembly GCF_007954785.1). Lineage (NCBI taxonomy): Bacteria > Bacillati > Bacillota > Bacilli > Lactobacillales > Lactobacillaceae > Leuconostoc > Leuconostoc citreum. The sequence goes on along the minus strand of NZ_CP042410.1, from coordinate 38,952 downwards.
AGCCAATCGGCGCCGCCTAAAAATAGCGCAAACACAACTGACACAGTAATAACTGTTACTGTCTCTTTTGAGGCTTGATCTGGTGACAACCATGTCACATTTTTCATTTCTGCTGCAACGTTTCTAAAATATTTCAACATTTTCGTAACCTTTACTTTGTTTGTTGATGTAACGTGTGCTTCCCACAAAAAGAACAATACTTACTGACCGCTAAACGTTCTGTGCGATCTTTTGATAAAGTGACTGTGTAATTGCGAGAACCACATACTGTACACGCGAGTGATACTTTTTGACTTGCCATATATGTTCTCCATTAATTCTTATACAAGGATAACATTTAAGCCTTTAAAACTCAACGTTCTGAGACACCATAAAAAATGAGATCCAATAACTGTTGAATTCGCGCCGTCATGTTCAAGTTGTCATCAAGTGCGTGAAAGCTGCCAAATAACGGGGCTAAACTAGTAATATAAAAGGAAGCTGCCATACGCGCATCGATATTTTCCCTACGTTTCACGGCTGCTTGCTCAAAAAAATGGGTAATTGGCATAACATAGTCATGACCAAACACGCGACCTAATTGCTGTTGACTTTCTGCCGAAAGCGTTGCAAAACTACCGTGAATCAAGGTAAACACGTCTCGCGGATGACGCGTCACAATCACTGTTGTTAACGCTGTTAACTGATCAATTGGTTGCGCATACTGTTGGGCTAAAATATCAGTCATGTCTGAAAAAACCTGGTGCCCAACACGTTTAATTACTGCGACGAAAAGTGCCTCTTTGTCACCAAAATAGTGATAAAGTGCTGGCTGGCTAATGCCTAGTAATTTTGAAATGTCTCGTGTCGTTGTTTGTTCGTAACCGTGTGATAAAAATACTGTCGTTGCGGCTAGCATAATTTTTTCACGCGTTGCTTCATTTGCTTGTGTTTTAACTGTCATCTTGCTTGTTACCTTTTACATCAAGTCTATTGCTAAACTTTATCAGAAATACATCTTATTTGCAGCAAAATAATTACTGCTCAATAGCTGCTTTAAAATGACGTCTTTGCTTGACACGATAGTAACCCACGACAAATATTGTCAGAGCCATAAACCAAATAACTATTGTCACAATGCCTTGCTGTATATCACCAGCAAAAATTACCCCTTGTAGCGTATCATGCAAAGCTGATAATGGTAACAGTTGTCGCATAAGTGTTGTCACTGAATTTGCCGCCAATATAGGTTGGGCAAAGATGATTTGGATAACTAATAATAAGACAGACGCCCACCAGCCAACTAAACCTAAGCATTGTTTCAAAAACCAGACCAGCGCAATCATTGCCCAAGATGTCAGGAGTGAAGCACCTATAATGATGACTATATTCCCCACTGAAATATGCCATATCACAGCAGTCGAAGACATCAAAATGACGGCAACTGTACTCAATACACCAGTTATTCTAAAGATACGCCACCATTGTTCTAAAGCAAGAATATCTTGATTAGCTTCCATATTTGGAAGCAACAAGCCAATTAAAGCGGCCAAAAGTGCTACCCCAATAACTAATAGATAAGGTAAAAACACCTGTCCATCTTGCTGAACAAGTTGTGTGTCGTCCGTTTTGAAAACCATTAATTGCGTTAGTGGTGACGTATTTTTATTAGCATCATTGTCACCAAACAATGTTTTTAATTTATCTGCTATGTCTGCTTGTTGACTTTGGATTGCTCTAGCGCTGGATTGAATACTACCATTGTGGTCGCTAAGTGCTTTTGTCTGAGCTAAATTAGCGTTCGCATTGCTAATGCCACCAACAACACTACTTTGCATCGTGTATGACAGATTGTTAATCGCTACCGCCATTGCTTGCGTTTTAGCACTATCGCCAGCATTGATGGCGTCATTTAATTGCGCTGAATAATTAGCTAATTTAGTTGCCACATCACCAGCTGTGTCCTGCAAATCCCCTAGGCTCTGCGAATCAATACCATTACCTATTGCTTGCAAATTAACTTGCAAATCATTGGATTGCTGAGCTAACTTGTCACTTTGACTAGCAATGTTTTTGAATATTGTATTATTTTCTGCGCCGACCATAAGCATTGTATTTTCTTGCGCTAATACTTGGTTTAATTTTTCCTGTATATACTTAGCAGCAAATTGATTGCGACCACTGGCCACTAAGCGTGTGATTGCTGTTGCTTGGCCATTTTGTTGGAACTGACCTAACTGTTGCGTTAATTGCTTAGGAATAATAACAGTGCTGGCCACACGACCGTCTTTAAGTGCTTGCCGAGCTTGTTTTGCGTCTTTAAAAGTTATCGTTTTAAATTGCTGCGTACGCTTAAGCGTTGCAACGACTTCCTGTCCAACTTGTCGTTGCTTGCCTTGATACTGACCACCCTGATCTAAATTAACAACCGCTACACGTAATTGTTTTGCCTGTTCTGTCCGATGCCCAACTACCCCTATCATACCGATAAGTAGGCATACTGGAATACATATCGCACAAAGCCATGTGATTAATTGTCGTCTGTCTTCTAATACATCATGCCACTTTAACATAAAAAACCTCTTCTATCTGCTAATAATAGCATACCGATAAAAACAGCTTTTTTGTTAGGCTTTATAAAGTTTTATGACTTTTAAAACAATTCTGTCATATAAGGTTTTTGTACATCAAAAAGGAGCTAAACGTCATGACGCCGCTCCTATGTCAATCAAAATTAGTCTTCGACTGTTTCCAGTAAGCCATACTTACCATCTTGACGCTTATAAATAACAGAATCTGTATTTGTATCAGCGTCTCTGAAAATAAAGAAGTTATGCCCTAACAAATCCATTTGTAGCGCTGCTTCTTCAGGTGACATTGGCTTTAAATCAACTTGCTTCGTACGAACAATTTGCAATGCTTCATCATCAGAATCAGTTGCAGGAATTTCATTTTTTGAATCAATGCCCTTAAAGCCCGTTTCCCTTGACTTACGATTAATCTTAGTCTTATACTTACGAATTTGACGTTCTAACTTTTCAGAAACGGCATCAACCGCAGCATACAAATCTGGGTTTGTATCTTCCGCACGTAAGACAACATAAGGTAGTACAATTGTGACTTCCGCCTTACCGGAATTATCCGACTTATAGGTCCGTAAATTAACGTTAGCACTCGACTTTTCTTCAATGTATCGGTTTAACTTAGTTAAACGCTTTTCGACATAGTCACGAAGTGCATCAGTTACCGCGATATTCTCGCCACGTACATTATAATCTAACATAATTAATTCCTCCATTGAGTTACTATAGTTATTATACCATAAGTGTAAGCGTTTTCTGTAAAAATAATCATTTTTTCATATTTACCGCGCTAAAGACAAACTTTTCACATTTTTAGCCCCTAGTGTGTAGATTAATTCTGCTGCATAATAGAGCGTTCTTCCGGTAGTATACACATCATCAATCAGCAAAACGGATTTTCCGCTTAAAGATGTATGGTTTGCTATAACAAAAGGTTGCGCACGCGTTAGGCGCTTTTGCCGATTAAACCGGGATTGATCTGTTTTTTTGCTTGAGACACTGATAATAATTGTTGATATCGTAAGCCTTCAAATAAGCCAAGCGTTTGATTAAAACCTCTTGTCAGTAATGTGTATTGGCTAACTGGTATTGGAACAACCAAATCTATCTCTATATTTTGAACTGCCTGTATTAATTGACGATTAAATACATGACGCAAAGCGTACTCACCATTAAACTTATAGCGCTGCATATAGTCATGCATAGCGTCATTATATACATATAATGCTTGATGAGTTAGCAAGAGTTGGCCCTGATTTTGCCAACGACAGCAATCATAACAAAGCTCATTATGTTCTTGCTGTCGACCACAACCGGAACAAGACAACGTAATGCTTGCAAACTGAGTGGCACACTGCTCACAGATTGTTTGGTGTTTTTGTTTAAGTAAACCTAGTGTTTCTAATAGGCTAATTGTTTCGCGTCGCTTTTTTTGACAAATAAGGCACATCAACGTTTGCCACCTAACGTTGCCCCACGACGATTCATTAATTTAATCTGCCGTTTGGCAGCTAAAACCTTCAGATTAATGTGTTGGACGTAAGCTCGAACCAAACCAGTGGGCCTTTTGTTGTCTCTGCCGACCCGACCAGCAATTTGAACAAGTGCGTTTTCACTAAAAGTTTCCTCCTCAGCACCCAATATCAGGACGTCAATACCAGGAAAAGTTACACCTCGTTCTAAAATGGTTGTTGTCACCAAGTACTGAATTTTTTCATCCCGCATATTTTGCACTTTCTGTTGACGTGAGACATCCCCTGCATGAACAAAATCACCCAACATATCGGGAAAGCGTTGACTAATCTTGCGATAAATAACTAGCGTATCAGCAACGCGTGGTACAAAAATCAGGAAACGTTGCATCCGCTTTTGAAATTGACGTAATTGCCGCAGCAGTTTCTGTGGCAACTTTTTTCGCCAACGTCCGACTAAACTCACGTTTAATGTTGGTAATGGGTGCTGATGAAATCGCAAAGGTAAGTAGGAAACGTTTATCTCACGACGTTCAGCACGCTTTTTCATGATTTTTGTTGGTGTAGCAGTCAAATAAATGACTGTACTTTCAGCTTTTTTTGCTTGTTTAACAGCATATGCTAGCATGGCATTATTCACATAGGGAAAACTATCCACTTCATCAATAATTAATAAATCAAATGCCGATTTAAAACGTAACATTTGGTGTGTCGTGGCCAAAACTAGCGCTGTATAGCGATAGTTTTCTTCTTGCGTCCCATATAAGACAGCCATTGGCGTCGTATTAAAAGCCGTTGCTATTCTAGGTGCCAACTCAACAATAACATCTACTCTTGGTGAGAGGATAGCTACGCGCTGCTTGGCCTGTAAAGCATGAGAAATTACCGGGAACATCATTTCAGTTTTACCAGCACCCGTAACTGCCCAAACAAGATGTTCTTGTTGTGCGCCCAGCGTATCGATTAAAGCCTGACTCACTAATCGTTGTTGAGCCGTTAGTGTCCCTTGCCATGTCAAAGTCATCTCGTGATGGGCAAAAGCATTGGGCTCTGGTAATGACCATAGTACATCTAACGAACTCACACGCCCTAGTGACAAACATGCTAAACAATAGAACTGCTGGTTCGGCAAGGGGGCAAGTTGTTGCTGTCCGCAACGCTGACAAATACCAGAAATAAAAGCTGGCCTGACAATAATACCTGCTGGTACTGATGCAATTTTAGGATTAACAATCTGACGTCCATAGTAGTTATTCATGCTGTATAATACGATATATGAATAATTATGTCACAATCGCACCACACGACTACACTTGGGAACAAGTTATTAAAAAATCACGTTTCATTTTCAATATAGCCCGCGTAAACTCAGAAGAACAAGCACGTGATTTTATTAATCGTATAACGAAAACACATCATAAAGCAACACATAACGTATTTGCCTACATGATTGGCGACCGTGATCAAATTCAACGTTATTCTGATAATGGTGAACCTAGCGGTACAGCAGGTGTACCCATGTTAGAAGTCTTACAGAAAAATCAGGTACACGATGTCGTTGCTGTCGTCACTCGATATTTTGGCGGCGTTAAGCTAGGAGCCGGTGGCTTAATTCGTGCCTATGCCGGCACCACGGCTGACGGCATAAAAGCAGCTGGTTTGGTTACACGCTTGACCCGAATCAAAGTAACAATCACGGTAGATTACAAGCATAGTGATACTTTAAATTATTGGTTGACCAATCAGCAATATCATATTTTGGATGTCATTTATGACACAAATGTCCACTTTATTGTGCCCATTGCCGAAGAAAATATTACAGCAGTAGAGACGACTTTGAACGATTTACTCGCTGGACAAATTAATATCGCTATTGGTGACGAAACTTTCTTTGAAATTCCAACCAAATAGGCTATAATTAAATAGTTATGATCCGCTAGTGTAATGGATCGCACGCAAGATTCCGGTTCTTGAAATCCGGGTTCGACTCCCGGGTGGATCATTATAAAAAACAGCACAGATTAATCTGTGCTGTTTTTGTTTGTTACTATATCTGGTTAACTGATGATACTGGCTGATCACCCATAAGCACTCGAACAATATCATGTGCTGCATCAATAGCCATACGTTCTTTCGTTTCTACCGTATTGGAGGCAATATGTGGCGTTAATAGCACATTATCTAATGCGACCAAAGGGTCACTTACGGGTAGTGGTTCTTCTTCGAAAACGTCTAAAGCTGCGCCAGCAATATCATGATTTTTTAGTGCAGCAACCAAATCTGACGTCACGATGATGTTACCGCGTGCCATGTTGATTAAATAGGCATCATTTTTCATCATGTCAAACTCTGTTTTACCAATCGAATGAATCGTTTCCGGCATGGCTGGTAAATGAATCATCACATAATCTGATTTTTTAAACACCATCTCACGGTCAACGATGGTGACTGTGTCAGTAGACTTTGCAAATGGATCAAAAGCTATGACGTGGAGACCAAAACCACTCAACTTTTCAGCGACTTGCTGCCCAATTCTGCCAAAACCTAATATACCAACCGTTTTACCGGCAACATCGCGTCCTGGGTGTTGTTTACGGTAACCCCAGTTATCCTCATGAATAGCCTTAGCATTTTGGTATAGATTCTTACTAATTGCCAATAACTCAGCAACAGCTGTTTCAGCAACAGAACTAGATAGTGCTTTTGGCGTATTGACAACATAAACCCCTCGTCGCGTAGCTGCTGCAATATCAACAGCATCATAACCAACGCCATTACGCGCGATGACTTGCAGGTTTGGCATAGCCCGCATAATGTCTTCGTCAAAAGTTTGTGTGCCAATAAGCACAGCATTTGCCTCGGCACCTTCTTTTTTCATGATCTCGCGTTGGCGACCGGTACCAACAATGACTTCAAAACCTGCAGCTGTCAAAATGTCTTTGCCCACAGCAGGAATATCATCTGGTAAATATACTTTTTTTGTCATTTTCTAACTCCTTGTACGTTGCTTGAAAAGAATTCAGCTAACTCTGATTGTGTGGGATAGCCATCGTTATCCCCTGTTGTCTGAACCTGCAAGGCACCGACTGCATTGCCACGTGTTACTGCCTCTGTCATAGTGGCTCCCTCAATCAGAGCTGTAATAAGACCAAGTGCAAAACCATCCCCGGCACCAACCGTATCAACGACTTTAGCCACCTTAAAGCCAGGAACAATTGTACTTTCACCTGATTTACTTTTAATATAAGCACCCTTAGTGCCTAATTTAACAACAACAGTGGTCGTACGTTCACTATTACCTAAGTAAAAATCAGCAATTGCTTCCGGATCACGCGTACCGACTAAAATTTCACCCTCATCAATACCAGGCAACACAATGGTACCATATTTTGCTAATGTATTGATGGTTGTTATCATTTCTGATTCAGTTGCCCACAAAGCTGGCCTTAAGTTAGGATCAAAAGTCGTTGTAATTCCTTGCGCAATAACCTTTTCAGCAAAATATTTAAAGGTCTCACGTGCTTGTACAGAAATCGCCGGAAAAATACCGGAAAGATGTACCATTTTGGTAGTTGTTAAGTCAATAGCATCAATTTTGTCCGGTGTTAAATGCGCGGCAGCAGAATTTTTTCGAAAATTAAAAGTTTTAGGATCACCTTGGTCAACTAGTTCTTTCAATTGAAAGGCTGTCCAATGCTTCGCATCTTCTGAAATATATTGATTGCCAACTTGATGACGCGCGATTTCTTTAATCGTAAATTGTCCTAATGGGTCGGCCCCTACTTGAGAAATATAGTCGGTTGTATGTCCTAAACGAGTGGCGCCAATTAAGACATTCAATTCGGCACCGCCTAAAAACTTGTAATAATTAATACTATCTACTAAACCAGCATTTAAATCAGTTGCTGTAAACGTGACGATAGGTTCGCCTAACGTTAGTATTTCACTCATATTTCCACACTTTCTATATATTATTAATGTCCGAAAAATACATAAACTAATAGTTCATTCACAATAGACACAGCCCACATGACTGGTATGCCCATTTTTAAGAATTCTTTGGTTTCCAATTTGGAATAGGTCAATGCCCAAGTATTCCATGATTGGGTTAAGTCAATTGAAACCGCCATAATGCTAGCCGTGTAAAGTAGTGGCAGTAAAAACATTGGCGAAAATGTGCCAGTTGCTGCTAATACTGCCGCGGTAGCTGCCCCCGCACCCCAGACATGTAAAGGGCCTCTAAACAAGGCTAACGGTGCTAATATACCAATTGCTACTGCTAATATTAGCGGATTATGTGGCAAAATAACCTCAATCATACTTTTAAAATGTGGCACATTGGCAGTTGCTGCGCCAGCAAACATCACCAAAGCCATCAAAAAAATAATGAGCCCAGAAATATCATTAATAGCTTGGCTAACTGTTTTGTTAATGAAAGCAACCAGTTTTGTATATGATGCCATTTGTCCTGTGAACAATAGCGCAATAATTGTTGCTAACAGTAAAGCTGGAATCGCATCCCAATGACAAAACATATTTAAAGCAACTGGCAATATGGGAATAATATATGTGATAGGATGTGTTTGCGTTATGGTAGTTTCTTCAGAATCGGCGATAGTTTCAATCTTGCCATTTTTAATTTGTTTAGCATGAAGCAGAATGAATAGTATCACACCTAATAATTGCACAGACATTGCTACTAAACCAAAAACGAGATATTTTCCAGAAAAATTAACAGATGGAAAAAATGCTTTAATTTGATTAAATAGCACAACATTGATATACATTGGCGCACCAATTGCCATAGTGAATGCTGGTATTGCAACTTTTTTCGGTACACCAATTGATAATAGTATTGGAATTAAAATAACACCTATGGCAATCACTGAACCAACACCGTAAGCTGATGAAAAAATCAAAGCAGTGACTAAGACGACTAAAATAGCAGCAAGTACTGGTGCTTTCCGGCCCACTTTTTGTGTTTGAGCAGAGATTGAGCCGGCAATGCCAGAATCAACTAACACCCGCCCAAACCATGAACCAAATACGATATAAATAATAGTGGGGCCATAATTTAAGGCTGGTTTTGCAATCACATTTTGAATGACTTGATTAAATGGTATCAGTCCGATGACTGACCACAAGATAGCCATTACAAAGAAACCAATGACTAAATTGCCACCTTTAATGATGAAATAAATAAAACCAATAAATGTTAACAATAATAGTATACTGATTATAATATTCGTCATGATTGATGCGCCTCATAGTTTAGGAGATCATCAATTCCCCTTTTAATCACCGTGTCATCTTGTGTTGGATATTCAATAGCAACAGGGACATTACTTGGTAATAACTGTAAAATATTTTGCCACTGAATTTCCCCTTCACCTAAGGGCACTGTTTTAAGTGTTTCTGCAACCCCTTGATCATCCTTCACATGAATATAACGCACGACGTGACTTAATTGCTGAGCAGCCGCCACTTCATCCTCGTTAACATATCGCCAGTTACCCATATCATAAACGTAACCAACGTCTAGGCCAGACTGCTGCACACCGACCATAAAACGTTGAATAGGCATTAATCGACCTGAAACTAATGTTTGGTCATTTTCAATATTTGTCTGAATGCCACGTGCCAATAATTGCTTGAGCTCACTGACATCCGATTGCGAAAATGCTATAAAATCGCCAATGTTAAACTTGATGGCAGTTACGCCCATCGCTTGAGCCTCATCATAATATTGCGTTAATTTCGGATTTAATTGCTGATTAACGAAGAGTTCATCAGGCACAGAATAAAACAATTGTAATTGATGTTCTTTGGCGTAACTAGCAATACCTGCAATTTCAGCTGTTACATCATCAAAATATTCACGACGTATTTCAGCTGCGCCAATTCCCAAATCAACAACATGGTGTAACATAGCCAATTGTTGCATCCCTGCTTTTCGTGATTGATCAAAAACCAAAAGATTTAATACAATTTGTTCTGTTTTCATAATATTTCCTCTCAATAATTATTTAAGTTGGTCACATGCTTGAGTAGCTCGTCAAACCCTAAATGCGACAAATCTGTCTTGGCTGGACGGTTAAAATTTTGATGCTCAATCTGATTAAATCTATCAGCAAGATAATAGGCCGATAAGTAAGCAGCTAATTCTTGTTTCGCCTGTTGTTCTAAATGTTGCGTATTGAAATCAAAATGATAGGCCTCAAGAAATTTGAAAGCGAATTTTTCTGGATCAATATGCATCGGTTGGTCATTCATGACGTGATTCTCCTTAGGTTAATCGTTTACGGAAACCGGTTTACAAGATAAGTGTAAACGCTTTCAATTTATTTGTCAATGACTTATTTTAAAATTAAAGTATAATAAGTTTATGAATAAAAAAGTGACAATTGTTGATATTGCTCGCGAATCCGGCGTATCAAAGACCACGATTTCTCGTTTTCTAAATGGTAAGTTCGATAACATGTCTGCCAATACGCGGTCACGTATTGAAGCAACCATTGCGAGGCTAGATTATCACCCCAACCGTCAAGCGCAATCACTCAAAGCAAGACGCTCTTTTTTGATTGGTGTCGCAATTGCCGATATCTCAAATATGTATACTTCTCGTTTGCTTAAGGGTATTGGTGACTACTTTCAATCAACACCTTATCAAGTATTAATCATGGATGCCGATAATGATTCGACACGTGAGGCAAGTAATCTAGAAAAAATGATGACCGAACAAGTCGATGGGATTATTCTGCAACCACTGACTAATCATCCCAATCATTATCAAAATATCATCGATGCACAGTTACCGGTTGTACAGGTTGATCGCTACACTCACCCTGTCATTTGGCCAGCCATCGTTTCAGATAACTATCAAAAATCACGTGAGGTCGCTAACCTATTAAAGCAATCAAATTACGAACAGGTTGTTGTTTTGTCTAACCACATTCATGGCATTTCAAGCCGTATGAATCGTCTAAAAGGACTTGCCAACGCCTTGGCAACAACAACAATTAAAATTAGTCAAATTGAGATTACTTCAGATCGCCATTGGGAAGGCCAATTACTGTCTTACTTAAAGTGCACAAAAAAAACAGCCATTTTTGCTTTAAATGGGCATGTTTTATGGTCAACTATTCGATTTTTACAGACACAAAAGATTCTTATTCCAGATCAAGTTGGCGTTATTGGTTATGACGATGACCAATATGCAGATATGTTAACACCTGCCATTACGGCTGTTTCACAAAATCCCCAAGAAATTGGGCGTGTTGCAGCCGATACACTCATCCAAAATATTGAACGAGATCAATTTCCTGCAGATATTGTTCGCATTCCTGCATTTCTACACATCAGAGATTCACTGTGATACATCCTCAGTGTCAACTGTCATAGCAGCAGGCTCCGGTGATACAACATCGTGTCCTGTATTCAAAGTAATTTGTTCGAATAAGAACCCTTCGCGTAACCCACTCTGAGAGAATATCACTTGTCGGCTTTCGGTGTAAAGCAATAATTCAATAAGAGGTAAGAGGCCACCAACAATAATATCCCCACGTTCTTTAGCTAGGCCGGGGATTTTTTTACGTCCCTCTAAATTTTTTCCTAAAATTTCTTGATATATTGTCGCAACATCTGACATGGTCAAATGATAGCCATGAATGGCCATATCTTGAATTTTTTCTTTTTTGCGACTGATTTTAGCTAATGTTCGGTTGCTCCCACCCAACGCAATCAGTGGTAAATTCATCGCTTCGTGTAACCATGCAATATCGCCAAATAGCTGTCTCAAACCAATAATGGCCTGAAACAGTGCACGAGCCGACACGATATCTCGTTCTAGATAGCGCTCAGAAATATTAACCGCACCAACTGGTAAACTAACAGCATGGATAGCTTTTTTATCTCGTACTAATACAATTTCTGATGACGCGCCACCGGTATCCAAAATTAAAGCATCATGAATTGGAAAGGTATTCACAACACCAACATAATCATAATGGGCCTCTTCTTCACCAGTTAAGACGCGTAAATTGAAACCCATAGTCTTTTTAAAAGCTGATAAAAATTCTTTTTGATTGCTGGCTTGACGTACCGCAGCTGTTGCTACAGCGTGTACTGACAACTTATCTTGATTATATGCTTCTAATGCCAACTTAAATTTTTCTAAGGCAACTAATGTCCGCTTAATAGCTTCTGGTTGTAGTACTTTTTCCTTACCCATTCCTGCTGATAAGCGAACCATTTCCTGAAAGCGCGCTAAAACATCATACGACCCATTCGCATGATAGCGACTCACTGTCATACGAACAGAGTTAGAGCCTAAGTCAATGACTGCAATGACTGTCATGATTTTTCCTCCTCATTTTCATTGGTAAACGGGTTATTTAATGGTTCAAAGCGCTGGGTCATTTCAGTTAATTTTTGTTGTTTTAACTCTTGATCCGTTTGCCGAACAGCGGCTTCAATGAAGGTTTCTTGTGCATTTAATCTTGCAACCCCCCGCCGATCTTTCTTCTCATACTGTCCATCAGCCTGTAACACACGCGTTTTAACATTATCCTGCCACATTGTTTCAAATATTTCTAATACTTTATCGCGTAACTTATCATCCTTGAGTGGGAACAATAATTCAACACGTCGGTCTAAGTTACGAGTCATTAAATCAGCTGATGATAGGTAAACTTTGGGGTTTCCATCATTTTCAAAGCTATAAATGCGACTATGTTCTAGGAACCGACCAACAATCGAGTGCACACTGATTGTCTCGCTTACATCAAAAATTCCAACTTTTAAGATAGTAATACCACGTACAATGAGATGTATTGGTACACCTGCATGACTGGCTTCATATAGATGTTTTACCATGCGTTCATCTGACAATGAATTAAATTTCATTTTAATACCAGCTGGCTTACCAGCCTTCGCATTGGCAATTTCACGATTAATTTGTTCATAAATAAATTCACGAATACCATCAGGGGACATATGTAACTGGTGAAAATAGCCTGGATCTGAATAGCCTGTCAAAATATTGAAAATTGACGCCACATCAGCGCCTAATTCAGCATCACTCGTGAGCAACCCCAAGTCGGTGTAAAAATTAGCCGTGACATCATTATAGTTTCCTGTACCAAGATGAATGTAACGGCGAATATCACCTTCTTCACGACGCACAATTAACGTCACTTTCGCATGTGTTTTTAAACCACGTAACCCATAGACGACATGAACGCCCTGCTTTTCTAATTCTCGCGCCCAATGGACATTATTTTCTTCATCAAAACGTGCCTTGATTTCTACAAGAACCGTCACCTGCTTACCACGTTGTGCGGCTAATCCCAAGGCCTTAATAATAGGGGATTTTCCTGACACACGGTAGAGCGTCATTTTTATAGCTAAGACTTGATCATCTTGAGCTGCTGTCTGGATAAAGGATAATACAGATTGAAAAGAATCATAAGGATGATGTAGAAGGTAATCTTTTGCACGAATACTTTCAAAAATACGACTAGGGGCTAAATCTGGGTTATTGAAACCTTTAAACGGCAAGAATTTAAGTTGCGCATTCACATTATTTTTTAGCCATACATTTAGAAAAGTTAAATCAATTGGCCCATTAACGGCATAAACACGCTGTTCATCAACGTGCAATAGCTTGACTAGCTTGGCTGTAAACGCCTTACTTGCTGTACTAGATAAAATCACACGAATAATTCGACCACGTTCACGCTCTTGTAGCTTGGATTGCACTTCTTGTAAAATATTTGGCGTATCCTCATCATCAGCAACATCGAGTTCCATATCTCTTAAAATATGGAAAACCATAGATTCTTTGATAGTATAACCAGGAAATAGTGCAGCTAAAAACATCTGAACAATATCTTCTAATAAAATTGCCTGCTGTTCCTCTGGCAAAGCAATTACACGTGTGAAAGTTTCAGGTACTTGCAAAAAAGCAAGATATTTTTCTGATTTTTCACCTGATTTTTTTAATCGTACCCCAATATTCAAAGTGTCATTTGCTAGAAAAGGAAATGGTCGCGTAGAATCCACTGCCATCGGTGTCAAAACAGGCAAAATTTCTTGTTCAAAAAAATGTTTTAAAAAATTGTGCTGTGTTTTAGAAAGCTGCTCTGGTTTTAATAGTGTTAAGCCTTCTCGCTTTAGTGCCGGTAACAAACTACGCGTTAATACTTGATACTGATCTCTAATTTGTTGCCCAGCAATCGCCGACACATCATCTAACTGCTGTTTTGGTGTTAGCCCTGCAGCATCAACTTTATCATGACCTAGCATGACTTGTTGTTGCAGGCTAGCGACACGCACCATGAACCATTCGTCCATATTTTTTTGTGTAATCGCCAAAAAATTAGCTCGCTCAAACAATGGATTAGCAGTATCGCGCGCTTCTTCTAACACACGATCATTAAAAGCCAGCCAACTAATTTCACGATTAACATAGTATTTTGGCTGTTTAAAATCGACCATTAACTTCTTCTCCCCTTTTTCTTTAACACAATTGGTAAGCCAAATACCGTTTCAAAGAAACTGGCTTTTTGTCTGAAAACATAAATTTCTAATTGTAAATTAGCAACTGTCTGGCCTGTGACCGTTATCTTTTCCTTCCCGATTGAAACTGACAATTTATCTATTTTTTGTAGTCTACTGTCATCTAGAGCATCTGCTAGGCGCAATAGCGCCGCCAACTTAGCAATGCGTAGGCGTTCTTGTGGCAAAAATTCATGTGTGCCTTGTAAGGCACTATCTGGCGTTTCGGCACTATGGTAACGGGCAATAATGGCAATCATACGTTGTTCTACGGTCGATAAACCATGAAAATCTATTCCCGATAAAATTTCTTCGGAATACTGATAATGTTTTTGAGAGTTGATGAAACTGCCCACATCGTGGACAAGTGCAGCAATACTGAGTAACAGTCGGTCACGCTTTCCCAGATGATGCACTCGCTTTAAGCGGTCAAATAACTGGTTTGCATAAGTTAAGACAATTTCACGGTGATTCTCCTCAACCATATACCGATCAGCTATACCACGCGCAGCAGTAATAATATCGTTATCATCACGAACATCCTGTACAATGAGACCATCCAATACCGTTAAATCACTGATTTGAACTGTTTTAACGTTAGTAGCCTGCATAACATTCATTAAAAGTAACATTTCGGTTAAAGCAAATGGTACGTCGTTGAAATCAACGGCATATTTTTCAATAATAGCTTGATCGTTTAAGCGACCCAAATCACTAATAACTAACTGAATGTCTTGTTTTGATACTGCAACCCAATGCTTGTTTTCGGGCAGAAAAATACGTTGCGCTGTATCTGCTCCTAATAAAATCAATCGGTCAATAGCATTGAACGGTGGTAACATATGCCAAAAATCAGCCAGTTTACTGTTAATAAATTCACTGGCCAAGGCTGTTTCTTCAGTGACTTCAACAACCATATCATGAATCGTTTGAGCCAATCTAATCGGACCAACAGACGAATGCTGCGAAAATTTAAAATAATCATGTTCAAAATAGCCCAAATCCACTCGAGTAGAACTCATACCCAGTACAAAAACATCTTCATCAACCAATAACGTTTTGCCATCAAGCTGTGCTCGTCTAACTGCTAACTGCCGATAGTAACTTTCTTGATTACCATTAAGCCAGCTCAAATTCAAACCCGTGATGTTTTGAATTTGATCTGCAAAGTAAACAGCATTTTTCATTTGCGAGAGTGCTTCACTACCATACAATCTAACGGCGGTCACATCATAATCACGGAGTAATTGTTGAAAACGTTGTACTTGTGCTAACGCACGATGCATAATCTCATTTGAAAATACTGGTGCATTAATATCGCTTTCATTAAACTCACGCGTGACATTTTCAATTCGTTTACCAGTCGTCACGTTGACAATTTGCAACGCAGCGGTGCTGGAATTTAATAAAATTACACCCTCTAATTTTGCCATAATTTCCTCAATTTTTATTTACACTTAGTTTATCACATGAACTATTTATTTATCCCCTAAAAAATTAGTTGTGATATTTAAAAGTACAATTTGACTCATGATCATTAATGATTCCAATACTCTGCAAGTAAGCATATATAACAACTGGCCCTGTGAACTTAAACCCTATCCTTTTCATTGCTTTTGAAATATATTCTGACAATGCATCTTTTGACGGCACCTCTGCTGGTATCTGAATATTGTGATCTATCACCTGATTTTCCGTAAAATGCCATATATAATTTGAGAAACTACCATATGATGTCTGTATTTGCTGAATTACCTTTGCATTATGAATCGTGGCTAAAATTTTTTGCTTGTTACGAATGATATCAGCATTCTGGCACAACCGATAAACATCATCATCACCCATTTTTGCCACAGATTCGAGATCAAACGCCCAAAAGGCTTTTTTTAAGTGATGACGCTTTTTTAATACAATCTCCCAGCTCAGACCAGCTTGAAATATTTCTAATGTTAATAGCTCAAATAACAAGCTATCATTATCTTTTAGGGGATGTCCCCACTCCAGATCGTGATATGTCATCATTAAAGGCGTCGTTTTACTACCAGAGGCCCATGCACACCGCGCTATTTTTGTTGTATTAGCCATCGTAATATCCTACTGATTGGTTCTTTCTCTCTAGTCCTTGCATCACGAGTTTGCCAATAAATAATATGTGCAATAGTTGCTAGAGTAATTCCGGCAGTTATTGTTATCACAAGTGGTTTCTGTTTCATGCTCTTAACCTACCATTATAATTTTTACTCTTGTTAAAATTAATCATACCATTCATTGTTAATTATATGTACAAAAAAATCATACCCAAAGGTATGATTTCGGCATTAAATTATTACTTCGCTTGAATAGCTTCACGAGCAGCAGTTGACAAGTTGTAGAATGAATGAATACCCTTGTATTGTGCTGTTGTATCCAACAATTCTTCGATACGGATCAATTGGTTATACTTTGCAATACGATCAGTACGTGACAATGAACCTGTCTTAATTTGACCAGCATTTGTAGCAACAACCAAATCAGAAATTGTTGTGTCTTCTGTTTCACCTGAGCGATGTGACACGATAGCTGTATAACCAGCTTCCTTGGCCATCTCAATGGCTTCGAAAGTTTCTGTCAAAGTACCAATTTGGTTTACCTTGATTAGAATTGAGTTAGCAGCGCCCATGTTGATACCCTTTTGTAGGTATTGCGTGTTAGTAACAAAGAAGTCATCACCAACCAATTGAACTTTCTTGCCCAACTCAGAAGTGATTTCAGCCCAATCTTCCCACTCGTTTTCATCGATAGGATCTTCGATTGAAATGATTGGGTAACGATCAGCCAAGTCTTCAAGATACTTAATGAATTCAGGTGTTGTGAATTCATCACCTGTTGACCAACGCAACTTGTATGTCTTTGTTGCTGCATCATATAATTCTGATGAGGCAACATCGACTGCAATTGCGATATCCTTACCTGGCTTGTAACCAGCTGCTTCAATAGCGCGGATCAAATATTTCAATGGTTCTTCATTATCAGCAAAATCAGGTGCAAAGCCACCTTCATCACCAACTGAAGTTGCCTTACCGTCTGCTTCTAACAACTTTTTCAAAGCATGGAAAGTTTCAGCACCATAGCGAATGGCTTCTTTAACTGTTGGTGCACCAACAGGCATAATCATGAATTCTTGGAAGTCAACCTTGTTAGCTGAATGTGCACCACCATTAATAACGTTCATCATTGGTGTAGGCAATACGTATGAGTTTGCACCACCCAAATATGAGAACAATGGTACACCCAATTCGTCGGCAGCAGCACGTGCTGCTGCAATTGAAACAGCTAAGATAGCGTTTGCGCCCAACTTACCCTTGTTTTCTGTACCGTCGAGTTCGATCATAGCTTGATCGATTGCACGTTGGTCAGTTACATCGAACTTACCAACCAAAGCTTTAGCGATAACATCGTTAACATTGGCAACAGCCTTTGTTGTACCCTTACCACCGAAGCGTGACTTGTCACCATCACGCAATTCAACAGCTTCGTGTTCACCAGTTGAGGCACCAGAAGGCACCATACCACGACCGAAACCACCTAATTCTGTGATAACTTCTGCTTCAAGTGTAGGGTTTCCACGTGAGTCAAGAACTTCACGTGCGATAATATCAGTGATTAAAGACATATGTCTATTTCTCCTTTGGTTTATGGTTTTATACCATGTATATTATATCACAGAGAGCTCCTTGAAACACACGTTGTCGCATAATTATTTCACAATGGGGCTTCAATCGCATGATTAATCGCCTTTTTTAGGCGATATTGCATTTGCTCCAAGCGGCGCCCGCTACTTGAAGTAGTCATTGCTTTTACGCCTAAAAAATGTAATGCTGCTTTTTTAAATTCGGCTGTTTGCGCTAGTTCAGTATGCTGCAACATATCTTTTAAAATAACTAACTTTTCTGGATTATAAGTATCTGTTCCTTGTTCGAAACAGTAACCATCCGCTTCAGCACTGTCTGACATTATTGTTTTTTCAAAATCGGATTTAGCAGTATAATGTGCTCTAACTAAATCTGTTGCATGATTTGATAATGCCGTAATAAAATAAGTGGAAAATTTAGCACGTGGTTGTCGTGTATCAAATTTATTAACACATTTAATCAATACTTCCAATCCATCAGCATACCAATCATCGGCCGTCATTCTACCACTTATTTTACGACGATGGACATCAAATACAGCACCCTTTAAATGTTTTATTAAAACATGATAAGCAAAATCATGTCCTCTTTGTGCTGCATGTACAACTGGAACTAATTTGTCCTTACCCAAATATATTATCCTCACTATTTTATAGTGGGTGACGTGAATTAAATCCTTGATAAATTAACAAACTCGCTGCAACGCTCGCATTTAAACTTTGAACATGACCAACCATCGGAATTGTAAGCATACTATCAACTTTCTTTTTCAAAAGTGGTGATATGCCTTTCCCTTCATTACCAATCACTAAGGCAGTGGGTCCCTTAGCATCCCAACGACGATAATCATCACCCGACATGTCAGTTCCAAAAACCCACACACCACGATCTTTTAATTCACCCACTACATTAACTAAGTTCGTGACACGCGCAACAGGCACATGCTCAATGGCACCTGTAGAAATCTTAGCAACCGTTGCCGTCAACTGAACAGCACGTCGCTTAGGAATAATAATGCCATGAACCCCAGCTGCATCAGCAGTTCTCAAAATGGAGCCTAAATTATGTGGATCCTCAATACCATCAAGAATGAGAAAGAAAGGGGCTTCATGGTGTGCGTCGGCAAAGTCAAACAAATCATCAACAGTTGCATATGCAAATGCAGCTACGCTTAGAACAACCCCCTGATGATTACCGCCATCAGTCAATTCATCCAATTTGGATTTAGGTGCTTGCTGAATAACCAAACCCCTTTTTTTAGCCAATTGCGTTATTTCATTTCTAATTTTGTCCTGCAAACCTGTCTGCAACCATACTTTGTTTATCTCTTGTGTTCCTTTAAGAGATTCGACACTGGCATAATGCCCATAAACAAATTCTGCTTGATCTGCTGTTCCCTGTTCACGTTTCATTCACTTGTTCTCCCTGTCTCAACTTGTTCAAAAATCCAGCGCATCAATTGACTAATGCGTTCATGTTGTTCAGATAAATAAAGATAACCGAACAAGGCTTCTACACCCGTTGAAATGCGATACGTTACCACATCAGTATTTTTTGCCTTTGTATGTGATTTGGCATTACGTCCGCGCTTAAAATACACAAGTTCTTGTTCAGTCAGTATGTTATCTGTTGTCATATGATTAAATAAAGCCGCGTGTGCTTTGGCAGAAACGTAGAACTTACTTTGTTTCTGTAACGCATTCACTTTAGTTATTCCTAATGATAATAAATGTTGGCGCACTTCAAGTTCGTATATTGCATCACCGATATAAGCCAACGACAACCCATTCATTTGTTCGTATTGTAAATTATGCATAATTATATTATACGCGAGATTTTCACAACGCGTACAAGTTTGATAAATGTTCTGCAGAACTATTTTAGTTTAGCGAATAAAACATTTGTTGCCCATCTTTTTGGCCTAATTGGACATATTTTGGCCTAATTAGATTATTGTTAAAAAAAAACCAGCCACATATAACAGTGACTGGTTTTTTAATATTTAAGTGCTATGTGGTTGAAAGTCTATTCTTCAAAAGACTTAGCAACATCATCTAACTTAGGAATATCAGGCGTTGGTTCTTGCTCAACTTCTGGTTGCGCAACAACTTCCCCAACGACTTTACTCTTAATTTTACGATACTCTGCCATACCTGTTCCAGCAGGAATAATCTTACCAATAATAACGTTTTCTTTCAAACCTACCAATGGATCGTTCTTTCCTCTGATAGCAGCATCAGTCAAGACACGCGTTGTTTCTTGGAATGATGCAGCAGACAAGAATGAATTCGTTTCCAAAGCAGCTTTCGTAATACCAAGCAAAACAGGACGTGCTGTTGCAGGTACTAAGCCATCAAACAAAGCTGGTTCGTTGGCTCGTTGGAAATCGGCAATATCCATTAACATACCTGGCAAAAGACTAGTTTCACCTGGATCCATGACGCGTACCTTACGCAACATTTGACGAATCATAACTTCAATATGCTTATCAGACACTTCAATACCTTGCAAACGGTAAACCTTTTGGATTTCCGTCAACATGTATGATTCTGTCGTTAATGTATCAGTGACCGCAAGCAATTCCTTAGGATCAATTGGTCCTTCATTAATGGCATCACCACGTTGAATGTCATCCCCTTCAGCAAAACGCATACGCGCTGCCAATGGTAGTGTGTACGTACGTGTATCAGTTTCGCCTTCAATCGTTACAGCCTTTGTACGTTCAGCTGGATTTTCTTCGATGGCAACCACTGTACCCGTTACTTCAGAAATTTCGGCGCGTCCCTTAGGAATACGTGCTTCAACAATTTCTTGCACACGAGGCAAACCTTGGGTAATATCGTTTCCACCAGCAACACCACCTGTATGGAAGTTACGCATGGTCAATTGTGTACCTGGTTCACCGATTGACTGTGCTGCAACGGTTCCAACTGCTTCACCAACTTCAACTTCTTCACCAGTAGCCAAGTTGCGACCGTAGTCTAACACTGACACACCGTGTTCTGTTGTTGAAGTAAAGACGGAACGAATGGTTACTTCTTCAATGCCAGCTGCAACGATTGCTTTAGCAACATCTTCATCAATCATTTCGTTACGTGAAACTAACTTATCACCCGTTTCTGGATTAAAGACTGATTTCATTGCGTAACGACCCAAGATACGATCGTACAATGGTTCAACAACAGATGTACCATCCATGATTGCTTTAACAGCAACACCACGGTCAGCGTTATTATTCCATTCACGAACGATAACGTCTTGCGCAACATCAACTAATCGACGTGTCAAGTAACCAGAGTTGGCAGTCTTCAAGGCCGTATCTGACATTCCCTTACGCGCACCGTGAGTTGAAATAAACATTTCCATCACAGTTAAGCCTTCACGGAAGTTGGCAGTAACCGGCAATTCAATAATCTTACCACCAGGACCAGCCATCAAGCCACGCATACCAGCTAATTGAACGAAGTTCGAAATGTTACCACGCGCACCTGAATCTTGCATCATGAAGATTGGGTTAGTTGGTTCAAACGACGCAATCAACTTATCTTGGATAACATCTTTGGCTTTTGTCCAGATTTCAGTAACACGTTGATAACGCTCACTATCAGTAATCAAACCACGACGGAACTGCTTGGTCACTGTTGCAACTTGCTTGTGTGCATCTTCCAGAATAGCTGGCTTTTCAGTCAATTCTGTCACATCATTCATCGAAACAGTCAAACCAGATTCAGTTGACTTTTCATAACCAAGATCTTTCATACGATCCAAAAGCAATGATGTTTCGGTTACCTTGTAACGCTTATAGACTTCAGCAATAACATCTGATAAGAAGCCTTTTTTGAAAGCGCCAATAACTGCTGTGTCAGCCAAATAGTCATGAATATCTTCACCGGCTTCGATGAAGAATTGATCACTAATACCCTTGAAGTTATCTTCAGATGGTTCATTAATATATGGAAAATCAACTGGCAAAATTTCATTAAAAATCAATTTACCAACAGACGTCACCATAATCTTTGAACGTTGTTCATCAGTAAATGGTTTTGCTTCTGGGAATGAAGACGTCTGGATACCAATACGTGTGTGGTAATGGACTACCTTACTTGCAAAGGCAATTTTTGCTTCTTCAACTGAAGAGAAAATCATACCTTCACCTTCACGACCAGCTTCTTCGGTCGTTAAGTAATAGTTTCCAATAACCATATCCTGAGATGGTGCCACAATTGGCTTTCCATCTTTAGGTGCCAAAATATGACCTGCAGCAAGCATCAGCAAACGTGCTTCAGCTTGTGCTTCATCAGATAATGGTACGTGAATAGCCATCTGATCGCCATCAAAATCGGCGTTATAGGCTTCGGTAACCAGTGGATGCAAACGCATCGCCTTACCTGAAACCAATACTGGCTCAAAAGCTTGGATTCCCAAACGATGCAGTGTAGGTGCGCGGTTCAAAAGAACTGGGTGTTCTTTGATAACGTCTTCCAATACATCCATCACATCTTCATCAGCTTTGTCAATCTTACGCTTAGCTGACTTAACATTGCCAGCCAACTTACGTGTGGTCAATTCTTTCATGATGAACGGACGGAACAATTCAATTGCCATTGGACGTGGCAATCCCATTTGGTTCATTTTTAAGAATGGTCCAACGTCAATAACTGAACGACCTGAGTAATCAACACGCTTACCCAACAAGTTTTGACGGAAGCGACCTTGCTTACCCTTTAACATGTGAGATAGCGACTTCAATGGTCGATTACCTGGTCCAGCTACAGGACGGCCACGACGACCATTATCAATTAATGCATCAACGGCTTCTTGCAACATACGCTTTTCATTTTGCACGATAATGCCTGGGGCATTCAAATCAAGCAAACGCTTCAAACGATTGTTACGGTTGATGACACGACGATACAAATCATTCAAATCAGATGTGGCGAAACGACCACCCTCTAATTGAACCATTGGACGCAAGTCTGGTGGAATAACTGGAATCACATCCATAACCATCCATTGCGGCTTATTATCTGACTGCAAGAAGGCTTCGATAATATCTAAACGACGTACGGCACGTACACGTTTTTGACCTGTTGCTTCTTGTAATTCGCGCTTCAACTGATCTGCTTCGGCAGCTAAATCAACACTTGCCAACAAATCTTTAATTGCTTCAGCACCCATGCCAGCCTTAAAACTAGCACCATATTCGCGCTTCAGTTCACGGTACTCACGTTCTGTCATCAATTGCTTCTTTTCAACTGGTGCATCACCAGGTTCAATGACAACATATGACGCAAAGTAAATAATTTCTTCAAGTGAGCGTGGTGACATGTCTAAGACAAGTCCCATACGTGACGGGATACCTTTGAAGTACCAAATATGTGTAACAGGTGCAGCTAATTCGATGTGCCCCATACGTTCACGACGAACTTTTGATGATGTGACTTCAACGCCACAGCGATCACAAACGATTCCCTTGTATCGGATTCGCTTATATTTACCGCAGGCGCATTCATAATCCTTTGTAGGTCCGAAGATGCGTTCATCAAACAGGCCATCTTTTTCTGGCTTAAGTGTTCGATAGTTAATCGTTTCAGGCTTCTTTACTTCACCATAAGACCATGAACGGATCTTATCAGGAGAAGCCAAACCGATTTGCATGCTTTCGAACTTGTTAACATCGATTGCCATCTATTTGCTGTTACCTTTCATTATTTATGATATCAACATGTCTCGCAATCACTGCACGTTTGCTATAAGTTACTCTTAATCACGCGATTAAAAATAACTTATAACAAACGTGCCATGACAATGACACATTGTATTTATATTTTAATTTTCGTCGGTTACTTCAGTATTATCGCGAGATTCTACCTTAGAGAATGCTGCAGCAACTTCTTCATCTTCTTTATTTAACAAATCAGGGTTAGAACGAACCAACTTTTCAAGTGCATCAACTGGCAAAATTGAATCATCTTCATCCATTTGACGTAATTCAACTTCATCACCTGCATTATCCAAGACTTGCATATCCAAGCCAAGTGCTTGCAATTCTTTTACAAGCACACGGAATGATTCAGGCACACCTGGACGTGGAATTGGTTCACCCTTGATGATTGATTCATAAACCTTAACACGACCAGCAACATCATCTGACTTATAAGTCAAAATTTCTTGCAAAGTGTATGCAGCGCCATAAGCCTCAAGGGCCCAAACTTCCATTTCACCGAAACGCTGACCACCAAATTGTGCTTTACCACCCAAAGGTTGTTGCGTTACTAATGAATATGGTCCGATTGAACGCGCATGAATCTTATCATCGACCATGTGGGCAAGCTTCATATAGTGCATGACACCAACGCCGACACGTTTATCAAAGGCTTCACCAGTACGGCCGTCATAGACAACTGACTTACCGTCTTGTGGCAACCCAGCTTCGCGTAAAGCTGCTTCAATTTCATCATCACTTGCACCGTCAAAGACAGGTGAGGCAACATGAATACCAAGCTTCTTAGCCGCAAAACCAAGATGCAATTCAAGAACTTGACCAATGTTCATACGTGAAGGCACACCCATGGGTGACAACAAGATATCAATTGGTGTACCATCTGGCATATATGGCATATCTTCTTCAGGAACAACAACAGAGACTGTTCCCTTGTTTCCATGACGGCCGGCCATCTTATCACCAACTTGAATCTTACGTTTTTGTGCAATATAAACACGAACCATCATGTTAACACCTGGTGCTAATTCATCCCCGTTTTCAGGCGTATAGATACGGACATTTTGCACAACGCCGCCACCACCATGAGGAACACGCAAAGATGTATCACGTACTTCACGTGCCTTTTCACCAAAGATAGCATGTAACAAACGTTCTTCAGCTGATAATTCAGTCACACCCTTTGGTGTCACCTTACCTACCAAGATGTCGCCATCATGAACTTCTGCTCCCACACGAATGATGCCATCAGCATCCAAATCCTTCAATTGGTCTTCGCCAGTATTAGGAATTTCGCGAGTCATTTCTTCCGGTCCAAGTTTTGTATCGCGGGCCTCTGAATCATATTCTTCAATATGAATTGATGTATAAACATCTTCACGAACTAGGCGCTCGTTCAAAACAATGGCATCTTCGAAGTTATAACCCTGCCAAGTCATAAAGGCAATCAATGGGTTTTGTCCCAAAGCAAGTTCACCTTTTTCCATTGATGGGCCATCAGCCAAAACTTCATCGGCTTCAACATGCTCACCTTCATGGACAATTGGCTTTTGGTTATAATTTTTACCACCGTTTGAGCGGCGGAACTTCATTAGTTCGTACGTATCAAGTTGACCATCTTCACGACGCACACGAATTTGACGCCCATCAACATATTCAACAACACCAGCAGCACGAGAAATCATGGCAACACCAGAATCGTGGGCAGCCTTATATTCGATACCTGTACCAACAAGTGGTGCATGTGGGTCAAGCAAAGGTACGGCCTGACGTTGCATGTTGGCACCCATCAAGGCACGGTTAGAATCATCATTTTCTAAGAAAGGAATCGCTGCTGTACCAACAGAAACAACTTGCTTAGGCGAAACGTCCATGTAATCAATGCGATCTATTGGTGTTTCGATGTTTTCTTCACCAAAACGTGCCATAACTGTATCGTGAACGAAACTACCATCATCGTTCAACGGTGAGTTCGCCTGTGCGACAATATAGTTATCTTCTTCATCAGCAGTTAAATAGTCGATTTTGTCAGTAACCATATGGGTTGTCCAATCAACACGACGATAAGGTGTCTCAATGAAGCCATACTTGTTAATGCGACCATAAGTAGCTAATGAGTTAATCAAACCAATGTTTGGACCTTCTGGTGTTTCGATTGGATCAATTCGACCATAGTGTGTATAGTGCACATCTCGCACTTCAACACCAGCACGATCACGTGTCAAACCACCAGGTCCAAGGGCTGAAAGACGACGCTTGTGGTTCATTTCGCCCAATGGATTTGTTTGGTCCATGAACTGTGAAAGTTGCGATGAACCAAAGAATTCTTTAACAGCTGCCACAACAGGTCGAATGTTGATTAATTGTTGTGGTGTAACTGTATTTGCATCTTGAATTGACATACGTTCACGCACAACACGTTCCATACGTGTCAAACCAATACGGAATTGATTTTGTAGTAGCTCACCAACCGAGCGAATACGACGGTTACCAAGATGATCAATATCATCCACGTTTCCAATGCCTTCTTGTAAATTCAAGAAGTAGTTCATACCAGCTAAGATATCTGCTGGACGCACTGTCCGGTCATTTTCATCAATGTGTCCATTACCAATTAATAGTAATGTTTTTTCAGGATTCTCAGGTGATTCAATTTTAATTTTTTGGAGTGTTACAGGTTCTTCAAGTACTGCGTCTCCTGATGGTGTATAAGTTGTTGTCTTGAAGTCTTCACGATCCAAGAACGGACTCAATTTAGACATCACAGTCTTATCAACTAATGTGCCTTTTTCAGCAATGACTTCACCAGAATCCGGATCAGCTAATGTTTCAGCTAATGTTTGATTAAGCAAGCGTGTTTTTAATGACAACTTCTTGTTAATCTTATAACGTCCAACTGAAGCTAAATCATAACGCTTTGGGTCAAAGAAGCGTGCGACCAATAAAGCACGTGATGAATCAGCTGTCTTGGGTTCTCCTGGACGCAGACGTTCGTAAACATCTTTCAAGGCTTCCTCAACACGTGAATCCGACATGTCTTTATGCACATCTTTTTCAAGCGTCATGTTCAAAGCATCATATTGGTCAGAGAAAATATCAATGATGTCAGAATCTGATCCAAAGCCTAATGCACGTACTAGTTCTGTCATCAACAGCTTACGTGTACGATCAATACGGACGTTAGCAATGCCCTTAGCATCTGTTTCGTATTCCAACCAAGCACCACGGTTAGGAATAACTGTTGTTCCATAACGTGGGCGACCATTTTTATCATTTTCTTGGTTATAGTAGATACCCGGAGAACGTACTAATTGGGATACAATAACACGTTCCGCACCATTAATAATGAACGTTCCTTGTTCTGTCATTAATGGGAACTCACCAAAGAATACATCCTGAGACTTAATTTCACCGGTTTCATGGTTCGTCAAGCGTAAAGTCACATGTAATGGTGCTGAATAATTGGCGTCGTGTTCACGCGCCTCATCAATATTATACTTTGGTTCCATCAATTGATAATCAACATATTCCAAAGACAATGTCCCTTGGAAGTCATCGATTGGCATGATGTCACCAAACATTTCTTTGATACCTTCATCTAAGAACCATTGGTAAGATGCCGTTTGAATCTCAATCAAATTCGGCACATCAAGTACTTCTTTGATGCTAGCATATGAACGACGGGTACGGTGCTTACCGTACTTTACTAAATGTCCTGCCACATTTATCACCTCGTTTGTTTTTTGCTGCGTTTTGTTATTACAATTTGGTTACAAAACGGTCTTTTAGACTATTTTTGTTCCCGCATAGGCACAAAAAAAGCAATCGCCGCTGTTTCCGCAGACAACGTTTGCTTCAATATAAAGGCATTGCGGACAATATTTCGCAAAATTCCGTATTTATTCACAGTACTACTATCAATAATTATACGCTTTTACCACTAATTTGCAAGTCCAATTAAATGTGATCAATATCAAATTCTGGAACAGTTGGGTCCCGAGCAATTTCAATTAATTGTAAAAACTTTTTAGGATCTAATGCAGCCGTTCCTACCAAAACACCATCAATATCATTTTGTGACATAATCTCACGCGCATTATCCGGTGTTACCGACCCACCATACAACACCCTAACCTGTTCGGCGATAACCGGTGAATAAAGCTTTGCTAATGTTTGACGAATTAAATGTGCTGCTTTTTGCGCTTGATCAGCACTTGCCGCTTCGCCGGAACCAATAGCCCAAGTTGGCTCATAAGCAATCGTCACATTACGAATCTGATCTACTGACACACCTGCTAATGCTGCTGCAACTTGTGCAACAGACGGTTCTGCATCCATAAACTGTGCATAAGTACTCATATCTTCATCAACATCAATAATCGGGCGTAAGCCGTTACGTAATGCAGCGGTTACTTTCAAATTCACAGTCGAATCCGTTTCGTTAAAAAATTTACGGCGCTCAAAGTGGCCAATTAAAACATAGGTTGCGCCAATGTCTTTCAAAGCCTTAGGAGAAGTCTCCCCTGTATAAGCACCACCGTCTTCCCAATGTACATTTTCAGCGACCACATGTATAGGTGTGCCCGCCGTCGTCCGAACCATGTCAGCTAAAAACAAATCCTGTGCCGCAATTCCTGTTTCAACAACTTTTTGGTCGGGCACCTTATCATTGACTTGTGACAAAAAATCCATGACATCAGCTTGCAATTTATTAATTTTCCAATTAGCAACGACAAATGGCACACGCTGTTCTTTATGCATCTTTGACATGATTATTTATCATCTCCTTGTAACATCATAAACATAAATGCTGCCTCAATTAATAGTAACATTGCTGTATATTGCACGTCTTCATTAACAAGGTGGAGCAAAACGTAACTCACAACTAACACGCCAAGCCCCATACTTGTTTTAATCAATTTACGTTGATACTTGCTTTGATTTAGCTGTTCAACTAATCGGTCATTTTCAGACCTTAATTCTGATACATCTAACTTCAATGCTTCTATTTGATCTAATAATTGATCATTTTCTTGTTGCATATTTTCTAAAGCAGATTGTGGTATAACGTCTTCTGCCTTTTCATCTCGCTTTGTTCGTTTAAAAAGTAGCATCGTTGTTCTCCATTGCTTCTATTTTACCACAAGGAAAAACTGAATAGCTTTTAAAAGTAAAAGGCACCTCCCATTTTAGTAATGGGAAGTGCCTTGATTATGCAGCCGGCGGGAGTCGAACCCGCACGCCCTAAACGGGCACAGGATCCTTAATCCTGCGCGTCTGCCAATTCCGCCACGGCTGCGATGTCGTTTGTATTGACAACCATATTATTCTAACCCAGCCCAATGAAAATGTCAAGATAACACACCCCTAGCGCACTATTGCATTATCAAGCGCTTATCAATTCATATTATACTTGATTATTCTCACCAGTATGTTACACTGTGTTTGTAATAAAAGTTATTGATTTTGATTTGTTTTTCTCGGAAGGCGCTCAAGTACCAATTATTTAAGTTACAAAATAAAATCATTGGTGGAGCACACCAAAGGAGAAACATATCATGGAAAAAGGCACAGTAAAGTGGTTTAACGGCGAAAAGGGTTACGGTTTCGTGACTCGCGAAAACGGTGAAGATGTGTTCGCACACTTCTCAGCTATCCAAGGTGACGGCTTCAAGACTCTTGAAGAAGGTCAAGCTGTTGAATTCGAAGTTGAATCATCAGATCGTGGTTTGCAAGCTGCAAACATCGTAAAGTTGTAAGATTAAGTTCTGATACTTTCAAAACTCGCTTAGGCGAGTTTTTTTGTGTCGAAAAATCGTGGTATAATGGATATGTTATATTAAACACAAATTAAGGAGTTTAGCACACATGGCTAAGTTAGTATTAATCCGTCACGGTCAAAGTGAATGGAACGCATTGAACTTATTTAACGGTTGGATCGACACAAAGTTGTCAGACAAAGGTATCGCACAAGCTAAGGAAGCCGGCGAATTATTGGCCACTGAAGGCATCCAATTCGATCAAGCTTACACATCAGTTTTGACACGTGCCATCACAACATTGCATTATGCATTGGAAGAAGCTGGACAATTGTTCATTCCGGAAGCTAAGTCATGGCGTTTAAATGAACGTCATTACGGTGCTTTACAAGGCCAAAATAAAGCTGAGGCTGCAGAAAAGTGGGGCGACGAACAAGTGCACATTTGGCGCCGTTCATATGATGTGTTGCCACCATTGTTGGACGGTTACGATAAAGAAATGACTGTTCAAGGAAAGACATACCCCGCCTTTGATCGTCGCTACGCAGATGTCCCTGAAGGCGAATTGCCATTAGGCGAAAACTTGAAGATTACTTTGGAACGCGTTTTGCCTTTCTGGGAATCAGATATTGCCCCACAATTGCAAGCTGGTAAGAACGTTGTTATTGCTGCCCATGGTAACTCATTGCGTGCTTTGGTTAAGCATTTGGAAAACATCTCTGATGATGACATCTTAAATGTTGAAATTGCCAATGGCCAACCATTGGTTTACGATTTAGCTGATGATTTGTCAGTTGTTTCTAAGAAGACTTTGAGCAAGTAATAAAAAAGCCAACACACTAATCAATGTGTTGGCTTTTTTATGTCGTCTACAATTAAGAAAATAAAAGACCAACCACAAATGGTTAGTCTTTTAAAATTGCCCCTGCTGGATTCGAACCAGCGCATGTCGGTACCAAAAACCGATGCCTTACCACTTGGCGAAGGGGCAATAGTTAATCTTTTTAGCCGCTAACTATTAAATCGGCTATGGGAGCGGTAGGATTCGAACCTACGAACCCGAAGGAACGGAGTTACAGTCCGTCGCGTTTAGCCAGACTTCGCTACACTCCCATGTCTCAAACAACTATACTATCATAACAAATTATGGAACTATTGACAAGTCTTTTTAATGTTTTAATTAAAACACCCACAACCAAGCGTCAGTAATTTTATATTCGTGGCCGAATAGCCTTGTTTATATGTACGCCATTCATTATACTAGAATAAGATAAAATTCTTCATCTGGAGTGATATTATATGATTATTGCTGTGACAAACAAGCAACGTCGGCAAGCAGTGCTCGTACTAGCTATTGCCTTATTGTTAGCTATTCTCGTTAAACTCAATTTCATAATCCCCGTCGCACTAGATGGTTGGATGCATAGCTGGTTTAATAGCTTCCAGAGTAACTTTGGCGACGTTATTATGACTATAGCTACTTTTTTAGGCAACCCTGTTGTTGATATCGTTTATACACTAATTTTAGCTGGCGTATTAATTCTTGCTAGATTGCGTATTCCAGCCGTTTGGGCAATTATCACACTATTAACAGGTGATATCGTCTTAAAAATAATACAGTTTTTAATCCAGCGATCACGTCCTGTTGGGCATTTAATCGGGGATAGCTCACCAGCCTTCCCAAGTGGTCACGTATTCGGACTATTCGTGGTTATATTCATAGTTAGTATCCTTATTATCCCAAACATTAACAATATTGCTATACAATTCACCATACAATGGGCTGCCTTCTTGATTGGCGGACTAACCTTGATGAGCCGTATCTACTTCAATGCCAATTTCTTCAGTGATACCATTGCTGCTATACTATTTGCTTATGCTTGGGTTGTTTTCGCGGCAACCTGTTATGCTAAATTGGCCAAATATTTGAAAGCACGTATTCCGTTTTTCAAATACGACGAAATTTAATTTAAAAAGGACATGATGTTATTATCATGTCCTTTTTCATATCATAGTTTATTAATCTATCATTGTCCAATGGTGTAATCTGAATCATCCATCGCTTCAACCGCACCCAGCAAATAGCCATTACCTACACCAGAGAAGAAATCATGATTAGCTGTAGATGTTGAAATACCATTCATGACAACCGGATTCACATCCTCTGCACCATCTGGGAACATTGGCTCTTGCCCTAGATTCATGAGTGCCTTATTGGCATTGTAGCGCAAAAATGTTAATACTTGTTCTGTCCAACCTAAATCATCATACAATTCGTGTGTATACTTTTCTTCGTTTTCGTATAATTCATAAAGTAAATCATACATCCAGCTTTGAAGTGCTGTTGCTTCTGATTCAGGCAACTTATTAAAGCCTATTTGAAACTTATAACCGATATACGTTCCATGAACAGACTCGTCACGAATAATTAATTTAATAATTTCAGCAACATTTAACATTTTATTATGTCCCAAGAAATACAACGGTGTATAGAAACCAGAATAGAACAAAAATGTTTCAAGAAATACTGAAGCTATTTTCTTTTCTAATGGCGTACCTGTTTGGTAAATATCATTGATACGATTAGCTTTGTACTGTAAAAATTCGTTAGAATCTGCCCAAGCAAATATCGCTTCAATTTCTGATTTTTCGTTTAATGTTTCAAAAATAGAAGAATATGACTTAGCATGCACAGATTCCATAAATTGTATATTGTTTAAAACGGCTTCCTCTTTTTGATTCACAACGTCTAACTTCAGGGAGGCCATACCATCTTGTGATTGTAATGTATCAAGCGTTGTTAAACCACCAAAAACTAAATTCAAGGTTTGCCGCTCTTGATCAGACATATTACCACGCCATGTCCTCAAATCATTAGAAATCGGAATACGTGTATCAAGCCAGAATTGCTGTGTTAGCTTTTCCCAAGTTGCCTTGTCTAACTCATCTTCAATATTATTCCAGTTAATTGCTGTATATGAATTATCTTTTATATGTTTCACAGTTATTCTCCAAATAATGGTTTCATTAAATTATACACTTTTTCGGCATCAAATTTGCTGCCTCTCAGTTCGTAAGCAAACAACATTGGCACATCAAATTGTTCGGCGTAACGTTTCCCAGTAAGATTAAATTGCACATTGAAATTTCGATTACCGGATCCAACGATTCCCCTTAAATAACGTCGATTATTGCCAAAGGCAATATATTCTCCCAGCGCATTCGTAAATATTTCTGTCACTTCTGGTCCAGTCCCGGTCCCACCCGTTAAGTAGGTGGGGACAATAGCGATAAAAGGCGCTGTTTCATTAGCATAGTCCGTTTCTTCCCCAATCATTCGGGCGTCTACTTTATCACCATACTGCGCCGCAACCCGTTGTAATTTTTCAACAAAGGACTTGGTATTACCCTCTGTTGAAGCATACAAGACTGTCATTTTTACCATAGGTCCCCTGTCTCCTTAATCAAATATTCATATCTTATGTACAGATAAACACCTACTTAGCATTTATCTTTTAACTCAGATTAGATTGAGCAACTTTCACATTCATTAACACCAGACTCTTGGTTGTCGTCTGTAAAAGTACGTACATAATATAACGACTTGATACCCTTATTAAAGGCATAGTGACGCAAAATAGTTAAATCGCGCGTTGTCATTTTATCCGTTCTACCTTTTTTCCATTCGTAAAGCTTATCAGAAAGTGTTGAACGCATAAATAATGTCAACGCCATTCCTTGATCAATATGCTCTTGTGCAGCAGCATAGACATCTATTACTTTACGCATATCCGTGTCATAGGCCGATACGTAATATGGCATAGTTTCATCACTTAAACCAGGCGCTGGATAATATACCTTACCAATCATCCCTTCTTGACGTTCTTCGATCTTATTCACAATAGGTAATAACGTTGCCGTTGTGTCGTTAACGTATGAAATAGAACCTGTTGGTGCAATCGCATGGCGGTATGCATGATACATACCATATTTTGCAACGTCGTCTTTCAATGTCAACCAATCATTTTTAGTTGGCAGATGGTGTGGCGCAAAAGCTTGCGCAACCTTTTGCGTTTTAGGCTGCCAATCATTGTTAATATACTTATCAAAGTAGGCACCGTTTGCATACGTTGACTTCTCAAACTCATAAAATGTTTCGTGACGCTCTTTTGCAATGCGCATAGATGACTTAATAGAATAATAATTCAGGGTCATAAAGAAAGTTGTTGTAAAGTCCAGCGCTTCTTCATCACCATAGTACATTTGATTTTGTGCAAAATAAGCTGCTAATCCCATTGCGCCAAGCCCAATAGCATGCTTTTCTTTATTACCTTTATCAATTGAAGGTACCACATCAAGATTAGATGTGTCTGATACAAATGTCAAGGCACGCACCATTGTATCAACAGATGTATCAAAATCTTGCGTTGCCATCATATTAACGATATTGATGGATCCCAAGTTACAACTGACATCTGACCCTAAACGCGTATACTGCTGCCCATTATCAATGTCTGAAGGTCTTTGCACTTGTAAAATTTCAGAACAGAGGTTAGAAGAGACAATTTTACCTGCAATTGGGTTTTCTCTATTAGCTACATCAATGTTGATAATATAAGGATACCCAGACTCTTGCTGAAGTTTTGAAATTTCTTCTTCTAACATGCGTGCATCAACACGATACTTGGTAATTGCATCATTTTCAACCATATTATCGTATTCCGCTGTTATATCAACATAATTGAATGATTGGCCATACACTTTTTCCACATCAACTGGGCTAAACAAGTACATTGTCTTATTTTGGCGAACTAATTCGTAGAATTTATCTGGTACCGTAAGCCCCAAAGATAGTGTCTTCACACGCACTTTTTCATCAGCATTTTCTTTTTTTGTTGACAAAAAGGCCATAATGTCTGGGTGGAAAATAGATAAGTAGACAACACCAGCACCTTGACGAGCACCAACCTGCGATGAAAATGTAAATGAATCTTCTAACAATTTCATAATGGGTACAACACCACCAGCTGAATTAGCAATGCCCATAACAGGTGCCCCAGCCTCGCGAACATTGGAAACATTAATACCAACCCCGCCACCCATCTTAGATAACTGCAATGCTGAATTAATTGTACGTCCAATTGAATTCATATCATCAGATGTTTGAATGATAAAGCAAGATACCAACTCACCTCGCCGTGCACGACCAGCATTTAAAAAGCTAGGGGTTGCTGGTTGATAACGTTGATGAATCATTTCATCAGCCAACTTAAGTGCCAATGACTCTTGACCGTTAGCATAATACAAAGCATTCATAGCCACACGGTCTACATATGTTTCGACATAGTATTGGCCATCATTTGTTTTTAGTGCATACTGATTATAAAACTTAAAAGCAGCCATAAAAGACTTGAAATTAAAATGTTCACCTTCAAGATAAGCATATAATTTTTCAATAAATGACAAATCATATTGTGCGATAAATTCTCGTTCAATGAATTGATTATCAAACAGCCAATCAAATCGTTGAGCTAATGAATCAAATTTCAAAACATTTGGCCAGACATTTTCTTTCAAAAAGGCATCTAGCGCCTCTTGATCTTTATCTAACTGTATTTGATTATTCTTGGGTATATTAACCTGATTATTTAGGTCAAAATATGTTACTTCATCTATGTTAATCTCTTTTAACGGCATTACACTTATCCTTCCGATTGGCTAATCACTTGGCAAATAAAAAAACATCGATTGGTCGCTCGATGTTATCAATCACTTTAAGATTAAGCCGAAATCTTTTTTAATACATCTGGACGGAATCCAGAAAACTTAGGCATTCCTTCAATTGATACAACCGGCGTCTGACGGAAACCATCAGCTTTTAATTCATCAACATACTCAATCTCTTCTTCAATATTTATTTCTCGAAATGGAATACCCTGTGTTTCCAGAAACTTTTTAGTCATCTTGCACTGTACACAATCATATTTTGTATAAACGGTTACTTTCTCCATAATGTTAACACCCACTTTTTAAAATATTTAATCAATTAAATTCAAAGAACTATGTACTAGTTAGTTTACCTATTTTTCAAAAATAAACAAGGACAATATGTGTGTTCACAAACAGTTGTTCGACACAAGTCAATGAAACCAACATATCTCTGATTCAAACAGGCGAAAAATTCACAATGTCAAGAAATGCTTGTTGAAAACATTGCCATATCAAGCGTTTAGCGCATTTGTTCACAAATGAAATATCTAATTTTTTATCATAAAACAGGCAGTATACCTAGTCTACCAAATTTTTACCGACTATCATTCATAAAATTAGTTTTCATGTTGCGAAAATATGTTCGCTTTTATATCCATTTAGCATTTTATTAAGGTACATTGTTCGTCTTATTTGAAAAAGTTATAATTTTAATAATTTTACAATATTCAGTCTGATTTTCTGGTATAATAGCCGGTAGTTATAATAAGAAAAGAGGTTTACGAATTTGGATTCTGGTCCGTCTATGCTCCTTAACTTTTTCATTATTGTTTTGGTGCTGTTGCTAGCTATTTTGTTCACACTGACTGAATATTCTTTGGTTAAGGTGCGTCTCAGTGCACTTCGTGATTTACAGGAAAATCGAGAAAAGCCTTCACGAAATATAGCAAATGCCATCCACATGGTAACACATTTAACTGAATATCTTTCCACTGCACAAGTTGGTATTACGCTAACCAGTCTGATTTTGGGTTGGGTTGGTGAAGCGACTGTTGCAAAAATTATCCTCGGCACTGGACTTTTACCAGTTGAGTACTCAGCCATTGTTTCTTCTGTATCAGCAATGATTATTTTTACCATTGTTCACGCTGTATTTACCGACTTGGTACCAAAAAACATCGCGATTGAGTCTCCTGTCAAGGTACTACTTTTCATTGTTCGTCCCGTGCGCTTTTTCCATATCGCACTCTTCCCAATGATTTGGGCGTTAGACCACTTATCCAACGTCATCACACATTTGTTAGGCTTTAGAACTGATGGTGAGGAGGATATCTATTCTCAAACTGAAATTCTATCATTGTCTAAAAATGCTGCTGCGGCTGGTGAGTTGGACGAAGAAGATTTAACCTTTATGCAGCGCGCATTTGAAATGAATGATAAAGTTGCGGTTGATATTATGATTGATCGTACTTCTATGACAGCAATTGATGTGAAAACGCCAATTGCTGATGCCCTCAATTTGTACTTACAAGAACGCTATTCTCGCTTCCCCGTGATTGCTGATAACGACAAAGACAAGGTGCTTGGCTACGTCTTTAACTATGACCTCGTCAGACAAGCACGAATTAATGACAAAGACCCCGTATCAAAAATCATGCGTGATATCCCAGCGGTACCTGAAAATATGGATCTTCATGATGTCATGGATGAAATGATTATTAAGCGCTCACCAATTGCCATCGTAGTCGATGAATATGGTGGCACTAGTGGTCTAATTACCGATAAAGATATTTATGAAGAATTATTTGGTACGGTACGTGACGAAATTGATGATGTTTCAGACGACTACATTGAAAAGCTCGGTGATCATCGCTACAAGGTGTCAGGTAAAATGACGCTTTATGATTTTGAAAGATACTTTAGTCAAACGATTAAAGAATTAGAAGAAGATGATGCCGTCACATTAACTGGTTACGTTTTAAATCACGATCCAGAATTCAGAGCTGGCGATACCATGAAAGTGGCTAACTTCCAATTCACAGCTTTAGATTACGACAATGCCTATATTTCCGAATTTATTGTTCAGGTGTCTCCAACACCACGACAAGATCGTAACAATAATGGTATTTTTGATGAAGATGAAATGACTAATAAAAATAACGAGCAACCATCTGAAAAAGCTGCCACGAACTAAAACCACAAATGTGGTTTTTTTTTACAAGCTTTTACATACAAATGATAAAATAAAAGTAATCTATTATTAGGAGGTTTGTACTTGTTGCTAATCAATATTAATGATTAAACAATAAGCACACCATATTATGGCTATTAATCTTTATATTGTTCGCCACGGCGAAACTTACTTTAACTTCTTACATCGTTTTCAGGGTTGGTCTGATGCACCACTAACGCCTAAGGGTATCCAACACGGCATTGATGCAGGTGAGCGCCTTAACAATATCCACTTTGATGGTGCCTATTCATCTGACTTAACCCGTGCAATCCACACAGCACGCTATATTCTACAACACAACACGACGCAATCACCCAAAGAGCCTACCCAACTTTTTGATTTCCGCGAACAATTCTTTGGCTCATTTGAAGGTATTAATGGTGAAACTGTCACCACAACACTACAAGCCTATAAAACAGAGAACTTTGGCACCTACGCCAATCTCGTTGCAAAATATGGTATGGCTGATGCAATGGACACTGTTGCATTAGCTGATCCTTATCATTTTGCTGAGAATGATCAAAAATGGTGGCATCGCGTATCTCACGGTTTTGCAGATATTCAATCACGCCATTCAGATGGTGATAATGTATTAATTGTATCCCACGGCACCACCATCCGCGGTATTGCTGAAAAGTTAGGACGCCATGATTTAGCTGGCGAACCCGTTAAAAACGGTGCAGTAATGCAAATTGCGCTATCAGTAGATCATGCTGACATTATTCGTTTTAATGATGATAGCACCGTTTTTTAACCCGTTTTCGTGGACAAGTCACTTGAAAACTGTTACACTTTAAACATCATATTAATGAAGGAAGTAAAGCACATTGTTGAACAAATTTTAAGATTCCGCATATCAAAATAGATTGTCTATTTTTGTGTGCATTTCTTGAGATTGGTTTGCAGCTTTGCCCTTAACACGTCAAAATGCCCCCAGTCTCGTTTATAAGTTACTGGAGGTATTTTTTTATGACTGAACAACATGTCACTAATCAAGGACAACGCCGCGTCTTTTTAATTGGTTTATCGACTAATGCAAGTAATATTGACTACGAATTAGAAGAATTAGCTAATTTAGCCAAAGCTAATCAACTCATCCCCGAAATCATTTTTTCACAAAAGCTTGAACGACCAAACCCAGCAACTTACTTTGGTAAAGGTAAGGTTGATGAACTTGCTGAAGCGGTTAAAACATATGATGTGGATATGATTGTCGCCAACGACGAATTATCCCCATCCCAAATTCGCAACCTAGAAAAAGTAACGCA